>NZ_MUGW01000019.1 GCF_002217285.1 Flavobacterium hercynium | reverse complement strand
ACTAAGAACTAAGAACTAGGTACTAAAAACTAAGTACTAAGTACCAACAAAACATGGTAAAAATGTAAAATTGATCTGAAAAGAGAGAAATAGAAATTTTTGATTATTGCGTAAATTTGAGAGAATATCAAAAAAAAACAGCAAATGAAAATCAAAAATATACTCTCCAAAATATGGTTTCTGCTCAAGAATACTTTTTTAGAATTCAATGAGGACAATGCCATTAAGTTAAGTGCAGCACTATCGTATTATACCATATTTGCATTGCCGCCTTTATTGATCATTATCATAACAATATGTGGTTTCTTTTTTGGTGAAGAAGCAGTAGCAGGACAATTGTACGGACAAATAAATGGTTTAGTAGGCGATGGTCCCGCAAGTCAGATTCAGGAAGCAATAAAAAATGTACAGCTTTCAGGAAGTAATGTTTTTGCAACCGTATTCGGAATCGTGATGCTGCTAATTGGAGCATCAGGAGTTTTTGCAGAGATTCAGAGTTCAATCAATTTTATCTGGGGATTACGTGCTAAGCCTGACAAAGGAGTTAAGAAGTTTATACAGAATCGATTAATGTCATTTTCAATGATTGCTTCAGTTGGTTTTTTAATGCTTGTCAGCCTTTTTGTCAATACAACCCTGGACTTAGTAAGTTCACGACTAAAATTATATTTTCCGGAAAGCACCGTTTATTTATTTTATGTCGTAAACAGCGTTATAGTATTAGCCAGTATAACACTTTTATTTGCGATAATTTTCAGAACATTACCGGACGGAAAAATAAAATGGAAAGATGCCTTTATTGGATCAGGCGTTACAGCAGTGTTGTTTATGATCGGTAAATTTGCCATCGGATTTTATTTAGGAAGCTCAACAGTAGCATCTGTTTACGGTGCGGCAGGTTCTGTAATAATTATTTTAGTTTGGGTCTATTATTCAGCAATTATTCTGTACTTTGGGGCAGAATTTACCAAAGTATATGCAATAGCTTACGGAGGTAAAATTTATCCAAATGAATACTCAGTCGAGATACAAAAAGAAATTTTTGAAATCGATGTTCCAAAAACAAAAGAACAAGAAAAAAAAGAACAAATATGAAAATCATAGCTTTTGGTGGAAGTAACAGCCAGCATTCTATCAATAAACGTTTTGCAACCTATGCAGCAGGTTTATTTGAAAATGCCACAGTTGAAGTTTTAGATCTGAACAATTTTGCAATGCCGTTATTTAGCGTTGACGTTGAAAAAGAAGTTGGACAGCATGAACTGGCAAAAGCATTTTTAGCCAAAATCGCAGAAGCCGATATTTTAGTCATTTCAATGGCAGAAAACAACGGAAATTATTCTGTAGCATTCAAAAATGTTTTCGATTGGAGTTCCCGAATAGAGAAAGACGTTTTTCAGCACAAACCAATGCTATTATTGGCAACATCGCCTGGAGGAAGAGGAGGAAGCTCTGTTTTAGAAATCTCCAAAAATCTTTTCCCGCGTTATGGAGGCGAAATCAAAGCTTCATTTTCATTACCAAGTTTCAACGCAAATTTTGATATAGAAAAAAATCAGATTTCAGATGAAACATTAGAAAAGGAATTAAAACAACTTATAAAAACTAGTTTCTAAATACCATGATTAACAGAAAAATTACTTTCATATTCCTACTATTGAGTGTTATTTTTTTACATTCCTCTTATTCTCAAAAATACGATGCTGTCGACAAGCTGGTGCAAAAATATCCCAAAAGTTTTAGCACTACAGACGATTTAGCCGAAAGAATCAACAAAGATTTTAAAGATGATATTGATAAAGCAAGAGCCATTTTTACCTGGATTGCTTTCAATCTAAAATACGATTATGCGTCATTTTTAAATCCGCCCAAATCACAAGGTTTCAGTTATAGCAACGAAGCCGAAAAACAGAAAAAATTACAGCAATTAGACGATAAAATAATTCAAAAAGCATTTAAATCTCAAAAAGCAGTTTGTGAAGGATTCTCTCTTTTGTACCAAAATTTAGCAACAAAAGTCGGATTAAAATGTGAAGTCGTAAAAGGTGATTCTAAAACCAGATTGAGCGATATTGGTCGAGAAAAATTAGGCTCAGATCACGCCTGGAATATCGTTTATTTTGATGGTAAATGGCGATTAATCGATGTTACATGGGGTCAGGGTTATTACGATGGCAACAAAGGACGCATGGTAATTGATTTTGCACCTATTTATTTTGATGCAGATCCGGATTACTTTTTCGCAAAACATTATCCTGATTCGGGGACTTTTCTGAATTCAAAAATAAGTAAAGACGATTTTTTAAACGGTCCTTTAATTTACAATAAAACCATTGAAGGCGACAACAAAATAAAAGCACCAAAGTCAGGTATAATCGAAGTTAAAAACGGAGACAAAGTAACTTTTGAGTTCAAGAATATTTCAAAAACAGATCAGTTTTACTATTTGAATAAAAAGAATCAGCCTGTGAGAGTTCAGAATGGAAAAGAACGCAAAGGAGGTTTGGAATTTCAAATCGTGATCGATAATACTATTGGAAATTATATTACTTTCTTTTTAGATACGTCCAGTATTGCTTCATTTAAAGTAGTAATGAAATAAGTACAGCATAAGAAAATTATTGTAAAGACATTCATATCATTTTCTTCTTTTATTGAATTGGCGTATCTTAGCTGTTCCTCATTTTTTAAATTTTAAAATTAAAAAGGAATTATCTTATGGAAGCAACTTTTCTCAAGTCAATTTTAGATAATGATTTCTATAAATTTACAATGCAGCATGCTGTGATAAAACTTTATCCAAAGGCAAAAGTGCGCTATGCCTTTATCAATCGCGGTAAGCATGTTTTTCCGGAAGGCTTTGCAGAATTGCTAAGAAAATCAGTAGATGCCATGGCAGATTTGCGGCTGACAAAAGAAGAAAAAAGTTATTTGTCGCATTTTTGTCCGTATCTAGATAACACCTATTTAGACTTTTTACAGGGATATAGTTATAATCCGTCCGAAGTTCATATTGAGCAGGAAGGATCAGAAATTAAGGTCGTCATTGAAGGATTTTGGTACCGCACTATTTTATGGGAAGTACCTTTAATGGCGTTAATATCTGAACTGTTTTATAAAGCAAATCATTTGATTCGCCTCAACGACGATGCCATAAAATCAGTTACCAAGACAAAAATTGATAATTACAATACGCTGGGTGTTTCGATCTTAGAATTTGGAACGCGACGTCGCCATTCCTACGATGTACATGCTTTAATAAACGAAACATTAACCAAATACGGTTCTCAAAGTTTTATAGGAACCAGCAATGTTCATTTTGCGATGCTCAATAACAAGCGTCCTTTAGGTACACATGCACACGAATGGTTTATGTTTCATGCCGGACAATACGGTTTTAAAATGGCTAATTTAATCAGTCTTGAAAATTGGACAAAAGTATACGGCGGTGATCTCGGAATTGCCTTAACCGATACCTATACAACCGAAATATTTTTCAATCAATTCGATAAAAAATACTCCAAGCTATTCGATGGTGTCCGACATGATAGCGGAGACCCAATTGAGTTTGCACAAAAGGTAATGGCACACTACAACAAAATGGGAATCGACCCAAAATCCAAAGCCATTGTTTTTTCAGATTCACTCAATTTTGAGAAAGTAAAACTCATATCTGACTTTTGTAAAGACAAAATTAAAATGTCATTTGGAATTGGAACAAATTTTACAAATGATGTAGGTTTGCCCGCTATGAATATGGTTATAAAACTAACACATACCAAACCCGATAATGTACACTGGCAAGGCGTTGTAAAACTTTCAGACGAAAAAAATAAAAATACGGGAACTCCCGAAATGATTGCTTTAGCCAAACAAGTACTCGGAATCAAATCGTAAGTTTTTGATACAAACCATCTTTTTAATAGTTTTAACACCCCTATTTTTTTAAAATCAATTTAAATAGAATTCAAACCTGTTATTAATCGTAACAAAAGGAAAAATACGCTTTCATTTTTTACCGATAAATGGTACATTAGCCAAAAATCCAATTCATTTTATGGCAGAGCAAAATCAATATACCGAAGACAACATTCGATCACTCGATTGGAAAGAACATATTCGTATGCGTCCCGGAATGTATATCGGGAAATTAGGAGATGGTTCTTCGCCGGATGATGGTATTTATATTCTATTAAAAGAGGTTTTAGACAACTGTATCGATGAGTTTGTAATGGGCTCAGGAAAAACGATCGAAGTAACGATAAAAGATAAAACGGTTTCAGTTCGTGATTACGGACGTGGAATTCCGCTAGGAAAAGTAGTAGATGTAGTTTCGAAAATGAATACCGGAGGTAAGTACGATTCAAAAGCTTTCCAGAAATCGGTAGGTTTGAATGGTGTCGGAACGAAAGCAGTAAATGCCTTGTCCAATTATTTCCGTGTAGAATCGGTTCGTGATGACAAACAAAAAGGAGCAGAGTTCTCAGCAGGAAATTTAGTTTTAGAAGAAGACATCATTGATACAACGAAGCGAAAAGGAACCAAAGTAACTTTTACGCCGGATGAATCGATCTTTAAAAACTATAAATTCCGTTTAGAATACGTAATTAAAATGGTTAAGAACTATTGTTACTTAAACAATGGTTTGACGATTATCTTTAATGGCGAAAAATATTATTCAGAAAACGGACTTCGTGACTTGTTAGTAGAAACAATCAACGAAGATGATTTAGAATACCCAATTATCCACTTAAAAGATCATGATATTGAAATCGCTTTAACACACAGTAAAACACAATACAGCGAAGAATACCATTCTTTTGTCAACGGACAAAACACGACACAAGGAGGAACGCACTTAGCAGCTTACAGAGAAGCAATTGTAAAAACCATTCGTGAGTTTTACAATAAAAACTTTGAAGCCTCAGATGTTCGTAAATCGATTGTAAGTGCGATTAGTATAAAAGTAATGGAGCCGGTTTTTGAGTCTCAGACTAAAACCAAATTAGGTTCTACCGATATGGGTTCTGATGATGGAACACCACCAGTATCTGTTCGTACGTTTGTAAACGACTTTATCAAAACCAAATTAGACAATTACCTGCATAAAAACCCTCCAACAGCTGAGGCTTTATTGCGCAAAATTCTGCAGGCAGAACGTGAGCGAAAAGAATTATCAGGAATTAGAAAATTGGCAACAGATCGTGCTAAAAAAGCCAACCTTCATAATAAAAAATTAAGAGATTGTCGTGCACACCTTCCAGATACAAAAAACCCGAGAAACTTAGAAAGTACCCTTTTTATTACCGAGGGAGATTCGGCTTCCGGATCGATTACCAAGTCTCGTGATGTAAATACACAAGCCGTTTTCAGTTTACGTGGTAAGCCACTAAACTCGTACGGAATGACCAAGAAAATTGTATACGAAAACGAAGAATTCAATTTACTGCAAGCCGCTTTAGATATTGAAGATGGTTTAGAAAAATTGCGTTACAACAACATCGTAATCGCAACCGATGCCGATGTCGACGGAATGCACATTCGTTTGTTATTGATAACATTCTTTCTGCAATTCTTTCCTGAGTTAATCAAAGAAGGACATTTGTATATTTTACAAACACCACTTTTCAGGGTTAGAAATAAAAAAGAAACGATTTATTGTTACTCAGAAGAAGAAAGAAAAGATGCGATCGAAAAATTAAAACCAAAACCAGAGATCACGCGATTTAAAGGTTTGGGAGAGATTTCACCGGATGAGTTCAAAAACTTCATTGGAGAAACCATTCGATTAGACCCAATTATGATGGACAAAAACACTTCAATCGAGCAATTGTTATCTTTCTACATGGGGAAAAATACGCCGGACAGACAAGAGTTCATTATCAAGAATTTGAAAGTAGAACTGGACGCGGTTGAGGCAGAGGTTTAGAAATTAAAAACCCCAGTCACTGACTGGGGTTTTTGAAATATAAAACCGATTTACCAAGCGTTGAAGTTTAAAAAAACGCATCGCAAACAAATAAAGTAAAAATTATAATTTCGAATATAATTAAATGAAAGACGAAGAAGACGATAACATCATTCCAAACGACGACGAAAATAACCAGGACGAAAACCAATTTGATGAAAATCAGGATGGTGATGATGGTGAAGAAATTATCGAAGTAAGTGCCAGAAATTTTGAAGGACAGCATTTTTACGAAAATATCGAGGAAGAAGGCGAAGACGTTATTACCAAAGTAACCGGAATGTACAAAGACTGGTTCTTAGATTACGCTTCGTATGTAATCTTAGAACGTGCCGTTCCCGCTATTGAAGACGGATTTAAGCCAGTTCAGCGTCGTATTATGCACTCTTTAAAAGAGTTAGATGATGGTCGTTATAATAAAGTTGCCAATGTTGTAGGACACACCATGCAGTATCACCCACACGGAGATGCGAGTATTGGTGATGCTATGGTGCAAATTGGTCAAAAAGATTTATTGATAGATTGCCAGGGAAACTGGGGAAATATCCTAACAGGCGATGGAGCTGCGGCTTCTCGTTATATTGAGGCACGTTTATCTAAATTTGCTTTAGAAGTTTTATATTCTCCAAAAATTACAGATTGGGGCGTTTCGTACGATGGTCGTCGTGCAGAACCGAATAACCTTCCGGTAAAGTTTCCGTTGCTTTTAGCGCAAGGAGCAGAAGGAATCGCAGTAGGTCTTTCTACGAAAGTATTACCGCATAACTTCAATGAGTTAATCGATGCGTCGATCAAAATTTTAAAAGGAAAAGCATTTACCTTATATCCAGATTTTATGACACAAGGTATTGCCGATGTGTCTAATTATAATGATGGATTAAGAGGCGGACGTGTTCGTGTGCGTGCTAAAATTGCACAATTAGACAAGAACACATTGGTAATTACGCAAATTCCATTTTCTACCAATACCACAACTTTGATTGACAGTATTTTGAAAGCCAATGACAAAGGTAAAATCAAAATCAAAAAAATCGAAGACAATACTGCTGCTGATGTTGAGATTTTAATTCATCTTTTCCCGGGCGTTTCACCGGATAAAACAATCGATGCTTTGTTTGCTTTTACTGCATGCGAAACATCCGTTGCGCCTCTGGGTTGCGTTATCGAAGACAACAAACCATTGTTTATCGGAGTTTCAGAAATGTTGAAAATTTCAACACACAGAACTGTTGATTTACTGCGTCAGGAATTAGAAATTCAATTAGAAGAATTAAAAAATAAATGGCATTTTTCTACTTTAGAAAAAATCTTCATTCGTGAAGAAATGTACATTGATTTCAAATTATATTCAGATAGAGAATCATTGTATAAATATTTATACGATCGTTTTGAGCCTTTCAAAAAATCATTTGTCAGAGATATTAATGACGAAGATTTACAGCGTTTAACGCAGATTCCAATGATTCGTATCACACGTTTCGATTCAGACAAGGCAGATGATTTTATCTCCAAGTTAGAAGACGAAATGAAAGAGGTAGAGCACAATCTGGCTAACCTGACAGACTTTGCCATTGCGTATTTTACCAAATTAAAAGAGAAATACGGAAAAGGTCGTGAGCGTCAGACAGAACTTCGTGTTTTTGATAATGTTGAAGCAACAAAAGTAGTGTTGAGAAACACAAAACTATACGTAAACAGAGAAGAAGGTTTCGTAGGAACCAGCTTAAAGAAAGACGAATACGTTACCGATTGTTCTGATATTGATGATGTGATTGTATTTTTACGAAATGGTAAAATGATGATTACCAAAGTAGATGCCAAGACATTTATCGGTAAAGACATCATTCACATTGCTATTTTTGATAAAAGCGATAAACGAACGATTTACAACATGATTTACCGTGACGGAAAATCAGGACCTTCGTACATTAAACGTTTCAATGTATCAGGTGTAACCCGAGATAAACCGTATGATTTAACCAATGAAACGGCAGGTTCTCAGGTAGTTTATTTTTCGCATAATCCAAATGGAGAAGCAGAAGTAATCACGATTTTATTACGTCAGATCGGAACGATTAAGAAATTGAAATTCGATATCGATTTTGCCAATTTAGCGATAAAAGGGCGAGGCTCAAAAGGAAATTTGGTAACCAAATATCCAATCAAGAAAATCGAACTGAAAGAAAAAGGAATTTCTACATTATTACCAAGAAAAGTTTGGTTTGATGATACCGTAAAACGTCTAAACGTAGATGCAAGAGGAGAGTTACTGGGTGAATTTAAACCGAGTGACAAAATTTTGATCATTAATCAGACAGGAAAATTAAAAGTGATTATTCCGGAATTGTCAACTCATTTTGATGAGGATATGATTGTTCTGGAAAAATGGAATCCTAAAAAACCTATTTCAGCCATTTATTACGATGGAGAAAAAGAACGTTATTATTTGAAACGCTTCCTGGTTGATTTTGAAAACAAAGAAGAAAGTTTTATTACTGAACATCCAAATTCACAATTAGAAATTGTATCAACAGATTACCGTCCGGTTGCGCAGTTGATTTTTCCAAAAGTAAAAGGAGTTCAAAAAGAAGACTTACACATCGATGTAGAAGATTTTATTGCCATAAAAGGTTTTAAAGCATTAGGAAATCAGCTAACGACAGATAAAATAAAACAAGTGAACCTGCTCGAGCCGCTTCCGTATGAAGAACCGGTAGAAGAAGTTCCCGAAAGAACAGTAAGTGATACAGACGAATCTGTAGAAACAGAACTAGATGACGATGGTCAGATAGGTTTAGTTTTAGAATAAAAAAATAGCTCCAATTGGAGCTATTTTTTTAAAATAGATTAGAGTTCCGGAGGAACGCTATATTTTGTAGCGACGGATTTTAATCCGTTGATATGATGTTTCGATAGTTATTAGAGTTCCATAGGAATGATTCATTTTATATTCTAGGTATTTCAATATTTACTAGCCTCAGGTTTTCTTATTTAAACAACTGATTCAAATTGATTTCCTTTTTGTCTTTCAGTTTTTTTACAATTTTCAAAAAGGCAATTGCCGTAATGTAAGCATCGCCTAAAGCAGTATGACGGTCTTTTTTAGAAATATCAAATTTATCAGCAAGATCATCTAAAGTGTAATGGTCTTTGCGTTCAAATAAATGCGATTTTATGAGTGTTTTTTTATACAAATGAGCAGTATCTAATCTTGGATTAGTTAGCTGAGGCAAATTGTTTCTTTCCAGAGCTTTATTAATCATCGTAACATCAAAAATAGTATGATGCGCAATAATAACCGAATCGCCTACAAAATCCAGAAATTGTTGCAGCGCTTCTAATTCACTCGGACGTTTGATGATAAAATCCTTCAAGATACCATGAATCTGAGCGGTCGATTTATCATAGTGATCTTGTTGCAGGTAAACCTCAAAACTGTTCTGGACTGAAATTACGCTGTTTTGTAAAACCAGCGCTCCAATACACAAAATACGATCATTATCATAGTCAAAACCTGTGGTTTCAGTGTCTAAAACTACAAACCGGGTTTCTTCGATGGTAATATTTTCATCAAAGAGATCTTCTTCCTTCTTCCAAAAACTAAATATACTCATGGCTTATACGACGTTAGCAATATTAAATCGGACACTAATTAATTCCTGAAGTTCCTTAATTGTTTTAAACGTTCTCTTTAACTTAATCTTTTCCATTTTAGACAAACTTTCCAAGGCAATAAATTGTCCCGAATCATTGTGTAAAAGACCTTGTTTGGTTCTGAATTTCAATAAAGCTTTAAAAGAGTAGGAACATGATAAATACAATTCTCTATTATTAGGTTCTAATTCGGCAAGCTTTTCAAATCGTTCAGCCGTATTGCTAATCGATTTTACAGAATGTGACAAAATCAAAACACGTGCAGCATCTGTTAAAGGCATTAAAGCCCTTCTTTTAATATCAAAATTATCCTTATTGGCGCCATCTTGCTCCACCAGAAACTGCCTGAAGAAACCTGTTGGCGATGGACTTTGCAATGCACCACTTACCAAATGAACGTAAAAAATAGGATTTGCTTTTATACTTTCAAAAATAGAATCAGAAAGTTGATTCACGATTTCAGAATCACCGTACGTTAAATTATAATCAAAAAAGATAAAAGACAATAAAACTTCATTTTTACCCGGATTCGTGATCCAATAATGAACCTGCTCTTTCCATTCATTAAGGCTTAAACACCATTTTGGGTTCGAAGCCATCATTTCAGCAGGACAATAATCATAGCCAATTTCAAAAAGTCCCTTATTTACTAAAGAAGCAAATTTCTGAAAATATATTTTTGTTTCTTCTCTAAAAACGTCCGTTACATTTTCGTAAACAATCGCATTATCCTGATCTGTGTGCAACATTTGTTCGCTTCGTCCTTGACTACCAAGAGCCAGCCACGCAAACTTTACAGGAGGCGGACTACTCATTTTATCCAATGACATTTCGATTACACGCGTCGTGCAAGCTTCATTTAGCTCCGTTATGATTTTAGAAATCAAAGTCATTGGGATATTCTGGTCCAGATAACCTTGCAGTAATTGCATGATTCTCGCCCGAATCGGTTTTATATCCTTAACTTTTTTAGCTCTTTTCAAGGCTTTGATCAAAACAGCAGGATTATTCCCTAAAGCCACCATGACATCATGTTTCGATAAAATCCCGACAGCTTTAGTATTCTTTGTGCCATCTTTGGTAAGACATAAATAGCTAATGTTGCTTTTCATCATTGCCATTTGCGCCTCTGTAACCGTCATTTTTTTAGGATACGTAATCACAGGTTTCGTCATAATAGTTTCTGCCGTGGTAAGTATCGGAAAATCTCCCGTTACAATTTTGTTTCGCAAATCTTTATCCGTAATAATCCCAATCGGAAGCATTTCGTCGACGATTAAAACTGCTCCAACTTTTTTCTTGGTCATTAACTTTGCAATATCCCGCGCAGTAGTCGACGGGCTGCACGTTACAATTTTTTTTGAATATTTGATAGGCTGCAAGTCCAGCGAATGGCTGTTCGATTGCAGCGGATCATGAATATCATCGCCATACAACTTATCTTTATGAATATCAGAATACGGATTGCGCGTATTCGAAGCGTAACTTTCGATCAAAAAGTTACCTATGTTTCTGTTTTCTAAAGCATAAGGTTTAAAAACAGCAATCGGAATAGCGTACAAAATGCTTTCCTCATGCGCTCTCGCCTCCATGATATAATTTTCCTGAGCCAAAAGCGGTCTCAAACCAAAAATATCACCTTCATCGCACATGTCTAAAGTATCATTCTTCTGATTTTTTTTAAGAGCAATCGCTCCTTTATGCACCACATAAAAAGAGTCGTGTGTCTTTTCATTTTCTGTAAAAACTACAGCATCCTTGTCTTTGTACAAAATAGAAATTTGCTCAGACAGTTTTTCAAGATCTTTAGGATGAAGAAAATTAAAAGGCGGAAAGTTTTTTAAAAAATCGGCAACTCGATGTGAAATGGTATTTTTCATGCGTAGGATTTGGGTTCAAAAAAAGTTCCAAAAACTGGAACTTTAGTAATTTTAGGACTGCTTTTTGCGCATTCGCATATTGATAAATTCGACTGCCAATGAAAATGTAATGGCAAAATACAAGTAACCTTTTGGAACAGCACCAATATGTTCACCAGCAAGAGCTGCGTTTGATAAGTGCATACTCTCCGTAATTAGCATGAATCCGATTAAAATTAAAAAGGCAAGACCTAATATCTGAATAGAAGGATTTTTGTTAACAAAATTTCCAACCGGCACAGCAAACAGCATCATAACCATAACCGAAATTATTACGGCAGTAATCATAATAGTTAGCGCACCTTCGACACCATTTGTCATTCCAACAGCAGTTAAAATAGAATCTACAGAAAATATGAGGTCAATTAATAAAATCTGAATAATGACATTCGAAAATGATTTTTTAGCGACAGAACCAATTGTTTTTTCTTCATCGCCTTTATGATCTACTTTTTCACTAATCTCTTTGGTACTTTTATAAATTAAAAATAATCCTCCTAAGAATAAAATTATAGCCTGTCCTGTAAATTCGCCTTCAAACCAGCCCCAATGAATGCTAAAAACGGTAGCCTTCATGGCAATGAGATAAGAAATTCCCATTAACAGAGCGATACGCATGAACATGGCAAGAAATAAACCAATTCTTGTCGCTTTTTTTCTGTCTTCTTCGGGTAATTTACCAGTTACAATTGATATAAAAATAATGTTGTCAATTCCTAAAATAATTTCCAAAAAAGTCAAAGTCAATAAAGCAATCCATGCGTCAGGATTCAAAAATATTTCCATGTTTATAACAATTTAGTAATTATTTAAGGTACGAATTTAATCTAATTTAATAACCTTTCCGCGTTGCTTTTCTTCAGAACCAACCAGTCCAAATTCAAAAACATACGAATCCTTCGTTGTCGTTAAAATCTTCATGCTGATTGCTTTTTCTTCAGCCATGTTTTTTGGATGTTTTTTCTGCAAAACATACTCGCAATCACTTACCCAACGCACTAAAGACGTATCTGTTTTTCCTTCAAAAGTTTCGATTTCAATGCCATCTTTACGTTCAAACAGCGTTGTTTTTTTTACGCCGTCTACTTCAAATTCAAATTTAAATTTTCCGGTTTTAAAATCTTTGCAGTTGTGTTCTGCATCGTAACAAGAAAATAAGGTAAGTAGCGGTAGTAAGAATGTAATTTTTTTCATTTTTAATTTAAGTTATTATTAGGAGCTGTTCCTGCTGTTCCTTCCAATCTTTTGTGCCGAACCCCGGCACAAAAGGATTTTCCCTCCCATCAGGGCTAGAAACGTAATCAAGAATAAAGAGATCGTAAGCAGAACAAGTTGTTTTCAAAAGCTTATTTTTTATCCGATAATCTTTTTAATTCGTCATCAGTAAAGTTCTTGATTTCTTTTTCTTTAGCAAATTTTTCAGCGTTGTAATTTCCTGATTTATTGCGTGGAATCGATAAGCTGTTCCATTCGCTGTTTTTTAATTGTTTGGCATAAAACACAATCTGACCTATATGATACGGATAATGTGCCAACTGACGGTTTATTGCTTCAATCACCGTGTGTCCCTCATTACGAATATAAATAATGTCCGAAAGTTGATTCGGCTGCAAACTGTTTAAAGCATCAAACAGGCAATTCCATCCTTTGTTCCAGATTTCCAGTACCTCTTCTTTCGATTGCAGGTCATTTTCGAATTCAGCATCGCGATTGCGCCAATCTTTCTCACCATCAGCAGTCAGAAAATCAGTCCATCTCGAAAGCATATTCCCGCTAATGTGTTTGATTATCGTAGCAATGCTATTCGTATCTTCATTTACCGTAACAAAAAGCTGTTCCGGCTGTATTTGCTCAATCGCTTTTTCGCCTAAAGCTTTATAGTATAAAAATTGTTTTTTAACGCTTTCTAAGTAAGAAGTATCAGCACTCATAATTATACAATTTTAATGTCATATTTGTCTAAAAGACCTTCGATTCCCTGTGTCGAAAATTGTGCTTTCCTCATCGGATTAAATTCTGGATCGATTTTATAATTATATGCCGTTTTAAAGTTAACAGCTGCCAGTTGCGTATCGTTAAAAATAGCACCTTCCAGATTACAATTATCAAAAACAGAACTCGTTAAGTTTACACCAATAAAAGTAACTTCTCTTACGGAACAATTGATAAACTTGGTTTTGGGCATTTTTTTATTCGAAAAAATAGCATAATCCAAAGTGCTTTCTTCAAAATAAACCTGAAACAAAAAATCATCACATTCATTAAAAGCGATTCCTAAAAGTTTGCAGTTTTTAAACGTAACATTCTTTAAGCTTGTACCAAACAAACTCGTCATGGACAAATTGCAATCAATAAATTCGCAATCTAAAAAAGTATTGTACCCAAAATTGCTGTTCGAAAAATCACAGTTTTTAAACACGCAATCTTCAAACTCACGATTGTTTATTTTCTTGTCGATGTAAACAACTTTCTCAAATGTTTTTTGAATGTGAATGAGGCTTTCCATTTTAGGATTTTAGATTTTAGAGTTTAGATTGGAAAATTAAATGATTTAATAATTGAAAGATTTAAGAATTTAGGAATTTCTGACTAATTAACTAACTAATAAATGAACTAAAAACAACAAACCATCAACTAACAACCAAAAAAAATTAGTCGTTAAATATACCTTTCATGATGATTTTAAGGCCTAGAAAGGCTATCACTACTGAGGCAATACAGGCCACAATTCCAATTCCCAGAACCAGATAATGCCAGTTGGTGTGCTGGTTCATGAAAGCATTGTAGATTAAAGTTGGACCAAGAAACATCAGCGGTAAAGCACCAGCCAAGTATTTAACTCCTCTTCCCAATAATTCTTTATTTGTTGCCATTTATTTTTTATAATTGTCAACAGCATTTCTCACGCTGCCGTATTTTTTTAATAATTCAGAGGCTTCTTCATACGATACCGGAATTTCTTCCATAATCATTTTTACACCTCGATCGACTAATTTGACATTGCTTAGCTGCATGTCGACCATTTTGTTTCCTTTTACTTTTCCAAGCTGAATCATAGCCGCAGTCGAAATCATATTTAGAACCAGTTTTTGTGCTGTTCCGGCTTTCATTCTAGAGCTTCCGGTAACAAATTCAGGTCCAACCACAACTTCTACAGGAAATTTTGCTGTTAGTGCCAGCGGACTTCCTGCATTGCAGGTAATGCATCCAGTTGCAATATTATTGGCATTACAAGTTTCTAAACCGCCAATAACGTAAGGCGTTGTGCCCGAAGCAGCGATTCCAATAACAATATCATTTTGATTGATGTTGTGCGCCTGCAAATCGATCCAGGCTTGTGTTGCGTTGTCCTCAGCATTTTCTACGGCACGACGAATGGCAGTATCACCGCCTGCAATGATTCCGTTTACTAGATCAAAAGGAACTCCAAAAGTAGGAGGGCATTCAGAAGCATCTACAACACCTAATCTTCCCGACGTTCCGGCTCCGATGTAAAATATGCGTCCGCCTAATTTTAAGCTGGCAACGGTTTGTTGTACCAGCGCTTCGATTTGAGGTAACGCTTTTTCGACAGCATTTGGCACTGTTTTGTCTTCGTTATTAATATTGGTCAGCAATTCCTGAACCGACATTTTTTCTAAATGTTCGTATTTTGATGCTTGCTCGGTTGTTTTTGTAAAGCTCATTTTTTGAAGAAATAGTTATCCTTCAAAAATACTCTTTTTTATCGCAAATGATGAAAAATTGCCGAACAAAGTCATTGCTGTTTTTAAACTTTTTTGATAGGTTTTATTTCCTCTGCATCTATTTGAAACCTTGCTGAATGAACTAAAATATTATATTTGTTGAATAATAAAATTAAGGAATGGATAAATTAGATGTATTGGTAGGGATTGGTCGAATCTCGGTTTTTGTTTCTTTACTGCTTGCGTTTTTTTTATTAACGGTTAAAACCGAAAATAAATTGGCTAATCGCTTATTTGCCTGGTTTTTCATTTTCTCTGCTGTTGATCTTAGTGGCTTTTTCATAAATCCTAACACGCTTACGGAGCTGAATTTAGAGATTTTCAGATCTACAATGTGTTTGCTTGAAATGCCTTTGTTTTACCTTTTTGTGCGCGCTGTCTGCTATTATGATTTTAGATTAAAATGGAATCATTTAGTGCATTTACTTCCTTTTATAATTCTCAATTTAGTTTTTATTCCAAGAGTTTATCTTAATTCAGAGATAGAGATTTTCGGAACAACATTCAATCAGTTACCGGAAATTATTTTTTTTCATGTTTTAGTTGAACTTCAATATGCATTTTATATCGTGAGTATATTTTTGATTCTGAAAAAATACAAAGTAATTTATTTAGAAAATTACGCCAATCCAAGTACAGCAACGTACAAATGGCTTTTTCAGATTACATGTGTTTTTCTAACGGCGCATTCGATAGTGGTCTTAAAAAATCTATTGCGTTATACTGATTTTAAAGAAGTATTTCTTTGGGCAAATGTATTGGTGGGTACAATCGCGTTGCTTATTACGTGTTGGTTTATAATGAAAGCATTAAATCATCCGGAACTTTTTAGAGGTGTTAATTCTAAACTGAAATTGACTAAGGATATTTTACCGGAAGTAGAAGATAAACCGGAATCAGCAAAGGAACAGAATGATTTTGTGAAAGATCAAATTGCAATGCTGAAGCAATATATGAAAGAGAAAGAACCTTTTCTGGATCCTTCGCTTACGATACAGGAATTGAGTAATCAGATTAATATTCCGGTTCGGGATTTGTCAATTTTGATTAACCATCAGATGGATCAGCATTTTTTTGATTTTGTAAACGAATATCGCATTCAAAAAGCCATGCATATTTTAAAAGATCAGTCCAAAAATCAGTTGACCGTTTTGGAAATATTGTATGAAGTTGGTTTTAATTCTAAATCTTCATTTAATACTTCTTTCAAAAAATATACGAATTTAACGCCAACAGCGTACCGAAACATCTAAAAATAAGCGATTTGTAAAAAGTCGTACTTGACAGCGAATAAAGTCGAACTCATTTTCATAGAAGAAAATGGTTCGACTTTTTTTTGTCGGTCGAATGCTGAAAATTTCTAAGGCAACTTTGCTTCAAATTAATCGAACAAGTTAAAATTAGAAATCATGAAAAAAACAAACCTCCTTATTTTTTTAATACTACCATTATTTTGTTTAGCACAATCAACATTAAAATTGAAAGGAAAAGTAGCTGGTGAAACAATGCCATTAGAATGGGCTGACGTTTCTCTTTTAAATGCAGAAGGAAAAATTATTGATGGAACAACCACCAAACAAGATGGATCTTTTGAGCTCAATATAAAAAGCGGTTCTTATAAAATTGGAATTAGTCTTTTGGGATTTACAGATTATGAAAAGGAAATTAAATTAACATCAGATTTAGATTTAGGAACAATACTGCTAAAAGAAAACACTACAAATCTAGGCGAGGTTGTTATTGAGACCAAAAAAAATACTATAGAACGAAAAACAGATCGTCTGGTTTACAATCTCGAAAATAATGTTAACACGGTTGGCGGAGATGCTTTGAGTGCCATCAATACAGCGCCTGGTGTTGTTGTAAAAAACAGTGAGATTACGATATTAGGAAAAGGAACATCACGTGTAATGATCGACGGACGTTTGATTGAATTGACGGGGGAAGAACTAAACAGTTTTTTGAAATCAATATCTGCAAGTGATATTAAAAATATAGAAATTATAAGCAATCCGCCTGCAAGATACGAAGCTGATGGATTTGGCGGACTTATTAATATTATCATGAAAAAAGGTGTTCGTGATTCGTGGAAAAATACAACGACGCTTTCTTACGACCAAAACAAATATGGAATTTATACTTTGAGAAATAACTTTTTCTACAATAAAAATAAGTTTCGATTTTCAGCAAGCGTTAACGGAAAAACGGGTTACAAAAATTCTGAGGAAATTTTAGAGATGCATTTTCCGGACGGACTTTCAAAAATGACCAGTACAACAAAGGTAAAAGACGAGAATTTTTCCGGAAAGCTGGCAGTAGATTATGATTTTTCTGATCGCACTACAATGGGGTTTCAATTAGTAAACGATAGAAACAATCCTGATTTTAAATCGGATATCAGCATTGATAAGTATACTACTCAAAATCAATTGAGAGATGTTACAAAAAATAATAGTTTTACCGATAAAGGGTCTGGAAATCAAACCTATAATCTGCATTTGATTACGAGGTTAGATTCTCTTAAACGAAAATTGTCTTTTGATATAGATTACTTTGATTACAACTCAAAATTTGACAGAAGTTTTATTGCTAATAATTATACTTCAAATATGGTATTTGTCGATGTGAATCAGGCAGGAAGAAACATTTCAAATCAGGATATTGATAATTTTAGTTTTAAGGCCGACATGGAACATCCGTTTCAGGCACTAAACTTATCGTATGGTGCGAAAGTAAGTTTTACGAATAGTACAAGCGATATCTCGTATTATGATATGATTACCGGAACTCCACAATTAGATGCCAATCAATCGAATAGATTTAAATATACGGAGAATAATCAGGCGGTTTATGTAAATGGTGACAAGAAAATTAATGAAAAGTGGAGCCTGCAAGTTGGGTTGCGATTGGAAAGTACTAAAACTAACGGATTTTCGGCAACGCTGAATCAGGAAACGGTAAATGATTATGTGAAGTTGTTTCCAACATTCTATACTTCTTACCAGAAAAATGAAAACAATAGTTTCAGTTTTAATTATGGAAAAAGAATCAACCGACCTCGTTTTGATTTATTGAATCCGTTTAGAGTTTACATTAACAGCAATAGTTATTCTGAAGGAAATCCGTTTTTGCAACCTTCATTTAGTGATAATTTTGAGTTAGCGCATTCGTATAAAGAAACCTTCAGAACGAGTGTTTTTGTAAATGCAATTTCAAATGGTTATGGTGTTATTTTTACTTCAATTCCGGAAACTAACACACAGATTGTAACGCGTGAGAATTATTTTAAAGGTCTAAATTATGGTATCGGAGAAAGTTATTCTGCTAGTTTGGCGGAATGGTGGCAGAGCGAAAATGCATTATACTTTTTAGGTTCAAAAACAGAATTTAATAAGAATATAAATGCAATGCCGTCGAACAGTATGCAAATTGATTTTTCTACTAACAATACTTTTATTTTAGGAAAAACGACAAAGCTGCAACTTGATTTTAGTTACAGTACACCTGTTGAAAATGGTTTGTATGAAGTAGGTTATATGTCGAGTTTTGATTTTGGTTTTAAGCAGGATTTGTATAATAAACATCTGCAAATCGCATTCCTTGCAAATGACATTTTTAATACTTCTTATTTAAAAGATTTTACTTCTGTGGTAAATGGCGTGAAGCAGGTTTATAGCCAAAATGAAAGCAACCGATTTGTACGTTTGTCTGTGGTTTATAATTTTGGAAACAAGAAAATAAACATTAAGGATCGTAATTTTGGAAATCAGGAGGAAAGAAAGAGAACAGGGAATTAATTAGGTTTGAGTGTGTTTTGTTTTTATGATACGCGGATTGATACGGATTTGTTTGTCATTTCTAACCTGCAAAGTTTTCAAAACCTTGCAGGAGAATTAACGATAAGAATAACATTATTATAGTTTTAGTTTCCTAACAGGTTTTCAAGTCTAAAAGTGAAATTCTATATTAGGATTAGTAATTCTTAGTATGGGATACTAAAAAAACTTTACTAAATACCTAACAGGTTTTGAAAACCTGTTAGGATAACGGATCTCAACTACATTTTTTAACAGGACTTCAAGACCTTGTAGGTTTACATAGAGATTGAGTATTAGTTTAATCTATAAATTAATTTTTATAGCTACAAGGTTTTGGAAACCTTGCAGGAGAATTAACGATAAGTATAACGTTATTGTAGTTTTAGTTTCCTAACAGGTTTTCAAAACCTGTTAGGTATTCAAGTCTAAAAGTAAAATTCTATATTAGGATTAGTAATTCTTAGTATGGGATGCTAAAAAAAACTTTACTAAATACCTAACAGGTTTTGAAAACCTGTTAGGATAACGGATCTCAACTACATTTTTTAACA
>NZ_MUGW01000018.1 GCF_002217285.1 Flavobacterium hercynium | reverse complement strand
AACAATATGCATTGATCCCACAATAAACGGATTTTCATATTCTTCACCTGTTAAGGAAGCTTGCGCGAGAATTGAGCTTTGTGTAGTCGATGCTTTATTTGTCTTCCATTTTTCACTTTTGAATTGCAAACTCGAACAAGCTCTGAGAAAAGAACGAATCGCGGTATAGTTGAAAAACACATCTCCGGGACAATCTTTTTTGTATACTTCGTCTTTACTTCTATAAAAAACTATTTCACTCAATGTTTGTTTGTAATACGAAAGACTATCTGATCCAAAAAAGGCATCAATAACTTCAAACGGATTTTCTAATTCCTGATGTGCCCAAAAATTAGTTTCAAAGGATATTCTATTTTTTTTCATGCGGTAACGATATTATATATTGACTTGTAAAATTCCATGATGTTCTACGCTAGTGTTTCAAATATCTTAATCAGGAAGATTCGCAAGTATGTAAATTCAATAACAAATGTAATAAAAAAATATAAATCCTACACATATATGTGTAGGATTTATATTTTTTTATGCTTGAAATTTAGCATGTGGAAGAAAAAGAATTAAATAGTATACAGGTTAAATTAGGATCTACTATAAGGCAAATTAGAGAGAAAAGAACTAATTATTCTCAATCAAAATTAGCTATTGAAATTGGTATGTCAGAAAATCAGGTTAGCAGGATTGAAAGAGGAGAAACAAACCCAACAGTCAAAACACTTACAATGATTGCTCGCGCTTTAAAAGTTGATATAAAGGACTTCTTTGATTAGTATTAAAAGATCGTAATGAAGAACGAAAATAAAACCAAGGAAATTAAAGAGCTGATCGCACAGAAGGTAAAATCATTAAAGGGAGACGTAGCATATAGTAAAATCGCATCCCAGTGTGAGATTCATAGCGGAAAGATTAGTAATATTGCTAACAATCGAATTGATTGCCAGCTTTCAAGTTTGATAGAACTTGCAAAAGGACTTAGAGTTCATCCTAGTGAATTTTTTAATATTGATTTTGATTTCGATAAATATTATAAAGAACTAGATTCAATAAATAATTTAGAGAAGAATAAATAGAAAAGTTACTCTGTTTAATACTGGCAGAGAAATAACGACAGAAATTCGAAATCTTGTTCTTTTCCTTTACGCTGGCGCGATCATCTTGTCAATCAAGAATGTAAATATTTTTTTTATTTGTTCAAATGGTAAAGAAGGACGGTAGTAAAGTAAAATCTGTTGATGAGGAATCAACAAGAGTCTTCTTGTTGGATAAATTAATATGTAATTACATTAATGCTGAATGGATTGATGAGAAAAAATCTAATCTTTCTCAAAGTAAAGAATATGGAATACATCCACATGTTTTAACAAAAATCAGAGAGAATGATGGATACAGAATTCCGATGTCGACTTTGGCAATAATTTGTTTTTATAGAAAAATTGCAATTTCAGATTTTTTTAAACTGATAGAAGAAAAATATGGAACAAAAATCAATGATGACTTTATTAGTAATACAAAGAAGTAATGATTGATAATGCTGAAAAAGTCGATTTTCAAATTAAGTTTGGAAAACAAATTGAAAAATTTAGATTAGACCAAAATTTAAGCTATAGACAGTTAGCTCAAAGATGCGATATTGATCATAGTAATATTAGTAAAATTGAAAAGGGAGAAATAAACATACAATTATCTTCAATGTTACAATTGGCAAAAGGTTTGAATATTCATCCAAAAGAATTTCTCGATTTTGAGTTGTAGTTCTATACCTAACAGGTTTTAAAAACCTGTTAGGAAATGTAATTGAGATGCGTTATCCTAACAGGTCTCCAAGACCTGTTAGGTATTTAGTAGAGTTATACGAAATATGAATAACAAAAAAAAGAATCCGTATAAATCTGCGTTTTCGCAAAGCGAATCAGTCTCATCCGCGTAATATAAAAAATAAAGATATCTTCGCACTAGCAGAGGTAAAGAAGTAAAGCCTTGTATTACCAGAACTAAAACCAATTACAAATAATGAAAGAAACTTTAGAAGTAAACAATTTTGAGTTGCAGCTCGATCAATCTGCAAAACAGTTTTTAGCGGATGCTGCAAAATGGGCTAATTTTTTGGCTATTGTCGGATTTATAGGTATTGGTATAACGCTTGCCATCTCCTTTATTTTAGGTGTAACCCTATTTGCTATGTCTGATGATCGAATAATAAGAACGATTGCAGGTGAGCTTTATGGAATCTTTACCTGTTTTTGCTACTTTGTTATTGCTGCGCTTTTTTATTTTCCAGTGTTGGCATTGTATAAATTTTCTAAGAATACTAAAAAAGCTTTAGAAGATTCTGATTCAGGGGCACTCTTAACTTCTTTTCAATATCTAAAATCACATTTTAAGTATATTGGGATCTTAATGCTTTCAATAATGATATTATATGGTTTCTTGATATTAGCATTCTTAATCATAATTTCTTCTCGATAAATATGTAACGGCAAAAAAAAGGATCCTGAGTTTTTCAGGATCCTTTTTTGTGTTTAATATAAGTTATAAAAAGTTTATTTGTTTTTTTATATAAAATAAAAAGATGTAAGTGATTGATCACTACCTATTATAGGTTTATTTTTACATATTCTAATGTTTTTTTAATTTTAAGATTAGTTTACATATGTATATTTGCAGCATAAAAATGTAGTATAATGTTTAATAAGGTTGATTTTCGTGCTTTATTAATCTCTGCTTTTATATTAGAATAAATAATAAGCTAGAGCAGTAAAATGCTTTAGTTGATTATTGTTTGAATGTCAAAAGAGTAATTATTTATCGTAACTAAATGAAAAAAATTAAATCGTCGTTGAAACACGTAATTGTCTCAGTAGTAATTTTATTAGTGCTAACTAGCTGTGACAGCGAAAAGAATGCTGTTCAAAATTCAGAGGCAGCTGCTCCAGATCATAATACCCTACATGCATTAAGTAATGCTATTGCAATTTTTAATAAAGTACTGGATAATGTCGAAAATAATATAATTGAAGATCAGGAAGTTTTAATTAGTCAAAAAGAGCAAAATTTAATTAGTTTAGGTACTGCTAAAAAACTAGATTATAAATTATCGGACAAAAACAGTGAGCTACTTGTTTATAAAATGATGGAATTAAGCCGTAAGAAGCTTTTTGATAAATTTGATAATGAAGAATCTCAAAAAATCAGTTATACTTTACGTAAAAATGCAATTTTAGATTTTATTAAAGGTGAAGATGCAGAACATATTTTAAATAAATATATTTATTTTCAGAATAAATTAAGTAAGGATTTAAAAGCTAGCTATGTAAAAAAGAAGTTAGGCAAGACAAATAATAGTATTACTTCAAAAATGATGGCTAGTTATAAAGTGACTTTATTGACTCCTTCTGGAGAATATACGATAGCATGTCCTGATGATAAATATATATTAGATCAAGCTGAGGAACAAGGTATACATTTGCCTTACTCTTGTAGAGTAGGAGCTTGTTCTTCTGATGCGGCAATTTTGAAATCTGGTTCTGTAGATCAAAGTGATCAATCTTTTTTAGATGATGACCAAATGATGTGTGGTTTTGTTTTGTTGTCAGTGGCATATCCAACATCAGACTGCGTTATTTTGACACATCAGGAGGATAAGTTGAGTGATCAAGGTTGCGGAGGAGGAGGTATCAATCTAAATCCAGTGGTAGTAAATAACAATTATACAAATCCTGTTGTAAATATTGGCTGGAGTGGTGTAGGTGTAGTTTATTATAATGGTGGTTCGATCAGTGCACCGAGTCCTTATCAAATTATTGATCAGCTAAAGGGAAAAGAAAATTGTTTAAATACTTTGTTAAATAAACAAGGAAATTCTTTTGTGCAAAAATTATTAGCTAATTTTCAAGGTAAATCTGAGTTTGACATTGTAATTGTTTCTAGAGATAAAATAACTAGTGTTAAAAATGGCGTTGCTAGGGAGATTAATGGGCAAACAATTCATGTAATTAATACTAAAGTGATAACTATTCAAATAAGTACATCAAGAACAAATGAACATTCTGCTCTTGAGGCTACAAGAACAATTTTGCATGAATATATTCATGCGGATATTTACAGGAAGTTGTTAACAAAATCTAATGACATAGGGAATAGAGCATCTGATTTTAAAGAGGTGTATGATAAATATGGAAATGACCACAATAATATGGCAAACTTATATTTAAATAGTATGACTACTGCTTTAAAGGAGTTTCATAAAAATGTATTAACTAATGATTATAATGCATATGTAAGGAATTTTGGAGAAGAACCAACAGATTCGTTTTACAGAGCTTTGGCATGGAATGGCTTAAAAGATAATGATGTTAAGGCTTGGGTAGATTTATCTCAAGTAGAGAAAGATGAAATACAAAGAATGTCTGTAAGAGCAAATCAATTAGGTAAAACAGTGCCTTGTTCTAATTAATATAAAATCAAGTTTGATATGAGAGCAATTATATTTGCGTTATTTGCGCTGTTTTTTATTTCGTTAAGTGCTCAGGAAACAAAAAAAGATACGCTGTTTTTTAAGTATGATCAAAAGTATATTAAAACTTTTACTGAGATTCCAGAAACATATTATTTGGCTGATAGTCATGACGGAGATCAAGGGGCGTTTTTTTTCAAGGAGGAGCAGCGTTTTGATAATCTTAAAAATACAAAATTAAGATGTTTAAAGAAATTTGTGCGCTCTTCTCAATTCTTTGATAGCAAAAAGAAGTTGCATGATTATGAAATTGCAGGTTTATTTGGTAAATATGTGATTTTTTTGGTGCGAAAGAATGGTGTAGCGGTAGAATATATTAAAGTTGTGCCAGGTTTTCAAATAGAGTAAAAATGAAAAGATTTGTAGATTAAGCATTCTATTAGTATACAAAAAAGGACCCTGAGTTTTTCAGGATCCTTTTTTTATGTTGAGTAGAAGTTGTAAAATGCTTACTTATTTTCTTCTTTTTTAATTTCCTCAATGTATTTAGTTAGCTTTTTTCCGTAAAGAGATTGTGCTATTTTTGGTGTCATTGATTTGTGAATAGTATCCAGGAATTTTACGTTGATATCGTAGATCTCAGCTAAAGCAATATAAGGTGCTATTTCATGATCTTTGTGGTTAATGGCAAAGTTCGTAGCAAACAAATATTTTCTCTTCGTATTAGAGTCTTGTTTTGCCTGAATACTGTCAACAGCTTTTTGGTCTTGTCTTTTTACAGCATTAAACTTTGATTCTACCATGTTAAGGTTCTCTTCGTTAAAACGGCTGTTTATTTTTTTGTACTCTTCGTACAATTCCTGGTTCTTAGATCCTGTAATTTTTGCACCATAAATAAAGTTGTCTAAATTGGTGTCGATATTTACATTTCCAGGTTCTGCAAAAAACAATATATTGTTATCTAGTGAATTTGTAACTCCACGGTCTAGAAACAAGTAAAGCATTTCAGGAGATTCTAATTTGATGTCCGTTTCAAAAGTAGAATTTCCGTCGATTTTGATAGAGTCAATCGCTACAAGTGCAGTATCAACAACACGTTGAATATACAATGTTCCGTTTTTTAATCCTTTTATATTTCCAGTCAGGTGTACACTGTCGGTAGATTCTTTTTTGCTACAAGAAGCTAATACAGCAAGAGTAACAAAAGCAATAATTGATTTTTTCATTGGTTTTTAGATTTTGCTGCAAAATAAAGAAAATAGTTTGAATGTGAAGGGGTAAGGGTTTGAATTTTATTAAAAATAAATCAGGGTTTTAAAGAGCTGTGAAAAACAATTTTAAGTAAAAGAAAATGAGGTCAATAAAAAAATCCTGTAAGCTGAGCTTACAGGATTTTCAAGATATTTTTTTTGTAAAAATATTACTTAATCATTTCAAAACTTCTTTTTACAAAAGCAGTTAAAGCTTCTCCTTTTAAAAGGTTTTGCGATAATTTAGCTAAGTCCAAAGCTTGTTTTACTAAATGTTCCTGATGTGTTTTATCTTCTGTGTTCAAAATGCTTGTTGCCAAATCAGAATTTGTATTTACAATCAAATTGTACATTTCCGGCATATTCCCCATTCCAAACATTCCACCACCACCAGACTGGCTCATTTCTTTCATTCTACGCATAAATTCTGGCTGCGTAATAATAAATGGAGCAGCTTGGCTATCCATAGCTTCCAGTTGTACACTATATGCTTTTGGAATATAGCTTTCAAGTGAAGTTTTTAGTGTTTCTTTTTCTTCATCAGATAATTTAGAAATTGTGTTTTCTTCCTTCTTGATTATGTTGTCGATATGATCAGAGTCTACACGAACAAAAGTTAATCCGCTGTTGTCACCTTCAATTTTTTGAATTAAATGTGAAATAATTGGCGAATCTAAAAGCAATACTTCGTAACCTTTAGCTTTTGCAGTTTCGATATACGAGTGTTGTGCTTCTTTGTTTCCTGCGTAAAGAACAACCAGTTTTCCGTCTTTATCTGTTTGGTTGTCTTTTAGTTTTTCTTTTAATTCTTCAAGAGTAAAGTAAGTGTCGTCAACTGTTGGGTATAAAACGAATGCACCTGCTTTTTCGTAGAATTTATCTTCGGATAACATTCCATACTCCAAAACAATTTTAATGTCATTCCATTTTTGCTCAAAATCTGCACGATTTTCATTGAACAATGCTTTTAATTTATCTGCTACTTTACGAGTAATGTAGTTAGAGATTTTCTTAACGGCACCATCAGCCTGAAGACCAGAACGAGATACGTTTAATGGAATGTCCGGTGAATCGATAACACCTTTTAACATTGTTAAAAATTCAGGTACAATTCCTTCTACGTTATCCGTAACGTAAACTTGGTTTTGGTACAATTGAATTTTATCTTTTTGAATTTGCATGTCCGTTCCTAACTTAGGGAAATATAAAATTCCGGTTAAGTTAAAAGGATAATCTACATTTAGGTGAATGTTGAACAAAGGCTCTTCAAATTGCATTGGATACAATTCTCTGTAGAAATTTTTATAGTCTTCATCAGATAATTCAGTTGGCTGTTTTGTCCAAGCCGGATTTGGATTATTGATGATATTGTCTACTTCAAAAGTTTCATTCACGTAATCTTCAGGAGCATCTTCCGGTTTAGGAAGTGTTTCTGTTTTAGTTCCGAATTTAATCGGAATAGGCATGAATTTATTGTATTTGTTTAATAAACCTCCAATTTTAGAATCATCTAAAAATTCAAGTGAATCTTCAGCAACGTGCAAGATGATTTCAGTACCACGTGAAGTTTTGTCAGCTGGCTCTAAAGTAAATTCAGGGCTTCCGTCACATGTCCAGTGTGCAGCTGGTTCATCTTTATATGATTTAGTAATGATTTCTACTTTTTCAGCAACCATAAAAGCAGAATAGAAACCAAGACCAAAATGACCAATGATTCCAGAATCCTTTGCAGAATCTTTGTATTTGTCAAGGAATTCTTCAGCACCTGAAAAAGCAACCTGATTGATGTATTTTTCTACTTCATCAGCCGTCATACCTAAACCTTGGTCGATAATGTGAATTTTTTTTCCTTCTTTATCAACTTTAATTTCGATAACCGGATTTCCATATTCAACTTTAGCTTCTCCTATACTAATAAGGTGTTTTAGCTTTAAAGTAGCATCTGTTCCATTAGAAACAAGCTCACGCAAGAAAATTTCGTGATCGCTGTATAAGAATTTTTTGATTAAGGGAAAGATGTTTTCAACCGAAACATTAATTTTACCTGTTGTCATATTTTATTAATTTTTTAGTTTAAAGTGATGATTCTCATTTCTTCAAATAGAATACCAATTGTTTTTATAATGACAAAATGTCGTAAGTGTTAATTTTGAAAGAAAATAATCGGATTTTAGAATAAAACATATTTCTTTGAATTGTATCTTTGTATACAAATTACTATTAAATAAAGTAAGATCTAACTTAAAAAAAAAGTATACAATGAAGAAAATAATTTTCATTTGCATGGTTTCCGTGATGTTTTTTGCGTGTAAATCAGCTTCGACAACTGCTACAACGCAGGAACCGCTTTCTACAAAACTTGATCGTCCAAGTCAAGTCGCTATCAAAGGAAATTGGGTTATTACCAATGTAACATATCCAGGTTCAGATTATATCAAAGTGAATTCTTTTGATCTTGCAGATTCAAAATGTTTTATTAATAGTTCATGGAAGTTTATTTCAAACAACAATAAAGGTGAAATGGCTTTAAATTCTTCAAGCTGTACTGCATTTTCTTCACCAATCGTTTGGAGTATCAACAATCAAGGTCTTTTTGTTCTTAAAGTTGTTGAAGCTGGAACAAAAGCGAAAAGAGTTAGAGAAGGTTATTTACTTAAAGTGGCTAATCTAACTGAAAATTCTTTTCAATTAATTGATAACATTTCAGTTGGTGGTCAGACTAAAGATGTAACCTACCAATTTCAAAGAGCTAACTAATATTAAAAAAATATAACATGAAAAAAATAACCGTTTTAACTTTAAGCACTTTACTAGTAGTAACAAGCTTTTTTACAAGCTGTGAATCAGTAAAAAACGCAAATAACACTCAAAAAGGTGCTGGAATCGGAGTTGTTGCAGGTGGTCTTCTTGGAGCTGTACTTGGAAACAACTTAGGAAAAGGTGGTAACGCTGCTTTAGGAGCTGCAATTGGAGCTGCTGTAGGTGGTGGAACCGGAGCACTTATTGGAAACAAAATGGATAAGCAAGCTCGTCAAATCGATCAGGCTTTACCAGGAGCTTCTGTAGAAAGAGTTGGAGAAGGAATTCACTTAACTTTAAATGAAAATGCTGTTCGTTTTGATACTAACAAATCAACATTAACACCTCAGGCAAAAACAAATTTAGATAAATTAGTTCCTGTGTTTAATGAGTACGGAGATACAGATATTCAAATTTTTGGATATACAGATAACACTGGAAAACCAGAGTACAACTTAACACTTTCAGGACAAAGAGCTGCTTCTGTGCAATCTTACTTAGTTTCAAAAGGATTAAAATCCAGCCGTTTCAAAACTTCAGGTTTAGGAATAGTAGATCCAATTGCTACAAATGATACTCCAGAAGGAAGAGCTCAAAACCGTCGTGTAGAATTCTCTATTACTGCAAATGACAAAATGGTAAATGATGCAAAAACAGAAGCTGCTAAATAGTTTCAAAACGCAATAAAATATCTTAAAAGCTGTTTCTTAATTGAAGCAGCTTTTTTTTTGACTTTCGAAATTAAAGATCGTAAATTTGAACTCTCAATTATAACACATGCTTGATATTAACAACATTTCCTTTTCGTATACAGATACACCAGTTATTAAAAATTTGACTTTTTCTGTAGAGAAAGGTCAGAATATTGCCATTATTGGAGAAAGCGGTTGTGGAAAAAGCACGTTGCTGAAACTAATGTATGGTTTGTATGATCTAAATGAAGGTCATATTTCATATCAGGGAAAACCGGTTTTGGGTCCTAAATATAATTTGATTCCCGGAATGCCATATATGAAATATCTGGCACAGGATTTTGACTTATCTCCTTTCGAAACAGTGGCTGAAAATGTTGGGAAGTTTCTTTCTAATGGTTTTGCCAATATGAAAAAACTTCGAGTTCAGGAACTTTTGGAAATGGTCGAAATGGAACAGTTTTCGAATGTTAAAGCTAAGTTTTTAAGTGGAGGTCAACAGCAAAGAGTTGCCTTAATACGCGTTTTGGCACTTGAGCCGGAAGTTATTTTGCTGGACGAACCCTTTAGTCAAATAGATGCTTTTCGTAAAAATGCTTTACGACGTAATTTATTCCGTTATTTAAAACAAAAAGAAATTACCTGTATTATCGCTACACATGATAGTACAGATGCATTATCATTTGCAGATCAGGCAATTGTAATGCGAAGTGGTGAAATAATAGTAAAAGATGAGCCGATTAAAATCTACGAAAATCCTGAGACACGTTATGTAGCATCACTATTTGGAGAAGTAAATGAAATTGCGACAAACCTTTTGCTTCCTTACGAAGACGAAACGCATAAAACCTTAGTATATCCGCATCAGTTCAAAATGGTACAGGAATCAGATTTGAAAGTAAAAATCAGAAGAACCTACTTTAGAGGAAATCATTACTTAATCGAATCCGTTTACAAAAGGCAGTTGGTTTTCTTCGAAAGCGAAATCGATTTGCCAGTTGATCAGGAAGTATTTCTGGGACTAAACTATTTATAACAAAAACGAGAATAGTAATTATTCACTTGCATCAATATTGTTTGCGCAATGCTTGCAAGTAGTTTTAGTTCTCCAGCCAATAAATAGTTTTGATCAAGCAGCATTTTTAAATTTTTCTATGATTTTTATGCTATAACTGATTTTTTGCTAGATAAATCATTTCAATACAAGATATTATTAAGTTATATTAAATTGCTAATAACGAAAAAAATAGTAATTTGTACACTTATGTTTTAAACTATGTGTAGATTTGCAATCCAATTTTTTAATAAATAATAAAAGAATATGTATCATTCAAAAATAGCGGGCTTAGGATATTACGTTCCTTCAAATGTTGTGACCAACGACGATTTGTCTAAAATTATTGATACCAATGACGAGTGGATTCAGGAGCGAACAGGTATTCAGGAACGCAGACATATTATTCGTGGAGAAGACACCACAACTTCAATGGGAGTAAAAGCAGCTAAAATTGCAATAGAACGTTCTGGCGTAGCCAAAGAAGATATTGATTTTGTTGTTTTCGCAACATTAAGTCCAGATTACTATTTTCCAGGACCTGGAGTTTTAGTACAACGTGATTTAGGATTACGTACTGTTGGAGCATTAGACGTTAGAAACCAGTGTTCAGGATTTGTATATGCGATTTCAGTTGCAGATCAATATATTAAAACCGGTATGTATAAAAACATATTGGTAATTGGATCAGAGGTACATTCTACAGGATTAGACATGACAACACGCGGACGTGGAGTTTCTGTAATTTTTGGAGATGGAGCAGGAGCGGCAGTTTTAAGCCGTGAAGAAGATTTGACAAAAGGAATTTTGTCAACGCATTTACATTCAGAAGGACAACATGCAGAAGAACTTGCTTTGCAGGCGCCAGGAATGGGAGCACGTTGGGTGACTGATATCTTAGCTGATAATGATCCTAACGACGAAAGTTATTATCCTTATATGAACGGTCAATTTGTGTTTAAAAATGCAGTAGTACGTTTTGCAGAGGTAATCAATGAAGGTCTTGAAGCAAACGGATTGCAAGTTTCAGATATCGATATGTTAATTCCGCATCAGGCGAATTTGAGAATTTCACAATTCATTCAAAATAAATTCAAATTAACAGACGATCAGGTTCATAACAATATTCAAAAATACGGAAACACAACAGCAGCCTCTATTCCAATCGCTTTAACCGAAGCTTGGGAACAAGGAAAAATTAAATCCGGAGACACTGTTGTCTTAGCTGCTTTTGGTAGCGGATTTACCTGGGCTAGTGCAATCATAAAATGGTAATATAATTACATCTTATTTATATAATAACCTGTTTCATTTTGGAGCAGGTTTTTTTATGGGCATATCCCTGCGGGTCGGGCTATCCGTTTCAATCTTTTTGTTTTTAAAGAAAAAACAAAAAGGATTTCCACTACTATCCCTTATGCGAACATACCTGAACTAAAAGATAGAACCTGTTTTTTTAATTTTGAATAGAGAAGCTTTCCGTTTTAATTAATATTTTTGCCCGTAAAGCAAATCAAAAAAGCTTTACAATAAAATAGAATGGAAAACAATCAACTCGAAATAGCGTGCTTCAATTACGAATCAGCAATTACAGCACAGGAAAATGGTGCACACAGAATCGAATTATGCGAAAACATGCAACTTGGCGGAACAACACCAAATTATGTTTTAGCCGTTCAGGTTCGTGAAAAATTAAACATAAAAGTACACGCTATAATCCGACCTCGAGGTGGCGATTTTGTAAATTCTGACGAAGAATTTATCGAAATGAAACAAGATATTAAACAATTTAAAAAACTGGGTATCGACGGTTTTGTATTCGGAATTCTAAATCCCGGAGGTAGTGTAGATATAAAACGTAATAAAGAACTTGTAGCTTTAGCCGGTCAGCACTTGTGTACATTTCATCGTGCTTTTGATGTTGTAGAAAATGTAGAACAAGCTCTGGAAGATGTTATTGAGTGTGGTTTTCAAACCATTTTAACTTCAGGGCAAGGTGCAAATGTAGAAGAAGGACTTGTTGTTTTAGAGAAGATCCAACAATTAGCAAAAGGAAGAATCGTTATTATGCCGGGTGGAGGATTAAGATCTACTAATGTATTGTTGCTAAAAGAAAAATTAGAAAATACATTTTATCATTCTTCAGCAATTGTCGATCAGTCAGAATCTGCTAGTGCAGAAGAAATTAAGTCATTGCTTCGTTTTTTATAGAAACAATTGTGGGTATAGAATAAAAATGAAAAAGGCTTGGAGTTGGCATTCTCCAAGCCTTTTTCGGTAAAAAAGTATTTAAAACTTATTATATTCAATATTGTTTTACAACTTAAAACATTCCGCCTTCACCTTTGTTAGTGTTGTCCTCTCTTTGTTTACGCTGTAATTTTTTAATTTTAGCACCACCAAAGTTATAAGTCAATCCTATGTAAACCGTTTGACTTTCCCAAGTAAACTGTCCGGCTTGCGTGTAAGGATACATTGTATCGAATGCATATTTCATTGTATTAAAGACATCATTAAAACGTAAACTAATGTTCATCTTGTTGTCTAACAGTGTATAACGTGAACCAATGTCCATTTTGTACATTTCATGGTTATTATTTTGCAATCCGTCAGTCGCACCTCTGTAAAAACCAAATAATAAAAAGCTTAAACGTTTATTAGCTTTAAAGTTCGAGTTCATACGAGCGTTGAAAGCACCAATCGTAATTTTTCTGTCAATTGGATTACTTGTTTGTGTTGCAGGATCAAATAAAAACACAACACCTTGTTGGTTGATGCTAGAGAAATCAATAGAAGGCTGAATATCCCACCATTTTGTAATTTTATAATTTAAAGAAGCTTCAAATCCGTAAGAAGTGTTACTGTCATAATTAGTAAAAGTCATGATTTGTTTTTCGTTGCTTGGATCTGATTCATCAGGATATAAAATTCTGCTGATTTGATCGTTGATGCTTCTGAAAAACACACCGGCAGTAAAGCTTCCTTTAGCTAATGTTTTAGTGTAATTTACTTCTACAGAATTCGTAAACTGAGGTCTTAATTCAGGATTTCCAAATGACGTTACCAATGGAGTAGAAAACTCACGAATAGGTTTTGTCTGCTCTAAACTTGGGCGGTCTACACGACGGCTGTAGCTAAATTGAAAAGTATTTTTTTCATTCAGATTATAGGTAAAATAAGCAGATGGATACAAAGTGATGTAATCATCGTCAAATCTCGTTTCACCTTTGTTTAAGTTAGCGACAACTTTATAACTCTCAAAACGTGCACCTAATTGGTAGCTAAATTTTGTGTATTTCTGACCAAAAGTTACGTAAGCAGAATAAATATCAGTATCGTAAGTATAATTAGAATTTTGACTTGCAACAGGAACAGAAGGATTATTAGTGATATAATCATTTCCAGTTGTTGTAATTCTAGCTTCTGCACCAGCTTCAAGCGTAGTTTTTTCGTTTAATGGATTAACGTAATCAACATTCACAGTACTTAGTTTACGATCACTTTTTATAAAATCACTGTAAACAGCACTATTAGAATCATTGTTTGTCAACGTTGTTTTAGTATCAAAAAGAGCATTTTGCTTCTCTTTGTTATCACTGTAATTACCTTCAATATCTAAAGTATGACCTTCTTTAAAAATGTGTTTGAAAGCTAAATTGTATGTTCCGTTTGTTTCAGGTCCTGTGTAAGTACCTTGCTGATAAATATTTCTAAGACCAGATCCATTGTTATAATCAATGCTAGTGTTTACAGAACCTTTTCCGTTAGATTTATTTTGATTGGTGTAAAATGACAAAGTGTTCTTGTCATTGATTAAATAATCCATACCCAGTTTGTATAAAAACGAATCGTTTTCATTTTTAATGTCCAGATTTTGCTGAATATCCTGATCTAATCTGCTGATACGACCATCATTAAAGTATGTTCCAAAATTTTGACCACCGTTACCAAAGAAATTTAATTTTCCTGTCTTGTAGTTCAAATCAAGAGATTGATTGTGTTTAGCAGTTTCACCTATAGTAATACCACCGCTGTAGCTTCCGTTAAAACCAGTATTCGCATTTTTATGCAACACAATGTTTATGATTCCAGACATTCCTTCCGGATTGTACTTAGCACTTGGATTCGTAATCAACTCAATTTTCTTAATAGAAGTCGACGGAATTTGTTTTAACAATTGCGCAGGATCAATATTCGAAGGTCTTCCGTCAATCAATACACGTACATTATCATTTCCACGAAGTGAAAGTTTACCATCCTGGTCTACGTTTACAGACGGAATGTTGTTCATAATGTCAGAAGCAGAAGCTCCCGCTGTTGTTAAATCTTTTCCAACATTTACAACCTTACGATCAATTTTTTGTTCAATTGTTGAGCGTTCATTAACGATATTAACACCTTGAAGTTGTGTTGCTTCTTCTTCAAGAGGTATATTAAACGTTGCCGTTTTTTTAGCATCGCTTAAAATAACAGAACCTATATATTTTCTAAATCCAATATATTGAATTTCGATGGTGTAACTTTTTAGAGCTACATTTTTAAAAGTAAAATCACCATTGTCATCGGTATTTACGCCTGAAACAATCTTTCCGTTTTCTTTAAGTGTTACAGAAGCATAAGAAATAGGTGCTTTGCTAGACTTTTCAGTAATTTTTCCGGAAACCGTTCCTGAATTTTGTGCTTGTGCTGTTCCGATTACACCCAATAACAGGAACAGATAGATTTTTAGTTTCATAATTTGATGATGTTGATTATTTTGATTGATTGATGAGGATTGATTTTTTGTTTTGTTTGTTTTTCTTTTTTTTTTTTGACTTCAAAGTTCTTATTAAGACTCTTATATCATGAATATGTTACAGCCAATTTTCAAAAAAATGCTTTGTTTTTGATTTGTGTTCTGTTTTATAAGGAATTAGTGTTTTAATTTTTTGATAATTTTAACAATTAAAACAAATCACTTTTTAATAAATTCTAATTGAATCTTCGTATTTTATATGTTTTTCATTTTCTGTAATTGGTGAATAAGCAGTATATTTGCTCACTTTAAAATAAGTTTACATGTCATTATCACAAATTCTTACTCCTTCTATACAAAATGCAATACAGGCATTATTTGATGTTACTGTTGATAAAATCGAATTTCAAACTACCAGAAAAGAGTTTGAAGGCGATATTACAATGGTAATCTTTCCTTTATTGAAAGTTATCAAGAGCAATCCTGTCGAATTAGGAAATAAAATAGGAAACTATCTTGTTGAAAACGTATCTGAAGTAGCACGCTTTAACGTGGTCTCAGGATTTTTAAACATCGTAATTGCAGACAGTTATTATTTAAATTTCTTTAATGAAATAAAAGACAATACTAAATTTGGCTACGTAACGCCAAATCCGGAGGACAAAGCCATTATGGTTGAATACTCTTCGCCAAATACCAATAAACCTTTGCACTTAGGTCACGTTCGTAACAACTTGTTAGGATATTCAGTGGCTGAAATTATTAAAGCTTCCGGTAAAAAAGTTTATAAAACACAAATCATCAACGATCGTGGTATTCATATCTGCAAGTCAATGCTGGCTTGGGAAAAATTTGGACATGGTGAAACACCGGAAAGTTCAAATTTAAAAGGAGATAAACTAGTTGGTAAATATTACGTAGAATTTGATAAAGCTTATAAAGCTGAAATTAATCAACTAATAGAAACCGGAAAAACCGAAGAAGAAGCAAAGAAACAAGCTCCAATCATTATTGAAGCACAGGAAATGTTGAAAAAATGGGAAGCTGGCGATGAGCAGGTTATAGCACTTTGGAAAAAAATGAACCAATGGGTATACGACGGTTTTGCTACAACGTACAGTAATCTGGGTGTTAACTTTGACAAATATTACTACGAAAGCAACACTTATTTATTAGGAAAAGATGTTGTTCAGGTTGGTTTAGATAAAGGTGTTTTCGAAAAAGATCCTGACGGTTCTGTTTGGATTGATTTAACCGATGAAGGTTTAGACCGTAAAATTGTTTTACGTTCAGACGGAACAGCGGTTTATATGACACAAGACATCGGAACAGCTATTCAGCGTGTAAAAGATATGCCAGATGTTGGAGGAATGGTTTACACTGTTGGTAACGAGCAGGATTATCACTTCAAAGTACTGTTTTTGATTCTTAAAAAATTAGGTTTTGATTGGGCTTCAAGTCTTTATCATTTATCATACGGAATGGTTGATTTGCCTTCAGGAAAAATGAAAAGCCGTGAAGGAACTGTTGTAGATGCTGATGATTTGATGCAGGATATGACCGATACAGCAAAACAAATTTCTGAAGATTTAGGAAAACTGGATAGTTATTCTGCCGAAGAAAAAGCAAAGTTGTACCAAACAATTGGACTTGGAGCTTTGAAATATTACATCTTAAAAGTAGATCCTAAAAAACGTATTTTATTTAATCCGGAAGAATCAGTTGATTTTGCAGGAAACACAGGTCCGTTTATACAATATACTTACGCGAGAATTCAATCGATCATTAGAAAAGCCGATTTTGATTTTGCCGCTAAAACGAATACAACAGAACTGCATGAAAAAGAAAAAGAGCTGGTTAAGCAAATAGAACTTTTTCCTGAGGTAATTCAGAATGCTGCTCAAAATCATAGCCCTGCTTTGATTGCTAATTATACCTATGATTTGGTAAAAGAATACAATTCATTTTATCAATCTGTACACATATTAGGAGAAGTAGATCTGACTAAGAAGATATTCAGAGTACAGCTTTCTCAAAAAGTAGCTGAAGTGATAAGAGCTGCATTTACTTTGTTAGGAATTGAAGTTCCTGAAAGAATGTAAAAAGTCGTTAGAAAATTAAATTTATAATAACAGAAAAGTCGATAGTTGTAAAAAGCTATCGGCTTTTTTTAGTTTATTTTGATTCATAACTCTTTAACGATTTTTGTAGTTTTTGCTACAATAAATTTTGTTTTTGGGGTCAAATAACAACATAAGACATACTTTTTGCTAATATTTGGTTAATAAAAATAATTGAGGTACTTTTCGCTCGTTGTTTAAGTTAGATAAGAAAAAACTTTCTTCAGAAAACGGTGTTTACATCAAAAACAGAAGTAAGTATCATTTAAACAATTCCAAAACATTTTCCTGCTTTACTGATCTTTATGATATTCCTTTTGGGGATTTTATAACTATTTTAAATCTTTAATTTTTTAAAGAGTATTTCCGGTTGCCTATGATTTAGTTAGGTGATCAGTATATTTCTTCTTTGGAAAAAAAATTGGAAAAGAGTTACTGGCGTTTATTTTTTCAAATTATTTTCAGATTAAAATTTCGTAAAAATTTTGCTTTTCTACTTTAGTAGAAGGTAGGATTTCTATGTTCTTGTATACAATAGTTTTGATTCTTTTTGGAATATCATTTTGATTGGTGAATGCAGTAACTAATTAAAACTAAACTAAAATGAAACAAAAATTAAAAGTAGTTGTAATGCTCTTTTTTGTCTTTGCTTCGCAATTTACTTTTGCGCAGGGAAAAAAAATTACAGGAACAATTTCAGACAGCGACGGATTGGGTTTACCAGGAGCCAGTGTCTTGATTAAAGGTACTAACACCGGAGCACAAACAGATTTTGATGGTAAGTATATTATCACAGCTTCCTCAAATGATGTCTTGGTATTTACCTATATTGGAATGAAAACACAGGAGATTCCAGCCACTTCATCAATAATAGATGTAAAACTTTTGGCAGATGCGCAGGAATTGGAAAGTGTAGTAGTAACTACTGCTTTAGGTGTTAAAAGAGAAAAGAAATCTTTAGGATATGCATCACAACAAATAGCAGGAAAGGATTTAGTAAATGGTGGAGCCGGAAATGCAAACGTTGCCAATCTTTTAGCAGGTAAAGCAGCCGGAGTAGAGGTTTCAAGAAATACAAACTTTGGAGGTTCTACCAACGTTGTAATTCGTGGTAACAAATCGCTAACAGGAAACAATCAGGCACTTTGGGTAATTGATGGTGTGCCGGTAGATAATTCTAATTCAAACGGAGCAAATCAGGCATCAGGAGGAAAAGGATACGATTACGGTAACAGTGTTTCAGATATTAATCAGGAAGATATCGAAAGTCTGAATATTCTAAAAGGAGCTGCCGCTACGGCTTTGTACGGTTCAAGAGCAGCCAATGGAGTAGTAATGATTACGACTAAAAAAGGAAAAAAAGGAGATGATAAAGTAGGTTTTACTTTTTCAAGTGGCTTTACAGTAGGAACTATCGACAAATCGACTTTCCCTACTTATCAGACTAAATACGGAGCAGGTTACGGTTTCGGAAGTTCTTTTCTAAATAATAATGCCATCCCAACCGTTGACACGTCAAATGACGCCTCTTATGGTGATGCTTTTGATGGCAGAATGGTGTATCAGTGGGATGCTTTTAGCCCGTATTCAAAAAACTTTGGACAAGCAACGCCTTGGAGCGCTTCTGCAAATGGACCGGTTACATTTTTCAATACATCAAAATCGAATATTAACAGTTTGTCATTAGAAAAATCGACAGAAACATCAAGTCTTGCATTGTCTTATGTCAATACACTTCAAACCGGTATTTTACCAAATAGTGAATTGAAAAAGAATCAATTGAGTGCCAGATTTAGTCAAAAGATAAATGAGAAACTAACTGCAAACGCTTATGCAGCAGTAACATTACAAAATACAGTAGGACGAAATTCTACAGGTTATAACGGTAATATAGTAGGAGCTTTTAGACAATGGTGGCAAACTAATGTTGATGTGCAGGAACTCAAAAGAAATTATTTTGCATCAGAAGGTCAGAACATTACTTGGAACTGGTTAAATCCAAATGCAAGTAAATTAAAACCAGCATATTGGGACAATCCATACTTTACACGCTATCAAAATTATTCATCAGATAACAGAACGCGTTTGTTTAGCTATGCTTCTTTGAATTATAAAATAACAAGCTGGTTAAGTGCATTAGGAAGAGTTTCCTTAGATACGTACAAAGAACTTCAGGAAGAAAGAGCTGCGGTAGGATCTATTGCTTCTGTATTTGGATTATCTCCGGTTAATGAAACTTCAGGTTATCAGAGGTATGATATTAATTTTCAGGAAATCAATTATGATTTTATGTTGAATTTCAACAAGAAATTTGGAGATGATATTAGTTTAAATGGAGTTGTAGGAACAAACAGCAGAAGGAACAAAAGAGATAATGTTTTAGCTTCTACCATTGGAGGTTTAGTTACTCCTGGAATTTATGCCTTATCAAATTCAAGATATGAATTGCCTTTTCCTATCGAAAACAGAGCTTCTTGGGGCGTAGACGGTATTTATGCACAAGGTTCGGTTGGGTTTAAAGACACGTATTTTATTGATGCTTCAATTAGAAGAGATGTTTCATCAACGCTTCCAAACGGAAATAATGCTTACACATACCCTGCTATTTCAGGATCATTCCTGTTCTCTAACCTAATAGACAAAGAGTGGTTGAATTTAGGGAAATTTAGAATGAATTATGCTGAGGTGGGTAACGATGCTGAACCTTTAAGTTTAGTAAATACATACGCAAGAAGTTCTAATTTTAATGGTCAGCCTATTTATACATTACCGAATACCAATAAAAACAGCAATCTTAAATCAGAAAGAACCAAGTCATTTGAAATTGGTTTAGAAACAAGCGCACTGAATAGACGTCTAGGATTTGATATTACTTATTACAAAACCAATACAGTAGATCAGATTGCATCTACAGCAGTTTCTTCCGCATCAGGATTTACCAATGCATGGGTTAACGGAGGAAATATTGAAAACAGTGGTTTGGAGCTTCAATTGACAGGAACTCCAATAAAAACAGACAATTTTAGTTGGGATATCAGTGTAAACTGGTCAAACAATAAGAGCAAAGTAGTAGGTCTTCCTGAAGGAATAGATAATTTACAATTGGGTTCATTTCAAGCCGGTGTGTCTATAAATGCAAGTCGTGGAGAAGCATACGGATCTATAAAAGGAACGGATTATGTATATACAAACGGACAGCGTACCGTAGACCAGATAACAGGTAAATACTTAGTTTCCGGAACATCAGATAATACAATAGGAAATATAAATCCGGATTGGATAGGAGGAGTGAGAAATAAACTGACGTATAAAAATCTGTCCTTTAGTTTCTTAATCGATACTCAAAAAGGAGGAGATGTTTTCTCTCTGGATATGTACTATGGTCTTGCAACAGGATTGTATAAAGAAACAGCTGTTGGAAATATTAGAGAGGCTGGTATTGTAAATGCAGGAGTTGCTCCTGATGGAACTGTAAATACTGTTTCTACTGTAAATGGTAATTTAGAAAGTACAGAACCTGGAGTATATTCAAATAATTACGGCTACTTAGCGCAACCTAACAAAGCTTTTGTTTATGATGCTTCTTATATAAAATTAAGAGAAGTTTCTGTTACCTATAACTTGCCTAAAAGCTTGTTCGAAGGAACGTTTGTTAATTCTGGAACTTTTAGTCTATTGGGATCAAATTTATGGATCATCAGTAAAAATTTACCTTACGCAGACCCTGAAAGCGGTTTGTCATCAGGAAATAAATCAAGAGGTTATTCTACGGGATCATTGCCTACAACGAGAGACATAGGTTTCAAATTAACATTTAAATTTTAATAAAAAGCAGTATGAAAAAAATAATTTATTTTTTAAGTCTTACGGCAATACTAGGTTCTTGCAGTGATTTATCAGATTTAAATAACGACGAGAAAAATCCATCTATTGTACCTGCTTCTGCCTTGTTTACAAGTGCAGAAAAAGGGATCGCAGAACAAGTAGTAAATACAAACGTAAATAAAAATATATTCAGATTAGTAAACCAACAATGGACGGAGACGACTTACCTTGATGAGTCAGTTTATCAATGGGTGTCAAGAAAAATTTCTGACAGACATTGGGATGGTTACTTTGCCGGAACAAGCAGTAATGGAGCTTTAAGTGATTTAGCATTGTCAAGATCCTATCTAGAGAAAGAAGAGATTCTTTCTTCTGATGCAGATTTTAAAAAGAATACAATGGCTAAAAAAAATCAAATCGCTATGATTGATATTTTAATGGTCTATTCTTTTCAGATTCTTGTAGATACTTACGGTGATATTCCTTATTCAGAAGCGCTTAAAGAATCGGGTAATTATTTGCCAAAATACGATAAGGCGGTAGATATTTATAAAGATTTGCTGGTACGTCTTGATCAGGATATTAATAATATAGATGTAACCTATCCGGGTTTTGATACGGCAGATGTTATTTATGGAGATGATTTAACGAAATGGATAAAATTTGCGAACAGTATAAAGCTGAAACTGGGTGTAAACTTAAAAGCTTCCGGATTAGAGGATGCAATTGCTGACGCTGCAATTACTTCTGCATCAAAAGGTGTTTTTGATTCAAATGCAGATAGTGCAAAAATCACTTATCAAAAAAGTGTACCCAACACAAATCCGCTTTATGTTGACTTAGTGTTTGGAGGAAGAAATGATTTTGTTCCTGCAGAAACTTTTGTAAATGCAATAGTGGCTAAAAACGATCCAAGAGCAAAAGTATATTTTACACAAAATTTAAAAGATGATGACGGAAATGTTTTGCCATACAAAGGGGGAGTTATTGGTAAAAAGAACAGTTTTGGGAAATATACCCACATTGGTGCGATGATTCAGGAACCTGATTTTAAAGGAACCTATTTAGATTATGTAGAAGTAGAATTTCTGTTGGCGGAAGCTGTAGAAAGAGGTGTAGCAATAAACGGTAGTGCGGCAACACACTATACAAACGCGATAACAGCATCTATGCAAGATTGGGGAATAACCCAAACAGAGTCAGATGCTTATTTAGCACAATCAAATGTTGCTTATAGCACGGCTACCGGAACTTGGCAGCAAAAAATAGGCGAGCAGGCATGGTATGCTTTATACAACAGAGGATTTGAAGGCTGGACTTCTGCCAGAAGACTTAATTTTCCGGCACTTACAGCACCTGCAAATGCTGATGCGGCTGCAGAAGGACAAGTACCATCCAGAATGACATATCCTATTAGAGAACAAACGCTTAATGCTGTAAATTATAACGCTGCTGCAGCTGCAATTGGCGGAGACAAACTTAAAACGCATATTTTTTGGGACGTAGATTAAGTCTTAGAAAATATGTTTACAATAATCCCTTAAATATTTATCTATTTTGAATTAGTAAGCTTTTAGTAAAATGTACAAAAGGGCAAACCATCCAGAAGTAATTAATCTGGATGGTTTTTTTATGAAGAAAGCCGATAGTTTTTTATAACTATCGGCTTTCTTATTAACTAACACAACTATTTTATTTTACAAACTTGTCTATTATTGCATCTGTTTCAGCTTTAGAAACATCTGGTTTTAAATCAAACAAAAACATAAAAAGAGGTTTTTTATCAATGTTTGGCTCTAAGTTCAAGTCTTTATGCCTGTCAAAAACAGTTTGCCATTTGTCGCGAACGTTTTTCCATATAGCATTGTTTTCTTTCCACCAGTTTTGAGCAGCAATACATTTAATATCCGGAACTTTATTGTAAATATCCATTCCTTTTTCTTCTGCTAATAAAACATCTTTTCCACTATCATCTCTGATAAGTTTAGCATTGTCCTGCTCATGAATCCAGCCCGCTTTTGTAATTTCATGAATGTTTCTTCTTTTTAAAACATTGTAATCGTTACGTTTTGTATGCTCTCTTCTTGGTAATGGAGCATCTGCAACATTAGACCAATAATCTTCACCATCTACATGAACCCATGTCGATGATCCTTCGTATCGCGGACTGTCATCTACCTGAAATACTTTTTGTGTCCATTGTCCTTTAACCGCTTTCTTGTCTAACTTTTTATATTTCCACGAAGTGTTTTTATCGAAAGAGTACAAATCAGTATTTTCATACAACCAATCTTGTCTCCAGTGTTTGATGATCATTTTATCACTTACAATCAATAAGTGCTGCATCACAATTTTATTCGGAGTGTCTTCTACTAGTTCAACCCATTCTAAACCATAATCATGTTTTGTTTTAGAAGGTTTGTAAGTAAGAGAGTCTTTAGGATACTGAAATGTTTCAGTAAAATTAAATTTCACTTCGTAACAACCACACATCGATTTGATTGATTTGATGTCTTGTTGTTTTTTATCCTGACTGAAACCGAAGCTACAAGTCAACGCCATAATGGCTGAAATGTAAAGTCTTTTTGTAATCATAGTTAGTCCTTTTTGTTTTAAAAATTTTGTCAAATATATAAATTTAATTTAGAACAAATAAAAATAGTTATATATTTGCCTCGTTATTAAGAATCAATAAAAATAATGAAACTAAAAATTACTCTCTTTATAGCTTTTATTTTAGGACAGATTTCCTTTGCCCAGATAAAAGATACTGCTACTGTAAATAAACTTTCTGAAGTAGTGGTTACCGGACAATTCGAACCTCAATCTATAAAGAAATCGGTTTTTAATGTTCGAATTATCTCCAGTAAGGACATACAAAATTTAGCAGCAAATAATTTAGCAGACGTATTAAACCAATATTTAAATATTACAGTAAGACCAAGCAGTACCAGCGGAAGATCTACTGTATCATTATTTGGTTTAGATGCACAGTACTTTAAAATTTTGGTTGATAATATTCCCTTAGTAAATGAAGCGGGATTAGGAAACAATACAGATTTATCTCAAATCAATTTAAATGATGTAGATCATATCGAAATTGTAGAAGGTTCAATGGGTGTAGTATACGGTGCCAATGCCGTTAGTGGTGTATTGAACATTATTACAAAGAAAACATCAGCACATAAATGGAATGTAAACGCATATGTTCAGGAAGAAACAGTAAGCGATGAATATTCTCTTTTTAAAGAAGGACGCCATATCCAGTCTTTAAAACTCTCTCATAAATTTGCTGATAACTGGTTTGTTTCGTTTGGAGCAAATAGAAATGATTTTCAAGGTTATTTAAACGACAAGAACGGACCTGAATATGATGAAAATGATGCAACGCGTGGCTACAGATGGTTGCCAAAAGAGCAATTAAATGGTACCGCTTTGATTTCTTATAGCAAAGAAAATTTTAGATTCTTCTATAAATTCGAATTCCTTGATGAAGATGTAGATTATTACAATAGCACAGTACAATCGGGATTTAATGACGTTACAGGATCGTATCGTTATGCTGATGATAAAAGGTATTTTTCGAACCGATACTTTCATAACCTGAATGCAAACGGTAAAATGTTTTCGAAGTTAAATTATAACGTTTCTCTTTCTCATCAAAAACAACAAAGAGAAGAGGAGAATTTCAGATATCTTTTTGCCAACAAAAAAGAAGAACGAAATGTTACCGCAAAAGATCAGTCAATGGAAGTGCTGTATTCTACAGGAACGCTTAGCAACTTTTTTTCAGATAAAACCGTCGACCTGCAATTAGGATACGAATTTGTAAACAATCGCGGATTTTCGCTTATTCAGGAAGCCAGCAATATTTTTGTACCCATTCGAAAAACGATTGAGAATTACGATTTTTTTGCTTCTTCAGAAATTATGGCAACCGAAAAGTTTTCTATTAGACCCGGATTACGATATTCTGCCCAATCTAAGTTTAAAGATCAATATGCATCATCAGTGGGTTTGAGATATTTATTTGACAAAGGAGTCGAAGTTCGTGCTTCTTATGGCGATAGTTTTCGTACTCCTACTTTTGAGGAATTGTATTCTAAACTTATTTTTGACGGACACTTTTTTATTGGTAACGAAAATCTTATTCCGGAAACCAGTACTTCGTATGAAACGAGTTTAAAGAAGTCAACTACATTTTCTTCAGGTTTACAAATGGCAAATACTTTCGCCGGAAGTTATTTAGATGTAAACGACCGAATTAATATGGCATTAACAGGATTTAATGCTGATACCGGAAATCCGGAATATCAATACATCAACATTAGTAAATACAAGGTTTGGAATTTCTCTGTTACCAATCAATTCCGCAAAGACAATTGGACTTTTAACGCTGGAGCTGCCTTCATTGGAATTTCACAGAAAATAGAAAACAAGGTATTTACATCAGATGATAAATTTCTGTATTCTTTTAATTTAAATGCAAGCTTCTCGTATTCCATTCCAAAATGGAAAACCGTTTTCTCAGGATATTATAAATACAACGGAAAAATGCAGCGATTTGTAGAAGGTACGTCCTCTTTTATTTTGTCTGAAATCGATCCGAGTAACTGGTTAGATGTTTCTATTCGTAAAAACTTCTTCAAAGATCAGTTTGAAGTAACAATGGGAGCCCGAAACCTTTTTAATATCACCAATGTTAATCAAAGTAATACAAATCAGGCGGCTGGTCATGCTGCTCCTGGAGAAGTTATGCTGGCGTATGGACGTTCGTATTTCTTAAAATTAGCATACAACCTTAATCTTTAATTTAAAACCATAATTCAATGAAAAAACTTTTATTTTTATCAATCGCCTTACTGTCACTTGCAGCATGTTCAAGTGATGATAATCCTACAGTTGAGGCAAATGCAGTCACTTTTACAGCGGCTTCATTAAACTTAACTACGACAGACACTCCTATAGAATTAAAATTTGCCGTACCAGCTGCAGAAGCAGGAACACTTACGATTTCTTTTGCTGAAACCGGAGTAGTGAGCGGAACAGATTTTTCTACTGTACCGGCTGCAACCGGAACAACAGTTGTAGTTCCTTTCGAAAAAGGAGCTGCCGGAGCAACTTTTACATTCAAAAAACTAAAAGAAGCTATTGAAGGAGAAGTAAAACATGTTGTATTTACTTTCAGTAGTTCTTCAAATGGAACTGTAGTTGGATTGAACAAATCAATTCAGGTTAATTTTAACCAGACAGCTTCATTAGGAAGTGTTTTCCCTGCTAGTGTTGGCGGTCCAAACCAGCCAAATCAGTTTTATATTGATTTAAGCTCAGGAACAGGAGTTGCTGTAAACAGAGCAGCTTGGGACTTTGGTTTTGCTTCAGGAAATGACTTTAGAGTTATTATAAACGGATCTCTTAAAATGGCAGTTAAAAAATTAGAAACAGCTGACATTACTTTACCACAGCAAATTAATACTGATGTAACAGTTGGTGGAGGAACAACGCTTTCTTCTAATGGATTTGTTGATAACCCAACAGGTGTTTTAGCTGGTGCTGGTGCCGGAATTGGATCTGCTATTGCTGAAATTTCTGCAACAGATGCTGAAAACATGGTATATTTAGTTAACCTTGGATCTGCAGTTAGCACAACTCAACCAGGACTTGGTTCAGTAAATGTAGATGGAGAAGCAAGAGGATGGAAAAAAGTAAGAATTTTAAGAAGTGGAAACGGATATAAAATTCAGTATGCTGATTTAGATGCTGCTACTTTTACAGAAAAAACAATTACAAAAGATGCTGCTTTTAACTTCTCATTTTTTAGCTTAGCTTCTGGAACAACAGTTTCTGTAGAGCCGGCAAAAGACAAATGGGATTTGAATTTTACAACTTTTACAAATTATATCCCATCTCAGGATGCTAACGCTAATCCAATAGAAGTAACTTACGGTTATTCTGATTTTGTTACTACAAATTTCAGAGGAGGAACAGGAGTTTATCAAGTTTTAGTTTCTGCCGGAGGTTCTTATGCTGATTTTACTAAAGCAAAAGTGGTTGAAGCTAGCTTTACAGCTTCGGCTACAGATCAAAGAATTCTTGGAGGTAACTGGAGAGGTGGAGGAGCACCAGGTTCATTACCAAGTGTAAGAACAGATCGTTTTTATGTAGTTAAAGATGCAGCTGGTAACTATTACAAACTTAAATTCCTTACTATGACAAATGATAAGGGAGAAAGAGGAAATGTTACTTTTGAATATGCTATTCTGAAATAATAATATTAGGAATGCATTAAAAATAATAAGAATAGTTTTTACGCTAATCTAAGGTGAAATTTGTTTTAATTAAACTCAAAATCACCTTTAAATTTATGCTTTGAAAACCAGTGTTTTATAACAATACAGTTTTAAAATTTAGTTAATCATTAGCTTTGTTTTTTTTATTTTTTTTTGAAAGAGGCTAGATTTTTCTAGCCTCTTTTTTTGTTTTATTTTTAATTAGTAAAAACATTTATAAATAAACGTTTAATCCTATCTTTGCAAATGTTTTTTTCATAGGGAATTAACAGGAATTTTAAATGGAGGTAACTTTTTTATAATCCATTGTTTAAAAATTTATATTTACGAGTGAATACAAAATCTTATTTTTTTCAGTCTTTTGCCATTGTAGCATTAGCATTTATAGCGTTCGTTGGATTTAAACAAATCCTGCCAGACAAAATTTTTTCGGACAGTAAAGTAGATTCTAAAAACGTACTAATTGATAGTTTACTTTTAGAGTCTGTTGCTAAAGATTCTTTATCTGAGAAAAGCGACAGTATTTTAAGAAAAGAACAAAAACTTACTAAAGGCAAAATTACTTTTGATGCTACAGAAGGGATAGAATTTCCTGCTGAGGTTTTTGATGATTATAAAGGTTTTCAATACTTGATTTCGTTTTACGACAAATTATACCAACTGGAAAACAATCCGCAGTCTAAAGTGAGAATTGCCTATTATGGCGACTCCATGACAGATGGCGATTTAATTGTTCAGGATGTTCGAAACAATTATCAGGAACGTTTTGGCGGAAATGGTGTTGGTTTTGTTTCTATCACATCAGAATCAGCAGCTTCAAGAGGTTCTATAAAGGCAGTGTATTCTAAAAACTGGAAAACACAATCGTACTTAAATGTAAAAAATCCGATTAGTCCTTTTGGAGTAAATGGTCATGTCTTTTTTGCAAATGACACTAAAAATACAACCTGGATTTCATTTGAAGCGGGTCCTAAGAAATTTTCGACTAGTTTAGATAATCCTACCTTGTATTATGGAAGATCGTCTAAAAAAGGAAATGTGAATTTTATTATCGGAAAAGATACTTTAAGAAAAAGCCTTACGCCTAATAATCTTGTAAATACATTAAAAGTAACATCTGGAAGTGTCAAAGCGTTTAAAGCCAACTTTATTCATGCTGATTCTATTCCTATATATGGATTTAATTTTGATAGCGGAACCGGAGTACATGTTGACAACTTTTCACAAAGAGGAAATTCAGGATTACCAATTTCTATTTTTAATGCCGATGTAATGAAGTCTTTCAACAATACGCTGAAGTATGACCTTGTGATTTTGCATTACGGAACAAACGTATTGAATTACGGAACTAAGAATTATTTCTGGTATCAAAAAGGAATGACCAAAGTTGTGAATAAGATAAAAGAATCTTTCCCTGGAGTTTCAATCTTGATTGTTTCAACCGCTGATAAATCGACTAAATATGATTTAGAAATGAAAACAGATTCGGCAGTAGTTCCTTTGATGAATGCGCAAAAAACGTATGCCTTAGAAACAGAATCCGGTTTTGTGAATCTTTATACCTTAATGGGAGGAGACGGATCTATGGTAAAATGGGTAAGCGATTCACCATCTAAAGCAAATAAAGATTACACGCACTTTAATCAGCGTGGAGCAAAAGAAATTGGAAACTTATTATACAATCAGTTAAACCAAGGATACGAAAAGTACAAAGCGTTGCGCGAAAAACGCGATGGTCCAAGTAAGAAAAAAACAGTCCGAAAAACAAATGCAGATTCCGTCTCTGTAATAAAAGATAGCGTAAATGAATAAACTAATTGTTTTCTTTTGTTGTCTTTTTCTATCACCAAACGATCAAGAACAAAAGTCAGTCACACTCCCAATAACTAAAAGTATGGTAAGTACAATCGATTCTGCCACCATTGCGTCTTATGCGGGTAATCGCATTTATAATATAGAAGTGCTGGAAAACGTTTTTAAGAAGTTAAAAGAAAATGAAGCTGGCGGTAATCGTAAAATAAACATTGTTCATATTGGAGATTCCCATATTCAGGGAGATTTGATGACCAATCAAATTAGAAAAAATTTACAGGAGAAATTCGGAAATGCTGGCCGTGGTTTAGTTTTTCCGTATCAATTGGCTAAAACAAATGGTTCTTATAACGAGCGTTTTTATTCGAACAGAATTTGGGAAAACTATCGAAACATTTATCCCGCAAAAGGAAATCCGGTTGGTTTAAGTGGTATTGGATTGTGGAGAGAAAATGCAGGTTTTGCCATCGAACTGAATGTAAAGGATAAAGCATACAAGTTTAATTCGATTCATGTTATTACACCGCAGAACCAAAAAATGTTTGATTTAGCAATATCTGCTCAAACCAGCATAACACAAACGACAGAGCGAAAAGTAATTGCGCATAAAATTAAAAAAGGAGAAGCAATTTCTGTAATAGCTGATAAATACAATGTTTCGGTAGCAGAGATTAAAAGAGACAATCATTTAAAATCAAATAATATTCGGGCAGGAAGAGTCTTAAAGATTGCGACGAATGAAACCAAACCCAAAAATGTTACAACTTCAGAATTTGTTCCTTTAAAATTAGAAGCTGATGCATTTTCAAACTATTATGATTCAGATAAAGCATTAGAGAAAATTTTTCTTATTCCGAATAAAAGTGCCACAAAGTACGAACTTAACGGAATTGTTCTTGAAAAAAATGCTTCTGGAGTAATTTATAGCGGGATTGGTGTAAATGGAGCTAAATTTTCAGATTACAATAAGTATCCTTTATTTTTTGAACAGCTAAAAGCATTACATCCTGATTTGTTGATTTTTTCATTAGGAACAAATGAAAGCTTTGACAAAATGGATACCGCGAAGTATATTAAACAATTGCGTGAATTTATAAGTAATATAAAAGAACAAAATATAGATGTGCCCATCATCATCATGACGCCACCACCATCTTTGTTCAGAGGAAGAAAACCAAATCATTTTGTAGGTGAATATGCTGAGAGAATTATTGAAATAGCAGAGAAAGATAATTTTGCAGTATGGGATCTGTACACTGAGTTTGGAGGTTTAAGCGGAATCCAGAAATTAAAAGCACAAGCCCTTATTGGTCCGGACTGGGTACATTATTCTAAAAAAGGATACATGAAACAAGGAGACTTGTTTACCGAAGCATTTTTAAAAGCATACGATAATTTTAATTCAAAAAAGTAAGTTGATAACAAGTAATAGCATAAATAATTGGTTTGTTCAAAATTTTGGAACCATTACAACAGAGCAGATCATAGGTTGGTTTGTTTATAACCCGGAAGAAAAATTACTCTTCAATACAGGATTATTCCTTGGATTGTTTTTGGTGTTTTATTTCGTGTACGCTTTTTTACGTAAAACATTCTATTTACGTTTAACGTACGTTATTTTGTTCTCGCTTTTCTTTTACTATAAGTCAAGCGGAATTTATTTTTTATTATTGCTTCTTTCTTCTGTAGTAGACTATGGCTTAAGTCAGGTCATTTACAACGAAAAGAGCAATAACAGAAAGAAAATATACCTGGTAATAAGTGTAATTCTTAATCTTGGTCTATTAGGTTATTTTAAGTACATGAACTTCATGATTGTTACTTTCAATGATTTATTTAGTGGTAATTATGTACTTCATAATGTATTTCTTCCGGTTGGTATTTCGTTCTATACTTTTCAGTCGATGAGTTATATTATCGAAATTTATCGTGAAGAGATTAAGCCAACCAAAAACTATATCGAATACCTGTTTTTCGTTTCTTTCTTCCCGCAGTTAGTTGCCGGACCAATCGTAAGAGCAAAAGACTTTTTACCACAGATTTACCAAAAATTAAATCTAACGAGACAAGATGTAAACAACGGTTTGTTTCTTATTATTGGCGGATTAATTAAGAAGACTGTAATCTCCAATTATATCTCAGTAAATTTCGTTGATCGTGTTTTTGATACACCAATGACGTATACATCATTCGAAAATTTAATGGCTTCTTACGGATATGCTATTCAAATTTATTGTGACTTCTCAGGATATTCAGATATGGCAATTGGAATCGCATTGTTATTAGGTTTCAAATTACCGGCTAACTTTAGAACACCTTATAAATCGACGTCGATTACAGATTTCTGGAGAAGATGGCATATTTCGTTATCAACTTGGTTAAAAGACTTTTTATACATATCAATAGGAGGAAACAGAGAAGGAACCTTTGCAGGATATTTATTTCCGAGTTTGTTTTTCTTCGGATTAGTGTTGTGGGGAATGGCAAATGTAAACGAGAGTTATATTCCGTTGGGAATCGCTATAGGATCAATAGCTCTTTTCTGTTTAACATTTTTGCTTTCAGGCAAACGAAAACAAACTGCTGTAACCAATTTCAACTTGTTTACCACGATGCTTTTAGGAGGATTGTGGCATGGAGCAGGAGCACAGTTTATTATTTGGGGAGCTTTGCACGGATTAGCTTTAGCGGTTCACAAAATATTTATGGAATTTTTCCCTTCTAAAAAAGAAAGCAAAGGTCCTGGATTTTTATGGCGCTTTTTCTCTATAGTAATTACGTTTCATTTCGTTGTTTTTTGCTGGATTTTCTTCCGTGCCCGAGATTTCGAAACAGCGTTGCAGGTAATCAACAATATTGGTCAGTTAACGTTTGAGCCGGAACAATGGCAAGTAATTATATTAGGATATAAAAATGTATTTTTATTAATGTTGTTCGGATATGTTTGGCATTTCCTTCCGGAAGGTTTTACAACAACTTTAAAATCAGTTTTTGATAAAACACCTTTAGTACTAAAAGCAGTAGTTCTAGGTTTTGTATATTGGATCGTTTATGCAACAGCAGTTGCAGGTTCACAGCCTTTTATTTACTTCCAATTTTAATTAAGAAGGTCCAGAGCTACAAAGGTTCAAAAGCATAAGTTTTTTAAAATAGGCGCCAAAGAAATAATCTCGCAAAGTCGCTAAGGCGCAAAGTTTTTTTACTCAAATTAAAAATTAAACTTTGCGCCTTAGCGTCTTTGCGAGCTAAAAAAACATATAGAACTTCACATAAAACTTAGCCCACTTTAAGATTAAATCAAAACGCACTTTGTATTTAAATAAAAATTGCCTAAAATGTCTAATTAGATTATATTTGCACTTCAAATAAAGAAAATAGTATGTTTGATAATTTAAGTGATAAGTTAGATAAAGCGTTCCATATATTAAAAGGACACGGTAAGATTACAGAAGTAAACGTTGCCGATACCTTAAAAGAAGTTCGTCGTGCCTTACTGGATGCCGATGTTAACTTTAAAATTGCAAAAGATTTTACAACCAAAGTAAAAGAAAAAGCAATTGGACAGGACGTTTTGACCACGCTTCAGCCAGGACAATTATTAGTAAAACTGGTTAAAGATGAGTTGACAGAATTAATGGGTGGTGACGTTGCAGGAATTAACCTTGGCGGAAACCCTTCAGTAATTTTAATGTCAGGATTGCAAGGTTCTGGTAAAACAACTTTCTCTGGAAAATTAGCCAACTTCTTAAAAACGAAGAAAAATAAAAAACCACTTTTAGTAGCGTGTGATATCTACCGTCCTGCGGCGATCAATCAGCTTCATGTTGTGGGAGATCAAATAGGTGTTGAGGTTTACTCAGAACCAGAAAATAAAAATCCTGTTGAAATTGCTCAGAATGCAATTAAGCATGCAAAAGCAAACGGTTTTAACGTCGTAATTGTCGATACAGCCGGACGTCTTGCAGTAGATCAGGAAATGATGGACGAAATTGCTCGTGTTCATAAAGCAATTCAGCCTCAGGAAACTTTGTTTGTTGTAGATGCAATGACAGGACAAGATGCTGTTAACACTGCAAAAGCTTTTAACGATATCCTTAATTTTGATGGAGTTATTTTAACAAAATTAGATGGTGATACTCGTGGTGGAGCTGCAATTTCGATTAAATCGGTTGTAAACAAACCAATCAAATTTGTTGGTACAGGAGAAAAGATGGAAGCAATTGATGTTTTCTATCCGGATCGTATGGCAGAGCGTATTTTAGGTATGGGTGATGTTGTGTCACTTGTAGAAAGAGCGCAAGAACAATTTGATGAAGAAGAAGCAAGAAAACTTCAAAAGAAAATCGCTAAAAATGAATTTGGTTTTGATGACTTCTTAACGCAAATTCAACAAGTGAAAAAAATGGGTAATATGAAGGATCTGGTTGGAATGATACCGGGAGCTTCAAAAGCCATGAAAGATGTAGAAATAGAAGATGATGCTTTTAAACATATAGAAGCAATTATTCACTCGATGACACCAATCGAGAGGAGTAAACCGTCTATCATCGATGTAAAAAGAAAAGCCAGAATCGCTAAAGGTTCCGGAACCAAAGTCGAGCAGGTAAATCAGCTGATGAAGCAATTCGACCAAATGAGTAAGATGATGAAGATGATGCAAGGGCCGGGCGGAAAAAACCTGATGAAGATGATGGGAGGCATGAAAGGAATGCCAGGCGGAATGCCGAGATAAAGAAAAAAATGTTTAAGGTTTAAAGTTTCAGATTGCTTGAAATTTTAGGCCTTAAATTTTTTAAATAAGTAGAAAATAAGTAAATGAACATTCCGTTTCAAAGTAAGCATGAAACGTGAAACAACTAAAACAAATCTGAAACAAAAACAATGCAACTACTAGACGGTAAAAAAACAGCTGAAGACATTAAAAACGAAATCGCAGCCGAAGTTCAATCAATAAAAGATGCAGGAGGAAAAGTACCTCATTTGGCAGCTGTTATCGTAGGAACAAACGGAGCAAGTTTAACTTACGTGGGAAGTAAAGTAAAATCTTGCCAGCAAATTGGCTTTGATTCAACTTTAGTAAGTTTACCTGAAGATATTACAGAAGAAGATTTACTGGCAAAAATTAAAGAATTAAACGAAGATGATGATCTTGATGGTTTCATCGTACAATTACCTTTGCCAAAACATATCGACGAGCAAAAAATATTATTAGCAATCGATCCCGATAAAGACGTTGATGGTTTTCACCCAACCAACTTTGGAAGAATGGCATTAGAGATGGAAAGCTTTATTCCTGCGACACCATTTGGTATCATGCAATTGCTAGAACGTTATAAAGTAGAAACAGCCGGAAAACATACCGTAGTTATTGGAAGAAGCCACATTGTGGGACGACCAATGAGTATTTTAATGAGCCGCAAAGGAAATCCTGGTGATTCTACAGTTACTCTAACACACAGCAGAACAAAGAATATCGAAGAATTTACTAAAAATGCCGATATTATTATTACAGCTTTAGGAGTGCCAAACTACCTAAAAGCAGACATGGTAAAAGATGGTGTAGTTGTTATTGACGTGGGTATTACACGAGTAGAAGACGCTTCGCACCCAAAAGGATACGTTATTACAGGTGACGTTGATTTTGACGAAGTAAGTAAAAAATCTTCTTTCATTACTCCGGTTCCGGGAGGAGTAGGACCAATGACAATCGCTATGTTGTTAAAAAATACGCTTTTAGCACGTAAAATGAGAAGCGCAAGAAAATAATTTACATCAAAAGCACTTATATGCAAAGCCTATCTGACAAAACAGATAGGCTTTCGTCTTTTTAATATATAATTAATAGTTTTAAGTTTTCTGTCTTAAAAATAAACGATATTTTTGCACCACTTAAAAAAAACTTCTCCAAATGGACGATTATTATTCGTTAGTATTAAATTAAAGTAGCTTTTGAAACATTTCAAAATGCTATGATAAACTCTTGAATTTTGAAATGAAAGCCTTTTACAAAAACAACAACGGATTAACTGAGATCAAAGAATGGACTCCAAATTGCTGGATTAGCATTGAATCTCCAACTGCAGCTGAAAAAGAATACTTATTATCAGAATTGCAGATCCCTGAAGCATTCTATAATGATATTGAGGATATAGACGAAAGACCCCGTATCGAAATAGAAGATGGATGGACGTTGATTATCATGCGTGTTCCCATAAAGAGTGATGATATAAAACTCCCTTTTCAGACCATTCCTGTGGGTTTGGTTTTTAAAGAAGAAGTTTGTGTAACCATCAGTTTTTATAAAACAGAAATCATTACCGATTTTGTACAGTACTCACAAAGAAAAAACATTGCGATAAAAGATAATTTTGATTTGGTGTTACGATTGCTCTTGTCATCAAGCGTTTGGTATTTAAAGTACCTAAAGCAAATCAATCAAAAAATTAAGCTGGCAGAGGATAATTTAGAGAAATCAATCAAAAATGAAGAATTGCAGGCATTACTTCAAATCGAAAAATGCCTTGTGTTTTTTATTACCTCATTAAAAGGGAATGATGTTTTATTTCATAGAATAAAAAACCTAAAAGCACAAAAAGCAAATTACGACTCAGACCTTCTGGAAGATGTTGAAATTGAGTTAAGTCAGGCTCAGGATACAGCCAATATTTACAGCAATATCTTAACCGGAATGATGGATGCTTATGCTTCTGTAATTTCTAATAACATGAATAATATAATGAAGCAAATGACTTCGATTTCTATTATTCTGATGATTCCCACTTTGATTGCTAGTTTGTACGGAATGAACGTGCCAAACGGATTGGAAGAAAGCAAGTACGGCATCTGGATTTTATTACTAGTTTCTGTAATCTTATCTGCTTTTGGTGTGTTTTTATTCAAAAGAAGAAGATGGTTTTAATATAAAAGCAATTAAAAATAGTACTCAATATAGAAAGCTCATCTGAAAAGGTGAGCTTGTCTTTTGTGTAAAGTCCCGAAAATAGTGAGATTAAAAGTTTTAGTGCTATTTTGAACAAATAAAAAGAAACTTTTTTGCTTGTGCATTCAAAATAAAATATAACTTTGCATTACAAAGTACTTTAATTATGAATCAGAAGCACCAAGAAGACTTATCACATATTCGTTCCATGATGGAGCGTTCTTCAAGATTTATATCGCTAAGCGGATTATCAGGAGTATTTGCCGGATTGGCGGCTTTAATTGGCGGTTTATATGTTTATCAATTATTTAAAGCCAATGGACTTGATTATTTTAGCAATGAACATAAATTATATGGTTCAAATTTAGTTTCTGAATTATTTTTGACAGGAATAATTATATTGGTTGCCGCTCTTTTCTTTGGTCTGCTTTTTACCATCAGAAAAAGTAAAAAATATAATTTACCTATTTGGACATCAGCAACAAAAAATATGCTTTTTAATCTCGCAATTCCATTAGTGTCCGGCGGTATATTTTGTTTGGCACTTTTGTATCACCAAATGTACGGTTTAGTAGCTCCGGCAACTTTAATTTTTTATGGATTAGCACTTGTTAATGCTGAAAAATTCACATTTTCTGATGTTAAGTATTTAGGATTCTGCGAATTGGTTTTAGGATTTATATCACTTTTTTATATCGGATACGGATTAGTATTTTGGATCTTTGGTTTTGGTATTTTGCATATCTTGTATGGCCTAATAATGTTCAAAAAATACAAATAAGCCAATGGGAATCATTGATAAATTAAATAAAGATTTTGAAAGCCGTGTCAGATTGGGTATTATGTCCGTTCTGATGGTTAATGACTGGATTGATTTTAGCGAAATGAAAGGTCTTTTGAATATCACTGATGGTAACTTGGCGAGTCATTCCTCTGCATTAGAAAAAGCAGAATACATTGAAGTTAAAAAAGAATTTGTTGGTAAAAAGCCAAAAACATCGTATAGAGTTACCAATAGAGGACGCGCGGCCTTTAAGGAGCACTTAAATAGTCTTGAAAAATTAATGAAATCTAAAAACTAAAATTTTTTGTCTAAATACTTTGAAATGCAAAGTACTTTTAAATCAATTATTATGAAAAAACATCACTTTATTTTGGCATGCAGCTTCATTTTCTTGCTGCTTTTTTACAATGAATTAGTAGGTATCAATCTTTCGCTTTTTGGTCTCGCCCTTACTGGATTTATTTGTTATTTTTTTCAGGATCGTTTTACAGAAAGATCTCATTTGGTTCTGGTGGTCACAACAGTTTTGTCTTGTCTTGCTTTTGCCTGGTATGGCGATTTTGTTTCTTTTCTGGCATTAGCAATGTCTCTTATCTTTTTGCAATTTAAAACGCAGGAAACAGAGCTTAAAATAATACAGGTTTTCCCGCTTGTATTTATTAACGGATTCGCGAGTTTAGCACGTGCTTTTATGTTTAGTGATTGGCTTCCGGAAAAAAAGCTTCACAACAACACGTTAAAAAAACTAATTGCGTACTTCATTATCCCAATGTTTTTTCTGGCGCTTTTCTTTATTGTTTACTCTTTTGGGAGCGATCATTTTTCATCACTTTTTACAGATTACACCTTAGATCTTAATTTTTATTCACTCGTTTTTAGCAGTGTTTTAGGTTTCTATATTTCATTTACCTTTTGGAATTACTGGATTCCACAAGCGTGTTATGAATACAACGATAAATTGTCTCATGAGTTTTCAGAAGAAGGGAGAAACAAAAACGAAGAAACATTTTCGTTCCTTGATCTTGATTTCGAAAGAAAAAGCGGTGAAATTACTTTAGCACTTTTAAATATCATGCTGATTGTTTTTATTGGAACCTACAATTATGAACAATTTTTTGAAGCAGTAAAAACCGCTAGTTTAAGTTCAGATACGCACGAAAGAGTAAATGCCGTTATTTTTTCCAGTATTATGGCGGTTGGTGTTATTCTCTTTTACTTTAAAAGCGGTTTTAATTTTGATGAAAAAGCTGGTAATCTTAAAAAATTAGCCAAAGTATGGATCGTACTAAATGGCGTTTTAATTGTGAGCACCATCATCAAAAATTCAGAGTATGTTTCATTTTTTGGTTTAACCTATAAAAGATTAGGAGTCTATGCTTTTTTAATACTGGCAATTGTTGGTTTGGTTTTCACTTTTTATAAAATTACTAAGCAAAAAACGAACGCCTATCTCTTTAATCAGTTTGTATGGTGTAGTTATGCAACGGTGTTGTTGTGCGGCTTTGTTAATTGGGGAAATCTGATTACGAACTATAATATTTCTGTCAGTAAAGGAGTTGAACCAAGATTTCTGAGCAGTCTTAATTTTAATGATGAAACACGCAGGGAATACTTTTCTGCAAAAAATCTGTATGGCGAATATGTAGAGGTTTCGAGGGAACAGGAAATTTGTAAAAATCAGGAAGCTGACTTTTTATCTAAGTCATTGTATTATAGTTTTTTACATAAAAGAAAGTAGATTACGGTCTAAAGCTATAAAGTGTTGATTATTAAGGATTTATTAAGAAGATTTTTTTTATTAAAGCGCTTGTGTATTAGGTAGCAATGTGAGATATTTGTCGCTCATAACATACCATATTTTAAATTTTAAAACCCTACAAACAAACTATGAAAAAAATTATTTTAATCTTTTTCTTAACCTTAAGTTTCGCTGGATTTTCTCAGCGAGTTGCAGATCAGGTTATCAAAATGAATTCGAAAATCGAAGACTTAATGCAAAACTCAATTACAGGAGTTTTTGTAGTAAAAGAAGGAAACGTTGTAAAAGGAATTAGCCCTGACACTAAAGCGGAAGTTTGGAGTTTTGATGCTGACAAAGAAATTGGAAAAGCTACTGCTCTTGAAACATTGAGTAAAGTAGACACTGACAACCTATTTGCGAGCAAAAGAATATTGAAAGATATTGATGGAACTCCGTATGTTGAAGCATTAGTAAATTACAAAACAGTTTTAATAAATACAGCAGACGGGAAAGTAGTGTACAACTCTGCAAAGTATGATTATACCGTATTTAACAGTCAGTTTTTGTATGGTGCAGACGAATATTTAGTTAAAGGTGTTGAAAAAGGAAAAGTTATTGCATCTTTAATTGATTTACACACTGGAAATGTAATCTGGAAAACAGAACAAGGAGAAGCAAAAAGTATGTTTGCCAGCATGTTTACATTCAAAGCAAACATGTCTAATTCTGCAGAAGTAAGCGATAATACTATTTATTCTCTTTATTTAGGAAAATTATCAGCAATTGACAGACAGTCTGGTGCTTTAAAATGGACAGGAGATATTGAGTATACAAAAGTTTTCCCTACTCAAAACAACAAAAACTTAGTTGTGATAAATAACAAAGGAATGTTGTCTACAAAACAATACTTAAATGTTTTGGATTCTGAAACTGGAAAGCCAATCTGGAAAGAGGCTATCAAAACAAAATATATCGTATACTTAGAAGATTGGGGAACTAAAATATTAGTAGCTCACAATAGCGGATTCAACTTTTTTAATTTGAATGACGGATCTAAAATATGGAAAAAAGATGCTCGTGGAGACGGATTGAAAAAAGTAATTCCAATTGACGGTGATTACCTTTATGTTGCTGAAAACGAAATGATGCTTATCGATAAAGACGGTCAGAAAAAATGGAAAAGCTTTATCGAAATATCTGATGATAAAGAAGACGCTATCAACTATTTAGGAAAAGTTGATGATAAGGTATTGTACCTTACTGCAACTTATGGTAACATGGTAGATTACAAATCAGGAAAAAAACTTTGGAAAAGAAACTTGAAATTCAACCCAAAACGTCCATTGTTAAGTGTTTTTGATGAAGATGACAATCAGTTTTTGGTATACAATGACGAAGAGCTTTTCAAATTTGGTACTACGGTAGCAGACAGACCGGATGCATTTGCAAAAGTAAATGTTAAGAAAGAAAAAGAATTAAACTCAATTGAATTGTTTACTTGGGGAGTTGCACTTTCTGGTCCAACAGAAGTTTTAGGAGTAAGTAAAGAAGGTACCGTTTTATATCAAAAGATCTATACACAACCAGGTGATGGTGGTAGAGCGTGGGGATCTGCACTTGCTACAGCCGGATCTATTGGCTTAGGAGTTTCTGCCGTTGGAAATGCTGTTATGGGAAGCGAGTGGACAATGACAACAATTGATCCTGCAACCGGAAAACCAGTTGAACATGTTGTAAAACAAAAAAATGAAGCAAGATTAAAAAGAGCTTCAAATCAAGCTGCCGGATCTGCTGCATTAGCAAACGTATCTAAAAGACTTGGTCAGCGTTACGATGCAATGAAACAAAATCGTGATTACTCTTATATTTTTGCAAAAGATGCTGCTACTGATAAAAAAGTATTAGTAAAAGTAAAAAAAGAAGATGGTGTTGAATTAGATAAAATTATCTTCGAAAACATGCGTCCGATTTATGAAATTGATGCAGAAACAGAATCTATTTATTACATCTTCGAAAATGAATTAAGAATTTTCAATAAAAAGATATAATTACATTTAGTAAAATATATAGAAACCCATTCGAAAGAATGGGTTTTTTTATGCCTTGATTTTTGTAATATAATCTTCACGCATCGCTGTAGCACTTTTTTAGTGGAAGTGAGAAATAAAAAATTGTTAATTAATTTCTTTATAAAGTCGCTTTAAATCTTATTAAGAAAAACTTTACTATATTTGATTCCTGAAAAATCACTGTTTTTTCGCTCTTTAGCATATACTTATTAGAATATTCCTTAAAATTTTTCAATAATCAATAAAAGTTTAACCCTAATAATTAATACCATGAAAAAAACTACTCCAAACGGACCCGGACCGAGAGAGAAGATTTACCCTCCAGGTGAAATTTTATCAAAAGAACTGCCTAAAAAACCAGTGGGAAAGATTCGCTTTCCGGAAAGACGCGAGCGCACCCTTTTATCGCCTTTAGTAGAGGCATATCATACAGAAGATAATCGACTTCTTGTTAGAGCTGTAGTTTTTATTGCTTCCAAAGATTTAAAAAACATAGATTTTAGTATCTATCAAAATGTTTACATTGGTCTTGATACCAAGCCAAAGTTTCAGTTTTTTATAAGCTACGATTTGTTAGAGTCAGAAGAAAAGGAATATCATATTTTTGAACTTGATTTTTATGCAAAAGAAGTTCCTTTTATTACAGATTTTACTGAAATAGAAACTATTGAAACTTTCCTTTGGGATATCGATCCTGTTGCATCTCGAGGAACAGTAACAAATGTTGGATCAGCAATACCTTGATTAAAAAATCAAAATTAATGAACTGATTATATACTGGCAGTAATCCTGAGAATGTAACCGTAACTATGAAGATTAAAATAAATTGTTGTATCATCTCGATAGCACTATTAATTCCGTTTTTTATATTTTCTCAAACCACAAAGGCTATAGAAAACTATTTTGATAATGAAGTCAAAGAAAAAGCAAGGGAGTTTAAAGAGCAGGTAAATTTTAATAAAGCGCAGGCGTTTTTTTTAGAAAAAAATTACGATTCGACTTTGGTATATGCAATGAAACAACTTAGCGTTACCAAAAACCAGGAACTTAGAGATTACTGTCATTATTTTAGAGCCATTAGTTTTAAAGAAAAAAAACTTTTTGAAGAAGCAAAAAAAGAGTTTACTAAAGTATCTCCTAATTTTAAGTTTTACTATAATTTAAAAATTGGTTTGGGCGAAATTGCCTTAGAACAAGGCGACTTTAAACAGGCACTAAGCAATTTTCTTGAAGTCGAAAAACAATATTCACCTAAACACTATTTTAGAAAAAGCGTTCTTAATCATAATATAGGAGTTTGCTATTTGCATTTACAGGATTTTGATAAATCAGAAAAATATTTATTCGAAGGTGTAAAATTGCTTGAATTAGAAAAAGACAGCAAAATGCTTGTTGCCTCTTACATGGATATTGCAACATTGTATTATGAGCAATATAAAGATGCTCAGGCAATTCCCTATTTTATAAAAGCTTATAATCTTTCAAAAAAAACCAATTCATTTCAGCTAAAGCAAAATGCAACCCTCAATATGGCTGTAGTAGAGGAGAACCGAAAAAACTTTCCGTTAGCTTTAACCTATAGAAAAGAATATGAAACATGGAAAGATTCGTTAAACGATCAGAATAAAGTATGGGCGCTGGCAGATCTGGAAAAGAAATTTGCAGTAAAACAAAAACAAAAAGAAGTAAATGTACTTGCTGCCGAAAATAGAACAAAAGTAGCCGAGCGAAATGGTTTTATTGCATCTTCGGCCTTATTGTTGATTCTTTTTAGTACAGGAGTTTATTTTTACAGACAAAAGATTAAAAACAATAAAATTATTCTCGCTCAGAAAAATGAGTTAGACGAATTGAATGCCACAAAAGACAAGTTGTTTTCTATTGTTAGCCATGATTTACGTTCCTCTGTAAATGCTCTAAAAACGAGTAACAGTAAATTGATAGAAAATCTGGAAAACAAAAATTTTACAGAATTAGACGTTTTGCTTCATAACAATAGTAATATTGCAAATGGCGCTTATAATTTGTTAGACAATCTGCTTAATTGGGCTTTACTGCAAACAAAGCAAGCTTATTTTTATCAGGAGCAATTGCACCTAGCATCTATAGTGCAGCATGTAGAATACAATTATAAACCGTTAATGCTAAATAAAAATATTACTTTTAATATAGCGGTTGATAAATCAGATTATGTATTTGCTGATATGGATTCTCTGAAAATTATTGTTAGAAATTTGCTGGATAATGCCATAAAGTTTTCAAAAGAAAACGGAACGATTTCGATTTACACCAGACCTTCATCAGATGATTTTTGCTATCTGATAGTAAAAGATACCGGTTCCGGAATGAATGCTGCAACAAGAGAACAGCTTCTGAAAAATACCGTTTTGCTTTCTAAGAAAAAAGATGACGATGCAATTGGAACAGGATTAGGAATGCAGCTCTGTAAAAGTATGATCCATAAAAATGGTGGTCAGCTCGATATCGAAAGTGAAGAAAATGTTGGAACTGAAATAATTATCACCTTACAAAAGTTTAAAAATAATGGATAATATTAATGTGCTTATTATCGAAGACACTCCTGTCGAAAGTGAAGCACTTGTAAAAGTACTTACCGCAAACAATTATAATGTAGTTGGTGTTGCAGAAAATTATACTGAAGCATTACAGCTATTTTACAATAATGAAATCGACATTGTAGTTATTGATGTTTTTCTGGACGGAAGACCAGAAGGCATAACCTTTGCCGAAACTATAAATGTAGTTCCTAATAGTGTAAAGCCTTTTGTGTTTTTGACCAGCTCCAAGGATCGTCAGATTTTTGAAAGAGCCAAGCTCACAAAACCTTTCAGCTTTTTAATGAAACCGTTTAATGAACTTGAAATTTTATACGCACTTGAAATGGCTGTCGAAAAATTTTATGAGCAGTCGAACGTTTTTCATAGCGAAGATCAAAATACCGTAATTAGCAACAATTCGCTTTTTATCAAAAAAAATAAAGCACTCAAAAAAGTACTCATCGATGATATTGTTTATATCGAAGTAGAAGACCGTTATTGCAATATTATTACAGAAACTGAAAAATTTGTCATTCTGATATCCTTAACCAAAATTATTCAGCTTCTTGATTCTGCTAAGTTTTGCCAGACACATCGAAACTATATCGTGAATTCAAGTAAAATTGAAGAAATTATTGTCAATGATAATTTAATAATTTTAAAAGGAAATCATAAAGTAACCCTAAGTGATAAATACAAAGACTTCGTGAAAAACTTTCGAATACTAAGATAACTCGTTTAGTCTGGTTTTAATGTACTAGTAAGCCTTCATTGATTTGAAGGCTTTTTTTTGCTCCTTTTTGAATAAAATTGCGGTACCTATTTTTATCGGTTTCATGACAATCATTTCCTGTTTCGTGACATTTTTATAACCAAAGATTGATTCCGACTCTATTTTTACTGTAATAAATCAAAGAACGTTCATAGGACAATAACCAAAATTACATACCATGTCAAATCAAACCCTTGAAACAGAAATTATATTTGGTGGTTGGTCAACTTTCGAAAAACCAACAGCCGAAGAAATAGCCATTTTCAATAAAGCTTTAGAAGGCTACTCAGGAGTACATTACTCGCCCTTATTTGTTTCTGCTCAAGTTGCAGACGGAATGATTTATCGTTTTAGATGTCTGGCATCTATTCCGCCAAGTAAACGTTTTTTTGAATCGCTGCTTATGGTCTTTAAACCTTATGATAGTGATGCCTACATTGTGAGAATTAGCAGAATTTAATTTTTACAGATCAGTAAAATAAAAAGTAATATTAAATCATAGAACTATGTCAGATAATGCCCAATTAGAGAATGAAACATTGTTAGGTGGATGGACCAATTATCATGCACCAACTCCAGCTGATTTAGCCGTTTTTAGCGAAGCATTAAATGGATTACTTGGTGTGCGTTATCGCCCAACATTGGTTGCGACACAAATCGTAAGCGGAACAAATTACCGTTTTCAATGTATTGCAAGCGTCGTTCATTCAGGATTAACCTATGATGTTATCGCAAGTATTTACAGACCTTTGCGAGGTAAGTCTGTTCTTGTAGAAATTACGCCAATTTAAGAATTGGTCAAATAAATATTAAGTTGGTCAAATAAAATAGTTAAAAAAACAAAGCCCGGATAGAATCCGGGCTTAACTGTATTAATTTTATAAACTTTCGTTTAATAATCTCCTCTTTTCTTAAATCTAGGATCTTCTCTTTTTATAAATTCTGTTCTTCTTTTCGGAGCTTCTGCTTTTGGCAAACTCGCTTCCTCCGTTTTACTAGAAGGCTCAATTAAATGATTTAACTCCTTAATTTCAGCGTCAGTCAAATCACGATAACGCCCAACGGGTACATCAAGCGAAATATTGATGATTCTGATACGTTTAAGAGCAGTTACATCATAACCCAGATATTCAGTCATTCTACGGATTTGACGGTTTAAACCCTGCGTTAAAATGATTTTAAAAGTGTATTTGCTAATTTGTTCTACTTTACACTTTCTAGTAACAGTATCCAGAATTGGAACACCATTTCCCATGCGTTCAATAAAACGATCTGTAATAGGTCTGTTGACCGTTACAGTATATTCTTTTTCGTGATTGTTTCTGGCACGCAGAATTTTATTCACAATATCACCATCATTAGTCATAAAAATCAACCCTTCACTGGCTTTATCCAATCGACCGATCGGGAAAATACGTTTAGGATAATTAATATAATCTACAATATTATTTCTTACTTCTAAATTTGTGGTACACTCAATTCCAACAGGTTTGTTAAAAGCCAGATACACCAATTTCTCGTGCTTTTCGACAATTAACTTTCCATCAATACGTACTTCATCCTGTGGTGAAACTTTCGTTCCCATTTCCGGAACAACACCATTTATTGTTACACGTCCTTCTTCGATAAGTTTATCCGCTTCACGACGAGAACAATAGCCCGTTTCACCAATAAATTTATTAAGACGTTTTAAATTCTCTTCCATAATGCAAAAGTAGTCAAATTTTAGACTTCTTGGGATTTTAGATTTTAGAATTCAGATTTTAGATTTGTTGGATTTCTTAGAATTTTAGATTTTAGACTTAAGATTTTAGATTTTAGATTTGTTGGATTATTGGACTTTTCGACTTTACACGCAATCTTGTCATCTCCACGAAGGAGACTCGAGCGACAGTGAACAGACGAAGTAGATCTTCGCAAGAAACTCAGCACCTCAGAAGCTAAAAACCTTTGTCCCTCAGAACCTTTGCAACTTTGAACCTTTATCACCTATGAAATCTAGAACTATCTTCCGGTGTTTCTTTTCGTTCAAACATTCCGTAGTCACGAACAACGGTTGCAATCTTTAAATGATAATCTTTAAAGACTTCATTTCTGCCTTTAGCCTGAGCGTGACGATGCATCTCAAGATTTCGCCATTGCTGAATACTTCCTTCATCTCTCCAGAACGACAAGGACAATACTTTATCAGGATTGCTAAAACTCTGAAAACGTTCTATCGATATAAAACCTTCAATGTGATCTAATTCCGGACGAAGACTTGCGGCGATATCAAGGTATTCGGCTTTTTTACCTTCGTTAGGAATTACTTCAAAAATTACTGCTATCATATTTTATTTTTTAAATTATTGTATCGAAATCCAGATGTTCTTAGGTAATCTGGCATTAAACATTGGTTCGTATGTTATATTGTTTTCTAAAAGAGTAATCGTTTTATGTTCATTAAATAAAAACCATAACGTTTCGGTAGCCAGATTAATAGAAAAATGTTTCGCCAAACATTGGTGACCGCCAATACCAAAAGTCAAATGTTCCTTATTATTAAAGCGTTCTATATCAAAATTTGACTCCTCTTCGAATTTTTGCGAATCGCGATTGGCAGCCGCAAGAACCAATAGTATCGCTTCTGTCTTTTTAATGATTTTTTCTCCTATTGTAATATCGGCACTTGCAATTCGTCTGGTAGTATGAATCGGAGGATCAAAACGTAACGTCTCTATAACAGATTTTTCTATTGTCGTTTTGCTCGAAAAGGTTTTATGTTTGATAATTTGTAATAGCGAATTACTCAAAAGACCTCTTCCGGCGTCGTAACTCTGAATAAACAGTCCGATTAAATTACTAATAGAAATTTTCTTTATTTCGTCAAGCGAATGAACCTCTGATTCCGTTATTTTATGTGATAAAGATTCATAAAAGTCTAATGACAAAAGTTGTTTTTCGGCGATAGCAAAAATGGTTTCAGAAAATTCATTAATCAATTTTACTTCTTCGTCACTTTTAGACGGGAGCATTATTTTGACTAAAGTTTCAATTTTACTTATTATAAAAGTGATATCATCGTCTTTAAAACTAAAACTTTTTAAAACAATCAAAAGAGGTAATTTTTTGCAAACAGCATCGACCCAATCGATTTTATTTTCAACTAAATTATTTTTTATCAATTTCGAAAGTAGGGTAGGTATGTCAACAGATTTTAGGTTTGTAAACAACAAATTGGCAATTTCGCGATTTACAGTATGCTGAATTCCATTTGATAATCGTGTCAGATTAGTCAGAATATCTAAGGCATGTTCGTTTAGCTTTTGTCCATCAGTATGGCTTACAAAAGGAATTAAAGCTTCCGGGTTTTTTAGAATTTCGACGCAATAATCATAAGAATAAATTCCCCATATTTCATTGTGTTCATCCCAATATATGGAATTTTTGTCCAGCATCAATTTATAGAAAGCATAAGGATCTTGAACATCAGACTGAAGGAATAAAGTAGTGGTCATTTTAATTGTTTTTAGCAAAGTTATTTAACTTTACAAAAGAATACTTCATTCTATATTTAACTATGAACACCTAAATGGAAGATCAATTTATAAAAGCAGCAGGATTAATTGGAGATGCAACGCGCGCAGCCATTATGTGGACATTGTTAGACGGAAGAGCTTTTACAGCCACAGAACTTTCAATCGCTGTTAATACATCTCCGCAAAATATGAGTATGCATTTAGGTAAACTTCTTGAAGCAAATTTACTTTGTGTAGAAAAACAAGGGCGTCATAAATATTATCGATATTCCAGTAAAGAAGTGGCTTACGCTGTTGAAGCAATGGCAAATCTTATTCCCAAACCGGATCTCTCATTAAAAAAGAAAAGCGAAAATTATCCTCCAATAAAATATTGCCGAACATGCTATGATCACTTGGCAGGTAAAATAGGAGTAGCTTTAGCCGATAGTTTAATTGCACAAAATATAATTATAGAAAACAATTCTACTTTTGAAATTACGTCCGAAGGAGAAAAATGGTTCTCTGATTTTGGAATTGATTTAGAAGAAGCCAAAAAGAAAAAACGAATATTCCTAAAACCATGCCTCGACTGGAGCGAAAGAAGAAATCACATCGCCGGATCAGTAGGAACATTGCTTTTAAATAAAATGTTGGAGCACGATTGGATTAGAAGAATCAAGGATTCTAGAGCAATAATAATTACAGGAAAAGGCGAAAAAGAAATGTTGAAGAAATTTAGAAATTTAGATTTTTAGATTGTTGGATTTTACGCCCAATCTTGTGATCTCGACGAAGGAGAGATCTCCACAAACAATATCACCAATCTTTGTTGAGCTACTTACGGAGATCTCTCCTCCGTAGAGATGACATACTGTACGGGTATGGTGCTAAAAAAGCCTCAGAACCTTAGCGCCTCTGTACCTTTGAACCTTGCAATTAAGCTGAAAACAAAAACTCAATCACTTTCTGATACAATTCGTCATCATGCATTCCGTGACCTAAACCTTTGGTTTCTATAAACTGACTGTTTTTCCAGTTACTTGCAATTTTCTTACCTTCTTCAAAAGCTACTACATCGTCTGTGGTATCGTGTGCAATTAAACCGGAAACATTAAATTGTGAAGCAAATTTTTGTCCTGAGAAATCTTCTATTTTGAAATTAAAGCGATTCGCAAAATTGCGGTCTAAAAGTGAAAACATTCGGGTATTCAGACTCAGCATCGAAATGTAATTGTCGATTAGCGTTTTTAAGTCTGATGGAGCTCCAAGAATCACCATTTTATTAATGCTTGTATTGGGAAATAAGTATTGATGGTAAACGCATGCCGCGCCACCTAGAGAATGTCCGATAATTATAGTCGGTTGGTATTTTTCTACTGCTTTATTAATAAATTCAGCGTAAAGTGGAATATTAAATTCTCTCCCGCTGCTCTGTCCGTGAGCCGGAGCATCAATAGCAATAATGGTACTTCCTGATTTTTGAAGATGCGGTAAGGTTTTCTGCCAGCGCGAAGCATTGCTTTCCCAACCGTGCACAAGAAGGATTTTGATTTCATTTCCTTTCCAGATATACGTCTGAAAATGATGTTCGTTATGGTGAAACGTTTCTGTTTCTGTATTTTGTAATATTTCGGGTAAACTGCTTTTGAGTAATCGCCCTTCTCGTGGCTGGCTAAAAAGAGCGTAAGAAAGCGCTATCGCTTTTTGAGGTCGAACGTAGCTCAGAAAGTTTATATATTGACCAATAGATTTTATCGTAATAAAACGAATCCCTTTTTTAAGTCCCAAAACAGTAAAGTTTAATGATAAAAAAAAGTCCCGATCAGATCGGGACAATGTATTAGAATTTAGAGAACAATTGCTCCATTTTTTCTTTTTCTTCTTCAGCTAGTGCGCTGTCAACCAAGATTCTTCCAGAATGCTCATCAGTAATGATTTTCTTTCTTGAAGCAATCTCTACTTGTGTTTGTGGTGGAATAGTAAAGAATGATCCTGCAGAAGCTCCTCTTTCGATAGAAACTACAGCTAAACCATTACGAACACTAGTTCTGATTCTTGTATAAGCAGCTAATAATCTTTCTTCGATTTGAGCTGAAAATTCAGCAGATTTCTCAGATAAGAAGATTTCTTCTTTTTGAGTCTCAGACATAATCGCATCTAATTCAGATTTTTTATGTTTTAGATGAGAACTTTTAGCGTCAAGTTTTTCTTTTAAATTAGAAATAACTTCTTTTTTATGCTCGATAGAAGCTTTCATTTCTTTGATTTGCTTTTCAGCTAATTGAATTTCTAATTCTTGAAATTCAACCTCTTTAGTCAAAGAATTAAATTCTCTGTTATTACGAACTGATTCTTGTTGTTTAGTGTATTTTTTAATAACCTCCTTGTGCTCATCAATGGCATTTTTCTTAACCTTGATAAGATCCTCAATCACTTCAAGTTCACTTTTCAGTTTTTCTGAACGAGTGCTCAAACCTGCAACTTCATCTTCTAAATCTTCTACTTCTAAAGGAAGTTCCCCTCTTACGTTTCTGATTTCGTCAATTCTGGAGTCAATAAGCTGTAAATCGTATATTGCTCTTAACTTGTCCTCAACACTTAACTCTTTCGTATTCGCCATATTCTATAAGTACTTAACTGGATTTGTATTTTCTTCTGATAAAATGATTGCAAAATTAAGAATTTTTTTTCGAAGATAATCAACAATATAGTTTTTTGTATAGCGCTCGCTCTCAAAATGACCAATATCTGCCAAAAGTAGTCGATTTTCGGCTTCATAAAACTGATGATACTTTAAATCAGCAGTTAAAAAAGCATCTGCTCCGGCATTAATTGCATTTTTTATCGCAAAACTTCCAGAACCACCAAGAACGGCTACCTTCTTTATTTTTTTTCCAATAAAAGCAGAATGACGAATACCGCGTGCAATCATAATGTCTTTTACAAAATGTAAAAAATCTTTTTCAGTCATCGCTTTTTCGAATTCGCCAATCATCCCTAAACCAATATTTTGATGTAAATTTTGCAAATCGTAAATCTCGTATGCTACTTCTTCATAAAGATGATTGGTAAAAAGTGCTTTCAGAATTTTAGATTGTAAATGTTTTTCAAAAGTAACTTCGATTTTTATTTCCTCTGTTTCGGTCAGTTTATTACGTTCACCAATTACAGGATTGCTCTCCGCATTTCCTTTGTAGGTTCCTGTACCAGTAGAGTTATAACTACAATTGTCATAATTTCCAATTGTTCCTGCACCAGCTTCAAACAATGCTTCGCGTACTTTTTGGGCATTTTCAGGAACGGTATAAGTAACTAACTTTTTAATAAATTGCTGCTTCGGAATTAATACTTTTGTGTTTTCCAGACCCAAAGCATCACAAAATATTTTATTAACTCCTTGTGAATGGTTGTCTAATGCGGTGTGAACGGCATAAATGGAAATGTCATTTTTTATTGCCTTTAGAATAGCGCGCTCAACATAATTTTTACCCGTTATTTTTTTAATTCCGGAGAATAAAATAGGGTGGAAACAAACCACAAGATTACATTTTTTAGTGATCGCTTCTTCAATTACATTTTCCAGTGCATCGTGGCAAACCAAAACGCCCGTACTTTCAGTTTCGGTATCACCAACTAAAAGGCCAACATTGTCAAAATCTTCGGCATAAGCCAAAGGAGCCATTTCCTCGAGAACCGTAATTATATCTTTGATTTTCATTTTAGTGTGTTTCAGGTTGAGAGTTTCAGATTTCTATAGATGATTTGGAACTAGAAACTTGTCACAAATTAACGAAAAAAATTATACTTTCGTAAAATGAACTTACTTCGAAAAATACTTTTTCCGTTCGCAATTTTATACGGATTCATTACCGCCATTAGAAATTTTCTTTTTGATAAAGGAATTCTCAAATCTACATCATTTAATGTTCCTGTACTCGTGGTAGGAAATTTGAGTGTTGGCGGAACAGGAAAAACACCTCAAATAGAATATCTGATTCGGTTATTGCAAGATCATTATAAGGTTGCCGCTTTAAGTCGTGGTTACAAACGCCAGTCGGAAGGTTTTGTGTTAGCAGATTCCAATTCAAATGCAATGATTTTAGGTGACGAGCCTTTTCAGTATTATCAAAAATTCCCGTCCATTTTAGTAGCAGTAGATGCCAATCGTACAAACGGAATCACACAATTACTTTCTAATAAGGAAAAACCACAAGTTGTGTTGCTCGATGATGCTTATCAGCATCGCAAGGTAAAAGCCGGATTTTATATTTTGCTAACGGCTTATGGCGATTTGTATGCAGATGATTTTATGCTTCCAACAGGAAATTTAAGAGAAAGTAGAGGAGGAGCAAAAAGAGCAAGTATTGTAATTGTTACAAAATGCCCAAAAGATTTATCCGATGAGAAACAAGAAGAAATACGTCAGAAATTAAAATTGAATTCTTCGCAGCAATTGTATTTTACCTTTATTGATTACGATAATGAAGTTTATGGTGAAAATGAAAAAATTGCCGTTAACGAAATTAAAAGTGAGTCAAAATTGCTTTTGGCAGGAATTGCAAAACCGGCGCCGTTTTTTGAATATCTAAAAAATGACGAAGATCAATGTTTGACTTTTCCGGATCATCATCATTTTTCGGAAACAGATTTAGATCACATTCAAAAAGAAGCTCAAGGAAAAAAAATCATTACTACAGAGAAAGACTATGTTCGTTTGAAAGATTCAAAATTGGTTTCCCAACTTTATTACTTACCCATAAAAAGTACATTTATAAACAAACAGCAAAGTTTTGATACAACGATTTTGGATTATGTTGAAGCCAATGTGAAATCGTAATTAAAAAAAGCGTGCGATGGTGCTGTAAAATTCATCAGGAACAAAAGGTTTGGTAATCACATCATTCATTCCAAAAGATAAAAGTGTATCTCTGTTCTCGTCAAGCGAAATAGCCGTAAGTGCGATAATGGGTGTCGATTGATCAAATTCTCTGATTTGCTTTGTGGCTGTTGTTCCGTTTATTCCGGGTAAATGAACATCCATCAAAATCATATCAAAACGCTTTACTTTTAAAATTTTGACAGCATCTTCACCATTATCCACGATTTCGCAAGTTATAGCTTTGTTCTCCAGCATTTTTCGCGTAATCATTTGGTTTATTTTATTGTCTTCAATCAGCAAAATCGATTTGTTCTTTAATTGATTATCATCGTATAATTTAGTTTCGATAACAGGTTGCAACGGTTCATTGTTGATTTTAAAATCAAGTTTAAATGTGAAAGTAGAGCCTTTTCCCACTTCGCTTTTGAGTTGTATTTCGCCTCCTAAAAGTTCAATTAGTTTTTTGACGATCGTCAGACCTAATCCTGTACCGCCATATTTTCTGTTGACTTCGATTGATCCTTGCGAGAAACTCTCAAAAACAGATTGCAATTTATCTTCAGGAATACCAATTCCGGTATCTACAATTTCAAAATAAACAGTTACTTCTGCCTCAGTTCTGGAATGCAATTTGGCAATTACATTAACATGTCCGTTTTGAGTAAATTTTAAAGCATTGTTAATGAGATTCAGTATAATTTGCGATATTTTGGTCGGGTCGCCAATTAAATTATCAGGAATCGACGGGTCAGCTTCAAGATTAAAATAATTTTTATTTGCGGTTGCCAGTTCTTTTAATGAAATCTGAATATTGAAAAGCAATTCTTTTAAATTGAAAGAAATATGTTCTATTTCAACTTTAGTCGAATCTATTTTATTAATCTCCAGTATTTCATTAATAAACGTTGTCAGGTAGTTTCCGGAAAATTTTAATGATTCCAGGTATTTTAATTGTTTCTTTTTTGGCCCGTCTTCAAGTAGTAAATGTGTAATACCGTTAATGGCATTAAGAGGCGTACGAAGTTCATGACTTACAGTAGATAAAAACTCAGATCTGGCTTTAGATGCTTTTTCAGCTTTATTTTTAGCCAGAATAAGTTCCTTGTTTTTTTCTCTTAAAAGTAAATTGTTCTGATTTCTGATGATGTTGTTTTTATACAAAGCCAAACTTAAAAGCGATAAAATAGAAATTAGTGCAATCGCCAGAATGCTTACCAGTTTAGAATAACGATATGTTTTTAGCTGAATTTTTTCTTCACTCTCGCGTTTTATCGTATTGTTTAAAGATTGATTTTTTTTAAATTTCTGAAACTCATCTACATCTAGTTTCGCATTTTTCAGTTTTAAGATATAATTCTCAAGCTGATAATGTTCTTCGAGATAAGAATAAGCAAGATCGTAGTTTTTGTTTTCTTTATAATATATACTTATCGCTAAAACAATTTTTGATTTTTGAATCAGGTCGTTTGTCTTTTCGGTAAGTTTTAACGCATTATCAAAATAAATCTTGGCAGAATCATTTTTTTTGAGGTGCGTTTCAATTAAAGCCAGCTGATAATAAGAATCAGTTTTGGTTTTTAGATTGAAGGGCTCACTGGGCTTTCTTGTTATTTCCTGAAAAAGTCTTATAGCGGCACTGTAGTTTCTGTTTTGTTTTAATGCCAATGCTTTTTGGTAATTCAATACTTCGGCACTATCAATTATATTTAATTGCTTTAAAAGATTTTTTGCTTTATTGTAATAAATGGCAGCCGTTTTATGATCGCCTTTTGCTGTATTAGCTACGCCAATATAATGCAATGCCAAAGCTTTTGTAGCTGTTGGTCTGACGCGGTCAAATAACGAAACACTCTCATGAAGATTTTTTAATGCTTCTTCATAATTTCGTTGGGTATAATAAATTTTTCCAAGTTTAAAAGTCTGATTGGCTAATTGCTCAGATTCATCATTTTTGAGGCAAAAAGCAATAGATTTTTTTGTTAGGAGAACAGCCTGATTGTACTTTTTATCTTGAAGATTAGAATTGGCTAATTTATTGTAATAAGAAACACTATCTGTATTCTGTCTAGTTTGAGAATACAAAAATGAAGTAAAACTAATCAGAATTAAAAGGTAGTATTTCATGTATCACAAAGCTCCTTACAATGAATCTATTTTGTTTTTGTTAGTAAAATCAGGTCAATTAATCGGGATGAATAGCCAATTTCGTTATCATACCAGCCAACAACTTTTACCATTTTATCAATGACAGAAGTCAGTTGCGCATCAAATAAACAAGAATTAGTATTGCCTATTATATCAACAGAAACTATCGGGTCTTCTGTATAATCTAATATTCCTTTTAAATAAGTATTTGAGGCTTTTTCAAAAGCGGCGTTGATTTCTTCGATAGTTACGGCGCGTTTTACGTTGAACGTAATGTCGGTTAACGAACCATCCGGAACAGGTACTCGAATTCCACAACCTCCGATTTTTTCATGCAATTTAGGAAAAATTTTCGTTAATGCCTTAGCTGCACCTGTAGTTGTAGGAACAATCGACTGACTTGCTCCTCTTGCACGACGTAAATCCTTATGCGGTTGGTCGTGAAGACTTTGATCTGTAGTGTACGAATGTATTGTTGTAATGTACGCTTGCTCGATTCCGCATAATTCATCAATGATTTTAATCATTGGTGCGGCATTATTAGTAGTACAGCTTGCATTTGAAATTATAGTTTCAGTTCCGTCCAGAATACTTTCATTTACTCCTAGAACTACCGTTTTTATAGTATCTACTTCAGATGGAGCAGAAAGAATTACTTTTTTTGCTCCTGCTATAAGGTGCGCATTTAATTCTTCGTGCGTTTTATACTTTCCTGTAGACTCAACTACAAAATCAATATTGTGACTTTTCCAATCTAAATTTGAGATACTCTTTTCATGAAAAAACAAATAATGCTTTCCGTCAATAATAATGCTTTCGTCATCATGACTAACTTTAAACGGCAATACACCATGAATACTGTCGTATTTTATTAAATGCGACATGGTTTTAGTATCAGCGATGTCATTGATGGCAACGACTTCAATTTCAGGGTGGTTTAAAAGAAGACGAAATAAATTTCGGCCAATTCTTCCAAAACCGTTAATAGCAATTCTAGTTTTCAATGCGTGATGATGTGTTTAATCGGTGATTTGTTTAATCGTTAAATCGTTAAATCGTTAAATCGTTAATTTGTTTATTTCTGATTGAAAAATTAAAAAATTGAAAGATTGAATAAAACAATCTTTCAATTTTCGATTTAGTTAATCAACCGATTTAACGATTAAACAAATTAACGATTCAACACTTTTTATAAAATGTGTTTCTGAGCTTTATATGAAGAACGAACAAGAGGTCCGCTTTCTACATGGCGGAAGCCTAATTCTAAACCAAATTTTTCATATTTGGCAAATTGCTCCGGTGTAATAAATTCTTTTACAGGTAAATGTTTCTTACTTGGCTGCAGGTATTGACCAATCGTAACAACATCAACATTTGCATTGCGTAAATCTGTCATAGTCTGAAAAACTTCTTCTTCTGTTTCACCAAGACCCAACATGATTCCGGATTTTGTTCTGTTGATTCCTTTTTCTTTCAGGTATCTTAAAACTTCAAGACTACGATCGTATTTTGCCTGAATACGTACTTCACGTGTTAAACGGCGAACCGTTTCAACGTTGTGTGAAACTACTTCAGGATTTGCTTCTACAATTCGGTCAAGGTTTCTTTCCATTCCCTGAAAATCAGGAATCAGCGTTTCAAGAGTAGTATTCGGATTCATTCTTCGGATAGCCTTAACGGTTTCAATCCAGATTATCGAACCTCCATCTTTTAAATCATCTCTGTCAACACTTGTGATAACAGCATGTTTAATGTTCATGATTTTTATAGAACGCGCCACTTTTTCCGGCTCGTCCCAATCTACCGTTTCCGGTCTTCCGGTTTTTACACCGCAAAATCCGCAAGAACGTGTACAAACATTTCCTAAAATCATAAAAGTAGCCGTTCCTTCGCCCCAGCATTCTCCCATATTTGGGCAGCTTCCTGAGGTACAAATAGTGTTTAGGCTGTATTTATCTACTAAACCTCTAAGTTCAGTGTATTTTTGTCCAATAGGAAGTTTAACCTTTAACCATTTAGGTTTTCCCGTTGGTATATTTTCAATGACTGTTTCCATATATCAAAATTCAAAACACAAAGATAAGGAATGTAGTTTATTTGATGATTCGTTTAAGATTTAATTTGATGATAGAACGATTCTATCTTCTAATGCAAATTTATGTTGATGTGATTAAAATGTTAAAAATATGGTTTTAATGAAATGATTTTGCTTAATTTTTTACGTTTCTGTTGTGTGCATAAAATACTAGAGTAGAATTGTTATATCTGCTTGATTTTAACTCATTTAAATTTTATATCTTTAATTGTTAAAAAAATGATTCAAATGGTACAAAATCGTCGTTTTGTTCGTAGTACATTTGTTGATAAACAGTAAATGGTAAAAAACATGAAAAAGAAATTTATAGTATTAGGAGTTTTATTTGCGACTTTTGGAATAACGAGTGTAAATGCACAAATTAATTTTGGTGAAAAAGCAATAGGCGCAGTTCAAAAAGGAGTAGCAGGTTTTACATTAAGTAATGCCGATGCTGCAGCATTGTCTAAAGAAGCTGTTGTAAAATTAGATGCTGAAAATGAAGTAGCGGGACCTACAGATCCTTACACTTTAAGATTGAACAGACTTTTTGGTAAACATACAGCAGGAGAAGGATATACTTTAAACTACAAAGTGTATAAAGTTAAAGATGTAAATGCTTTTGCAACAGCAGACGGAAGTGTTCGTGTATATTCTGGTCTAATGGACATCATGGACGATAATGAATTACTTGCTGTAATTGGCCATGAAATTGGTCACGTTGCCAACAACGATTCAAGAGATGCTATGCGTGCCGCGTATCAAAAAGAAGCTTTGATTGATGGAGTTGCTTCACAATCTACAAAGATTTCTGCTGTTACTGATAGTCAGTTAGGAAAAATTGGAAGTGCTTTGATCGATAGTAAACACAGTAGAAAGCAAGAAGCTGAGGCCGATTTGTTTTCGTATGATTTTATGAAAAAGAATGGCTATAATGTAAATGCCGAAGAATCTGCATTTAGAATTTTAGCAAAAATGAGCGAAGGAGCAGAAGCATCTTTTATTGAAAAAATGATGAGTTCGCATCCTGATTCTAAACAAAGAGCAGAAGATGCTAAAGCAAGAGCAGAGAAAGACGGTATGTATAAGCCGTATGTTCAGCAAAAGATTGTAAATACAGCTCCAGTAGTTACGAAAACGACGACAACTAAAAAGACAACTACGACTAAAAAAACAACAACTAAAAAGAAATAGTTTTTTAAGAGTCATTGATCCTCAAAAGATTAATGTAGGATTAATTAAAATAAAAGCACAAATTTTAAAAAGCAGTAAACGTAAGTTTACTGCTTTTTTTGTTGAATGAAGTTCATTTTTCTTTTACGTTAGCCATACCCACTTTCCGGTATTTTTAAAAAATCACGGAAAGTGGGTATTGTGGACATGGTTATTTAAAGATATAATTGTAAGAATAAAACACAATAACTTACAAATTATATTTATTATGAATTTCGATTTTGATTTTGATGAGCATGGAACGGGGAGTTGTTTTCGTAATAATAATTCAGACAAAGACTTAGGGCAGTTTAAATCCTATGGTGCTTACAATGCAGCTTTACTACGGTTAGTAGATTTTGACGGACGAACGCCATTTGATTGGTACAGAAATAAAGAAACAGGTGAAATAATCTGGCTCGACGGACACGCCAAAATTGATCATTACAAAAATCTCGGTCATACGTGGGGGAAAACATTTCTCAATGGTGACAGATTGTTGCTGGATGGCGACACCAAACAAATTACTTATAACGGAGAGATTCTTTATAATTTTCAGAAAAAATCTACTAAATTAGGCGGAGGATATGCATTTGCAGACGGAGGCTTCAGTCAAAATCCAGACTCATTAATGAGAGGAGGAAGATATGTTACGTGGATTGATTTTGGAGGCGCATTATTCGCTCTAATCGCCATACTCGGTTTTGAAGTAAAAGGCAGTTCTTCAAACGGAAAAGGAACAAATGGAGGAAAACCTACAAAGGATGATAAAATGAATGATGCTATTACATCTGCTGATAATTTTGCAAATTTTATAAAAGAAGTAAAACCAGCAGCAGAAGAAGCATTTAGAAAAAGCGAAGTAAAAGACCAAACAGAAATGGTAAATGTTTTTACAGATCCTAATGATCCAAATAAAAATGTACAAGTAAGAAGAGATATTTATGAATCTCAACAAAAAAACAAATAAATGAAAAGCAAATTTTTAATAATACTCATAGTATCGGGACTAATTGCTGTATTTCTCTATTTTAGAGATGAGAAGGTATACGCCTTAAAAAAATATAACGCTGAAGGTCAATTATTGCGTACAAATGAATATGTGTTAAGAAACGGCGATACAATTTTTCATGGGAAATTTACACGTTATAATGAAAAAGGAATTAAAATTTCCGAAGGTAAATTTGTTGATAATGAACCAAATGGAAATTGCTTTTATTATTATGATAATGGTAAGTTGGAATCTGTGTTTTATAGAAAAAATAGCGAGATAAATTTAGAATGCACGTATTATAATCAAAATGGATTAATGGACAAATATATTATGTGCGATAGTCTTGGAAAAACAGCTTTCATCATTAAATTTAATGACAAAGTAGTGAAGATGTATGATGGCTATTCAATTTGGCCAATTGACCAATATAAACTTGTAAATAATAAACAATACGGAATTAAAACGGTTGATATTCTAAAAATTGGTGATACTATACGCTACAATTACTTAGTAGCCAATATTCCCTATGCAAAAAGAACTTTTAAAATAGAAACTGTTGGTGCTGATAATTCAAAAGCAAAAAGAATTATTAAAAGTAAATTACCAACAGAGATTATTGTTGAGGAAGTTTTAACTAAAAAAGGACTTAATAGAATTCAAATAGTAGCTCAATACCAGTTTGAGGATAAAGTAACTCCGACTCTAAACAAGGTTGTTTCTTTTGATGTATATGTAAACTGATATACTTGTGCGTAAAGAAATTCGATAAAGATTTAAAAACAAAACCCGACAAGTTTCAAAATTTGTCGGGTTTGTTGTTTTTTGTATTAACCTAAAACGTGAAATGCCAGTACTTTTTGTACATCATACACGTTTACAGATTTATTAAATTGTTTTACAATGCTTGGCTGTAATTCGCTTGAAACCCAAATTTTTAATTCTGCATCCAGATCAAAAGTTCCGGCAGTTTCAACGCTAAAGCGGGTAATGCTTTTGTAAGCAATCGATTTGTATTCTGTTTTGCTTCCTGTTAATCCTTGTACATCAACAAGAATTAATCTTTTGTTCGTAAAAATAAAAGTATCACGGATTAACTTAAAACCCATTTCGAACACTTCGTTTTCCGTTAATAATTGCTCGTATTTTTTAGTTAAATCTTCTTGGCTTACCGAACCTGCGTTCCCAAGAATAGCTGAAAATATTCCCATTTTTGTAGTTTTTAATTATAATAAAAATCTTCCTAATCTTTTAGTGTTCTGTAAATGTACTAGATTTAGTCGGTTTATTCTAGAGGTTATGAAAAGATTATAAAGCGTTTTTTAACTAAAGAGCATAAAAAAAAGCAGAACCTAAATTCTGCTTTTGTATTTTTATTTTTTTATTGTAATTCTGTTTTTACTGTTATTGGCAGATTGTAGGCTGTTCTTACCGGTTCTCCGTTTAGAACACCTGGAATCCATTTTGTTCTTAGTGATTTCAAGACGCGAATAGCTTCTTTTCCCATTCCGTAACCCGGATCGTTTACAACTTTAATATCTGTAATAGAACCATCTTTTTCAATTACAAAAGAAACATAAACCTTAAGAATTTTTTCAGCATCTAATTCTGGTCTTGCAAAATTGTTTCCAACGTAAGTATAAAATTTAGTTATTCCGCCTGGGAATTCCGGCATTTTATCCAATACTCTAGGAGAATAAGGGCCAGTAGGCTTATCTACAGGTAAAATATTCTCTCCGCCGCCGCTTACTTGTGGTGGCGTATTAAGATTGTCTCCAGTTCCTTCAGGATTATTTGTTGTTGGCGTATTATCCTTGTTCGTTGCAATTACAGAAGTTGTAGCGTCTGCTGTTTTAGCTACAACTGGATTTGTCAATTGTACACTGGTAGATGCTGGTGCTGCTTCTTCAACTCTTGGAGGAGGTAAAATTGGATCTTGTTTCTTGGGCTCGACAATATGGTCAAGGTTAACCAATACAAGTGGATCACTAGGAGCTAAAGTTATGCCTGGTACATTTTCTGCTTTGAATTTATTCAATAACATAGATGCGCTTCCAAGGCCGGTAACTAATAATACTCCTAAAAATAATGCTGTAACAGATGTTTTTGAACTTTCCTGACGCAATTGGTAAGCTCCATACTCTTTGTTTTTGTTTTCGAAGACAAGATCGGTCCACTTGGTTTCGTAGATACTTGATTTAGACATAATTTAAGGGGGTTTTAAGGTTAAGTAAAATTAAATCATAAGCCAAATGGAATTAGTTTAGTTGATAACTAATAATTTCGAAAAGAACGTTGGGTGTGCGGAATGTTTAAGTTTTTAAGAGTTAATAGAATTATATCTTATTGTATAGCTAAAGATAATGAATTATCTATTACGTTCGATGATTTCTGCTAATAATTTTTTAGCGCGGAGTAATTTTACTTTTACATTGCTTAAAGGCTCATTTATTTTGAGTGCAATTTCCTGATAAGTCATTTCCTGAAAGTAGCGAAGTTGAATAACTTCCTGGTAGTGGGGTTTTAATTCTTTGATGCATTGCAAGAGTCTTGATAGGTTTTGCTCTTTGATTAATGCATCTTCGGCAGACAGAGAAGTGTCTGCAATATTATAGGCTTGCTGATCTTCAGCGTCAGTAATTTCAATAAAAAGATTGGTTTTCTTTTTGCGAAGTAAATCGATGTACACATTCTTTGCAATGGCAATTAACCAGGTGTTGAACTGAAATTCAGGATTGTAAGATCCTATTTTGTCAAAAGCCTTAGAGAATGTTTCTATGGTAATGTCTTCTGCAGTCGTTTCATTTTCAGTACGTTTCAGCATAAAGCTGTATACCTCGTTCCAGTAAAAATCTAATAAAAAAGTAAAGGCGATCTGATCGCCTTTTTTTGCTTTTTCTATTTTAGAGTTTATTTCCAATGTACAGGTTTTGAAAAGATATTAGTTATAAAGATATTGATTTGCGTGAATATAAGTACTATCTCAACAATAGGAAACCATATTCTCAAATCTCTTTCTTTCAATTTTCCGGCAGAAACCCCCATTACAATCCATGCAATAGTGTATCGTGTAGCCAGTAAAGCCAATACAAAGATCCATTGAAATTGTAAAGACAATAAAAGAATAACTAATAAAAAGAAAAATAATTGTGAAGTATAAAAAATACTTAATTGCATTTTATCAAAAAACTTATAATGATTTGCCGTAGTAGCGTGTCTTCTTTTTTGTGTAAACCACTCGCTATATGACTTTTTAGGTCTTGAGTATGTAAAACTATCAGGATGATAAGCAATGGCTGTATTGTTTTTATTAGCTGCTTGGTTTACAAATAAATCATCATCACCGGAGCGAACCTGAATGTGTTCTATAAAACCATTTACATTAAAAAACTCTTCTTTTTTATACGCGAGATTTCTGCCAACTCCCATGTAAGGTAATCCTATTTTTGCCCATGAAAAATATTGAACAGCCGTTAGGATAGTTTCAAAACGAATTACTTTGTTAAGTAAAGAACGCTCAATTCTCTCATAACCTCCATATCCCAATATAATCGTTTTTTCCTCCGTAAATTGAGATGACATAGCTGTAATCCAGTCTTTTGATGTAGGATAACAATCAGCATCCGTAAACAAAAGATATTCTTTTTTTGAAGCTTTAATTCCTAAAGTTAAAGCATATTTTTTATTACCCCAAAAGGCTTCGTTGTTCTCTACCTTTACAAGTCTGATGTTGTCGTATTTTTGCTCAAATTCTTCAAAAACTTCCAGTGTTTCATCACTTGAAGCATCATCGATTAAAACAATTTCAAAATCAGGATAATCTTGTTCTGCTAATAGCGGAATGTAGTTCTTTACGTTGTTCTCTTCATTCTTGGCACAAACAATTACCGATACCGGAACTTTTTGTTTCTCAATGGTTTGAGGTTTGCCAAAAGCAAACTTCCCAAAAATCCCCAGATAATAAGAAAGTTGTACGACAACAATAGCGATAAAAAAGTAAAAAGTAATTGTAAGCATCTGATTTTAATGTCTTTTAATTCCTGAATATTGCGAGTGCAAATGTACTTATGAATTCTTAATTTTTGATAATTTTAACTAATTTACTTTCGGCATTTACCCATTTCTTTTGCAACTGCAATAGCCATAGGGTTTTCTGTTTTCTCTAGCTCTGTAATTATATTGCTATAATTGTGGTCATCCCTGTTTTGAGAGAGTTTTTTGGTAGCCTGAATTTCATCAATTTCAATTTCAAAACCAAAGATTCCTCTTGCTTCACGCATTGTTTTTGCTGATAAATCTTCAACACGAACAGGGTTTTCAGAACCGGCTTCGTATTTGTCGACTAATTTTTTTAGCTGCTCTATTGCAGTAGCTTCATCAATAATTTTGATTCGCCCGTAAACATGTACGGCTATGTAATTCCACGTAGGTACATTTTCATGATCGTACCAGGAAGAGGAAATATAAGAATGCGGACCAGAGAATACAGCCAGAACCTGATCGTTTTCTGCAAAACCGTCTGCTTGCGGATTCAGTTTTGAAATATGTCCCTGCAAAATTTCTTTTCCATCAGCATTTACTTCAAGTTCAATCGGAATATGTGTTGCACACAATCTTCCATTGGTCTGATTAATCAGAATGCCAAAACTGTTTTCTTTCAAAAAAGTTCTGATTGATTCCGGATCTTCGTCTTTGTAAATTTTTGGTGTATACATTTTTTTGTTATTTAAATCAAAGATTTTCCAAAACATATCGCTTCGGGACGATCCTTATATTTTCCATAATTAGAAATTACTTTATATCCTTGCTTTTGATAAAAAGAAACTGCTTCGTCATTTTTCAGTCGTGTTTCTAAAACCAGATTAGTGTAACCTATGATTTTTGCTTTATCCTCTAAAAATGATAAAATCATCTTTCCAATTCTCTTTCGTGGAAGTTTAGAATACATTCGTTTAACTTCTGCAACATTTTCATCAATCGGTCTAATGGCACCACAACCTACAATTTCATTATCTTGCACTGCAACAGCAAATACAAACTTAGAATTGTCATTTTCCCAGTCTGTAAAAGAATTTTTGCCATCACTTCCAAAACGAACAAACAAATTTGAAGACAATTCGTCGATAATTGACGATGCTTTTTCATCGTTTGGACTTATAATTTCTATGGAAATGTTTTCGGTCATTTATATCTTTATAGTCTGAAAATTTATTGCTTTTAAATCACATTTACTTCAGCTTCGATATGAATACCAAAGGTTTCAAAAACAGTTTTTTGTACTTCTTTTGAAACGGCTAAAATTTCTTGTCCAGTTGCGTTTCCGTAATTTACCAGAACTAAAGCCTGATTTTTATGAACGCCGGCATCGCCAAAACGTTTTCCTTTAAAACCTGCCTGCTCAATAAGCCAGCCAGCCGGAACTTTTACTTCAGTCGCAGAAACCTCATAAAATTTCATTTCAGGGAATTTATGATGTATCGGTTCAAAATCAGTTTTTAATAGAATTGGATTTTTAAAAAAGCTTCCGCTGTTTCCTAATTCTTTAGGATCAGGTAATTTGCTTTGTCTAATCGTAATTACAGCATTACTAACATCTTTTAAAGAGGGTTCAGTAATGTTATTCTTGGCTAATTCAGCCAAAATATCTCCGTACGAGGTATTGATTTTATGATTGCGTTTCGTCAGTTTGTAAATAACGGATGTAATAATATATTGATCCTTAACTTCATTTTTAAAAATACTTTCACGGTATCCAAAATTACATTCTTCATTCGTGAATGTTTTTAATTCCAGGGAGTCAATATTTATTGCTTCACACGAAACAAAAGTATCTTTGATTTCAGTTCCGTAAGCACCAATATTCTGAACGGGTGTTGTACCAACATTACCGGGAATAAGCGACATATTTTCTAAACCGCCAAAATTTTGCTCAATCGTATAAAGAACGAAATCATGCCAGGTTTCTCCTGCCTGACTTTCGACCCAGACAAAATCATCATCTTCTTTAATTACTTTTTTCCCTTTTAAATCGATATGAATAACCAAAGCATCAATATCTTTAGTTAAAAGCATATTGCTTCCGCCTCCTAAAATAAATTTTTTCTCGTTTTTATTTTCTTCTAAAATTGTTTTTAATTCTTTAACAGAGTGCACAGCAACAAATTGTTTAGCATTGGCTTCGATGCCAAACGTATTGAATTTTTTTAAAGAAAAATTGGATTGGATTTCCATATATAAAAGGCTTTTTGTCGAATTAATTCTGGTTTCAAAAGTAAGGATTATAATTTATTTGGATTGATTTTTATAAAATATCAGCAAACAAAATTGTTAAAATAACCGCAACTGACATTAAGTAAATTTTTGATGAGGTTTTATTGAAGAGCTGCAATAAATTGCTGCATTTCCTTCATCGTGCCAATCGTTATTCTGGTCCATTTTCCGTTAGATTCATAAATTTTAGTTCCCATTATATTATGATCCGTCAATTGTTTAAAATAATCTTTTTTATAATTGTCAAGCGAAAAGTAAATGAAGTTGGTAAAAGAAGGAATGCAGGTCAAACCAAGCTTAGTAAGTTGTTCAATTGTATATTTTTTTACTTCTTCATTTAAAGTAAATACTTTTTGAACAAATTTTTCATCCTGTAATGATGCCATTGCACCTGCACTTGTTACTGTGGCAATAGACAGATTTGGAGATGATTTTAAAGCTGAAAGTTCCTCAATAGTTGAAGAGGAGGCAAGGGCGTAACCAATTCGTGCGCCGGCTAAACCATGCATTTTGGAAAAGGTTTTAGTGATAATCAAGTTTTTGTTGTCTGTTATTAAAGCACTCAAGGATTCTTCTTTTGTAAAATCAATATAAGCTTCATCGACGAAAACTAGCGTTTTTTTGGTAGCCTCATTTATAAACGATATTAATTTTTCGCGTTCGCATATTGTTCCCGTTGGGTTATTGGGATTGCAGAGGTAAACCATTTTGGTATCTGCATCAATTGCTTGTAACATTGCCGTTAAATTATGTTTTTTGTCTTTAGTGAGCGGAATGCTTATTTTTTTGATGCCTAGTTTTTCAGCAGGGTAAGTCCAGTAATCAAAAGTCGTTTCGGCTATTACAAAATTTCCCTTTTTTAAGGCAACGTATTGAAGAACCAAATCCAAGATTTCAGTTGATCCTGCTCCTAACAAAACATTCTGATCTGAAACTTTATTGGTTTTAGCAATAGCAGTCACAAGTTCTGATGCAATATTCCAGCCATATCGATTGCTTAAGCTGATGCTTTTTGACATGGCGCTTATCGCAAGTGGCGAAGGTCCGTACGGATTTTCATTAGACCTTAACAATATAGGAGCGTTGTCTATATTGGGCAGAAAATATTCTTGTGTTGGTTTTTTCTCGAAAGCTTCAAGTTGATAAACACTTAAACCTACAACACCTAAACCTATTTGTTTTAACCAATTTCTTCTGTTATTCATGACCTTAGTAATTAAATGAAACAATGGAACAGTTAATATGTCGGCAAAATAAGAAAAAAGTTACGTTTTGATTCTTTTTTAAAGATTAAAGATTTCTGGAATCTAATAACGTGTGGTATTTATCTGCAATCAGCTTCATGTTAGTCTTATAATTAGCATTGGCTTCAACAAATTTTCTGTTTTCTAGGATTGCATTATTTCGGGATTCAGCATTTTCAAAAGACCAAATCAATTCTTCGGCAAGTATTTCGATATTATCAATTTCAATAAGCTGACCATTTTTTCGGTGTGTAATCCAGCTTTGATTTCCCGGAATATTCGAAACGATAGGATAACAATTACAAGCCATCGCTTCAAACAAAGATGCTGAAACGCCTTCGGTAATAGGCATGCTAATGTAAATATTTGCTTGTTGCAATAAAGCAGGAAGATCAGTATTTGGAATTCGTCCTGTAAAAATCACTTTGTTTTCGATTTTCAAGTCTTTGGCTAACTCTTTTAAAAAATTTAATCGGGTTCCGTCACCAACGATTGTTAGCGAAAAATCAATTCCTTTTTGATGTAGAATGGCAAACGATTTCAGAATAGAATCATGACGGTATTCAGGTTGCAGCGATCGTGTTACAATGGCTTCAATTTTGGTAGAAAAGCTAGTTGAAGGAGCGAAAAGCGATAAGTTAATTCCTTTTGGCAGCACTAGAACTTTATTCATATCAACTCCAATTTCCTTCATTGAAATCGTCATAACAGGTCCCCAAGCGTGAATTAAATGTGCTTTTTTGAACGCGTATTTCTGAATAAACTTTTTAAACGGATATAAAACAGAACCTTCTGGCCATAAATCAGTTCGTCCTTGTTGTGCGACGGCAATGGTTTTTGAACCTGACAAAGCCGCCAGAAATCCGTAACTGGTGGTACGTTCCGCAATGACCATATCCGGTTTTTGCTGATGTACTATTTTCCGAATCGCGAAAGGAGCAAATCCGTATTCTAAAATGCGTTTGAATCGGTTTAGTTTTGAATTACTTGGTGTTTGCAGTTCCCAAGTAATAATGTCAAAATTGCCAAACTCTTTCAGACCATTCATCCACGTAATAGCATCAGCACGATAAGATTCTCCCAGAAAAAGTATTTTCCTTTTCATTAAATAAAAATATTTTTTTAGAACTCTTCCTCTGTTTCCAGAGCGCGATTGATGAATTCGTTTAACGGTTTTAGTGCAATCAGCTTTTGACTCATTTTCGAAACAAAATCTTTTTGCGTTACTTCAGCAATATCGAATTTTTGACTTGTTGTAAAGCTTTTCAATTTTAAAAACTCGATAGCGGGATGGTCTTTTTCGTAACCTCTTGGTGGGTTTTTAAGTGAATTGTTATCATCGATATCAAAATTCTTGAATTCTTTTTTGAAATGTTTATCAGCAAGAATAGCTTCCAGATCGTCATGGAAAAAAGCAATTTCTTTACGAACTTTTTTTAACTGGTCAGCATCGGGAGAATAAAATCCTCCGGCGATAAAACTGGCTCCTTTTTCGATGTGCACGTAATACCCGGATCTGTTTTGACCTTTTGCACCAGATGAAAGCCAAACACCTAAATGCGCTTTGTATGGCGATTTGTCTTTAGAAAAACGAATATCACGATTGATTCTGAACGTACAATTTTTAACCTCTAATAATTCTAATGAAGGATCAAGTGGTTTCATTGCATCCAAAAAATCACTTACCAATTGATGGTAATCTTTTTTAAAGACTTCGTAACGTTTTTTGTTTTCCTGAAACCAATCACGATTGTTGTTTTTCTTTAAATCGTCTAAAAATTGCAATGATTCTTTCGTTAGCATATTCAGTTGTTATTGCAGTTGCATATTAAGTATTGTTGGTACTAAAGTAATGATTTTTAGTTTTTGAATTTCGACATAATTATAAATTGAAAATTTTATAACTCTGATGCGTCGATTTTACAATTGCTTCTGTTCGCTCGGGATGCGTGTCCGAGATAAACAGCTGACCAAAAGTTTCGCTGTTCACCATTTCAATAATTTTAGCAACTCGGCTTTCGTCAAGCTTATCAAAAATATCATCAAAAAGTAAAAGAGGTTTTACACCGCTTTGTTTTTTTAAAAATTCAAACTGAGCCAGCTTCAATGCAATCAGAAAAGATTTTTGTTGTCCTTGCGAACCAAACTTTTTAATAGGATGTTTGTCAATTTCAAAGGACAAATCATCTTTGTGAATTCCTGCGCTCGTGTATTGCAAGGCACGATCTTTATTAATGTTCTCTTGTAAAATAGTTAGTAAGTCTTTTTCAAACAAATGGCTTTCATAAACTAATTGCACGGTTTCTTCAGATCCTGTAATGGCTTGATGATGGATATTAAATATAGGTATAAACTGTTCGAGGAAAACTTTTCTTTTTTCAAAAATAGATTTACCAAAAACATTTAATTGCTCATTATATATAGATAAGGTATCATTGTCAAAAACATGATTCAATGCAAAATATTTAAGCAAAGCATTTCGCTGCACAATTACTTTTTGATATTGAATGAGTTCCTGCAGGTAAGTAGCGTCTAATTGCGAAATTACGCTGTCCATAAATTTACGGCGCGTTTCGCTTCCTTCTACGATTAAATCGCGATCAGCCGGCGAAATAATAACCAAAGGAATAAAACCAATATGATCTGAAAACTTATCGTAGGCTTTTCCATTTCTTTTCAGAATCTTTTTTTGTCCTTTTTTTAAACTACAGACAATTTGTTCGCTTCGGTCGTTTTTTTGCAGTTCGGCATCAATCACAAAAAACTCCTCCCCATGTTTGATGTTTTGTACAGCAAGCGGATTGAAATAACTTTTTCCGTAAGCCAAATGATAAATAGCATCAAGTACATTGGTTTTTCCGATACCGTTTTTGCCGACAAAACAATTAATTTTGTTGTCAAACTCAAAACTGATTTCAGAGAAATTTTTATAATTAAAAAGAGAAATTTTGTTTAAATGCATTTTTTAAGGAGCTCTAAAAGTAAAATTTGCTGTTTCAAAAACGTAATTATTACGCTTAGATTACGTTTTTAGGATTTTGATTCAGGGCTTTTTCGAGAAAAACCACTTCAATTTGTAAAATTCTTCGAAATTCGAAGTTAAAATTACGTCTTAACCCCAAGAAAAACTAAGTTTTGGACAGCAAAAATTTGAAGGTGCAAATTATCGAAAATTATCGATATAAAAGGCTTTTGGCGTGTTTCAGTATGAATTATTTTAAGACAAAAGAGAAAGGAGTTGTAATTTTTGAAAATATTTTTTGCGAAATAGATATAAAATTGATTTTTTTTACTTCAGTTTCAATAAAAATTTTATTTTTGCCGTTCACTAAATTATGTTTAAATGGCTACTTACAATAAAAGAGGATATAAAGCACCGAAAGAAAAAGAAGTTAAAGAAGTAAATGAAGAACAACAAGTAATCATTGATGAGAAAGACAGCACAACAGCTGGTGTATTTTCAAAATTAGATGAGACAGCTTCAAGAACGGAAGACTGGGTTGCTAAAAATCAAAAAATCATTATTGGTTTAGTTGCTGGTATTGCTGTAGCGACTATTGGATATTTGGCTTACCAAAAATTCATCGAAGCTCCTAAACAAGAGGATGCTGCTAATGAAATGTTTGTTGCACAACAAAATTTTCAAAAAGCAACTGACGGTGTAGCAAGTGATTCATTATACAAATTGGCTTTAAACGGTTCTGAAGGTAAATTCGGATTCGTAAAAATCGCTGATGAGTATTCTGGTACAGATGCAGGAAACTTAGCAAACTATTACGCAGGTATAGCTTACCTAAATACAGGTAAATTTGACGAGGCTATTAAATATTTAGGAGATTTTAAATCAAGTGATGTAATCTTAAGCGCTTTAGCAAAAGGAGCGATTGGAGATGCTTACTCTCAAAAAAATCAACAAAAAGAAGCTTTAGACTATTATGTTAAAGCGGCTGAGTCTAACAAAAATGATTTTACAACACCTCGTTTCTTACTTAAAGCTGGTAAAGCAGCCTTAACTTTAGGACAAAAAGAGGATGCTTTAAAATACTTCACAGACATTAAAGAAAACTTTGATACAACTCCGGAAGCTGCTTCTGTTGATGGATTAATAGGATTAGCACAATAAAAATATTAGATTTTAGATTTAAGATCGTAGATTTGTATTTCAGAATCTGAAATCTTAAGTCTAATATCTAAAATCTAAAATATACAGATGGCTACTGAAAATAAAAATTTATCAGAATACGATAAAAACACGATCCCAAATGCGAAAGACTTTCGATTTGGGATTGTTGTTTCTGAGTGGAATGAAACGATTACCGAAGGACTTTATAATGGTGCTTTTGAAGCATTAATTGATAATGAAGTTCCTGCTCAGCAAATTATTCGCTGGAATGTTCCGGGAAGTTTCGAATTGATCTACGGTGCAAAGAAAATGCTTCAAACGCAAAATGTTGATGCAGTTATTGTTATCGGATGTGTGATTCAGGGACAAACCAAACACTTTGATTTTGTGTGCGAAGGCGTTACACAAGGAATTAAAGATCTAAATGTTCAAACCGATATTCCTGTTATTTTTTGTGTCTTAACAGATAACAACATACAACAGTCTATCGACAGAAGTGGTGGAATTCACGGAAATAAAGGAACTGAAGCAGCAATTGCAGCTATCAAAATGGCGTACATTCGTCAACAGGCTTCATTATCACATTCGTTCAATCAGCCTTTATTAGTTTCTGGTGCGCTTCAGATTGAAGAGACTCCATTAAAATTAGAAAAAGAATAAAACACAATCGTTTTAAAAATACTAAAACCTATACTGTGTAAAAATAGTATAGGTTTTTTGTTTTTTTTATGACTAAGGTAGGTCAAAAACCCCATAGAATTTCATTAAATTTGTACGCCTTGGTTAAAAAACCAAAAATAAAATAGCGGTATCAAACCCTTATTTTTGGGTTACGTTACGCACAATAAACAATCAATAAACCTTAAATCAAAGAATTTTAATGTCCAGTATTATCCAATTACTTCCTGATCACGTTGCTAATCAAATTGCCGCTGGAGAGGTGGTTCAAAGACCGGCTTCCGTTGTCAAAGAGTTATTAGAAAATGCTGTGGATGCTAAGGCAACAGACATTAAACTAATTATTAAAGATGCGGGTAAGTCATTGGTTCAGGTGATTGATAACGGAATGGGAATGAGTGTGACAGATGCACGTTTGTGTTTTGAACGTCACGCCACTTCAAAAATTCGTCAGGCAGAAGATTTATTTTCATTATGTACAAAAGGTTTTCGTGGAGAGGCTTTGGCTTCGATTGCCGCGATTGCGCACATGGAAATGAAAACCAAACAAGATCAGGAAGAGCTTGGAACGCATATTGTGATCGAAGGAAGTAAATTTGTTTCTCAGGAAGTAGCGGTTTTGCCTAAGGGAACTTCCTTTGCTGTTAAAAATTTATTTTTTAATATTCCTGCACGACGTAATTTCTTAAAATCAGATGTAGTTGAGTTTCGCCATGTAATGGATGAGTTTCAACGTGTAGCTTTGGCGCATCCCAATATTCATTTTACTTTTTATCATAACGGAAGTGAAATGTTTAATTTGCCTGCAGCTGGTTATCGCCAGCGTGTTGTGGGTATGTTTTCGGGTAAAACCAATGAAAAACTGGTTCCTGTTACTGAAGATACTGAGATCATAAACGTTCAGGGTTTTGTTTGTAAGCCAGAGTTTGCTAAGAAAAATAGGGGAGAGCAGTTCTTCTTTGTTAACGATCGTTTTATAAAAAGCGGGTATTTGCATCATGCGGTTATGGCAGCTTACGACGGACTTTTAAAAGACGGTTCACAGCCAAGTTATTTCTTGTATTTACAAGTGCCGCCGAATACAATCGATATCAATATTCATCCTACCAAAACAGAAATTAAGTTTGATGATGAACAAGCTTTATATGCTATTTTAAGAGCTTCTATAAAACACAGTTTAGGGCAATTTAATGTGGCGCCGGTTCTTGATTTTGATCGTGATTCTAATCTGGATACACCATATCACTATAAAGATATGGAAGCAGAAACACCAACCATCCAAGTAGATGGAACATTTAATCCGTTTACAGACGATAAAACCAATCAGCATTATACAAAATCAAGCTCAGGATCTGGTTACAGTTCTAATTCAGGATCTGGTTCCGGTTCCGGATCAAATTCTTATTCGGGATATAATAAGAGAGTAGAGCCAACCACAAGTTGGGAAAGTTTGTATGTTGGTTTAGAAACAGAAAGTATTGAGAGTTCGCCTTTTAACTTCGAAAACGAAGAAGTGACATCGTCATTGTTTAATGATGAAGATGTAGAGCAGGCGATTCATAAAACATATCAAATACATAAAAAATATATTGTTTCACCAATAAAATCCGGAATGGTCATTGTTGATCAGCAACGTGCCCATCAACGTATATTATACGAGCAATTTTTATTGAATATGACCGTAAATCAGGCTTCGAGTCAGCAATTGTTGTTTCCTTTAAATCTGTTTTACTCTTCAGGAGAAATGGAATTAATAGAAGAGCTTAAGCCATCACTCGAAACAACAGGTTTTGTGTTCGACGGTGCTGAGTCAGATCATATTGTAATTTCAGGTATTCCGGTAAATATTACCGAAAGTGAAGTTTCATTAGTAATAGAACAATTACTGGGTGATTTGCAAGACGGAATTCCAGCCAACAGTTACAGTCAGAATGATACTATAGCCAAATCGATGGCCAAAAGTTTAGCGGTTAAGACAGGATCGTACTTAACCGAAAAAGAACAAGATAATTTGGTAAACGGTTTGTTTGCCTGTAAAGATCCTAATATTTCACCTTTTCAAAAACCAACTTTCATCACGATGCGTGTGGAAGACATAGATAAAAAATTTGCCTTATGATGAATAATATGACACCCGTTGTAAAACAATTGTTGATAATCAATATTATATTTTTTATTGGTTCACAATTGGTTCCTGTTTCTTACGATTATCTTGCAATGTTTTTTCCTGAAAATCCAAATTTCAAACCTTGGCAGCCTCTTACACACATGTTTATGCATGGTGGGATTTTGCATATTGCATTCAATATGTTTGCAATGGTTTCTTTTGGATCAGCTTTAGAGCATTTTTGGGGTGGTAAGAAATTTTTATTCTTTTACATTTCTTGTGGACTAGGTGCTATTTTATTGCATACAGGTGTGAATTATTATTTCTTTCAGGATGCTATAAATACTTTGATAGCGAATGGATATCAGAAAGCTGATATTTTACAGCTTCTTAATGAAGGTAAGATTGATATCAGATGGCAACAAATTCTTTCTGTATCGCAGTTTGAAGGCTTTACGGGAGCTTATATTGGGACAGTTGTGGGAGCTTCGGGAGCTATTTATGGTTTATTGACTGCGTTTGCTTTTATGTTTCCTAATGCAGAGTTAGCCTTGATGTTTATTCCGGTGCCAATTAAAGCGAAATATTTTGTACCTGGAATCTTGGCAATTGACTTGTTCTTAGGGTTCAAAGGAAATTCTTTGTTTGGAAATGGAGGAACAGGAATAGCGCACTTCGCACATGTTGGAGGCGCAGTGGCTGGTTTTTTAATGATGTGGTTCTGGAAAAAAAATCAGTTTAATAATAATCGTTGGAATTAATTTTTTAGCTTTAAGTAAAATTAGAAATACCAAAAAGAGTTTATGAATATTCTTGATGATTTAAAATTACAATACAAGTTAGGCGGAATTGCGATGCGCGTTATTTATTGGAATATCGCCTGTTTCCTGATTTCACTGGTGTTTTTTTACCAATATTCTATCGGTCAGTTTAACTTTCCTAGCTGGTTGGCATTATCATCAGAGCCGGGAGTTTTTTTATATAAGCCCTGGACGTTTTTAACCTACGCTTTCTTTCATGATGGATTCTTTCATTTGTTATTCAACATGATGGTATTAAATTTTTCAAGCACTTTGTTTATGACGTATTTTACAGAAAAACAATACTTGGGATTGTATATTCTAAGTGCCATTTTTTCTGGAGTTGTGTTTGTTTTAAGTTACTATTTTCTGAATTTTTCGTCTTCTATTGTTGGCGCTTCCGCTGCAATTATGGCGATTTTAGTAGCTACGACAACGTATCAGCCGTTAATGAGTGTGCGTTTATTGCTAATTGGTGTGGTGAAATTATGGCACATCACAGCTGTAATTTTAATTTTAGATTTAATGCAGATTAGCCTTGGTAATACAGGCGGGCATATTTCACACTTAGCTGGTGCTTTTTTTGGTTTTGTTTTTGTAAAATTGCTTCAAAACGGAACTGATTTAAGTGTCATTGTTTCAAGAACAATAGACTTTTTTGTCAACCTGTTCAGAAAATCACCTTCGACCCCATTTAAAACAGTACATAAAAATTACAAAAAACCTACAGAAAAGCCAGTGTCAAGAATTGTTACGAAAGACAAAGCGCAACAGCAAATTGATGAGATTTTGGATAAGATTAGCCAATCCGGTTACGATTGCTTAACCAAAGAAGAGAAAGAATTTTTATTTAAAGCAGGAAAATAATCCTCGTAATAAAATAAAACATGCAAAACCTGTCTTGGTTTAATAAAATAATGTTCTTTTTGAATATAGTCCTGACCGTGTTAACGTTTAGTGTCTATGTTTTACCATTTCTAGCACCTAAAAGTTTTCCTCTTTTATCGGTGCTAACTTTGTTTATGCCAGCATTTTTTGTTCTAAACGGACTTTTCTTTATCTATTGGGCAATTCAGTTTAAAAAACGCCTTATTTTATCCGGACTGGTATTGCTAACGGGAATTACCTTTATCAGCAAGTTTTATAAATTCTCTGCAAAAGAATACGTAAAAGACGAAAAGGATTTTTCTGTAATGAGCTATAACGTGCGTTTGTTTAATGTTTTTAAATGGCTGGATCGTGATGATATTCCGTCTAACATAAAGAAATTTATAGACGAGCAAGATCCGGATATTCTTTGTATTCAGGAATATTCAAACTCTGCTCATATTGATCTTAAAGTTTATCCACATCGTTATATTTTTATTGAAGGAAAAAAAATTAAAACGGGTCAGGCTATCTTTTCTAAGTTTCCAATAATCGATCAGGGGAATATCGTTTTTCCTAATTCTGATAACAACGTTGTGTATGCCGATATAAAACGTGGTAAAGATATTATTCGCGTTTATAACATGCACTTGCAGTCGATTAAGATTTCGCCGGATGTCGACAAGATATCAGATGATATTGACAATGTAAACCAGCGTAAATCGCAGCTTATTTACAGTAGAATAAGTAAAGGGTTTAGACAACAGCAAGAACAGGCGAGTATTTTTAAAGAAAACATAAAAGAGTGTAAGTATCCTATTATTATCTGTGGAGACATGAATAACAGTTCCTTCTCTTATGTGTACAGAAACATAAAAGGAAAGCTTAAAGATGCCTTTGAAGAAGCAGGAGAGGGTTTTGGAGCAACTTATAAGTTCCGCTACTATCCGGCAAGAATAGATTATATCTTTTCAGACAGTAAAATGAAAGTGAAACAGTTTGAAAGTTTTTCTGATTTTGAAAACTCAGATCACTATCCAATCATGGCAAGGCTATCTATGGAATAAGAAGCGTTTGCGATTTTAAATAATCTATTGCAAATTTACCTTCGTTAAAAAGCAAATCCAGTACGCTTAAATTGTTTATAAATCCATGTTTATCATCAAATACCTGTGGGTGTTTTTCGAAGCTGTTAGGGTCTTTTTTTCCATTTGCTAAATATCTAAAGTCTGTACAATTCGTAGCCTCGTGAAAATATTCAGTAGTGGATTCAAATTCTAATTTCAAACGCAGACATTTTTTTACAACGTCAAAAACTTCAAGATTCAGATCCATCAAAAAAGTATGTTTTTTTTCAAAAACAGGAATAAGATCATCTTCAAAAAATTCAAAGAAAGGAGAACTTCTGTAAGCAGCTTCCAGTGATTTAAAATGTTGTTTCTGCCAGTCGAAATCATTCTCTATTAAAACATCTTTTGTTTTTTGATGTAGTGTTTTTGAATGCTTAACAGGGATATTCAATAACTGAATACCATTTGGACTATAAATATAAGTTCTGTTTCTATTGGTTTGCTTCTGAAAGTTGTCTTCCATTTCTAAAATAATATTTTCTGACTGTACCATAACAGCAAAGTGGCTTATTGACGGAAAATAGGTAGGAAGTAATAGAGAGTTCATTGTAATTATTGGTTTAAAAGTTTCAGGTTTCAAGTTTCAGGTTCGTATAAAACCTGAAACTTGAAACCTGAAACAAAAATAACTTTTTTATGCTTAACGAATAAACGTTTTTTTATGCTTTGTTTTCTTTTCTTTTTCTCCAGAAATATTCTCCAACAAAATAAGCTGCAAGAACAATTAAGAAATATTTGAAGTAAGATTGCGGTTGTCCTTCGCCATCAACGGTTGTGAAAACTCTGTTCCAACGAATTTTATTGATACCTTTTCCGTTACTGTCCCAGCTCATCCAGATAAAAACTGGCTTACCTACAATGTGATTTTCAGGAACATATCCCCAATATCTACTATCTTCAGAATTGTGACGGTTGTCTCCCATCATCCAGTAATAGTTCTGTTTAAAGGTATATGTCGTAGCTGGTTTTCCGTTTATTAAGAAATGAGCACCGTCTAATTGAAGTGTGTTTCCTTCGTAATTCGTAATGATTTCTTTGTAAAAAGGTATAGATTCATTCGTTAAGGCAACTGTTTTTCCAGCTTCCGGAATGTAAATAGGTCCCATGTTGTCTTGGCTCCATTTATTGATATGAGGGAAAATAGCATTGTCATTTCCTCTGTCAATTTCTCTTTTTACAGCAGTAATTCCAGGTGTGTTTTTCAGACGCTCAGCACTTGCTTCTGTTAAAGCTCTAAAAATTAAAGTATCTCTTTTTTCACTTTTAAAACCTGCACCATCTGTAATGTCTAATTCTTTTACAATAGATTCAAAATCGATAGGTGTTTTTCCATCTAAAGCTACAGAGTACGAATACTGAGGTTTCGCTCTTTCAGGTAAAATTAGTTTTTTTCCGTTAATGAATACAAAACCATCGACAATTGATAAGCTGTCTCCAGGAATACCAACACATCTTTTTACGTAATTTGATTTTTTATCAATAGGTTTGATAACACCCGGACGTCCTTTCGGTTCGTAGAAGTAATGTACCGTATCCACAGGCCAGTTAAAAACAACAATATCAGATCGTTTGATTTTTTGTATTGCAGGAAGTCTGAAATAAGGTAATTGTGGCCAGCTTAAGTATGATTTTCTTTTAAGAAATGGAATCGTATCGTGTACCATTGGCATTGCGACAGTAGTCATAGGTACTCTTGGACCGTAATTTACCTTGCTTACAAATAGAAAGTCACCAATTAATAATGATTTTTCTAACGAAGCAGTTGGAATTGTATAAGGCTGTACTAAATAAGTATGTACCAATGTTGCTACAATTACAGCAAAAAGTAATGAGCTTACAGTATCAGCAGCTTTGTTTTCTGAAGTTAATTTTCTTTCAGCCTGGTATTCTAATTTTTGAGTATAGTTTACATAATAAATGTAGAATCCAAGTGTAAAAATTCCCAATAAAGTGTCTAAAGTTGATTTTTTACCAAATGTTTTTAAAGTTTCTACCCAAACAACCGGAAACATAATAAGATTGATTACCGGAATAAAAAGCAAAAGCGTCCACCACGTTGGTCGGCTAATGATTTTCATTAAAATAATCGAATTATATACAGGAATTGCAGCTTCCCAACTTTTTCTTCCGGCAGCCTGATACAATTTCCAGGTTCCCAGAAAATGAATGATTTGAACTGCTAAGAAAAAAACAAACCAGAGATATAGTGTCATAATATATTGTTTAAAATTAAGGCTGTCAAAAAATAATTTTCAGAGCCCAAAGGTTTAATTTATTTTAAGTTTAAAACATCTTTCATGCTGTAAATTCCTTTTTTACCGGCAAGCCATTCAGCAGCAATTACAGCTCCTAAAGCAAAACCTTCACGATTGTGTGCTGTATGTTTTATTTCGATGCTGTCTACAACAGAATCGTAAGCAACAGTGTGAGTACCGGGAACATCGCCAATTCTCTTTGCTTCAATATGAATTTCTTTGTCACTAGCCTGGTCTAAAGTCCAATTGGTGTAATTGCTGTTTTCGATAACGCCTTTTGCTAATGAAATGGCAGTACCACTTGGGGCATCTAATTTTTGAGTATGGTGAATTTCTTCCATTGACACTTTATACGAATCAAGTTGTGACATTATTTTAGCCAGATATTCATTTACTTCAAAGAAAATATTTACACCTAAACTAAAATTAGAACTAGAGATGAAACCTCCTTGTTTTTCATTACAAAGCGCAATCATTTCGTCAAAATGTTCTAACCATCCTGTTGTGCCAGATACTACAGGAACATTATTGTTAAAGCAACTCGAAATATTAGAAACTGCAGCTGTTGGAACACTAAAGTCAATAGCTACGTCAGCAGTTGCTAAACCGTCATACGTATTAAATTCATCTTTTTTCAAAACAATTTCATGGCCTCTTTCTAAAGCAATTCTTTCAATTACTTTACCCATTTTTCCATATCCTAAAAGCGCAATTTTCATTTGTGTGTATTTTATTGAATTTAAAAAGATCAGTGATCTAGTTAAAAGAGTAATTAAAAGTTAGTCCAACGTTTGGTCTAAAAGTTACATCGTTGGGGTAAATTTCAGGACGAAGTGAAAGTCTTTCATTTACGTTGAATTGTATTAATGCAGCATCTACATTGGCATCAATAATGTTTAAAACATAAAAGCCAACTACAAATAAAACAGATAAATCCCTGTTTCTTTGGTAGAATTTCTGTCCGGCAATAAGTCTGCTGTCGTCCAGAAACTGATAGTTGTCGTCACTATAGCCTTCAAGTCTTCGTTTGTAAGCGTCCCGATAGTTGTGGTATTTTTTATTATTGTCAATATAAAAGTATAAACTGGTACCAATTGCGCCATAAACCAATGGAATTTTCCAGTACTTTTTATTGTATGCCTGACCTAATCCGGGGACAATTGCAGAGTAAAAGGCTGCTTTTGCGGGAGTAAGAGGATCAATTTCCTGTAATGCAATAGTGTCTTTTACGACCAAAACCGTGTCTTTTTTTACCTGAGCAAAAAGAGAAACGGTTCCTGCGAGAAAGAACAATAGACTTATGGGGACTATTTTACTCACTATCCATTAATTAATTTTATAATTCGATTAAAGTCGGCTTCAGAACTAAACGGAATTGTGATTTTTCCTTTTCCGTTACCACCAACTTTTATATCAACTTTCGCACCAAAATATTCGTTGAATGTGCTTTTTTTAACTTCTTCAACCTCAAATGATGATGGTGTTTTTGCTTTTCCTTCTGCTTTTGGCTGTAAACCTTCGTGATAATTTTTTACTAATGTTTCCGTTTCACGAACAGATAAATTCTGGCTTACTATTTTTTGATAGATATCAGTCTGAACATCTAAATCTTCAATATTGATGATTGCTCTACCGTGTCCCATACTGATAAAACCATCACGAATACCGGTTTGAATAATCGGATCCAGTTTTAAAAGACGCAGGTAATTGGCAATTGTAGAACGTTTTTTTCCCACACGCTCACTCATTTGTTCCTGTGTTAACTGAATTTCATCAATTAAACGCTGGTACGAAAGTGCAATTTCGATTGGGTCTAAGTCATGACGCTGGATGTTTTCAACCAAAGCCATAACCAGCGATTCGTTATCATTCGCGATACGAATGTAAGCCGGTACATGTGTTAATCCAACTAAAGTCGAAGCACGCAAACGGCGCTCTCCGGAAATTAACTGGTATTTATTGAAGTCTAATTTTCGAACAGTAATAGGTTGAATCACGCCAAGTTCTTTAATAGAAGTAGCTAACTCACGTAATGATTCTTCATTAAAATTGCTTCTAGGCTGAAACGGATTTATTTCGATAGCACTTATTTCAAGCTCAATAATATTTCCAACAACCTTGTCAGCATTTTTGTCTTCTACTGAGGTAATGTCGTTTTCCGGATCTTTTAATAATGCTGATAATCCTCTTCCTAAGGCTTGTTTTTTAATTGCTTTTGTCATAAAAACTATTTACTGTTTTTCTTTATAATTTCCTGTGCTAAGTTAATATAGTTAACCGCACCTTTGCTTGTAGCGTCATAATTAATGATGCTTTCACCAAAACTTGGAGCTTCGCTTAATTTTACATTTCGTTGAATTACGGTATCAAAAACCATATCGTTAAAATGTTTTTGAACTTCTTCTACAACCTGATTTGATAAACGTAATCTTGAATCGTACATAGTTAGTAACAATCCTTCGATATCAAGATCCGGGTTGTGAATTTTTTGAATACTTTTAATAGTGTTCAATAACTTTCCTAATCCCTCAAGTGCAAAATATTCACACTGAATTGGAATAACAACAGAATCAGCAGCAGTCAAAGCATTCAAAGTTAGTAATCCCAGAGAAGGTGCGCAGTCGATAATGATAAAATCATATTCGTCTTTAACACTTTCTAATGCTTTTTTAAGCATGTATTCTCTGTTTTCTTTATCAACCAATTCGATTTCGATGGCAACAAGGTCAATGTGAGCAGGTATCACATCAACATTTGGAGCTGAACATTTAATAACAGTTTCTTTCGGTGTGTGACTGTGTTCAAGTATCTGATAAGTACCAATTTCAACAGATTCTACGTCAATTCCAAGCCCTGACGTAGCATTTGCTTGAGGATCAGCATCGATCAGCAACACTTTTTTTTCTAAAACACCCAATGAGGCTGCAAGATTTACAGATGTAGTAGTCTTTCCAACGCCTCCTTTTTGATTAGCAATCGCAATGATTTTGCCCATTTATTTTCTGAATTTTGAACCGTAAAAATACAATTATTTATGGTTTTTGAAAATCTATTTTGTTAACATTTGATAATACTTGGTTAGCCGTTGTTCTGAGCGTGTTTCAAGGAACTTTATTTTAAAGATGTAATAGAATAGTGATGAAATAAGCCGGTTTTTATTTTTGAAAAAGGGAGAAATCTTCCAGAAATGAAAGTTGGGTATTAAAATGTATACCAAAAAGCGTTTTACACCCTCTGAAAAGGCAAAGAATAAAAAAATAATTTAATTTTCTAAATTGTTTTGGATAAGCAAAAAATAATTCTATCTTTGCACCCGCTTACGGGGTGTAGCGTAGCCCGGTTATCGCGCCTGCTTTGGGAGCAGGAGGCCGCAGGTTCGAATCCTGCCACCCCGACGAAAATCCTTTCTGTTCTGCAGAAAGGATTTTTTTATTTTAGGGTCTTTCTTAATTCCTCTATTTCAGAATAATAAAAACTGATTATTGTCATTCCTTTATAATACAATAAAGTCTTATTTTTGCACCATCAATTATTAATGTTAATATATTATGTCAGATACAATCGAAAAAATTAAATGTCTTATTATTGGTTCTGGTCCTGCAGGTTATACTGCTGCAATCTATGCTGCCAGAGCAAATATGAATCCAATATTATATCAGGGAATGCAACCGGGTGGTCAGTTGACTACAACTAATGAAGTAGAAAACTTCCCGGGTTATGTTGATGGAGTTACGGGACCGGAAATGATGATTCAGCTGCAAGATCAGGCAAAACGTTTTGGAGCAGATATTCGTGATGGCTGGGCAACTAAAGTTGATTTTTCAGGAGGTATTCACAAAGTGTGGATTAATGATAGTATCGAATTACATTGCGAAACTGTTATTATTTCTACAGGAGCTTCTGCTAAATATCTAGGATTACCATCAGAGCAGCATTATCTTCAAATGGGTGGTGGCGTTTCTGCATGTGCCGTTTGCGACGGATTTTTCTACCGTAATCAGGAAGTTGTAATCGTTGGGGCAGGAGATTCTGCTTGCGAAGAAGCACATTATTTATCTAAACTTTGCAAAAAAGTAACCATGTTAGTAAGAAGCGAAAAGTTCAGAGCTTCTAAAATTATGGAAGAGCGTGTTAGAAAAACAGAAAACATCGAAATCTTAATGAATCACGATACTCTAGAAGTGTTAGGAGATGACAATGTTGTACACGCTATCAAAGCATTAAACAAAACTACAAATGAAGTTATTGAAATTCCTGCAACAGGATTTTTCGTAGCAATCGGTCATAAACCAAACACAGATATTTTTGCAGATTACATTACACTTGATGAAACAGGTTATATCGTAAATACACCGGGAACATCTAAAACAAATGTAGAAGGTGTTTTTGTTGCCGGAGATGCTGCAGACCATGTTTACCGTCAAGCGATTACAGCTGCCGGAACAGGATGTATGGCTGCTCTTGATGCAGAGCGTTATTTAGCTGCTAAAGAATAAATATCCAAATCGGCTTTTGTTTTAGAATAGAAGTCGTTATTTTATATAGAAAAGTCCCATTGTAAAATGGGACTTTTTGTTTTATAAGTGTGAATTAAAGAGCGTAACCTAAAAAAGGAATAAAGATTTTTTTCAAAAGTTTATTCTTTTTTATCTTCTTTTGGTTTCTCGTCTTTATTCTTTTCTTTTTCCTTCTTTTCTTTTTCTAACTCTGATTTTAATTTGATAGCACCTGGTTTCTTAATCAATTTGGCTTCGTCCGTAAAACGGGTAAGTTCGATTTTTGGATCACCAAATAATGAAACTTCCGATTTGTCGCTGGCAGCAATTGCAATTGTTGTTTGACCTAAAACAGTTGCAACAGCAGAACCTTCTGTAACAAGGTTAGTCTCTTTCAGAGTAAATCGTGTTCCGTTAAAAACAGCATTATTATCTAATCGAATAGTTGCTTTTTCAGCAATTCCTTCTATAGTGGCAGCTGATTTTTGATATTGATCGCATTTAAATTTAGTAGCAGAAACCAGTGTTTTAATAGCGGCATATTTACTCAATTGAAAACTTCCATCATCAGCTTTCAAGTTCAATTCTATCCTGGATTTGTCGTCAGCAAACAAACTAAATTTCTTAGCATTTACATTAAGATACAATTTCGCGAAATCAAAGCTATGAAAGGTAATGTCATCTAACTGAAGCTCTTGTATGGCATACACTTTGGCCTCGTTTTTGGCAATAACTTTATTTAGTGAAGGGGTATACGTAACGCGAACCACTAATTTTTTAAAAATATTAGTTTCTTTTGACGTATATAAACGCAGCACTTTTTCTCTTAAATCCATTCCGATAATTTCATGTAAATTATCGTCGGCTTCAATTTTGATTTCGTTTTTTTCTCCGCGTTCCAAATACACATCTAAATTATCATCGACTTCAATGCCGTCAAAATCGCCCACTTCTTTTATTGAAGTAGTAACGATTTTAGATCCTTTTATTTTTTCTCTTTTTTGAGCAAATGTTAATGTCGTAACTAGTAATAATAGGATTAAGGTTGTGCTTTTTTTCATTAATTCTAAATTTGATTTCAACAAATATAAAAAATCATCCACTTGTGATGAATGATTTCTTTTATTTTTAACATACATTGTCAGTATATTATCCCTGATTTACACTTCCTCCTGAGCTGGAAGTTTTTTCGATAGTTTTAGGAGTCGATAGATAATTGATGTTTGCTCCGCTCGAAGCTCCTGCTTTTAAGCTTAAAATAGGGTGTACATCCAGAGTTGCACCACTCGAAGCATCAGCCTCAACATCGTTTGCTAATAACTTTCCGGCATCGATGCTTGAACCGCTGGATGCTTTTGTTTTAATTTTTAAAGCTTTTCCCTGGATGGTAATAGAGCTTCCACTGCTTGATTTACAAGAAATATTATCAGATTCAATGTTCAGGTCCATCGTTGCTGCACTGGATGTTTCTAAATCAATGTTTTCACCTTGCAATACATTTTTGCTTTGTATAGAAGCTGCACTTGAAGCATCAAGGTTTTCAATAACAGGCATCTTTACCGTTACTCTTTTCATGGTAACATTTCTAAAGGAATTAAATTTACATTTAATCACTAAAGTTCCGTGTTCTACTTTTGTAACAATCTCATTTTGTAAATTGTCATCTGCTTCGACAACAATTTCAGTTACATCCGCTTGTTCAATAACTAATTCTATAGCGTTGCTAACGTCGATGTTTTTAAAATCGCCCTGAACAATCCTTTTCTCAGTAGTTACATTTCCACTACCTTCTACAGTATTCATGTTTAAGTTACATGAAGCAAACAATAATGCGGTAATTGTCGCAATAATGAATTTCGTAATATGAATGATTATTTTTATCATGGCCTTAGTTAATTTTGATTATAACTCCGTTTTTATCAGTGGTTAGCTTTCCTTTGGTTTTTGTGCCGTTTAAAACTTCTTTTCCATTTATTTTAATCGATACTTCTTTTACAGTATCGTTGTCAATATCATTTACTTCTTCATTGTTTATTTCATCATCATCATTATTGTCATCTTCATCAGCAGGACAGTCAAGGCAAATGATTTTTGAATTTTTTACTATATAGCTATAGTTTCCGGTAAAGTGTAAATTAAAAAAATCATTTTCAGAGTCATCATAATCTTGAAGAGAAGCATCTGGTTTAAAAAGTTGTCCTTCCGGCAAGTACAAATATATGTCAACTTCCTGACCTCTGAATTTGTTTTTTACATCAGTAATGAAATAATTATCCAAAATTAAATGATTTCCTTCTATCTGTACTTTGTAATCAATTTTTTCAGCTCTTTTTCTAGCGGTGATAAACGAATTTCCTCTTGCACTCTTTTCTATTTGTAAGTAAGGCGTTTTTTCATCTGTATGCAAAACATGTAAACGTACATCTGTAGAATAAATTACCTCATTGTTTGCTGAATCCTGCACAAATTGAAAATCTCTGTGGTGATTTAAATCTTTAGCATAATAGTCATTGTATCTGAATTTTACGAAAAGCGTATCTTTTGCTGTAATAGCGATAGTCTTTTTTTCAACAGTTTTGTTATCATAAGAAACTTCGGTTGCCTGTTTGATACCAATGCTTATTGAGATAGCAACTGCAATAATCCAAATAGCCAACAATGTATATTTTGTAATATTTCCTATTGATTTAAGGTTTGGTGATAATAATTTAAAACCTAAAAGCGTCAAGAAGAAAAACGGAATTCCAACCGCAAAAAGCATTAGTAAACCAAATGACCATAACGGATATTCGGTAAAGTTTCCTGCTTCAATAAAGTTTTGCCAAGGAAAATCAACAAAAACATTAGTTCCAATTGTAAAAACGCCAATCAATAACATGATTAAAACCGTAATACCAGACATGATTAAAATAACACCTAAAAATTTAGCGAAGATTTTAAAAATAGTCATGATAAAGTCTCCAAACGAACTACTTATTCTCCCAGCTCCCGACTTTACCTGATTTCCCATTGCATCATAATCTGCATTTTTAAATCGGTCAGAAAGTGATTCGATTTCTTCGCGTACCTTTTTTTCAATATTTGAAATAGTTACTGGCTCTCCCGTCATTTCAAGTTTTTCAGAAGTTGTAATTGCTTCCGGAGTTACCACCCAAAGAACAAAATAAGCCAATATTCCGGTTCCAAAACCTGCAAAAACAAATATTAAGAAAATGATTTTGATCCATACCGCATCAATTCCAAAATAGTGTCCTAAACCGGTTGCTACACCACCAATCATACCTTTTTCTTTATCGCGGTATAATTTTTTGTGTTTTCTGGTTCCGTTATCAAACGATTGGTTTGGTTTTTCGTCATCCTCAATAATGTAGTCTTCCGGTTGTCCCATAACTGCAATCACCTCATCAACATCTTTCACGCCCACAACATGTTTGTCGCTAATTTGTTTTTCTGTCAATAATTCAGAAACACGCATTTCAATATCTTTAATAATTTCATCCTGACCAGACGAGTTATTTAGTGATCGTTTTATAGCGTCAAAGTAGCGCGTCAATTTTAAGTATGCATCTTCATCAATGTGAAAAAACATGCCTCCTAAGTTAATATTTACTGTTTTGTTCATGACTTATTGTTTTTGATTGGTGATTAGTTTTACAGCATCAGACAATTCTGTCCAGGTACCGTTTAGTTCGTTTAAAAATGTTTGTCCTATTTCCGTTAGCCCATAATATTTTCGTGGTGGTCCTGAAGTCGATTCTTCCCAGCGATAATTAAGCAAACCGTCGTTTTTTAGTCTTGTTAAAAGCGGATAAACCGTTCCTTCAACAACTAGTAATTTGGCGTTTTTTAAAGTGTCTAATATTTCTGATGTGTATGCATCTTTTTCTTTTAAAACCGATAGGATGCAAAACTCAAGAACACCTTTGCGCATCTGTGCTTTTGTGTTTTCAATGTTCATAATTTCATTTTGTTTTTTTTTGATTGAACAATTCGTTTTTTGATTGATGATGATGATTGATGATTGATTTTTTTAGGAGCTCTTTCCTGCTATTCGCTTCAATCTTTTGTGTCCGCCGCGGCGGACACAAAAGGATTTTCGCTGCTATCAGGGCTAGGAATCCTTGGTAATCTATAACTTTTAACTTTTGCCTATTACCTGATAAAAGGAATTGTCAGCGGGTATTTATATAATTCTCCGTTTGATGTTTTTATTGATGCGTAAATCACTAAAAAGAATTCAACAAATTTTAAAACTCCAAAAAGTACTACAGCTGTTGCACCAATGCTTAATAAGCCAATGTTTCCCTGAAAATCAAAATTTTTAATAAGCATTTCTTCATCATTCCAAAAGGCTTCCATCGGAATGTTTCGAAGAAATACAGTTATGAAAATAGGAATTGCAATCAAAGCCAGAATCAAAGTATAAAGCAATAAGCTCAACTGAAAATTTAGCGTTTGTTTTCCGTGATGATTTACAAATTCAGACTTGTCTTTGTAGCTTGTCCAGATTAAAATCGGGAAAATATAATTTCCAAACGGAATAAAATATTGCGTTAAAGTGCTTAAGTGTGTGAACGTTGCGGTGTTTCTTTCTGATGTAGTTTCCATGATGAGTGGTGTTGATTGATCCATGATTAAAAGTATATAGTAATTTCTTATGCAAATATATATCTAAAAGACAGTATCTTGTTTTGCATAGTACCTAATATTAACATAAATTTAACAAATAAAGAAATGCAAATATCCTTATAATGAACTGAAAATCATCGTTAAGTATTGATTTTATTAGTGTTCTTTGAAAGTAAGACCAATTTATTGTGCGCGCATAGTTTTTTTGTATTTTTACATAAAAAAATAACCACATGGCAGTTTCAGTATCTAAACTCAATCAATTTGTATTATTCAAATTACCATCTGCATACATTTGCGGCGTACGTGTAAAAGCGATCGACAAAGATTCTTGTATCGTAAGTGTAAAGCACCGCTGGATCAATCAAAATCCGTTTAACTCTATGTATTTTGCAGTTCAGGCAATGGCAGCAGAATTAACAACAGGCGCATTAGTAATTTCTCAAATCAAAGAAAGCGGAAAAAAGATTTCGATGTTAGTAGCCAATAATAAAGGAAACTTTACCAAGAAAGCAACAGGCAGAATAACATTTGTCTGCAACGACGGACACCTAATAGCGGAAGCAATTCAAAAAACAATTGCAACAGGCGAGGGACAAACCTTCTGGATGAAATCTATAGGAACAGACGAAAAAGGCGTTCAGGTTTCTGAAATGGATTTTGAATGGAGTGTTAGAATTAAATAGTTTTTTTGACACGAATTTCACGAATTGACACGAATTTTAAATTCACTCAAAAAAATAATTCGTGAAATTCGTGGCGAAAAAATACCCATAAAAAAGGCCTCAAATAGTTGAGGCCTTTTGTATTTTTTATTGCAATTATTTTTTAACGCAACATGCTTTTTTCTCTTTCGCTGTTTTTTTAGCACAGCATTCTTTTTTTGCTTTTTCTTTTTTAGCAGGTTTAGTGTCTTGTGCCTGAAGACCAATTGTAAAAAGAGCGATTGCTAAAACGGTAAATACTTTTTTCATTTTTTTTTATGTTTTTTTGTTAAAGATATGTGTTTGGTTACCCAAATATAATAACATTTCTCAAAGAAAATTCTCAGGAAAAGTTAATGTTTTTTAGTTATAAGCTTCTGGACAAAAGTGAGCAACCCATTGATCAAACGCTGCTTTGTATTTTTCCTGAGCATTTTTTATAATAGATTCTGTTTCTTGTATCGGATCAAGATTAAAATTTTCTTTTAGCCAATCAATATATTCCTGTAGATTTTCGCTTTCCTCATAATCTTCTTCATCTTTATAAAAATAGGCTTCTTCATGATCAACACTAATTTCAGTATCAAATGTTAGCAGTTGCATGAATTCAAAAATGTTTTTTGCTATAACATGTTGCCCGCCTTCATCACCAAAAACAACTACAGGTAATTCATTCAGGGATTTGCCTGATTCATTATTCCACAGTACATACATAGAACCGGAGCCATTTGCCTGAGCGAAAGGCATTAATTGGTCTAAAAAAGCTTCATCCTCAGACCAGGTTGAAATGCCTGATTTATCATCTTCATATAACCCGAAACCCTGAGAATAATTTTCGAATCCGAGTTCATCATTAATTTCAAAAAATAAAGCCAGTTCGTCTGTAATTTGATTATTAAAATTCTGTTTGAAATCTTCTAATGTCATAATTGTTTTTGTTTGAATACTTTAAATAAGAATAAATGTCTATTTCAAATATACAATTTTAACCTATTTTGCAATTGAAATTTTTCAATATCAAAAAGTAAAATAATTAGATGTATTTTGATTCCATATTATTTCTTTAAAGCTTAAGACTTCGCAAGCGTAAAGCATTTACAATTACAGAAACCGAACTCAAACTCATTGCCAAAGCAGCTAACATCGGCGAAAGCAAAATTCCAAACACTGGATATAAAATCCCTGCTGCAATAGGAATACCCAGAATGTTATAAATAAAAGCAAAAAACAAATTCTGTCTGATGTTTTTCATAACAGCATGGCTTAGTTTTTTAGCTTTTACAATACCATTGAGATCTCCTTTTACGAGCGTTATCTTAGCACTTTCTATGGCAACATCCGTTCCGGTTCCCATGGCAATACCAATATTTGCCTGTGCTAGAGCAGGAGCATCGTTGATTCCGTCACCTGCCATAGCAACAATTTTACCTTCGGCTTGCAAACGTTGAATCTCTTTTAGTTTATCCTCAGGAAGACAATCGGCTTTAAACGAACTCAAATGCAATTGATCAGCAACCGCTTTGGCAGTATTTTTATTATCTCCCGTCAGCATAATCACCTCAACACCTTCGTCGATTAAGTTTTTGATTGCTTTTATGCTGTTTTCTTTTATGGCATCGGTAATAGTTACGTAACCCAATACGATATTATTTACAGCGATGTAAGAAACTGTTTTGCCTTGATTTTGTTCGTCAAGAATTTTGTTTTCAATATCCGCAGAAATCGTAGCACCAACATCGAGCATTAATTTTTTATTTCCTAAAGCTACTTTAGAGTCTTTTATAGAACCTGTAATTCCTTTTCCGGTGATAGACTGAAAGTCTGAAACGGCAGCGATACTTATATTTTTAAGTTTGGCAAAATTAAGAATAGCTTTAGCTAAAGGATGTTCGCTATGCTGATTTAGAGAAGCGATACTTTGAATAAGCATTTCTTCTGAAATGTTCATAACATCGTTTTGTTCGGTGTACACTTTTTCTACAGATGGTTTTCCTTCTGTAATCGTTCCGGTTTTGTCTGTAATTAAAACATCTATTTTGTTGAGGTTTTCGAGTGCCTCAGCATTTTTTATCAAAATTCCGTATTGCGCACCTTTGCCAACGCCAACCATTACAGACATGGGAGTAGCCAGTCCTAAAGCACACGGACAAGCAATAATAAGTACCGCAATAGCATTGATTAAACCATAAATATAAGCAGGTTCAGGACCAAATTTTGCCCAGGCAAAAAAGGTGATAAGCGAAATGGCAACAACAGTTGGCACAAAATATTTGGCTACACGATCAGCTAATTTCTGAATTGGAGCTCTCGAGCGGCTGGCATCGTTCACCATTTGTATGATTTGTGAAAGTAAAGTTTCTGAGCCCACTTTTTGAGCAATCATAACAAACGATTTGGTTCCGTTTATAGTTCCCGCTATAACCGTATCTCCTGTTTTTTTATCAACCGGAATTGGTTCTCCGGTAATCATAGCTTCATCGATACTGCTTTCTCCTGTTGTAATTTTTCCGTCAACGGGAATTTTATCTCCAGGTTTTACACGAAGTAAATCGCCTTTTTGAATTTTATCGATAGCAATTGTAATATCAGTTCCGTTATTAATTAAAGTTGCTTCGGTGGGTGATAACTTCATGAGTTCTTTTATAGCGCCGCTGGTTTGTTCGTGTGCTTTGGCTTCTAATAATTGCCCCAAAAGCACTAAGGTTATAATAACTGTCGCAGCCTCAAAATAAAGATGAATGGTTCCGTGATGCGATTTGAATTCAGCTGGAAAAATATCCGGAAAGAACATACCTGCAATACTAAAGATAAAAGCAACACCCGTTCCGATTCCGATAAGGGTAAACATGTTTAAATTCCATGTTACGATTGATTTGTACGCACGAATAAAAAACATTGCTCCTGCATAAAAAAGAACCGGAATGGAAAATAGAAGCTGAACCCAATTCCATTTTTCAACAGACATTAAATTATAAAGCGGATTGTTAGGGATCATCTCTGACATTGAAATGATAAAGATGGGAAGTGTAAACACAACCGCAATCAGCATTTTTTTCAATAAATCGGTGTATACTTTGTTTTCCTGTGAGTTCGAAGTTTGTGCAGGAACTAAATCCATACCACAAACTGGGCAATCTCCAAATTTAGTATAGGTTTTATCACCTTCACAATGCATGGGGCAATAATATACGCCAGTTGTATTAGCATCAATTGATTTAGTAGTTTTATTAGCATGCTGGTGTTCTACATGAGAATTTTTATTCTGGCTTGAACAGCATGATTTTACAGGAGTTTCTAAAGCATTAGAAGAAGAAGTCATTTCAATGGTATACTTACCGACTTCCGTCAATACATCTTGAAATTTCTCTGTAGCAACATGTTCTCCCATTGTTATCGTTGCCAATGGAGGATTTAACGTTACCTCAGCCTGAATCCCTTCAACTGTGTTCAGTGTTTTTTCAACTTTTTTCCGACAGCCATCGCATGACATTCCGGAAATTATATAATGATGAGTCATTGTTTTTATTTTGTGGTCTAACAATGCAAAGTTCCGAACTAAGGTTTACTTCGGTTTGTATAATTTTGAGAATGATTTGTAAAATTATTTAATCGTAAAGAGCGGAAAGGTTTTCTCTTTAAAATAATCTCGCAAAGTCGCAAACTGGACGTCCAAGTATTAACTTAGAAAAAAACTTTGCGGCTTTGCGACTTAGCGAGAAATTGACTTTTTACAAATTCTCAATCTGAATACGATTTTTATCTTCCATTTTTTTAAAATGAGTAGGAGTAAAGCCTGTGATCTTCTTGAACTGATTGCTCAGATGCGCTACATTGCTGTAATTGAGAATATCTGCAATTTCGCTTAGCGAATGTTCATCATAGATAAGAAGCTCCTTAACTTTTTCTATTTTTTGACTGATAAAGTACTTCTCGATAGTGGTGTTTTCAATTTCAGAAAACAAATTACTCAGCGTGCTGTAATCCTGATGGAGGTTTTCGATCAAATAATCAGAAAGATTTATATTGAGTTCGTTATTTTTATGGTGTACCAAATCGACGATCAGATTTTTGACCTTCTCGATGGTTTTACTTTTTTTATCATCAATAAAATCAAATCCTAATTCTTGAAGGGTATGAAGTAAAACCTCTTTTTGGTGTTGTGTAATGTCGTTTTCCAGTTCGGCTTCGCCTAACGTTACAGAAACGGTCTCAAGTCCGAGTTTTTCGAATTCAGATTTAACCACCATGATGCAGCGGCCGCACACCATATTTTTGATGTAGAATTTCATGTTATTTGATCGTTTCTACAACATTTCCGCAGGTTAACATCGATGAACCATAATAAGGATTTTTAACCGCTTTTTCTTTACTTAACCAATCAGCATCTGCCATTGGACAGTATTGTTTGTACACAACCTGTTCTGACTTCGAAATTTTAATTAAATCATAAGTACTTTTCGTTACCGCTTTAAAATTTTCGCGTTGTTTTTTTAGATCAGTAGCAGCTACGATACTTTTAGTGTCGGCAGTTAGTTTTTTTACAACCTTCATCCAGATAGTATGTTCGTCTTTTTTAAGCTTGTCCATTTTAACAGCTGTAATAGCCGTTAGTAAATCTTTGGCTTTCGCCGAAGTTAATTTGGCATCACTTTTTATCAAAGCATCTTTTACTGTAAAGTAAGCATCATATACAGGTTGCAATGAAGAAGCGGCTGCAGTTGTGCCTGCCTGAAGATTATTTGCAGTAAACAATAAGAATACGGCTGCTATAGTCGAAAGTAGATTTTTCATGTGATATGTTTTTTTAAAGAGAAAGTAAATTTTCTCGAAGTTGATTGATAGAATACTGAAATTTTGATAAAATTCCAGTGGTGTAAATTTAAAGATTTTATTTGAGGTGATACTTTTGCGATTTCAGATATTATGTTTTTTTAAAATCCGTTGGCTTCATGTTTTTTCGCTTTTTAAAATAATTAGACAAATGACTTTCGTCTGTAAAACCAAATTCATACGCAATTTGTTTAATCGGCAATTGATTGTTGTGAATTCGCTTTTCGATAAGAGTTGTCCTTAGATTATGAATGTATTCGCGATAGCTAATGGCGAATGTTCTTTTGAAATAAGCACTAAAATAAGTTTCTGCTATATTAAAGTGATTCGAAATGGTTTTAATCTGTACTAATTTGGGCTGGTAAATATTCTGATGAATGTAAGAGGCAATTTGCTCGTTATCAATATGAGTCGATTTCATTTTTAGATTCATACAGCGAATAGTTTCCTTAATCAGACCAAAAATCGACAGAATCTGATAAAAGACAATTGGCGAAGTACTAACATCTGTTTTGCAGTTATACGCTGTAATGTTTTCTACGGTGTTTTTTAGAATGGTTTTGCAGGGATCATCTAATTTTAAAACCGTTTCTTTAAGTAATTTGTCTCTCATGAAATCTTCAGGCGTGTTTAGAAGAAGGTCATCACAAAAAAGACTTTTATTAGAATTAAAATAATTATCAGTAAACTTAATATAGACAAAACGGGTCATTTTTTTAATATCAAAATAATGTTCGTCTTCCGGAGAAATTACAAACAGATCACCTTGTTTATAAGGTAAAAGGTTGTTGTTGATATGATGTACTCCGTTTCCTTTCTTGATGTAAATTATTTCATAGTACGTATGAGAGTGTGGAGGAAGGTGAAATTCATCTTCTTCAAATTCATCAATAACAAGTGTTTCGAATTGATTTAATTTCTTCATAACGTAAATTTACAATTTTATATCGCAAATGTACAATTTATTATAAACAGAACGGTGTTAAATTTGCGCCATAGAAATTCTATTCCTTTCTTAAATAATAAAATGAAAAAAAGTCTTATTGCACTCTCGTTAGGAGGTTTAACTATTGGTATTACCGAATTTGTTATGATGGGTCTCTTACCTGATATTGCCTCAAATATGAAAGTCTCGATTCCGGTAGCCGGATATTTGATTTCTGCTTACGCACTTGGAGTGGTAATTGGAGCTCCCTTGCTGGTGATTATCGGAAGAAATTTTCCGCCAAAAAAAATGCTTTTAATTTTAGCTTTGATGTTAACCGTATTTAATGCCTTGTCGATCATAGCGCCAACGTATAACTTTTTATTTGCGTCCCGATTTCTTTCCGGTTTACCGCACGGAGCCTTTTTTGGAGTAGGAGCTGTAGTTGCAAGCCGATTGGCAGATAAAGGTAAAGAAGCGCAGGCAATTGCCATTATGTTTTCCGGATTAACATTAGCAAATCTTATCGGTGTTCCTATTGGTACTTATATAGGTCATCATTTTATATGGCGTTATACTTTTGTGCTTATCGCAATTGTCGGATCGCTTACCCTCTTATTTTTATATTTATGGATGCCTAATCTGGAAAAAACAGGAGATGTAAACATGAGAACACAACTAAAGTTTTTTCAGCAAATAGATGCGTGGTTAATTATAGGAATCACCGCAATTGGTTTTGGAGGCTTGTTTGCCTGGATAAGTTACATTGCACCTTTGTTAACTAATGTCTCTAAATTTTCACCGGAAGATGTCTCGTACATTTTAGTTTTAGCAGGTCTTGGTATGGTCGTTGGGAATTTTGCCGGAGGAAAACTGGCAGATAAATTTTCAGCAGCACCAACAACGTTAGCACTTTTATTTGTGTTGTCAGTAGATTTGATTTTGGTTTATTTATTTTCTTTCAATCAATATGTTTCTTTGATTCTAACGTTTTTAACAGGAGCAATTTCATTCTCTGTTATTGCGCCTATTCAAATGTTGATGATTAAAACAGCAAAAGATGCAGAAATGATTGCATCGGCTTCCTTACAGGGAAGTTTTAATATCGGAAACGCTTTGGGTGCCTTTTTGGGAGGTTTGCCTTTGGTCGCAGGATATAGTTATGCTTCTCCAAACTTAATAGGTGTAGGGATGTCAGTTATCGGAATGGTAATTACTTTTATTTTGATTCAACGTCGTAAAAAAACGATACAATTGCAAAGCGCATAATGCGATAGCTTTTTTAAGAAGGCACTTTTTTGAGCCCTTAAACTTTAATTAGTTTAAGGGCTTTTTCTTTTTTGTAAATGAAATCTTGTTTTTGTTATTTGGTTAAGATCAGCAGCTTAAAAACATCTTGTAAGTTTTTATTTAGATTAGTGTTTTTGTACTTTTTTTGTCTAATTTTTTTTTGATGAATTTTAGGAAGCAGAACCCAATTTTGAAACTTATTAAAATCATAATAAATTTTGTTGTAATCGATTGTTTTTTTATTTAAAAAGAGCTAAACAGTTAATTAATAAAAAGATATTTAATATTTAATCNNGCAAATTTTTGTGAAATTTAATTTTTTGTATTAAAAAAATATTTATGTTTGTGTAATCGATTACATGTTTGTTTCGTCTCTTTTTTATCTCACTATAACGTTTGAGAAAAGCCTGTGAAATCCCATCATTACTAGGGGAATTCAAATTAAAAGCAAATACGATGTTAAAACGAATACAATATTTACCCACAATAAAACTAGACTAATTAATAATTTAAACAGTAAACCATGAATTTTAAAGATTTATTTAATAAAGGAACAAACCGCTTTGTTGCGATTGTTTTCTTATTATGCTTATTCCTGACTAATAAGGTAAGTGCGCAGAATCTAACACTTGAAGGTACAGTTAAGGATGCTGCAGGTTTGACTTTGCCAGGAGTTAATATTCTTGAAAAAGGAACAAAAAATAGCGCTTCGACAGATTTTGACGGGCGTTATAAAATTAAAGTTTCAAACCCAAAAGCAGTATTAACTTTTTCTTTCATAGGTTTTAAAACCAGAGAGTTTACTGTTGAAGGAAAATCAAAAATCGATGTCACACTTTCTGAAGATGCCAACAACCTAAACGAAGTTGTTGTGGTTGGTTACGGATCTGTAAAAAAATCAGATTTAACAGGTGCGGTTTCTACATTATCTGGTAATGATGTTCGAAAAACACCTATTGCCAACGTTGCAGAAGCTTTAACAGGACGTATTGCCGGAGTTCAGGTAATGTCATCTGAAGGTTCTCCGGATTCTGAAATTAAAATTAGAATTCGTGGTGGTGGATCATTAACGCAGGATAGTTCTCCTCTTATTATTGTTGATGGTTTTCCTGTAAATAGTATGAATGACGTTTCTCCTTCAGATATTGAAACGATAACAACGCTAAAAGATGCTTCTTCTACAGCAATTTATGGTTCCAGAGGAGCGAACGGAGTTATCATCATTACAACTAAAAGTGGTAAAGACGGAAAAATTGCAGTAAACTTTAATATGTTTTACGGAATGAAACAAATGGCAAACGATATTGACGTTTTGGCACCGGATGATTTCGTAAAATGGCAATATGAGTATGCTTTGCTTGCAAAAGATTTGAATTCATATGAAAAATATTTTGGACAATGGCAGGATCAGGATTTATATCAAGGTATAAAAGGTGATAATTGGCAAAAACAAATTTACGGTCGTACAGGAGAAGTTCAGAGCCGTGATTTAGGAATTCGTGGTGGTACGGATAAAATAAACTTCAACTTTAATTATGCGCATTATGATGAAACTGCGATTATGCAGAGTTCTGACTTTAAGAGAAACAACTTATCTCTTGCCTTAAAAAGTAAAGTGAGTGACAAAGTAGATCTTGCTTTTACAATGCGTTATTCTGATACAGAAATTAACGGAGGTGGAGCAAATGAGCAAAACGAATTCTCTTCAAATGATTCTCGTTTAAAACACGTAGTAGGTTATGCACCAATTCCAATGCCGGGATTAACTACAGATGATACAGACGAAGCATTATCCAGCTATTTAGTAAATCCTTTTGTTGCGACAGCAGATAACAACCGTCAGCAATTAAGAAAGAACTTTAATATGTTAGGAAGTTTTTCATGGAAACTGACAGACAAATTAGTATTTAAAACTGATTTAGGATTAGATAATTACAACTATTTAGATTACCGTTTCTACGGACGTTCTACTTATTACGTTGCTAATAGACCAGCTGCTACACTTCAAGGTATGCCGGCGATGATTATGAGCGATAGAAAAGATACACGTTTCAGAAATGCAAATACACTTAATTATGATTTTAAAAAGTCATTGGGTGAAGATCATAGTTTGAGAGTTTTGGTTGGTGAAGAATCAATTGATTATCAAAGAAATGATGCAACAGATGTTTTACAAGGTTTTCCAAAATTCTTTAGTTTTGACCAATCAAGAAAACTAACGTCGCAAGCTACACCAATAGCTGTAGACAATTATTACTTTGCCGATGATAAATTGCTTTCGTTTTTTGGTCGTGTAAATTATGATTACAAAGATCGTTACTTATTTACCGCTACTTACCGTGCCGATGGTTCAAGCAAATTCTTAGGAGATAATAAATGGGGCTATTTCCCGGCAGCTGCAGTTGCGTGGAAAATTTCTGAAGAAAGTTTCTTAAAAGATGTTTCATGGATCAACTCTTTAAAAGTAAGAGTAAGTTATGGTGAAGCAGGAAACAATAACATTCCGACAGGACAAACGATGCAAACCTTTTTCTCTTCGCAATCTGCATGGATAAATGGTGTAAACAATTTTTGGGCACCGCCAAGTACATTAATCAATCCGGATTTGAAATGGGAAACTACAGTAACTCAGAACTTAGGTTTAGATTTTGATTTCTTCAAAAGCCGTATCAATGGTTCGGTTGAGATGTATAAAAATGTGACACAGGATCTTTTGGTAAACTTCCTAATTCCGGGATCAGGTTATGCATCACAATACAGAAATATGGGAGAAACTCAAAATACAGGTATCGAAGGAACTTTGAATGTTATTGCTTTACAAAAGCAAAATTATGGATTGAGCTTTGCGTTTAACATTGGTTTCAATAAAAACCGTATTAACTCTCTTGGCGTAATGAGTAACTTCAATGCAGCAAGTACATGGAATTCAGCAATTGGTGATGATTTTCAGGTAAATGTTGGTCAGGCACTAGGTTCTATGTATGGTTATAGAAACGATGGCCGTTATGAAGTAGCTGATTTTGATTATGATGGTACAAAATATACGTTGAAACCAGGTGTTGCAAACAGCTCAACAATTGTTGGAAACGTTCAGCCGGGTTCTATGAAATTGAAAGATTTAAATGGCGATGGTGTGGTAACAATTGCAGATCGTGAAGTTATCGGAAATTCGAATCCAAAATATACAGGAGGTTTTGTAATTAATGGTAATGCTTATGGTTTTGATCTTTCAGCATCTTTTAACTACAGTGTTGGAAATGATGTTTACAACGCTAATAAAGTAGAGTTCACAAGTTCTACTCCAAACGGACAATACAGAAATTTAAGTTCACAAATGGCTGATGGTACAAGATGGACAAATGTTGATTCTTCAACAGGACAATTGGTAACAGATCCTGCTGCATTAACAGCGCTTAATGCCAACACCACAATGTGGTCTCCGTATATGAATCGTTTCGTGTTTAATGATTGGGCTGTTGAAGATGGTTCTTTCTTAAGACTTAACACACTTACGTTAGGGTATACATCTCCAACGTCTCTGACTTCAGCAATTGGGGTTTCTAAATTAAGATTTTACCTTACCGCAACCAATGTTTTCTTATGGACAAAATACTCTGGACCAGATCCTGAAGTATCAACCAGAAGAAATACGCCGCTGACACCAGGAGTTGATTATTCAGCATATCCGCGCAGCAAGCAGTTGGTTTTTGGTTTAAACCTTAATTTCTAATTTAAAACGTATCAAAATGAAACATAAAATAATTATAGCAGGATTACTTATAGCAGGATTTTTTAGTTCTTGTGAGAAAGATTTTCTTGAAGCTCCTGCACAATCAACAGTAGAAGAAGAAACACTTTTTTCTAACGCAGGATTAGCAAAAGGAGCGGTAGACGGAATTAAAATTCCGTTTGGAGATACCAATGGACACCGAGGACGTTTTATACCGTACTATGGATTTAATACTGACGTTGAATGGTTCAATGCTTCAGAATCTACTTCAGATGATAAAGCAGATTTAAGTATTTATGATACTAAATCAATCAACAGTCAGATGGATGTTGAGGTAACACTTACTGGAGGAGGAAATCCTTGGACATCTATGTATTCCGGAATTGAGCGTGCCAATGTTTGTATTAAAGGGTTGCGTCAATACGGAAATCCAACGCCAGGATCAGAACTTGGTTATTTATTGGGAGAAGCTTTAACATTGCGTGCAGTTTATTATGCAGATTTATTAAAAGCACATGGTGATATACCAGCGCGATTTGAACCGGTAAGTTCTGCGACAATTTATATACCGAAATCAAGCAGAGATGTGATTTACAAACAACTTATTGCAGATTTAGGTGAAGCGGCTACATTAGTTCCATGGCCAAACGAAACAGCTGCAACGAATAGTGTAGAACGTGTAAATAAAGCTTTTGTAAAAGGATTACGTGCTCGTTTAGCGTTAGTTGCCAGCGGTTTCCAACAATATCCTGATGGCGTTAGAAGAAGTAAAGATCCAGATCTTTCTGTAGCAGCGATGTACAAATTAGCATTAGACGAATCAAGAAGCGTAATAGAAAGTGGAAGAGCACATTTAGAGACTACATTCGAAGGATTCTGGAAAAAATACAATCAGGAAAATACAACAGCAGGAGGAGAGTCACTTTGGGAAATTCCGTTTGCAGATGGTAGAGGAAGAGTATTGTTTAGCTTTGCTGTAAGACATACAGACAATGATCAGTTTCATTCTAATGGTCTTAATCGTGGTGGTACTGCGGGTCCGCTTCCTTTTATTTTTTACGATTATGATCAGGCAGATACTCGTAGAGATGTTACTTGTGTACCTTACATTTATGGTAAACCTACAGATGGAATTGCTAAGCAAGAACTTGGAGCTTTAAACAAATGGTGTTTTGGAAAATACCGTTACGAATGGATGACACGTCACGTAACCTCTACAAATGATGATGGAGTAAACAAAATCTACATGCGTTATGCCGAAGTACTTTTGATTGCAGCAGAAGCAGCCAATGAACTAGAAGGTCCTGGTGCTGCAGCTCCATACTTAAAAGAAATACGCCGCAGAGCATTTGCTGCCGTAGATCAGGCGGATAAAGTTGATGTTTATGTAGATGCTCTAAGCAGCAAAGAAGCTATGTTTACTGCTATTGTTGACGAAAATAAATTTGAGTTTACAGGTGAAATGGAGCGTAAACAAGCACTTATTCGCTGGAATTTGCTTAAAGTAAAATTAGATGAAGCCAAACAAAAAATGTTTGATCTACAAAAACGTACCGGCGATTATGCAGCGGTGCCAACTACATTGTATTTTAAATATAAAGAGGACAAAGTAACGCTTGATATTTATGGACTTAACAGAGGAGAATCTGTAAATCCGGGTCCGACATATACTTCTTTTGAATGGAATACACTTACAGACAGTAAAATAAATTCAATATATAAATTAGGGGTTGATCCAAATACCAGACAGTTTTGGCCAATATGGCAAAAGCTTATTAACGGAAGTAATGGGCAGTTAGTTAACGATTATGGTTATTAATAACGCACGATAAAATAATTATAAAGTATAATGTTTATGAAAACAAAATCTATAATAAAAGGATTACTAGCGACTTTAATACTGGCATTTTCGATAGCGGGCTGCGATAGTTTTAATGACGAAGTATTAAATGATATCACGACCACAAGAGAATTTTCTCCTATTGGATTAACAGCAAGAGTAAGAAGCCAAACAATAGTTGAATTAAATTGGACTCCAACTGAAAAGGCAGATCATTATGTAGTAGAATTTAGTGCTGATGATGCTGATTTTAAAACTATTTTTAAAACTATTCAGGTTACAGCCGCACAATTACCTGTACAGGTACAATTAGATGGTGAAACAGTATATTCTATTCGTTTAAAAGCGGTAAGTGCCACTGGAATAGCAGATTCTAAATGGACAGTTATTACAGCAACAACCTTATCTGAACAAATTTTTATTGCAGGTCTTGATACTGATATAGATGCGAAATTTGCCATTTTAAGATGGACTCCGAATAGCGCTGTAACACATATTGTGGTCAATCCGGGTGAAATTAAACGTACCCTTACGGATGAAGAAAAAGCAGCAGGAGTTGTTACAATTACTGACTTAACAGGAGAAACAGATTATACCGTTGATTTGTTTAATAATACCAAAAAAAGAGGTGTAGCAAGTTTTAAAACCGGAATCGACATCGGAAGTGGAGTGTTAATTCAGCCAACAGATGATTTAGTAGCTGCAATTGCTGCTGCAGCTCCAGGTGCTACCTTAGTATTAGCGGCAGGTGATTATCCGTTTACGGGCGATATCTCATTAACTAAGCCAGTTACGATTAGAGGCTTAAGAAGTTTTGATAAACCAAAATTACATGTAACTTTTACCATGACTGCGAGTGCTACTTCATTAAGTTTAATAGATTTAGATTTAGAAGCATCAACAATTACCAATGCGTCTCTAATAACAATGTCCGGAGCAAGCGCCATTTGGGAAGATATATTGATAAGCGGTTGTAAGGTACATGAATACACTCGTGCTTTAATTTCTGCAAATGCAGCTTCAGCAAAAGTAAAATCATTTACAGTTGATAATACTATTGTTAAAAATGTAAATACAAATGGAGGGGCTGATTTTATTGACTTTAGAAATACGCATGTTACTGATATTGTTGTTAAAAACAGCACGTTCGATACTTGTTCTACAAACCGTGATTTCGTGAGAGTAGATGCCGCTACAGGACTTACAGGTCAGGGACTAACAACCAATGTTCTTATAGATGCCTGTACGTTGTATAAAGTATCAGATGTAACTGCTTCAAAAAGAATCTTATACATTCGTTTTATATCTAATGCCTCAACGGTAAGAAATACATTGATAGCTGATGTTGCACCAACAACGGTATATATGAGTCAGACAACTTTGACGCCACCAACATTCTCTAATAATAATTATTTTAATGCTCCTGGTTTTAAAGATACAGGCATTGCTTCAAATAGAGTAGATGCTTCAGGAACAACTTTAAATCCGCAATTCGCTGACGCAGCTGCAGGTGATTTTACACTTAAAAATCAAACGCTGATTGATAATGCAGTAGGAGATCCTCGTTGGAGAAAATAACGTTTCATGTTTATAGTTTTTTATAAAAAATGGATACAGTTGTAAAGCTGTATCCATTTTTGTTTTTACTATAATCGTATTACTCGATATCTAAATCGAATTTTTCAAGTAAACCTGCTAAGGCCGCTTGCGACACTTTGGTCTTTTTTATTTTGTTTTCTGAAGGATCAAAAGCATAATTGCGTGAAGATCTAAAATCGGTTTTTTCTAAAATGCAATCCATAAAAGTAGCATGGCTAAGATCACAATTTTTGAAAACTGCATAACCTAAATCAGTATTAGAGAAATCGACATCTTTTAAAGAACAATCAACGAAGTTTGTCTTCTTTAGTTTCTTGTAAATAAAAGTCGAATAATCAAGAAGACAATCATTAAAATGCATAGAAAACAAAAAACTGTTGCTCGCACTAAAGTCAAGCCCCATTAGTTTGCATCCTGTGAAAGTAATATTTTTTAAACCCGTATTTCTAAGCGTTGCCAGTGAAAGATTGCAGTTTTTGAAAGTGCAATCTAAAAAATCAATCGAACTGAAATCGCTTTTAGAAAAGTTACAGTTGATAAATTCGCAGTTAATAAATTCATTTTCTGAAATTCTTTGTTCCGAATAATCAATCGAGTCAAATGTTTTGTTTTGTTGTAAGGCCGTATCCATGCTATATTGTTGAGGTTGAAGAGATAAAAGATAAATGTTATTCCAATTCGACGTAATCGAAAATATTGTTTTTCAGAATAGATTGATTTATTTCTCTCTTGCTGTCGATTCTCAAAATATTATCACAATCTTCCAGATCAAAATTCCAAAGCGCATCTGGTAATAACTCGTTTAGCACTTGGGTTGCCAACTCTAGTTTTACTTTAGAATCAACCGTTGTTTTATAAACATAAATCATAATTTACTTTTTTTGCAGGGCAAATTTCCGCAAATCAAAAAGAGTTTGATAGGATTTGGTAATCAATAATTAGGACTTATCAATCATTTTTCGATATTGAACAGGACTAATTCCTTCGTGTTTTTTAAAGAATCTGCTAAAGTAAGAATGATCCTCATGTCCTACCTGCATGGCGATTTCGCTTACAGAAAGTGTAGTTTGAAACAGTAAATATTTAGCTTCGAGTAAAATGGTTTCATCAATCCATTTGGTGGCAGATTTACCCGTTACCGTTTTTACAGCTTTGTTTAAATGGTTGGGCGTAATATTCATTTGCGAAGCATAAAAAGTAACCTGATGCTGCGTTTTGATATTAGCGTGAATTAATTCTTTGAACCTTCCCGTTAAAACTTCTGCAGCCGAAATGCTTTTAGTAGCTTTTACGTTTTTTTTATTCATTTCGTAAAATAGCGCAATCAGGTATGCTTGTACAATATTCAGATTAATGCTTTCATTGGTTAGAAATTCTAGTTTTAACCGCTCTAAAATATTGGTAACAGAAGGCACATCTTCCAGCGAAAGTTTAATTTTCGGATTGCCGGATATTTTTAAAAAATCAAATTCATTAATCATTTCCCGGCTTCCGTATTTTCCGATCAGAATATCCGGATGAAACTGACAAATGTAACCTGTCTGTTTCATGTCAATTTCAGTAATTGAAAAAATATGACCAGCAGGAACTACCATTATTTCATTGGCAATCGTTAAATGCTCTTCATGACCCAGTTTCATTTTATGACCACCGGAAGTAACAAAAATCATCGTATGACAACTGTGTTTAGAAGGAGGGACAGTATATCGCAATCGCATTACATCCTGAAATTCCAAACAAAAAAAGTGATCTGAATTTGAGTTGAAAAGTAAGTGTATTGGGTTTTCTGCTCCAAGAAATGTATCCCTGAAGCTTTTTCCGCCGTATGTTTTTACGTTTTCAACTGTTTTTGTTTTCATTTCTTAGTAGTACAATCTAAAATCGAGCAGCTTACACAAGTTATAATGTTTTTGGTATAATTCTTCAACCACTTCTTTCAAGTCATCATTCTCCTGATAAAAACTAAAAAAAGCTTTGTCGATTGTGCTGCAGCTGGCGATTTTATTATAAGTAGATCCGTAGCCCGAAATGGCACGTGCTCCCGTAATGTCCAGGAAGTATTGCGCTTCGTCGTTGGTTAAATCCAGTATTTTTTTATTAGCAAAGTGAATGACTTTTCCTTTCATCTTTCCTTCAAAAAGTTCTGCTATTTCTTCAAGACTATAGTAATAATCATGAAGGCAAATAGTATTTGGTTCACCCGGCATTACCAAATAAATGATTTCATAATCCTTAAAATTATGATCTTCATAAAGTAATATGTTTAGGCTTTCTTCTAAACCTTCAATAGTATCGCAGGTTCTGTAAATGCTTGAAATCCCCTGATCAAGTGCTATTTCTTCTAAATTTTTTACTACATCTGTAGTTTTTGTGGTATCTACATCCGGAACCCCTTCCAGGCAGAAAATGAATTTTTCATAATCCATAAAATTTTACTTTCTGTTTGCTGATAAGTGATGAAAATTGATTTTTTCTTCATTTTCTACAAAGGTATAAATTTCTGCCACCATTTACTTTCTGATTTTTCTAAAGATTCTAATAAGAAGTTGGGTCTCTTATATCCGCATGCGGCACAAAAAGAAGCTTTAGAAGTTCGGTAGGGTTTACCGCAACATTCGCAGGGCGGACCGTACAATTCAATACGGTGATGCATAATAGCGTTTGGTTCTGTTTCGTCGTAACCGGTTAGCGCTTTGTAGTAATTCAATAAATCCTTGAAACGTTCTTGTCGTGTCATATTACACTTTCCAGTTTCAAATCCTTCACGATATAATGTAGAGGCAATACGATATTCTTCTTCATTCAACATCGGTACTTTCATTTTGCAACGCCAACACCAAAGGTTTTCCATAGTATGTTTTTTAATTGTTTTATGTTTAGTTATTAGAGTGTAATAGATTGATTTATTGCTAATGTATGGTTTTTTATTAAGAAATTTACACGGTTTGTTTGTTTTTGTTGCAAAAATCGTTTTTTCTGATGTATTAATTAACCCGTATAATTACCTGTTTTTGAATGTGGTAATGAAATTAATCTAATTCTTGTATTGTTTTGTAATAAAGGGCATTACTAAAATTTGATACAATTTGGAACAGTGCTTTACGCTCTTTTCTTTTGCCGAAGCAGTAATTTTGACAGGAAACAAATTGTAGTTCCAAAGCAATAAAAAAAACGTCAAAATGGTAAACGAAAGAGTAATGGAGAAATTAGGGATACTTGCGGATGCTGCGAAATATGATGTTTCCTGTTCCTCTGCTTTAAGTAACCGAAAAAATAAAGACAAAGGCTTAGGCGATGCCAAAGGTTACGGTATTTGTCATTCCTTTACCGAAGACGGACGCTGTGTATCACTACTGAAAATTTTACTGACCAATCATTGTATTTTTGACTGCGCATATTGTGTCAGTAGAAAAAGCAACGATATCAAAAGAGCTGCTTTTACAGTCGATGAGGTTGTTGAACTCACCATTGGATTTTACAGAAGGAATTACATTGAAGGACTTTTTTTAAGCTCCGGTATTTTTGATAATGCCGATGCGACTATGGAACGTTTGGTTAGAATAGCCAAAAAACTACGCCAGGATCATAATTTTAATGGTTACATTCATCTCAAAGCAATTCCGGGAGCAAGTGACGAATTGCTAAAAGAAGCAGGTATGTATGCAGATCGTTTGAGTGTAAATGTTGAAATGCCAACAGAACAAAGCCTTAAATTACTCGCTCCGGATAAAAACCACAAAGACGTTATTAAACCAATGGAGTATCTGAAAAATGAAATCATTGGCTATAAAGAAGAAAAGAAACTAAATTACAAAGCACCACTTTTTGCGCCAGCGGGTCAAAGTACACAAATGGTAATAGGCGCAACGAAAGAAAGCGATCTCGAGATTTTAGGCATGGCAGATTATTTCTATCAAAAAATGAGTATGAAGCGTGTTTATTATTCCGGTTACGTACCAATTAGTCATGATAATCGTCTTCCGGCGATAGGAACTCCGGTTCCCATTATTCGTGAAAACCGATTATACCAAGCCGATTGGCTGATTCGGAATTATGGTTTTAATGTAAATGAGATTGTAGGTTTCAACCAGCCCAATCTGGATCTTGATATCGACCCTAAGTTAGGATGGGCTTTGCGTAATCTAAATCAGTTTCCGGTAGATATCAATACCGCTGATCTCGATTTGGTAAAACGTATTCCCGGAATTGGTTTTTTAGGCGCACAGAAAATTGTCGCAGCCCGAAAATTTAAAAAATTGGCACCGCAGGATCTTCAAAAGTTAGGTATCGCTTACAGTCGTGCAAAATACTTTTTGGCATTTGCTTCTCCATTTTTATTGCAAAAGGATTTAACGGCTGTTCAAATTAAAGATCAGATTCTCGATTCCCAAAAAAGTAAATACAAAAACGATTTCTCTAATCAACTCTCTTTGTTTTAAGATCATGACACAAGTAATTTACGACGGAACCTATGAAGGCTGGCTGAGCGCTGTGTTTGAAATTTACGAGTATAAACTCAGTGATGTTGTGTTTGCTAAAAAAGAACCTTCAGCTGCATTACTTTTTTCTACCACCTATTTTGTCAATACAGATATTAAAAAAGCAAACCGGGTTTTAGAAGGTCTCAAACAACGATTGTCAAAAGAAGGATTAAATAGAGTATACCACACCTTTTTGTCAGAAGTAGATCAGGTAGAAGAAATCATGTTTCGGTTTGTAAAATATGTATTTGCCAGTTCCAAAAATGTTGAAGAAGATTTAGGGAACAGTGAAGTCTGGGATATTCGAAAAGCAGCAAGATTAACAGCAAAAGAAAGTCATAGAATGGAAGCCTTCGTTCGTTTTAAACTAACGAAAGACCAGCTGTATTATGCTATTGTTGAGCCCGATTGTGATGTTTTGCCTTTAATAGAAACACATTTTAAAAACCGCTACGCAGATCAGCGTTGGTTAATTTATGACGCCAAACGCAAATACGGCATTTATTACGACCTTGAAAAGGTTACCACAGTCGCAATAGAATTTAATACGCAATCCAATTCAACTCAATATTTAGCTGAACTATGCGATGAGCAGGAAGAGTTTTACCAAAGTTTATGGCGACGTTATTTTACCAGTGTAAACATCGAGTCCAGAAAAAATATGCGACTTCACCTCCAGCATCTTCCTAAACGATATTGGAAACATTTGACAGAGAAGATTCCGAAGTTGGAGTAATTAAATTCTCACTTTTAAACTTCTTGCAATATGTTTTTTCTATATTTGGTTCTATTAGTAAGTGCAGTAGAATAGGCTTTTAAATGCATTATTTACTAATTTAAAAATGATTAGTTAATAGATAGATTCCTTTTACTTCAGAAGGAACCAGCAAAGAAAAGATGTAATGTATAAATTGTTTATTTTAAAAATGGTTTTTTTATTCTCAGTTTCGGTAACCGGACAAAGTTCTGGTTTTGAAATTAATGGAAAAGTAAAGAACTCAGGCAAAGGAAATAAGTTTTATCTAACTTATAAGACAACGGATAAAGTTGTGATTGATTCTTTCGAAATTAAATCGAACTCAGTTATTATGAAAGGGGAGATTGAATTTCCCGTAAAGGCGTTCATTAGCAATAATAAGGAATTTATTCTTGATGGTATTAATGGTGAAGTTATTTACTTAGAACCAAAAAAAGCTACTTTAGAATTGAATTATAAAAATTTGAGGGATTTACAAATAAAATCTTTTCGTACCTATGATGAATATAATGATCTGGTAAAACTAAAGAAATCTCTTTTCGTAGAAAGTGATTCAATATATAAACTTCTTAAATTAAATAACGAAGCTCTGAGTCTTGCTAAAGGTGATAAATCCAATTTGGAAGCAAATGCTATTAAAATTGACCAAATGATTGATAGTAATCGGTTAAAGAATATGGAATTTGATTTAAAGTTTGTTGCTGATAACAAAAATTCATATGTGAGCCCTGATCTATTATTGTCTTGGATTAAAAGAAGGGAAGGTGCACTTCGCTATGAAAGAATAGATTCGCTTTTTAATCTGCTTGGTGATAAAGTCAAGGAAAGTTATGCATCTCATGAATTTAAGAAAGTAATTAAACAATTAAAAAGTAGTAAAGTAGGTGAAAACGCGTCTGGCTTTGATTTAATAGATATTAATCACAATCATATAAAACTCGATTCGTTTAAAGGTCAAAAAGTTATTTTGCTTGATTTTTGGGCAAGTTGGTGTGCACCTTGTAGAGAAGATTTTCCGTTTTTAAAAGAATTGTCTAATAAATATCGTGAAAATGGTTTTGAAATTGTGAGTATCTCTAAAGATCAGGATTTAGAATCTTGGAAGAAAGCGATTAAGAAAGACGGTATTGAAAATTGGAAACATATAGCAATTAAAGATAATATTGAAAACAACACTTACCATAGCGACATAGAAAAAGATTATTTTGTTACTACCATACCTGTAAAAATTTTAATAAATAAAGATGGTAAAATAATAGGAAGATGGAGAGGTGGAGGAGATGATAATAAGAAAGATTTAACCGAATCTTTAAGTAAAGTTTTTTAATAAAAGACATTATACTTAAAAGCGTGTACATATAAAAACAGAATGGGACAAAGATGAATAATATCTTTGTCCCATATTTTTTAAGTTATTTTGAGTCTTTAAATCGAAGCTTCGTTTTTAATTCTATTTTGAATTATTTTTCCTCTTCCAAACTATCAGCAGCAGAAATTTGATCTAAAATATTAGTTTGATTAGGAGAAATATAGTTTTTTGCCTCAATGTTATTTTCTTTCTTAAACAGCAGATCTAAGGCATGATACAGCTTTAATAAAACATCTTTATCTTCTTTTTGAATCTCCAGCGCAGTATTAAAATTAAAAACATAATTATTAGAATTACGTACTTCTACTTTTATAGTTTTTGATGTGATTTTAAATTTGACGATATCCATGTTGTAGGTAAATTAAATAATATGCAAAAATGCTACTTTAAAGGCAATTCTCGTTGCTGTTTTTAATTTTTTTTAATTGTTTGAGAGAAAGTTTTTTTGTTTTGCAGTAATAGGAGAAATTTCGAATACTACTAACAAGATATTATATCTGACAAAATGACTATTTAACAGGATATTTTTTTTAATTTTGAAATTCAGACTTTTAATTTAAATGGCTTTGTAGTTAAGCCTTTCAGATAACAGCATTTATTATGGAACAGAAAATACATCAGGGGAGAAACTTAAAACGTTTTAGAGAAATGCTTGGCGTTAAACAAGAATCATTAGCTTTTGATTTGGGTGAAGATTGGAATCAGAAGAAAATTTCAATGCTGGAGCAAAAAGACGTTATTGATTATAAATTACTCAAACAAATCTCCGAAGTATTAAAAATTCCCGTGGAAGCTTTTGATACTTTTAGTGAAGAACACGTTGTCAATATTATTTCTAATACAGTTGATAATGGAAATCTTGTTGGTTGTCAAACTATTATTAATCCAATAGATAAAATAGTTCAATTGTATGATGAAAAAACTGCTTTATACGAGCGTATGCTAAAAGAGAAGGACGATATTATGAGGCAAAAAGATAATATGCTGAACACATTCGAAAAGCTAATTGATAAATTACAGAAGTAGATAATTCGATACGATATTTAAGTAAAAGGCATTTTGGTAACGTTCCAAAAATGCCTTTTTTTATATTT
>NZ_MUGW01000017.1:112605-319662 GCF_002217285.1 Flavobacterium hercynium | reverse complement strand
TAATTTTTAAAATAAAACTTTCTTTTATTTCAAAAATATTAAATGTCTTAATTTATCGGTAATTATAAATCTTCATTTTTACATTCGTAGTTATAACGATTGTTATTCCAAAAATTATACAACCTCATTTTTCTTTAAATACAATTAATTCTATTAAACATGATTGATTTACATATTTTCAAAAAACTTATATTATTTTGTTTGTTGATTTCCTGTTTATCATACGGGCAGGAAAATCAAACAAAAAATGTTATAATAATAAATAATGACAGGCTTTCTATGTGGCTTGCAGATATCAAAGTCAACGATAAAAGACTACATCCCGGATATCAAAACTGCATCGTACGTCAGTATACAAGTGATTCTATAAAAATAACAGTTCCTTATTTTCGTCTTTTCTTCTTTACGATAAAAAATAAGATTTTCCGATTTCCATTAAAAGACAAGAATAATTATTTTTTTTATACCCCGCTTAGCCTTATACACAAATTATCTGTTAAGCATGTAACAGGCGATGATCTAATTAAATTAAAAAATAAAAAATATGTAAAAAAGAAGATTAAAGAATTTAATCTTGAATAATATAACCCTGAAAAAAGAAAAAGCTTTTTGAAAAGTATATTTTTCAAAAAGCTTCTTCTTTTAATGAATTATGTAAAAGGCAACTAATAACTAACTCTTAGTCTTTGTTTTTTTCTTTCTTCCCCACCAAATATAAAAACCGGTGATTGGTAAACTTGCACATATTAAACTAGCAGTAAAATAGATGATTTTGGTAAACAAACCTCCAATCGCTCCAACGTGGAGACTATAATTAGAACGCATGAGCCATTTTGAAAACCGCTCGTCGCTAATATATTTGTGTGATTTTGGCAGTAATTCTAATGTTTTTGAATCAAAGTGCAGATCTCTCCAAACTCCATTATGCATATCTGTACAAGCATAAAAATCGTCTTTCGGTTCATCTGGAAAATGAATGATAACAGCTTCTTTGTTTTCTATTGCGATTTCTGTTCGCACCTTTTTCCAAATAAAATCGGCAGCAGCAAACTTATCTAATTGTTGTTTTGATGTGGAATCGTTTTTAACCGCTACAACCTGTTCTTTTTTATCCTTTTCATCTGCCCAGCCACCTGCTATCCAGTAGGTGCTTTCGCGTAACCAATGAAAACTCATAACAAGTCCTGTAAACGCAATAAGCATTGCCAGGATAATCGTGTAAAAGCCCATTACGTTATGTAAATCGTAATTCAAACGCTTAAAATTAGCTTTCCATTTTATTTTAAAACTACTGTTAATAGTCGTTTTATTCCATTTTTTTGGAAACCAAAGAATGAGTCCGCTAATGAGTAAAAAGAAGAATATAAAGGTAGCCCAAGCCGTAATTTGTGTTCCTATCTCATCATCCAACCAAAGATGACGATGCCCTTCATCGATAATATGAAAAAAATCTTCGTGATCTACAATTCCGGAAATTTTACCATTATACGGATTCACATAAATCAAAGAATCTGATTCGATATCTACTTTTACCGTTTTATCTAAACCATTGTACCAAACACCATGAATTTCTTTATTGGGTAATGCTTCTTTTACAGCCGCATAAATTTTAGAAGGTGGTAATAATTGTTCCGGACTTTGTGCTTCAACATGCAACCACGGCGATGTCAGACTTTTTATTTCTTGTTCAAAAACCAAAATGCAACCTGTAACCGCCATAATCACTACAATTATTCCGGAACCTATTCCTAACCACAAATGCAGCCAAGCGTTTATTCTTGAAAAGCGGGATTTTTGTTTTGTTTTTTTTAGTGTTTTAGTAGTAGACATTCCTGAATCCTTTATATTTCAACAAAAGTGAAATCATTAGTATTAAAAAAAAACCATATAATCAAAACCATTAAAGGCATTGATTATATGGTTAAGATATTATTTAAAAAACAAAAAATTATTTTGTAGCTGCAGGAGTTGTATGCGTTAATTTAGCAATTGCTGAAATATCAGTTCCACCTCCAGTTACTTTTGCACCAGCAGTAGCTGCACCAGTTTCAAGATTTATCTTGTAAATTCTAACTTCGTCGTTAGTTACAAAAGCTTTGTAAGCATTTCCAGCTTCATAGTACAAACTTCCAATACCAAAGTAATTATCACCTGCATGTCCAGGTAATCCTGTTACTGGAGTGATTTTTTTAGTTGGTAAATCTATAATAGCAGATTTAAAAGCAAAACTATAGTGACGTAAGAAGCCCCATTCTAAAGTATCATCTGCAGTTGGAATATAAACAATAAATGCTTTCTCTCCTCCGATTGGATAAGCAGCTAATACTTTACCTCCTAATGAACTTGCTTGAATATCAAAAAAGTAAGATGCATCAAAATCAGTTTGTCCTTTGTTAATTCTTAGGATTCCAGAATTAATTGTCGTAGATGGATTACTATATCCACCTGCTTTAGCATTTGAAGAAAATGTATAAACATTTCCTGACTCAGTACGAATAATACCTGTATTAGTGTAATACATACCAGCTGCTGTAGTACGTGGATCTGCAATTCTCTTAACAAAGTTTAATGATGGATAATCGTAAACTCTTACGTAAGCATTTGTTTGATCGATATCCCAGTTTTCACTAGCATCTCTGTTGAAAACAGTAACAAAAACTTTATCTCCAACAACAGTTACTCCCGTAGGAAAGTCAAAACGACCAGCGCTAGTTGCAAAATCATCAAATTTACGTCCTGTAATTAATTGTTTTACTGGATCATAAATAATTAGCTCACTACTTGATGTTGAACCTCCCCATGAAGCACCAATAATCAATAATTTATTATCGTCTGTTTCTCCATAAGCGAAAGGAGATTCTATTAAAACACGAGTTCCTGCAACTACTTGAGAAGCTGCATTTAAAGAGTAAGGAGCAGCTCCTTCAGCTTCACTATCCAATGCAAATAAAGTATTTGCAACAGGAATATATGAACCTCCTTGTTCAATACCTTTTCCATTCATATCAATCGTTCCAGTCATGATTTCATCTAATGAACTAAAACTCCATAAATAATTTTCGTTCCAGGTATCCGTTTGATATCCTAAAACATATTTACTTACAACCACTGGCTGAGGATCTGGAGTAACCACTTCAGGTTCAGCAGCATCATCACTACTACATGAAAATATTGTAACAGACATTAGCATAAGAGCTAATAGATTTTTAATTTTAATTGTTCTCATATTATTTAGATTTAGTTAATTATTCCCCAATACATTAGTGCGGTAAGAAGGAACAAAGTTTTTATAGATTTTTAATAATTACATAAAGAAATATCGAAGTTTTAAAGTAAAAGACCTTCCTGGCTTTTGAACATTAAAATAATCGTATAATTTAACGTTTGTTATATCGTAGCACTCAACTCCAATATTATAACGACCATCTTTTAGTGAATACGCTAACGAAGCTGAATAAAAAAGCTGTTCAGGAATTTCTTTTTTACCAGTTTCTCCAAGATTAGGACTTCTTAAATAATAGCTGCTTGAATAACTAGTTAAAAGATTAACTGTAAGGAAGTCATCATCATATTTAATTTTCTTGAAGTTAAATCCTAGATTAGCATTTCCGTATAAAATTGGAACGTTTGGTATTTGCTTGTTATACAAATAATTAATTTGATTTGTACCTGGTGAAGCCGTATTATCTTTATTTAATGTTTTTTGGTACGTTGCATTAACATCAAAAAACAACCATTCTTTATATCCATAATGAACCACTCCGTCAAATCCACTTACTTCAACATTCTTATAATTAATGGCTTTACTTTTTTGCGGATTGCTTTGATCTTGTCTCTGTTGTATAAAATCATCAGCTCTCCTATAAATATAATTACCTTCTATACCAAATGAATGAATCCCAAACATTTTCTTATACGAAAGTCCAACGTTAATATTGTCACTAGATTCAGGTTGAAGATTCGGATTTGGAGTTACTCTTATACCATCACCCAATAGTTCAAGAGCTGATGGCATTCTGTAAGCATGTTCAAAAGAACCTTTAGCTTGCAGCTCTTCAGGAATTATAAAATAAGCTGCAGCTGTACCATAACCAAAATTATTAAAAGATGGTTTTACAATCAATTCTGAAGTTGTACCTGGATCTGTTGTTACTTCACCTTTTAAATCAATCGTTTTTGCAAATGCAGTAAATGAAAATCTTTTTTCCAGTGCCGATAAATTGTATGCAAAACCAACTATATTTTTGTTTAAAAATGGTTTAGTCGGTCGGTCGGTAGTTATATATTCATTATCCTCTTTACGTTTGTAACCAACGTGTGTATAATTTAAAGCAAAATTATTATGCTCATTTAATTCATACTTAAGATTAGCATTACTTTGAAAAGATTTTACATCAAAAACCATTAGGGTTTTTACTGAATTAATCTCCCCTGAATTAAAATAATTCGGTACATCAGTTCTAGGACCTCTCCATGTAAATCTTCTTGATGAAGTATCTACTTTTCTTTCCTCTGCTATGTTATAAGATGCGGCCCATGTTGCTGTTAGCCCTTTGGTAAATAAATTTGATTTTTTATATTTTAAAGAAGCAACTACATTTTGGCTATCATCAAATGCATCACCAACTACTCTGTACATTGTTGGTCCTTGTTGTATCTCTTTTTTATTAGCACTTCCTGTAACCCCAACTAATAAATAATCAGCATACTTTTTGTCTTTTACTCCAACTTCTGCTATAACTGTTGCCTGCTTGTAAGCATCATGAAAATGTTTTAACTTTTCCGGTGGTCCAAAAACTCCAGAAATAGGATCTGGAATCGGTGCCTCCACTTCATAGTTGTTATCTGAATAATTCAGAAAAGCATTAAAATTGGTTACAAAATTATTTTTACTTGTAAAGCGAGTATTTATTGCAGCCTTGTGAGTATTAAAAGATCCAAAACTATAAGAAGCATCGATATATCGGTTAACATTCTTATTAGTTACGATGTTTACTGCTCCTCCTAAAGCATCTCCTCCTAATTCAATTGGAACAACACCTTTATATACATCGATTCGCTCTGCCATATTCGTTGGAATATTATTCAATGTAAAGGAAGGTCCATAATTATCTAATGGAATTCCGTCCATAAAGAATTTAACCTGATCACCTGAAAAACCATTTAATGAAAAATTAAAGGTCGATCCCATTCCTCCTGTTTCTCTAACACGGACTCCTGTTGTTCTGTTTAATACCTGATTTAGATCTGCAGATGTATTGTAAAGTTGTCTTAGATCAACTGCTGTGATATTAAAAGCCTCTTCTTTAACTCGCTGCACTTTTGATTTTCCTTTAACCTGAACTTCCTCTAAAGCGGCCATATCTTCTTCGATAGTAATTTTTGGTGCTTTTTGGTCTGCTTGAAGATTAATCTTGGTTTGTTTTGACTTGTAACCTACAAAACTTACTACTAAAGTATAATTTCCCGGTTCAGCGCTTATTTCATAAGCTCCATTTTCATCTGTCAAAGTTGAATAAGTAGTTCCTTTTAGAGCTACTGCAACCCCTGCGGCAGGCTGACCACTATCTGTTAAAACAATTCCAGTTAAGTTTACTTTGCTATTTTGCGAAAAACCCTGTAAGGATGTTAGCAAGATTACGAACAAGGTTATTATTCTTTTTAATTGCATTAGTCAAAAAATGTGTTGAGGATTAAATTTGGCACAAAATTAACTTGTAAAAACAGATTTTCCAAATTATATTTAATTATTCTAAATAAGGATTGTAATTAACCTAAAAACTGCCGAATTGTTAAAAAAAATTAAATTTCTTGTGATTAAATTAACTCAACATTAAAATAATATTAGATTCCTAAAGTAATTCGTTAAACAATGAAGCAATCATTTGTAAATAAATCGCTATAAAGCAAAAACAAAAAAGTCCCGCTTAACTGAATAAGCAGGACTTGTAAAATTGAAATTTTAAACCATTAAATTATCTTGAAAACGGTCTTTAATTCTTCTATTATAATTTTAATATCATCTTCTTTCGTACGCCAATTCACAAAAGACGCTCTGATACCTTTTTTGTTCTGATATACAGTTGGCGTCATAAACACGTTGCCTCTTTCATTGACTTGAGTTAAAAACTGCCCTACTTTTTCCTGATTGTAATCTCCTTTTAATGTAAAACAAACATTGTTTAAACGAATGGGAGCCAGTAACTCATAATTTCCATCTTCCAATAATGCATCCCCAAATTGTAACGCGAGAGAAACACTATTTTCTACGATATCCTGAAAACCTGTTTTTCCATAAGCGATCAAAGAAAACCAAACGGGTAATGCTCTTAAACGTCTTGAATTTTCAGGTAATACATTTAGATAATTAAAGTTTTCGAGTGCATTTCCTAAATAAGGTGCATTTGAATTTTGAAAAGTTTCTACTTGTAAATTTATGTGCTCTTTTTTTACCAAGAAAAAAGCACTTTCATACGGAACGTTTAGCCATTTATGACAATCGATCGTAATGCTGTCTGCTCCTTCCCAACCTACTGTAAGGTGTTTAAATTTATCCGACACTGCAGCAAATCCGCCAAAAGCAGCATCGATATGCCACCAAAATTTATATTTTTCTCTAAGTTTTGCTATAGCTATAAAATCATCAAAATCTGCTGTGTTTACGGTTCCTGCGCTTGAAATCAAGATAAAAGGTTTTCCGTTTAAGTTCTTAATCTCCTTCTCTAAATCGATTAGATCAATTGCTTCTCTGTTGCCTTCTACAGTTTTAATGGTGGTATAATTATTACTTCCAATGCCCAGCATCGCTAATGTTTTTACAGAAGAAGAGTGTGGTGTGGCGGTTAGAATATTAATAGTTTCTGATATACCGTTTTTAGCAAAATCTTTTCCTGATTGCGCGCCAAACCATTGTCTTGCCACTCCCAAACATGTAAAATTAGACATCGTTGCTCCTGTTACAAAACCTCCTGAGAATGTTGTGGGCAAGTCTAATAATTGCAGTAATAAATGTATTGTCTCAAATTCAATTAAAGCCGATGTCCCACCCTGACCTTTTAAAGCCTGAGGATTTTGATCGTAAACTGATGCCAGCCAATCACCAACAATGGAAGCGGGCGTTGAACCACCTGTTACAAATCCTAAATATCGTGGTCCGGGTGAAGCGACCATTAAAGGGGCTAATCGCTCTTTAAATTCTACTAATGTTGCTAACGATCCTAATCCTAAGCTATTTAAATTTCGATTTGGATCTATTGATTTGGTAGTAGACGTTGGTATTTTCTCTAAATTATTCAAAAACGCAATTCCTTGTTCTTTTGCCTGATTAAGTATGTTTTCAAAATCATTTAGATCTTGTTGAAGTACTGCATTCATATTGTTTTATTATTTGTTTTTAATCATAAATATGCTCCGTGACAATATTGTATTGCACGAATTTGCATTCCATTAAAAAGTTTGAATTAAAATACTATTCCCACTTGGTTTTTTCAGAAAACCGGGAGATCATCATTGCTGAAATAAGATCGCCATTTGCATTTAGCAATGTCGCAATTGGGTCAACAAGAGTTCCTAAGATCATTGCAACGGGTAAAGCCTGTTCCATTGGTAAACCGTAAACTGTGATGGCTAAAACTTCACCTATGTAGCCTCCATTCGGAATTCCGCCTTCTACGATCGACACAATTACCGTGATTCCTAATGCTAAAAGTATGGTTGAAGGCTCTGTAAAATCTTTTCCGAACATGGCAAAAAGCACTGTTATTTTTAGAATAGACGACATACTGGAACCATCTTTATGCAAAGGTGCTCCAAGCGGAATCACCACGTTTCGTACATGACTGGGAATTTGCATTTTTTCAGCTGCTTCAAGATTCGCCGGAATTGTGGCAATACTACTGCAGGTTCCAATCGCTGTTAAGGATGGTGTTATGTTGTTACCCCAAAATACTTTAAACGCTTTTTTTCCTCCTGCTATAAAAGCATACAAACTAAAAAATACAAAAAAGTAAAATACACATGCGCCGTAATAGATTCCTAATGGCTTGGCATAAGCTCCAAACAATTGCGGACCAAATACTCCAACCTGATATGCAAAATAGGCTCCCAAACCAATTGGAGCTAATTTCATGATCATCATCAAAAGGTTTTTCATGACTTCGTTTCCTGAATCCAGAAAATTTCTAAATCCACTTCCTTTTTCTCCTGATTGCAAACTTGCAAAACCAATTAAAAAGGAAAAAATGATTAAAGCCAACATGCTTTTTCGGCTTAATAATTCGAAGAAATCATTTACGGTAACCAACTTTGCAATTTGATCTCCAACACTTCCTGATTCAATAGTTTCTAATGGAAGTTTAGAAATAATAATACTTTGATGGATTGGAAATACATACACCGCGAAAATCATAACCAGTGCTGATATTAGAAGCGTACTTAAAAAAACGGCTAGCATTACAATAAAAAGTTTTCCTAACTTTTCTGTTCGCTCTAAATTGGCAATTGAGGATGCAATGGTGAAAAAAATCAGTGGAATGATGGCTGTAAAAAGCAAATTCAGAAAAATATCACCAAATGGTTTTATGACTTCAACACCTTTTCCAAAAACTAATCCCAGAATGCTGCCCAGCGTTATTCCGCCCAAAAGTAAAAGCACGCTACTATAACTTTTTAGAAAATTGATTTTTTTAACCTCCATAATTTTATTGTGTTACAAGTCAGTAATAAGTACGTGAAATAAAAATCAATTAAAGTAATTAAAAAAAGAGTGCAAAGAATAAAATGAAACTTTTTTCTTATTTTTCTAAAACTATTGTTGTAAACGCACGATCGACCAATTCTCCTGTTTTACTTTTTACTTTTTCTGTCAAAGTTTCCTTTCCAATGATTTTAAAGCTCGTTTGCGCAACTAATTTTTCTGCTTTTTCTGTACTGTAAAGATCAAATTCGAATTGGGTAAAAGGCAACTGTTTCATAAAACTTTCTTCTGCAAAGGTGATACAGAATATTCCTTTAATTTTTAGAACTCTGTAAATCTCCAATAAGAATGCTTCTGGATGCTGCCAAAAATAAATGGTGTTTACGGTAAAAATTCTATCGAAAAAAGCATCTTGAAACGGTATATTATTTCCGTCGTAAAAGGCAAAATGTGCTTGCCCTTCACTTTGAAATTTATGATTGATTTCCTGTGCTTCCTGAAACATTATTTCAGACATTTCCAGTCCGTAATATGTTGTATTTTCTTTTTGCTGCAAAAGATAGGCTACATGTCCTGCGTTTCCGTGACCTATTTCTAAAATAGTATTTCCGGAAACACTATTTAAGTGCTGAATAGAATGGCGGGTCATGTTGATGTTGGTTTCATTCATCATGTTTCCCATTTCTATTCCTTTTTCTCCAGTCGGTTTTTTTAACTGAGATGCTATTGCTTGTAATTCTTCTTGTTTCATAATACGTAAATTTATGAAAATTCTACGTTTTATTGTCCGAAACGATAAACGTTCAAATCATTAAAAAACACTGCTTGCAATCTGGCGAATATTCTCTGATTTTCCCATTGAATAATAATGCAACACAGGAACTCCGGCGGCTTTTAATTCTAAAGATTGCTGAATCGCCCACTCAATCCCTACTTGCTTGATCTGTGCATTGTTTTTACACTGATCAACGGCATGAATTAAATCCTCTGGCAAATCGATGCGGAAAATCTGCGGCAAAACTTGTAAATGTCTTTGAACAGCAATAGGTTTAATTCCTGGAATAATAGGAACTGTGATTCCCATTTCTCTTGCTTTCTCTACAAAAGTAAAATACTTAGCATTGTCAAAAAACATCTGTGTTACTACATAATCTGCTCCTGCATCTACTTTTTCTTTTAGTCTTTTTAGATCTGACTGCAACGAAGGAGATTCTAAATGCTTCTCCGGATATCCTGCAACACCAATACAAAAATTGGCTCTGTTATCGGCATCCATTACTTCGTGAAGGTATTTTCCCTGATTTAATAAGCTAATTTGTTTTACCAAATCAATAGCATAATCGTTTCCACCTGCTTTTGGCATAAAGTATTGTTCGTCTTTCATGGCATCACCACGCAAAGCCATAACGTTGTCAATTCCCAAATAATTACAATCTACTAAAAGGTATTCCGTCTCTTCTTTAGTAAATCCTCCGCAAAGTACATGTGGAACGGTATCTACATTATATTTATGCTTTATAGAAGCGCAAATTCCCAGTGTTCCTGGACGCATTCGCGTTAGTTTTTTATCCAAAAGTCCATTCCCTTTATCGATATAAATATATTCTTCTCGAGAAGTCGTTACATCAATAAATGGTGGTTGAAACTCCATTAACGGATCTATATTATCGTATAATTCCTGAATACTTTTGCCCTTCTGAGGCGGAATAATTTCAAACGAGAATAATGTTTTTCCTTTGGCATTTTCTATATGTTCTGTTACTTTCATAATCGGCCCCCTAGCCCCCAAAGGGGAAATTCCTGAAAGGGGTCATCAGGTTTGTGTTATTTAATTATGCCTTTCTATTTCCCCCTTCGGGGGTTGGGGCTAATCTGCAATATTAGGGTTCAGCCATTTCATGGCATAATCTGTTGGAACGTTGCGTCGCTTGGCGTAATCGACTACCTGATCTTCTTTTATTTTTCCTAGTCCAAAATATTTACTTTTTGGATTTCCGAAATAATAACCAGATACTGATGATGCCGGCCACATGGCCATGCTTTCAGTTAAGGTTACTCCAATTTCGTCGGCTACATTTAAGAGTTTCCATATTGTTGGTTTCTCTAAGTGATCGGGACATGCCGGATATCCTGGTGCCGGACGTATTCCTTTGTAATTTTCTTCGATTAAGTCTTCTGTCGAAAGTGATTCTTCTGCATCGTAACCCCAAAATTCCTGACGTACTTTTTCGTGTAAATATTCGGCGAAAGCTTCTGCAAAACGATCTGCCAGCGCTTTTACCATAATGGAGTTATAATCGTCTAAATCTTTTTCGAATTCAGCTGCCCATTCGTCTACTCCAAAACCGGTTGTTACACAAAATGCTCCTATGTAATCGGTAATTCCGGAATCTTTTGGCAGAATAAAATCAGACAAAGCGATGTTTGGTGCTCCTTTTGTTTTTTGCGATTGCTGACGAAGTGTTAAGAATTTCTCTAAAACTTTTCCGTCTGCATCACGCAATTCAATGTCATCATCATCAACCTGATTCGCAGGGAAAATGCCGTAAATTCCTTTTGCAGATAATTTTTTGTCTGCCAGAATTACTTTCAGCATTGCCTGAGCATCTGCAAAAACTGAAGTTGCTTCTTTACCCACAACCTCATCGGTTAAGATTGCCGGATATTTCCCGAACAATTCCCATGTTCTGAAAAATGGTGTCCAGTCAATATACGGAACCAAAACATCCAGTTCTACTTCAATGATTTGTTTTCCAATTACTTTTGGTTTCGTTGGTGTGTACTCCTCCCAATCCAATTGTAATTTGTTTTTTCTTGCTTGCTCAATCGTTAGGAAGTTTTTATCTCTGGATCGATTTAAAAACGTTTCTCTAAACGCATCATATTCTGCACGAATATCGCTGGCATATATTTTACGATTGTGATCTAATAGATTCCCGGCAACAGTAACGGCTCTCGAAGCATCGTTTACGTGAATTACGGTTTCTCTATATTGTGGTGCAATTTTCACGGCTGTATGTGCACGCGATGTGGTTGCTCCACCAATCATAATCGGGATTTTAACTCCTTGTTTGTCTAATTCTTTTGCCAGATACACCATTTCATCAAGTGAAGGCGTAATCAATCCGCTTAGCCCAATAATATCTACATTATGTTCGATGGCTGCAGCAATAATTTTTTCCGGAGGCACCATAACACCAAGATCTACAATCTCGTAATTGTTACATGCCAAAACTACTGAAACAATATTTTTTCCAATATCGTGAACGTCTCCTTTCACAGTAGCAATTAGTATCTTTCCAGCCCCCCCCGCCCCCGAAGGGGGAGCCTCTAATGCATCTTTAATTGTAGCTAAGACTTTCTCTAATCCTGTTAAAATTTCTTTATTTGTAAATCTTAAAACTTGAAAACCTTCATTATTTAGCCAAGCAGTTCTTTCTAAATCACTTGCTATATTTTCTGGTAATTGATGAATTAATCCATCAACTTCAATTATAATGCGTTCTTTTAAACATACAAAATCGGCGATATAATCCCCAATAATATGCTGTCTTCTAAACTTATATCCTTCCAATTGTTTACCTCTCAATTGTTCCCACAGAATACTTTCCGTTTCAGTAGGTTTATTTCTCATTTCAAGAGAAAATTGTTTCAGTAATCCATAATTAATTGGATTTGCCGTTTCCCAATGTTGTGAGGTTTTCACTCCCCCTTCGGGGGCTGGGGGGCGTTTTTGCGCATCTATAAATGGCAACAAATACGCCACTGCTTTTTTCATTACACGTGCTGATTTTACTACCTGTGGCAGGAACATTTTTCCAGTTCCGAATAAATCTCCTACGACATTCATTCCCGTCATCAAATTGATTTCGATAACTTCGATTGGTTTAGTTGCTGCTAATCGGGCTTCTTCAACATCTTCTTCAATAAAAGCATCTACTCCTTTTACTAGTGAATGTGTGATACGTTCCTGAACGGTTCCTAAACGCCATTCCTGAATTGCTTTTTCATCTGATTTTACTTCGCCTTTTACGTTCTCAGCAAAATCCAAAAGTCGTTCTGTAGCATCGTCACGTCTGTCCAGAATTACGTCTTCTACGTGTTCTAACAGGTCTTTTGGAATATCATCGTAAATCGAAAGCATTTCCGGATTTACGATTCCCATTGTCATTCCGTTCTTGATCGCGTGGTATAAAAATACAGAGTGCATCGCTTCACGAACGGTATCATTTCCTCTAAAGGAGAAGGATACGTTACTTACTCCACCACTAATATGTGCGTGTGGCAAATTATCGCGAACCCATTTTGTACCTCTGAAAAAGTCAAGCGCATTTAAGCGGTGCTCTTCCATTCCGGTAGCAACTGGGAAAATATTTAAATCGAAAATAATATCCTGCGGAGGAAAACCTACCTTATTGACTAAGATATCATACGAACGCTGACAAATTTCGACTCTTCGCTCAAAATTATCGGCCTGACCTACTTCGTCAAAAGCCATAATGATGGCTGCCGCTCCGTAACGTTTAATTAATTTGGCGTGGTGAACAAAGGCTTCTTCTCCTTCTTTTAACGAAATCGAGTTTACAACACTTTTTCCTTGTACTACTTTCAGACCTGCTTCAATGATTTCCCATTTCGAACTGTCGATCATAATAGGTACTCTCGAAATATCAGGTTCTGATGCAATTAAGTTCAAAAACTTTGTCATTGCCTGAACTCCATCAAGCATTCCTTCATCCATATTAATATCGATGATCTGTGCTCCTCCTTCTACCTGCTGTCTTGCAATATCAAGCGCCTCGTCATATTTCTCTTCCTTGATTAAGCGAAGGAATTTTCTGGAACCAGTTACATTCGTACGTTCTCCAATGTTTACAAATACACTGGTGGGCGTAATAATCAACGGTTCTAATCCTGCTAATACAAGGTCTCTTCTGTTTTCTGCCATTTCTTTTTAAGTTACTGAGTTCCTAAGTGGTTTAGGTTCTAAGTTTTTTTATTCTTTGTCTTATTTTCTACAAGGTGCTTAAAACCTTGCTGGTATGTATTTTCTACTATTCTTATTTTGGGCGTGTCCCAAGGGCCGGGCTATCCGCTATTAGTCCTCGCCCTTCCTTCGTCAGGCTGTGGGCTAGCCGCTTCTATCCCTCACGCAAACTCAGTTTCAAAACAAACGTATATTTTTCCGAGGTTTTTATTGTCTTTTTCTTTGCGGGCACGAGCTGGAAGCTCGCGCTAGCGGAAAACACATTTATTCTCTGCTCTCAACCTGCAAGGTTTTCGAAACCTTGTAGGTTTACTTTTTTATTCGTCGTCCAAATTTATACCTACAAGGTTTCGAAAACCTTGCAGGAAATGTAAACACTACGCAAATACCGGAGCAACTCTTGGCTTATAATCCTTTGCCACTTCAGCAATTAATCTGATGTGATCCGGAGTTGTTCCGCAACAACCTCCAATAATGTTGATTAAATTATCATCTAAATATTCTTTGATGAATGCCTGAGTTTGTTCTGGTGTTTCATCATATTGTCCGAATGCGTTTGGTAATCCTGCATTTGGATGTGCTGAAACATTAAAACTAGTATGCTGTGCTAATGTTTTCAAATATGGTTTTAGCAAATCAGCTCCTAATGCACAATTGAATCCTACGCTTAATAACGGAATGTGTGATACTGAGATCAGGAATGCTTCTACGGTTTGTCCGGAAAGTGTTCTTCCTGAGGCATCTGTAATCGTTCCTGAAACCATTATCGGAATATCGATATTACGTTCGTCTTTTACTTCTTCGATGGCAAAAAGTGCTGCTTTAGCATTTAAGGTGTCGAAGATTGTTTCTACCAATAATAAATCACAACCTCCATCCATCAAAGCTTCTACTTGTTCTTTGTAGGCAATACGCAAATCATCGAATGTTACGGCTCTGTAACCGGGATCGTTTACATCTGGCGACATGCTCGCTGTACGGTTTGTTGGTCCTATTGAACCTGCAACAAAACGTGGTTTTTCAGGATTTTTAGCTGTATACTCATCTGCTACTTCACGGGCAATTTTAGCCGATTCGTAATTTAACTCGTAAACCAACTCTTCCAGGAAATAATCGGCCATACCAATTGTTGTTCCTGAAAAAGTATTGGTTTCTACGATGTCTGCACCCGCTTCATAATAAGCGGCGTGAACATCGCGAATGGCTTGTGGTTGTGTTATGGATAGTAAATCGTTGTTTCCTTTTAGGGGATGTGGGAAATCTTTGAAACGCTCTCCACGAAAATCTTCTTCGGAGAAATTATAGCGCTGCAACATGGTTCCCATTGCTCCGTCAAGGATTAGGATATTTTTTTTTATTGCTTCCTGAATTGTTATTGACATATCTTTTATGTTTTAGCTACTAAGACACTGAGGTTCTGAGTTGCTAAGTTTTTATTCTATTATTGAAACATACCTAACAGGTTTTGGAAACCTGTTAGGATACGCGTTTTTGATTCACATTAATTTCAAAAATTCTATAATTAAAACATACCTAACAAGTTTTGGAAACCTGCTAGGATACGTGTTTTGATTCATATTAATTCTAAAAATTCACTATTGATGGCTAACTAGCCCCGATGGAGCCGATATCCTCGTAATGAAATGGAGAGATAAAGGCGAAAGCGGGAACGATTGATGGCAAAAATGCGTCAATGATTCGCTCATGATACCAAAGTGAATTCGGTAAAATTATATTGTATGTTGTCAGGAAGTGTTTTGGGAAATACTTTTATGTATTTGTGTTATCTATCTTAAATACTGTGAATTAGTATTAAGTAGAATGTAGCACCTTCTTTATGATAAAGGGTTGCTAAGGTTTCATTGGGTCTTTCCCTCCGCCTTTCGTGATAACTTTCAGTAATTTTAAGAACAGTGCAAAGTAAAGACATAAGCTGAACAATTGCAAGTTTTTTTTAAAGATAGTAAGGGACTAAGAAACTGAGGTTCTAAGTTTTCTTTTTAAGGGGCTAAGATGCTGAGATTCTCAGGTTCTAAGTTTAGAATTTACCTAGATTTTTAGCCTTATATTTCAAGAATATTTTCATCACTTCTTCATGATCAGTGAATTGATTATTTTTTGCTTGCTCAATTCCTATTTCTATTTCTTTTAACTCTTCTTCTGATAAAGTATTGAACCAATCTTTTTGATCTAAAATAGGGCTACTATTATCTTTTTCTAAATCCATAAATGCTAAAAATTAATAAAGTAAAAATTATAATAAAAAAGCCCAAACTATTACAAGTTTGAGCTTTATATAGTAAATGTCTTAGCTGCTTAGCAACTCAGTACCTTAGTAGCTTCCTTAAACAATCGCTTTAACAACTGCTTTAGGAGCTTCTTTACGAGTTCCGTCGAAACCGTCTACTCCGGAAACCGTTGTATATTTTAATACATACTTTTTACCCGGATTGATGATTGCATATGCTGCCTGACACATTAAAGTTGCTTCGTGGAATCCACAAAGGATTAACTTTAATTTTCCAGGATAGGTGTTAACGTCTCCAATTGCGAAGATTCCAGGAATGTTTGTCTGATAATCTAAAGCATTGTTTACTTTGATCGCATTTTTTTCGATTTCTAAGCCCCAATCTGCAATTGGTCCTAATTTTGGCGTTAATCCAAAAAGTGGAATAAAGTAATCTGTTTCGATTTTACGGTGTGCTCCGTTTTCTTCGATATCTAATGATTCAACGTGTTCTGCACCATTGATTCCAATTACTTCTGCTGGTGTAATTAATTTAATTTTTCCTGCAGTTTTTAATTCCTGTACTTTTTCAACAGAGTCTAAAGCACCTCTAAATTCATTTCTACGGTGAATTAAGGTTACTTCTGATGCTATATTGGCTAAGAAAATACTCCAGTCTAATGCTGAATCTCCTCCTCCTGCAATAACAACTCTTTTGTCTCTGAATTTTTCAGGATTTTTGATGAAGTATTTTACTCCTTTGTCTTCATAAAACTCGATATCTTCGATAAGTGGTTTACGTGGCTCAAAACTTCCTAAACCTCCTGCAATGGCAATAACCGGTGCATGAAATTTAGTTCCTTTATTAGACGTTACGATAAAGGACCCGTCTTCTTGTTTTTCGATTGTTTCTGCACGCTCGCCTAAAGTAAAACCTGGTTCGAATTGTTTGATTTGCTCTTGCAATCCATCAATTAAATCTCCTGCTAATACTTCCGGAAATCCAGGAATATCATAAATAGGCTTTTTAGGATACAATTCTGAAAGTTGTCCTCCTGCTTGTGGCAATGCATCTAGAATATGACATTTTAATTTTAGTAATCCTGCCTCGAAAACGGCAAATAAACCTGTTGGCCCTGCTCCAATTATAAGTATATCTGTTTTAATCATTATGTTGTTGTTTATAATCATTCTTAATAATACAAAGAAACGAATAAATTATTCTTCTGACAATGATTTTTATCATTGATTTTCTTTGCGCTTTTTTTCATCGGGTTAAAACCCGACGCTACAAAAATTTGTCGTTCCTCTTTTCTCATCAGGTTAAAACCCAATGCTACAAAATTTGCCGTTCCTCCTTTTCTCATCGGGTTAAAACCCGATGCTACAAAATTTGCCGTTCCTCCGGAACTCTTACTATTCTTTATTTTTCAATGAAGCTGTAATTTCATTCCTCTTTTCTCATCGGGTTAAAACCCGATATTACAAAATTTGTCGTTCCTCCGGAACTCTTACTATTCTTTATTTTTCAATGAAGCCGTAATCTCATTCATCCTCTTAACCTTTTCTTCAAAATCGCCTTTTAAAGTTTTTCGGTATTCGTTGAGATTCTCTACCATTTGATTGATATCTTCCGGAATAATTTCTTCAAAAAACTCCCGCAGTCTTTTTGCGGTTGTTGGTGATTTTCCGTTGGTTGAAATGGCAATTTTCACATTCCCTTTTGTTACAATACCTCCTAAATAATAGTCACATAAATCGGGGGTATCGGCTATATTACAAATCAAATAGCGCTTTCTGGATAAATCATATACTCTTTTATTGACTTTTAAATCATCTGTACAGGCAATTACCATGTGGCGCTTTTTGAGCATTTTTTTCTTAAACTTCTTTTCTGTTAGTTTTACAGAAGGGTGATTTTCTGCCAGGACCTTAATCTCTAAATGAAAATCTGGTGCTACGACCTCAACATTGGCGTTTGGACTGGATTTTAATAAAAAAGAAAGCTTTTCTAACCCCACATTTCCTCCGCCTACAATTAAAACATTTAGCTTGTGAAGCTTTAAGAATACTGGATATAATTCGTTTTGTTCCATTTTAATTTATTTTCATCCAATCAAAATTAGATGATTTTTTATTTCATTGTGCTGAAATCTTTGAAATCTCATCGGGTTGAAACCCGATGCTACAATATTAATCGTTCCTACGGAACTTTATCTTGCGATTTCTTTTGATAAAAATTCTTCGTAAAATCCTTTTAATTTTATCGGGTTGAAACCCGACGCTACAATATCAATCGTTCCTACGGAACTTTATCTTGCAATTTCTTTTGATAAAAACTCTTCGTAAAATCCTTTTAATTTCATCGGGTTGAAACCCGACGCTACAATATCAATCGTTCCTACGGAACTTTATCTAACAATTTCTTTTGATAAAAACTCTTCGTAAAATCCTTTTAATTTCATCGGGTTAAAACCCGACGCTACAATATCAACCGTTGCTACGGAACTTTATCTTGCAATTTCTTTTGATAAAAATTCTTCGTAAAATCCTTTTAATTTCATCGGGTTAAAACCCGACGCTACAATATCAACCGTTCCTACGGAACTTTATCTTGCAATTTCTTTTGATAAAAACTCTTCGTAAAATCCTTTTAATTTATTGCTTTCGCGAACAACGTCTCCTAAAACAATAATGGCGGGTGAACTTAATTGTTGCTCTTTTGCAATGGCTACAATCGAATCTACTGTTCCAATTCCGACTTTTTCTTCGGCTGTTGTTCCGTTTTGTATGATGGCTACAGGTAAATTACCTTTGTTCTCTTTTTGAAACAACTCTATTATTTGGGACAATTTGTGCATGCCCATTAAAATAACAACTGTTGCAGATGATTGTGCTGCCAAGGCTACATCTGACGATAATTTTCTATCGGATGTTGTTCCTGTAATTGCCCAAAAGCTTTCTGAAACGCCTCTTTTTGTAATCGATATTCCCAAACTCGCCGGCACAGCAACTACCGAAGAAATTCCCGGTACTACTATTGTTGGAATTCCAAAGCTTTCTACAAATTCTATTTCTTCGCTTCCACGTCCGAAAATAAAAGGATCTCCGCCTTTTAACCTCACTACATTTCCGTAAGTCAGTGCATTGTCTACAATTAGTTGATTGATCTGATCTTGCGTATAGGCATGATTTCCTATTTTCTTGCCAACAAATATTCTGATAGCATTTTTAGGAGCGTGGGCTAATATTTCATCATTTGCCAGTGCATCGTACAAAACCACATTCGCCTCAGCAAGTGCTTTTACGCCTTTGAGCGTAAGCAAATCCGGATCTCCGGGACCCGCACCTACTAAAGTTACTTTTGGTTTGATATTAAGCATTGGCTAATTCTTGGGCTCTATATTTTTCTATTACTTCAAAAAATGCTATTCCTTCTTGAATGTATTGTTTTGCAAACGCTTCTGAAGGTTCATTTTGATTGATTTGATATACTAATTCTCTGAATGTTTTTAGCAATTCAATTTTTCCTTTTTCAACAAAAACAGTGTCAAATAAATCAACAATTCCTGCGTGATTATTTGTTTTTTCGTTTTCAGAAAGCAATAATGCTTTGGCTCCGTTTACAAATCCTGCATAGGCATGATAAATGGCATCTGACCATTTGCTTTCGTCGAATGATTCTTGTGCAAAGGTTAATTTGTCTTTGGCTTCTAATAATAAAGTCGCTACTAAATCTATTACAACGCCCGCACACTCTCCAACTCCAACTGCTTTTACGTAGTTGTCTGCATTTCCCCAGTCTACGAAATCAGCTTCTGTTAAATTGGTTACGTCTGAGAAAGGTTTTAAGATTTCATAAAAATATTTCTCTCCTTTTTCATCATAATAATTCAGGAATTTTTGTCCGTTTGCGTTGGCATCAAAATCATTCAAAATGGTACGTAAAGCATCTGGTCCTCTACGACTTGGAATTTTGATTACTTTATCTGCAAAGCGTCCTGATCCGTTTCCTAATTTTCCTCCACCTAACAAAACCTGAAGCGCTGGCGCTACTAGTTTGCCTGAGTTGATAGACATTCCCTGAAATCCAATTGCTGACATATTGTGCTGTCCGCAGGCATTCATACAACCACTAATTTTGATTTCGATTTCGTGGTTATTCAGGTATTGTGGATATTCTGCATTTAAAACTTTTTCCAATTCTTCTGCAATTCCGGTGCTGCTTGCAATTCCTAAGTTACATGTATCTGTACCCGGACATGCTGTAATATCTGCTGTAGAATTATAGCCTAAATCTACAAATCCTAATTTGGCTAGTTCCTGATAAAAGAAGGGAAGATTCTCTTCTTTTACATGTCGAATTACAATATTTTGACGCAATGAAAAACGTAATTCATTTGCTGCATAATTTTTTATTAAATCGGCTAAAAGTCTTGCTTTATCGGTATAAAAGTCACCTAATAAAACTTTGATTCCTATTGCGTAATAACCTGCTTGTTTTTGAGCGATTACATTCGATTTTTTCCATGCTTCATAAGCTGCTGCATCCTCAATTTCAACAGATGGAACAGCTAATAAAGGTTCTGGAATTGGTGTTTCAAAAGCGGTCGTATCTATTTCGTAACTTTCAAAAGCGATTGCTTTTTTCTCTTTTTCAACTAAATCTAAGAAAGCATCTTTTCCTATTTCTTTGATTAAGAATTTTAAACGTGCTTTCATTCTTTTGGCACGTTCTCCGTATCTGTCGAAAATACGAATTACTCCTTCTGCTGTTGGAATGATTTGATTGGCAGGTACAAATTCTGTCAACAATTCGGCATGCGCAGGCTGAGATCCTAAACCTCCACCAAGCATAATTTTGAAACCTCGAACACCATCAACGATTTTAGGAATAAATCCTAAATCATGCAGGTAACTCAAAGCGGTATCTTCGTCTGATGATGAGAACGAAATTTTGAATTTACGTCCCATTTCCTGACAAATAGGGTTTCTCAACAAGTATTGGAATAAAGCATGTGCATAAGGCGAAACATCAAATGGTTCGTTTACATCTACACCGGCTAATTCACTCGCTGTTATATTACGAACTGTGTTTCCACAAGCTTCTCGCAAGGTAACATCGTCTTTAGCTAAATTTGCCCAAAGTTCCGGAGTTCTGTCTAAACTTACGTAGTGAATCTGAATGTCCTGACGTGTTGTAATATGCAAACGTCCTGTAGAATATTCATCAGAAACTTTGGTAATACGCACCAATTGTTCGCTTGTTACCTTACCAAATGGCAATTTAATACGAATCATTTGAACGCCTTCCTGACGTTGTCCGTAAATTCCACGCGCTAAACGCAGACTACGAAAACGCTCGTCATCAATTTTTCCTCCACGGAATAAATGAATCTTTTTTTCAAGATCGATAATTTCTTTCTGAACGATCGGATTTTCTATTTCTGTTCTAAAACTTTCCATTTGTTTCTTAATGCTGTAGGCTCTAGGCAATAAGCTGTAAGCTTTCTTGCGTACCTTGTTATACATTTTTAGCTAAAAGCAGATTTATCTAGTTTTTGCTGTAGGCTCTAGGCTGTACGCTTTAAGCTTTATTAACTTTGTGTTTCTTGCTTTAGGTTTTAGGTAATAAGCTTAAGCTTATTACTAACCTTGATTCTTCGTTTTTTGCTAAAAGCATACAGCCTATAGCTTAAAGCTTAAAGCAGGTTTACCTAATAAATCCTACTCCTGCTGTTGTGTTTGTTGCTGTATCGATTAAGATAAAAGCACCGTTTGATTTATTATCGTTGTAGGCATCAAAATATAAAGGCTTGCTTAATTTGATGTTTACTTCTCCTATTTCGTTTATTGCTAATTGTGAAGCTTCTTTTGTTCCGGAATAGTCTGTTGAGATGGTATTTTTGATACTTTCTACTTTTGCTAAAACGGAATTTGTGTTGTGCTGTACAATATATTTTGTTCCCGGAACTAGTTTTTTGCTATCCATCCAGCATACTGTGGTGCTGATTTCTTTTTCAATTTTTGGAAGTTCTGATGATTTTACAATCATATCGCCTCTTGTTACATTGATGTCATTTTCTAATTCGATTGTAATCGAAGATCCTGCAACGGCTTCATCAAATTGTTTATCGAAAAAGTGAATTTTAGAAACTTTTGATTCGGTTAACGAAGGCAAAACAGTTACGGCATCACCTACTTTTATTGAGTTTCCGTATAATTTTCCGGCATATCCTCTAAAATCATGGTACTCTTCTGTCTTTGGACGAATTACGGTCTGAACCGGGAAACGTGCTTTTCCTGCTTCAAAAACATCTTCAGCATCTAAGCCTTCTAAATGTTCCAGAACGGTTTGACCATCGTACCAAGGCATATCTTTTGACTGATCTACTACGTTTCCGCCATTTATTGCACTTAACGGAATATAGCTTACGTTTTGTTCCTTGAATGTACTTTTAGCATTTAAGGCTTGAAAATCGGCTTTGATTTTATTGAAAACTTCTTCTGAGTAATCAACTAAGTCCATTTTGTTGATGGCTACAATTACTTCTTTTACTCTCAATAAATTATTGATAAAAAAGTGACGATACGTTTGCTCAATTACACCTTTTCTGGCGTCAATTAAAATGATAGAAACCTGTGAAGTCGAAGCTCCTGTAACCATGTTTCTGGTATATTCTACGTGACCCGGAGTGTCTGCAATGATGTAACTTTTCTTTGCAGTCGAAAAATAGATATGTGCTACATCAATCGTGATTCCTTGTTCTCTTTCGGCTACCAATCCATCGGTTGCTAATGAGAAATCCAAATAATCATATCCTTTTTGTTTACTGCTTTTTTCTATTGCTTCTATCTTGTCAGTCGTCAATGATTTTGTGTCGTACAGTAATCTTCCGATCAAAGTACTTTTTCCGTCATCTACACTTCCTGCTGTTGCTATTTTTAAAACTTCCATAAGCCCCTCCCCAGCCCTCCCCAAAAGGGAGGGAGCTGAGTTATATTTTAAATTATTACTATTTTTTTCGTTTTTTAATCTTCCCATTATTCCCCCTTTGGGGGTTAGGGGGCTTAAAAGTATCCTTGTTGTTTTCTTTTTTCCATTGCGGCTTCAGAGCGTTTGTCATCGATTCTGGCTCCTCTTTCAGAAATGGTTGATTCTCTGATTTCGCCTACTACTTCCTGAATTGTTGCGGCATACGATTCGACTGCAGCGGTACAACTCATATCTCCAACGGTTCTGAAACGAACAATTCTTTCTTCGATTTGTTCGTCTTCTTCCTGATACACATAAGGAGAATGTGACCAGATTAAACCGTCTCTCAAAAAAACTTTTCTTTTATGTGAAAAATAGATTGATGGAATCTCGATGTTTTCTTTCTCGATATAACTCCACACGTCTAATTCTGTCCAGTTTGAAATTGGGAAAACACGAACATTTTGCCCATTTTCTATCTTTCCATTTAAAATATCAAATAACTCCGGACGCTGGTTTTTCTCGTCCCATTGACCAAAATCATCACGAACGGAAAAAATACGTTCTTTGGCTCTGGCTTTCTCTTCATCGCGACGTGCGCCACCAATACAGGCATCAAACTTAAATTCTTCAATAGCATCTAAAAGTGTAGTGGTTTGTAAACTGTTTCTACTAGAATACTTTCCAGTTTCTTCTACTACTTTTCCTTCGTCGATTGCATCCTGAACATTACGAACTATTAATTCTAATCCTAATTCTTCTACCAATTTATCTCTAAAAGCAATGGTTTCAGGAAAATTATGTCCTGTATCAACGTGCAAAAGAGGAAACGGAATCTTTGCAGGAAAAAAAGCTTTTTGTGCCAAACGCACTAATGTTATAGAATCTTTTCCTCCAGAGAAAAGTAAAACCGGTTTATCAAACTGTGAAATTACTTCTCTGAAAATGTATATCGCTTCACTCTCTAAAGCGTTTGTTTTTAATACTGAACTCATTTTTGTTTTTTGTTTAATGCCAGATCGTTTTAGTTCTCTATTTCTGATTAATGTGAGGTTAATCAGAAATCCTTAAACGATCCTGTTTTTTTGTTTTTGTAATCTAAAATCTATATTCTAAAATTGCAATCCTACTCTTTCTTAGCGCTATGCAAACCACATTCTTTATGGCTTGATTCCCACCACCATCTTCCGGCTCTTATATCTTCATCCGGTAAAATTGCTCTTGTACAAGGCGCACATCCTATACTTACGAAACCTTGTTTGTGCAATGCATTTTGAGGAACACTGTATTCTTTTAAATGATCTTCAACTTCTTGTAAAGTCCATTTTAGTAACGGATTGAATTTGATGATTTCGAAGTTTGCATCGTATTCAAACAAATTCAAATCTTGTCTGTTCTCTGATTGCTCTGCTCTTAAACCTGTAATCCATACTTTGTTTCCTGAAAGTGCTTTTCTAAGCGGAACTACTTTTCGAATAAAACAACATTCTTTTCTGTTCTCAACCGAATCATAAAAGCTGTTTGGTCCTTTTTGTTTTAGTAAATTCTCGACTGCTGCTGCTTCCGGAAAATAAACTTCGATTGGTTTTTTATACTTTTTTAATGTTCTGTGAAAAACATCGTATGTTTCCTGAAATAACCTTCCTGTATCTAAAGTGAAAATGGTTATGTCAATGTTATTCCTTGCTATAAAATCGGTAATAACCTGATCTTCCTGACCAAAAGAAGTCGAGAAAACTACTTCTCCCGGATATTCTTTTGCGACAAAAGCTAACGTTTCTTCCAGCGAAAAATCTTTTGTTTTTGTTACCAATAATTCTATACTACTCGCATTCATATTATACTATCCTAATGTTTAAAAAAAGCTTGAAAGTGTCTCAAATCCTCTTGATAATGTTTTCAAACTCAAAATGATAATTAAAATTCCAACCGCCACCATCATTGGTTTTCTCTTTATTTTATTTACCAGAAAAGCTGCTAATGGAGCTGCCATTACACCTCCTAAAATCAATCCTGCTATAATTTGCCATCCTTCTATTCCTCCAAAATACATGAAGGTGATTCCGCTTGCAAATGAAACTGCAAACTCTGCTGCATTTACTGAGCCAATCGTGTAACGTGGATTTCTTCCTCTTCCTAATAAGGTTGATGTTACAATTGGTCCCCAGCCTCCACCGCCAACAGAATCCATAAAACCACCAAAACCAGCCAGAATCCCTAATTTTTTAGTTTTCTTTTTTATAATCGTTTTGGCCAAAGCTTTTTTGATAATTATACAAGCCAAAATAATCATATAGATTGCTATAAAAGGCTTTATCTTCTCTCCGTCAATAACATCCGACAATAAATAAGCTCCTGTAAATGAGCCTAAAACTCCCGGAATTAATAAATGCTTTACGAGCTTTTTATTAATATTTCCAAATCGATGATGCGATATTGCCGATGCTCCTGTTGTAAACATTTCTGCAACGTGAACTCCTGTACTGCTAATAACGGGTGGAACTCCGTATGCTAATAAAAAAGAGGTCGAAGTTGCACCGTAACCCATTCCCAATGTTCCATCTACTAATTGTGCAAAAACTCCAATTAAGAAAAAAACTAAAAACTCCTGATTGAAACCACTTGCAAGTCCGTCCCAGGAAAATTCTGCATGATGTCTGTAAATCAATATAAACAACAAACCAATTAATAAGGTAGCGGGTATTGCTATCCATAATTTCTCTTTTATTGATGTATCCGCTTTATCACCAGAATTATTCAGTTTCAATTCCTTCTCCATATTGCTATGTTTTTTCTTGTTTTTAAAATCCATTATCCTATCGGCTTAGTAGATTACTTTGCAAAAGTAACACTTTTTTTTAAATTCAACTTTTTTTTTACTAATTTTTATTGCTTAAAAAGCAATGTCTGCGAGAGAGTTACTTTCTAGTATTTTGAGTGTATTGTCCCTAACCTCAGTCATTAAGCGTCTTGCAGCGCAGGTAGACTCGTCATCACAATCATCACATTTTTCATAAAAATTGTGACTTGCGCACGGAAGTAGTGCAATTGGACCTTCCAGAATACGATAAACTTTGGCCATACTAATCTCTTTTGGATCTTTAATCAGATAGTAGCCGCCACCTTTTCCTTTTTTTGCTCCAAGAAAACCAGAGTTTCGAAGCAATAATAATATGCTTTCTAAAAATTTAATCGAAATGTGTTCGCTTCTGGCAATTTCAGCAATTTGTACCGGTTCGTTGTTTTCGCGTCTGGCCAGGTAAGTCAAAGCTTTAATGCCGTATTTAGTTTTTTTGGAAAGCACTTATATAATTTTTAGATTGTAGTTTGTTCTTTTAAGTCTCAATCAGTATCAGAATGAGGCAAATAAACAAAATACATGTTGTTCTGCAACAAAAATAAGGTTTTTGTATGAGAAAAATAACAGAATGAACTTGTAAATTCTACTAAATTAGTATAGTATACCATTTTAGCTATTTCTTTAATTAAAAAAGCCGGATTAAAATCCGGCTTTACTATAATTAAGAACTGAAAGCTCTTTAATAAAAAACTATTTTATTCTTCGATTTCCTGAGCTCCAATTAACTTAAAGTCATTAAAATCTCTTATATCTTCACTAAGTGCTTTTTTATGGACAACGTAGGTATCTGACATTGAATCATGCCAACCCCTGCTTCCAAAAAAAGAAAGGGCATCAAAAGGAATTAATCTGCACAATGTTCTTTTAAAAAGAGCACCGAAAGATGGTTTATCTCCATTCTCATCGACAACCACTGTTCCTGTAATAAATTTAGCCACAGATCTTCCAAAAAGTCCTTCTGTAACTGTATAATAAAATAGTGAAAAGAAAATGAAAATCAATTTTCCTTCGAGATCAGACAAATTCTGCATCCAAAATAACATTTCGTGAAAGCCTAAAAAAGTAGCAATAATTGCAAAAAAAACAGATGCAACAAATGTTGTTAAAAGAATAAAAATAATGTCCAGAAAATAATGCGCAAGACGAATCCAATTGTTAGCGACTAAATCTTCATTAAGAATGTAAGTAGAGTTACTCATGTGTTTTAGTAGGTTTAAAGTTTTGGTTATTAATGGTTTTTATAAAAACAAAAATATACTTTTTATTAAATAAACAAACATTAAAAAAGAAATGACGCTTACAACTATAAAATTTATAGCTATAAACGTCATTTTATATTACAATCTAAGATCTAAACTCTTAAATCTAAAATTCCTTAAGAAAGTGCCTGCTCTAAGTCTGCAATTACATCTTTTACGGTTTCTAAACCTACTGAAACACGTACCAGACCTTGTGTAATGCCAACTGCCAGCTGATCTTCTTCTGAAAGTTTACTGTGTGTTGTTGATGCAGGATGTGTTACAATTGATCTTGTATCACCTATGTTTGCTGACAAGGAACAAAGTTTTATTTTATCTAAAAATTTTCTTCCTGCTTCTATTCCTCCTTTAATTTCAAAAGCAATAATGTTTCCTCCTAAAAGCATTTGCTTTTTAGCGACTTCATATTGCGGGTGCGATTTCAGGAATGGATATTTCACACTATTCACATTTGGATGCGCTTCTAAAAACTCTGCTACTTTCAAGGCATTTTCGCAATGCTTCTCTACACGAATTGCAAGTGTTTCTAAACTTTTTGATAAAACCCATGCGTTAAAAGGTGATAATGCCGGTCCTGTGTTTCTTGAAAATAAATAAATCTGTCTGATTAAATCTTCACTTCCAACCGTAACACCACCTAAAACACGTCCCTGACCATCAATTAATTTAGTCGCTGAATGCACTACTAAATGAGCACCAAATTTGATAGGCTGCTGAATGTATGGCGTTGCAAAACAGTTGTCGATGATTAAAATCAAGTTGTGTTTTTTGGCTATATCGCCCAACAATTGCATATCGATTACATCTACACCCGGATTTGTTGGCGATTCTGCGTACAATATTTTTGTATTGGGTTTAATAAAGCCTTCAATTGTTTCAGGTTTATTAATGTCAAAGTAAGAAGTTTCGATGTTCCACTTTGGAAAATACGTCATAAACAAAGCATGAGTTGAGCCAAAAACACTGCTCGCTGATACAATGTGATCTCCAGCATTTAGCAAAGCCGCGAATGTAGAATATACAGCTGCCATTCCGGTTGCAAAAGCATAACCTGCTTCTGCGCCTTCCATCTTGCAAATTTTATCTACAAACTCTGTTGTGTTTGGATTGCTGAAACGGCTGTAGATGTTTCTTTCTTTTTCTTCTGTAAAAGAAGCTCTCATATCTTCTGCATCTTCAAATACAAAGCTTGACGATAAGTATAAGGGCACCGAATGCTCCAGATATTGGGTTCTTTCTAATTGTGTTCTTATGGCTTGAGTTTCAAAACCAAATTCTTGTTCGTTCATTTTTTTTTATTTGTCCCCTCCCCAACCTTCCCCAAAGGGAAGGGAGTTGAATGCGGAGAAATTCGTAATAATTATATAAGCAATAATTTTAATTAATTGCCAGTTCCCCCTTCGGGGGTTAGGGGGCTATTGTTTAGGACAACTTTATATTTAATTGTTGCTGTTGGTTCAACCGTTTTGGCTACTGAACAATATTTCTCGAAAGAAAGCTGTGCAGCACGATGTGCCTTGTCAGGGTTGATATCACCTTCCAGATAAAAAACAACATTTATTTCTTTAAAAGGCTTTGCCTCGTCGATCTGAACACGAAGTCCTTCGACCTCAGCATTAAATGACGTTATTTCCTGACGCTGTTTTTTTAGAATCGAAATCATATCAATCGCGCTGCATCCCGCAACACCCATCAATACTAATTCCATTGGACTTGCACCTAAATCACTGCCTCCAAATTCGGCTCTGCTATCAACATCAACTACATGACCGCGTTCATTTTTAAGTTTAAAATGAAATGCGTCGTTTACTCTGTTTAAGGTTACTTTCATGTTACTTTATTCTAAGTTATCTTTTTTTTTCTATTGAAAGAATTTCATTATTGTTTTATCACCTGTTCTCTCTGCTGATTCCTGAGCATATATTTTTGCAGTTTTTCCATAAAAATCAATACCTTCTTTTCTTGCTCCATTATCTAATAAGAGAGCGACAACTTCAGGCAGATTATATTGTGCTGCTTTCATCAAAGCGGTGCTTTTATCATTATTGATAAAATTGACATTAGCTCCTTTGTCAATCAACAATTTTATTACTTCATAACTGCCATTAAAACTAGTTAATGAACGATACAGAACGCTTTGACCGTCAAAATTTTCAATATTAACATCAGCACCATTATCAATTAGATAAGCAGCCATTTCGTAATTGGCATTAAATCCGGCTTCAAACAATGGAGAGAGTCCATTTATAGCTCTCTTTTTGTTTACATCTGCACCTTTTTCAATTAAAAATTTTACTTTTTCGAGACTTTTGCTATATACTGCATCTATCAAAGGCACATTTTTACTGTTTACTTTTGCTCCTTTATCTACCAAATAACGAAGCAATGAATCATCCTGAAAGTCATTTCCTGCTGCATCCCCCAGAGCAGTATTTCCACTCTCAGATTCAAAATTTACATCAGCACCTTTTTTAATAATTTTCTTTACTGCTACTGTGTCATTTTTTCTACACGCCAACATTAATGACGTTTCTTTATATTTTGGATTTATAAAAAGAACATCTGCACCTAAATCTATAATCCGATTCACAACAGCAGGTTTTATACTATCAGAATATAGCGCTTCTAATAAAACAGACCTTCCTGTATCCGTAGAGAAAGCATTTAAATTTGCACCCTTCTCTATTAATTTTAATGATAGATCATTAAGGTCGTAAGCCAATGCCCATTGTAATGTATTTGTTCCACTATCGTCCTTTCCAAGATTTACATTAGCACCGTTTTCTAATAACAACAAAGCCATTTCTTCATGATTATGTGCACAAGCCAAAAACAAAGCACTGTGTCCAACTGCATTTACAGCATTTACATCCGCCTTTTTGCTTAAAAGAAATTTTCCAATCTCTAATTTATTATGAAAAACAGCATACATTAAAAGTGTCCAGTCCTGATCCGATATATTTTCTTCACCTTCCTCTATACTGCCTCTGGTGTAGCCTTTGCATCTTGCATTAGGATCTCCTCCTTTATCAATATATTGCTTTACTTTTTGTAAATCACCTTCCTGTATTGCAACAACAATCTCTTGTGATGTATAAACAAATTCCTTTTTGTGAACAACTGCTGGTTTTGCTATTTCTTTTTTACACGATACTATAAAAGCAATACACAGTATTATTAATGCTACACTTCTGTTTAGAGAACTCATACAGATCTTACTTGTCTATTTTATCTAATTTGTTCCAATATTCCAAAAGTTCTTTTTTAGATACTGCATCCAAAGATTTAAAATTATCTGAGAATTTGTCTTTCTTAAAATCATCAGAAACTTTTGACTCTATAGTATACAATTGGTCTTTTTTCGAAAATATTAAATGAACTGATTGCTCTCTAAAATTAGTATCATAAAGTGCATAAATAAAAAAGGCATCTACACTTTTATCTTTATCATAGTCAACAAAACCTTTTCTGCTTCCCCAAGCTGAAATAATACCATTATGATTTATTTCAACGCTTGATTTCAAAATCCATTTACTATTCACTTTTGTAAATCTTTGAAAATACATTTTATCCGGATTGGCATTTTTTTCAATCTTAGAAAAAATAAAAACGTTATCCTCATTTCCTTCGGAGTTGGCCTCATCAATCTGAATAGCTCTAACTCCTTGATAAGCAAAAACATCCTGTGTATAACTCTCTTTACTTCTAACCACATGCGAAATCTGAGCAAACATTGCATTGGAGAATAACACTGCTAGTAAAAACTTTTTCACTTCTTGTTTGTTTTAAAATTATACTCTAAATCTGAAACTGTATTATTCTTTATCTGATAATCTCAAAATATCTCCAAAAACGCCTCTTGCTGTTACTGCTGAACCTGCACCAGCTCCCTGAATAACAATCGGACGATCTCCGTATGATTCTGTATAAATTTCGAAGAAAGAATCAGATCCTTTTAATCCGCCCAATGCGGTATCTGATGGTACTGAAACTAATTTTACTTCTAAGATTCCTTTATCGTTTTGTAAATCTCCAGACAATTCTCCAATGTATCGTAATACGTGATTTGGTTTTTGATCTGCTTTTATTTTCTCGTAAATCGGGTCAAATTCTTTTAGTTTCGTTAAGAAATCAGCAACGTTTCCTTCGCGTAAATGCTCTGGAATCAGGTTTTGAATTGAGATTTCCTCAAACTCATTTTGAAGATCTAATTCTCTTGCTAAAATCAATAATTTTCTTCCTACGTCATTTCCGCATAAATCCTCACGCGGGTCTGGTTCTGTGTATCCGTTATCGATTGCTTCTTTCAAAATTTCACTAAAAGGAGCGTCTTTTGCTGAGAAATTATTGAATAAATAACTCAATGTTCCTGAGAAAACACCTTTTATTTTTGTGATGTTTTCACCCGAAAGATGCAATAATTTTATGGTGTCAATTAATGGCAATCCTGCACCAACATTGGTTTCGTACAAATAATTCTTTTGATTATCCGCTAATGCTTTTCTTAATTCTTTGTAAAACCCGTAACTCAATGTATTGGCTACTTTGTTTGATGAAATTAAGTCGAAACTGCTTTCGATTAACGAAACATAATTTTCTACAAACGCGGTACTTGCTGTATTATCAATCGCAATTAAATTTTCTAAATGGTGCTGATTTGCATACGCAATGACATCTTTGATAGTGTATTCTACTCCTTCTTTTTGTAACTCATTTTTCCAGTCTGAAGTTACGCCATTTTTATTTAAAAGCAGCTTCTTAGAATTGGCAATTGCAAATACATTCAGTTTAATGTCTTTACGTTTTTCAATTGCTGCTGCTGATTGTAAAATCTGATTGATTAAAGTTCCTCCTACCAATCCGTGACCGAAAATAGCAATGTTGATTTTTTTAGAAACTCCAAAAATTTCTCCGTGAATTACATTTAATGCTTTATTCAATTCTGTCTTTTTAACGACTAAACTCACGTTTTTACCTGTAACCGTATTGTTAAACAAGATTGGAACGATTTTGTTTTTGATTAAAGCCGTATATGGTTTATGGAAAGTGCTTAGATCCTGACCAATAATGGAAATAACAGATACATTGTCTGTTACAGTAATCTGGTTAACGTCTTTAGAATAGAAATCATTTTCGAACTCTTTTTCTAATTCGATCATGGCTGTTGTCGCTTTATCAGTAGCCACAACCAATCCGATTCCTCTTTCTGAAGAACCTTGCGAAATGATACTTACACTGATATTGTGATCTCCCATTACTTTAAAAATTCGGGCGTCTACACCAGCTTTTCCAAGTAATCCGCGACCTTCAAGATTTACTAATGATAAGTTCTCTAAAACAGAAAGTGTTTTGATTCCTTCTTTTGCAGAATCTGAAGTAATTAAAGTACCTCGGTTTTCGTGATTGAAGGTATTTAAAATACGTAATGGAATATTTTTTTCTAATAATGGAATTATCGTTTTAGCATGCAAAATAGTAGCACCAAAATTAGCCAGCTCATTCGCTTCATTAAACGATAAAAATTCAATCTTTTTAGCATCAGCTACCAAATCAGGGTTTGCTGTGTAAATTCCGTCAACGTGGGTGAAATTTTGAAGTTCTTCAGCATTTAAGTAATTCGCTAATAATGAAGCGGTGTAATTACTTCCGTTTCTTCCCAAAGTTGTAGTATCGTTGTTATTGTTTGAACCAATAAAACCAGTTACAATATTTACGGTCGATCCGTTATGTTCTTTAAAATAATTGATGACATTTTTCTTAGAAAGTTGTTCTAAAGGTTGTGCATCACCAAATTTAGAATCGGTTTTTAGCAATTCTCTGGAATCCACAAAGTTTGCCGGAATACCATTTTCTTTTAAAATTGAGGTCAGTAATTTAGCTGAAAGCAATTCACCTTTAGACAAAATCTGATCTTTGATTTTATTACTGTAGTCACCAATTAAGCTAACTCCTTCATATAATTTTTCTAAGACATTAAATTCTTCTGAAAAATCAACATTCGGATAATCTGAAATCTGATAGACTTTAAAATTTTCAAACAACGGTTTGTAATTTCCGTTTTTGGCTGCAATTTTTAAAATATATTCTAATTCATCTGTTGCATTGCCACGGGCAGAAACCACTACTGCAATTTGTTCTCCTTGGTTAACTTTATCTTTTATAATTGATACAACCTTGTTTAATCCTTCTCCGTTTGATAATGATCTACCACCAAATTTTAATATTTTCATTTTATTTTGCTATTGTTTCTGCCTTAAAAATATCGGCAAGTAATTGATCTAATTGTTTGTACTCTATTAAAAAAGCGTCGTGTCCGTGAATGGAGTCTATTTCGCTGTAAAAAACATTGTGTTTGAACTTCTTGAGTTCCTGATACGTTTCTTTATTCTCTTTTGCTGTAAAAAACAAATCTGAATTGATTCCGATAATATGAATTGTGGCGTTTGTTCTTGATAGTAACGTTTCGAAATCTTCGCTATTTCTGGTAATATCAATGGTTTTAAGCAACTGATTCATTAGTCTGTACGAAGACAGCTGATATCTTTGCTGCAATTTTTTGCCATGATGTGCCAGCCAGCTTTCGATATTAAAAATGGAAAGATTTTCGTTTAAGGTGCGCTGAAATTTCTCTTTGAATGATTCCGGAGATCTATAACACAACATCGCATGGATTCTGGCATCTTCTACCGGTTTTGATGAATTATTGAGTATTTGCTCTTGCAGATAGCAATTTGCAATCATCCAGTCGGTCGATTTCCAGTCTGTTGCTATAGGAATTAAATTTTGAGTACTGTTTGGTGCTAATGCCAGCATTTCCCAAGCCACTCCACCACCTACAGAACCTCCAATAATGGTGTGCAGATTTGTAATATCTAAAAGATCAAGTCCTTTAAGAAAAATTCTGGCGATATCGCGAGTGGTAAAATTCTGGTAATTTTCGATAATGAAAGCATCATGTCCATTTCCCGGGACATTAAATGACAACACAGTAAACTTATCTGTATCTATTGTTTTGTTGTCTCCAATTAAGTCATTCCACCAACCATTTTCACCTGCAACCTCAGCATTACCCGTTAAAGCATGATTGACCAAAACAATTGGTGCGCTGTGCAATGGTAAACCAAAGACAGCAAAGCTTAAAGGTAACGAATGATAAAGTGCACCATTTTCTGTGGTGAAATTTTGTATGATTAAAGGGTTTGGTATATTTTCCAATTTCAAATCTATTGTATTATTGATTTGTATCTGGAAATATTAAAAAGAAAGTCTAGAACGAAACTAGAAAAATTCTTGTTGTTATCTTTCCACGTTTGGGCGTGGTAGAATGCAGCACCTTCTTCGAATTAACGAAGGGTTGCTAAGGATTCATCGGGTCTAATCCCTCGTCCTTTCTTTATAACATTTCAATACGTTTTTGAACTTAATGGTGCAAATAAACTACTATTTTCTTAAACAAACAAATTTTATCGAACCTGATTGTTCAATTTCTTAAATATAATTCAAACGAAAACTACTAAAAACTATTATACGCAAAAATTTACCGAACTAGAAGCCCAGTAAAATTAAGCAGGTTTGCAACCTATTTTGCGATACTTTTCAATTTAGATAAAAAGTGTTTCATTCTCTTTTGAATACATCAAAAACAATAATGAATTTGCTGCTTTTATCGCTGTATTTTTTTCTGTCTCGTTGATTCCGAAACTTGGATGTGCTAATTCATTTGTTGGTGGTGGGTTGTTTGCTTTTGTCCCTTTGTTTTTCAATTTAGAAAATGCTCTTGTAAAGATGTTTGTTGCGCTCATGATATTTAAGTTTTAGTTCGTTTCTGTATTATTTTTATTCTTCGTTTATTTTTGATGTTTAGCTTGATCCAAAAAAATAAAAAAACCCTTTTGGATCGATATACCAAAAGGGTTTAAGTTTTATTGTAAACTTTAAAAATTCTTTTGGAATCAGCAGACGTATACGCAAATAGATGCGACAGTGAACATCTTGTTCATCTGAAGGGACTTTGCCTGCGATTTATTTGTTATTTTATAAAATTGTTTCATTTTTCTATCTTTAAAAAAGCCTTCAAAATTACCGAGAGAAGTTTTGCTTTATCTTCATTGTTGTTCTTACAATTTAAAGAATCGGCATTCTACTCGTTTTAATCAAATTGGAATGACTTATTTCGTCAACCTTTAAGATCTTTTGGTTCAGCAGCTTTTGGTTTTACAAATATCTAAAATAAAATTCTACTAAACAAATAAAAAACATAATATTAATACGAAAATCCGACAAAAAAGTGATTTTTATCGATATAAAACATCTTACAAAAATTTTGTTCAGAAAAATTTAAGCAAAAACTTACATTACGCGATATTTTATCTTAAAACTATTTCCACAAATCAGTTTATCAAAGAACATTTATTAAAACTTCTCCAGTGTTTTACAGCCAGACTGCTTCTTTATTTTTGATTTTCTCTGCTACTTTCAAAATATCGGTTATTATTCCTCTTGAAATTGCCTGTTTACATGCTGATGCACTTTGAATTACGATGGGAACATTTGAATAAGATTGTGTGTAAATTTCAAAAATAGTATCGGATCCTTTTAGCTGGCCAATGGCTGACGTTAGCGGTTCTGAAACTAATTTTACTTCTAATGTATTTTTTTGAACATCAAATTCTCCTATATATCTTAAAACGTGGTTATCTGCCTGTGTAATCTTTGCAATTTTAAAATGTCGATCGATAGCTTCTTTGTTTAAAATTCCATTTTTTTCAAGATGCTCAGGATGAATCAGCGAATTGATTTTTATATCTGCCAATTCAAAATCTTTTCCAATTTCCCGTGTCAAAATCAACAGTTTTCTTGCCGTGTCGTTGCCGGACAAATCTTCTTTAAAAGTCGAACGCATTAAGCCCAGCAAACTTGCATCTTTTAGCACAGATGAAAAAGTTCCCTCTTCATTAGAGAAACGATTAAAAACATAACTAAGATTATCGGAAAAAACACCTCGTATTTTGGTTATTTTCTCTCCTGAATAATACAAATCTCTTAAGGTTTGCAATACCGGAAATCCTGTATCTACTGACGTTTCATACAAAAACTCCTTGTCGTATTTTTTCAGATTCTCTCTCAATTCTTTATAAAGATCGATTGGTAACGTATTCGCCTTTTTATTGACTGCTACGATATTAAAACCGTTTTGAATCAAGGTGTTGTAATGACCTATGAGCTCGTCACTAGCTGTAGCGTCAACAGCTATTAAATTCTCAAATTCATTTTCTTTTGCAAATTCAATAATATCCTCTACTTTAAAAGGAACTGCTAATTGTACAAAATTGGTTTCCCAGGCATATCCTACACCTTCTTTTTCAAAAAAGGCTACTGTCGAATTGGTAATAATCGGAAAATGAAAATCGATATTCCTGCTTTCCAGAAAAAACTCCTGACTTTCGATAATCTGATTGATTAATGTGCTTCCGATATTTCCGATACCAAAAAGAATGATATTTATTTTAAGCTTTGACATAATATATAGTGTTAAATGAAATCATAAAAAATCACCTCTAGCAAAACTCACATTGCTAAAGGCAATTTTTCAAACAAAAAACAAAAAAACCTTAATTTTTATTGGTACTATATTGTGACTGCGTTACGTTTGTAAAAACGGTTTGCAAATCAGCAATTAAGTCTTCAATATCCTCAATACCTACAGAAAGTCTAACCAAATCTTTTGAAACACCCGTTTCGATTTGCTCCTCATCTGTAAGCTGTTGGTGTGTTGTGCTTGCCGGATGGATAATTAGCGATTTTGTATCTCCAATGTTTGCTAAGAGCGAAAATAGTTTTGTCTGATCGACTACTTTTTTTGCTGCATCAAAGCCTCCTTTTAAACCAAAGGTGATTACTCCACTTTGTCCTTCCGGCAAATATTCTTTCGCTAAATCATAATATTTATTTGATTTTAACCCCGGGTAATTTACCCAGACTACCTTATCTTGTTTTTCTAACCATTCTGCTAAAGCCAAAGCATTTTCGCTGTGCTTCTTGATACGAATTGGTAATGTTTCTAATCCCTGAATAATCTGAAAAGCATTAAACGGACTTAAAGCTGAACCAAAATCACGTAGTCCTTCAATTCTCGCTTTTGCTATAAATGCTGCATTTCCTAACGCTTCATGATATACCAATCCGTGATATCCGGCAGATGGTTCTGTAAATTCAGGAAATTTTCCGTTAGACCAGTCAAAAGTTCCGGCGTCGATAATAACGCCTCCTAATGAAGTTCCGTTACCTGATATATATTTGGTTAAGGAATGAATTACTATGTTAGCGCCGTATTCAATTGGTTTTAGTAAATAAGGAGTAGCTACTGTATTGTCTACAATAAACGGCACTTTAAATTTTTGAGCTTCCGAAGCAATAGCTTTCAGATCCAATACATCTAGTTTTGGATTCCCTAATGATTCTGCAAAAAAGGCTCTTGTATTTTCTTTTGCTGCTTTTGTGAAGTTTTCCGGTTGTGAAGGATCTACAAAAGTTGTTGTAATACCTAATCTTGGCAATGTTACTTTTAGCAGGTTATACGTTCCTCCGTACAAACTGTTAGAGGCTACAATATGATCTCCTGTTTTTAATAACGTTAGAAATGTAGTTGCAATTGCTGATGCACCTGACGCTGTCACTACTGCTGCAATTCCGCCTTCTAAAGCTGCCAATCGCTGTTCCAGAACATCATTTGTTGGGTTATTTAATCGTGTGTAGATAAATCCTGATTCAGCAAGACCAAATAAATTAGCAGCATGATCTGAGTCATTAAATACATAAGATGATGTTTGGTAAATAGGCACAGCTCTGGTGCTTCCGTTTTTAGTTACATCGTGTCCGGCATGAAGGGCGTTGGTTGCAAATTTTTGTGTACTCATGATTTCTTAGTTTTTTAGGTATTGTTAATATTTTTAAACGGTTAGTTATATGTTTGGTTATATAAAAAAATCTTCCTCTTCGTCTGCATACATTTGAAATAGTATTGAGTTTGATTCTCTTCTAAAAATTACCTCTCTTGCTACTCCTTCTTTTTCACCTTCTTCGTGGTTAAAAATGTTTTCTGTATCTATTTTTAGAGATTGAATCGTTTCTGTATTTTTAATTAAAGTCGACATGATTGTTATATTAGGTTACGAAATAAAAAAAGCCCTTTCGGATGGCTACCAAAAGGGCTTAATAGTTGTTAACTCTATAACAAAGATCTACTCTTCTACTTTTGGCAATAGCAAATGTGGGATGCACTTTGGCATTATACAACATATCATCATTTTGTTTGCTATTGCGTTCATTTTTTTAAGTTTATTTTAATTCGACTAATTTGATAGAGTAAATATAATAAGTATTTATTTAACTACCAAAACAAAAATTAATATTTAACATTTAAAAGATTATAAAAAGCTTGTAGACTCTTTTAAACCCTATAATCTTGACACATATATAAATAAGTTTTAAACACGAATTTCACCAATTTGCACAAATCCTAGTGGTTAATTTTGTTTGTGATATTAATTTCACAAATGAATTAGTGACAATTAGCGAAATTCGTGTTTCTTTCTTAGAATTTAAAACTTAAACGTGCGAAACCAAATCTTCCGTTTAATCCAAATTGAGAAACGGCTCTTGAATAGGCAAACTGATTCGCGTTTGTCAAATCTACGCTTGGTGCCGGAGACAATGTTGGTGTTGTATTCGTAAAGGCAGGCGTTGCAGGATTGTTTCTGTCCGGATAAACGTCTCCTATATTATTAACCCCAAGTGTTAGTCTGAAGTTTTCGCTGATCTGATATCCTAAAGATAAGTCTGTAACTATTTTTGCGCTGTATTCCGGATGCTCGTAAACAGAAGATGATCCGTCTAAATTAACATCCGTTGCTCCCGGATCTGTTACTTTACCAAAATAGCTGTTTCTTAAATAAATGTCTAACTTTTTGATATTGAAGGTTGTCGTAAGATTGGCTTTTAATTTTGGAATTGCTTCTTCTAAATAAATTCTGCTTGACTCCGGAAAGAACGAATAAATATATGGATCGCCACCTGCATCGATAATAGATTGCGGCACATTTAATGCTCCTACTCTTTTTGTTGTATTATAACTTAGTGCAAAATCATTTCTGATTGTAAAATCCTGAATTACATTATATTTATGTGAAACTACAACATCAAAACCTTTTGTTTCAGAGTTGATTCCGTTGGTCCAGAACGAAGCTCTTTCCACTCCTTTTAAATCAAAGGCTTGTTGGAACAATGTCAACGCATCTATTTGTGTTTGCGATGTTCCTGCCGAGATTTGTGCATCTGTTGGTCTTGTATATTGCCCCGTTAACACTACTCTGTCGTCTATTCTTGTAAAGTAAGCATCTGTTGAGATCGTAAGATTGGCATCTGGAATTTTGAATGTAAATCCTGTACTAATACTTTTTGATGTTTCCGGCTTTAAGTTTTCCACTCCAATACTTTTCGCAGCTTCAGAATCGTTAGTAAAATAACCTACCTGATAAGGTGAACCACTTATAAATTGAGTTGAACTTGCTTCAAAATATTTTTGTTGTAATGAAGGTGCTCTAAATCCTGTTTGTCCTGAAATTCTCCAGTTAATATTATCTGTCAGTTTTAAAAGAGACGCTAATTTGAAGATCACTTTACTTCCAAAATCTGAAAAGTTCTCGAAACGCGCTGCTCCGTTCAAAAGCCATTTTTCTGTTACGTTCAATTCTAAATCTACATAAGCTGCACCACTTTTTCTGTCTTTTTCTTTAGCATCAGAAGGTTGAAATCCTGAGAACCCCTGCGCTCCTGCTCCACGTTTGTTTCCAAAAAAGTCTGTTACAATTAAAGGTGAATTGCTTGGTAAGATTCCCGAAACTAAATCGCCATTGGTATCATATAATCCGTAAGAAGCTTCTTCTCCCGATTTGATCTGATAATTTTCATATCTGAATTCTCCACCAAAGGCTACGTTTAATCCAGACAACACATCGAACTTTTTAGTTAAATCTAAATTGGTCGTACTTTGTAAAAACGAAACTTTACCGGCATAAAAACTAGAAGGTGAATTGGTTCCTAAAGTAGCATTGATACTATTGTTTACATCATACTTAAATGAGTTTGAACCCAAGTTTGAACTAATATCAGTATCAAATCCGAATAATTTAGTAGTTACTCCAACTGCTGCAGAAGCATCTAAGATAGCAGATTCGATTTCCGGCAAAAATCCGTTAGCAGAAACTTGTGTAAAAGTTCCAGCTCCATTTGGAAGTCGGTTAAAAGCATACGATTTTCCGTTTCTATGTGAGAATCCACCAAAAGAGTACACAGATGTTACGTCATTGATTGGATATTGTGCATTGTAATAAAGTTGTCCTGAAGCCAATTGCGACTGTCCAACACTCATATTATAGTCGCTTCTCTGTTGTCCTCTGTAACCGATTTCATTATTGGTTGCATCAAAATTTAACGCTGTCTGCAATTGTGCAATGGTTGTTGCAGACGAAATAGCGGTTTGCTGAGCCGGAGTAAAATAACTTACCTGTGGCGCATATTGCTGCAAAGTGCTTATAATCTGTCCTGAATTTGGCGTTGCGTTGATGTTGCTAAATAGTGAGTTTACATCTACACCGTTTTGTGCTGCTCTATACTCTACAGCGTTATAACCATTAAAAATAGCATTGTTTCTGATTCCTGCTCTGCTGGTTGCCTGTCTGGTAACAACGCTTCCAGTAAGGTTTAGAAAACTGCCTTCTTTACCTAATGATGTTCCGTAATTTAAGTCAGCTTGTACCGTTTCTCCATCTGCTCCTCCTCTAAAATTATTAGAACCTGAAGACAAGTTGGCTCCGTACTGCACATCTCCTGATAAATACTTAGCGTTCTTTTTTAGTACTATATTGATAACACCCGCAATAGCATCAGAACCATATTGTGCTGCTGCTCCATCTCGCAGAACCTCAATTCTTTCAATGGCAAAAGACGGAATAGCATTTAAATCTGTTCCTACTGAACCTCTTCCCGGTGAACCGTTAATGTTTACCAGCGAACTTGTGTGTCTTCGTTTACCGTTTACCAGAATTAAAACCTGGTCTGGTCCTAAACCTCTTAATTGTGCCGGATCAACGTGGTCTGTTCCGTCTGCTGTTGAAGTAGGGTTACTGGTAAAGGAAGGTGCTACGTAATTTAAAATCTGGTTAACGCTGGTTTGAGGCGCCCCTTTTGTAATATCGGCAATATTAAAAATATCAATTGGCACAGGTACATCGGTCTTTACACGATTTTTACCTCTTGACCCTATAATGGACACTTCTGATAATTCATTGGTTTGTAAAGTATCTTTTTGCGTAACGTTTTCCTGTGCATAAGCTGCTGAAAAAGCCACAAGACCTAAAACTACAAATACATTTTTTTTCATTATTTTATTTTGATTAGTTACTATTTTGTTTCTAAAATTTTACAGTTTCGTTGTTTTTTGAAATAAAAAAAACCTCTGCGGTTAGCAGAGGTTCTATATATATGTTTGAAAAAAAAACTACAATAGCGTCTCTGCGGAAAGCTCCGGCATCTTACAAGACATCATACATACTGTTAATTTCATTTTTGTTCTATTTTTCTGGAGTGGCAAATGTGCGAACTATTTTTTAATCAGCCAAATAAAAACTAAAAATAATTCTATTACCCTATCAAATTACTGTGCTATGTTAAATTTCTGCACATTAAAATAAAAAAATACAGAACTTTGATTTGCAAATCAAAATGGTTTTATAACTTTGCACGCGAATACGGAGGAAAAATTTGAACTGATTGCAACCTCTTCATAATGGACTACCTTCATTATGAATACTGAGAAATTTGATTTCAGTAGTAAAAAATGCTAAAGCAGAAACTCTCCTTTAGCCTTTTTTAGCAATTATTTTTCCTCATTTAATTTAATCTAAAAAATTATTATGGCTTATTTATTTACGTCAGAATCTGTTAGTGAAGGGCATCCAGACAAAGTTGCAGATCAAATTTCGGATGCATTAATTGATAACTTCTTGGCATTTGATGCTGACTCAAAAGTAGCATGCGAAACTTTAGTTACAACTGGTCAGGTAATTTTGGCCGGTGAGGTAAAATCTAATACCTATCTTGATGTTCAGCAAATCGCTCGTGAAGTAATCCGTAAAATCGGATATACTAAAAGTGAATATATGTTCGAAGCGAATTCTTGTGGAATTCTTTCAGCAATTCATGAGCAATCAGCAGATATTAACCAAGGTGTTGACAGAGCTAAGCCAGAAGAGCAAGGTGCAGGAGACCAAGGTATGATGTTTGGTTACGCAACTAACGAAACTGAAAACTACATGCCATTGGCACTTGATTTATCTCATAAATTATTGCAGGAATTAGCGATCTTAAGACGCGAAAACAAAGAGATTACGTATTTACGTCCTGATGCTAAATCACAAGTAACTTTAGAATACAGTGATGATAACAAACCAACTCGTATTGATGCGATTGTTATCTCTACACAACACGATGATTTTGATGAAGAGGCTACAATGTTAGCTAAAATCAAAAAAGACATCATCGATATCTTGATTCCAAGAATCATTGCTAAAAACCCTACGCACGCTCATTTATTTAATGATAAAATCAACTACCATATTAACCCAACAGGAAAATTCGTTATTGGAGGACCTCACGGTGATACTGGTTTAACAGGAAGAAAAATCATCGTTGATACTTACGGTGGTAAAGGAGCTCACGGTGGTGGTGCTTTCTCTGGAAAAGATCCTAGTAAAGTAGACAGAAGTGCTGCTTATGCTACACGTCATATCGCTAAAAACTTAGTTGCAGCTGGTGTTGCTGACGAAATTTTAGTACAGGTTTCTTATGCAATTGGAGTTGCTGAGCCAATGGGAATCTTCATTGAAACTTACGGAACTTCTAAAGTAAATTTAACGAACGGTGAAATCGCTAAAAAAGTACAAGAACTTTTTGATATGCGTCCTTACTTCATCGAACAACGTTTAAAATTAAGAAATCCTATCTATAGTGAAACTGCTGCTTACGGACACATGGGACGTAAACCAGAAGTGGTTACTAAAACTTTTTCTGCTCCGGGAGGACATGAAAAAACAGTTACTGTAGAATTATTTACTTGGGAAAAACTTGATTTTGTTGACAAAGTAAAAGCTGCATTTGGATTGTAATTTTTAATTCATACGATTATTAATTTCTCAGACTTTCGAGTCTACATTTTTTAATCTTACTTATAAATACCCCGATTTCTAAACCTTTAGACTTCGGGGTATTTTATTTGCTTTTTAGACGGTATTTTCTTTCCTTTAGTTCAAAATAACCTACCTAAAAAATGAGCAAACTTCCTTCTCTGCAAAAAATACTTCACGGCATAAAAAGAACCATTCTGAGATTTCCGTTAGAAACGCTAACCGCTATTACAGGAACTGTTTTCGCTATTCTTCTTGTTGAAAAAAAATACGATGATCCCAAAGAATTTTGCATCAAAGCTATAATGACGTGCTCGTTATGCCTGGTGTCCTTTCTTTCTGTGAGCTTATATTTTGAAACTGCTAAAAAAAGTCAATTGTATCGTTATGCTGCAAGTATTGTTTTAGGATGCCTGATTACTGCTTTTATTTCCAGCTTTAGTACAGATATTACGCCTGTTGAAGGTATGGAGTTTATAGCACTTAATATTGCTTTGCATTTACTCGTTTCGTTTGCCGGCTTTATACCAAAAGCCTACAATCAAGATGAATTTTGGGAATTTAATAAACAATTGTTTCTAAAAATATTAACGGCAGGATTGTACAGCGGAGTACTTTATTGTGGATTGGCTTTGGCGATTTTGGCCATCGAAGAACTATTTCTTTACACAATGCCACGTAATATTTACGGTTACGTGTTTGTAAGCATCGCCGGAATCTTTAATACCATTTTCTTTTTAAGCGGAGTTCCGGAAACCAATAATGCGGAAGAACCTTTAGTATTAAATTACCCAAAGGGACTTAAGAATTTTACTCAATTTGTTTTGCTTCCTTTAATTAGTATTTATCTCGTTATCTTACTTTGTTACGAAGCTCAGATTGTAATTTTTACTGAATTACCTGTTGGCTGGGTATCTTATCTTGTCTTAGTTTTTGCCATTAGCGGGATTTTATCTTTTTTATTAATTCATCCCATCGCAAACGAAAACGGTAATCTTTGGATCCGAACGTACAATCGCTGGTTTTATTTTTTACTTATTCCACTATTAGGATTATTGTATTGGGCTATTCTCTACAGAATTTCTCTTTATGGCTTTACGCACGAGCGCTATTATGTTTTATTATTATCTATCTGGCTATTGATCGTGGTTGCTTATTTTTTAATTCTAAAACAGCCAAAAATAAAATTTATACCTATTAGTTTGTGTATTGCCGGACTGTTCTCTATTTGTGGACCGCAAAGTGCTGATTCTGTTTCAAAATACAGTCAATTGTCCCGATTTGAAACTTACATACAAAAAAGCGAAAAGCAAAAACTAACCTTTGAAGAGGTAAAAGATTTAAGCAGTATTGTTTTGTTTCTTAAAAATAATTACGACGTTGAAGTAATGGTTCCGTACGCAAAAACCAAATTAGAAAAGCTTCTTAAAAAAGATAAAGCACCCGATGTTTATGCCATAGTGGGTGCTTTAGGATATGATTACAAATCGTATTACGATCAACAAGGTGATGATACTAATTTCTATTACTATTATTATGGAAATTATCAACTGGAGAATATTCACGGATACGATATCGCTTTTGTTGTAAATAGTAATGAAGATTTTCAATGTGATAATTGTACAAAAATTGAAAACAAAAACTATTCTATTGCTGCTTATCGAAAAAACGGAATTATCCAATTAAAAATCAATCAGGATATGGTGATACTAAATATTAGAGATTTTGTAAATCAGAATCCTGACTTTAAAGTACATGGAAATTCAGATGAAAAAATCATACAGAAAGTAGAAACTCCTAAATATAGAATCAGCCTTGATTACATTAGTCTAAATGGTAGATTTGAAAACAATAAAAAGATTGTACAAAACTACCAAATCAAGATCATGGTAGGGATCAAGGAATAAAAGTAAACCCCGACAACGTAAAATTTTGTCGGGGTTTGTTTTTATTGAAATTTATTTAAAATCTAATACGTTCCGTTTTGCATTTTAGATAAGGTTTCGCGAATTTCAGTGGCTGTTTGTTCGTCAAAAACACTACTTATAAATTTAACGGCTAGCTGCTGTGTTTCGATTGCTTTGTTTTTTTGACCGTCTTTGTAATACAATTGAGCCAAAGTATCTAAGTAATATGAATTATTTTTGGTAATCAGTAAACTGTACTCAGACCAGGCAATAGCCGCTTTAATATAACTGGCATTTTCCGGCTTTAGGGTAACTGCCCAGGCAACAGAATTAGCTAAGTTAGAATGGTAATCTTTAAATGAAGTCCAGTCTCCATACATATATTGGTAATCTGTTCCCACATTAGCATACATGTCGTCTAATCGCTGAATTACATTTCCTTTCTCTGGTGATAAGTACGTGTCAAAGTAAGCACTGAATTCTTTCATTAAAGGTGTATCATCTCCTTTTTGTTCGCTTTCTGAAGTTAAAAACGCGAAATAATTTCTGTAACAATCATAATTTCCTTTTCCGGCAGCAATCATTTTTTTATAAACTGCATTTGTTTTGTCCTGATTAGCAGTTCCTTCAACTCCTTCTTGTGGAATGTAAGTGCTTTGTTGTAATGCATTTGCAATTTCTGCACTTAAGTTTCCTATCGCTAAAACATTTTCTCCCTGCTCATTCTGAACATTCCATTGCTGAATAGCATCGTAATGTTTTAGTAAGTAATCTATTGACAGGAAATCGGTATCGTTTAGTACTTTGTCTTCATTAAAAAAATGCTTGTAAAACCCTTGATTTTTAATTTCTTTCAGAATGGTTTCTACCAATAATCTATTTGGTTTTGTATCTTTTTGATGTGCTTCAATTACTTTTTTCCAAAGCTGATTAATTTCTTTTTTGTCCAGACTTACTTTTACGTTTTTAAAATACGTCACTTCGTCAGCATAAGTGCTATCTGTACTGTAGTTATAATCGTATGGCAATTCAGTTATGGCAACATTATGAAAAGCGGTGATTAAGTCAGCATCTGTAGCTTTTTTATTGGTCTGTACTTTTTTAAAACCATAAAACGCGCTGGTTACCTGCAGGCTTTTATAAAAATTATCGTAATAGCTAAACTCTGATTTTTTGTCTAACAAATTCGATTTTGCAGTTGCTAAAATTTCTCCGTCACCATTTAAAACAATAACACTTGGATCATTTGTAATAGCATTGGTTTTTAGCCATTTTTTATCGTTGGCTGTTGCCAGGTAATAATTGAAAACATCGTACTGAGGATCATAACCATTGTACATGCTATAACTAACCTGTTCTTCTAAACCTTTTATAAAAGCAGCAAAGTCTGTTTTAGCAGCAGGATTTTTAGTATCAACACCAACCACTAAAAACTTACTTTTAGAAGCCTTAGTGTCTGAAAGTGCTGTTTTTAGATTATCTGCAATCTTAAATTTAAAGTTGAAATTAGAATTCTGATACGTAGAATTGCTGTCTACTGCAAAATCTGTCCCAAAGTCATCACTTACTAATGGTTCTTTCCCCGGATAAGACCAGTTTAAAACTTTTTCATTTGTAATCGATTTGGCATTCTGAGTTTCTTCTGGTTTTACATCCTTTGCGTTTATAAAAACTAAGGGATTCTGTGCACCATTTTCAGATATTTTCAACTCATTGTTTTTTTTATCAAAAACACCAACAAGATTCATATTAACTAAAGCATCCAACTCGTATTTAATCACTATTTCTGAAGCATCTTTTGGAATTGCAAATTTCGAAATCTGACTTTCTTCCTGATACTTCTCGTACACTAAGTACAAGAATTCAGCAGGTGTTTCTAAATCAAATTCGACATCTAAACTTTTCCATTCCGGATCTACCTTACTTTTAATGTCTGAAAGTCTGGTGTAATTAATTGGTCCATTCCCGTTTTGTGTACCGATATAAAAGGAATAATAAGACGGATCTACAAACTTTACTTTTATTTTATCTGCCTTTTTACCTTTATTGAAGGTTACATTAAAAGCATTTTCACTTTTATCTTTTTGAGAAAACAATAGTGAATCGCCTTTGATCTTGTATTCTCCCGAATAAAAAACCAAATCGTATTTGTTATCTTCTAATAAATTTAGTTTGATTTTTTGACTTTTGTTAGTCGAAATATAAGTTCCCTTTTCTATCGTTTTGGTCTGAGAAAAAGAAGTCGTCAGGACACAAAAAAGCAATAGGAAAGTCCATTTGAAATTGCACATAAAATAAGTTTTGGCTATTAATATCAATAACAAAGATATTTGTTTCTTAATGAAAACAAGATGCTAAAAATTTTAAAAGCTGAATTTTCTTTATAAATTATATTTCATTGAAAAAATGATGTAGCGCGGCTGTACTGCATATTGAGATACGCGGGTAGAAAACTGCGAAAAACTGTCATCGTTTAGGAATTTTGTATTCAACAAATTCGTTGCAGCAAGTTTATATTCCCATTTACTGTCTTTCTTTTGATAAATTAAACTGGCGCTTAAAAAATCATATTCGTTATTCACCGATTTGCTTCCGTTGTAATAATGGTAAAACTCATATTCAGAAACAAACGAAAAACTATTCAGAAAATAATAATCTAATCTCGCAAAAGGCTTGTCTGTGTAGAATGTCGAACCGCTGTATTTGTTTATTAAAGCGTTATATCCAAACTCGATATTCGGTAAGTTTTTATAGTTTGTTGAAGCTTTTACGGTATAACTTTGACTAAAACTTTCTGTTGTTGCCAAAACGTTATTCTGAATGTTGTTGAATTTTGACCAGTTCAAAACTGCATTTACAGAGGCTTTATAATTTCTCAAAAACGATCTTCCATAATTTCCAATTCCTGTAAAGGTTTCATCAGCCAAATTAGAATTGTATGGTGTCGATGATTGATTAATTCCTGTAAAATCTGCCTGTGTTTTTATTGCATCCGTCTTTTTGGTATAGGTTGCATTTGCAAAAATATTTTCAAAATTGAACATATTATATTTGAAATAACGCAGCGTATGAACTTGTGAAGTCGCATTTTCTAAAAAACGATTTCCTCTAAACAAACTGCTGTAATCTGACAATACATATCCCGAAGCCAATTGATTAATATCTGTAAAATCATTGGACAATGAAAAATTATAAGTTAGCGTTTCTGCTTTTTTTATTTGATACAATGCAAAAAAATCGGGCAGGAATTTCATGAAGTTTTGAGCAAAACCTGTTCCCAATTGCGTGTTTTCCATTTGATACGAATGCAGGCTAACTCCTGGTGTCAGTGTAAACTTTCCTGTCAATATTTTATAATGAAGACCTAAAAAGGTATCATTAAAATTATAGTTTACATTGTTCTTATTCTCATTCCCATTCAAATCATTTTTATCTCCATTATCTAAGATCTGAAAAATGTTCGAATCAAAATTTTGGTGTGAGTAAGTATTTCCCAACGTAATGTTGATATTACTTTTTGGCGTAACCATATAGTAATAATCTAATTTAGCATCTATCTTATTGGTTTTTACAAATCGATCCTGATTCAGATCATTTCTGTTCTGCCCTGATATGTAACCTGTCATATCAAAAGGCTGTGATCTTAAATTGGCATTGTAAAACGGGTTTTCATCCTGATACAAATGCTGCATTTCGAACGCAAAAATGTTTTTATCACTTTGTGTGTAATACAAACTCAAATTTTGATTGATAGACGTTGGATTTTGCTTTTTGGTTGTTAAAATGTTTTCTGTAACCGAAAAATTATTGACTACGGATTCCCGCAACAAATCAGTATCTTCATCCTGCTTTGATAATTTGGTCAAAACATCATAATCGAACTGCAATTTTGTATTGGGCTTGTAGCTCGAACTTAGTTTAAAAAGCCCCAAATTATTTTTTTGATGTGTTACCTCGTCTCTTTTTTGCTGATCTCCAGAATCTAAAATCGTCGTTTGTGAGTTGGTCTCGAGATTAGTTTTTGAAGAAGAAAGAATTCCGAAACCGCTAATGTTCCATTTTTTGTTTACAGAGTAAGCAAAGTTTGTGGCTCCAAATTTCGTTTCGATTTCCTTAGCACGATTATTTCTTAAAATCGAAATTCCTAAATCATTCGATGAAACATTAAAATTGCTTCCTCCCTTTTTCATCATATTTCTAAATCCACCAGTGAATTTAAAATAGTCCTGAGCTGTGAGCGGTAATTCGCCTATGTTATTAAAATTTGTAATTAAATTTATGCTGTATTTTGGACTGTAATAAAACAGTTTCGGGTTAATGATGTATCTGCTGTCCAGCTCTCCTACTCCTGTTCCTGCTGTCATATCACCAAACCAAAAGTTCTTTTTCCCTTCTTTCAGTTTAATATTCATAGCAAGATTGTCCTGATCGTTTTCTAATCCTTTTAAAGCTCCAATCTCATTGTAATTTCGTAAAACCTGAATTTTATCAATGGCATCAGCAGGAATATTTTTGACACCCAATTTGGTATCTCCATCAAAGAAATCCTTTCCTTCTACCATCAATTTACTCACTTTTTTGCCCTCTACTTCAATTTCTCCATCAGCATTAACCTCAACTCCCGGTAATTTTTTTAGTACATCTTCGAGTTTTCTTTCTGTTCCTGATTTAAAGGAATCGGCATTATAAACAATCGTATCGCCTTTTATAGAAACGGGCATTTCACGAACAATTTCGACACCTTCGAGTTCTATTCCGGCATCGTCCATGACGATGTTCTGATTAATATTTTCTGTTTTGGTAGTAAGTGTAATTTCTTTAGATTTCATTCCCAGATAACTCACCTTAATTGCATAAGAAGCATTGGGTTTTAAGGTGAGCTGAAACTTACCTTTATCATTTGTAATTCCGTATGAATCCATTGCTTTAGTAGCATTATTGATTGCCATAATATTGGCCATTTCTAAAGCATTCTTTTGTTCATCCTGAATAAATCCATCAAAACGAATGCTTTGAGAATAGGAAACAGAAGTCAATAAAAAAGCAAGGAACCAAAGTAATTTGTTCATTTTGAAGGCATTTATAATAAGTAAATATTGCGTATAGAATTATCTTCCCATCATGGGCGGTCCTCCGGCGCGACCGCGATTCATTTCTCTAAACTCTTCCATTTTTTTGATAACCGTTTCGTCATAATCCTTTTGAGAAACAACTTTGCCTTTTGTAGATGGTTTTATGGTTACTTTGTCTTTTGCATTCAACACAACTTTAGAGCATAAAATAACTGTTTTTCCATCATTGATTTCTAAAATCAATCCAGGTAATCCCCAATAATTTTCAGGTCCCTGACTTACTGGAATATCCGGCGTATACCAAGCTGTAATGGCTATTTCTTTTGGCATCTCAAAATTATCTTCGAAATTGGTTTTGGTTTCAGCCGATGTTTTTTTCGTTTCGTCGGCTTTCTTTGCTGCCTTTTTATCATCTGGATTTTTAGGTCTGAAATTTCTAAAATCTGTTTTACTGGCTTCTTTTACTGCAGTTGCTTTGTAGCAGGTGTAGCCGCCAATCAATTTGGTTTCAGCTTCTAATTTCCATTTTAATTGAGGTAAAGAATCAGTAACTAAAAACTCTTTTCCCATAAATTCCTTATCTACGGTATACGATTTACTTTTTACATCTTTATAAAAAGTTCCGCCACCGCCCATCATAGAGTTCATCATCATTCGCATACCACCGCCTTGCTGACCGGGCGCTTCGAGTTTTTCTTCTTCTTTGTAGATAGAAGCTGATTTATCAAAATTAAGAACAAACGTTTTTTCCAGCATTTGTTTCATACGTTCCTCTATGGTTTTTTGCATCTCAGGCGTAATATCTCTGTTTCCACTTCGTATTCCATCAATTTTGGGAGCTTGCGTTTTCGACTCATAAACAGCCATTCCCTGAAAATCTTTTTGTGCCTGCATCTGACTAAAAACGAGCAGGAAGAATAAATAATATGCTATCTTTTTCATTGGTTTATTTTTAGAATGTAGTAAATCCGATAAAACTTACATTCAAATGTATTATTAATTTTATGATCCTAAAAATTAAATATATGAATACTGTATAGCGATAGACTAAAGTGCTTATTTAAAAGACTGTTGAGATTAGCTAAAATTGCTATATCAAAACGCAACAAAGATCTGTTTTAGCGTATTCTAACGCCCTTTTTTTTGTAATTTGGCTTTTTTATAAATCCTGATCTCATGAGCAAAACGCTGCGAAAAATTTTATTTTCATTTTTTATATCTTGCTCTTTATCAGCGGCTTTTGCGCAAACAAAAATAACTCCAACCCCTATTTCGCATCTTAAAATCAATGCTGATAACTTTTTGGGATATGATTCTTTTGGCTATTATTATCAAATAAAAAACAATGTTTTTAGTAAAATCAAGGGAAAAGAAACTTTTGAATACAAAAATGTTTCATTGGGGAACATTACAAAAGTAGATATTCTAAATCCTCTTAAAATCGTTTTGTTTTATGAAGATTTCAATAGTGTTGTTTTACTGGACAACCAGCTTAATAAGATTACGGAGATTAATTTTTCCCAAAATACTATTCCAATTGTTGTTTCTGCCATTGGAATGTCTACTCAGAATCAGCTTTGGGTTTACAATGCGCTGAACCAGCAAATAGGACTTTTTGATTATTTGAAAAATGAATATAAAACGGTTTCTACTCCTTTAACAGAAAACATACAATATTATCAAACTGATTTTAATACCTTTTTTTGGATTGATAAAAACAACAACCGCTTCTCTTGCGATATTTTTGGAAAAACAACTTCATTGGGAAAAATGCCGGATTTTGATGCTATTGAAATTATAAATCAGCAGCAATATATTTTCAGCAAAAATAATTTACTGTATTACAACGTTATGAAGGAGCCAAATTTGAACGTAATTTCTGAAATTGAAATTTTAGAAAAAACCTTTGATAAATTCTGTTACAAAGACCAAATTTTATCTATTTTTACATCTAGAGAAATTTCAATTTATAAAATCGTAACACCGTAATGCACATAGCAATAGCAGGAAATATAGGCGCTGGAAAAACTACGCTGACCAAATTATTAGCGAAACATTTTAAATGGGAGCCTCATTTTGAAGATGTAGTTGATAATCCTTATTTAGATGACTTTTACCACCAAATGGAGCGTTGGTCATTTAACTTACAGATTTATTTCTTAAACAGTCGTTTTCGTCAGGTATTGCAAATTCGTGAAAGTGGTAAAAAGATTGTTCAGGACAGAACCATTTATGAGGATGCGCATATTTTTGCACCCAACTTGTATTCGATGGGATTAATGACCAGCCGTGATTTTGAGAATTATACTTCTTTGTTTGAACTAATGGAAACAATGGTAAAGGCTCCGGATTTATTAATTTACTTAAGAAGTTCTATTCCTAATTTAGTGGGACAAATTCATAAACGCGGACGTGAATACGAAAACTCTATTTCTATTGATTATTTAAGCCGTCTGAACGAAAGATACGAAGCCTGGATACAAACGTATACAAAAGGAAAACTTTTAATCATTGATGTTGACAATATAAACTTTGTTGACAATCCGGAAGATTTAGGTAACATCATTAATAGAATTGATGCTGAACTTAACGGTTTATTCTAGACATCAATTTATTCGAAATAAAAAATGCCTCTATTTCTAGAGGCATTTTTGTTTGTCGTTATCAAGTGCTTATCACTTTGTTGATTCAATTTTTGCTTTTACATCTTCTTCCGTTCCTTCAAAAACTTCTGTGGTTGTTTTTCCATTTTCTGTTTTGGTTACGGTTCCGACTGTTACACCGTTAGTGGTTGTTAAATTAACCTCAACACGCTTTTTATCGTATTTGCTGGTATCAAAGCAATCTGTTTTTTCATGAAGACCGTCAGCATGTGCATTCATTTTTACACAACAAGCACTTTTTTTCGCTATTATGGTAGAAGAATGTCCATCACCCAAAATAGGCGCGATGACTAACCCTATTAAACATGTTAATTTGATTAGAATATTCATAGATGGTCCTGATGTATCTTTAAACGGATCTCCAACGGTATCTCCGGTTACAGCGGCTTTATGCGCATCTGAACCTTTATAGGTCATCTCTCCATTAATTAAAACTCCAGCTTCAAAAGATTTTTTAGCATTATCCCAAGCACCTCCGGCATTGTTTTGAAAAACAGCCCAAAGCACTCCTGAAACAGTAACTCCTGCCATATAACCTCCAAGCATTTCAGCTATTAATTGATTGTTGTCTGCATAAACCAGTTTTCCTAACAAAACAATCGCAATAGGGAAACCAATTGTTAGAATTCCAGGCAACATCATTTCACGCAACGCTGCTTTGGTTGAAATTTCTACACATTTTCCATATTCCGGTTTTCCGGTTCCTTCCATAATACCGGGAATTTCCTTAAACTGACGGCGTACCTCATAAACCATATCCATCGCCGCTTTTCCTACTGAATTCATCGCTAAAGCGGAAAATACTACCGGAATCATTCCACCAACAAATAACATGGCTAAAACAGGTGCTTTAAAAATATTGATTCCGTCTATTCCTGTAAAAGTTACATAGGCCGCAAATAAAGCTAATGACGTTAAAGCTGCTGAAGCAATTGCAAATCCTTTTCCGGTTGCTGCGGTTGTATTTCCTACTGAATCCAGAATATCGGTTCTGGTACGAACTTCTTTTGGTAATTCGCTCATTTCTGCAATTCCTCCTGCATTATCTGAGATAGGTCCAAAAGCATCAATTGCCAATTGCATTGCTGTTGTTGCCATCATTGCAGATGCTGCTAAGGCAACGCCATAAAATCCTGCTAAAGCATACGAGATCCATATTGCAGCTGCAAATAAAAGTACAGTTGGAAAAGTAGAAATCATTCCGGTTGCTAAACCTGCTATTACATTTGTCCCTGCTCCTGTAGATGATTTTTGTACAATTGCCATAACGGGTTTTGTACCTAATCCTGTATAATATTCTGTAACTGATGAAATAGCACCACCCACAATTAAACCAACGATTGTAGCATAGAAAACACGCATTGATGAAATGGCTTTTGCTCCTTCACCAAAAAAACTCATTTGCATTGTTTCCGGCAACATATATTGTACTAAAAAGAAACAGGCAATTGCCGTTAAAACAATCGAAACCCAGTTTCCTATATTTAGTGCTTTTTGTACTTGTGCTTCTTTGGCATTATCATCTGAAATTTTCACAAGCATTGTTCCAATAATTGAAAACAAAATTCCGAAACCTGCAATGGCCATTGGTAATAAAATCGGACCTATACCGCCAAAAGCATCCTGAATGTTTCCGCCCATGTCTTTAATTACATAGTTTCCTAAAACCATAGCAGCTAAAACGGTTGCTACATACGAACCAAACAAATCGGCTCCCATTCCTGCAACGTCACCGACATTATCTCCTACGTTATCTGCAATTGTGGCCGGATTACGAGGATCATCTTCAGGAATTCCTGCTTCAACCTTACCAACTAAATCGGCTCCAACATCAGCAGCTTTAGTATAAATTCCGCCACCAACTCTGGCAAACAAAGCGATTGATTCTGCTCCTAAAGAAAATCCTGCCAAGGTCTCCAGAACAATAGTCATCAATTCTGACGGAGTTCTTGAAACACCATCTATAATTGCGCCTTCCCAAACACCATTCATAAAAAAGTGAAAGAAAATAATAAAGAATCCTGTCAATCCCAAAACAGCTAAACCTGCAACTCCAAGTCCCATTACGGTTCCGCCTCCAAAAGAAACCTTTAATGCCTGCGGTAAACTGGTGCGGGCAGCCTGAGTGGTTCTAACATTTGTTTTGGTGGCAATTTTCATTCCCATATTTCCCGCCAAAGCAGAAAAGAAGGCACCAAAAACAAAAGCAATTACGATTAATATATGTGTGGTAGGAACTATAAAAGAAATTCCGGCTAAGACTAAACTTGCACCAATTACAAAGAAGGTTAGTAATCGGTATTCGGCTTTTAAGAAGGCAATTGCCCCTTCGTAGATGTGATCTGAAATCTCTTTCATCTTGCCGTCACCTGCATCTTGTTTTAAAACCCAAGTCCTTTTTATTCCCATGAAAAGTAATCCAACAATTGCCATAATAATTGGCAAGTAAATCATAAATGCATTCATAATATTATAGTGGTTTTGGTTAATAATCAATAAACTAAGTCTTACGAATTTAAACAAAAAAAAGCAATACTCCTGTTGGAATATTGCTTTTTTATAAATTATGAAGGCAAAAAATTATTTAATACTAAATAATCCTGCTGGTTTGTTTTCGATATCATCAAAACGCTTCGTGCACTCAGCAATAATTGCAAAAGCTTCGTTTACATCTCCCCATCCTTCTACATCAACTTTTTTGTTTTCAAGATCTTTATAAACCTGGAAGAAATGTTCGATTTCTTTTACCAAGTGAGGATTCATGTCTGAAAGGTCTGTTAAAGAATTCCAGATTGGATCAGAAACAGGTACACAAATAATTTTTTCATCTGGTCCTTTGTCATCTGCCATATGGAAAACACCAATTGGTTTTACTTCCATAACACATCCAGGGAAAGTTGGCTCATTTACTAAAACCAAAACGTCTAAAGGATCACCATCAAGAGCTAAAGTTTCAGGAATAAATCCGTAATCTGCAGGATACATCATTGAAGAAAATAACATTCTGTCAAAACGCATTCTTTTGATTTCGAAATCGTACTCGTATTTATTTCTGCTTCCTCTTGGTATTTCGATTAATACATCGAAAGTTGTTAGTTTGTCTGCGGTCATTTTTGTTTTTTATAATTTCTATATTTTCGACTGCAAAAGTAACTAAAGAATCGTCTTTTACAATAAAAAACAGTGTAATATCTTCATTAAGTTTTAAGAAACAAGCGATTAGTACGTAATTTTTTGCTTTCGCCTCTTTCATTAATACGTGCAACTAAAAAATGGGACAAAAAATGATTTAAACTGCGTTATGTAGCACTAGTCAATTTCAAATTACCCGTTAACAAATTTATTGCAACCAAAGCTCCATAGGAACGATCCATTTTGATCTTCTTTTTTTAGCGCTAATAATATGGACCGATCCTATGGATCTCCTTTGTCTCTTTAAATTGATAAAGCCGGATTAAAATCCGGCTCTACAATATCTTCGAGCCGCTGGCTCTATAAAAGCTTAGACTAGCTAAGCGTAAAGTTTATTTTTTTTTAAAAATAGAATCCGAACGATCCTTTTACTGCGAATTTATGTGCATCCGGCATGTTTAAGTAATTTCCTCTCCACGAAAAATCGATACGGAAGACTTTGAAAATATTTCCAATTCCGGCGTTGTATTCCCAATATACTTTTTCCGGAGCGTTGTATGGCAATCCTGAAGCATTAATTGCACGATTAGCATCAGAAATAGTTCCATGAACAGCTCTGGCACCAATAAATTCTCTCCAGTTTAATTTTCTCATAAACGGAATTCTGGCGAATAATCTTCCTCCAAAATCATGATTCCATTGTAATGTAGTATATTGATCTGTTACAAATTCGTAGAAATTCAAATTACTAAATGTATTCTCTATTGTAAAATAAGTCTGGTTTCCGGGAATCACATTCATTAAGCCTAACGGAATAGTACCAAACGTTTTTCCTGTTTCCAGAATTACATTTGATCTTCCTAATGGCCCAATAATAATAGGCTGTTTATAATACAATTGAATTCTTTCGTACGCAAAATCGCTATCTAAAACACCTTTAAGACCGTAACTAAAATTCACGAAGAATTGACTAAAAGGACTACTAACCAATTTTCGCTCTACTCCGTAACCAATTGTTTTACGATTTGGCATAAACTCAAATTGAATATTGGCTTCAAATTGTTTTACATCACTTGCTATAACACCTACAGGATCCTGAGCTGTCGGTAACGTTTTATAATAATCTAAACTAAAGGTTTTCGAGGCTGATTCTAATGTTCGGTATGAAATTCCAGCTGAGAAAATAAAATTTTTCATCGGTTCCATTTCAAACGAAACGTTGCTCAAATTAATATTCGTTAATTTTCCGTTACTTCCCGTTGTAAACAAAGCAGATGACGCAAAACTTCGTCCCAGAATATCATTTGTTGTCGTTAAGCTGGCACCAATTTGCTCAATGTCACGCCTGTTTCCTCCTGAAATAATGATTCGATTTTTTTTATCGACCATCCATTTTCCAGAAACACCGTATTTAAATTTATTATCATCAAAACCGTAAGCAGTGTAACCCTGTATACGCCAAGGATCATTTGGTCCAAAATATGTTCGTCCTCCTGCCCTTAATCGTAACCCTTCGACTTCGTTATAACCGAATGTAGAAAAGACGGGACCAAAATCAAAATTTTTGAATTCTACATAACCACTTCCTAAAATTGAAACTAAACTGTAAAGCTGTTTGAATTTCTTGACTGTTTGAAGTGTATCGAGCATTTTATAAATTCCTGCTTCGTCCTTATTGAGCTTCTCGAATCGATTCTCTGCCCAAAAATCTTCTGGCCGGTCATAAACAGCATTGTCTATAAAATTGACTTCTTCTTTATAAAATTTTTCCGGTTTCTGAAGATTGAATTTATGATTTCTAAACAAAGTGGTTCTTTTTCCATAAACTCCTTTTGATTCTTCTTTTTTGTTTAAAGCAAAATCAGACATCATGTAATCACGTGTCAACAGAAAAACAGAATCATTTTCTACCTCAAATTCCTGCTCAATATAAATATCTTTTACCCAGTTAATATTGGCACTTTTGGTAACTGCCATATTAATTTTTTTAATGGCAAAAGTGGTATCATTAACCCAAAAATCACCTTTAAAAGTTAATTCATTTTTACGCCTTGGATAAAAAACGATATTAAAACACCATTTTTTATCGATATACGCACTGTCCTTCAATACATAATTATAAACATCAATCCCGGTTTTTGATAATGGGCTTGTAAAACTTTTATCAAAAAACTTTAGGTGATTGTCGTAAATATTATAATCTGAATAAAGATCTTTTATGAAAGATAAAATTTGCTGATTACCACTAAACCCTGAGGTTTTGTTTCCGGTAATATTTTCTTTTGTCTTCTTAATTTTATTGTCGCCGTAAACATCATAAACAGATTCGCTGATAAAAATAGGCAAATACGTTTTTCCTGTAACCTCTGAAGTATCAACATGATTAAAAACAAACTCCATTCCTTTGAATAGTTTGCTTTTTATTAAAGCACTATCAATCGTGTTCATATCAAACTCGACTTTCTCGTACTTCTGCATCTGATATTGATTGAATTGGTACAAACCGTTCTTGCGCTTTCGTTCCCAAATTTTTCTCAATATATCTATTGCAGGATTATTTTTTTTTGATGTTTTTCCCGTAAAAATTACGACTTCATTTAGAGCTTCTGCTTCGCTTAGAATTATTTTAAAATCGTAATTTACCGCTTTTTCTAAATTGACTTCTTTATCTGAAAATCCCGCTGAACTAATAAGCAGAGCAGTATAATTATTTGGTGATTCGAGATAAAAACGACCATCTTCATTAGCAACTATTCCTGTATTTGAACCTTTGAAAACAACATTGGCAAAAGGAATAGGCAGATTTGTTTTATCTAAAACAATTCCGCTTACTTTAGTTTGAGCAGTAATAATACTCGCAAATGCGAATATAAAAAATAAACTGAGTAAAATTATTCTTTTCATAAGCCGGCAAAAAAAAAACTTCATCAATTACTACGAATGATGAAGCTTTCTAAATATTGTATATTGACTACTTGTACATTACTTTTTTAACTGCTTTTACCACATCACCAGCGTTTGGCAACCAATCTTTAAGTAAAACAGGAGAGTAAGGCGCAGGTGTATCAGCTGTTGTAATACGTTGAATAGGAGCATCAAGAAAATCGAATGCTTGTTCCTGAACGATATATGTGATTTCAGAAGAAATACTTGCAAATGGCCATGCTTCTTCTAAAATTACTAAACGATTTGTTTTTTTAACTGAAGCAAGAATAGCATCTTTATCCATAGGACGAACTGTTCTTAAATCAATAATTTCACAAGAGATTCCTTCTTTCTCTAACTCATCAGCAGCGATAAAAGCTTCTTTAATGATTTTTCCAAAAGACACAATAGTTACATCTTTTCCTTCACGTTTAACATCAGCAACTCCTAATGGAATTGTATATTCTCCGTCTGGCACTTCGCCTTTATCACCATACATTTGCTCTGATTCCATGAAAATTACCGGATCATTATCGCGAATTGCAGATTTTAAAAGTCCTTTTGCATCATAAGGTGTAGAAGGTACAACTACTTTTAGTCCCGGAGTGTTAGCAAACCAGTTTTCTAAAGCTTGTGAGTGAGTAGCTCCTAATTGACCTGCAGAAGCAGTTGGTCCACGAAAAACGATAGGCACATTAAATTGTCCTCCTGTCATTTGACGCATTTTAGCAGCATTATTTATAATTTGATCAATACCTACTAAACAGAAGTTGAAAGTCATGTACTCTACAATAGGACGACAACCATTCATCGCTGATCCTACTGCAATTCCTGTAAAACCAAGTTCAGCAATTGGAGTATCGATTACTCTTTTTTCTCCAAACTCAGCAAGCATTCCTTTAGAAGCTTTGTATGCTCCATTATATTCTGCAACTTCTTCGCCCATTAAATATATGGATTCATCGTGACGCATTTCTTCGCTCATAGCTTCACAAATGGCCTCTCTAAATTGTATTGTTCTCATATTAATTTTGTATGTTGGATTTTTTCTGAAGAGCAAAAATAATTATTTTAAATAACTTAAAAGCATAAATTAGGATATAAATCACATGAAGTTACCCATTGCATTAGGTTTTAACTTTTAAAAGATTATTTTACCTATTACGAAATCGATGTAATGAAAATATTCTGAGTATTACTAAGACTTTCTTTCACAAACTGTTTGTTTTTTGTTTTATTCCTAATCATGAATGTCTTTTCTTAAAATATTCTTCTTCTTTATATTATATCAAAACTGTGATTAACAACTCTTCATTTACCAAAAACCACTCATAATCAGAGCAAATAATTATTTCAACATTATTAATTTCTTACGAAAAGCGGTCAATTTTCAACAATCTCCGAAAACGTAATAGTTTTTAAAAATATTATGCACGCATAGTATATTATTCCGATTTTAATTTCTAAATTTGTGAAAGCATATTATAAATTATAAAATATATACTTATGAAAATATTAGTTTGCATCAGCCATGTGCCTGATACTACTTCAAAAATTAACTTCTCCAATGGTGACTCAGAATTTGATACCAATGGTGTACAATATGTAATAAACCCTAATGATGAGTTTGGTTTAACTCGTGCTATTTGGTTTCAGGAGCAACAAGGTGCTACTGTAACTGTAGTAAACGTTGGAGGTCCTGATACTGAACCAACTTTGCGTAAAGCTTTGGCAATTGGTGCTAATGAAGCTATTCGCGTAAATGCAAATCCAACAGATGGTTTTTTTGTTGCTAAACAATTGGCTGAAGTGATCAAAAACGGAGGTTATGACTTGGTAATTGCAGGAAAAGAATCTTTAGACTATAACGGTGGAATGGTTCCTGGAATGATTGCCGGAATTTTAGATATAAACTTTTTAAATTCATGCACATCTGTTACTGTTGATGGAACTAGTGTAAAAGCTGTTCGCGAAATCGACGGAGGAAAAGAAACAGTAAGCACTTCATTACCTTTAATCATTGGAGGTCAAAAAGGTCTTGTTGAAGAAAAAGATCTTCGTATTCCAAACATGAGAGGAATTATGACTGCAAGAACAAAAGCACTTACGATTCTTGAACCAGTTGATGCTTCTGTAAATACAAAAGCAGTGAAATTTGAAAAACCAGCTCCAAAATCAGCAGTAAAATTAATTTCTCCTGACAATTTGGACGAGTTAATTAATTTATTACACAACGAGGCTAAAGTGATTTAAGATTGCAGACTTTAGATTTTAGATTGCAAATCGCAATACTAGATCTAAAATAAGCATTTGATTCACTTCAAAATCTAAAATCAATAATCTTTTTAGATTTCAACTTAAAAATCTGAAATCTAAACCTAAAATCTAAAATTATTATGTCAATATTAATATATGCAGAATCTGCAGAAGGAAAATTTAAAAAAGTTGCTTTTGAATTAGCTTCTTATGCTAAAAAAGTGGCAGAATCTTTAGGAACAACTGTAACAGCATTAACTGTAAATATCAGTGATGTAAGCGAGTTATCTAAGTACGGCGTTGACAAAGTATTAAAAGTAACCAACGATAAATTGGCTGGTTTTACTGCAAAAGCATACGCTGACGTTATTAAACAAGCTGCTGAAAAAGAAGCTACAAAAGTAGTTTTACTTTCTTCGACTACAGATAGTATTTATCTTTCATCATTAGTTGCAGTAGCATTAAATGCCGGTTTTGCATCAAACGTTGTGGGATTACCTGTTAGCACATCTCCTTTTCAGGTAAAAAGAAATGCTTTTTCTAACAAGGCTTTCAACATTACTGAAATCAATACTGATGTAAAAGTTCTTGGTCTGGCTAAAAACTCTTACGGTATTTTCGAAAATGCAGGATCTGCAACTGAAGAAGACTTTAATCCAACTATTGGAGAAGGTGACTTTGGAGTAAAAGTAGAATCTGTGGAAAAAGTAACAGGAAAAGTTTCTATCGCTGATGCTGATGTTGTAGTGTCTGGCGGACGTGGACTAAAAGGACCTGAAAACTGGGGAATGATCGAAGAACTAGCTTCAGTACTTGGAGCTGCAACAGCTTGTTCTAAACCTGTTTCTGACTTAGGATGGAGACCTCACGGTGAGCACGTAGGACAAACAGGAAAACCTGTTGCTACTAATTTATATATCGCAGTTGGTATTTCCGGTGCTATTCAGCATATTGCAGGTATTAACTCTTCTAAAGTAAAAGTAGTAATCAATAATGATGCTGAAGCGCCTTTCTTTAAAGTAGCTGATTACGGTATTGTTGGAGATGCTTTTGAGATTGTTCCTCAATTAATTGAAAAATTAAAAGCCTTTAAAGCACAACATTCTTAATTTAAGAAATTCTCTATAAAAATATAGCTGCCTAAAAACAAGATAATTGTATCTTTGCTTTAGGTGGCTTTTTTGTTCCATATTTTTTGACTAAAATTGCACCTTTATTTTTAAATCAAAAAAAGTATTAAAATGGAGGTATTAACAGCCTCTTTTTACCCACATATATGAGTCTAGTAAAATTATCTATAAAAGGAATTTCCTATAGTCAAACTCAGAATGGCGCTTATGCCTTAATTTTGAATGAAGTTGATGGAGAAAGAAAACTGCCAATTGTTATTGGTGCTTTTGAAGCTCAATCTATAGCAATTGCCTTAGAAAAAGAAATAAAACCTCCTCGCCCATTAACACACGACCTGTTTAAAAACTTCGCAGAAAGATTTGATATTGTTGTAAAACAGGTTATCATTCACAAACTTGTTGATGGTGTTTTTTACTCCAGTTTAATTTGCGAAAGAGATAAAATAGAAGAAATCATAGACGCAAGAACATCTGATGCTATTGCATTAGCATTACGATTCAATGCTCCTATTTTTACTTATAAAAATATTTTGGACAAGGCTGGTATTTATTTAAAATCAAATACTGCCGAAACGGATTCAGGTTCTCAGGAAATAGACGATGTACTTTCTAATCCGGAAACTTTTGGACATGAGGAAGAGAGCAACCAATCCGGGGATATGTACTCGAATCATTCTTTGCAAGAATTAAACGAGCTTTTAGATCAGGCCGTTTCTCAGGAAGATTACGAAAAAGCAGCTAAAATCAGAGACGAAATCTCGAAAAGATAATTTTTTTCATGCTATAGGCTGTAGGCTTTAAGCTGTAGGCTATATGCAAAGATATTAAGAGCTAAGTTGTAAGCGACAGGCAAGCTTAAAGCCTATTGCCTAACGCTTACAGCAAAAAACAAAAAAACAAGTTTGTAAGTATTTAGGAAAAAGCCTAAAGCTTACAGCCTATAGCCTAAAGCAATAATGAAGCAATACTTAGACTTAGTACAACACGTTTTAGAAAACGGCTGTCAAAAAGGAGACCGAACAGGAACAGGAACAAAAAGTGTTTTTGGCTACCAGATGCGTTTTGATCTAAGCGAAGGTTTTCCGATGGTTACGACCAAAAAATTACATTTAAAATCGATCATATACGAACTGCTTTGGTTTTTAAATGGCGATACCAATATAAAATATCTTCAGGAAAATGGAGTAAAAATATGGGATGCCTGGGCAGATTCAAATGGAGATTTAGGTCCCGTTTATGGTCACCAATGGCGTAATTGGAATAGCGAAGAAATTGATCAGATTTCTGAATTAATTACGGAGTTAAAAACAAACCCAAATAGCCGAAGAATGCTGGTTTCTGCATGGAACCCATCTGTTCTGCCGGATACTTCTAAATCATTTGAAGAAAACGTAAGCAACAATAAAGCGGCTTTACCTCCGTGTCATGCTTTTTTTCAGTTTTATGTAAGTAGTCCTGATATTGAAAAAGGAGAAACAAAAGGAAAATTATCTTGTCAACTCTACCAACGAAGCGCTGATATATTCTTAGGCGTTCCGTTTAACATTGCTTCTTATGCTTTGTTGACGATGATGATTGCTCAGGTCTGCGATTTAGATGCGGGCGATTTTATTCATACCTTCGGTGATGCGCATATTTACAACAATCATTTTGAACAGCTGGAATTGCAATTAACACGCGAACCAAAACCGTTGCCAAAAATGATTTTAAATCCTGAGATCAAAAATATCTTTGATTTTGATTATAATGATTTCACACTTGTTGATTACGAACCACATGCTGGGATAAAAGGAAGTGTAGCTGTATAATTTACTAAATCCGCCTAATAAGCGGATTTTTTTATACCACTAAAACACTATTCTCACTTCCGGCAAAGTCATTCCATTTATGAGAGTCCGCTTCCGGTTCATTAATATAGTGTCCGTCAACAACATATTTAAATTCATAAATGGCATCTTTAACAAGATCATAAGTAGCTTTAAAGGTGCCGTTCTTTAGCTTACTTAAGGTTCCTTCTTCGGCATTCCAGTTATTAAAATCGCCTACTACTGCGGCAGAATTTGCTTCTTTGGCATCAACAGAAAAAGTAACTTTACAAACGGGCTTTGTTTTTACAAATTGTTTCTTTAAGGACATAACCAATTAATTTTAAGATTAATACGACTAAATTACACAAATTCATATCACGGTTTGCATGTGTAAGTCAGTTTTGTGATAATAGCAAAAAGCGAGTGCGGTTTTAGCAAGATCAACAATTAATCAGGCCTTAAATTTTGCATTTCAGATTCTTATGGTTTTTTAAGACAAATATTGTACATACAAATTAAGGGAGATTTCAAAATAAATTCTAACTTTATAATCTCATTATTTAGAGCTTATGGAAAAAGATGTGCACGAGCAATACGAATATGCCCGAAGAAGACTTAGACAAAAAAAAATATTATATTTTCATTTCGTCCTTTTCCTTCTAGGTACTCTGTTTTTATTTATTGCAAACCGTTTTTTTGATTTTGGAATTACCAGTAGTAATCAAAATTGGTGTGTTTGGGCTATAACAATATGGCTCTTTATCTTTATACTTCACTTCATAAAAGTCTACATTACAGACCGATTTATGAATAAAAATTGGGAAAGAGAACAAATTGACAGACTTGTTGCATTGCAGCAAAAAAGGATCAGTCAATTAGAATCTAAAATAAATGATGATACCGAAAATAAAATTTAGTTGAAATTACCATGATTATAATGATAGCGGCTGTTGCCGAAAACAACGCACTGGGAAAAAATAATGATTTAGTATGGCACTTGCCAAATGACTTTAAAAGATTTAAAGCACTAACGACTAATCATCACATCATTATGGGTAGAAAAACTTTTGAAAGTTTCCCTAAACCTTTACCCAACAGAACTCACATTGTTATAACGAGACAAAGCGATTACAAACCAGAAGGATGCATCGTTGTAGATAGTATAGAAAAAGCAATTGAACTTTGTCCTGAAAATGAGGATTCTTATATTATTGGAGGAGGAGAAATTTACAATCTTGGCTTACCTTATACTGATATTATCGAAATAACTAAAGTACACCATACTTTTGAAGCCGACACCTTTTTTCCGAAAATCAATTTAAAGGAATGGCAATTGGTTGAAAGTGAAGAGAATTTTAAGGATGAAAAGCATCTTTACGATTACACTTATGAGACTTACATTAAAAAATAAAAACATCCTCAAAAAAGAGGATGTTTTTACTATAATGATGTCAAGCTTAAGACTGAACTCAGGAAATAGTCTGGAGAATTGAATACTAATACAGACGTTAAGGATATCTGCATAATTAACCTACTAAAACTAACTTAATATTCAAAATTTGAGAGAAGATCTCAAAAACCTTTTTAATAACCAAATACCACGAAGGCTATTAAAAAGGCGGAAGAAAAATTAAAATTTCCAAAAACAAATTTAATCCTAAGAACGTGTTATGCACTTTTAAAAGATATTACATTGGCACTACCTACCCGACGCAATGTAACATTTCAAACTACTTACAAGAACAAATGAAACCCGTGCAAAAAAGTATCACTTGATTTTAGCCTAAATAGCTATCCATCATTATAATTTCCAAATATTTAACATTACAAAAATGCCTTTAAAATCTCAGTACTGCAATACCCACTTACCGTGATTTTTTAAAAATACCCACTTACCGTGATAGCGCAAAAAAAACGAGCTCTGGAAAACCAAAAACTATTTCGGAAACATTTGATTTACAAATAAAAAAACTCATTTACAGTTAACTCAGATTGTATTATATTTGCGTAAATAAAAAAAATGACTGAAAACATAACTCCGTATAAAGATTCTACTTTAGGCAAAAAAGAACAAGTAGCTCAAATGTTTGATACTATCTCAGGTAACTATGATAGTCTGAACCGTGTAATCTCATTTGGAATTGACACTAAATGGCGCAAAAAAGTATTAAAGATAGTTTCAGATAAAAAACCACAAATCGTTCTTGACATCGCAACAGGAACAGGTGACCTTGCTATTTTGATGGCAAAAACAAATGCTCAAAAAATTATTGGTTTAGATATTTCAGCAGGAATGCTTGAAGTTGGAAAGAAAAAGGTTGCCGAAAAAAAATTATCAAATGTTATTGATTTAGTTTTAGGTGATTCTGAAAAAATTCCGTTTGAGGATAATTATTTTGATGCTATAACGGTTGGTTTTGGCGTTAGAAACTTCGAAAATCTGGAAAAAGGGTTTGGTGAAATATTAAGAGTTTTAAAGCCAAACGGCGTATTTGTTATTTTAGAAACTTCGGTTCCGGACAAAACTCCATATAAACAAGGATATGGTTTTTATACTAAAAACATACTTCCTCTTATCGGGAAATTATTTTCTAAAGATAATTCAGCTTACGGATATTTATCTGAGTCTGCTGCTGCTTTTCCTTATGGAGAAGCCTTAAACAATATTTTAAGAAAAATTGGGTTTATAGATGTTGTGGCTATGCCGCAAACGTTTGGAGTTGCAACCATTTATTCTGCTTCTAAAAAATAGTATGAAAAAAACAGTAATCTTAATTTTATTAGTCGTTACGACGCAAGGATATTCGCAATTTGCTAAAAGTATGTTTAGCAAAGATCCTATTATTAATCTCGAAAACTGGCAAAAACAGCGTGTGTATTTTGGGTTTTATCTGGGCTTTAACAGTTTCGACTTTAAATTTGATTATAAAAATGTAATGAATCAGGATATTCAGGTCAAAAAAACAACCGGTTTCAATGTCGGAATTGTGGGCGACCTGAGACTTCAGGAGTATATAAATTTGCGTTTTGAACCAGGTTTATACTATACAAAACGCGATTTATATTATCCAAACTTCACTTCGCAAAATGATGTTTTAAGAGAAGTAAACAGTACGTACATACATTTTCCTTTATTATTAAAGTTTTCAGCATTACGTACCGGAAATATTCGTCCTTATTTAGTTGGAGGATTATCAACAACATTAAACTTATCGAGTAACTCAAAATCTGACGATGATAATTCGCAGCAAAAATTCAGAGTAAAACCTTGGACCAATGCTTACGAAGTTGGGTTTGGGGTTGATATTTTCTCTGAGTATTTTATCTTTTCTCCGTCTATTAGAGGTATGTTTGGTATAGGTGACGAATTAATAAGAGACAATGATCCAAATAGTCCATGGACTGGGAATATTGACTCTATGAAATCGAGAGCAATTTTAATAAATTTTACTTTTCACTAAAACAAAGTATTAACTATTCCGTTTAAATTCACTAAGAATAATTGCTGTTGCAGTAGCTACATTTAAACTTTCTGTTTTTTGCAGCTCTCCAAATCGTGGAATTGTTAGTCGGCTTGTAACCGTTTTTTCGATCTCTTCAGAAATGCCATTGGCTTCATTACCCATAATAATGATCCCTTCTTTTGGCAAATGAGATTGATAAATATTCTCGCCATCCATAAAAGTTCCAAAAACGGGCAGCTTTGTTTGCGTTAAAAAAGTTTTCAAATCAACATAATTAACATTTACTCTTGTAATAGAACCCATTGTCGCTTGTACTACTTTTGGATTATAAATGTCAACGGTTTCTTTAGAGCAAATAATTTGTTTAATGCCAAACCAGTCGCAAAGACGTAAAATCGTTCCTAAATTCCCGGGATCACGAATATCATCTAAAGCGACAATCAGACCTGAATCGTTAATTTTATTTTCGGCAGGCATCCTGAAAACTGCTAAACACGTATTTGGAGTTGTTAATGCACTTATTTTTTTGAGTTCCTGATCATTGATAAGCGTACGTTTTGAAGACAGAACAGTGTCAAAATCATTCTGTGTCGTATATAAATGATCTAATTCAAAATTGGATTGCAAAAGTTCCTGAATTACTTTTACGCCTTCGGCAAAAAATAATTGATTAATAAAACGTTGCTTTTTTTGATGTAAACTTGATATAAGTTTTATTTGGTTTTTACTAACCATAAAATAATGTACTTTTGAATTAAATATTTTAGAACACTTGAAAAAGAATTCCACAAAAATAATAGCATTTATCCTAATAGCAATATTTATTTCTGCTTGTAATGCGGTAAAAAGAGTTCCGGACGGAAAAAAACTTCTTACTAAAAACAATATTATTGTAAATGGAAAATCAAGTAGTGATGAAATTGCTTCTAATCAGATGTATCAAAAACCCAATGGTACATTGTTAGGATACAAGCTGCGTTTGAATTTATATAATTTAGCCAACTTAAATCCCGACTCTACTTATCAGGCAAAATTTAAAAATAATCCAGGAAAATATGAGCGCCAGGCTAAAATATTATCTGCAAAACAAGTAGATCGACTTGGACAATCATTTTTATACAAAGGTATTCATGAATTCCTAAAAAATACAGGAGAAGCTCCTGTAATCATAGACACGGCTAAAACGCAAAAATCTTTAGTGCGATTAAAATACTATTACTTTAATAATGGTTTCTTTAATGTAAAAACGGATTATACTATTGACAGTATTTCCAGAAAAAAAGCAGCGGTAAATTACAACATCACAACTGGCCCAGGTTTTATAATAGATTCTATTAGAACTACAATTTCAACGCCTGCACTAGATTCTTTATATAAAACATCAAGAGAACCATCTCTTATAAAATCCGGCAAGCAATACAAAACTTCTGACCTAGAAGAAGAAAAAAGCCGTATCACAACATATTTCAGAAATCACGGAGCTTATTACTTTCAGCCAACTTATGTATCATTTAACATTGATACTATTGGCAAAAAAAACAAGGCTGACCTTAATTTAATTATAAACAACAATACCATTCAGGAAAAAGACTCCAGCAGAACGGAGCCTTTTAAACTATATAAAATTAGTGATGTGAACATTTATACGGATTACTCTCCTACTAATGCCAAATCTAAAATTACCGACAGTACAACATACAACAACTTCAACTTGTACAGTTATAAGAAATTAAAATACAAACCCAGAGCAATAACAGATGCGATATTCGTTTCTAAAGGAAGCACCTTCGCCGATTTTAGAACAACTCTTACATCAAGATATTTAAATAATTTAAAGATTTTTAACTATCCATCTATACAATATGAAATAGACAAACGTGATCCAACGGCACAATCGCTAATTGCAAATGTTTATTTAACACCCCGAAAAAAATACAGCTTCGGAACCTCTTTGGATGTAACGCATTCTAACATTCAGGAATTTGGAATAGGTGCCAGTATTTCAGAAACAATCCGTAACGTATTTAATCGTGCAGAAACTTTAGAAATCTCTACCCGTTTAAACATTGGTTCTTCCAAGGACATGGCAAATCCAAACAATAATTTCTTCAATGTTTCTGAATATGGAGTTGACTTGAAATTAAACTTCCCAAGAATCTTACTGCCTTTTGGAACTGAAAAAATCATTCCAAAAAGTATGATTCCATCTACCAGCATTACGTCAGGTTTTACAAAACAACGCAATATTGGTTTAGATAAAGAAAACTTTACCGGAGGAATCGCCTATAACTGGTCTCCAAAACGAAATAATACTGCAAAACTTGATTTACTAAATGTTCAGTTTGTTCGTAACTTAAATCCCGCCAATTATTACAGAGTATATACATCGTCTTACCGCGAACTAAATAGCCTGGCTAGTTTTTACAATAATAACCCCGCTAACTTAAACGAAAATGGCGACCTGATTATTTCTGAAGGAACAAGCGGTTTTACAAGTGATGTTACTAGCGGCAATACAGCATTGACTCCAAATGATCCGGATTTCCGAACCATAGAAAGTATTGAAGAAAGAAGAATGCGTTTGACAGAAAATGACTTTATCCTGTCAACAAGTTATACATTTACCAAAACAACCAAAAAAGATTTGGCTGATAATACTTTTTATCAGTTTAAAACTAAAGTAGAATCTGCAGGAACTTTACTAACAGCTTTTTCAAATATTGCCAGTCTGCCTAAAAATTCCAGAGACAATTATGAATTATTAAATCTGGAATATTCTGAATATGTTAAAGCTGAATTTGACTATATTAAACATTGGGATTTTGGTAAAGAAAAAGTACTGGCAGTAAGAAGCTTTTTCGGAATTGCAATTCCGTTTGGTAATTCAAATTATATTCCGTTCTCTCGAAGTTATTATGGAGGAGGTTCAAATGATAATCGTGCCTGGCAACCCTACTCATTAGGTCCCGGAAGCACTAATGCAATGAACGATTTTAACGAGGCCAATATGAAAATTGCATTTAGTGCCGAATTTCGTTTCAAAATATTTGGCGATGTTAAAGGAGCTATCTTTGCAGATGCCGGAAATATCTGGAATGTACTCGATAATGTTATCGATGAGAAGGCAAAATTCTCCAACGTAAACGATTTAGAAGAAATTGCTTTAGGTACAGGATTTGGTTTACGATACGATTTAAGCTTCTTTGTTATTCGATTAGATTTAGGGTTTAAGACCCATAATCCGGGACGTGCAGCAGATGAAAGATGGTTCAGAGAATATAATTTTGGACGTTCGGTTTTAAATTTTGGAATAAATTATCCGTTCTAATGCTAATTAATTCTTATTTTTGCAACCTAAAAACTAAAATCAACTATAAAACAAATTAAACATGGCACACAATATCAAACCGGGAGTAGCTACAGGTGATCAGGTACAGGAAATTTTTAATTATGCAAAAGAAAAAGGATTTGCACTTCCGGCAGTAAATGTTACGGGGTCTAGTACTATCAATGGAGTTCTTGAAACTGCAGCGAAACTAAATGCGCCAGTTATCATTCAATTTTCAAACGGAGGAGCACAATTTAACGCTGGAAAAGGATTGTCTAACGCAAACGAGAAATCAGCAATCGCTGGTGGAATTGCAGGAGCAAAACATATTCACACTTTAGCAGAAGCTTACGGTGCAACTGTAATTTTACATACAGACCACTGCGCTAAAAAATTATTACCTTGGATCGACGGTTTATTAGATGCTTCTGAAAAACATTTTGCAGAAACAGGAAAACCTTTATTCAGTTCTCACATGATCGATTTGTCTGAGGAGCCAATCGAAGAAAACATTGAAATCTGCAAAGAGTACTTAGCAAGAATGAGCAAAATGGGTATGACATTAGAAATCGAACTTGGTATTACAGGTGGTGAAGAAGATGGTGTAGACAACTCTGATGTTGACAGCTCTAAATTATATACTCAACCAGAAGAAGTAGCTTATGCTTACGAAGAATTATCTAAAGTAAGTCCAAAATTCACAATTGCAGCTGCTTTTGGAAACGTTCACGGTGTTTACAAGCCAGGAAACGTAAAATTAACTCCAAAAATCCTTAAAAATTCTCAAGATTTCGTTCAAAACAAATTCAACACTGGTGCTAACCCGGTAGATTTCGTTTTCCACGGAGGTTCAGGTTCTACACTTGAAGAAATCAGAGAAGCAATTGGATACGGAGTTATCAAAATGAACATTGATACAGATTTACAATTTGCATACACTGAAGGAATTCGTGATTATATGGTTAAAAACATTGACTATTTAAAAACTCAAATTGGTAACCCAGAAGGTTCTGATGTTCCTAACAAAAAATATTATGACCCAAGAAAATGGGTACGTGAAAGTGAAGTAACATTCAATACAAGACTTGAGCAAGCTTTTGCTGACTTGAATAACGTAAATACACTATAAATTTTAGATTTCAGATTTTAGATTTTAGATTCCTTGGACTCTAAAATCTAAAATCTACAGTCTAAAATCTAAAATCTAAAAAAAATGGCTTGGTTTAAAAGACAAGAAAAAGGGATTACAACTGCTACAGAAGATAAGATGGACGTTCCGAAAGGATTGTGGTACAAATCTCCTACTGGAAAAATTATTGATGCTGATGAATTAGCCCGAAACTTATTTGTTAGTCCTGAAGATGATTTTCACGTTAGAATTGGAAGCGCAACCTATTTCGAAATTTTATTCGACAACAATGAATTTGTTGAGTTAGATAAAAACATGACGTCAAAAGATCCTTTGCATTTTGTGGATACAAAAAAATATGCAGAGCGATTGAAAGATGTAATGGAAAAAACTCATCTTAAAGACGCTGTTCGTACAGGAGTTGGAAAATCTAAAGGAAAAGAACTTGTAATTTGCTGTATGGACTTCGCCTTTATTGGTGGATCTATGGGAGCGGTTGTAGGGGAGAAAATCGCAAGAGGTATTGATCATGCTATCAAAAACAAATTGCCTTTTGTAATGATTTCTAAATCTGGTGGAGCTCGTATGATGGAAGCTGCTTATTCATTAATGCAATTAGCAAAAACATCTGTAAAATTAGCACAGCTTGCCGAAGCTGGTTTACCATACATTTCTTTATGTACTGATCCAACTACAGGAGGAACAACTGCATCATACGCAATGTTAGGAGATATCAACATCTCTGAACCAGGTGCTTTGATTGGTTTTGCAGGTCCTCGTGTTGTACGTGATACTACGGGAAAAGATTTACCAGAAGGTTTTCAAACCGCTGAGTTTCTTTTAGAGCACGGATTCTTAGACTTTATCACGCCTAGAAAAGAATTGAAAGATAAGATCAATCTTTATATCGATTTGATTCAAAACAATACAATTAGATAGTTTTCAAACTTCTAAAAACACAATATCCCATTGGCTTTACAGCGAATGGGATTTTTTATTTTTAAATAGCATTATCATTTGAAATAAAAAACTCAGAACCTTTGCAACTCAGTCTCTCAGAAGCTTAAAAAAAAACTACATTCCAGTTCTAATAGCCTCAACAGGATCAAGATTTGCCGCTGAAATAGCTGGCAGAATACCTGAGATTAGTCCAATTATGGCTGAAATTCCAGTTCCTAGTAAGATATTTCCAAGACTTAAAACAAACTCAAAATCGAGTAATTGAGTTAAAGCAAGAGAAATACCCCAGACCAACAACAAGCCAATGATTCCACCAATAACAGACAGAATTACAGCTTCGAATAAAAATTGAAATAAGATGAAACGATTTTTAGCTCCCAATGATTTTTGAATCCCAATTAAATTGGTACGTTCTTTCACAGAAACAAACATAATATTGGCAATTCCAAAACCTCCTACCAAAAGAGAGAATCCACTAATCACCCATCCTACAACATTCATCTGCCCCAGAATTCCATCGATAAAATCTGTAAAACCAGAAAGTACATTAATAAAAAAGTTATCCATCTCCCCTGCTTTCATTCCACGGATTGCTCGTAGTTTTTGAGCAACCTGAGCTTTATAAGCATCCATATCGACACCTTTTACCGGTTTTAATACAATAACAGGAGTCATGGCATCATTGTCCCCATACATACGACGTAAGAAGTTTGTGGGTATATAAACCGAAGTATCATTACTATCACCAAAAAAACCTGCTCCCTGCTTCGCTATTACACCAATTACGGTAAAACGTTGTCCGTATAACCGAATGCTTTTTCCAACCGGTTCTGATCCTCCAAACAGCCCTTCAGCAATATCATATCCTAAGACAATTACTGCCGTTCCGGAATTTGATTCAGATTCAGTATAAAAACGTCCATTATCAACATTCAAACCTTCAATTTCTACAATTTCATTAGATGCCGGAACAATATTTACATCACTCACCGTTTTAGAATCGTATTTTATAGTTTCTTTATTTACAAAAAACTGATAAGCAACCTGATCTGTGTTAGTAAGCGAATTTTTTAAACTAATATATTCATCATATTTTACATTTGGAAACTGCTCTCTCTTCCATTGTGGAATTTCTGAAGGTCCAAAACAATATTTCATTAAATAAATTGTATTTTTATCTAAGCTGCTCAAATCTTTAGAAATTTTTCTATCTAAAGAATCAACTGCAGCAAGCACTGCAATAATCGAAAAAATACCAATCGTTACGCCCAACAAGGAGAGTAGTGTACGTAATTTATTATTTCGCAGAGCATTTATTGCAAAGCTCAGACTTTCTTTCAATAACCTTAGATAAACCAGCATATATTCGTTTTTTTCAACAAAGTAAAATTCAATAAATTAAAATCAAAAACCTAATAAAAATTAACTTACTGATGAGTAGTTATTTTTAAGATAATGTTACATTAATTTCTTTAAAATAATATTTAAAAAAACTACTTTTGCAGTCTGAAAATCATAACTACACAATGAGCACAACTAAAACAATACAATCGGCATTAATATCTGTTTTTTCTAAAGATGGACTTGAGCCAATCGTTAGAAAATTACACGAGCAAAACGTAACACTTTACTCTACAGGAGGAACTGAAGATTTCATTAAAAACCTTGGAATTCCAGTAGTTCCGGTTGAAGATATTACTTCTTTTCCTGAAATTCTTGGAGGAAGAGTTAAAACGTTACATCCGAAAATTTTTGGTGGAATTTTAAATCGTCAGGACAACGAAAGTGACGTTGCGCAAATGAAAGAATTTGACATTCCTCAAATTGATTTAGTAATTGTTGATTTGTATCCTTTTGAAAAAACTGTTGCTTCTGGTGCAAGCGAGCAGGATATTATAGAAAAAATTGACATTGGTGGGATTTCATTAATTCGTGCCGGTGCAAAAAATTTCAAAGACACTGTAATTGTTGCTTCTGTAAACGAATACAGCTTACTTTTAGATTTAATCACAGAGCAAAATGGAGCTACAACTCTAGAAAACAGAAGATTGTTTGCTACTAAAGCTTTTCATGTTTCTTCTCATTATGATGGTGCTATCTTTAATTATTTCAATACAGATGAGACGATTTACAAAGAAAGCATTGCTGATGGTCAAGTATTGAGATACGGAGAAAACCCTCATCAAAAAGGATTTTTCTTTGGAGATTTTGATGCAATGTTCAAAAAAGTTCACGGAAAAGAGTTATCTTACAACAACTTACTAGATGTTGACGCTGCAGTAAACTTGATTAATGAGTTCAAAACAGACGGACCAACATTTGCTATTTTAAAACATAATAATGCTTGTGGGTTAGCTTCAAGAAAAACAATTAGCGAAGCGTATTTAGCGGCTTTAGCCTGTGATCCAACATCTGCCTTTGGAGGTGTTTTGATTGCAAATACTAAAATCGATCTGGCAACTGCAGAAGAAATAAATAAATTATTCTGCGAAGTAGTTATTGCTCCTGCGTATGATGATGAAGCAATTGCCGTTTTACAAGAAAAGAAAAACAGAATAATATTAGTACAAAATGAAATTGAATTACCGTCAAGACAAGTAAGAACATGTCTTAATGGTTTGTTAATTCAGGATAAAAATAATATTACGGATAATAAAGAACATTTAAAAACCGTTACAACTACTGAGCCTACTGCACAGGAAATAGAAGATTTGATATTTGCATCTAAAATTTGTAAAAACACAAAATCAAATACAATTGTATTTGCAAAGAACGGAACTTTAATATCTTCTGGAACAGGTCAGACATCAAGAGTAGATGCTTTAGTACAAGCTGTAGATAAAGCAAAAGCTTTTGGATTTGATTTAACTGGCGCTTCAATGGCGAGTGATGCATTTTTCCCATTTCCGGATTGTGTAGAATTAGCAAAGAAAGCCGGAATCACTGCTGTAATTCAGCCTGGAGGTTCAATCAAAGACGAGTTAAGTATTAATTACTGCAATGAAAATAATCTTGCAATGGTATTTACGGGAACACGTCATTTTAAACATTAATTTGTTTAACTTTGTTCGATAAATAATTTTTAACATTTTTAACCCTTATAAAGACTTATGGGATTTTTTGATTTCATGACTGAGGATATCGCGATAGACCTTGGTACCGCAAACACTTTAATCATTCACAATGATAAAGTTGTTATTGATAGTCCTTCCATAGTAGCGCGTGATAGAGTATCAGGCAAGATCATTGCTGTTGGTAAAGAAGCTAATATGATGCAAGGTAAAACACATGAAAACATCAAGACCATAAGGCCATTGAAGGATGGTGTAATTGCAGATTTTGATGCTTCAGAAAAAATGATCAATATGTTCATTAAAAGTATACCGGCATTAAAGAAAAGAATGTTTACGCCAGCTTTAAGAATGGTCGTTTGTATTCCTTCTGGTATTACCGAAGTGGAGATGAGAGCTGTAAAAGAATCTTGTGAAAGAGTAAACGGAAAAGAAGTTTACTTAATTCATGAGCCTATGGCAGCTGCAATTGGTATTGGTATTGATATCATGCAACCAAAAGGAAATATGATTGTTGATATTGGAGGTGGTACAACCGAAATTGCAGTTATTGCATTAGGCGGAATTGTATGTGACAAATCTGTAAAAATTGCAGGTGACGTTTTTACCAATGATATCGTTTACTATATGCGTACACAACACAATCTATTTGTGGGAGAAAGTACTGCAGAAAAAATTAAAATTCAAATTGGAGCAGCTATTGAAGATTTAGACGGACCTCCTGAGGATATGTCTGTTCAAGGTAGAGATTTGCTTACGGGTAAACCAAAACAAGTAGATGTTTCGTACCGTGAAATTGCTAAAGCTTTAGACAAATCTATTCAGCGTATTGAAGACGCGGTAATGGAAACATTATCTCAGACTCCTCCTGAATTAGCAGCAGACATCTATAACACTGGTATTTATTTAGCTGGTGGAGGATCAATGCTAAGAGGTTTGGATAAACGTATTTCTCAAAAAACAGATTTACCTGTTTACATTGCTGAAGATCCATTAAGAGCAGTAGTTCGTGGTACAGGAATGGCTCTTAAAAACATTGCGAAATTCAAAAGTATCTTAATCAAATAAGATAGCTGAACATTATAAACAATATATTTTTATTAGAGTCAAATTAAATCATTTGACTCTAATAAAATTGGAACACAAAAGCATATCCTGAAACAAAATAACCAAACAAGAAATGCAGCAAATTTTTAATTTTATTATAAGAAACAGTAATCGATTGCTGTTTTTGCTGCTTTTAGGTATTTCGTTGGCACTAACAATTCAATCCCATTCTTTTCATCGAAGCAGAGTAATCAGTTCAGCTAATTTTTTAAGCGGAGGTGTTTATGAAAGAATCAATCACGTAAACGAATATTTGAATTTAAGAACCGAAAATGACGAGCTGGTACTTGAAAACGCAAGATTAAAAAGTCTTTTATTTAACAAAGAAGACACCACAAAAATACCTTTGGCTGATAGTATAAAAGGAGTAAAACCTGCTGATATCATTGTTTCAAAAGTTATTCATAATTCGTACAATACGCACGAAAATTACATCACATTAAATTCCGGAAGAAATGACGGAGTTAAACAAGATATGGGTGTAATTAATAGTTTAGGTATTATTGGTGTGGTAGATAATACGTCACCAAGATATTCTACTGTAGTTAGTATTTTGAATATGAAATCGCAGATTAATGCGAAAATAAAAAAATCAAACCATTTTGGTTCTTTAACCTGGGATGGCAAAAGTACAGGATTTGTTCAGTTAGTTGATGTTCCAAGATTGGCTTCGATTAAAAAAGGTGACACCATTGTTACCGGAGGACAATCTGTAATTTTCCCAGAAGGAATTAATGTTGGAACCATTGATAAAATATATATTCAGGACAAAACAAGTTTTTATGTTATAAACGTTAAACTGTTTAATGACATGACGAACTTAGGACACGTATACATTATTAAAAGCAAGGACAGAGAAGAAGTGATTAATTTAGAAAAAAAGGGAAAAGATGAATAGCGCATTGTTAGTCAATATTTTTCGATTTATTGTGTTTCTGGCAATTCAGGTTGTTATTTTCAACAACATGAATTTCTTAGGTTACATAAGCCCTTTTCCTTACATTTTATTTATCATTCTTTATCCTGTTAACAGTAACAGATCAAGTCTTATTTTTTCTAGTTTTTTACTGGGATTAACCATGGATATGTTTTGTAACTCGGGCGGAATTCATGCTACAGCCTGCGTGATTCTTGCTTATTACAGACCATACATTTTTAAATTTTCATTTGGACTGAGTTACGAATATCAAACAATAAAATTAAATGACTCTCTTACTCCGGAAAGATTTTCGTTTATTTTAGTATCGGTAGTATTGCATCATATTATACTATTTGTGCTTTTAGCGTTTCAGTTTAGATTTATTGTAGACGTCTTACTCCGAACTTTGTTTAGTTCAATTTTTACCATAATTATTTCAATCATTATAATATATCTTATTAAGCCCAATAGACGATGAGAAAAATTCTGCTGCCCTCTTTAATTATTATTGCAGCATCATTGCTAGTGATCAGGATATTCTATTTGCAAATTATCGATGATTCCTTTAAGTTAAAATCAGATAATAATGCGATAAAAAAGGCTTATGATTATCCGGAAAGAGGTTATATCTATGATCGAAATGGGAAATTATTAGTTGCCAACCAGGCATCTTATGACATTATGGTTATTCCGCGTGACATTAAAAAAGATCTTAATGTGGCGGAATTTTGTGCATTGTTAAACATCACAAAAGAAGAATATTATAAAAGAGTTGCCAAGGCAAAAGTTTATAGTCCCCGATTACCTTCTGTATTTTTATCACAACTTAATAAATCTGAGTTTGCGGCTTTTCAGGAGAAAATAAGAAAATATGAAGGTTTCTATTTTCAGAAAAGATCACTTCGTGATTACGAAGTAGATTATGGCGCAAACATCTTTGGTTTTATCACACAGGTAAATGACAAACTTATTTCTCAAAATCCGTACTACAATAGTGGAGATTTAATTGGAAAACAAGGTGTAGAAGAAAGTTACGAAGAAATTCTACGTGGTATAAAAGGTGTAAAATACATTCAGAAAGATAAATACAACCGAGAAATTGGTTCTTATAAAGATGGAAAATACGATACTATTGCAGTAGCGGGCGAAGATATTAATTTAACTATCGATGCCGAGCTTCAAAAGTATGGTGAAGAATTAATGATCAATAAACGAGGTGGAATTGTTGCCATTGAACCTAAATCAGGAGAAATTCTAGCATTAGTTACAGCACCGTCTTACGATCCGGGTATTTTAGTTGGAAGACAAAGATCTAAAAACTACACGCTTTTATATCATGATTCTATCGCAAAACCTTTATACGACAGAGGACTTCTTGCAGAATACCCACCTGGTTCTCCATTTAAAATCCTTACCGGTTTAGTTGCGCTTCAGGAAGGAGTTGTAAATGAACAAACTACATTTATGTGTCATCATGGATTTAGTTACGGTAGAGGACGTTTTATGAAATGTCACGGTTCTGGTCCCCATCAATTGCACAATGGTATCTACAATTCTTGTAATACCTATTTTGCACAAGCATATATGTTGACTATCAACAAATTTGCAAATCCAGGACAAGCTGTTGACGTTTGGAGCAATCACGTAAAAAGTTTTGGTTTAGGACAATTTATGGGATACGATTTACCAACAGGTAAAAAAGGAAACATTCCCACTTCTAAAACGTATAAAAAAATATACCCAAACGGCGGCTGGAGAAGCACAACCATTGTCTCTAACTCGATTGGTCAGGGAGAAGTTTTAATGACTCCTATCCAACTTGCCAATATGATGGCAACAGTAGCAAATCAGGGATATTATTACACTCCTCACATCATTAAAAAAATTGAAGGTAAAAATATAGATGCAAAATTTACAACAAAACACGAAACTACTATCGATAAGAAGTACTTTCCTCCCGTTATAAGTGGTTTGTTTGACGTTTATAACAAAGGTACGGCTTATGCATTAAGAGTAGAAGGAATTGATATTTGCGGAAAAACAGGTACTGCCGAAAACTATGCAAAAATTAATGGTGTTAGAACAAAACTAAAGGATCACTCTATATTTGTAGCGTTTGCCCCTAAAGACAATCCTAAAATTGCCATTGCAATCATGATTGAAAATGGAGGTTTTGGTGCGACAGTTGCAGGACCAATTGCCAGCTTAATGATAGAAAAATATCTTAAAAAGAAAATTTCGAGAACTGATTTAGAAGTTCGGGTTTTAAATAAAAGTTTAATTAGCGAGTATGCAAAATTAGGTGGTATAAAAGAAGCCAGCGCCATAGAATCAACTCCTATGGACTCTGTTTTAAGAGCTAAAATTGTCACTCCTAAAACGGTCGTTAAAACTCCAAAAGAAGAAATTAAAAAAACTGCTGTAGACACCACTAAAAAGAACTAACAAAGATTATTTCAAATGAAAAATCAAAGTGTAAAAAATAATATTGACTGGATAAGTATCTTTATTTATATAGCCTTAGTAGTACTGGGCTGGCTAAATATATATTCTTCTTCTTTATTATCTACAGACGGTACTTATCAAAAACAATTAATATTTATTGGATGTACTATTCCTTTAATATTTGTTGTGCTTTTTGTTGATGGAAAATTTTATGAAAAATACGCCAGTATCATTTTTGGTGTATCGTTACTATCGCTTGCAGGGTTATTCTTGTTCGGAAAAACAATTGCAGGTCAAAGATGTTGGTATGCTATTGGAAGCTTCACCATACAGCCATCGGAGTTTGCAAAGGCTGCAACTGCACTGGCATTAGCAAAATTTTTAAGTGATAGTCAAATCAATTTAAAAGAAACCAACCGACAGATTCAGGCTTTAGCAATCGTGTTTTTGCCCGTACTTTTAATATTACCGCAACCCGATCCCGGAAGCGCCTTGATATACAGTATTTTTATTATTGTATTGTTTAGAGAAGGACTACCTTCCTGGTATGTATGGACTGGATTTATTGCTGTAGTATTATTTGTGCTTACACTTGTTTTAGAACCTTACGTAGTAATATTAATTGCGCTTTCTATTTTATTAATTATACATTTTAAAGGAAGAGCCGTAGACCGCAACATTCTTTTAAGTCTTGCTTTCTTAGGTCTCATTTCAGCATTCGTTTTCTCTGTAGACTATGTATTTGATAATGTATTTAAAAAACACCATAGAGACCGTTTTAATATCTTATTAGGAAAGACTGTCGACATGAAAGGTATTGGATACAACACCAATCAATCTGAGATCGCTATTGGTTCTGGAGGCTGGGTTGGCAAAGGTTTTCTTGAAGGAACTCAGACAAAAGGTGGATTCGTACCAGAGCAGCATACCGATTACATCTTTACAACTGTTGGTGAAGAATGGGGATTTGCAGGTTCACTGGTTGTTATCGTTCTTTTTGCAGGACTTCTTTTAAGAGTAATTTATCTCGCCGAAAGACAAAAGACAAAGTTTAGCAGGGTTTACGGCTACTGTGTTGCCGGAATTTTGTTTACTCACTTTTTCGTAAATATAGCGATGGTTGTTGGAATCTTCCCTACCATTGGAGTTCCGCTTCCTTTCTTTTCATACGGAGGCTCCGGACTTTGGGGATTCACTATTCTACTCTTCATTTTCTTAAAAATGGATGCCAACAAAGTAAATGAGTGGTAAGATTAACATATCCTATAAAGGGCAAACATCTACGACTATCTGAAACTACATAAAAGTATATAAAAGTGTTCAGTGTTCAGCTTTTTAGTGATCAGTTTACTGAACAATTTTTAACTGAACACTGAATACTAAAAAAAAAGTCCGAAGTTTAAAACTTCGGACTTTTTTTATGCATTGTAAGTTGTAATTATATTTTCTCTTTTGGAGTCTTTTTTAAAAGCTTTAATAGTACCGGAAAAGTAGAAATAATAACTATAATGATGATGATATACTCTATATGGTGTTTAAGATCTATCCCTTGCTTTAAAAATATTCCATACAAATAATGTCCGGAAAATATCAATATAAAGGACCACAGGAAAGAACTTAACACGTTATAGAACATAAACTTCTTTTTATCCATTGAAACGATACCTGCGATGATTGGAGCAAATGTTCTGAAAATAGGAAGGAAACGAGCATAAATAATAGCCTTACCACCATATTTTTCAAAGAAATCTTTAGATTGTAACAAATATTTTTTCTTAAACCAGAAAGAATCTTCTTTTTTAAATAAATAATAACCGCTTTTTGAACCAAACCAATAGCCGGTCATATTCCCTAAAACTCCCATTACAGCAACCAATGTAGAAAGTAATAGTACATTTAAAAAGTTACTTGGAATGTAAACTACATTTTGAACTAAATCCCTGCTGTAAATACCAGCTAGAAAAAGTAAACTATCTCCTGGTAGAAAAAATCCTGCAAAAAGTCCTGTCTCGGCAAATACTATAAACAAGACAATATATAACCCAATTTGGACACCTCCGATAGTAAAAGTAATATAAAATTCAGGGTTGATTAACTGGGTCCAATCAAAATTATTCATAAAATGGTTTGGTTACATTTGTTAGCTGGTGAAATTAACAATAATTTGGTCAAACAACAATAAAATACGGTATTTTAAAGATAAATTAACTATTAAAAAAGCCCAGGTTAAAAAAACCCGGGCTTAAGTTATTATTCTCTATCATACTTGCAACAACTATGTAGATTATCATAATCAGATTGAGTCGCCTTAACTTCCTTAGTATCATGTCCAGCTTTAGCAATTGCAGCGTTTAAATCAGCTGGAGAACATTTCTCTTCATTTAAAATAACAGCAAGCTGATGTGTACTCACATCCCAAGAAGCTGTTTTAACTCCCGGAACTGCGTAAGCCGCTTTTTCAATACGTTTTTTACACTGTTCGCAATTACCGTTTACTTCTGTAGTATACTTTAAGTTCTTATTCTTTTTAGTTTGAGCCTGAGCTGAAAATCCTAAAAAACTAATCATTGCAATTAAAATTATCTTGTTCATTTTGTCTAATATTAAAGTTTATAAATTTCTTATTTTATTTTAAATCGTAATCCCGCGTAATACATTTGTCCAAAAATAGGTGCATACGCAATTGAGGCATCAAAGTTTGGACCAAAGGGATCATCTGCTCCTAAGATTGCTTTTTGTTGTTTGTAATTTCCAATATTTTCTCCACCTATATATACCTCAAAAACAGGAGAAAAAACTCGTGTTACCTGAACATTCATAACTGCATAAGAAGGCGAAAATTCCGGGAATTGATCTTGAGAAGGATTACTTGCTGTATACGGCAATTGTTGTTTTCCGGACCAATTAAGCGTGTAATCGAACTTCCATTGTTTATCATCTTTTAAATTGGTTTCGTATTCCAAATTCCCTAAAAAACGATGTTTTGCCTGAAGAGGTCGCTGAAATGTTCCTTTTAAGTAATCTGTTTGAATATCGTAGTACTTGTAAGCTGTTCTTAAATTTAAATTATGAATTAACTCGTAATTAAATTCAAACTGAAAACTATTCGCAAAAGATTTTCCTTTTAGATTATAGAAAAGAACTTCCTGCGGACTTTGCATTACATCTACAACGGCCTGATTTTGGAAATCGGTTCTATAGAAATCAAAACCTGCATCGGCATTTTTATTGAAAATTTTAAATTTCTGCGAAAAACTCACTCCATAATTCCAAGCAATTTCCGGATTTAATCCATACACTTTTCCGTAATTATCTAAAATCGAAAAAGTTCGTGAACTTGCAAAAAGCTGCTGGTTTTCAGCAAAAATATTGGCCGAGCGCTTTCCTCTTCCTGCAGAGAAACGAATCACACCATTTTTCCACGGATTGTATCGCATGTGTAAACGCGGTGTTACAAAAACACCTAAACGATTATGATTATCAACTCTTCCTCCTAAAATCACACTAAAATTGTCTGTATTATCATAAGTGTATTCAAAGAATGCTCCAACGGAATTGTCAATTCTGCTGTAATCATTTACATTAACAAACTCCTGATACTGATCATAACTAAAATTTAATCCGGTTGTGAACTTATTCATCGTATTGTCAATAATCGAATTGAAAATTAAATTCGAATAAAAACTATTTTGTTTAATGTCATACTGATTTAAACCAAAATAAGAGTTTTGATTGTGCGTATTAAAAGCATTTTGAAAACCAATACTCTGATAAGGCATATCCGGAAAAACATATCCAATTTTTGTAGAAACATCAAAACGTTCTGTATTGATTTCCGAACCCCAGGAATTGGTCGTTCCGCGATCTCGATCAGGATCAAAATTTACTTCACCTGTTTGTTTTTTATCATTCATATATCTGAAATTGATAAAACTCACCAAACCACTTTCCGCATCATAAAATTGATATCGATTCAAAATATTAACCTGCTTGCCAAGTGGATTATCTAAAAAACCGTCATTGTTCATGTCGTTTTTGGCAACACGGGCATTTCCGTGCAGAAATAAACTCGTAGACCATTTATCAGATAGTTTTTTATTGAAATGAGTATTCAATTCAAAACGGGAATCTGTCGAACCATAAGCATTAAGAAAAAACGGAATATCATTTATAGGTTTTAAAAGTTCGGTATTTATTTGTCCCGAAATACTTTCATAACCATTAATAACACTTCCTGCACCTTTTGTTATCTGAACACTTTCGATCCAGGTTCCCGGTGTAAAGGACAATCCATAAGCCTGAGAAGCTCCTCGAACTGAAGGAATGTTTTCCTCAGTAATCATTAAATAAGGACTAGTTAGCCCAAGCATTTTTATTTGTTTTGTACCGGTTAAAGCGTCAGAAAAATTTACATCTATAGACGGATTGGTTTCAAAACTTTCGGCCAAGTTGCAACAGGCTGCTTTAAGCAGTTCTTTGCTTGTAATAACAGTTGTATTTGCTGTTAACGTATAGGATTTTTTAATTCCCTTTTGCTTTTTAACAATTTTTACTTCCTCTAAATCTTCTTGCGAAAAAACAGAAACAGAAAGCAAAAACATAACGAAAAGCATTATATTTTTTTGCATAAAAAAAGATTTTAATGTTGAATAGATTTTTGCATCTGATTTTTTCTAAACAAATTAGAAACTATCAAATAGCACATCACAAGTTCTTAAAGAACTTGAACTCTAAACATTAAAATCAGGCGTAAAAAATGTATTGACTGTATAACTTAAATAAGGGGGGCGCATTCGCATCAGAGTAATACGAAATGATTTGATTTTTTTTGAAATTTGGAATCGCTAAAAAAACAATCGGGTTGAATTCCTGAATTACAGCTGGAAAGGCTAATTGAAAAAAGAATATCTTTAAAGTAGCGTCATCTGATTTTTTTTCAAAATGAACCACTTTGTCTTTACAACAAGATGATTTTTTCTCTGCTTTACCACAACATTTCTTTTCAGGAGCTGCAGAAGCGGTAGTATTCAAAGATACCGAAGCAATTTTGCCTCCACAATAATGCACATCAAAAGCAAACCCAATGTTGGAAACCAACAATAGGACCGCTAAAAATAATACTGTGCACTTTTTCATACTCATTTTACAAAATTATTGAAATGAGATGAGAAAAATCTAAAAAATAAGTTATTTTTTTAAATTTTCTTGCTGATAATAAAATGCAGGAATAAATAATAGTACAAATATGGGCTGAATTATAAATCTTCTCACATAAAAAAGAAGCCAATTCCCTTCAGGATAAAATTCCAGAATTAAAAAAAACATTCCGAAAAGCAATACTAAAAAAAAGAAATACAAGAGAATACTAAACTTAAACATATCAATATCCCGAAACAATGAGTAAATTAATACAATTGAAAGAATACTATTTAAAAGATAACGAAACAAAAGTCCTCCAAAAAGTTTAAAAGCATCAACTTCAGGAAAAGGAGCACCTTTAAAATCAGAATCAAAATAATCTAAAAAAGGATCGTAAAAAAGCTGTTTTTCAAAAGCTCTAATAAACCCAAAGCATATCACAACTACAACTGTTACGAACACCTTGACTTTTTGCTCCTTTATCCTATTTAGCATATTTAGAAAATTTATTGATCCAGATTACCCACAAAATAAAAACAAACCCATAAATAATCAACGGAAAGAGAACACCATGTAAAATGTGTTCATTCTGAGGAAAATGATATAATAGCACTGCCAACAAAGCAATACGGGCTACATTTAAAACGTAAATTAGTAAAACTCCAAATAAAATAAAAAAGAGAGTCGTTTTAAATTTTCCTGAAAAAGCAATAACGAAAGAAATAAATAATATAATAACGCTAACAGCATTACAACCTTCAACAATTCTAACGATATACGTTTTATTGTACCATACCTCAATACATGGATGTGTTGTACTTTTACGTGTCATAATATCACAATTAAAAGCTTGCATTAGCTGATCGACATTATAGCCTACAATAGTACTTATACCATCTATATCATTGGCATCAAAACTGTTTAAGTAAAGCTTATAAACTAATGTAAGGATAATATATGCACTGAAAAAAGTACCTATAAAAATCAGAAAAGGTTTAAATTGTATTAAATATTTTTTCAAAGGATTTTTTTTTCAAATTTATGTATTTTTTAAGTTCAGCTTTAAATACTTTTGTATAAAAATTTCACATTATGACATTTCAGGAATTACAACCAAAAGTAAGCGCTATTATTGCTGATACAAATATAGTTAGAGACGAAAAATTATTGGCAATTTGTCAATTATTAAACGAAAATATAGAATATTATAACTGGGTAGGATTTTATTTTGCCAATCACGAAAACAAAACATTGCATTTAGGACCTTATGTTGGTGCTGAAACGGATCATACCGTTATCCCTTTTGGAAAAGGAATTTGTGGTCAGGTTGCAGAGAGCAATGCTAACTTTGTAGTTCCTGATGTTGCTGCCCAAGACAATTATATTGCCTGCAGCTTTACCGTAAAATCAGAAATTGTTGTTCCTTTATTTGTTAACGGGCAAAACATTGGTCAAATTGATATTGACAGCCATGTTATCGATCCGTTTACTGAAGCTGACGAAAGATTTCTGGAGTTTGTTAATCAAGAAGTTGCTAAATTATATTAAAAAAAGAGGCATTTTTAAAGCCGAAAAAATAGTATTTTAGGTCTAAATTATTTAATCTTTAATTTTTTCATTCTATAAATTTATTTTTTCAAAAAAAATATGTAATTTTGCACGGTCTTACAAAAGATGTACGACATACATAAAAATCATTAAATAATATTGGAATGTATTTAACTAAAGAAAAGAAAGAAGAGATTTTTGCACAACACGGTGAAGCAACAAACACTGGAAAAGCAGAAGCTCAAATCGCATTGTTTACTTACAGAATTAGTCACTTAACTGAGCACTTGAAAAAAAATCGTCATGATTACAACACTGAGCGTTCATTAGTATTACTAGTAGGTAAAAGAAGATCGTTGTTAGATTACTTGAAAAAGAAAGAGATCAACAGATATCGTGAGATTATCAAAGTATTGAATATCAGAAAATAATCAATATAGAAAAGAGGTGCGAAAGTGCCTCTTTTTGTTTTTACATATTATTAAGATTACAAGCATTTTTAAAAGAAAAAAAGTTTGGTTTTTCATTGGGTTTTAGAAACAACAACTACACACAACAACTACAACACAACTAAAACCCATTGTATAACCAATAAGGAAAAAATTTATGATTCCACAATTATTTGTAGAAAAAATCGATTTAGGTGATGGCAGAAGCATCACAATCGAGACAGGACGCTTAGCAAAACAAGCTGATGGTTCTGTAGTAGTGAGAATGGGCGATACAATGATACTTGCAACAGCAGTATCAGCACGTAGCGCTAACCCAGCGGTTGACTTTTTACCATTAACGGTAGATTACCGCGAAAAATTTGCAGCAGCTGGTCGTTTTCCAGGAGGTTTCTTTAAAAGAGAAGCACGTCCAAGCGATAGCGAAGTATTAACAATGAGATTAGTTGACCGTGTTTTACGTCCGCTTTTCCCAGACGATTACCATGCTGAAACACAAGTTATGATTCAATTAATGTCTCATGACGAAACTGTTATGCCTGATGCTTTAGCTGGTTTAGCTGCATCTGCTGCATTAGCTGTTTCAGACATTCCTTTTCACAACTTAATTTCTGAAGTACGTGTTGCACGTATCGACGGAAAATTTGTGATTAACCCAAGCAGAGAAGACTTAGAAAAATCTGATATCGACATGATGATTGGAGCTTCTTTGGATTCAGTTGCAATGGTTGAAGGAGAAATGAAAGAAATCTCAGAAGCAGAAATGGTAGAAGCTATCAAATTTGCTCACGAAGCTATAAAAGTTCAAATCGAAGCACAGTACCGCTTACAAGCTGCTTTTGGTAAAAAAGAAATTCGTACTTACGAAGGTGAGAAAGAAAACGAAGAAATTTACAAAAAAGTAAAAGCTGCAGCATACGATAAAATTTATGCTATCGCAAAAGTTGGTTCTGCGAAACACGAAAGAAGCGCTGCATTTGCTGAAGTAAAAGAAGAAGTTAAAGCTTTATTTACTGAAGAAGAATTAATCGCTGATGGAGATTTAGTTTCTAAATACTTCTACAAAACGAACAAAGAAGCTGTTCGTAATGTCGTTTTAGAATTAGGTGTTCGTTTAGATGGTAGAAAAACTACAGACATTAGACCAATCTGGTGCGAAACTGATTATTTACCAAGAGTTCACGGATCTTCATTATTTACACGTGGAGAAACTCAAGCATTAGCTACAGTAACTTTAGGAACTTCAAGAGAAGCAAACCAAATTGATTCTCCATCTGAACAAGGTGAAGAAAAGTTCTACTTACACTATAACTTCCCTCCTTTCTCAACTGGTGAAGCAAAACCACTAAGAGGAACTTCAAGAAGAGAAGTTGGTCACGGTAACCTGGCTCAAAGAGCATTAAAAAATATGATTCCTGCTGATTGTCCTTATACAATTCGTGTTGTTTCTGAAGTTTTAGAATCTAACGGTTCTTCTTCAATGGCAACTGTTTGTGCTGGAACAATGGCATTAATGGATGCTGGAATTCAAATGGTAAAACCAGTTTCTGGAATTGCTATGGGATTAATTACTGACGGTGAGAAATTTGCTGTATTGTCAGATATCTTAGGAGATGAAGATCACTTAGGAGATATGGACTTTAAAGTAACCGGAACTGCAGACGGTATTACAGCTTGTCAAATGGATATCAAAATTGATGGTTTACGTTACGACATCATGGAGCAAGCTCTTGGGCAAGCACGCGAAGGACGTTTACACATTTTAGGAAAATTAACTGAAACTATTGCTGCTCCAAGAGCAGACGTGAAAGCACATTCTCCAAAAATCATCACGAGAACTATCCCTGGAAACTTTATTGGAGCATTAATTGGACCTGGTGGAAAAGTAATTCAGGAATTACAAAAAGCTACTGGTACAACTATCGTAATCAACGAAGTTGATGAGCAAGGTGTTATCGAAATTTTAGGTACAGATCCTGCTGGAATTGAAGCGGTATTGGCAAAAATCCAATCTATTACTTTCAAACCACAAATGGGAGAAGCTTACGAAGTTAAAGTAATTAAAATGCTTGACTTTGGAGCTGTAGTAGAATATGCTGCTGCACCAGGAAATGAAGTATTACTTCACGTATCTGAATTAGCTTGGGAACGCACTGAAAATGTTACTGATGTAGTAAACATGGGCGATGTATTTCAAGTTAAATACTTAGGAGTAGATCCTAAAACTAAAAAAGAAAAAGTGTCAAGAAAAGCACTTATTCCAAGACCTCCACGTGAGGACAAAAAAGAGTAATCAGATCTTAGTTTACTAAAGGTTTATTTATAGAAAACGCCAATTCAAAATTTGAATTGGCGTTTTTAATTTTAAATCATAAACATATTATTACATTTTAACAGATAAATGTTATACAAATAACTTTTTTTTGATACTTTTGGAATCATCCAAAACAAATCAAAAAAACCAATCAATCCTTTGAAAAATTATCAAAAAAAATCTGCATTCCTTATTTTATTTGGATTATCTTTAAATATTTACAACATCCATAGCCAAACCAACAATAATACATCACTTTATAACTGGTTCGACACAACACTTGGCAAACAAAATCTTGACATCAATAACGGAGCACTTCATACCAATCCGTACAAGACTTTGGACGACAATACGCTTTATTTTGATGAAGATGTATTTACAAAAGGAACTTTAACTTTTGAAGGGCAGACTTATTACGAAACTGCACTAAAGTATGACATCTATCGTGATATACTTGTATTAAATCCATACGGAGCCTCTGAACATATCGGAATAAGCCTTGTCACTGAAAAAGTAGACGCTTTTTCATTATACGATCGCAATTTTGTAAAACTAAAAAAAGGGCAATATAATTCGCCTAACTTAACAACCGGCTATTATGAAACCTCAGAAAGCAGCGAGGATTTTGTTTTTTTCATCAAGCATAGCAAATTAATGCAAAAAATAGTCAAGGAAGATGGCATATTCTACAAATTCAAACGCAGCAATAATTACCTGTTAGCCTACCATAAAAAGCTGTATACGGTAAATAGTAAAAGTGAAATTATCCAAATCTTTCCGGACAAGAAAAAACAAATCAACGAGTTTTACATAATGAATAGAGAAGTTAAAAAGTCTGATTTAAATAAATTCATGACCAATTTAATGAAATTTATTTACAACTCTCTTTCTAACCAAAATAACTAAGATTAATGAAAAAAATTATACTCGCCTTATTCATTTTGACATCATTTAATTTTTCATTTGCTCAAAATTCAAATGACAAAATATCGGTTACATTTAAGGATGATACCTTATTGACAGCAATAAAAGCAATTGAATCGGCTACATCTTATAAGTTTTACTTTGATCCAGTTTGGCTAGAGTCTAACAAAACACTTGTTTCGGGCACTTACACAAATGTAACCGTTGACGAAGTTCTAGATAAAATTCTAAACAAAACTGATCTAAATTTTATTGTTGTAAAAAACAAAGTAATCCTGACCTTAAACAATATCATTCATAGCGATTTACCTGCGAATTATTTTTCAGATTCTCCAGCAGAAAGCAATTCGAATAATAATCCTGACAATCCTGTTTTTTATCAGCAATACGATTCTTTGAATAGCTACAGTGTTACTAAAAAATCTTCTGTTATATTTATAGGTAAAGAAAATAAAGAGTCTTCTAAAAAAAGCTTCAAACTTACCGGAACGATACGAAATGAAGAAACCAACAAAACGGAACCTGGTATTTATATAAAGGTAAAAAACAAAAACATCAGTACATCTACTGATGTAGATGGTCAATATAGCTTACAATTACCAAGAGGTCTGAATATTATAGAAATTAAATCACTAAGCCATAAAGAAATTTCGAAAACGGTAATTCTGTATGACGATGGAAATTTAGATCTTAATATTAATGACAAATCAAATCAGTTAGACGAAGTTGTTATTAAAAAGAAAGGCCAAAGAGCAACAGAAACAACTGTTTCTGGCTTAGTTTCTATAGATATTGAAGGTATGAAAAACGTTCCTTTAATTCTTGGAGAACGAGATATTCTAAAAGTAGCTACTACTTTTCCTGGTATTAAAACTACTGGCGAAGGATCAGCAGGATTTAATGTGCGAGGTGGAAAAGAAGATCAAAATTTAATTCTTCTTGACAATGCTGTATTATATAATCCTCAGCATTTCTTAGGTTTTTTCTCTGCAATAAATCCATATACTGCAAAAAAAGCAGACATCTACAAAGGTAGTATTCCTGCTGATTTCGGAGGAAGATTATCATCTGTGTTTGACATTACAACCAAAAATGGAAATCCCGAAAAATTCTCGGGTGAAGGTGCTGTTGGACCTGTTACATCAAATTTAAGTTTTGGATTACCTATCCAAAAAAACAAATCCAGCATTTTATTTGGCGGAAGAGCAACCTACTCTGACTGGATATTAAAAAGTCTTGATGACGAAAATCTAAAAAACAGCCAGGCTGGATTTTACGATGGAATTTTGAAGTATAACAATGCCCTTAGTGAAAACAACAATATAGAAGCCACAGCTTATTACAGTAACGACCGTTTTAGCATTAGTTCTGATTCTGTTTACAAATACAGCAATAGACTGGCATCGTTGAAATGGGATCATACTTTTAATAAAGATCACAAGTCGGCACTTATTTTAACCAATAGTGAATACAAATTCAATATTGATTACGATTCTCCTGATGTTAATTCATTTAAGTTTGGATATAAAATAAATGAGTCTCAATTGCAATTAAAATTCAATTATGCACTAAACGAAAAACATAAAATATCTTACGGTCTTTCAAGCAAATTGTATAATATAAATCCTGGTTACCAGCATCCAACAAAACCAGAAGCAACTTTAGTTGCAACTGATCTGGCAAAAGAGAAAGCGCTTGAGTCCGGTATATATTTATCTGACAGCTATAAATTGAGCAAAAATTTATTAATAGATTTAGGAGTTAGATATTCATTCTATGCGTCTTTAGGAGAAGCAGATGTGAATATTTACCAAGAAAACGCACCAATAAGTGATGCAACTGTTATTAGAAAAGAGCATTATGACAACAATGAAGTTGTAAAAACTTATGGAGGATTCGAACCCCGAGTTGCAGCAAGGTATTTTTTTACAGAAGACTTTTCTATAAAAGCCGGATACGATATGACGAGACAATATATCCATCTTCTATCGAGCAACGTGACGCAATCTCCTACTGATACCTGGAAATTATCTAATGCTAATATCGCTCCTCAAACTGCACAGCAAATTTCTTTGGGACTTTTTAAAAACTTAGACGATGAAGAATACGAAGTAAGCTTAGAAGGATATTACAAAAGATCTAAAAACATATTAGATTACAAAGTTGGCGCACAGGTCTTACTGAATGAGAATGTCGAAACGGCTCTTTTACAAGGCGAAGGAAAAGCATATGGTGTAGAATTTTTAATTAAAAAACAAGTTGGAAAATTAAATGGATGGCTTGGATATACTTACTCAAGATCACTAACAAAATTGGACGGACAATTTAATGACGAAAAGGTAAATAATGGAAAGTACTTTGCTTCAAATTTTGACAAACCTCATGACTTAAGTGCCGTTTTAAATTATAAATTCACAAAAAGATATAGTTTATCTTCTAACTTTTTGTACCAAACCGGAAGACCAATTACTTTCCCTATTGGAACATACAACTATGGAGGTGCAGAATATACGCTTTACAGCGACAGAAATAAATTTAGAATTCCAGATTACATACGTTTAGATATTGGATTAAACATTGAAGGAAATCATAAAATAAAGAAACTTGCTCATAGTTTCTGGAATATTTCGATATACAATGTTTTAGGCCGAAATAACCCCTATTCAATCTATTTTGTAACGGATCAGGCAGGAAAGATAAAAGGTTATAAAACATCTATTTTCTCAATCCCAGTTCCTAGTATCACTTATAATTTTAAATTTTAATACCATAAAAATGGATTCAAAAATCATGAAAACATTATTTAAAAATAAACTCACTATCGCATTACTACTTAGTATACTTCTTACTAGTTGCACAGAAACTTATGTTCTACAAACGGATACGTATGAAGAAGCATTGGTAATCGAAGCTACCATAACTAACGAATTGAAAAAGCAGGAAATAAAACTTTCTAAAACAGCTAAACTTGAAGATGACGGTGTAGCCATCGAAACTGGCGCTACAGTAAGCATTAAAGACGATTTAGGAGCAGTATATACCTTTAAAGAAGACAACGGAATTTACTTGTCCGAAAATGCTTTTCAAGCCTTACCGGACAGAACTTATACTTTAGACATAAAAACCAAAGATGGCAAAATTTACCAATCTTCAAACGAAACAGTTACAACGGCAAACGAAATAGAAGACATTACAGCTGAAGTTGTTACCGATAGAAAAGAAGGCCGAGGCGTACAGATTAGAGTACACAGTTATGATCCCGCAAATACCTCGAAATACTATCGATATGAATATGAAGAAACATATAAAATTATTGCTCCCGTATATCGTCAGGAAAAAGCTGTACCAATAGGACCGGAAAAAATTCAGCTACAACCTAACGATCCTAATAAAAGAATATGCTATACCACCAAAACTTCTAATGACATTATTCTAACTACTACAACAGATTTACAAGAGGATCGTGTTAACTTCCCATTACGCTTTATTAGTGATCAAAACTATATCATAAGTCATCGCTATAGCATTTTTGTAAAACAATATGTTCAAAATATAGCATCCTATACGTTTCGCAAAACCATGAAAGAAATCTCAAGCTCTGCTAGCGTATTATCTCCTAAACAGCCTGGCTTTGTAAACGGAAATATAAAATGCATATCACATACTGACCAAAAAGCAATAGGCTTTTTTGAAGTTTCTTCTGCCTCTTCAAAAAGAATATTTTTTAATTATGCTGATCTTTTTCCGAAAGAGGAATTACCACCTTATTACACTGATTGTCAAGAAGAAGAATATAGATTTTGCTTTCAGGGTGTCAGCATTCCACCATGTAGAGGAACTTTATTAATTGATCTTATACAATTAAATAGAATTAGTTTTTCGTATAACATAGAAGATCTTTCTTATTTCATGGTACCTGTAGAATGCGGAGACTGTACATCATTTTCATCAAACGTAATACCTTCATTTTGGACAAATTAAAACACCTTATATTATTGTTTGTATTGGTAAATACACAATTACTTAGCGCTCAGCAAGCCGTGACTTTAGACGAGACGGTGTTCATTCATGCAAATGCTACAACCTTCGTTTCCGGAGAAACATTGCTGTTTAAAGTTTATTGCTTAAAATCTACAGATAAAACACCAAGTGAAGTAAGCAAGATTGCTTATGTTGAATTAGTTGATGAAAGCAAAAAATCAGTTTTTAAAACTAAAATAGTATTAGAAAAATCTACGGGACAAGGCGATTACTTTATACCAACCACACTAAAAACCGGAAACTATAAATTAATAGGTTACACAAACTGGACGCTTAATAAACCTGTATCTGAATTATTTCAGATCGACATTGCTGTCATTAACCCTTTTACAAAAGAAGACAAAAAGCCTGTCGGAAGTAATTCCAACACAAAAGATATAACACTAGGAACAAACAATAACGAAAGTCGTTCTGTAGAAACTAGCAATTCAAACACTAACCTAAAATTGAGCTTACCTAAAAAAGTTTTTTCAAATCGTGAATTAGTAGACTTAAAAGTTGAATCTAAAACGGCATTGCCGGCAGACGGAAACTATTCTTTATCTGTTAGAAAAACAGATGTTTTACCTGTTAAAAATCAGATTTCGGCTCAGGAATTTGCTCCTGTTTCAAGCAATAATACATTGCTTAACATTCAGAACTTGGTAAATAAAATTCATCTTCCAGAACTAAGAGGTGAACTTATTTCAGGAAAGGTAACTGCGAAAAATAAAACTGATAATGTGCAGAATTTAACCGTTGCATTATCACTTCCCGGAAAATCTTATGCTTTTGAAATAACACAGACTGATGCTAATGGAGATTTTATTTTCAACGTTAAAAACGTTTATTATACTTCAAATATTACGGTTCAAATTATAGATGACAAAGCAAACAATTACGATCTTGCTTTACAAAATATTTCAGACATTGATTACTCTAAAATAAATTTGAACACTGGTTTTGATTTATCATACACTACAAAAGAAACGTTATTAGAAAGATCTATTTCAAGTCAGATTGAAAATGCTTATTATCATAAAAAAGTTAGCACCATTTCTAAAACGCCTACATTAGAACCTTTTTATGCTCCTCTTGCTAAACAATATATTCTGGATGATTATACACGATTTAAAACACTAAAAGAAACAGTAACCGAAGTTGCAACTGAACTTTATATTAAACAAAATGATGGTAAGGCTCGCCTTCACGTAAATGATCCAAGTGTTTTTCCTCAATTACAGGAATCTGCTCTTGTACTTATTGATGGTTTGTATTTAGAGAATCAAAATGAGTTACTAACTTACCCTATGAAAAACGTTTACAAAATTGAACTAATCGTAGGGCGTTATTATGTGGGTTCAAAAGCCTTTAATGGATTGGTTAGTTTTACTACTTTCAATAAAGATTTTGTTAGCACTCAAACAGGATCATTTATATTAAACACTACTATTTTAAGGCCGCAGCCTAAAAAAATATACAATAAAATTGAATATACGGCTAACGCAGACAACGAAAGAATACCAGATTTTAGAAACCAATTGTTTTGGAATCCGAACGTTACCTTAAAAAATGATAATAATTTATTTTACACCTCTGATCTTTCAGGGACATACGAAATAAAACTTGAAGGCTTTACTAAAAATGGATCACCAGTTTCTTTGCGCGAAATTATCGAAGTAAAAGATACTTCTGCAAACTAAAAAAACACTTCAATTCTACAATATAATTCCCGTTTTCAATAAAATGAAGCGGGAATTTTTATTTTTTTATTTTTTTTTGTAACTTTTATTATAGTCTTTACGTATAATCATTTGTACACTTTAAAATTGAGGACACAACGACATGAGACAACTTAAAATCACCAAGCAGGTAACCAATCGTGAAACTGCATCGTTAGATAAATATCTACAAGAAATCGGAAAAGTTGACCTAATTACCGCTGATGAAGAGGTAGAATTAGCACAAAGAATAAAGGCAGGTGATCAAAGAGCTTTAGAAAAATTAACAAAGGCCAACCTACGTTTCGTAGTATCGGTAGCAAAACAATATCAAAATCAAGGATTAACACTTCCTGATTTAATTAACGAAGGAAATTTAGGTTTGATTAAAGCGGCTCAACGTTTTGATGAAACGCGTGGTTTCAAATTTATCTCTTATGCAGTTTGGTGGATTCGTCAATCTATCTTACAGGCATTAGCAGAACAATCACGTATCGTTCGTTTACCTTTAAACAAAATTGGTTCTATCAACAAAATCAACAAAATGTACGCTTTATTAGAGCAATCTAACGAGCGTCCGCCTTCTGCTGAAGAAATTGCAAAAGAACTTGACATGACGGTAAATGATGTAAAAGAGTCGATGAAAAACTCTGGTCGTCACTTATCTATGGATGCTCCTCTTGTAGAAGGAGAAGATTCTAACCTTTATGACGTTTTACGTTCTGGGGAATCTCCAAATCCAGACAGAGAATTAATTCACGAATCATTACGTACTGAAATTGAACGTTCACTAGAAACATTAACTCCAAGAGAAGCTGATGTTGTTCGTTTATACTTTGGACTTGGTGATCAACATCCAATGACATTAGAAGAAATTGGAGAAACTTTTGACCTTACTCGTGAGCGTGTTCGTCAGATTAAAGAAAAAGCAATCCGTAGATTAAAACATACTTCAAGAAGTAAAATTCTTAAAACTTATTTAGGCTAAAAATAGTCTTAAAGTTAGAAAGTTTTAAAGTCTAAAAAGCTCTTTTTTTTGACTTTTAGACATTTGACTTTCAACTACACAGCAAACAACAGTTTGATTGACTGTTCGTTTTTTGATTGATGATTGAAACTCCGGCTGATTACCGGAGTTTTTTATTTTTAGCTTGAATCATTAAAAGGATTAGCTTCACAAAGTCAAATTATCAGTAAATTAAAAATAAGCCACTTAAGCAATCAAAACTTAATTTGTTAATCATCTTCAATGATTTAAAAAATGAAATCTAATTTCATTGTAAACAAAACTAAAGTCTTACTTTTGCAAAAAAAAGAACACAAACAACTACAACACACAATGAAGAATACACTTATTGCTCCTTCTGTTCTTGCAGCGGATTTCGCTAATTTACAACGCGATATCGAAATGATAAACAACAGTGAGGCTGACTGGTTTCACATCGATATTATGGATGGTGTTTTTGTTCCGAATATTTCTTTTGGAATGCCCGTTCTTGAAGCGATCTCGAAACACGCTAAAAAAACAATCGATGTACATTTAATGATCATCGATCCAGACCGCTACATCAAAACCTTCGCTGATTTAGGATCAAATATCTTAACTGTTCACTACGAAGCTTGCACGCACCTGCACAGAACGCTTCAGGCTATCAAAGCGGAAGGAATGAAAGCTGGAGTTGCCATTAATCCACACACGAATATTGATCTTTTAGAAGACGTTATTAACGATATCGATTTGGTTTGTATTATGAGTGTGAATCCTGGTTTTGGAGGACAATCATTTATTGAAAACACATACGCTAAAGTTAAAAAACTGAAAGATTTAATTACACGTAAAAATGCTTCAACTATTATTGAAATTGATGGCGGTGTAACAAATAAAAATGCCAAACAACTAGTAGAAGCAGGAGCTGATGTTTTAGTAGCAGGAAGCTATGTTTTTAAAGCAGAAAATCCAATTCAGACTATTGCTGATCTAAAAGTCCTTACTGCTTTTTAAGTTTTTTAAATTTGGAAAAAAATCGATCCCGGTCATTGATTCTAATGTTTCGATAGGAACCACAAAATCATAAAGTGATTTATCACTATCCTGATTCGGAACTAAAAAAGCGATAGCTTTATGTTCTTTTCCAGATTTAGCTACAATAATTTTATAAAAATATTTAGGAACAGCAACATTTTCTGTTCCTATTTTTTTATCTGTATTTTTCAAAACTCCTCCTGTGACTACGTAAATATCATTGTGTTTATCTGCCCAGTAACGAGTTTTTTGTTCAATTCTGTTCCAGATACCACTATTGAAATCATGTCTTTGAGGTGAAACATTTGAAGTGTAAAACGTATCATTATAAGCCTTTTCATCAAATCCCATATCAGCAGCCGGGCAAAGATGTCCTTTGTCATATCCGGATTTTTTGTAATTCCTCCAATCTGCAGATCCGGTTACTACTTTTGGATCTTCAATAAAAAACGGACGTTTATATTTTCCATTCTTCAAATATTCTTTCTTCAATTCATACGCAACCCATTCTGCCTGCTCAAATTCTTCATTATAAGAAAGTGTGTAATATTGGTGTTTTACAACTTGTTTTGTTGTTGACGTTGGTAAATAAGTAACATTAAATCCTGCATCAGTAGTATTTTGATTTGAAATAAAAGCAGACGTTTCTTCCTTTACAAATTCTTCCTGTTGCAATTCTTGCTTTAATACTTCTTCTTTTGGTTTTATTTCTTTTTGACAAGACAGAAACACCAAACCTATCAATCCTAAAATAATTTTATCTTTCATATTTATTGCAATTAGATCATAAAAAAAGCGCTCCGTAAATATAAACTTTCGGAGCGCTTTATCAATAAATTTATTTTCTAAAAAGATTAAGATTTTATTGCTTTCTCTTTTTTAATTTTTGTTGAACTATTTTTAACAACGTTGTTTTTTGTTGTCTGCAAATCATCTAAAACATTTAATGCTTCTTCCACATAAACATCTTTAGACAAAGCCTGATGCCATGCATCTCTTTTTTCTTTTAAACTTGCATCGCTTTTCATTTCAAGATCTTCGTAAGGCAAAGATTTAAAAACCAAATCATTTTTGTATTCTGAAATTGGTTTGTATTTTTTACCTTCATTTTCAACTTGCTCCTGAGTTGCTTTAAAACTGGTAATGTTCAGACTATACGTGTTTTCTTTGTTCTTAACATCAATCCATCTTGCATTATCTTCAATCAATTTAAACTGAGGATTTTGTGCAATTCTGTTTTTACTGTTTGCAATTGCCTGATTAAATTTCTGGTTTTGCGTCCAGGTGCTGTAATCAGCAGGATCAATTTTATCCCAAGGCATTGCATTGTCAATATCGCGCTCACCCATTTTTAAGTACGCATAACGATCTGGCATAACCACATCACTATGAACTCCTTCTAACTGTGTTGAACCACCATTAATTCTATAGAATTTTTGACCAGTAATTTTCAAAGCTCCTAAATCTCCATAATTTGCATTACGTACAAATTGATTTAAATCCAGTACATTTTGAACTGTTCCTTTTCCGTAAGTTTGCTTACTTCCAATGATAATACCACGTTTGTAATCCTGAATTGCAGCAGCCAAAATCTCTGATGCCGAAGCTGAGAAGCTGTTTACCATAATTACTAATGGTCCATCCCATTCGATCTTTTTATCTTTGTCATATAATACTTCTTTCTTTTTACCAACTGTTTTTACCTGAACGATTGGTCCTTCTTCGATAAATAAACCGGCAATATCAACAACTGTAGATAATGATCCTCCACCGTCATCACGAACATCAAGAACGATTCCGCTTATATCTTCTTTTTTCAATCTTTCAACTTCTTTAGCGATATCTTTTCCAGCATCACGACCATCTTTGTTTTCAAAATCGATATAAAATTTAGGTAAATAAATAACCCCGTATTTTAGTCCATTCTTTTCTACAATACTTGATTTTGCATACGTTTCTTCTATTTCAACAACATCTCTTATGATTGAAATTACTTTGATGGTTCCGTCAACTTTTTTAACGGTAAGTTTTACCTCAGTTCCTTTGTGACCTTTTATTTTTTTCACAACATCATCAAGACGCATTCCTACTACATCTACAGGCTCTTCATTTCCTTGCGCTACTTTCAGAATCATATCACCAGCTTCTAATTGCTTACCTTTCCAGGCAGGACCTCCAGAGATTAATTCATCAATTTGAGTGAAATCATTTTTCTTTGTTAATCTAGCTCCAATACCTTCTAATTTTCCACTGATATTAACATCAAAACGATCTTTATCTTCCGGAGCAAAGTAACTTGTATGCGGATCAAAGCGCGTCATTATTGAATTTACATAAACAGAAAACCAGTCCTCTTTATTTAAATCTTTAATAAGACTAAAATTATCATCTAATGATTTTAGCGAATTTTCACGTGTTTCTTTTTCTAATTTTTCAAAAGATTTCTCTTTATAATTAGGATCTGTTTTCTTTTTATCCTCTTCTAATTTTTGCTTTGTGACCAATGAAGAAAGTGTAGACAGTTTAATTTGCTTTCTCCATCTTTCATTAATTTCAGCAGTATTTTTTGCATAAGGTGCACTATCGTAATCAGCATTAAAAGTTTCATCCACTGTATAATTAAGTGGCTGCGCTAATAAAGTTTTATAACGTTTTTTACTTTCTTCCATACGTTTCATCAATCTTGTATAAGTAAGATTGAAGAACGTCAGATCTTTCATTAAAAACAAATCATCCAATTGCAGCTCATATTGCTTAAATTCATCAATATCAGACTGTAAAAAGAATCTTTTTGATGGATCTAATGCTGTAACATAATCCTTAAAAACTCCTTTAGAAAATTCATCATTTATCTCTGCCGGGCTATAGTGCCCTTTTTCTATAACAAATGCAAGCAATTCCAATAAAGTCTTGTCTCTATTAGGATCAGGATCCGTATTGTCAGCATTTATTTTAAAAGCAAACAAAGTTACTGACAAGCATAATACGGCTATAAGTATTTTATAATTTCGTTTCATAAATTTAATAATAGCATTCATCAATTTTTTAGTCTAAGTTACGGTAAAAACTATGCCAAGAAGGCCAATTTCACTATAATTTTTTGTTAAAGATATAAAAATGTTCGGCTTACAAAAGCGAACTTTGTGATAGTTGACAAATTTTATTTTATTTGTTACTATTGTAAAAAAATCTGTCAGTACATTTGCTTACATAATTCGTAAAACAGCCCCAAATAATAGCCCTTTTTATTATGAATCAAGAAAAACCTCTAATTTTAGTTACCAATGATGATGGTATTCTCGCACCTGGAATAAGAGCCCTTATAAGTGTAATGGAAACCATTGGAGATGTAGTTGTGGTTGCACCTGACAAACCTCAAAGCGCAATGGGACATGCCATCACAATCAACAATACTATATATCTTGATAAAATATCAAAGGAAAATGACATTATAGCCGAATACAGCTGCTCCGGAACTCCTGTTGATTGTGTAAAATTGGCAGTAAATGAAATTCTGCATAGAAAACCTGACTTGTGTGTGTCAGGAATTAATCACGGAACAAATTCATCTATCAACGTAATTTATTCCGGAACAATGAGTGCCGCTGTAGAAGCCGGAATCGAAGGAATTCCTGCCATTGGTTTTTCCTTATCTGATTTTGACTGGAATGCCGATTTTGAACCTGTAAAAGCATTCGTTAAAAAAATAACTTTACAAACATTGGAGAACCAACTTCCCAAAGGAGTAGTACTCAATGTCAATTTCCCTAAATTAAAAGAAAACGAAATTAAAGGAATAAAAATTTGTCGTCAAGCTAAGGCTTATTATGCTCAAAAGTTTGATAAAAGACAGACTCCTTTTGGTAAAGATTATTATTGGCTTACGGGCAAATTTGTAAATGAAGACCAAGGTGAAGACACAGACGAATGGGCTTTAGAAAACGGATATATTTCTATCGTTCCTGTTCAGTTTGACTTAACCGCACATCATACTATGCAACAACTTAATACCTGGAAATTAAATGAATAAAAAAGACTTACTTATTGGTTTTATTATCGGAATATGTACTTCTCTTCTTGGAAGTTATCTCTTCATCACCTTCTTTACCCAATTTGATATTTCCTCCGGAATTCAAACGATCAGGCAAAACGGGTATTTGGGAAAAATAATTACACTTGGAACTGTTCTTGACCTTGCCGTTTTTGGAATATTATTAAAGAAAAACAAGGAAATGATGGCAAGAGGCGTTGTTCTAGCGGTGATTGTTTTGGCAATTTCTACCATGTTTATTTAAATCCTATCTTTGCATTTGAAATTTTATTTCTTTTAAAATAAAAAAGCATCCTCAAAAAAACACTTATGAAATACTACATAATAGCTGGTGAAGCCTCTGGAGATTTACATGGTTCTAACTTAATGAAAGCCTTATATGAGGAAGATCCTCAGGCAGAAATTAGATTTTGGGGAGGCGATTTAATGCAGAATGTGGGCGGCACATTAGTTAAACACTATCGTGAATTGGCTTTTATGGGATTTGTTGAAGTTCTTTTTAACCTAAAGACTATTTTATCTAATATCACATTTTGCAAAAAAGACATTACTGCATTTCAGCCAGATGTTTTAATTTTTATAGATTATCCTGGTTTTAACATGCGTATAGCAAAATGGGCTAAAGCACTGAATTACAAAACACATTATTATATTTCACCTCAAATTTGGGCATGGAAAGAAAATCGTATTAAGGCAATAAAACAAGATATCGACAAAATGTTCGTAATACTTCCTTTTGAAAAAGGATTCTACGAAGACAAACATCATTTTCCGGTAGAATTTGTTGGTCATCCGTTAATCGATGCCATTCACAATCAACCTTCTTTTGACGAAAACACATTCAGAAAAGAAAACCAACTTAGCGAAAAACCTATTATTGCTGTTTTACCGGGAAGCCGTAAACAGGAAATCACAAAAATGCTGAGCGTAATGCTGAGCGTTGTTGACGATTTTCAGGATTATGAATTTGTTATTGCGGGCGCTCCAAGTCAGGATTTTGAGTTTTACCAACAATTTATTACCAATAAAAACATTAAATTCATTTCGAATAAAACCTATAGCCTTCTTCGAAGCTCAACCGCAGCCCTGGTAACTTCCGGAACGGCAACTTTAGAAACAGCTCTTTTTAAAGTTCCTGAAGTGGTTTGCTACAAAGGAAGCTGGGCGTCCTATCAAATTGCAAAACGCATCATTACTTTAAAATACATTTCGCTTGTAAACCTGATAATGGATCAGGAAGTTGTAACCGAATTAATTCAGGATGACTGCAACACAAAACGCATCAAAGAAGAACTTCAAAAGTTAATTGAGCCTGCTTACCGTGAGAAATTATTAAAAAATTATGACATTCTAGAACAAAAATTAGGCGGCGTTGGCGCCAGCAAAAAAACTGCAAAACTAATTGTTACTGATTTAAAGTAATTAAAAAAAAATATCCGTTTGAAAAAGATACTTATTTTCCTTTTTTCATCGCTGCTTTTTGCTTCTTGTAAATCAACTTCAACAGCAACTAGTGTAACTAAAAAAGAAACCAAAAAAGAAGAGAAATATTTGGTAAAAAATCTGATTGCAAAGGCTACAGATAATATTGGTGTACGCTATAAAGCTGGAGGAACTACAAGAAATGGCTTTGATTGCTCTGGCCTTGTTTACACTACTTTTGAATCGGAAAATATAAAATTACCAAGAAGTTCTTACGAACAAGCCAAAGTCGGAAAAGTAATAAAATTTGATGATGCAAAAAAAGGCGATTTGATTTTCTTTAAAACGAATAAAAGCAAACAAATAAACCACGTAGGCCTCATCACAGAAATTAATTCTGATGAAATAAAATTTGTTCATTCTTCTACTTCAAAAGGCGTTATTATTTCTTCTACAAAAGAACCTTATTATAAGAACTCCTTTACTCAGATTAATCGCATAGTAGAGTGAGTTAAATTTTAAATAAACGTTATTAGACTTACAAAAAATCAATACTTTTAAAGCCATGAAAGTATTCGATTTCCCTTTGACAAAAATAACAATCAGTTTTGTGATTGGTATTTTGGTCTCTTATTATTTACAGCCTTCTCTTTTCTTCGCAATTGTCACGCTCACTGTAAATCTTTTAATTTTTATAGTTTTACATTTTGTTTGCAAAAAACACCAAAAATTAAATATCCTTTTCGGAATAAGCGCTTTGCTGATTTCTTCTTGTATTGGAGTAACAACCTTAATCCTTCAGACGGATACCTCAAATAAATCAAATTACACGCATTTCAAAAATGCTTTTCAAGAAGATCACACACTAACTTTAATTATACGCGAAAAATTAAAAAGCAATACTCATAATGATCGATATATTGGCATTTTAAAGAACATCGAAGGGCAATCCTCTTCAGGAAAGGTAATCATCAACATCACCAAAGACAACAAAAATGCGCCACTTATAACAGGCAATATTATCAAAGTAAAAACAACGCTGCAGCATACCAACCAACCCAAAAATCCAAACCAATTTGACTATTCCAAATACCTCGCTAACAAACAGATATTCGCACAGCTTTACACTAACAAATCTGAAATAAAAGTTAGTACCAATTTACAGAAAGATTTATGGTATTATGCTTCGAGAATAAACGCAAGAATAATTACTAATCTTGAAAAATCGAAGTTCAATAAAACCGAAATGAATGTTGCACTGGCATTAATATTGGGTCAAAAGCAAGACCTATCTCCTGAAACAGTAAAGAACTACCAATATTCCGGAGCTGCACATATTTTATCGGTATCCGGATTACATGTCGGCTTCATAATGTTATTCATTCTCTTTCTGCTAAAACCGATCCCAAATACGCCGAAAGGTTCCTTAACAAAGTTAATAATCCTAATAACTTCACTGGGTGCTTTTGCAATCCTTTCAGGACTTTCGCCTCCGGTTTTAAGATCTGTAATTATGTTTTCCTTTATCGCTATTGCAGATCATCTGAGAAGAGGGCGCAACATATATCACACGTTACTAGTTTCAGCATTTATCATATTGCTTTTTCAACCTTACTTTTTATTTGAGGTGGGATTTCAGTTAAGTTACATCGCTTTATTTTCAATTCTTTGGCTACAGCCATTATTAAAAAATCTTTGGGAGCCACAAAACAAAGTCCTTCATTATATTTGGGAAGCGTTGACTGTTTCCTTTGCAGCCCAAATAGGAACATTCCCGATTTGTCTGTATTATTTCCATCAATTTCCGTGTCTATTTTTTGTTACCAATATCGTGATTCTTCCTTTTTTATCTTTTATTATGATAATAGGAATTGCAGTTATGCTTATAGCTGCATTTACAAGATGCCCTGAATTTTTAATCATAGCTTTAGAAAAACTGATTACTGTTTTAAATTTAATTACACAACATATAGCATCCTATGAATCTTTTATAATTAGAGAAATCAGCTTTAGTTTCGATTATACTATTGCCTTTTACCTATTTCTAATCAGTACTATTATTTGGCTCAAAAAACCGACTCACAACAAATTATTTATTACTCTAGGAACTGTGATCTTACTTCAATTAACATTTATAAGATCAAAAAAACGTACCTCAGAACAACAGGAACTAATTGTTTACAACACAAATAAAAATACGAATATCACGGAAAAATATGGTCGAAATACGACACTTTACACTACTGATACGCTACAAAAGATAAGTTCGCTTCAATCTTATCTAACAGAGAATTTTGGAATTCTAAAAGCAACAAACAGAACAAGAAATACTTATTTTTTTAATAACATTAAAATACTTTTAATAGACAGCAGTTGCGTTTACAAAAAAGATATCCATCCTGACATCTTGATCTTAACACAATCAACACATGTAAATCTGGATCGTGTCATAGCAGATTTAAAACCGAAAGCAATAATTGCGGACGCCTCTAATTCTTATACACTTCAGAAATCTTGGAAGTTAAGCTGTGAGAAAAAAAAGATCCCTTTTCATGCAACAGCAGAAAAGGGATATTATAAGTTAACTTTAGAAAGTAAATTCTAAAAGCGATTACTCTGGATTCAAAATCGAATTTGATTCAGTAATCCACGCTTTTACACTAGCATTATTGTAAGCAATACTGCCTAACGAATTAAAATTCGTTTTTCCCTTTCTAACAGAAGCGGTAGCATAACAAACCTGAGGAAACTCATTTACACCAAAAGCAGTACGTAAAGAATTAATTTGCTCTTTTTGTTCGGGTGAAATGTTAGGATCTGAGAAATCAAGTTTTACTAAAATTACATTTTTTGCAGACCAGGAAGCAAAATCAGGAGTTTTAAAAATTTCATTCTGAATTTTATCTGATGTGCCAGATGCAGTAAAAAAAAGTAATAATGGTTTTCTTTGCGAATTACTCAATTCTATTGCATCAACAACGCTTGTATTCCAAAACAAGCTCTGTGATTTCACAAAAAAAGTACCAATAAAAAATAGTAGGATAAGTAGTTTTTGGCTCATAATAAAAGGTTTTTTGGGTTAAGTTAATGAAACTAAATTAACACAATTAATAAACCATGCAATAAATATTAAGATAAAAAACAAAATAAATTCAAAAATAAACGATATTTTACGTTAAAACGTTAAATACTGAAAATAATTAAAATTTTAGAGCTAAAATTGACAATTGTATCAGTTAAAATTATGGGTAAAACATCCCTTTTCAAGCAGTTGCAGAAAAGGGACTTCTACAAATTAAATTAAGCAACTTAATTTAAAACTTTATTCTTCAACTGGATGTAAAATAGCATTTGATTCCGATATCCATGCTTTTGCTCCTCCAGGTTTATAAGCAATTTTCCCTAATGCACTAAATGTCGTTTTACTTTTTCTGATGGAAGCACTTGCATAACAAACTTCAGGCAAATCAACAACACCAAAAGCATTTTTTAGCCGTACATTTTGCTCTTTATCACTATCAGATGCATTTACATCAGATAAATCCAATTTCACAAGAACAACATTATCTCGCGACCACACAGCAAAATCAGGAGTTTTGAAAATTTCGTTTTGAAGATTATCCGGCACTCCGGTGGCTGTAAACAAAATTAGCATTGGTTTACGAAGTTCGTTACTTATTGCAATCGCATCGGTCATATTGGTTCTCCAAACCAGATTTTGAGAACGCATTAAAAATGAACAAAAAAAGAAGAGTAGGATAAGTAGTTTTTTAGTCATATCAATTTGGTTTTGGTTAGATTAGCTTTACGAAATTAACATAATATTTTAATTTTCCAATTTTTATTAGCACAAAAAATACATTATGTGTTTTTTTATACTAATAAAAATATCATTATGCTAATAATAAAGAAATACCTATTACAACTACTATCTGTAAACAAAAAAATCCTTACATTTCTGTAAGGATTTTTAAAATTCTTTTATTTTGTAATTATATTTTCTTCGGATGAACAATTCCTTCTGCGACAGCTAACCAAGCTGATGGTCCACCTGCCACATATCCTGTTTGTCCTAAACCTTTAAAATTTACTTTTCCATCTTTGGATTCAGCACTTGTAAAATAGATCGTTGGAAATCCCTGAATTCCAAAAGCCTGCTGTAACTCACTATTCTGATTTTTTAATTCAGGAGTCTGAGCTGTTCTTCTTGGATAATCTAATTCAACTAAAACAACATTCCCTGATGCCCATTTTTTAAACTCTTCCGTTTTCAAGACTTCATTCTGCAAACGAATGCACCATCCACACCAATCACTTCCTGTAAAAAAAAGAAGCATTGGTTTCTTTTCTTTATTACTAACAGTAACAGCTTCTTTTACATCTGTATACCATTTTAACTCTTGCGCTTCAACGGTAAATGCTCCAACTAAAAAAAGTGCAATTAAGAATATTTTTTTCATGCTGATTAAATTTTTTCCAAAATTAAACAAAATTTAGATTCCAAAATGTCGCCTACTTTACTTCTTGCATTAATTTTTTAATTAAAGGAGTCGTAACAATCAAAACAATACCTGCAATAAGAGAATACAATGCAAGCTGATAGTAACCATCTGTATACGCCATAAGCTTAGACATCAAAGTTGTTCCTGTATTCGCATTTGACATTTCTGATCCAAGTTTCCCTGCCGCAAACTGACCAAATGCACTTGATAAGAACCACAATCCCATCATCATCCCAAATAATCTTTTTGGTGATAATTTTGTAATTACTGACATTCCAATTGGTCCAATACACAACTCTCCAAGTGTGTAAACTAAATATCCTAATGCAAAAACATTTAACGAACTCAAGCCATTAGCATCAACAAAGAATCTTGCACTGTAAAAAATGAAAAATCCCGCAGCTAAAAGTATAAAGGAGAACCCAAACTTAATAACGGTGTTTGGTTCAATTCTTTTCTTGTATAGAAAAATCCAAAGCAAGCCTATTAACGGACTAAAGATGATAATAAAAAGTGAATTTATACTATTATTAACCACATTGGGATCAATATTAAAAGACAATAATTCAGATGATAAGTTGTCTTTTGCAAATAAAGAAAGTGACCCTCCTGACTGCTCAGAAATAGCCATAAACATAAAATATCCAAAAATAAAAATAAAAGCAGCTAACAGCTTATACTGTTGTTTCCTATCTTCTATCCTTAATAATTCAAACAGGAAATAACCTAATGCCACCACTCCTATTGTATACATGAAATATTCTGTAAAATCAGAATTGATTACCATAATATAAATCAATGGTATTGCTAATAACGATCCTGCATAAACGGCTATTTCATAAGCATTACGTTTTTTAGGCGTGTGATTTACAAGAGGAGAATTTCCAATTGGCGCTAAATGTTTTTTAGTCAGAAGAAAGGTAACAACTCCTGCAATCATAACTATAGCAGCAGAAAGAAAACACAAACTCCATGAATAGTTTTTTCCTAAATAAATTGGAATTGCACCACCCAACATTCCACCTACATTAATACCCGCATAAAACATACCGTAACCAGCATCTCTACGTCCATCATTTTCGTGATATAACTCTCCTACCATTGAAGACACATTTGGCTTAAAGAAACCAGTTCCAATAATAGACAATGTTATTCCGTAATAAAAGAAATCATGTGGAGAAGCCGCAATTAGTAAATTCCCCAAAATCATAACGATTCCACCAAAAAGCAACGATTTTTTAAAACCAAGGATCTTATCGGCAAAAATTCCACCAATAAAAGTAAAAGCATACACAAAAGCTTGAATCGCTCCGTACTGAAGATTTGCTTTACCTTCTAATAATCCTAATTGATCTACCATGAAAAATGCCAAAACACCTCTCATTCCGTAAAAACAAAAACGTTCCCACATTTCAACTAAAAACAAATACCATAATTGCTTAGGGTATTTGCCTTTAAAATCCTGAATTTCTTCTAAAGTTAAATTCTTTTCCATATTATCGAACTCCGTGCATCATTTTTTTCAATAATGGCGTCAAAGCAAACAACAATATAGCTGCAAGTCCTGTCAGAACAACGAACACCATAAAGAATTCATATAAATTATGAATTACAAAACCAGCAAATTCAGGATAATGATCGCTAATTTGATGATGGTCTAATAATTTAACCTGATCCTCTGTTAAAGTCGTTGTTTTATCTAAAACTGCTTGTAAATCTATACCTAGTTCTTGTGCTTTTTTGTATTTATCACCTGTTGCCGGTAAAATAGAACCTAAAGTTCCTCCTAATGCATAACCAGATGCATTAGACAAGAAAAATACTCCGTATAATAATGATGCAAAACGTTTTGGAGATAATTTTCCAACAAGAGATAATCCAATTGGAGACAAACACAACTCAGCACATGTATTTAAGAAATACAACAAAATAAGCCATTTAACCAATAACAATCCTGAAGTTCCGATATAAGAAACCTGAGTTGCAATCATGAAGAAACTTATGGTAATAATAACTAAACCAATTGCTAATTTAACCGGAGAAATTGGTTCTTTATCTTTTGCTCTTAAAGAATCCCAAAGAATACTAAAAGGTACCGCTAAAACAACCACAAAAAGTCCATTAAAAATCTGAACCATTGATGGAGGCATTTGCCAGCCAAAGAAATTTCTGTCTGTTTGATTATCTGCAATAAAAGTTAATGATGAACCTGCTTGTTCGAAAGCAGCCCAAAAGAAAATAATGAAGAAAGACACGATATAGATTACTATAATTCTATCTCTTTCTATTTTAGTTAATGAAGTATCAGAAACAATTAATCCTGCTAAAGCAACACCGCTTGAGTAGATTAATGTGTATATTAAATTTTGACCTACTACGTAGTGAAAAAAGAACCCTAAAGCCACAAATGCAATACCTGCAACTGTCAATGCTTTAGTAGAGAAGTTTGCTTTTTGCGCTTCTCCTTCTTCAAAATCTGCCGCTACATTTTTAGAAGGCAAGCCTCCTAATGGTCTTCCTTCCGGAGAAACTACATACTTGTTTTTTAAAATATAGAACAAAACTGTTCCTATAAACATAGCACCAGAAGCTGCTAAAAATCCCCATCTGAAAGCGTGAATATCTCTAATTCCTCCAGTATCTCTAACATCTCCTAACAATGGACAAATTGATTGCCCTAAGAAAGCACCAATGTTAATCCCCATGTAGAAAATCGTAAAAGCAGTATCTAATTTTGTTTTTTCCTGTTTTGGATACAAACTTCCAACCATACTTGAAATGTTTGGTTTAAAAAATCCATTACCAAAAACAATTACTCCTAAACCGCAGTACATAATGATTTTAGCAAAACCTAAGTTGCCTTCAAAAATACTACCGCTTGTAAATAATAATAATTGACCAATAGCCATTAATAATCCACCCAAGAGGATACAATTTCTATTTCCTAAGAAACGATCGGCAACAAAGCCTCCCAACATTGGAGTTAAATAACAAAGTCCAAGAAAACCTCCGTAAATCAACGAAGCTTCTTCTTCTTTCATTAATAATGAGTTTACAAGAAATAAAGTCAATAAAGCCCGCATTCCATAAAAATTGAACCGCTCCCACATCTCCGTTCCAAACAAAACCCACAGTCCTTTAGGATGCGCTGTTTTCACTTGAGTTCCTTCCATATTATTCATTATTTATTTAAAGTTGATAAAGTTGTTTTATAAATTTTCCTTGATAAAGTTAGTCATTTTATTGTAAAGGTGAATTCTCGTTTTCCCACCGTAAATACCGTGATCTCTATCTGTATAGATATGAGTATCAAACTGTTTATTTGCCTGAACCAATGCTTCCATCATTTGCATTGAGTTTTGTAAGTGAACATTGTCATCAGCTGAACCATGAACTAATAAAAACTTACCTTTTAATTTATCAACGTGATTAATCGGAGAATTTTGGTCATAACCGCTTGCATTTTCCTGTGGAGTCTGCATGTATCTTTCTGTATATACGCTATCATAAAAACGCCAGTTAGTTACAGGTGCAACAGCTATTGCCATTTTAAACACATCGCTTCCCTGAAAAATACAGTTCGAAGCCATAAATCCACCATAACTCCATCCAAAGATTCCAATTCTTGCTGCATCAACATAAGAATAAGCACCAATTACTTTAGCAGCATCAATCTGATCTTCTACCTCGTATTTTCCTAATTCTTTTTGAGTTACTTTTTTAAAGTCAGCACCTTTGTATCCTGTTCCTCTACCATCAACACAAGCTACAATATAACCTTGCTGCGTAAGAGACGCAAACCAATAATCATTGCTGTTTATCCAGCTATCCGCAACTTGTTGTGATCCTGGTCCAGAGTATTGAAACATAAATACAGGATATTTTTTAGAAGGATCAAAATCTACCGGTTTCAAAATCCACGCATTAAGATCGTGACCTTTTGCCGTTTTCAAAACAAAAAATTCTTTTTTTGGTAAATTATAAGCTTTTAATTTTTCAGCAAGAGCCTGGTTGTTTTCTATAACCTGAATTTCTTTTCCTGCTTTCGCTTCATTCAACGTATAAGTAGTAGGTTGAGAAGCACTTGAGAATGTATTGATGTAGTATTTGAAATCAGGGCTTAAAGTTGCAGCGTTTGTTCCAATATTTTTAGATAAACGAACTTTGTTTTTACCGTCTAATGCGATGCGGTAAACATCTCTATTGATTGATCCATTTTCTGTAGATTGGTAGAAAATAGTTTTTGTTTTCTCATCAAAACCGTAATAAGAAACTACTTCCCAGTTTCCTTTCGTTACCTGATTTTTAAGTTTTCCTGTTTTATCATAAACATAGATATGATTAAAACCATCTTTTTCACTTGTCCAGATAAAGCTATTGTCTTTTAAAAATGTTAAGTTATCTGTAACGTCAACATAAGCTTTGTCTTTTTCATTTAAAACAACTTTAGCAACAGCTGTTGTTCCGTCTACAAATAACAAATCAAGATTATCCTGATGACGGTTTAAAACCTGTGCTGATAAAATATTGCTATCATTTGTCCATTTAATTCTGGCAATGTAAAAATCGTTATAATTTCCCAAATCAACTTTTTTAACAGCATTTGCAGCAACATCATAAAGGTGTAAAGAAACTATTGCATTTTTTTCTCCTGCTTTAGGATATTTAAAGGTGTCAATTGTCGGGTATAAATCTTTCTTGAAAATTGACATTGAAAATTCCGGAACTGCACTTTCATCAAAACGAATGTAAGCTACTTTTTTACTGTCTTTACTCCAGTCAAATGCTTTAACGAAAGCAAACTCTTCTTCATAAACCCAGTCCGTAATACCATTTATAATCGAATTTTTCTTTCCGTCTGTAGTTATTGCCGTAGAAGCTTTAGAAGCTACATTATAAACGTATAAGTTATTCTCTCTTGCGTACGCTATTTTAGTTCCATCAGGTGAAAAAGTTGGTTCCTGAATCTGGAAATCAAAAAGCTTCGTTAAGGATTTAGAAGCTATATCATATAAAAAATAATCTGCCGTAAAAGAGTGACGAAATATTTTCTTTGAATTACAAGCTATTAAAATTTTCTTTTCTGAAGCATCAAAAGTATAACTATCGATACCATCTTCAAGTTCCTTATGATTTTTAGTATCAATCAAATTCGATACTTTCTTTAACGTTGCAAAATCATACAAATCAATCTGCATCGTCCTGCTTGCCATATCGACATTTAAGACCGTATATTGGTTTGTATTCTTCAAAGATTGCAACTCGTCCATTCCTTTAGCACGAAATGTCCCGCCATAAATATTTTCGATAGTAATTTTCTGTTGGCCAGAAACGACAGCAACAAAAAACAAAAACATTAAAGTAATTTTACTTGTATTCATTGAGAATTAATTTAAATATAAAAAAGACCCCAATTTTAGTAAAAAAAATAAACATATTACACATTTTAAGTGTTAAAAATCAAAAAAAATAACGTTTGCGTGATTTTCAAATTACAAATAGATTGTAAACAAAACTCTTAAATTAATATCTTTGTAGCAACAATATTATTTAATATACTGAGAATGAACAACGCCGTTGCCGGATTTTCTAAATTATCCAAAAAAGAAAAGACAAACTGGATCGCAGAAACTTACTTTTCTACCCCTGAAGATGCACTTAAAATAATAAGAAATTACTGGAATTCAGACGAAAAGCTTCAACAGCTTCATGATGAATTCATAGAAAACACTATTACTAATTTGTATATTCCTCTTGGTGTAGCTCCGAATTTTCTCATAAATGGACATTACAAAACCATTCCAATGGCTATTGAGGAGAGTTCTGTAGTTGCTGCGGCTTCAAAATCAGCAAAATATTGGGCAACTCGCGGCGGATTTAAAGCTACCGTAATCGACACTGAAAAAATAGGACAAGTCCATTTTACTTTTGCTGGTGAAGCCGAAAAACTTCAAGCCTTTTTTGACCTAATAAAGCCAAAATTTTTCTCAGACACACAGAGCATTACCAAAAACATGCAACAACGTGGTGGCGGAATTTTAGACATCCAGCTAAAAGATAAGAGAAATTTACTTGATAACTATTTTCAGCTTCATGCCACTTTTGAAACCAAAGACAGCATGGGTGCTAATTTCATAAACTCATGCCTAGAACAATTTGCAACTACTCTAAAAGAAGAATTTGAGCATTCTGAATTGTTTTCTGAAAATGAAAACGTCAAAGTAATTATGAGCATCTTGTCTAATTATGTTCCAAATTGCATTGTCAGAGCCGAAGTTTCATGTCCAATTGAAGATTTGGCTGAAAAACATATTCAAAATCCTCAAGATTTTGCAGAACGCTTTGTTCAGGCCGTTCAGATTGCAGAAGTAGAACCTTTTAGAGCCGTAACACACAACAAAGGAATTATGAACGGTGTTGATGCAGTAATTCTCGCAACCGGAAATGATTTTAGAGCCGTAGAAGCAGGAATTCACGCTTATGCCTCAAAAAATGGTCAGTATGCCAGCTTATCACATGCCAAAATCGAAAACGGAATTTTTACATTCTGGCTTGAAATTCCGCTAGCATTAGGAACCGTAGGCGGATTGACTTCTTTGCACCCCTTAGTAAAATTGTGTTTAGAAATACTCGAAAAACCTTCTGCTGCTGAATTAATGCAAATTGTTGCAGTTGCAGGACTAGCACAAAACTTCGCTGCCTTACGTTCTCTAACTACCACCGGAATTCAGGAAGGACACATGAAAATGCACTTAAACAACATCCTTAACCAATTTGAAGCAACCACAGAAGAGCGCCAACAAATAAAACATCATTTCAAGAAAAATACAATCTCACACAGTGCGGTAGTAGAATTTATTGAAAGCTTAAGAAAATAATTTGGAGCTATTCCCGCTGTCCATTGTATCTTTTATGACTCCCCGATATTCATCGGAAGTCATAAAAGGATGCCATTCCCATCGGGGCTAAAAAACAACAGAATGAAAACAACATTTTACAGTAACGGTAAATTATTAATCACTGGTGAATATCTGGTTTTAGATGGTGCAAAAGCATTTGCTTTACCAACAAAAACAGGTCAGAATTTAGTTGTAGAAAACAGTTCGAACAAAGAAATCAAATGGAAAAGTTTTGATTATGACAACGAAGTCTGGTTTGAAGACACTGTACAATTTTCTGAGATAGTAAATAATATTCAGACAGATCCAAACACTGTAAAAGCAACTTTAATAAATATACTACACGAAGCATATCTCTTAAATCCTGACTTCATAAATAATGCAGAAGGATATAATGTAAGCACACATCTTACATTTCCTAAAAACTGGGGATTGGGCACATCATCGACCTTAATAAATAATATTGCACAATGGACACAAATCGATGCTTTTACCTTACTTAAAAATAGTTTTGGCGGCAGCGGTTATGATATTGCCTGTGCACAAAACAACACTCCAATTACATATCGTTTAGAAGAAAAACAACCTGTAATAGAAGTTGTTACATTTGATCCTGACTTTAAAGATAGTATTTATTTTGTTTATTTAAATAAAAAGCAAAACAGCAAAAATGCGATAAAAGCTTATTACGACAACAAAAACGAAAAACTATCAGAAAGTATCATTGCTAATAATAAAATCACTGATGCTCTTTTAAACGCTAAAACAGACAGCGAATTTGCAATTGCAATCAAAAACCATGAAACACAATTAAGTAACATCCTGAAAATGAAAACCATCAAAGAAATATCATTTTCAGATTTTGATGGAGAAGTAAAAAGTCTTGGGGCTTGGGGGGGAGACTTTGTAATGGTGATTTCAAAAGAAAATCCGAAGGAATATTTTGAATCAAAAGGGTATAAAACAATCCTTTCTTACAAGGAAATGATTTTATAAAATCAGCGGAAGTTATTAGTTTTTACAAAAACGAATTAATACTTAACTTTCTTATCATCAACACGTTTTGCTTCGAGGCGGCGAACCTTTTGCGTTTCTATTTCATTAGTTTCAATAAGTGTATTATGAAGACGTTCCGCCATTTTCTCTATACTGTTAGTAATCGAATCATAAACTAATTCCATTCTGCGGTGTTTTTCTTCTTTTACGGCTTTTAAAACATCTTCAACAAAAAACTTATCGTACTTTTCAGCTACAGAATCGCGGGTGTTTGTTAATCTAATAACATAATCATTACCTAAGATGGTGACCTTAAAATGTTGTTCATCATTACTTAAATAGTACTTTCCACCCAGCTCATCAACATTGATCTCGGTATTACTAAGTTTTAAGAGCTCTGTAATTATTCCAAAAATATGATTTTCTATTTTGGAATATACTTTAGGTTTTCTTTTCAAAAAATGAAACATAAAAAAATTAAATATCTGATTATTAAAACAGTTACTTATCGAAATTTGTCTTGGAAATTTTAACAAATGTTTTGGCAAATTTTAATTTGTTGAAACAAAAATCGGGGACAAATAAACTGCAATATTTCCGAAATCCCAAATTTTTTAAATTAAATTTCGATTATTTCAATATAACTAAGGGAATACCCTCACAAATTACAGAAATGACAAAATACTGATACTCATTTAAGTAAAAACACAAAACCCCGAAACATTAAAATGCTTCGGGGTTTCTATCTTTAAAAACGCTTTACTTACTAAAAACTAGTAGTTAAATTGTAATCTGTTATCTTCAATTTTAGCATTGTTTTTCAACGCTGGTAAAACTCTGTTTGAATCAGATGCGCTTTGTGCTTTTAGTTTTGCAACATATTCTGCATGATTTGCAGCTGCAGGTGCTTTTACAACACTAATGTTTTTCACAACATAAACCCCAGTGTTTCCTTCAATAGGAGCAGAAAGTTTATTTGCAGCTAAAGCAAATGCATTACCTACAACTTTAGGCTCTTGTCCAACTCCACCAGGTAAAACAGGATTATCTAAAGTTACATCAGCAGCTTGTTGAACTGCAACACCAGCACTTTTAGCAACTGCTTCGATAGTTGATCCAGTCATTTTAGCTTTTAAAATCTCTGCTTTTTTCTTGTTTTTCAAGATTGACTCCACATAAGGTCTTGCAACTGTTACAGAAACTAAACCAGATTTGTTTTCACCTTTGTATTGTGCAATAACGTGACCAATATTTGCTATTTCGAAACGTTTCACATCATTTTTATCTGTTTCTTTATCAAATGCCCATCTTACAATAGCACGTTGATTTCCTAATGATCCAAATGCTTCGTCCATTGCTTTTGCAGAAACAGGAGCTTCCACTTTTAAACCTAATTCTTTAGCTGTAGCGTTAAAATCTTTATCAGCAGCATCCATTTCAAATTTAGTTGCTAATGTAAATACTTTATCAGATGTAGCTTCAGATGGTTCAATTTTTTGAGCAATTGTAGCTAAACGTATTCCGTCTTGTTTGTCAGTAATTTTAATAACGTGAAAACCAAATTGAGTTTCTACTAATCCAACTTTTCCAATTCCGTTATTGAATACAAAATCATTGAATGGTTTAACCATTTGATTTGGACCGAAGAATCCTAAATCTCCACCTTGCTGTGCAGATGAATCATCAGAGCTTGTAAAAGCCAACATCATGAAACTATCAGGATTTGCCTGAACCTGAGCTAAAATTTCTTCCGCTTTAGCTTTAGCTTCTTCTTTAGATCTTTTTTCTTTTTGGTTTGGTGTTTGAGACCCTACATAACCAATTAAGATATGGCTCGCTTTTGCATTAACTCCTGCTTTAAATCCTAAAGATTTAGAAATACAGTAGTATTTTCCAAAAACGTAAGGTCCATAAATTGCACCAGGAGCTAAACTGAATAATTTATCAGCATCAACAGCTGGTAAGTCATTTTTAGCAACATAAGTAGAATCGTAAGGAACGTCAGAATTTGCATTTACAAATTCAGCAATGTTTTTAGCATTTCTAAAACCTGGTAAACTGTCGTTTTTATTTGTTTTTGCGTTGTAAACTACAGTTCCATTCAATAAACCTGTTATTTTAGCTTTGATTTCAGCTTCATCTTCTTTTGATGCTTTATCTTCAACTAAAACATATTGAATTTCACGAGTTGCATCTGCTTTAAATTTTTTCTCGTTTTTCTTCATGTAGTCAACAATTTCTGAATCAGAAATTTTTACGTCACTATCTTTAATTGAAGAATATAATGCCGCAGCAAAAGAAAAGTTTACTTTGTTAGCTTCTGCCTCATATTTCAATTTTCCTTCACTAGCAGTAGTATAAAGACCTGCTTTGATTAAAGTATTGTAAATTTGAAACTTAGCATTTAATTCTGCATCTTTTTCTTTTTCAGCAATATATTGCGCTGCTTCAGGATTAGTTTTAAAATACTCTTTGAATTTAGCAACATCAAAAATACCTGCTGCATTTAGGAACATTGGGTTTTTACCAATATTTGGATCTGTTTTTAAAACTTCCAAAAGGTGTTTTTCTCCAACTCTTAATCCTAATTTATCAAACTGAGCTGATAATAATGCGATTGAAACCTCTTGATCCCAAACTCTGTTTGCAGCTTCAGTGGAAGTAATTCCTTGACCACTTTTTTCAACATTACTAACTTTAAGTCTAAAGTCTTCAAATGAAATATCTTTTCCATCAATGCTTCCTACATCTTTTGAACTTTGACCAAAAGAAGTGCTGTTAAAAAGATCTTGTATTATAAATGCAAATAATGCAAGTGCAATAACTCCTATCAGTAATGCGGAACGCTGTCTAATTTTTGCTAAAACTGCCATTTTTATTATCGTTAATTTTATATTCAGTTTGCGAAAATACAATTATCTAGTTAATAACAATACAACTAGTGTTTTATTTTACACATTTTTTTTTCAATAACTAAACAAATTACTCTTTTATAGTCATTTTTACTAATTCAATTTTCTTATTCGTTGCTTCTTCGATCACAAAATGATAGTTGTCAATTACGATTTCTTCCCCTTTTTGCGGGATTTCTTTTGTGGAATTCACAATAAATCCTCCTAAAGTTCCATACGAATCTTCTTCAGGAATGTCTAATTTATATACCTCATTAAGATACTCTACATCTAAGCGGGTAGAAAATAAGTATTTGCCCTCTCCAAGCTGTTCTTCTATTAATTCCTCATCTAAATCGTGCTCATCTTCAATCTCTCCAAAAAGTTCTTCCACGATATCCTCAATAGTTATGATACCAGAAGTTCCTCCGTATTCATCTAATACTACTGCAACATTTTTACGTTTTTTGATCAGTAAATTTAAGGCATCTTTTATCAAAATGGTTTCCGGAACAAATTCTACGGTCATTAAAACCGACTTAATAGTATTTGGCTTTTTAAATAAATCAAAAGAATGTACATAACCTACAATATCATCCAGTGAATTTTGACTCACTACAATTTTTGAATATCCTGTTTCTATGAACAATTCTTTTAATTCTGTAACACTGTCAAACAAATCGATAGCTACAATTTCTGTTCGCGGTGTCATAATATCACGCGCTTTTACTCCTGAAAATTCGAGTGCATTCTGAAAAATCTGAATTTCCGAATCTACTTCTTCATTATCTTCTACGGAACTCATTTGTTCAGTAATATAATTTCCTAATTCAACTTTGCTAAAGTATAACTGCAACTGGTCTCCATCTGTTTTAAAAAACTTTTTCAGAATAAAATCGGCTATCCAGATGAAAAAAGTAGATATGTAATAGAATAACCTATAAAACAGATATGCCGGAATGGCAAAAAAACGGATTAAGGAATTGGCATAAATCTGAAAAAAGACTTTAGGGAAAAATTCTGCCGTTATCAGAATGATAAAAGTAGCTATAAGAATCTGAATTATGATACTTGTGGCGTCTGAAAACTGATACCCGTACTGAGCACTTTTCTCGACAATGAGATCGCTCATAAAAAAACCATACGTTACTAAAGCAACATTATTACCAATCAGCATAGCGGTAATAAATTTAGACGGGTTTTCGGTAAGCTTTGTAAGGATTTGGGAGATGAAGTTATCTTGCTTTTTTTCTATCTCCAAATAGATTTTATTAGAGGAAATAAAAGCTATTTCCATTCCTGAAAAAAGGGCTGATAGTATTAAACACAGTATTATAATACTAAGCTCCATTTTTACTGTTTTTTATTATGATTGTCGTACTTCCTCGCAAATCTTCTTCTAACAAAAAACATCACAATAGACATCGCCGCAATTATAAAGTATAAATATGGAATATCATTGCCATCATTAATTTTTGTTATTCCTTCATAAACAAAGAAAACAGCAATTAATAAGTAAACGTATTGTGTATATTTCATGTAAGCCATAACATTCTTGTTTATTCTTTTCTTATTCTTTTTTAATTATTCTTCGGCTTCGAGTTCGCCAGTTATTCTTTGTGAATTAATCACTTTAAAATCTTTGCTAAAATCTATTCCCTGACCATGCGTAACACCTTTTGCATCAGTAAGTTTAAATTTTCTTTCTGTATAAAACCATTCGTTTTTCTGATCGAAGTACAATTGCTCCGTTTCCAGCATCTGACCTGTTTCCGAAGTAATTTTCACTTTTCCCTGCAAATCTATTATTCCTGTTTGTTTGTACGAAACAGCATAATTAGATCGTATAAAAGTACGTTTTTGTTTTTTATCGTATAAAGTAACATCAATTCCTTTAGGAAATTCAGTAAATGGAAAAACCAGATTTGAATAGTCCAACATTTTCGAACTAATCAAAACTCCCGTTATCCGACCAGAATCAGTATATTTTATATTTACAGTATCAGCGTCACTTCCCGGAACAAACTCTGAAAAGTTAATCTTCTGAACTTCTTTAAAATTACTTTCACACCCAAAAAAAAGTGTCACAGCCAAAACCGTGACAATCTTTATTATATATTTTTTTGGTAATTTCATTTGCCAAATGTAGTAAATTGTAATGAGCTTAAAAAAACAATAAAGCTGCGTTTAATTAAATTTACTCTTCACGAACCATCTGTCATTAAAAGAGAAACTGACACTAAAATTTATATAGTTGTCTTGTACCAGACCTGCCGTTTTTGTTCCTTTTTTACCAAACTCAACTCCAAAGTTTACATTGGAAAGACTTCCTGTAATTGGAAATCCGGCTCCAAGTGTCATTCCTATATCATTAACGGATTGATTATTAACAATCAGTCCAGTTTTTTCATACTTAATACCTCCTCTATATGTCACTCTGCTGAAGTAACCTGAAAATGAGGTGTAATTTGGAAGATAATATCCTCCGATTGCATACTTAGAAGCGCTTTCGTAGCTCACATTATTACTTATATTGTAATAGTTCGCTAAACTTCCTTTTTCCTGAAAAGTTAATGAAGTTCCTAAAAGCCATTTTTTTGATTGCCCTACACCAACACCAAACAATACTTTGCTTCCCAATTCTAATTTATCTGTAACAGGAGTCGGCACCACTGCATCGTTATCTCCACCTACTGCAATAGTACGTTCGCTCTCTGAAGTAAGATTACCTGAAAAAGTATAACTCAAACTAGTATACAAATTCATTTTCTTGTAAATTTTAGTTTGGTACATTGTACCAATATTAAAATTGCTTCCTGAAACTACAGAACTATTTGTTTCTGAAGTTGGATTTTGAATCCCGGTAACATATTCTACGCTTGAAGTGGTAATTTTACCAAAATTATACTGTACATCAGCTCCAATACTCCATTTCGGCGTGATTTTATATCCTAAACCTAAGTATACTTTATTTACTCCTCCATCTCCCTGAAGCTCTCTACTTGTCGCTCCTGGTGTTGCAGTTCTGTCATTTAAAATTTTATATCCTACAGAAGACACAGGAATCAAACCAAAAGACGCACCTAATTTTCCCATTGGAATACCAACAGCCAAATAATCAAAAGTGGTTCTTTGCGCTTTAGCCGATTCTGTACTTGATTTTAATGTTGAAGTTCCAAAAGTTCCTCCAACAGTAAAAGTTGTTTGGATCAAACTAGCATAACTTGCCGGGTTATCAATATTCAAGTGCGTACTATCCTGCTCTACGGCAACCCCTGACATAGACCTGTTTTCAAGAGTTCCTTTAAACCTTTGCTCTCCAATTCCATAGAAAGAATAAGGAGACGCAGTACCTTGCTGAGCAAATGAAATGAATGAGATAAGCAAACAAGCGCTTATTATAATTTTTTTAATCATTGTCGATTTTATATTGAAATGTTTGACTCAAACTTTCCAAAAGGAAATTTGAATTGGCAAATATGGTATTTTTTAATCGTTTAGCCAAAAATTCTGCATCACCACCCGTTAAAATTATTATAAAATTTGAATAATCAGATCGATATTCATCGATAAAACCGTCAATCTCATAGACGAATCCATTTACAACTCCGGAATGTATTGCCTGTACCGTTGAATTACCAATGTATTCTTCAGGTATTTCGAAAGACAGCAAAGGCAGCTTGGCCGTGTAATTATGCAAAGCTTCGTATCGCAATCGAAGTCCGGGAGAAATTGCTCCTCCCAAATAATTGTCATTTTCGTCGATGAAATCGTAGGTTATGCATGTTCCCGCATCGATGACTAACCTGTTTTGTCTGGGATATTGCAATGTTGCTCCGGAAGCCAAAACCATTCGGTCGATTCCTAACGTTTTCGGCGTTGCATATTTATTGATAAAGGGAAACTTATCCTCGTGGGTTAAAAAATGTACTTTTAATCGGTTTTCAAAGATCAAAAAGGATTGTTTTTCGACATTCCCGACGGATGCAACGACCAAATCTGAACAATTTTTAAATTTTTGTAAAATTTTTTCAATTGCTGTTTCGAGCTCATTATTTTGAAAAACAAAATTCTCCAATACACTATTCCCCTCAAATACAGCAGCTTTAATTCGGGTGTTACCAACGTCGACAGTTAAAATCATGTTTACCTTTTTATAATCGCAAAGATACGAATTGATTTTTTTTAAAAAATGTTTTGGATAAACGAAAAATGATTCTATCTTTGCACCCGCAATAAGCATGGTGCCTTAGCTCAGATGGTAGAGCAATGGACTGAAAATCCATGTGTCCCTGGTTCGATCCCTGGAGGCACCACCAAAACCCGAATAGCAATATTCGGGTTTTTTGTTTTTAGGGGTTTTCTGATTCTTTTCTATTTAAAATCCAAAAGTCAACATCTTATACATATTTGTTAAAAAACTATCAAATAAGTATTGATTTATCTCTTATATTCGTAAAATATAATTTTAAGCTTTTTATCATTACTAAGTCTACAATTTAATTTTATGAGTGAAAATTCTACAAAAGGCATTTGGAAAGTGATTTCAGCCTCCTCTATGGGCACAATGATCGAGTGGTATGATTTCTACATCTTTGGAAGCCTTGCGGTAGTTATTTCAACAAAATTCTTTCCTAGCGACAATCCCACAGCCGCTTTTTTATCTACGCTGGCTACTTTTGCAGCAGGATTTGTTGTTCGTCCTTTCGGAGCTTTGTTCTTTGGGAGACTTGGCGACATTATTGGAAGAAAATATACTTTCATGGCTACTTTACTTCTCATGGGCGGATCGACATTTTTGATAGGATGTGTTCCGAGTTATGAAACAATTGGCTTTTTTGCTCCACTTTTAGTTTTAATTCTTCGCTTACTTCAAGGATTAGCTCTGGGAGGAGAATATGGCGGAGCAGCCACTTACGTAGCAGAACATGCACCTGCCGGACAAAAAGGATATTGGACGTCCTGGATTCAAACTACTGCAACAGTGGGCTTATTTATCTCTTTAATGGTTATTCTGGCTACTAAAAATATACTTTCGCCCGAAGATTTCGATACTTGGGGATGGCGAGTTCCTTTTTGGGTGTCTATTGCTATGGTGGGCGTCTCTTATCTAATTCGTAAAAACATGGACGAATCGCCAGTTTTTGCAAAAGCGAAAAAAGAAGGTACGACAAGTACAAATCCGCTAAAGGAAAGTTTCGGAAACCGTTATAATTTAAAATTTGTACTGCTGGCACTTTTCGGCGCTACAATGGGACAAGGTGTCGTTTGGTACACAGGTCAGTTTTACGCCATGAGTTTCATGAAAACAGTCCTTAATATTGACTCTTCTCAAGTTGACAAACTTCTTGGAATTGCACTATTATTAGGTACTCCTTTTTTTATTGTATTTGGGTGGTTAAGTGATAAAATTGGCAGAAAATATATTATGATGGGCGGCATGTTACTGGCTATTTTATTTTATAGACCAATTTATAAAATGATGTACACCACAACAGATGTAGCCCATAAAACCGAAATAATAGCAAATACTACTCAAAATACCGAAACAAGTAAGGACAACACAACCAATGCTGAATTAAAAATAACCACTACTACTAAAACCTATACGGACGGAACTACGTATACCAAAAAAGAAACTTACGCTTCTGATAAAAAAGAACCTATAAGTAATTCCATAATTCACATTAATTCACACGACGAATGGATTCTAATTTTCTTAGTTTTTATTCAAGTTATATTCGTTACGATGGTATACGGCCCAATTGCTGCCTTTTTAGTTGAAATGTTTCCGACAAAAATACGATACACTTCAATGTCGCTTCCGTATCATGTTGGGAATGGAATTTTTGGAGGCTTACTGCCTGCAATTTCAACTTATTTTGTAACACACTCTAAAGCCGCCGGAAAAGCAGATTTTTATCTGGATGGTCTTTGGTATCCTATTGTAATTGCATCCATTTCATTTGTCATTGGAATGATTTATATCGATAATAAAAATAAAACTACTCACCTTTAATATTTGTACAATCCTTAATTTTTAAAATATGAACACAATCAAACGAGTACTTGGCATTTTATGGGTTATTTTAGCAGTTGCAGCTGCTTACTTTTGTGTGTTCGAATTTGGCTTACCTAAGTTATTATCAGATCAACAGGAAGATTTGGTCTTCGGCATTATTATTCTTTTTATCCTTACTCCTTTGATTGTTTTAGGACTGGGTACATTTGGCTACTTCGCTGTGATTGGCGAATATAATGACGAAAAAAAATAACAATTCATACAAATAAAAAAGGGCTGTCTAATTAATAGAACAGCCCTTTTACATCAATTAAAGAGGACAACTAATTATCATCATCCTTTAAAAAAATATTATTCTTGATTTGGAATCATTAAATAACTTCCATCTAAATCATTGAAATAAATAAGATATTTAGATTGCTCTACTGGTATATTATCACCTGTACCTCCACCTGAAAAAGCGGTAGTTCCTCCCCAAGCAACATCCCAATTATCATTTGCTCTAAATTTAAGTTCACCATTTTTTAATGCTACTTTTAAGCTCCAAATATGATCGTCAAAAGAAGATTGCATCATAGGTGTTGATGCATCCCAACCACCAGGCGTACTATCACCTATAATACCAACGGTTGTAAAAGATTTTGCTGCAGAAGCATCATACGGTTTTAAACCATAAGATAGTTTTTTTACATCCATTGTGAAAGTGTAATATCCATCAGCTGGAATATTAAAATTTGCAGGATCTGGATCAGATTCTTTTTCTCTAAAACCTAGAACACCATTAGAATCACCATACATTGGAGCCCAGCTTCCTAATTTTGAAATAGTTTTAAAGTTACCTGCTTTAAAAAATCCTGTAAAAGTATACTCGTCGGCGTTATCTGCACTTCTAAACAAAATTTGATTTCCTTTATTGTTATCCCATCCAGAAACACTTGCATCTCCCACTAAATACCATTCTTGAAAATCATAAGAAACCCTTCCTACGTAAGGCGTTACTGTAATTGAGTATGTTTCTTCAGATAATTGACGAACTCCCCCAGAAACACTTGCCGCTACTTTTATATCAAACATGGTAGCAACTTCTGTTGGAGCACCAAGATCAAGTGCCGCTTGATTTAAAGTTCTGGCCAGAACTGTCGCGTTCAAAATATTTTTAGTAGTTGCTAATGGTTCTGCTTTTGTAAAATCACCATCTTTTAAATCAATTAACAAAGTGTACTCAACAACAACATCTCTTGAATATTTTGCCGCTGACCATTCAAATTTTGCAACTTCATCTGCACCTTTATCAGCATCTAATATCAAAACCTGCCCTGTTGCAGGAGCACTTATTTCAGATTTTGAAACGGCATCAACTATTGGTCTATTTTCTACATCATCACCATTACAAGAAACAGCAAATACACCAATAAATGCGATTAAAATTTTATATAGTTTTTTCATTTCAATTTTTATAAGATGTTAGTATCCTGTATTTTGTTTTAATGTTGGATTTGCCTGAATGTTTCTTGCCGGAATAGGCATTAAATCTCTGTAAGATTCAGTTGCGTTACCATTTACAGAACCACCTTTCCATTGCCAGATTTTAGAACCACCAGTAAATTTACCAAAACGAATCAAATCTGTTCTTCTGTGACATTCCCAGAATAGCTCTCTTCCTCTTTCGTCTAATATAAAGTCAAGTGTTAAATCTGCAGCTGTAATGTTTGCAGCACCTGCTCTGTTTCTAATTTGATTTACATAATCTACAGCTGTAGCAATATTTCCTGTTGCAGCACCTCTAACGGTTGCCTCTGCATACATTAAATAAGCATCTGTTAATCTGAACATTGGGAAATCGATATCCGGAATATCATTTCTTTGTGCCGGAGTACCATCAGCATTTTTGTTGATGTATTTCGTTACCGCATATCCATCTGTAAAAGTAGCAACATTGTTTATATCTTTTGATTGACCGCTAGTATAAAAAGTTCCTCTTTTATCTCCTGTTGCCGATTCGTCCGGGAAAAGATTTACGAACTCTCTACGAGTTCTAATCCCTTGCCATCCACCGTCCATTCCGCGGGCTGCAGCATCCATGCTACCTCCAATAGAAGCGTGCATAATAAAACTCATACCTCCACCAGTAGCTCTAATTGCATTACCATCGCTAACGATAGGAAATATAAATTCTGATTGAGCACCATTTCTGTTATTATCTGCAGAAAATAAATAACGGTAAGGAACATTTGCAAATGTATATCCTGAAGCCGTAATGATTTCACTACACAATGTAGCCGCTTCACTATTTCTGTCTGTACCAACATATACTTTAGCATTTAAATAAATCTGAGCTAACAAAAATTTAGCTGCTGTTTTATCAACTCTACCGTATTCATTTGTTTTTGAAGCTGCTAAACCAGCATCCATATCTTTTAACTCCGATTCAACAAAAGCAAAAACTTCTGCTCTTGTTTTTTGTTCCGGGTAAAAGAATCCAACTGGATCTTTTTCTGTAGTGATTGGCACATTTCCGAACAAATCCATCAAATTATAGTATGAAAATGCTCTTAAGAAACGAGCTTCTGCTCTAAAAGTAGCAATTTCAGCTTTCAAATTAGCATCAACTCCTCTTGCAGTTAACTTCTCATCAGTAGTTTGTCTTAAAAATTCATTAGCAATACTAATGTGATAAAATGCTCTCGAAAAAGTTCCTTCTAAAAATTCATTAGCCGGAGCCCAATTTTGTGTATTTAATGTTGGTAAAGCACCATCTGCCCAGGCAATAATAGCTTCATCTGTAGAAAATTCCTGTGTTACAAAAAGCAAACGTAAGTAACTACTAAAGTCACCACCCAATCCACCAATGTCCGGGCTTTTCTTAGGATCTGCCGCATCACCATCACCGTCATTACCTCCAACATACAAACCTGCGTATAGCTTAGCCAATACTTGCTTGTAAGATGCCGGATCTTCAAAAAACGTTTCAGATAAAAACTCATCATCATCCTTTGGCGTCACGTTTAAATCGTCCGTACACGAAGTAAGCGTCATACTTAATCCTAAAACGAATAGGAAAAAATAAGATATATATTTAAATGATATTTTCATTTTGTTTATTTTTAAATTTTTGATTTTCAAGCTACTATTAGAAATTCGCATTCACTCCAAACAAGAAAGTTCTTGCTCTTGGGTACACATTATTGTCAATTCCGTTGAATTTCTCAGGATCTAAACCGTCATATTTTGAAAGGATAAAAACATTTTGAACTCCAGCAGTAAATCGTAATGTAGCTGCTTTAATGATAGACTTATCTAAAGTATATCCCAATGTAACGTTATCTAATTTGATAAAAGAAGCATCTTTTACGAAATAGTCAGATAAGTAACGTGATGTTCCGTTATCTTCAAAAGTAAATCCAGTGTTGTAATAATCTGTGCTTACGTTAGCTAAATCTGTTTGTCTTCTTAATCCGGCATCAGAATACCCTAAACTAGAACTTACGTTGTCGAAAATTTTATTTCCAACACTTGCTCTCCAGTTCATTGTAAAATCAAACTTTTTGTAGTTTATCGTTGAGAATAAACCAAAAGTGTAATCCGGTGCTGTTTTACCAGCTCTGTAACGATCTCCATTATCAATTTTTCCATCACCGTTTCTATCTACATAAGCTCCGGCAATTGGTCTTTTATTAGCATCGTATAATTGCTCGTAAACAAAGAATGAATTTGGAGCAAATCCTACTGAGTTAATAAGGATCTTATTTCCATTTCCTCCAGAAATATTATCTCCTGTTAAGTACCCTTGGAAACCTGGAACTGTAATTCCTAATTCAGAAATGTTTTGATCGATATAAGTAGTATTGAAAGCTAAATTCCAAGTCAAGTTATCTGTTTTAACAATGTCAGACTGAATATTGAACTCCAAACCTCTTGTTCTTACACTACCAATATTAAAGAAACCTTGATTTCTTAAATTCGCACCATCAGGAACTGCAATATCTGCTAATAAATCTGATGATTTTTTATCAAAATAGTTAATCGAACCCGTGATTCTGTCATTAAAGAATCCATAATCAAGACCAACGTTAGCTTCTGCTAATTCTTCCCATTTGATGTTTTCATTGTATCCTTCTGTTCTTGCAGTAGCATAAATAGTATTACCAAAAACATATTGCGAATTAATAGTACCTCTGGTTACTCTTTGCAAATAATCATATTGCGCAGAGATATCCTGCTGACCCGTTGTACCGTAACCAACTCTTAATTTCAAAGTCGAAATTTTTTCGTTATCCTTTAAGAAAGCTTCTTCTGATAAGTTCCATGCAAAAGCAGCTCCACCAAAATTACCCCATCTGTTAGCTTCAGAAAAACGAGATGTTCCGTCTCTTCTGTAGTTTAAAGTCAATAAATATCTGCTATCATACCCTAAATTCAAACGTCCGAAATACGATTGTAAGTTAACGTCCGGATCTGTAGCAACATCCTCATTAGGATTTGGCATTCTTGTTTCTCCAGATTCGTATTTTTCTTTTTGAAATAATTGGTAGTTATAACCCGCAGTTGCATCAATTTTAATTTTTCCTAAATCCTTAACATAGTTAAAGTAAGCATTTAAGTTTTTGTTTTGAAGTGCATCTGTATAGTTTGAATATTTTCCAACATTTATGTAATCAGGATCTGTAAAAGGTACTCTTTCGTAACCTAAAGCACTTTGATTGCTTACATTTGTAAATCCACTGCTGTTGAAGCTGTCAATACCTGCTTCTACTACTGCTCTTAAATCTTCAAAGAAATGTAATTTATAGTCTAATCTTACATTCCCCCATTTTCTTGTAGAAGTTGCTCTTCTTTCATCCTGATTTAATCGTGCAACAGGATTTTTTGCAGGTAATAATGATAAGTTTCCGTTTGGCTCTAACCATTCAAAATAACCTCCGTAACGAGAATTTGCATCATAAACAGATTGCGTAGGATCAAATCCAATTGCACTTCCTATTATAGCTCCTTCATCCTGAAATTGGTTTTTACCGAAAGATATATTTCCGCTAATGTCAATTTTTAAGTGATTGTCAAACAATACCGGATTTAACGATATCGATGTCGTAGTTCTTTCAAAAGAAGTGTTTCTTAGGATTCCAGGATTATCAACATTACCAACAGATAATCTTACCGGTAATTTATTGAATAAAGCCCCGCTAACAGAGATATTGTTATTGGTTGTCAATGCAGTATGAAAAATTTCATCTTGCCAGTTTGTATTTGCAGTTCCTAATAATCCTTTTTGAGCAGCAGATCCTCTTTCATTTACTAAAGTACGGAATTGGTCTGCGTTCATTACATCAACTGTATTTGCTACTGTGTTGATACCAACCTGAGAGCTAAAGTTAACTTTTACACCACCTTTAGAACCTTTTTTAGTTGTAATAACGATTACACCATTTGCAGCTCTTGATCCGTAAATTGCAGCAGCAGAAGCATCTTTTAAAACGGTGAAAGACTCAATATCATTAGGGTCAATTGTAGATAAAATACTAGTAGATCCACTTGGAACTGTATTACTTAACGGAAGTCCGTCTAATACGATTAATGGCTCATTTGAAGCATTTAAAGAAGATCCTCCACGAATTCTAATATCTGCTTTTGCTCCAGGAGATCCTCCTCCGGTAACATTTACACCAGAAATACGTCCGCTGATTAAACTCTCAGGAGTAACGTTGATTCCTTTATTAAATTCTTTTGCAGAAATCTGAGATACAGATCCTGTAGCATCTTTTTTCTTAACAGTACCGTAACCTACTTGTACCACAACTTCCTTAAGTTGATTCGTATCTTCCTCAAGAGAAACGGGTAAAGTTTGCTGACCGTTAAAAACTACAGTTGTTGTTTTATATCCAATAAATGAAACCAAAACCTTGTCTCCATTTTTTAAATTTGACAACTGAAATTTACCGTCAAAATCTGTAGATGTTCCGCCTGGAGCACCTTGTACATTTACGTTTACTCCCGGAATTGGTTGTCCCGTTACAAGGTCTGTAACAGTTCCTTTTAGAGTACTTTGCGCAAGTACAGTAAGTGGCAACAAGAGGAATAAAAATAACAACTTTTTGTAAATTGCTTTCATACTTTTTGTTTAAATTAGTTTGAGTTTGTGATTGTTAGTTAAGTTTTTAATTTTACTTCGAATTTCAAAATTAGGAATTTATTAACATGAACAACCAGATGCTTTTTTTATTGGTTTACGAAAACGTGATAGTGTTGAAAACTTTCTATATTTTGTAATCTTTTCAGTCAAAAAATGATAAATCATAAAATAAAAGATATCTTTATTAATAATTAGATTTTTTTCAACTACAATTATGAAGCGTAAAATCACTTTAAAACAAATTGCAAAGGAACTTGACGTATCCATTTCAACTGTCTCAAAATCACTCCGAAACAGTCTGGAAATTGGAGAAGAGACCCGACTAAAAGTTCAGGCTTTTGCGAAGTTTTACAACTACAAACCCAACAACATTGCTCTTAGTTTAAAAAACCGAAAAACGAAAAGTATCGGTATTATTATTCCGGAAATTGTACATTATTTTTTCTCTACAGTCATCAACGGAATCGAACAAGTTGCGAATGAAAATGGTTATAGTGTAGTCATCTGTTTATCGGATGATTCTTTTGACAAGGAAGTTTTAAATATGGAAATGCTTGCCAACGGAAGCATCGATGGTTTTATCATGTCGCTTTCTAAAGAAACACAATACAAAGGTGATTTTCACCATATTACCGAAGTAATCAATCAGGGAATGCCTGTTGTAATGTTTGATCGCGTTACCAACGATATTCTATGCGATAAAGTTATTATTGACGATAAAGCGGCTGCCTACGAAGCAGTTCAAAGTTTAATTGATAATGGGCGAAAAAAGATCGCGCTTGTTACAACCGTAGATTATGTAAGTGTTGGTAAATTAAGAACAGACGGCTACGAAAAAGCACTGTTAGACAATGGCTTACCATTCAACGAAGACTTGATCATTAAAATAGAAGATGTCGATACTTGCGAAATCACAATTAGCCAGCTTTTACATGACAGAGCTTTTGATGCTGTTTTTGCTGTAAATGAGCTTTTTGCGGTTACAATCATTAAAACTGCGAACAAAATGGGACTTAAAGTTCCGGAGGATTTGGCGGTAATTGCTTTTACAGATGGTATTATTTCTAAATATTCTACCCCAAGTATTACGACTGTAAGTCAGAGTGGTGAAAAAATGGGAAATAAAGCAGCCAAAATGCTTATCGAAAGACTTGAAGCAGAACACAATGACGATGATGAAGAAAATGAAAATTACACAACCGAAGTTATAGAAACACACTTAATACAAAGAGAATCTACTGACTAATTTTCTTAAAATCAACATATTCTGAAGCCGTAAATAATATTTACGGCTTTTTTGTTAGCATATATTTAAAAATTATTTATACTTTTACGCCCGTCAAGGCTTTTACTTTTACTTCGAAAAAACAGTAAGTTTTGATAAGCAAAGCGCTTATCGTATAATTTTTTACAAATTACGATAATGGAAAAGCGTAGATTAAGTTTCTGGGAAATCTGGAATATGAGTTTCGGTTTCTTAGGAATACAAATGGGGTTTGCACTTCAAAATGCAAATGCCAGCAGAATTCTTCAAATTTTTGGTGCCGACGTACATGAACTTTCATGGTTTTGGATTATTGCCCCTCTGATGGGACTAATCGTTCAGCCTGTTATTGGTCATTACAGCGATAAAACGTGGGGTCGATTTGGCAGACGAAAACCTTTCTTTCTTGTTGGTGCTATTCTGGCTTCGGTTGGTTTAATATTAATGCCACAGGCAAATATCTTTATTTCAGTACTTCCTGCATTATGGGTTGGAGCCGGAATGTTGATGATCATGGATGCTTCTTTTAATATTGCAATGGAGCCATTTCGTGCTTTGGTTGGGGATAATTTAAGAACAGATCAGCGTACAGCTGGTTTTAGTATTCAGACTTCTTTAATTGGTTTTGGAGCCGTAATTGGTTCAGCACTTCCATACGTTTTAACCAAATGGTTTAATGTTTCAAACAGTACGGTTCCGGGAAGCGTACCTTTAAATTTAACCTTATCGTTTATAATTGGTGCGGCAGTTTTAATTGGTTCTATCATCGTAACGCTTGTTACAACCAAAGAATATACACCGGAAGAGTTAGCCAATTTTGAAGATCCACAGAGCCAGAAAGATGTTAATTCTGAAGAGAAATCAAAGATCACAGATATCTTTACTGACTTTGCAAAAATGCCAACCACAATGCGACAGCTAAGCTGGGTGCAGTTTTTCTCCTGGTTCGGATTATTTGGTATGTGGGTTTTTACCACTCCTGCAATCGCACATCACATTTACGGATTACCATTAAGTGACACCTCAAGCCAGCAATATCAAGATGCCGGAGACTGGGTCGGAATTTTATTTGGTGTTTACAATCTTGTTTCTGCTATTATCGCCTTGTTTTTCTTACCGTATATCGCAAAAAAAATTGGACGAAAATCAACTCATTCTCTTTCATTAGTTATTGGAGGAATTGGATTGATCTCGATCTATTTTATGCCAAATGAAGACTGGGTTGTACTGCCTATGATTTTAATTGGTGTTGCCTGGGCAAGTATTCTGGCGATGCCTTACGCTATTCTTGCCGGATCTATTACGCCTAAAAAAATGGGTGTTTACATGGGGATTTTCAACTTTTTTGTTGTGATTCCGCAAATCGTAAATGCACTTATCGGAGGACCAATCGTAAAATATCTGTACAACGGCGAAGCAATTTACGCTTTACTTACCAGCGGAGTGAGTTTTTTAATCGCCGCTCTTTTAGTCTACAAAGTGAAAGATGTAGATGACGTTACCATTCAATCTTAAAAATAAGTCCCCCATATAATGAGCAAAAAAGCATTCATATTCGATCTTGATGGAGTAATCGTTGATACGGCCAAATATCACTTTTTAGCCTGGCAGAAAATCGCTCAGGCCTTAAACATAAATTTTACACATGAACACAACGAACTTCTAAAAGGAGTAAGCCGCGTTCGTTCATTAGACATAATTCTAGAATTAGGAAATGTTCAGGCTTCACAAGAAGATAAAGACAAATGGTTACTTCAAAAAAATGAAGATTACCTGTCTTACTTAGTGGACATGAATGAAAGTGAAATTCTTCCGGGAATTTCTAAAATTCTTAAATTCTTAAAAGAAAAAAATCAGGGAATTGCATTGGGTTCTGCAAGCAAAAACGCAAGACCAATTCTGGAAAAAACGGGAATCATTTCGTATTTCGATGTTATTGTAGACGGAAACGATGTTACCAATGCCAAACCGGATCCTGAAGTATTTTTAAAGGCTGCTCAATTACTCCATATTGATCCAAAAAATGCTATAGTATTCGAAGATTCTGTTGCCGGAATTCAGGCAGCAAATATTGCAGGAATGGTAAGTATTGGAATTGGTGAAGAAGGAATTTTACATGAAGCCAATTATATTTTTAAAGATTCGACTTTTATAGAAGAAAGCTTTATTGAGACTTTAATTACTAATTAAAAAATTGAAAGATTAATCAATTAGAAAATGTGTCAATTAGATAATTAGAAAATGAAAAATTATCCAACTGAAACAAACTAATAATCACTATAAATCATCAATCAAAACAATAAAACAATCAGCAATTAGAAAAAAAGTGATTAACTCATTTCCAAAATGATACTATTCTCTAATTGCACAATTATCTAATTTTAAAAAAATGAATCAAGATTATATAAAACCAGACAATTGGTCCATCATCGAAGAAGGTTTTGATGTAGAAAGAGTTAAATCTTCTGAAAGCCTTTTTAGTATTGGAAATGGCGCTATGGGACAACGTGCCAACTTTGAAGAAACCTATTCTGGCGAAACTTTTCAGGGAAGTTATATCGCAGGAATTTACTATCCGGACAAAACAAAAGTGGGCTGGTGGAAAAACGGTTATCCAAAGTATTTTGCCAAAGTATTAAACGCACCTAACTGGATTGGAATTGACGTTGAAATCAACGAAGAAAATCTGGATCTGCACAACTGTACTGAGGTTAAAAATTTCCGTAGAGAACTTAACATGAAAGAAGGATGGTACAACCGTTCTTTTGAAGCTACGTTGAAAAACGGAACTGAAATTTCGGTAAACATTCGTCGTTTTCTTTCCTTAGACCTTGATGAAGCCGGAATTATCAAATACGATATTACACCTTTAAACAAAGATGCTAAAATTGTATACAAACCGTACATCGATGCTGGGGTTACAAACGAAGATGCGAACTGGGAAGAAAAATTCTGGGAGCCTTTAGAAGTTAAAAAAGGAACGAATGAAGCTTTTGTAACTGCACAAACTTTTAAGACACATTTTAAAGTTACGACTTTCATGCATAACACGATTTTTGCAAACGGAGAAAATGTACACATTTCTCCTTCTACAATAGATTCGTCTACTGATAAAGTGCAGTTTACGTACGGAACTATTATTGCAAAAGGACAAACCTCATCTATTCAGAAAATTGGTGGATATACGGTTTCTTTAAACCATGACAACACTTTAAGTGCAGCTGAAAAATGTATTAAAACTGCTGTAAGTTTAGGTTACAATACTTTACTTCAAAATCAAATTGAGGCTTGGAGTAAAATCTGGGAAATGTCAGACATTACTATTGATGGCGATGTAAAAGCGCAACAAGGAATTCGTTTCAATATTTTTCAGTTAAACCAAACGTATCTTGGAAAAGACAGCCGACTAAACATTGGTCCAAAAGGTTTTACAGGAGAAAAATACGGCGGATCTACGTATTGGGATACGGAAGCGTATTGCATTCCGTTTTACATGGCTACTAAAGATCAGCAAGTTGCCCGTAATTTATTGACTTACCGTTTTAACCAATTGGACAAAGCGATTGAAAATGCTAAAGATAATTTAGGATTCAAAAATGGTGCTGCATTATATCCAATGGTTACCATGAATGGTGAAGAATGTCATAACGAATGGGAAATCACACACGAAGAAATCCACCGAAATGGTGCGATTGCTTTTGCCATTTACAACTACTACCGTTTTACCGGAGATTACTCATACATTCCTGAAAAAGGCTTAGAAGTATTAATCGGAATTGCGCGTTTTTGGCACCAAAGAGCTTCTTTCTCTAAAGAAAAAAATCAATATGTGATTTTGGGTGTTACTGGTCCGAATGAATATGAAAACAATATCAACAATAATTTTTACACCAATTATATTGCAAAATGGTGTATTGATTATGCTTCAGAACAAATTAAAAAAGTAGCAACAGAATATCCGCAGGATCATAAACGCATACTGGAAAAAGTAACCCTTTCCGCAGCAGAAATTCAGGAATGGAAAAAAGTAGCGGACAATATGTACTTTCCAACGTCTAAAGAATTAGGGATTTATTTACAGCAAGATGGCTTTTTAGATAAAGAATTAGTTCCTGTAAAAGATCTGGATAAAGCACAGCGTCCGATCAATCAAAAATGGTCTTGGGATCGTGTGTTACGTTCTCCTTACATTAAACAAGCCGATGTTCTGCAATGTTTTTACTTCTTTGAAGATCATTTTTCTAAAGAAGAATTACAACGTAATTTCGAATTCTACGAATCATTTACTGTTCATGAAAGTTCGCTTTCACCTTGTGTTCACTCTATTCAGGCTGCCGTTTTAGACAAAATGGATATGGCGTATACTTTTTACTTAAGAACTTCTCGACTTGATCTTGATGATTACAACAAGGAAGTAGAAGAAGGTTGTCATATTACCTCAATGGCAGGAACATGGATGAGCATTGTAGAAGGTTTTGGAGGAATGCGTGTTAAAAATGATCAGCTTCAATTTTCTCCAAAAATTCCAAAAGAATGGAAAGAATATTCCTTTAAAATAAACTTTAGAAATCAAATTCTAAAAGTTTCTGTAAACCATAATGAAACTTACTTTACTGTTGATGGCGATCAGGATTTAACAATTATTGTAAATGGAAATCCTGTAAATGTGAGTAAATTTATACATACTAATTAAATCATAACCTAAAACAAATACAACATGAAAAACTTATTTTTCGCAAGTTTAATCTTGTTTGCTTTTAGCTCAGCAGCAGAAGCACAACAATTAAAATCACCCGAAGGAAAGTTCGTAATGGAATTTTCGCTTCAGAACGACGGAACTCCAACTTATAATTTGAAGTACAAAAACAAAGAGGTTGTAAAAACCAGTAAGTTAGGTCTTGAACTTAAAGATGATAAAAAATCTTTACTGAACGACTTTACAATTGTTGATACTAAAACAACCACTTTTGATGAAAATTGGAAACCGGTTTGGGGAGAAGTAGAAAATATCAGAAATCATTATAATGAACTGGCTGTAACTTTAAATCAAAAAGCAACGGAAAGACAAATCATAATTCGTTTTCGCTTGTTTGATGACGGTCTTGGATTTAGATATGAATTTCCGGCTCAAAAAAACCTGACTTACTTTGTCATTAAAGAAGAAAGATCTCAATTTGCAATGGCGGGAGACCACACTGCTTTTTGGATTCCGGGAGATTATGATACTCAGGAATACGATTATACAAAATCTAAATTGTCAGAAATTAGAGGTTTATCTGAAAAAGCATATACAGCAAACGTTTCTCAAAAAAACTTTTCACCAACAGGAGTTCAGACTTCTTTGATGCTTAAAACAAATGATGGTTTATACATCAACTTGCACGAAGCTGCTTTGATTGACTATTCTTGTATGCACTTGAATTTAGATGACAAAAACATGATTTTCGAATCTTGGTTAACACCGGATGCAAAAGGAGATAAAGGACACATGCAAGCGCCAAATCACTCTCCTTGGAGAACGATTATTGTGAGCGATGATGCCAGAGAAATTTTGGCTTCAAAGATGACATTAAACTTAAACGATCCTTCTAAAATCGATGATACTTCATGGATTAAACCTGTAAAATACATTGGTGTTTGGTGGGAAATGATTACAGGGAAAAGCTCTTGGTCATACACAAACGATTATCCAACTGTACAATTGGGTGTTACTGATTTTGCAAAAGCAAAGCCAAACGGAACGCACGGAGCAACTAATGCTAACGTGAAAAAATACATTGATTTTGCTGCTGCAAATGGTTTAGATGCTGTTTTGGTTGAAGGCTGGAACGAAGGCTGGGAAGACTGGTTTGGACACTCAAAAGATTATGTTTTTGATTTCGTAACGCCTTATCCGGATTTTGATGTAAAAGGTTTACATGAATATGCTAAATCTAAAGGTGTAAAAATTATCATGCACCACGAAACGTCCGGTTCTGTTCGTAACTACGAGCGCCACATGGACAAAGCCTACAAATTCATGAACGACAATGGATATGATGCTGTAAAAAGCGGATACGTAGGTGATATTTTACCTCGTGGAGAAAATCATTACAGTCAGTGGATTGTAAACCACTACCAATACGCTATCGAAAAAGCAGCGCAATACAAAATTATGGTGAATGCTCACGAAGCAGTTCGTCCAACAGGAATTGCCAGAACGTATCCGAACTTAATTGGAAACGAAGCAGCAAGAGGAACGGAATACCAAGCTTTTGGAGGTTCTAAACCGAATCACGTTACTGTTTTACCATTTACACGTTTAATTGGTGGACCAATGGATTATACTCCGGGAATCTTCGAAATGGATATTAGTAAAATGAATCCTGAAAATACATCGCATGTAAACAGTACGATTGCTAATCAATTGGCTTTGTACGTAACCATGTACAGCCCATTACAAATGGCTGCTGATACTCCTGAAAACTATAACCGTTTTCCGGATGCATTTCAGTTTATTAAAGATGTTGCTGTAGATTGGTCTGAAAGCAAATACATTGAGGCTGAGCCAGGAGATTTTGTTACTGTTGCCCGTAAAGCAAAAGGAACTAACAACTGGTTTATTGGAAATGTAAACGGTGAAACAATTCGTACATCGAACATTGATTTTAGCTTCCTTGAAAAAGGTAAAAAATATACCGCTACGATTTATGCTGATGCAAAAGATGCGCACTACAAAACAAATCCACAGGCATACACGATCAAAAAAATTGCTGTAACTAACAAATCAAAATTATCGCAATTTTCTGCTCCTGGAGGAGGTTACGCTATTAGCATTATCGAAAACAAATAATTTTTTTTCTGAAAAGGCAAGTAATCATCCCCAAGATTGCTTGTCTTTTTTTTAAGATTGCTAAATTTGGATTGCGAGATTTCTAAAACAGTGAAGGAAATCTAAATTGCTTTAATTTAAATTAATATCAAATGAAGAACGTTATTCCTTTAATCCTTACTCTTTTACTACTTTCCTGCAATCAAAAAAATGAACCAATTCTTAAAACAACTAATGAAAATAAAAAATCAGATACTTTAGAAATAATCAATATCGATAAGACACTCTTTTCTGTTTATAATTTATCCAAAACAACCACAGCAATTGTCGTGAATATGGATGATAAAAACACCTATAATGGAGCTATTTTTGATGCTATTTTTAACAAGGTCAATATCAAAGATTCTTTGTACAATGTTTTATACAGAGACAGCACTAAAGTTCAGAATTTTGAATATTATGATACTTTAGGAAGTTTCAGACTGATCAGAAACAAAACATTAGAACGCGAGATTAAAAAAATTGCAGATAAGAACTATTACGTTTATGGAACAAAAGGTTTTTCGAAAATAACGATAAACAAAGTAGTTTGTGGACTTGATGAATGCCGTACCAATATTATAGCTTTCCCAATTGAAAATTTTGACACTGCTAAATATGGAAAACCTCTTTTTTGTTCCCCGCAATTATTAAAAATAAACTACAAAAAGAGCTATTCTGACATTCAGAAAAAGATACGTGAATTTAATGAAGAGGAAACTAAAAACTATGATTATAAAGACGATATGAAAACGAATGTATTTGCCAATTTAGGAGATGTTTATTTTACGTATAAAGATGATTTTATGTGGGGAATAGATTCTGAAAACAGCAAATGTAAATTTCCAGAAAGAGCAATATATATCGTAAAAAAGGATAAATCTATAAAAAAATTCTGGGTTAATGACCTGGATTTATTTGGAATTCCCTGTGACTAAAACACTATTAAGTAAAATTCTTTTTTTTGAGAAACATCTTGAAGAAGAATTAAATATCATATAAATATCAGGTGAACTACCCATCCAAATATTTATGCTAAAAAATTAAAAGTTATTATGAAAAATTCAAAAATATTACTTTTTGTAAAACATTTCTTTTCAATAAAAACAATGATTTTTGTTTTGCTCTTTTCCGCTTCCGCGAAAGCGCAAATTCAAAAAGTAGAACCACCATTTTGGTACGCCGGGATGAAAAATCCTGAAGTGCAAATTATGTTCTACGGAAAAAACATTGCACAATACGAAGCTTCTGTATCGAACAATGTTGCGATTAAAAATGTAGAAAAAACAGAAAATCCAAACTATCTTTTTGTTACTATTGATACAAAAGATGTAAAAGCTTCTGAGCTTGTTTTCTCTTTTAAAACTAAAAACAAAGTCGCGTTTACTCAAAAATATACGCTTAAAGAAAGAAGAGCAAATTCGGCTAACAGAAAAAGTTACGATGCATCAGATGTGATGTACTTAATCATGCCGGATCGTTTTGCTAACGGAAATCTGAAAAATGACAGTAACACATCTTTGACTGAAAAAGCAAACCGTCAGGATCCAAGCGGTCGTCATGGTGGAGATATCGAAGGAATTATAAAAAATCTCGATTATATTGCTTCTTTGGGTGCGACAACCATTTGGAACACTCCATTATGTGAAGACAACGACAAACAACATTCGTATCACACTTACGGACAGTCTGATGTTTACAAAATAGATCCGCGTTACGGAACCAATGATGATTATGCTCGTCTGGCTGCAGAAATGCACAAAAAAGACATGAAACTGGTAATGGATTATGTTACCAATCACTGGGGAATTACGCACTGGATGGTGAAGGATTTACCAACAAAATCATGGTTGAATCAGTTTGAGAATTATACCCAAACACACCACCGCCGTGAAGTTTTAACAGACATTCATGCTTCTAAATTAGATCAGGAAGTTTGTGTCGACGGATGGTTTGTTCCTTCTATGCCAGATTTGAATTTAAGAAATCCTATTGTTGCTAAATACCTTACTCAAAACGCTATTTGGTGGATTGAGTTTGCTGATCTTGATGGTTTTAGAGTTGATACTTACAATTATTCTGACGCTACTGCGATGGCGAATTGGGCAAAAGCTGTTACTACTGAATATCCTAATTTTAATATTGTTGGAGAAATCTGGATGCACAATCAGGCTAACTTAGCGTATTGGCAAAAAGACAGTAAAATCGGGGCGATTAAAAACTACAATTCAAATTTACCTAGTGTAATGGACTTTACGTTACACGATCAAATTGGTTCTGCTTTTAATGATGATGAAGCGAATTGGGATAATGGAATGACTAAATTTTACAACAATTTTGCTTTAGACTATTTATATCCAAACCCTGACAATATTTTGGTGTTTGCTGAAAATCATGATACAGACAGAATCAATCACACTTATAAATATGATTTCACGAAATATAAAATGGTTATGACTTTACTGGCTACCGTTCGCGGAATTCCACAATTGTATTACGGTTCAGAAATTGGAATGGGCGGCGACAAAGGAAAAGGCGGTGACGCAGCTATTCGTCAGGATTTCCCTGGTGGATGGAATGGCGATACTAACAATGCTTTTACTGCAGCAGGAAGAACAGCTGAGCAGGCAAAATTCTTTGATTTTACTTCTAAATTATTCAATTGGAGAAAATCGAATGAAGCAGTTCATTTCGGGAAAATGACACATTACATTCCAGAAAACAATACGTATATTTATTTCAGATATACTGATACTAAAACGGTAATGGTTGTTTTTAATAACAATACAAAAGAACAAATTGTAAAAACAAATCGTTTTAAAGAGAACATCAAAAACTTTAAATCCGGAAAAGACATTCTTACCGGAAAAACATTTGATTTAGCAACTGAAATTACATTAGAGCCAAAATCTGCTGTAGTTTTAGAATTAGAATAATATTTTTTATTTTTTTTCCGCCACGAATTCACGAATTATTTTTTTAGACCTAGTAAATAATAATTCGTGAATTCGTGGCGGTTTCTTTTTTATAGTAAATAAAAAAATCCTAATAGTTTTTTGCGACCTTTGCGGCTTAACTTTTCAGATATGCTAAAAATTGCTCATCGTGGTGCCAAAGGTTACGAACCGGAAAATACTTTAAAAGCTTTTCAGAAAGCATTAGATCTAAATGCTGACGGAATAGAACTTGATGTTCACCTAAGCACTGACGGTCATATTATTGTAATGCACGACGAAACAATCGACAAAATGACCAATGGAAAAGGGTTTGTAAATGCCTTCTCCCTATCTGAATTGAAATCATTTGTAATCGCAGATCAATATGAAATCCCGACCTTAAATGAGGTCTTTGATCTGGTTGATAAAAAATCCTTCATCAATATCGAACTAAAAGATGCTGAAACAGTAATTGCTGTAACGGCTTTAATTGAAAAATATATTTCGGAAAAAAACTGGAACTACAATCATTTTATTGTTTCAAGTTTTGACTGGAATGCATTACAGGAAGTTTACAATCTAAACAAAAATATACCGCTTGGTGTTTTAACAGAATCAGCAATTGATTCGGCTTTGGCTTTCGCCGAAAAGGTACAGGCAAGAGCAATTCATCCTGATTATGAACTCTTAACTCCTGAAAACACAAAACAAATGCAGGAAAAAGGATTCTTAGTTTTCCCCTGGACGGTGAATTTAAAGCAAGACATTCAAAAAATAAAAAGTTATAATGTAGATGGCATTATCTCTGATTTTCCAGATAAATTATAATAAAAAACATGATTAAAAATTTCGACATCATTATTGTAGGCGGAGGCGCTGCAGGTTTTTTTACAGCAATTAATATTGCAGAGAAAAATCCGAAACTAAAAATTGCCATTTTAGAAAGAGGAAAAGAAGTCCTTTCTAAAGTTCGCGTTTCCGGTGGCGGAAGATGCAATGTAACACATGCCTGTTTTGAACCTAATGAACTAGTCAAATTTTACCCGCGTGGCGAAAAAGAGCTTCGGGGACCTTTTCATCAGTTTTGTTCCGGAGATACTATCGAATGGTTCGAAAAACATGGTGTGGAATTAAAAATTGAAGATGACGGAAGAATGTTTCCAGTTTCGAATTCCTCACAAACTATTATTGACTGCTTTCTGGAAGCAACATCAAAATTAGGAATCAAAGTACTTACCGGACAAAGTGTGCAATCTATTTTTAAAGCCGAAAATCATTGGAAAATTGATACACAGGATGAAAACTACGCTACAGAAAAACTGGTCATGGCAACAGGAAGCAATCCTAAAATATGGGAAATGCTTCAAGCGCAGGGACATGCTTTGGTAAGCCCCGTTCCTTCTCTGTTTACTTTTAATATCAAAGATTCCCGAATAAAAGAATTACCAGGTGTTGCAGCGCAAGTTACTGTAACGGTAAAAGACACCAAATTAGAATCTACCGGACCTTTATTGATTACACATTGGGGAATGAGCGGTCCTGCAATTCTAAAGCTTTCTGCCTGGGGAGCCCGCATTCTATTTGACAAAAACTATCAATTTACCATTTTTGTAAATTGGCTGAATGATGTTGATACAGAAGATGCTGAAAAAATACTAAAAGATTTAAAACAGGAACACGCCAAAAAAGCGGTTTCAAAAAAATCTCCTTTTGATTTCCCTAATCGTTTATGGGAAAGTCTGGTTGTAGCTTCAGCAATTGAAGCAGAAACGAAATGGGCGGATTTATCTAAAATACAATTACAAAATCTGGCTTCTCAATTGACAAAAGCACAATTTCAGGTTAATGGTAAGAGTACTTTTAAGGAAGAATTTGTTACTGCAGGAGGAATTGATCTAAAAGAAATCAATTTTAAAACTATGGAAAGCAAACTACACCAAAATCTTTATTTTGCAGGCGAAATTGTCAATATCGACGCTATTACGGGAGGTTTCAATTTTCAGAATGCTTGGACAAGTGGTTTTATTGTAGCGAATAATATAAATTCAAACTAATTTGACGGTAATCAATTAACAAGACTTTACATATTCTATAGGTTTTCATTAAGACAATCTTAATAATTTTACACTCAACTTAATACAGCTAAATGAGAGTAAAATTACTTACTACAATTTCTTTATTTACCTATCAGCTCAGTGTATCGCAAACTCAAAAAGTGCTTCACGGTAAAGTAATGTCACAAAACAAAGCCCTTAAAGGCGTTGAAGTGATTAATAAAACAGCTCTGACAAGTACTACTACAAATGCTACGGGAGACTTTTCTATTTTAGTGAATGTAAAAGATAGTTTGCTTTTTTTCTCCAAAGATTATTTTTTCAAAAGATTCAAAATAACACAGGAAAATATTGACACTGATAATTTAGTAGTCGATATGATTCTGAAGGCAGAAGAATTGGATGAAGTAGTAATTACAACAATAAAATTTGAGCCTGTAAAGTATGATCACGAAGCTATCAGTCAAATTGATGTGGATAAAAGAGACCAAAATTTAACGCGTTACATCACGGGATACAAAGACGGCAGTATACCTAACGGCATGTTTGCTAAGCAATCATTTGGGGGAGGAAAAAAGAAAAAAGATGAAACAGAATCTGATTTCAAAAAATTAATCCGAAGTACATGTCCTGCTGATTTTTTCATCAAAGATTTAAAGTTGAAACCCGAAGAAAAAGAACTTTTTATTGAGTTTTGCGATGCAGATCCCAGATCAAAAAGACTTTTAGAAAACAGTAACATTTTAACGACAATGGATTTTCTATACGCAAAGCATAAAATGTTTAAAGAACTTAAATCAGATGTGACTAATTAATTCAGCATAAAAAAATCGCTGTATTCAAGAAAATATTCCTGAATACAGCGATCCCAAATTTGTAGTTATTGTTTACAAGTAGCGTCTTAAAATTTTAGATTTAGAAACACCCCAAATTACATTGTTCTTGCATTTTATATTAATGATATCTTCATCATGGGTATAATCTACAGACCAAGAAAGACCTCCATCCGTAGTTTTATAAATAATATTGCCTTGCGTAGCAAAACCATTTAATTCGTCTTTAAAAGTTATTTTTCTAAACTTATGCGTTTTATCAACTTCAGTCCAGGAATCACCACCATTACTTGTTCTTAAAACGGTAGAAAAGTTCGTCCCTTCAAATAATGCAAATCCAAAATTAGCATCTACAAACTGCATATCTGAAAAAACAGTATTTCTTTCCGTATTGCTAAAAAATAATTCTTTCCATCCATCAGCTGCACTTTTTTTGTAAAGCAGGAAAGGCAACATAGCAAACCCGTCATTTAAAGTTGTTCCTTTACTTCCTCCTACCCAGATATGATCTGTACCTACAGAAGCCGTAGGATATCCCACTCCGTAATTACTGCCAGACATCGTGTATTCATTTGTAAAGTTAGCGCCGTCTGTACTTTTATAAACCTGTCCGTTTAATGTAACAACAGTACCGGTACTCAAATCGTCATTTGAAACTATTGAACTAATAAAAGAATTGTTTGTAAATAGCTTCGTACGTTCTTCTCCTCCAACAGATAAATTGTAAATGGAACCAACACCATACAGAGACCATCCTGTATCATTTGTACTAGCGTGAAAAGGCAAGCCGTACGGGCTCGCAGTTTCTGTCCATTGCTTCCATGTTTTACCTTCGTCCAGAGAGCGATATACATAAAAATAAGATCCTGTGGTACCATCGAAAGTAATCACTTTTTCACTATGATAATACATTGCTCTGTTATCAAGTATCTGAATACTGTTTACAGATCCGTTATTATCAGAAGGACTTGCTAAAACAGTCCATGCACCTGGCACAACCGGATTTAAAACTGCAATATTACCATTATAAAGATTCTTTACTGTATTGGTAATCTTAGTATTGGTAATAGATAAATTCAGAACTGGAACTAAATATGTAGTAGCAGGCAGAATAAATTTTATTTCTGTAGCACTTGCTGATACAATTTTTGCAGGAGTCGAATCAAATGTTACTTGAATGTTTTCGATTTTGTCTGTAAAATTCTCTCCGGTTAATGTAACTTCATCACCTGGAGCACCATAATTTTTAGAGAAAGCGGTAATTTTTGCTTCAAGTACAGGCTGTGTAACAGGAGGAACAACGGTTGGCGGAACAACGACTTCTTTTACTGGTTCAGGATCTGAATCACTACTGCAACTGCTGAATACTAAAGTAAATAAGAGTGCAGCAAAAATAAATTTTGTAGATTTCATGGGGCTTATATTAATTTTTTGACAAATTAAGCCATAATTAACATCATTCCTGAAAATTAAATATTTTGTTATTAACACAATATTAACAACGTTTAACCCCTGCTTTTAGCGGTTTAACCACCAAATGCTCGCATTTAAAATAGTTGCAAAGCTTACCCAGGCAATATAAGGCACCAATAAATAACCTGCTGTTTTATTAATTTTTATAAATTTTAAGTAGGTTTCATAAATCATCAACCATAAAATCACGATTTCAATCAAAGCTAACATTGGATTTTTTAAACCAAAAAACAAATAAGACCAAATTGCATTCAGCGTCAACTGAATGATGAAAAAACCTAATGCTTTTTTTACTTCTTCATTATCTTCCTTGATTTTATCCCAAACCAAACCGGCGGCAACAGCCATAAAAATATAAAGTATCGTCCAAACGGGCATAAAAATCCAGTTAGGCGGATTAAAAACAGGTTTTGCAATAGTTGGATACCAAGTTTCAACACTTGGTCTTGTTACAATACTGGCAGAATATCCTACCACTAAACAAACGATTAGAGCAATTGCAATTTTAGTTATCTTATTCATCTTACTTTATTTTTATTCAAAAATAGTTAAAAGAAAAGTTATACCATAAAAGTTTTGTAAGTTCATTCTAATGTTGGCGTGACTTAGAATTTATTACGTTGAATTATAAGTGAGAATTTTTATTTGAATTTAAAAACTATCTTTGCCAAAATTTTATGATTCATGTTTACAGCAGCTGATTTTATTCCAAAAAAATATACTTCAATAATTGAAAAAGGAAACTTCGAATGGAGTGCTCCAAGTAATATCGCATTAGTGAAATATTGGGGGAAAAAAGAAAATCAAATTCCGGCAAATCCATCCGTAAGTTTGACTTTAAAAAATTGCAAAACAATCACGAAATTAGCTTTTGCCAAGAAAGACAATTCGACTTCACAGAATGATTTTTCGTTTGATCTGCTTTTTGAAGGAAAACCTAAAGAAGATTTTAAACCAAAGATTCAAAAATTCTTAGAACGAATTGATATTTATCTCCCGTTTTTAAAGGAATATCATTTTACAATAGATACGCAAAATACTTTTCCGCACAGTTCGGGAATTGCTTCTTCAGCCTCTGGAATGGCGGCTTTGGCAATGAATTTCATGAGTTTAGAGAAAGCCTTGAATCCTCAAATGACAGACGATTATTTCTATCAAAAAGCATCCTTTTTAGCACGATTAGGCTCAGGAAGTGCCTGTAGAAGTGTAAAAGGAAATGTTGTAGCTTGGGGAGAACAAAAAAACATTCAGGGAAGCTCTGATTTGTTTGGTGTAGAATTTCCGTATACAATTCATGATAATTTCAAAAACTATCAAGACACCATTTTATTAGTAGATAAAGGTGAAAAACAAGTTTCGAGCACAGTTGGTCATGATTTGATGCACAATCATCCTTATGCCGAAAGACGTTTTGCGCAAGCACATGAAAACTTAGATCAGCTGATTACTATTTTTGAAAATGGAAATTTAGAGGATTTCATTAAAATTGTCGAAAGTGAAGCACTGACTTTACATGCCATGATGATGACTTCAATGCCGTATTATATTTTAATGAAACCGAATACATTACAAATCATTAATGCGATCTGGAAGTTTAGAAATGAGACACAAATTCCGGTTTGTTTTACATTAGATGCCGGTGCAAATGTGCATGTACTTTATCCCGAAAACGTTAGCGATAAAATTCTTCAATTTATTCAGGACGAATTAGTTGTATTTTGCCAGAATGGTCAGTACATTTGCGACGAAATTGGAGATGGTGCAACGAAAGGATAATTTTTGTATCTTTAATTAAATTTTTGATTATGGACATTCAATTAGAGAAACTTGAATTAATAAAAAAGCTGGTAGAAACTGAAGATCCGACGATTATAAATTCTATTAGGAAAATTTTTTCGAAAAAGAAAAAAGATTGGTGGGATGATTTAACTGAGACACAAAAAGAAGAAATTAAAGAAGGGGAAAGACAGATTGAACGTGGAGAATTTGTTGAATATGAAGAAATGATGAAAAAATTTCGTTAATGAAAAGAACGATAATTTTTTCAAAAAATGCTAACAAAAGTTTATTTGAATTATTTGATTATATGGAAATTAAATGGTCCAAAAAAGTAAAAGATAAATTTATATCAAATCTCGACAAAGTAATTTATCTAATACAAATAGAGCCTGAAATTTTTCCCAAATCAGAACTAAATAAAAACTATCGCAAATGCGTCTTGTCAAAACAAACAACAATTTATTATAAATTCAATACAAAAAGAGTTGAAATAATAACATTATTCGACACAAGACAACATCCAAATAAAATTAAGAAAGACATAACATAAATATGAAAGGACCATTATTTTACTCAAAAATATTACTTTTTGGAGAATACGGAATTATTCGTGACTCTAAAGGACTTTCTATCCCTTATAATTTTTATAATGGTGCTTTGAAGAAAATTGAAGATCCTTCGACAGAAGCAATAGCATCAAATTCAAGTCTAAGACGTTACAGCACTTATCTTGAAGCTTTACAAACAGAACAACCTGAATTGGTTACTTTTGATTTGTTAAGTTTAAAAAATGATGTTGAAACTGGAATGTATTTTGATTCTAGTATTCCGCAAGGTTACGGTGTTGGAAGCAGCGGTGCTCTTGTAGCAGCTATTTATGACAAATATGCAACAGATAAAATAACAGTTTTAGAGAATTTAACTCGCGAGAAACTGTTACAATTAAAGAATATTTTTGCTCAAATGGAGAGTTTTTTTCACGGAAAAAGTTCTGGTTTAGATCCTTTAAACAGCTATTTAAGCATTCCGATTTTAATTAATTCAAAAGATAATATTGAAGCAACCGGTATCCCTACTCAAAGTTTTGACGGAAAAGGTGCTGTTTTTTTATTAGACTCTGGAATTGTAGGCGAAACGGCTCCGATGGTGAATATTTTTATGGAAAACCTAAAAGACAAAGGTTTCCGTGCTATGCTTAAAAACCAATTTGTAAAACATACTGATGCCTGCGTAGAAAACTTTTTACGTGGTGACATGAAATCATTGTTTACTAACACCAAGAAACTTTCAAAAGTTGTTTTAAACAATTTCAAACCAATGATTCCGGAACAATTTCATGGAATCTGGCAAAACGGAATTGACACTAATGACTACTATCTTAAACTTTGTGGTTCTGGAGGCGGAGGCTATATCCTAGGCTTTACAGAAGATTTAGAGCGTGCTAAAGCATCTTTGAAAGACTACAAATTAGAGGTCGTTTATCAATTTTAAGGTTCTAAAAATTTATCACAAATCTTTTCTGATCTATATTAAGTAGTACAGACTGCGTTTTTTTGCATTTTTATAAAACAGAAGCAAAAAAAAGCTGATGAAATAAACCTAATATTTTTGTAGTAAAGAAGCTAAAGTCATAACTGTAGAAGCTTTATTTGTGTCAGAAAATTAGACTAGCTACTCAATAAAAAATCATAAAATAAACTTTAAGAGTTCTGATTCTCAATTTAAAAATCTTAAATTACGCTCTCATTTAAAAACCCAAATCAAAAAATGTTAAGCAGACAGCACAAACTTTTAGTAATGAAAATTGTTAGTTTGTTCTCTGTGGTGAGAGGCTATAACATCCCGATCATTATTTTGGCACAATACTTATCTGCCATTTTTATACTTGCTCCGGATAAAAGAGCTTTGGATATTTTATTGGATTTTAAATTGTTTTTAATTGTGTTTGCTTCTGCCATAACCATTGCTTCCGGTTATATCATCAACAACTTTTATGATAGTCAGAAAGATTTAATCAACAGACCGACAAAATCTATGCTGGACAGATTGGTGAGCCAGAAAACAAAACTATCTGTATACTTTAGCCTTAATTTTTTAGCTGTTTTATTAGCATTGATAGTTTCATGGCGCGCTTTTTTATTTTTCTCCTGTTATATTTTCCTTATTTGGTTTTACTCTCACAAAATAAAAAAGTATGTTATCGTGGGGAACTTAACTTCTGCTCTACTCGCGGTTGTTCCTTTTTTTGCTATCCTGCTTTATTTTTACAATAAAATTTTATTTGAAGAACTGGAAAACCATACAAGTCATTTTGCTGTTATATCAGCACACGCTATGTTTTTGTTTCTATTATTACTCATTCGCGAAATGATTAAAGACTTAGAAAATCTAAAAGGAGATTTGGCAAACGACTATCAAACCATTCCTATACTTTACAATGAAACCATTTCTAAACGAATCATAACCGGACTAACAATTCTAACAATACTTCCGGTATATATTTTAATAAATATTTACGACGTAGGCTACATGGATATCTATTTTTACGTTTGTTTGATGGTATTAATCTTTTCATTGATTTACCTCTGGAAATCGGACTCAAAAGAACATTATTTACGTCTTCATAATGTATTGAAGTTTCTTATTGTTTCCGGAGTCTTTTGCATTGTATTGATTAATCCGAGTGTACTATGGCACGGAAAGAATTTACTTTTAAAAGCTTAGCTGTCATTCTCAAATAGTTAACTGAAATAGATGTAAAAAACAGTTGAAATTCAGTTTCTAAAATCAAAAAAATCATAGCTATTAATCTAAGAACAATCAACTTAAGATTATTTAGCAAGAATAAACTATCTTTGCACAAATTACAGAATTTATGAACAATAAGGAAGGCAATAATAAAAGAGGCGGTTCACGACCAAATAGCTCTAGACCAAACTCTAACAAGCCAAAACCTGCCATGCAAAAGCGTGCTCAAGGGCCTAAAAAAGTGAAGCCAGCTGTTAAAGCCGCTGAAGAAGAAAAGGCGCAAATAATTAAAAAACAGAATCAGGCTCCAAAAAGACAAAAAGCTGCAGACGAAATTCGTCTGAACAAATACATCTCCAATTCAGGGGTGTGCTCGCGTCGTGATGCCGATATATACATTCAGTCTGGAAACGTAAAAGTAAATGGCGTTCCGGTAACTGAAATGGGATATTTAGTAAAATTGAATGATGTTATTAACTTTGACGGTGTTGTTTTGACTCCTGAAAAGAAAGAATACATTTTATTAAATAAGCCTAAAAACTTTACAACAGCTCTTGACGAAGGTCAGGAATACCGTAACGTTCTTGAACTTGTTCGTGGCTCTACTACATCTAAAATTGCTCCAATTGGAAGAATGGACAAGAACACTACAGGTTTGTTATTATTCACAAATGATACAGATATGATTCGTAAATTTACTTTACCGAGTCAAAAATCATCAAAAATCTATCAGGTTTCTTTAGATAAAAATCTAAAATTTGAGGATTTAGAAAAAATAAGCAAAGGTTTAGTTCTTGACGGACACCGTGTTTTTGTAGAAGAAGTAAGCTACATCGACAATGAACCGAAAAGTGAAGTTGGCCTTAAATTACGTTCGTCTAATGTAAAAGTAGTTCGTGCTATTTTCGAAAGCTTTGACTATGATGTTTTACGTATTGACCGTGTTTCTTTTGCTGGTTTAACCAAAAAGAATTTACCAAGAGGTAACTGGCGTTTTCTTACAGAACAAGAAATCATTAATTTGAAAAACGTATAAAACGCTACAAATTAACTGCTATAAATCCTGTTTTACTTTTGTAAAATGGGATTTTTTTTATTCAGCTGTTTTTCTTTTGAAAAAGGTTAAAAAAAATTGTGTCCAAAAAGCGTGAAGATCGATCTTCCTAAATTAGCCTGGTTTTTATCTTCAACCACTTCATGACAATTAAACCCAAGGATGATTTTGATTCCGGGAGGAATGCTGTTCAGAATGTCTCTTTTTTGTTCTTCTAACAACAACTTCAAACTATCTAATAATTGACTGTTGTTTTTAAGATAAGAGATCACTAATAATGCAGAAAAGTTAAGGATTTCTCTGGCTGTTTCACTTTTAATTCCAACTTCATTAGAAATCATTTCTGAAATTCTTCCTTTTTTGTTGCTGAAAATTTCTTTTAGAATATCGTTTCCTTCTATACGATAACAATCATCTACTGATAAAATTCTGCCTGCAGTAAAATCGACTTCCTGATAAAATGTAGAATCAGTCTGAACGAAAGAAATTATGTTAGTATAAAACTCCGACTCCTCTGCCCTATTGTACAAACCCATTAAAACGGTTCCTATCGAAACATCAATTCCCTTTATTAAAAGAGCATCATTTTCAAAATAAAATTTGTTTAACTTAGAGACAACATTAGAAGAAATAAAACGTCTCAATTCGATTTGTAGGTTTGGAGTCATAACATAAAATATTTAGAATTATTTAAATCAATTCAAAATAACCGATGAAGTGGGCTTTTTCAACGTTTATCCGGATAAAAATATAAAATATATCAACACTTCCAAAAAAGATATTATAAACAAAATGTTATATTTAACACTTGTTTAACCGTAAAATTCAAAAATATCAATAAACACAGTACTTCATATACTAAAAAATAAAGTTAAAAAAAAATAAAAAATTTTAATAAAAAATGAAAAAATAAGAAAATGCTTAAAGGATAATTTAACATTTAGAATAGCATACTTTTGTTCTGCCAGACAATAGTAACGAATATCCCAAGAAAAATAATACAAAACATGAAATTTATGAAGCTTGAAGCCAAAAATCCGAGTAACGAACCTGTGGCCGCTTTTATTGCACGACTATGATTTTTTGAATCATAAATTAATTCTCCTATTAAAGCTCCAACAAAAGGACCGATAATAACACCAAACGGAATTGGAGCAAAAATTCCAACTATCAAACCAATATTAGTTCCCCAAACGCCATACGAACTGCCTCCAAATTTTTTAGTTCCTTTAGACGGAATTATATAATCCAACACGGTTATAACAATCGTAATTACAAGAGTGATTCCCAAAACCCAATAATTGTTTTCTACCGCTTTCGTTAAATACAGCAACAATAAGCCAACCCAACAAGCCGACAGACCAGGTAAAACAGGTAGAAAACTCCCGAATATCCCCACAATAACACAAATAAAGCCCAGTATCAACAATAATAAATCCATACAACCGTTTTCTTCAATTAAAACATTACAAACCTGTTAATCAAAACCATAAGCCTCAATATTCAAAGAATTAGCAGCTCATGTATTTTACAATTTGATTCAGGATAAGGTATATAAAAGTACTAAGAAAAAGTATTAGTTTCTAACTTTAAAAAACCGTGAAGAATATCGCTAATAGAAACAATCTCAAATAAAATAATTGTACTTTTATACTTTATTTAATCACTCATTCAAAACCATACTCTTGAAGCATTTTTTTCTTTTTTCAGTTTTCCTATTTTTAAATTCTTGTCAATATTTTGAGAAGCAAATTCCTTCTGAAAAAGAGTTACTCCAAAAAGAATTAAAAGCGATTAACTGGAAAGAAGTTGATGAATTTCCATCTGTTGAAAATTGCGAAAAAATTAGCGATAAAAAACAGCGTCAGCAATGTTTTTTCGAAGTGATGACAAAAGTTATCGAAGATAAATTAAGTGTTGATACGCTTTCGATGTTATATCCTAAATTGGATACAATTAACCTTAAAGTAACTGTTTTTCCAAATGCCGTACTGTTATTTGAACCTTTATTTCCTGAAGATTCTGTAGGTTATGATAAAACTAAAGTAGACAGCATTTTACATGCTCGTTTAGTTGATTTTCCAAAAGTAAATCCGGCTATCAAACGCGGAATTCCGGTTAGAACTCAATTTCTCTTACCAATCATTGTTAAAGAGAGAAGCAAAAAATAATATTGAATTTCCTGACTTCGTTTTGCTTATTTAACAAAACGCCTGTTTTTCCATTCATACGAACCAAATAAGCTGTACAAAGCAACCGAAGTACTAAAAAAAGGATACCACAAGCTACTCAAGACCAAGCTTTTTATTCTGTTATTAGTCAAAAAATCATTTGTATAATTTAAAAGTACAAAGTCAAAAAAGAATTTCAGTAAAGCGAACACGACAAAATTTTGCAGTTCTATTATCCCGAATACAGAAAGCAAAAATCCTATTACAAAATTAAGATTGCCCAAAAAAACAGTTACGCCAAGATATTTGCCGTAAAGACTTTGGTAAGAACCTGTCTTGGCTGCCCATCGCACGCGCTGATGAAATAATGATCTCCAATCTTTTGTTGGTTTTGTCGCTACAACTGCTTCTTTAGCTTTTAAGTAATGTACTTGATCGGGAACTAAATCAACTGCTTTTTGCAATAAGAAAACGTCATCTCCGCTGGCAATTTTATCATTTCCTTCAAATCCGTTTAGCTGATCGAATAATTCTTTGGTATAAGCCAAATTAGCGCCATTGCACATAAAGGCTTTACCTAATCCAAAACTACCAATTGTAGCTCCCTGTAAACTCGTTAGATCCAATTGTTGAAAAGAATCCAGAAAAGAAGAATTACCATTATAAGTAACAGCTCCTGCCAACATAGCAACCTTATTTTGCTGAATATATTGATCAAAAGTTTTAAGCCAGTTTTTGGGCACCATACAATCGGCATCGGTAGTAATAACCCAATCCGTTTTTACGTGTTGCATTGCGGTTGTAATCGCGTCTTTTTTAGGCGAATTAGAAATACGAACAGAATCAATAACCGAAACCTTAAACTTGAAACCCGAAAAAGAAATTTTCTCTGTAGAACTATCATCTACAAGAATTACTTCAAATAAAGCATTGGGATAATGAAGTGCCGAAAAACTAAGTAAAAGATTCGGCAGATTATCAGCTTCATTCCGAAATGGAACGATAATCGTAAAATTAGTTTGAGGCGTTAAATCTGTTGTATAAAAGTTCTTTATTCTAAAAAAGCCATAAATAAGCAATGCAATATTAATTAGATAAAAGGCTAATATGACATAGAGAACCAAACTCATTCTACTTGTTTTGTTTTGAAATTCAGCACATAATAAGCACCAATTACTACAGGCAACACCACATTAAGAAACCACATTAGTGTACTTATAAAAACAACAATCCATTCGTTTACGCCCAACATTCCGAAGAAATAAATAGCTACACTTCCCTTAACTGCGAAGTCTAAAAACTGAAAAGTGGGTAATGATGAGGCTAAAAAGTATACCACAGCAATTGTTGTGATAAGCGTAACATAAGGTAAATCGACATCAAAAGCCAAAAACAAAAAATAATATTGGTGTGAAAAAACGGTGTAGCGTAAAATCCCTAAGAGTATATTTTTGCGATGTGTTGCTTTCGGAATTTCATTAATTTTAAACAATAATTTTTCGATCGAATACCCTTTGATTGTTATCTTCTTCAAAGAAAATAAAACACCCAAAAACGCTACTAAACCTCCAATTAATATCAGAACCGTTCTGGTAGAAATTACATGAAATGCCGCATTAAAATACAACAAACCAATAATTCCAAAAACTACCGTTAAGATCATTTGAATTCCGTTGCAGATCAAATTCAAAAAAACGACTTGTTTAGCCTCTGATTTAGGATAATAAAGTGCTTTTCCGGCATACTCTCCTACTCCATTTGGTGTAAAAATACCAGCCGTTAAAGCGGCTAAAACCTGTTTTGTAGCTTCTCCTAAAGAAATCTCACGAAGTAAACTGGCTAGATTCTGCCATTTTAAAATCTCAAAATAACGATTCAAAACACTCAGCAATAAAATAAATCCAATTCCTAAAACCGATTGATTTTTACGAAATAAAACAATAAACTTCTGCCAATTAAGCTGATCGTTATTAGCCAGCTGATTGTAAATAAAATAAAATGCGCCACCTACAATCAAAAGTTTGACCAGAAGAACAAGGAATTGTTTAGCTTTGTGAGGAATTGAAATCATGCTGCAAAAGTAATCAATTTGAATACGTGACAATTTGAAAATTACAATTCGTTTTTTCAAAAAAAAGCAACTTGAAACTTCGCTTAAGGACTATACTCCAACACACGAAGTAAACCTGAAACAAAAATAAACTTGACAAAAGAACGCATCATATTAGGTATTGACCCTGGAACCACGATTATGGGTTTCGGATTGATTAAAGTCGTTAACAAAAAAATGGAATTTCTGCAGCTTAACGAGTTACAGCTTTCAAAATACGATAATCATTATCAAAAACTAAAACTCATTTTTGAACGCACAATAGAATTAATCGAAACGCATCATCCGGACGAAATCGCAATCGAAGCTCCTTTCTTTGGTAAAAACGTTCAGTCGATGCTAAAATTAGGACGCGCACAAGGTGTTGCAATGGCAGCCGGACTTTCGAGAGATATTCCGATTACAGAATATGAGCCTAAAAAGATCAAAATGGCGATTACTGGAAATGGAAACGCCAGTAAAGAACAAGTAGCAAAAATGCTACAACAGCTTTTAGGCTTAAAAGAATTACCTAAAAATCTCGATTCAACAGATGGTTTGGCAGCAGCAGTTTGTCATTTCTTTAATTCCGGAAAAATCGTTGCCGGGAAAAGTTATAGTGGCTGGGATGCATTTGTAAAACAGAACGAGGAAAGAATTAAAAAATAAATACTTATCTTATTAAAAAAATTAATATACTATACATCAATGGAAAAAGTAAATCTAATTATCTACTTAATACTTTCAGCATTTTTTACTTCTTGTACTTCTGATTCAGATAACAATGAAAATAATAAAGAAAATGAAACTGTAGAATATAAAATCAATTTTAATGATACTCCATTAGAATTTGCAAGTTTAAAAGCTGTACGAGATGGTGATTATTTTTCAATTGGCGATATTAATGATTTTCCACAGCCAACATCTACAAGTAATATAGCAAATGGGCTATCCTTTTATTTTCATAAAGACGGCACTTTATTAACAGCAACAATTTATGACAATACACTTAAGGATTTCTTATATTCTCCCTTTTACTTTTCAAAAAACCTCTTTAAATTCAATATTGAAAATATTGATGAAGTAAATAAAAAGATAAAAGTAAACTTTAATGGAAATCTATACGAACATTATAATCATCAAATCTATGAATATAACAAGAAATTAAATGGTTCAATATCTCTTTTTTACTCTGATAAAAACCCTTTAAATTCTAGGAAAACTTATGGAACTACAATGAAGATAAATGGACAAAACTGGAGAGGATTAGGTTACATATGGACATCTTTTGAAAGCGAAAAAAGTCATATCTTAAATATTAATGGAGACAATGAATATAGCATAAATATTGTTTTTCCTAAGGGAACTCGCAAAATTGGGAAATATACTTTTAATAAAAACTCAGACATCTCTAAAGATTTTACCGTCAATTTTTTAAGATATTATCCCAATAGTATTGGGCCGGAAAGTTATTATATTGGGCCAAATGAATTTATTTCAACAGGCACACTCGAAATTACTGAAGTAAATAATCAATATATAGTTGGTACTTTTTCACTAACAGCCACAGATCCTATTACTAATGAAAAAATAGTCATAACAGATGGTGTATTTAAAGAACGTCATGATTTAGACTAAAAAAAATGAGCGGCATCTACATTCACATTCCTTTCTGCAAGCAGGCTTGTCATTATTGTGACTTTCATTTTTCGACTTCTATGAAAAAGAAAGATGAGATGGTTTTGGCTTTAGCCAAAGAAATTGCTACGCGTAAAAATGAGTTTGAAGTTGCTGGTACAAATAAAATAGGCAACAAAATTGAAACCATTTATTTTGGCGGAGGAACACCTTCTGTTCTAACGAATGACGAAATAAACTTCTTAATTGCTGAAGTTTACAAGAATTACGATGTAATTGAAAATCCGGAAATCACGCTCGAAGCCAATCCGGATGATTTATCTGCGGAACGAATCTTGGAGTTATCTAAAAGTCCAATAAACCGATTAAGCATTGGAATTCAATCTTTTTATGAAGAAGATTTGAAGATGATGAATCGCGCACATAATTCGGCGGAAGCCAAAAACTGTCTTACAGAAGCGACCAAATATTTCGATAATATTTCGCTCGATTTAATTTACGGAATCCCGGGATTGACTGACGAAATGTGGAAGAAAAATATTGAAACAGCTTTGTCATTTGGCATTCCACATATCTCAAGTTATGCTTTGACGATAGAACCTAAAACGGCGCTGAAAAAACTAATTGATACCGGTAAAATTGCTGAACCACAAGACGAAGTAGCTTCAAATCACTTTATGATTTTGGTTGAAACACTTCAACAAAACGGTTTTATTCATTACGAATTATCCAATTTTGGGAAAGAAGGTTATTTCTCTAAAAACAATTCTGCGTATTGGTTAGGCAAAAAATACATCGGAATTGGACCTTCGGCACACAGCTATGATGGTGAAAAAAGAGGATGGAATATAGCCAATAATTCCCTTTACTTAAAATCTATTCAGGAAGATATTCTACCTATAGAAACTGAAACACTGACACTCTCAGACCGTTATAACGAATACATTATGACAGGATTACGAACCATTTGGGGCGTTTCATTAGAAAGAATTGAAACTGAGTTTGGTTCGGATTACCTAGCGTATTTAAACAAACAAAGTCAAAAATTCTTAAACGATGATTTACTTTCTATCGAAAACAATATTCTAAAACCAACTCCAAAAGGAAAATTTTTAACAGATGGAATTGCAAGTGATCTCTTTTACTTAAATTTGGAAGAGTAAAATTAGCCCGAAGGCATAAAATTGTAATTTGTGTTAGCAAAAATCAACAACTGTGAGATCGATTTGTCAAAACCCATTGACATTTCTATTCCATTAACGAATACAGACGAAAATCCGATTGCCTGGTACATCGAAAAACCGGTTATTGAACCTGTAGTCTTTGGTGATTGGATTGGAAAGGTTTCAGAAGGAAAATCGTCGACCAACTTCAATAATATTTTTTTTAATCCTCACGGACACGGAACACATACCGAATGTTTAGGACACATTACAAATGCGTTTTACAGCATAAATGACAGCTTAAAACAGTTTTTCTTTTTTGCCGTATTAATTACTGTTGAGCCTGAAAAAATTGACGATGATCTGGTTATTATAAAAAGTCAGATTGAAAAAGCAATGCAATTTTCTAATGCATTGCAAAACACGAAACCAACGGCTCTTATTATCAGGACACTTCCTAATGAACACGATAAGAAGTCTAGAAAATACTCTAATACAAATCCGCCTTACTTATCTGAAGAAGCTGCAGTTTTCATCCGCGAAAGCGAAATTCAACATCTTTTAATTGATTTGCCAAGTGTAGACAAAGAACATGACGAAGGAAAACTATTGGCACACAAAGCTTTTTGGAATGTAAAAGATACTGTAAATCTAAATCCTGATGCGCGATTAAAAGCCACCATAACCGAAATGATTTTTGTAGCTCCGGAAATTGAGAATGGTATTTATTTGTTGAATTTACAAATTGCTTCGTTTGAAAATGATGCAAGTCCAAGCAAACCAGTTATCTATAAAATTGCAGATTTTAGACTTTAGATTTTAGATTCTTTAAGTTGCAAAAAAAATTTAAAATCAGAAATCTAAAAATTAGTATAGTTATACATTCTTCAAGCTGCAAAAAAATCTAAAATCTAAAATCAGAAATCTAAAATCAACATGATCACCGTTTCTACCGATAAAACCAAACTTGATATTCCGTTTATTCAGCACTTTCTTAAAGACATTTATTGGGCTGCTCCGCGAACAACAGAAGAGGTTCTAACGACAATTGAGGCTTCTGTTTGTTTTGGAATTTACCTGAACGACAAACAAATTGGTTTTGCACGGGTTATTACTGATTATGTTGTTTTTGGATATGTAATGGATGTTTTTATAACCGAAGAACAGCGAGGAAAAGGATATTCATCTGTTTTGATCGAACACATGATGAACGAACCTTCCCTAAAAAATTTAAAAGTATGGAGGTTAGCTACTACCGATGCTCATTTTTTATATCAAAAATTTGAATTCACTGCTTTGGAACATCCCGAGAAAATGATGGAGAAAAAAATTAAATAAATACCCCAAAACTAAACAACACATGAAAACAGTTATTAAGCTCGAAGAATTAGGATTATTTTTACTCGGCATTTATTTATTCAGCCTTTTGAATTATCAATGGTGGTGGTTTTTAGTGCTTATTTTGGTACCGGATTTCTCGATGCTTGGTTATGTAATCAGCAATAAAGCGGGTGCCTTTTCGTATAATGTATTTCACCATAAAGGACTTGCTATTTTAGTATATCTGGCAGGATGTTTTCTAAAAATTGAAGTGTTACAATTAATTGGCATAATTTTATTGGCGCATTCAGCAATGGACAGAGCTTTTGGTTATGGGTTAAAATATGAAACCGGATTTAAGTATACACATTTAGGTGAAATTGGTAAATAGAAAAAGAAATGAATTTAGAAACGTATTACGAATATTGTCTTTCTAAAAAGGGTGTCAGCGAACATTTTCCTTTTGATGAAGATACTTTGGTGTTTAAAGTAGGCGGAAAACTATTTGCTCTTTCTTCTTTGTCGCAATGGGAAAAGAATGAAGCTTCTGTAAATTTAAAATGTGATCCCGAACGTGCTCAGGAACTCAGAGGTGAATATGACGAAATAAAACCCGGTTTTCACATGAATAAAGTACACTGGAATACAGTGTCTTTGCACGGAAATTTACCTGTTTCTTTAGTAAAAGAGCTCATTGATCATTCGTACGAATTGGTGTTCAAAAGTTTGACAAAGAAAATTCAGAATGAAATTATTGAATTAGAAAATTAGGATTACATTTGCACCGTAAGACAAAAAAATTAGCAACCCGGTTACTTTGCAACTTAGCAACTTATACACTATGAAAGAACAATTTAAAAAATTTCTAAACGAAGAACAAGATCCCAAAGCAATTGAAAAAATCACTTCGAAATTCAATGATTTATTGATGAAAAATGAAGAAGTTGGCTATATTGCTGTGCAAAAAAAACCTGCAATTAATGTTTTTCCGGATAGCATTATCTTAACCAATAAACGTATTATTATCTGTAAACCAAAAAACTTAGGTCTTTCTATGGATTTTACAGATTACACGTGGGATGATATTGCTGCCACTTTTGTGAAAGAAAACATTTTGGGTTCTGAGTTTTCATTTAATACGAATACCGATTTATCAATCTCTATTGATTATATTCCTAAAACTCAAGCCAGAAAAATTTATACTTATGCTAAAGAACAATTAGATTTACTTAAAAATCCTGTTGTTACTGAAACACCTGTTGCAGAACCTGTTCAAACTATTGAAGAAGAGGTTGAAGAGGAAGAAGAAGTTGAAGAAATGGAAACGGAAGAAGTAACGAGCTTTGCAGAAATCTTACCTGCAACTACTCCTGCTTACACGGAAACTTTTGAGCCAATTCAGCAAGCACCAGCGCAGCCTGCATCTGGAGATCGCAAATTAAGCGAATTATCTAAAGAAGAACTTTTTGATAAATTACAGAACTACAAAAAACTTTTAGACAACGGATTAATCATGCAAGGCGAATACGACGCTTTCAAAAAAGAAATCCTAAGCTACATGTAAATTTTAGTCGAAAGTCGAAAGTCTTAAAGTCGAAAGAAATAGAAAAGAGAAAGCCAGAAATAGAAAATACTATTCTGGCTTTCTTATTTTACAGAGTCAAGACTTTTGACTTTCGACTTTCAAACTTTAGGACTTTCAAAAAGTAGCCTTCTGTTTTTCGACAAAATTATGTGCTTGCAGTTCTAATAATTCGATTGCTTTTCGGCGTTGCAGGTCGTAAAGATTTTTATCTTCGGCAATATCAGCGTATACTTTATCGTGCATTGAAGCGCTGGTTTTTACAAGCAGTTCACGTTGGTATTTGTTTTGCAGCAATGTGGCTTTCATTGCCGTTTCTGCTTCTTCTTGTTTGAAATCGAATTCTCCTTTTGCAGCTAAAAGCTTTGCAATAATTGGCGATGTTTCGATAGCCAGAAACAAAAGCATAATAAAGAATGATGGCAGCCAAGGCAATTTATCTAATGCATTAATACGTGCCATTAAACCATCAAAACCTTCAATAATGGGCTGTGATTGCGAAACTTTTTTATCTAAATCTGCCTGAAATTGTTTTGCGATTTTTTCTTTCTCCGCAATCTTAGCTTCATTGGTTGTTTTTAAAGCTTGCAGTTCTTTTAAGGCAGCATCGTGTTTATCACGTTTCTCTTTATAAACAGGACCTTTTCCTAATCTTTGTGTTCCTTTTGTACCTTCTGCTTCTGTAATGTAAGTGGTGTACAGATCGTTTACTTCTTTTTCTTTTTTCAGAATATCGTTTTTCAAAGCAGTAATTTCAGCCTTGTTTTTGTCTAAATCTGATTTAAAGTAATTTCCAACCTGCTTTTTATTCGCCAATTCCATCTCATTTTTTTCTTTCAACAAAACGGTATTGATTTCTTTTTCAAAAATTTTAATTTCTAAAGGCTTCGAAATTACAATAGCAATAATAACCGCTAACATAATTCGCGGAGTTGCCTGAAGTAATTCGTCTAAAAAGCGATCCCTTTTTTTGATTGTCGAAACAATAAAACGGTCTAAGTTAAAGATCAGTAAACTCCATACAAAACCAAAAATTAAAGCAGGATAAACAGAGTCGAAAACAGTAAAAAGCGCATACGCACTGGCTAAAAAAGCCATAACAGCAGTAAAAAAAACGGTGGCACCAATACCAACATATTTGGTTTGTTCGCCTTCTGAACAGCTCTCGAGTAGATCGCGATCTGCCCCGGAGCATAAAATAAAAAATTGTTTTAACATGATTGATGATTTTTGATTGTGATTGATAAGGCAAATTTAACGCCAAATTTTTAATTCTAACATAATTATCAGGTTTGTTTTCAATTGGCAATCAAATATTTGCACCTAAGATGTTACCTAAGCATTAATAAGTTTCAGTATTTAAAGGACAATCATAACGTTATGTTAATTTTTTTTACGGGTTTTAGTAATACAAAGGTTCTAGTTTCGCAACCGAACCCAAAACTTAAAACACAATGAAAAAAATTTATCTAATAATCGCTTTCGTGCTATTAGCTTTTTCAGGTTATGCCCAGAAAGGTATTATATCAGGAAAAGTGTTAGATATAGATGACAAAATGCCTTTGCCGGGAGCAATGGTACAAATTGTTGGAGAGAACAAATACAGCGTTTCAGACTACACTGGACGTTTCGAATTACTTAACATTAACCCGGGAACTTACCAGGTTCAGGTAAAATATATAGGATACACTGCCGTAACGCATGAAATTACAGTAGCTGAAGGAAAGAATAATGTACTTGACTTTTCTTTGAAAACGTCAGGAACAGAATTGAATGAAGTTGTTGTTGGAGATATCTTAAAAGGTCAGGCAAAAGCTTTGAATCAACAGAAAAACAACAAAAATATAGGAAACGTAATTTCGTCTGACCAGGTTGGTCGTTTTCCTGATGCCAATGTTGGAGACGCTTTAAAACGTGTTCCAGGTATTACGATGCAAAATGATCAGGGTGAAGCACGTAATATTATCATTAGAGGTTTAGCGCCATCATTGAACTCTGTAACGTTAAATGGGGATCGTATTCCATCTGCAGAAGGTGATAACAGAAACGTACAAATGGATTTGATTCCATCTGACATGATTTCCACTATTGAAGTAAACAAAACCTTAACATCAGACATGGATGCTGATGCTATTGGAGGTTCTGTAAACTTAGTTACAAGAGCAACGCCAAACGGAGAAAGAATTTCTGCAACACTTGCAGGAGGTTATTTGCCAATTCGCGAAAATGCTTCTTACACAGCAGGATTAGTATACGGAAATCGTTTTTTTGACAACAAATTAGGTGCTGTTTTCAGCGGATCTTACAACAATGTAGATTATGGTTCTGATAACATCGAAAACGAATGGGTAAAGGATGAATTTGGAAATGAATTTTTACAGGCTTCTGAAATTAGAAAATACGAAGTACAACGTATCCGTCGTAGTGGATCTATTGCTTTAGATTATAAATTCAACGAGAACAACTCTATTTTTGCCAATGCCATCTACAATTGGAGAGATGACAGAGAAAACCGTTTTAGAACTACATACGATGATATCGAAGCGATTTACGATGGTGAAAACATTACTGGCTTCGAAGGTCGTGTAAAACGTCAGACAAAAGGCGGGATTGACAATAACAGAAACAAAGGAAGAAGATTAGAAGATCAGCGTGTTCAAAACTATTCGATTCGCGGAGAGCATTTAATCAATTCTAAACTAGATTTAGACTGGTCTGCAAATTACGCTAAAGCAAGAGAATACCGTCCGGGAGAACGTTATACAGAATACCGTCAAAAAGGATTGGAAATGACTCAGGATTTGTCTGATATCAGATTCCCATTAATTACAACTACAGGCGAAGCTGCTGATCAGTTTGAGCTTAACTCTATTACTGAAAATACAGATGAAACAAGCGAAAGCGAATTTGGTGCGAAAGTAAATATACGTATTCCGTTTACTGTAATTCCTTCTCAAAAAGGTAGAATCAGAACTGGACTTAGACTTCGTTTAAAAGAAAAAGAAAGGAACAACAACTTCTTTTCTTACAGCCCAATCAACGACGGAATGGAACTATTATCTGGTGTTCCGACTAGTTTCTTTGATGGAAAAAACTTTAATCCGGGAAATAAATATGTTCCGGGAACTTTTGTATCGTCAAGTTATTTAGGAAATCTTGATTTGAACAATGCTGCCTTATTCGAAAAAGAAGCTGATGCTGCAGAATATTTAGCGGTAAACTATAACGCTAAAGAAAGTATTTATGCTGCTTATGTAAGATGGGATCAGGATTTTACAGATAAATTATCTATGGTTTTAGGTTTCCGTGTTGAAAATACGCAAATCGATTATACCGGAAATCGTGTATTAGATGAAGAAGAATTAGAAAGCACAATCAACAACAAAAACTCTTATACTAATTTATTACCAAGTGTTTCTTTTCAATACAACGCAACAAAAGATTTAGTTTTAAGAGCTGCTGCTACAACGGCTTTAGCAAGACCAAATTACTACGCATTAGCACCTTATGTAAACAACATTTCTGCTGATAAAGAAATCACTGCCGGAAATCCTGCACTTGATGTTACGTATGCATACAACTATGATTTCATGGCGGAGAATTACTTTAAATCTGTTGGATTAATTTCCGGAGGTGTTTTCTACAAAACATTAAACGATTTCATTTACAACTATAGCGATAATCAGTATACAGATGCAAAATTTGCTGCTGATTTCCCTAATCAGTCTAACCCAATTCCAGCTGGTGAAAACTGGTCGTTCTTACAATCAAGAAACGGAGATCAGGTTAATGTTTACGGTTTTGAGGTTGCGATTCAACGTCAGTTAGATTTTCTTCCTGGTAAATTCTTAAAAGGATTTGGTATCTATTTAAACTATACGCATACAAAATCGAAAGCAAAAGGAATTGCTGACGAAGACGGAAACGAAAGAAAAAACATTAGTCTTCCGGGAACAGCACCACACATGTTTAACGGATCATTATCTTGGGAAAACAAACGTTTTTCTGCTAGAATCTCAACCAACTTTACATCTGATTATTTAGATGAATTAGGTTCTGAGTCTTATAAAGACAGTTTTTATGACAAACAATTTTTCTTAGATGCAAATGCGTCTTATAAAATTACGTCTCACCTTCGCGTTTTTGCCGAAGCCAACAACTTAACCAACCAACCATTACGTTACTACCAAGGTGTAGCAGCGCATACTAAGCAAGCAGAATACTACCAGGCCAGATACAATTTTGGTTTGAAGTTTGACTTGTAATAAATCAATTATAAAATCCTTAAATTAGACAGAACGTAACGGTTCTGTCTAATTTTATTTAAATGAAAATCATAATGAAAAATAATTCGATACTTGCTTTACTAATTGCCGGTGTTTTATTCACTGCCTGTAAAGACGATAAATTAGCTCCTGTTGCTCCAAATGCCGTAAAACCTACAACAGTAACCGAAGCGCTTCCGCATGATACGGATGATCCTTCTATCTGGATTCACCCAACTGATACTTCTAAAAGTATTATCGTAGGAACAGATAAAGATACTGACGGCGGTTTGTATGCTTTTGACCTGCAAGGAAAAATTGTTGCAAAATCGGAAGTTTTAAAAAGACCTAACAATGTTGATATCGCTTACGGTTTAATCATCGACGGAAAAAAAGTTGATGTTGCGGTAACAACGGAACGTGAGAACAATAAGATTAGAATTTTTAGTCTGCCGGATCTAAAAGCAATTGATAATGGCGGAATTTCTGTTTTTGATGGTGAAGAATTACGTGATCCAATGGGAATTGCACTTTACACACGTCCAAGTGACAAGAAAATATTTGCTATCGTAGGACGTAAATCAGGACCTTCGGGAACTTATTTATGGCAATACGAACTTTCTGCTGAAGGTAAATTTGCTACTGCAAAAGTGGTTCGAAAGTTTGGTGCGTACAGCGGAAAGAAAGAAATCGAAGCTATTGCAGTTGATAACGAATTAGGAACTGTTTTATATTGTGACGAGCAATTTGGTATCAGAAAATACAAAGCTGATCCTGCTTTAAACGATAATAAAGAATTGGCTATTTTCGGAAAAACGGGCTTTAAGGCAGACAATGAAGGAATTGCAATTTACAAAGCAACAGATTCTACCGGATATATTTTAGTGTCCAACCAGCAAGCGAATACGTTTATGGTTTACCCGAGAGAAGGAGCAAAAGGCAATCCGAATGAGTACCCTTTATTGGCTGAAATCCCAACCTCAACAATCGAATGCGACGGTGCAGATGTAACAAGCATCAATTTAGGCGGAGCTTACAAAAACGGACTTTTCGTAGCCATGAGCAACGGAATGACTTTTCACTACTACGCTTGGGACTTGATCCAAAAACGAATTGACGAAGCGAAGAGATAGTTTAATTGTTGATTTGTTGAATCGTGTAATCGGTTTATTGTTTGTTGTTGATCGTTTATTGTTGAATCGTGTAATCGTGTAATCGGTTAATTTTTGATGATTTGTTGTTGATTTACTTAATCAAATTAATTATTTCAATCCTCCAATCTTTCAATTCTTCAATCTTTTCAATCCAAAAATCTAAAAATCCAAAAATCATAAAAAAAAGCTGTTCGTAATGAACAGCTTTTTTAGTTTGAATTAACAATTAAATATATTCTAAAATCTTGATTCCAGTTTCTTCAATCATAAATCTAAAATCTAAAGTCTAAAATCATAAATCTACCCTCTAGGCGCTCCCGCTAAAATTTCAGCATTGGCAAACTCTTCGAATTTGGCGAAATTAGCTTTGAATTTCTGAGCTAATTCGATTGCTTTCTGATCATATAACGCAGGATCTTCCCAAGTATTACGTGGATTTAAAATTTCAGATGGAACATTAGGACAAGATTGAGGTTTTGCGATTCCAAATACTTCGTGGTTTTCGTAATCTACATTGTCTAATTCTCCTCTTAATGCTGCGGTAATCATGGCACGAGTATATTTTAACTTCATACGCGATCCGGTTCCGTAAGCACCACCAGTCCAACCAGTGTTTATCAACCAAACTTTTACACCAGCCTCTTTCATTTTTTGAGTTAACATTTCTGCATAACGAGTTGGATGCAAAGGCATGAATGGTGCACCAAAACAAGCTGAGAAATTAGGTTGTGGTTCTGTAACTCCAGCTTCTGTACCTGCTACTTTTGCCGTATATCCTGAGATAAAATGGTAAGCAGCCTGACCTGGAGTAAGTTTAGAGATTGGAGGCAAAATTCCGAAAGAATCTGCCGTTAAGAAAAATATATTTTTAGGATTATGTCCAATAGATCCCGGCTGAATATTATCGATATGTGTAATTGGATAACTTACACGTGTATTTTGTGTGATTGAAACGTCGTCATAATCAACTTCGTTTGTTCCTGCTTTGAATACCACATTTTCTAAAAGCGCTCCTTTTTTGATCGCTCTGAAAATATCCGGCTCATTTTCTTCTGATAAATTGATCACTTTTGCATAGCAACCACCTTCAAAATTAAAAACAGTGTTTTCTGCTGTCCAGCCGTGCTCATCATCCCCAATTAGTTTACGATCCGGATCTGCAGATAAAGTTGTTTTTCCTGTTCCTGATAATCCAAAAAAGATTGCTGTATCACCATCTTCACCAACATTGGCACTGCAATGCATTGGTAATGTATTTTTAAAAACTGGCAGAATGAAATTTAAAGCCGAAAAAATTCCTTTTTTCATTTCACCTGTATAGCCTGTTCCTCCAATTAAGGCTACTTTTTTAGTAAAATCTAAAATCGCAAAATTAGACTGGCGTGTTCCGTCTACAGCAGGATCTGCCATAAAACTTGGTGCACAAACTACAGTCCATTCCGGAGAAAAATGAGCCAGTTCAGCCTCTTCCAGTCTTAAAAACATATTGTAACAAAATAAATTCGACCAAGCCGTTTCTGTTACTACACGTACATTTAATCTGTAATTTGCATCAGAACAAACATAAGCGTCACGTACAAAAACTTCTTTGTTAGATAAAAACTGTGTTACTTTAGTATAAAGTTTATCAAAAGCTTCTGATGAAAACGGAATATTTACATTCCCCCACCAAACTTTGTCTTCTGTAATGCTGTCTTTTACAATAAAACGATCTTGTGGAGAACGCCCTGTAAATTCGCCTGTATTAATTGCCAATGCTCCTGTAGAGTTCTCAACACCTTGTCCTGTTTGCAGCGTTATAGCGTGCAATTCATCCGCTGATAATTGATAACGAATTTTCGCATTTTCGATTCCAAGCTCCTCTAACGAAATCGATTGCGAGAAAAGTGTGTTAGTGTCCATAGATTTGTAGTTGTTGTGAGTGTTGTTTTTTGAGTTTTAAATGAATTGAAATTGACTTTTAAGCACTTACTTAAAAATCAACGTTTGTTATATTTTTTACCCTAAGCGATAAAAAGCAATAAATTTTCACATAATTGAACTTAGATGTTAATTATGAGACAAAATTAAAGATTAATTTTTAGATAGAATTTTTTATTCGGGATTTTATGATTTTTTCCTCAAAATAGTGATAAATAATGTCAACCAAGCGAGAATTAATAAGAATCCGCCAATAGGTGTTGCGAATACGATAACTTTAAAGTCAAAAACAGTCAAATTATTTGTAGCAAGTAAATACAACGATCCGCTGAAAAGAATTACACCGGCGACCGCCAAATTATAAATGATTTTTAAGACTCTTTTAGAAAGTTCTTTTCTGGTAGAAAGGAAAAATAAGAAGAAAGCATGGTACATTTGATAACGTACTCCAATTTCAAAAGTGGCTAATTGCTCGACTGTTAAATACTTTTTTAGCAAATGCGCTCCAAAAGCACCAAAAATAATAGCCAGCATTCCGATAAAAGTACCTGTTAAGATTATTCTTTTTTTCATCTCTTTTAAAACTTTCAGATTTTAAGCAAAAATACTTCAATCCAAATTAAAAAGTGTTTTACTTCTAAAAAATGTTTTTAAATAAAAATAATTATTAGAATTTTTCAGATAAATAAAAATTAAATGCATTTTTAAAGCATTTAGATTGTTACATTTATAACATTTTAATATATTTGTGTTACAAATGTAAAAATCATGAGAAGTATTTTAATTATCGGAGCCGGAAGATCTGCCTCTTCTTTGATACGTTATCTGCTGTCAAAATCAGAAACGGAAAACCTGCATCTTATTGTAGCTGATTTATCTTTGGCTTTAGCCGAAAGAAAAACGCAAAATCATCCGAACGCTACTCCGATAGCCTTAAATATTTTTGAAACCGAAGAACGAAAAGCGGCGATCGAAAAAGCTTCTATTGTAATTTCAATGCTTCCTGCGCATTTGCATATCGAAATTGCCAAAGATTGTCTGGCATATAAAAAACATCTTGTTACGGCTTCTTATATCAGTAATGAAATGCAGGCGCTTGATGAAGAAGCTAAAAAGAACAATCTTATTTTCATGAATGAAATTGGTCTTGATCCGGGAATCGATCACATGAGTGCCATGAAAGTAATTGATGAAATTAGAGAAAAAGGCGGTAATATGCTGCTGTTTGAATCGTTTTGCGGCGGTTTAGTTGCTCCGGAATCTGATACTAATTTATGGAATTACAAATTTACATGGGCACCAAGAAATGTGGTTTTAGCAGGACAAGGCGGCGCTGCAAAATTTGTTCAGGAAGGTACTTATAAATACATTCCGTACGGAACATTATTTCGCAGAACTGAATTTCTGGAAGTAGAAGGATATGGCAAATTTGAGGCTTATTCCAATCGCGATTCACTCAAATACAGATCGATTTATGGTTTAGATAATATCCTCACTTTGTACCGCGGTACTATTCGACGTGTTGGATATTCTAAAGCTTGGAATATGTTTGTACAATTGGGCATGACGGATGATAGCTATATTATGGAAGATTCTGAAAACATGAGTTACCGTCAGTTTGTGAATTCGTTCCTGCCGTATCATCCAACCGATTCTGTTGAAATTAAAACCCGCCTGATTCTTAAAATTGATCAGGATGATATTATGTGGGATAAACTTTTGGAACTGGATTTATTTAATCCGAACAAAAAAGTGAATTTGCCCAATGCAACTCCTGCTCAGATATTAGAAAAAATATTGACGGACAGCTGGACTTTAGAACCTGATGATAAAGACATGATCGTAATGTACCATAAGTTTGGTTACGAACTAGCGGGCAAAAAAGCACAAATCGATTCTAAAATGGTTTGTATTGGTGACGATCAGACTTATACGGCTATGGCAAAAACGGTTGGTTTACCGGTAGCTATGGCAACTTTATTGATTTTGAATGGTAAAATTAAAACTCCTGGTGTACAGCTTCCTATTAACAAAGAAGTTTACCTGCCTATTTTGAAGGAGTTAGAAGAATATGGGGTTATTTTTAATGAACAAAAAGTACCGTACTTTGGATACAATCCGGACTTATTCTAGTCTTGATTTAGTTTTTTTTTTGAGAATTTTTTTAGTTTTAATTATCCGCTTCTAAAATTTAGAAGCGGATTTTTATTATTTCAACTTATTGAAGTGTCATTTTAACACTGTGAGCTACCCGTACCGGAACACCTTCATGATAACCGGGTTTCCAGGAATAACATCGCTCTAAGACTCTGATTAATTCTTTACCTGATAAAACTCCTGCTTCATTTTCGACTATCTCAATATTCGATAAGCAGCCATCTTTTTCAATGACAAAAGTAGCTTTGATTTTGCCATCTTCAGAATCAATTCGCGTAAAATTGCTTCCTACATAAGCGTAGAATCTTGCTTCATCTCCTCTATAATCTGGCTTTATATCAACTTCTCCCCATTTTTTAATAATTGTTGAAGCTGTTTTATTTGTTTGTTGTGCAAAGCCGACATTACTAATGAATGTCAATAAAATAATTGTTTTTATTGTTTGTCTGATATGAAACAGATTATACATCATTTTTTTTTAATTATTCTTGATAAGACACTTTCTTATTTATCAGCCTGAATCGTAATTGGTAAACTATACATAACGCGAACCGGTTCACCGCCATCATAAGCAGGTTTCCATTTTGGAGAAAGTTTTAAAACACGAGCAGCTTCTTCGCCTGCGCCATAACCTAGCTTATCATCTACAATTGTAATGTCAGTCAAAGAACCGTCTTTTTCGATCATAAAACTTAGAAATATTTTTCCCATTGCTTTTGTTTTAGACAATTCTGCCGGGATTTTATATTGTTGTCCCACAAACTTATAAAAGCCCATCATACCACCTGGAAATTCAGGCTGTACTTCTACCTCAGTCAGTTTTTTGTATTCTTGGGAAGTAGTGTTTTTTTCTAACCCTTTTTGAGCCATAGTTTTGGTACTAAAAACTACCAGCATTAGCACACAGACAATCGCTGTACCACCTATTTTGATTGCGATTTTAAACGGAGATTCTTTTTTGGTCATCATAAGTAAACGTTTTTTGGTTATTACATAGTTAATATTACTTGCCAGAGCAATCGTGTTTTTATTGGAGGCAATATTCAATAACAGATTCTGATATTCTCTAACCGATTCGAATTGCTTGTTTACGGCTTCATCTGCTAAAAATTCATGATTAAGCTTAATGGCTTTTTTGTAGAAAATAATCATCGGGTTAAACCAAAAGAGAATCTGCAAGACTTCTATCAGAAGAATATCCAATGTATGCTTCTGGGTTAAATGTGCTTTTTCGTGCGCTATTAGTTCCGATGGAATTTTACCTTCTTCAAATTCTTTTTTGTTGATAAAAATGGTTTTCCAGAAAGAATGTGGCAAAACGGGTTTTTCGATTAAAACAACTTTTACATCTTCTACTACCTGCACTTCATTTTTCGTTTGTTTAGCATAAAAGGAATACAGATTTCGGATAAAGCGAACCGTTAGCAACAAAGCAACCAAGGCGTAAAAAATACCGGCAAAAAGCATAGCATATTGACTTCCTGAGATTGTTTCTAATTGCTGATTTCCGTTTGTTTGGATTATAATTTCTTCTAACTGAATATAACCAACTGCATTTTCGAACCAAGGGTCAAGCGAAATCAATTGCAGCGGAATAACAAAACTCAACACTAAACTGCCTAAGAGGTAAGCGCGATTAAAGCGAAACATTTTTTCGTTTTCAAGCCACAATTTATACACTGCATAAAAAATCAAAAGCAGCAATCCGGATTTTAAAAGATACGTTATCATTTTTTCTTTTTTTGAATTTGTGAATCGATTATTTTCTTAAGCTCTTCTAATTCTGAGGTCGACAAATTGGTTTCTGTTGTAAAAAAAGAAGCAAACTGCGATGCTGAATTATTAAAGAAATTGCTAATTAAGCCATTTACATGTTTAGAGAAATAAGCTGTTTTCTTGACCATCGGATAATATTCGCGTGAATTTCCGAATTCGTTGTACGCAACAAATTTCTTATCGATCATACGCTTTAAAAGTGTTGCAACAGTTGTTGTCGCTGGTTTTGGATCCGGATAAGCTTCGAGCAAATCTTTCATAAACGCTTTTTCGAGTTTCCAAAGATGCTCCATTAATTGTTCTTCTGAATTGGATAGCTGCATAGTGTTATTTTTTCTTTTTCATTAATTCTATTAGTTCGGGAAGTTCTTTTTTATACACTTCTACATTCCAGACTATGTTTGATTTTACGGCATAATCTGCCAAAGGTCCCAATCCTACTGCAGCTCTTCGTTTATCTACATTATCCGGATCCTCAAGTGGTGCAAAAAATGGTTTTTTAGTCGTTGGATTCATCAAAATCTGACTGCCGTAAATTTGCTTGCCTCCTTCTCGCAGCGCAACACGATCTTCGAGATACGCCAATGCGCTTGGCTTGGCTTTTCCAGTTTTTGCGGCTTCTCTCATCATGGGCAGGTATTTTTGCTGGTATTTCAAATCGGCATGCTGAATGACTAAAAACAAAGTTTGATTCGCCTGTGAACCTACAACATCTGCTCCTACCCAGCCTTTATGATCTAGTATTTTCATTACTTTGATAAGATTGATGCTGTCTTTATATCCCATCAGGTTATTAATGCTGTCAAAGGATTTGCTTTCTTTACCTTTTTCTTTGTAAATTTTCATATAATCATGGCGAACGCCCTGATCGTCTACATAAATGTCTAAAAGTTCTTTTTGCAAAGGCTTGTCGTAATTAACTTCTAAAACATCTAATTTCTTTTGAAGTTTATCAACCATCTTTGGCCATTCTTTATTGGTTTGCAAGACTTTCAAATCACCATCAATTTTCATGTGAGCGATGTTTTCGTATCCATTATCAATGGCAAGATCAAGCCATTTAAACGCTTTTTTCTCTTCTTTTGCCATCGCTGCAGAACAAGCCGCATTGTACAAATCAGTTTCTGACTTTTTTTCTATTTTAAATGCTTTATCGTAAAACGCAACCGACGCTGCGTAATTCTTCGCCGTGTAACAAGAATCGGCTTTGCGAACCCATTGTTTGTAATCTTGTGCTTGTGTAAAGCTACACGTGAATAAGGTAAAAAGGAAAAGAAGTTTTTTCATAGTGGTTTTTGGTTTGTTGTTGATAGTTTATGGTTTGTTGTTTATTGTTTATTGCTTTGGGACGGCTAAGTCTTGCTTGCTAAATTGTTATTTTCGTTTGTGCCTAATTTGTTCTTAATCCTATTCTCTAGCATAAAGCTTACTGCCTAAAGCTTAAAGCAGAACTACAATCGTAGTAACGGTTCTACAAATGTAGAGTTAATTTTAAATAAAACAAGTTTTTTTTTACTAAAAGCACCTCAATTTCTCAGACCCGTTAAAAAAAACCTTTGACCCTCTGCATCTTAGTCCCTTAGAACCTTCAGAAAAAACCTTAGTACCTTAAAAAAGCTCCAACGTTCGCTTTACCTCCTCCAGATTAATATAAAAATTATCTTCTTTTTGAATTCCCACTACAAAACCATAATTTAAGTTTTCCATATCTGCAGTAATTTTAATAACACCGCTGAAACGATTGGGAGGCTGAAAAACTAAAATAGAAGCTCCTGGTTCAAGAACCATTAATCCGTGAAACAAATGACTTCCTTCAATTCCGATAAGGACTTTTGCACCTGCACAAGCCGAAATTATTTCAGAAGCGCTATGTTGCGTTACATCTACAATTTTAAACCCGTATTTATCACGGAGCTGTTCGGCAATTTCAATTTCGTTCAACATTACACGGGATAATCCTGAATTTCGGCGTAAAATAAAGACGCCAGGATGAGACGTTGCAGGAAACAGAGACAATAATTTATTTCTGTTTTTAGAAAACCGTTCATGTTTAGAGTTATTGTTGCTCCAATTATCATCAAAGAATACGGCATTTTTTAGATAAGCGGCATTCGTTCGAAACGGATTCATTTCTAAAAATGACTCATATTGAAGCATGTGAGAGTATGGAATAATATTTGAAGTTATCGGTACGCCCACAGATGCAGCCAGACTATAATTTGCGCAGTCGTCGGTTAGCCAAAGACCAAAATATTCATTTCCCTCAGACGAACTGTAAATTGCGGCATTATCAATTTCTGTGTCTACAATAATTGGCGGAAAATAATTCGTTTTTTTGTTTACCTGAGAAGCAGGATGAAGTCGGAAATTGTGCAGCCCTTTATAAATAAAACCATTAATCATCCAGACATCCTTTAGCATATAAGCACGCGTTGGTTCGTGATTAACTCTCAATCGTCCATTCATAACAGCTTTTGGATCATCGATATATGCCGTACCCGTAATACGTTTTAGCTGACCTTCCAAAAAATAAGCTTTTGGCGAAATATTTGTATTTCCGGGAGCAATCTCCCATGATTTTACCGCAAGACTGTCTAAAACTTTTCCTTCCCGAAACATCGAGTGCGGTTTCTTTAATCCTTTCAAATACCTTGTGTATGCAATGGGCGAAAACATACTCTTTTTCTGAGTAAGAGAAGCATAATTTGTTAACTGAGCATTTTTCATTTCTTAGCTGTATTTACAGTACGCTCATTTATACTTTTAAAATTTCAAAAGTTATAACTGACTACCAAAACCCCATTAAAGCACAATTATCGATACGTTTCTATCTGTTTTATTAAATAAAAAATCGAATTTACGCTATTATGTCATTCAAAATGAATTTGATACGATTTATATTTAACAAAACATGTCATCATTTCTAAAATGATTTTAATGCCTGCAATCAATAGGTATGTAAACAAAAAAATCCGCTCTTCACAGAACGGATTTTGATTTTTGAGCTAAGCCAAAGTTTGGTCTTAAACCTGATTTTATTTTGATAACTCTACGAAATATTTGTAGAACAACGGAATAGTTTCGATTCCTTTTAGGTAATTGAAAATTCCGAAGTGCTCGTTTGGTGAGTGTATAGCATCGCTGTCTAAACCAAAGCCCATAAGAATGGTTTTGCTTTTTAGTTCTTTTTCGAATAAAGCAACGATTGGAATACTTCCTCCTGAACGAACCGGAATAGCCGGAACTCCAAATGTTTCTGTATACGCCATGTTTGCAGCTTTGTATCCAATGCTGTCTATTGGTGTTACATATCCCTGACCTCCGTGGTGTGGCGTAACTTTTACGGTTACTCCCGCTGGTGCGATACTGGTGAAATGTTTGGTGAACAATTCTGTGATTTCTTCCCAATCCTGATTTGGAACTAAACGCATCGAGATTTTAGCAAAGGCTTTACTTGCAATTACTGTTTTTGCTCCTTCGCCTTGGTATCCGCCCCAGATTCCGTTTACGTCTAAGGTAGGACGAATCGAGTTGCGCTCGTTGGTTACATATCCTTTTTCGCCGTAAACGTCGTTTAGGTTTAATGCGTTTTTGTATTTTTCTAAGCTAAATGGTGCTTTTGCCATTTCGGCTCTTTCGTCTGCCGATAATTCTTCTACTTTGTCGTAGAATCCCGGAATGGTAATATGATTGTCTTCGTCGTGAAGTGAAGCAATCATTTTTGCCAAAACATTGATTGGATTAGCTACTGCTCCACCATATAAACCAGAATGCAAATCGCGATTTGGACCTGTAACTTCTACCTCAACATAACTCAAACCACGTAAACCTGTCGTAATCGATGGTTGTTGGTTTGAGATCATTCCTGTATCTGAAATAAGTATTACGTCATTCTTTAGTTTTTCCTGATTGCGTTCTACAAACCATCCTAAACTTTTTGAACCTACTTCTTCTTCACCTTCGATCATGAATTTTACGTTACAAGGCAACGTATTGCTTTGTACCATATATTCAAGCGCTTTTACATGCATGAACATTTGTCCTTTGTCATCGCAGGCTCCACGTGCGAAAATAGCGCCTTCTGGATGTATTTCGGTTTTTTTGATAACGGGTTCAAATGGTGGCGATGTCCATAATTCCATTGGATCTGGCGGCTGAACATCGTAGTGTCCGTAAACTAATACGGTTGGTAAATTTGGGTCGATTATTTTCTCTCCGTAAATAATTGGATAACCCGGAGTGTCGCAAACTTCGACTAAATCGCAGCCTGCTTTTGATAAACTTTCTTTTACTGCCTCAGCAGTATCTATTACGTCTTGCGAGTATGCGGTGTCGGCACTTACCGACGGAATCTTTAATAATTCGATCAATTCGTTGATAAACCGATCTTTATGTTGTTGAACGTAGGACTTTATATTTTCCATTTAAATTATTTTTATAGAAAACCAAAAGTACCAAAAAAAGATTTAATATTTTTTTTCAAAAAAGTCTTTGATTATTCGAACTTATGATTATCTTTGCACCCACAATTGAGCGGATATGGTGAAATTGGTAGACATGCCAGACTTAGGATCTGGTGCCGCAAGGCGTGTAGGTTCGAGTCCTATTATCCGCACGAAAAAAGCTTCTGAGAAATCAGAAGCTTTTTTGTTTTTATACTAATTAGTTATTTCATAATTTTAGTATATAAAAAAACCCAGAGCAAGTCTGGGCTATATATCCTATTTTTAAGTGCAGGTACTAAAGCATAATGAATAGTTGGGCACTGTGAAAACAAAAAATTCAACATTTATAAGGATTCTTATAATTTTTTCACAAAAAAAAACAGCTGCAAGGAACATTCCTTGCAGCTGCTAAAATATTTTAATTCTATTATTTTTTATAATCTAATTACCGGACAGTTAACATTCGCATTAGCTTTCTCAGAAGGAAAACTAAGTGCTGTTTTTAAATCTACAACTTTGTCAAAGTTTACATTACTCAAAACTCTTACATCCCACAAAGGTGTTAATGCAACTCCTTCCGGCGTACCCAATACATTATGAGACTGTAAAGTTCCTGTTTCGTACATAAAACCTGAAGCAGGTCCTGAAGCAGGATTATCTGATGATGGATCAACATTAAACATCACGTAAATCGGTGAGATAGGCACCAATCCTTCTGAAGAGACTTTAAAACCTGGTTCCGGGAAATTAAAATAAGCAACCGCTTTTCCTTTATACCAGCCAAGAATTAACTTGCTAGGCACTCCGGCAACATCGCTTTTTGCAGCAGTTGAACCAAAAGGAACTACCGGACAATTTACAAGATCTTCTGTTGCAACAACTTTATATTTAGAAGCCAAAACCTCAGCCTCACTAGTAATAGAATTAGGAACATAATTATCCGGAACCAATACTTTTTGCACTAGCCAGAAATCACTATATTTTGCATCGCCTGGAATAGCTGACACCACATTATTTTGCCCTTCTATTCGTGTAACACCGTCTTCTTTAAAAAATGCATAAATTGGAATAGGAATTACTGGCTGAATATCAAAATTATAGTATTCAACTTTCACACCTGATCTACCTAATCCTTTAGTAATAAATGGTTGCTTGTCGAAATCTACCGCTTCGTTTGCTTTAGGAAGCCCATTTGTTGCAGTTCGAACTTGTAAATGCCCAACATCTTCACTAAAACGATCGACACTAACTTTTTCAGCAGTTTCGATGTTTTTAGCAATTGGATTTTTTGTTTCATTTGAATCATCTTTACTGCATGATACAGTAATCAGCCCTATCATAAAAGGAACTAAGAATAATTTTTTCATAATATATCTAGTTTTAATTATATCACAAATCTATTCTTATCAAAATTTGGGAAATGTCACCTATTTTACATTTCTTTAAATTATTCTATAAAAAAACGATTCAAGGAACACACAATACAAGGAAGTCATTTAAAAAAATTATTTTTCGCATCTTTTCTTTTAGATATTAGGACATACCACATACTTACTTTGGGTTTGCTAATTGTTTTTTTTACTCCACATCCAAATAAGGATCTAAGGCTTCGGCTAATTTATTGAGCCAGTAAAAATTATCTTCAAGATTGTCGAATTCAATTTCTACGGTTTCGCATCCTCTCATGTTACATAAGGAAAGAACATGATTTACTTGTCGTATTTTCTTTGCTATTTCTTTGGTTTCGATAATATCAGTAAAAAAGTCTTTTAATCTGATTTCTGTTTCTTTTGTAATGCCTTTCGTAATCATTGTCTTATTTTTTAGATTCGACAAATATAATAAATTGGAGGCAAATTTGCCTACATGAACAAAATAAATCTTATCACTTTTGAAATATGAATATTTCAGAAGAAACTTTTATTGTAAACCTCGGGATTCACATTAGACAATTACGTGAAAAGAAAGGCTTGTCTCAACAAGGTTTAGCTGATGATTGTAACATTAGTAAATCTCAAATAGCAAGAATAGAAATTGCTAAAATAAATACTGGCGTAAAAACTCTTGTAAAAATTGCAAACGCTTTAGATATTGAACCTAAAGAATTGTTTGATTTCGATACTAAATAAATCTACAAAACACTAAATTGAGCAAATTCAAAAATCTTGATGAAACACAAAAGTTTGCAATTGCAATTCCTGTTTTGTTTTTAGTAAGCGGTGTAGCAAAATCGCTAGTTCAAAGATTCAGATCTTCATCTGACTTCCATTGGATATATGTGGTAGGAAATGTAAGCTGTATCGTACTAAGTATTTTACTCTTCTTTTTTTCTTTAGCCAATTCGATTTCGATTATTCGAGATCTAAAAATAAAATGGACAGAAAAAGTTTTGTGGCTTTTACTAAGTTCTTCTATTTTTCTATTCGTATTAATTCTTATACTAATTATAGCACTGAAATAATTAATTCAAGTTTATCTATTGATTATTACTTTTAAAGTTCAATAGGAACGATCCATTTTATATTGCAGGAACTAGCACAAAATATCGGCCGATCCTATGGATCTCTTTTACCTCGTTGCATTCGTAAAACCGGATTAAAATCCGGCACTACAATATATGCCGAGCCTATGGCTCTTTAGTTCCGGAGGAACGATGTGTTTTGTAGCAACGGATTTTAATCCGTTGATTATAAACGACACGATTCAAAAGTTCCATAGGAACGATCCATTTTATTTTAAAAGAACTAGCACAAAATATCAGCCGATCCTATGGATCTCTTTTACCTCGTTGCATTCTTAAAGCCGGATTAAAATCCTGCACTACAATATTTGCCGAGCCTATGGCTCTTTGATTGTATTTAGAATAGATTGTTTACTTTTCTCCTAGGATACCTAACAGGTTTTGAAAACCTGTTAGGACAACTAAAATTCTTAGAAGGACTACGATATATATCAAGCCTGTGGTTTTTGGGTGGTATTTAGAATAGATTGTTTACGCTTCTCCTAGAATACCTAACAAATCTTGAAAACCTGAGGATAACGCCAATTTGTAGACGTCACGATTTCCTAACAGGTCTTCAAGACCTGTTAGGTATAAAACTTATTTCTTTGTAACCTCTGCACCTCCTAGCCCTGATGGAAGCGGCATCCTTTTGTGGCGGGGTTCGCCACAAAAGATATAGCGGACAGCAGGATTAAGCTCCTGAAAAATTATATTATTTTAAAATTAGCTCTTTATTAAATACCTACAAGATTTTGAAAACCTTGCAGGATAATCTAAAACAAATCCGTTAACTAATCCAAATTTTCTTTTTGAACAAATTCGCGGTGTGGCGCAAATGCTGATTGAAGCCTATGAAAACAACCAATATAAGCAAACCGTAACCTACAACGGTAAAAATTTCCATGTTGGATAATAAGGTAGATTGTTTAGCAACGGCGCTAAACACTTTTTTTAAGGCTAGCGCATTCGATTCGTCAACCGTGTATCCTTTTGCCATGAAGCTTTGGGCTGTTTTTGAAATGGTTTCTTGAGCTTGAGGGTTTTCGCCTGTTACGAATTGGCTTAATTTTAAAAAGTGTTTCTTGTTCAAAAATACCTGAACGTTTTGCATGATGCAAAATCCTATTGTGCTTCCCCAAAAACGCCCTGAAACGCCTACGATTCCGGACGAGGTCATCATTTTTGCGGGTACTGCGGTTACGGTAAACAAAACCAAAGGCACAAACAATATACCAACGGCGATTCCTTGCAAAATATACGGAATCACGATGTCTGACAAAGCAACATCGGGCACGAAAAGAAACGTGAACCAAAAATGATACACTGCCAGAAGCATAAAACCAATCATAAAGATGTATTTGGTCGCCATGGCTTTCATTAGAAAAAAAGCGGCTATAATAAGTCCGATTACGTTTCCTAATCCGTTTATGTATTGCACTCCTGCAACTCTCGACGGATCCCAATTCCAGATGGTAAACATGGCGCTATGACAAATGCTTAGTGTGGCTCTGCAGATGTAGAAGATAAAAAACAGCACAAATCCAGTTCTTAAATTGGTGTATTTAAAAACTTCGAAGTCAAAACTTGGTCGTTTTACGAGTAATTGTCTGAAGATAAACAAACCGCCTGTAATGAGGCTGATTATAACAGCGAGAATCATTTGAGAGGAATCGAACCAGTACTTTTTTTCGGCATAGACAAAAAAGTAGGCTCCGGTGATGATTGATGTTAGCACCAAAACATAACTTAGGAAATCGACTTGATATAAAGGGATTTTCTTGGTGATGCGGTGACTATTGAACGTGATTAAGATTAAAAATACGTTGATGAGCTGAAGCATTCCGGATACGTACAACATATATTTCCAATTGTAATGATCCAGGAACCAAACGGCAATATTCATGATAAAGGGTGTGGCCAGCAAAAGCGATCCGTAGTAAAAGGTAAACCCAATTATTATGGCGTTTTTAGACTTAAAACGTTCGACCAGCAACTGCCTCAAAATCATAACAGGCAAAGCCATTAAAATTCCCTCGGCTACTCTTAGCATTATAAAAACGGCAAAATTATCTACATAAGCTGACGAAATAATCGTTACGGCTATTAGAATATAAAGTGCGATTAGGTAACTTTTCGCGGGGAAATAATTCGAAAATCGGCTTTCGATCAGGATGGTTGCCAGCAGCGTTCCATAGGTTACGCACATCGAAAATTGTAGATCCTCGGGTTCTATATCCAGAAAACTTGCCGCATAGGTAACATTGGACGAGTAAACACCCAACAAAATCATGGAATGCAGTAAGCAGACAAACAAGATTATGATGATGGCCCAATTGGGGACCCAGGATTTAAAAATACTTTTATCTTCCATTTTATTGGTGTTCGGCAACAACGGTAATATTCATTCCGGCTCTTAAAAAATCGGTTTGCTGGCCGGCATCTTTTAGCTGAATTCTAACGGGAATTCTTTGTTCGATTTTTACAAAGTTTCCTGTGGCATTATCGGGTGGCAATAACGAAAATCGGGCTCCACTTGCGGGAGACAATGATTGGATTACGCCAACAAATTCTTTGTCGCGTATCGCATCTGCCTTAATTACGACTTCCTGTCCTACGGTTAAAAACTGTAGTTGTGTTTCTTTAAAATTTGCGGTAATCCATTTTTCTTTGCTCACCATAGAAAGCAACGATTGCCCTTCTTTTACCATTTGACCAGGCTGCAGAATTCTTTTTCCTGCCCAACCATCATAAGGCGCTGTAATTACGGTATACGAAAGAAACAAAGCGGCATTTTCTGCCAGTGCTTGTTTAGAATCTATAACGGTTTGCGCTGTAGGTACATTTGCAGCTGCCTGCGAAGTGCTTAATGCAGAAGACTGAATTCTGTCTCGCATTTCCTGATAATGTGCCTGTGCAGATTCGTAATCGGCTTTTACTTTTTCTAATTGTTGTGAAGTCGCGGCTTCTTCTTTTACCAAGGCGATGTAACGCTCGTACTCTAGTTTTGTTTTCCACAAATTGGTTTTCGCTGCTGCTAATTGCGATTCTCCAATTGCAGTTGAACTTGCTGTTGTGGCTACATTTTTTTGTGCCACAACGCTGCTTTGTTTCGCACTTTGCACATCGGCCAGGGCTACGTTTAGTTTTGACTTGTATTCTCTGTTATCAATGATGACCAAAGTATCTCCTTTGTGCACAAACTGATTTTCTTCGAAACGCACTTCTTGTACATATCCTGTAATTCTGGACATAATTGGCGTTACGTATTGCTCTACCTGAGCGTCGTTGGTTTCTTCGTGATTGCGATTGAATACGTAAAACCAAATTCCTAAAATGATGCCGCTTGCCACTAAAAGACACGCAATAATTGTTATGATGATATGAAACGACCTGTTTGCTTTGGTTTCATTCTTAATCTTTACCATGATACTTTATCTCTGTTTAATTTTTTCTTAGAATTTCTGATTGTGTTTTTGAGTTGCTTTAAATTTCATTAGGCAACATTCCCGCTGTGCGAAGGAGCTCGTAATGTTTCATTACAGCATCGATTCGGGTTGAAATTTTATTGTATTTCGCCTGTAATAAAGCATTATCAGCATCGACCATTTCGGTAATCAGAACCAATTGGTTGAGGTATTTCAGTTTTACGATTCGGTAATTTTCATTGGCCAGTTCAAGAGCTTTATCGACTACTTTAAACTTTTCTACGATTTCCTGATATTGGGTATGGTTTTTAAAAAGTTCGTCCTGAATTCTATCTTTCACGATTTCAGATTGCATTTCCTGCCATTTTATTCTGGTACTTGCTATTTCTACTCGCGTTTTGTTTTTGTATAAACCCGAAATATCAAAACTGGCTTCGATTCCTATTTGCCCCAAAGTGTACAGATATGGATTTGGAGGGAAAAATTTGTAGTTAGGATAATTAAAAGCATATCCGCCAAAAAGATGCACGCGGGGATAAAAATCGCCCTTCGCTAGCTTCAACTCTGTTTTTTTGACTGCAATTTCCTGACTTGAAATTCGCATTTGATCATTCTGCATTGCTTGGCTCAAATACATATCGTAAGGATCAAGACCTTGCATTTGATCAATGTTTGCCGTGGTATCGATTGCTATTTCCTGTTGTTCGGGTAATTGAAGCAGGGTTTTAAGATCATGCAGCGCAATTTTAATGTTCTTACCATTAGTCAAAGCATTTAGTTCACGGTCTGAAAGCTGCAACTCAGCGCGAAGTACTTCGTTTTTGGTTACCGTTCCGTGTTTCTGTAATGATTGTACTTCTTTCAGTCGGTTTTGCTCTTCCTTAATGTTTTCGTCGATGATTTTTTGAAGTTCCATCATTTTATAAATACCAAGATAAGTACCAATGACTTCGAGTTCAATATCTTTTTCGATTTTCTCTTTTTTGATTTGAGCAATCTGACTTTCGTAATTGGCAATCTTAATCGCATTGTTGATTTTGTTTCCAACATACAAAGGAACCTTGAAAGTCGTTCCTACCTCATAAATTTCAGGAATTGCCGGCGTTACTTCTTTGTCTTTTAAGAAACCACCTTTGAATTCTGTAATATTGGTAATTCTGGAGTAAGCACCTTTTAGTTCAATTTCTGGTAATCTGAGTTCTTTGTTTTCTTTGATGTTTTGCTCAGAAAGAGTTACTTCTAGTTTAGATCTAAGAATATTTCGATTATTCTCTTTGGCAACTTTGATTGCATCATGCAATGATATCGAATTTACTTGTTGCGCTTGTAAAGTAGTGAATCCTAAAAATAATAAAGCCAATGCCGATTTTTTTAAGAAACACTCTAGTGCGGAAATCTGTTTTTTAAGGAACATGAATACATTAATATTTAAGATGCAAAGTTCCTTCATTTTTTCAATGACTGATAATTCTAAAAAGTCAATAACATATTCATTTCGGACAAATGTTAATTTTTTAAATTAATGATAATCAAATAGATAACAAAAACACGTGCCGGATCAGTAAAAATATCCAAAACAGGATTTACGGCAAAAAACAGGTGAAAAGGCACAAATCTGTAAGAAATACAGTTGCGAAAACGTTACCTTTTCTTCAAAATATCTTCTCCGCTTAAATATTCTGACGGACGTTGCCCCAACATTTTAAAAAAGGTATTACTGAACGTTGGCACGCTGCTGTATCCTACTTCCTGCGCTACTTCTTTTACTGAAAGTTTTCTGTCGAGTAAGAGTTCGATCGCCTTCAAAATTCGTCGGATGGTGTAGTATTGAATAAAAGACATGCTGAGATCTTTTTGAAACAAGCGATACAAAGAGCGTTCGCTATATCCAAATTCATGTGCTACATCGGCAAACAGGATCGTTTCTCCTAAATTGTTCTCGATATGGCGCAGGATTTTACCCAAACGGGCATCTTTAGGCAAAGGCAATTCTAATGGTAAGTTGGTCAGGCAAATTTGAGGAAGTATCGCTTTAATGGCTTTTGCTATAACAAAATTGGGGCTTCCTTTTTTAAGGTCGCCATTCCACTGATTGGTAAAAAGCATCATTTGAAGCAGTAAATTATTCACCGGATAAATACCTTCGCTTTTATAAAACGAATCTTCGTCTTTGTCGGTGGGGAAATACAAATTTCGCATCATCACATTTTCAGACTTCGGATGTATGCTGTGTTCAATACCGCTGGGAATCCAGATAAAGTGTCTGGCGGGTAAAAAATAAGATTTCGTTTCGGTAGTAACAAATACAACATCGCCTTCGGCATAAAGCATCTGTGCCTTATCGTGTTTGTGTGTTGGCACGAGTAATTCACCCATCAAATCATGATGACAGTAAATGCTCTTTTTATCAGCATCTACTTTTTTGATGTAATACTTGTCGACTTTGTGTCCGGATGTTTCCATTTAAATAAGTCTTGTAAGTCATAAAGTTGGAAAGTCGAAAGTCTTAAAGTCGAAAAGCTGGCACTATTCCATCTTGTCATTTCACAACTCAATAAGACTCTAGCGATATCGAAAAAATAAACATTAAGTAAATATAAGGAATGCATTTCAAAAAGTAAACAGGAAAGAGGATCATGATCCAAGAAAGACTTTAGGACTTTCGACTTTCCAACTTTAAGACTTAGGTACTTTAAGACTTAAATGCTTTAAATAAAAAAAGCCTTTCCGTTAAGAAAGGCTTCTCCCAATGTTGCGGTCTGGACGGGACTCGAACCCGCGACCCCATGCGTGACAGGCATGTATTCTAACCAACTGAACTACCAAACCAACTGCGTTATTGTGAGTGCAAAAATACATAAGAACTTTGATTCTGCAAGGATTTTTGCGTTTTTTTAATCAAAAAAAATCATTATTTTTTAATCCCTTGATTTCTATCGAAATACAAAAACCAAAAAGGCTTAAATCAAAAAAGCCATCCACAAAAGTGGAAAGCTTTTCATTGGTCTAACTACTAAACCAGCTACGAGTTACAAAGTCGTAGCAAAACAACACAACTAATCTTAGATACCGTATTTGGGCAAAAAAAGCCTTTCCGTTAAGAAAGGCTTCTCCCAATATTGCGGTCTGGACGGGACTCGAACCCGCGACCCCATGCGTGACAGGCATGTATTCTAACCAACTGAACTACCAAACCTCTGCGTTATTGCGGTTGCAAAGATAGTACAGAATTTCGTTTCTGCAAGCGTTTTTATAAAAAATATTTAAATTATTTTTCAAATATTAGCCAAAGTTTTGTTTTTCAACTAAATATGTAGTCAATATTTTTTCAAAATTATCGCCAACATTTACCTCAACGTACTTAATTTGGTTCTTCGCGCAGGTCAAAGCCAGTTTTTTGAAGTACGCCGAAGCTCGTTTTTCATATTCTTCTTTTACATTATCGGCAAAAATCGATACTTCTTCGCCAGATTCGAGGTCAATAAACTTTCTTGGCGTGTTATCAAAATCAAAACTAAGCTCCGTTTCGTTGTCTACGACATGAAATAAAACGACTTTATGTTTATTATGCTTTAAATGCTGAAGCGCATTAAAGAGTTTTTCATCATCTTCTGCCTGAAACATATCGGTAAACAATATAATCATCGAACGACGGTGCATTTTCTCTGCAATCTGATGCAGATACGTAATCGTATCGGTGCCTTTCTTCACCTTTGGCTGTTCTAATAAGTTTTCGAGTTTATTCAACAACATTCTATGGTGGCGATCGCTTCCTTTTTCGGGCGCATAATATTCGTAAGTGTTCGAAAAAACACTTAAACCTACTGCATCACGCTGTTTCTTCAAAATATTCATTAACACAGCCGATGCCAAAACCGCAAAACCGATTTTCTTTTCATAAAACGGCTGACCCGATTTGAGCTCCGGATAATGCATCGACGACGAGTTGTCTACAATAATATGACAACGCAAATTGGTTTCTTCTTCAAAACGTTTGGTATACAAACGATCTGTTTTAGCAAACAGTTTCCAGTCGATGTGTTTGGTACTTTCTCCGGCATTATATACTTTGTGCTCGGCAAACTCAGCCGAAAAGCCATGAAACGGACTCTTGTGCATTCCGGATATAAAACCTTCTACAACCTGATTTGCCAGCATTTCGAGATGCTGAAAACTGGAGACTTTCTCTATTTCCGATTCAATTTTCATTCGGTTTCTTTTTTATATTCTAAAGATGCTTAAACTCAAAGCATCTGTAATTGTTGTCTTTTTATAACGGACTAAATTTAGCATTTTCTTTTCAGAATCATTACTCTTAAGCATACGAACATTTAGAAAACGCTTTAAACTTTTCGTTGTTAGTACCGTTTGTCAAATCTAAACAAAATCTAAGATGATCTGAAAAATTAGCATATAAAAGCCCTGCTCTACAATACAATTTACTTTTTAGCTTAACTAAAAAGCAATTATATCGATCTCAGCACCAACAAAGCAATAACGAATTTCCGTTTTTTAGAGCAGAATGTATTATTTTGCGTTAGAAATTTATGCATTAGCCCAAAACCAATTTTAACCAAAATCTACCATGACAAAAGCATTAAAAGTTATTTGTTATATTTTCCTGTTTCATACTTTCTTAGTTTGCAAAGCAGAAAACAAACTAATTACCGATCCTGTAAAAGCCAATTTCAGTGTTTCGTTTGAGGATTCTCAGTCTCATTATCTCGAAGTAACACTAAATTTTGAAAACCTTTCTGCTAAACAAACCAATTTAGTCTTGCCGGTCTGGACGCCAGGTTATTATTTAATTCTCGAAACACCACGCTACATTATTGATTTTGATGTTACCGATGAAAAGAATCAAAAAATAAAATGGAACAAAAACAGTAAAAACCGCTGGGTTGTAGAAAATGGTTCAAAATCTAAAATCACTGTAAAATACCGAGTATTTGCCAATAAAAAATCAGTTGCAGAATCGTATACCGATGCTGATAAAGCGTTTATAATGCCGAACACGGTTTTTATGCACATCGAAAACAACATCAACAATCCTGTTACACTTACATTAAACAAACCTGCAAAATGGACTAAAATCTCCACAGGACTAGCAATAGCAGATGCTTCAAAAAACAATTACTACGCAAAGAATTTTGATGTTTTTTACGACAGTCCTATTTATATAGGCAATCAAAAAGTAATTGAATTCGAAAACGAAGGAAAAAAATATACGCTGGGCGTTGCCACACCGCAAGGATTAGACGAAGAAAAATTTGTTGCCGATCTTAAAAAAATCATGAGTGCTACAACTTCTATCATGAAAAAAGTGCCTTACGATCATTACAGCTACATCATGATGGAAGCCGGAGGCGGCGGACTAGAACACTGGAACTCGCAAGCCATTTTCACAAAAGGTTCGTTTGATTCGAGTTACAAACGCGATTATACAGATTTCATGAACTTTGTAACCCACGAATATTTTCATCTTTATAATGTAAAAGCCATTCGTCCAATCGAATTAGGACCTTTTGATTACAACAAAGAAAACTACACCACGATGCTTTGGGTTTCAGAAGGTTTTACCGTTTATTACGAATACATTATCATGATAAAAGCAGGTTTGCTAGATGGCAAAGGCGCTTTGGATTATCTTTCTAACTCCATCAAAAAATACGAAAACGCAGAAGGAAGCAGACATATGTCACTTTCGCAATCAAGCTTTGATATCTGGCTGAACTTTTTCAATCGCGAAACCAACGCCAAGGAAACCATTATTTCGTATTACGACAAAGGCCCAACAATTGGCATGTTACTGGATCTGGAAATCAGAAACAACACAGCCAACAAAAAATCGCTCGATGATGTAATGCGCTTTCTTTACGACGAATATTATGAGAAAAAGCAAAGAGGCTTTACCGAAGACGAGTTTTGGTCTGCTTGTGAAAACACTTCAGGACGTTCGCTAAGCGAAATCAAAACATACGTAAACACAGTTACAGAAATCGATTATCAAAAATACCTCAAATACGGCGGACTTCAGATCGACTTACAACCTTTAGAAGGAGAACAAAAAGATGAAAAGTTCATCAAAAAGAATTATACGATTAGCGAACTTCCAAATGCGACTCCGCTGCAATTAGAAATCCGTAAATCGATTTATAATTTCTAATATTTTAGTTTATTCCAATAAAAAAGGTTTGACTTGCGTCAAACCTTTTTTAAATATAAATCATAATCTTACGATTACAACAAAGCGTCTAAACTATCAGCGTAGGTTTGTTTCGGAGCAACTCCTACTTGTTTCCCTACTACTTCACCGTTATGAAAAACCAAAACAGTTGGTATGTTACGCACACCGTATTTTGCAGCAAATTCTTGGTTAGCATCTACATCTACTTTACCAACCACAACTTTACCTGCGTATTCTTCACTAATTTGGTCAATGATTGGACCAACCATTCTACAAGGACCGCACCATGCTGCCCAAAAATCTACCATTACTGGTTTATCTGATTTCAAAACTACTTCATCAAAAGTAGCATCTGTTATTGCTAATGCCATAATAATTTTATTTAAGTTTATCCCTTCGCCTTTACTCAGGGAAACAATTTTTGTAATTAATTCTTTAACTTGAGTACAAATTTAGAAATTTTAAACCAATCAAACGTTATTCCTAAATTAGTTTTAGTTATAAATGCATTGTCAATATTTATATTAGTACTAAAAACCTTATTTATAAGTATTCCCTTTCAACAAATCGAACGTCCTAATTTTTACACATCCTTCAGTTTTTTAGCCTATCTTTAATAATCCTGAAAATACCTGAATATGAAAAAAACTTTACACGCTATAAAAAATACCAGCCAATCTGCTACCTTCAAAAAATATGCTAAGCGATTTGGTTTTTTCCTTTTAGGATGTATTGCACTTTTACTTCTGGCCTCAGGTGCTTTGTCGTTGTATTTCAGCAACAACAAACCCGAAATTATTGCCAAAATCAATACTAAAATCAACGAAAACATCAATGGTAAATTCCACATTGGCGATTTCCAATACAAGTTTCTGACTGGTTTTCCCAATTTTACGCTCGCTCTAAAAGACGTTGAATTAAAAGACAATCAATGGAACACCCACAAACACACATTACTAAAAGCAAAAGAAATCGAAGTACGCCTCAACATTTGGAGTTTACTGCAAAGCGAAATCAACATTCGCAAAATCCTCATTAACAACGCTAACATCTACGTTTACAAAGCCGAAAACGGTTATTCGAATGCCGATATCTTTAAACCCAAAAAGAAAAAAACAACGGAACAAAAATCAGAAACCGAAACGAGCATCAACCAAATCGACCTTAATCAGGTTCATTTCGTTTTGGACAATCGCCTCGGACACAAACTGTTTGATTTTCATATTATAGACCTACAATCCAAAGTAGATTTTGATGGCGACAACTGGCAAACCGCCGTGTTTTTAGACACTCAAATTAGCAGTCTGGCTTTTAACACCGGCTTAGGAAGCTTTGCCAAAGAAAAAGAACTCAAAGGAACCTTTGCCGTTTCGTACGTTGCTGCAAACGAAAAAATAAGCGTCACCACCCGCAACCTAAAAATAGGAAGCGATGCTTTCGACATCAACGCCTTTTTTAATCTCACCAAAGGAAACGCCCTTTTCGGAATCAATATTTCGACCACTATTTTGTGGAAAAACGCTTCGAATCTCTTATCCAAAAACATCAGCTCTAAATTGGACCGCTTTGACTTAAAAGACAATATCGACGTCAATTGCGACATCAAAGGCGATTTTAATGACGAAGGCGATCCCAAAATTGTAGTGCAGGCAGAAGTAAAAAACAATGAACTCAGCATTCCCGATGGTTTAATAAAAAACTGCGGTTTCAAAGGTATTTTTACCAATAATTTCAAACCCAAAGACGGTTGCAACGATGCCAATTCTGCCATAATCCTAACCCGTTTCTCGGGCGATTACCAGAATATTCCGCTTGTTATTCCGCAAGTAGTCATTAGCAACCTCAACAAACCCTTAGCCACCGGAAACGTAACTTCTGACTTTGATATCGAAAGGCTCAACGAAATAAGCAGCGAAAAATGGATTCAGTTTACAGGAGGTCACGCCACAGCGAATCTAAAGTTTCAGTTCGACATCGTGGACTTGTACATCACAAAACCGCGTTTTATTGGTAACGTTAATATTAAGGACGCTTCCTTTCATTACATTCCAAAAAACGTGCGCGCCGTAAAAACCAACGTTCAGCTAGACTTTACCGAAAAAGCACTTTACATCAAACAAATCGCGTACAAACACCAAAAAAACACCATTTTCATCGAAGGTCAGATCGATAATTTCCTAAATCTGTACTACGATGCTCCGGAGAAAATGGTCGTAAACTGGAAAATCTACAGTCCAAGTCTGGATCTAAAACAATTCTTGGGCGTTCTGGCATCATCTCAAAAAAAGAAAGCTACCGCTAAAAACACCAAACGAAGCACGATTTCGAATCAGCTGCGAACTGCAATCGACAAATGCGCCGTTACCATCGATATCAAGGCAGACAAAATTACCTACAACAAACTTACCGCAACCAATACAAGAGCAACGGTAGAAATGCTCGACTCAAAACTCGTCATCAAAAATGGATCCCTGCAAACCTCAGGCGGAAGCATCACGTTCAACAGCGAAGTACATCCCAACGGAAAAAACTACGCTTTTAGCGCAAATGCTCAGGTCAGCAAGGTCGATATTGCAAGCTTTCTCAAGTCGTTTAACAACTTCGGAATCCAGTCTTTTAGTCCAAAGAACATTAAAGGAAAACTAAGCAGCAAGGCAAACGTTACCGGCTTCATAAACAGCAATGGAGAACTCATTACCAATTCCATGCACGGAAATCTGGCGTTCAATGTCAGCCAAGGCGCTTTAATCGATTTTGACCCCATTGTGCGAGTGGGCAAATTGGCGTTTCCGCTTCGCGATGTCAACAACATCACCTTTAGCGATTTATCAGGTCAGCTCAAATTGCGTGGCGAACAAGTCGATGTCAACAACTTTAAGATTAGTTCCAGCGTCTTAAACCTCGATGCCGAAGGTATTTATTCCTTTGGCCGAGGCACCAATCTCGCCCTCACCATCCCGCTTCGAAACTCCAAAAACGACATCAACCTCGCCACCCAAGCCGAACGTGATGCCGTTCGCGAACGCGGAATCGTCCTCCACCTCATCGCTCTCGATGACGAAGGAAAAATGAAAATTAAATGGGGCAAAAAAAATAAAAAAGAAGAATAAAATTAAGCCCAACTAAGCTAGAAGGTCAATAATAAAAATAATTAGAAGCTATTCCTGCTATCCGCTCTATCTTTTGTGGTGAACCCCACCACAAAAGGATGCCGCTCCTATCAGGGCTAGGGATTTCGGGTTTCAAGAGAAATTTACAAATGTAATTAACGCCAGTCAGAAATGATTGGCGTTTTTTTTTAGTCTGTTTTTCAAACAAAAACTCACAAATATTCCAATATGGAATACTCACATAAAAATAAGAATATTGCTATATGGAATATTGAAAAAAAATCCTGATGAATGAAAAAAAAATCAATCAATTTATTTCACACCAATTAGTAAAAGCACGAGAAGAAATGGGCTATACACAGATGCAGGTGCAACAAGATAAGATTATCAATCAAAGTAATTTATCTAAAATTGAAAATGGAGCAAAAAGAATTACTGCCGCTAAACTTTTTGTTCTAGCAAATTATTATAAAAAACCAATTACTTTTTTCTACATTAATGAAAACTAAAAAAAAACTTTTTGCAATCGATATATTTAGCGGAGCTGGTGGAATGAGCATCGGAGCATCAATGACTGGAATAGATGTAGCTGTTGCTGTCGAATATGATACGCATGCTGCCGCAACCTTCAAGGCAAATCATCCAAACTCCGAAATAATAACCAAAGATATAAGAGAAGTTACATTTGATAAAAAATACAAAAATCCTTTCATTCTTTTTGGTGGCCCACCGTGCCAAGGATTTTCAACTTCAAATACGAAAACACGTAATTCTGACAACGCTAACAATTCCTTATTTCATGAATATATTAGACAAGTTAAAGAATTAACTCCACAATGGTTTGTTTTCGAAAATGTTGAAGGAATAAAATCTTTCGAAAAAGGAACTGTAATTAATAAATTAGAAGAAGAATTTCAAAAATTAGGTTATAAAACAGAATGGAATGTTTTAACTGCTTCTGATTATGGAGTTCCACAAAATAGGAATAGATTTTTCATGATTGGAAATAGACTAGATATTGACTTCGTATTTCCAGAAAAACATGAAAAAACTGTAACTGTAAATGACGCTATTGAGGATCTACCTCAATTACAAAATGGTGATTTTCATGATTCTTTAGATTATAAAAAAATTGAGCCAAATTCATATGCAAAACTAATGCGAGGTGCTTCTGAAAAAGTATCTCAAAACTATGTGTCAAAAAACAAAGATTATGTTCTTGAAAGATACAAGCATATCAAACCTGGCCAAAATTGGCAAGCAATACCTAAAGAATTGATGAGCAATTACAAAGACACTAAAAACTGTCATAGCGGAATTTATAAAAGATTAGATCCAAATATCCCTTCGGTAGTTATCGCTAATTATAGAAAGAATATGTTAATACATCCTTATGAAAATAGGGGATTATCAGTAAGAGAGGCTGCAAGAATTCAAAGTTTTCCTGATAATTTTGAGTTTAAAGGAAATATATCATTTCAACAGCAACAAATAGGAAATGCAGTACCACCATTATTAGCTAAAGCAATTTTTGAACAAATTATCAAATTAACACCTAATGGCAAAAACAAAAAACGATGAGAACTTTTTAAAATTTAACTTCGATGTAAGCGCATTTAGGCTTTTAGGAAGAGAATTAATTACAGATAGAATAACTGCACTATTTGAATTAGTTAAAAACTCTTATGATTCAAACGCAAATACTGTAACTATAGAATTTATAAACATTAATCCCATAAGCAAAGAATCGAAAATTATAATCAGTGATGATGGATTTGGTATGGATTATAGTGACATAAAAAATAGGTGGATGGTAATTGGAACAAGTAGTAAACGAAGAGAACGAACAACGCCTGAACCATATAATAGAATAGTTTCAGGAAAAAAAGGTGTAGGTCGATTCGCAGTTGATAAACTTGGCGCAAAATTAATTTTAAAAACGAAGAAAAAAGGCACTAATAAATTATTTTGCTTAGAAACAGATTGGGTTAATTATTCAAAAATTGAATATAGCCAAATGTCTTTAAATTTTGAAGAGTCAAAAGATTACTTTACAGATATTAAAAATAGATATTGGTTAGAAGATGGACAAATTGATTCACAAGGAACTAGTCTTGAAATATCAGGAATAGAAGAAGAATGGTCAGAAAAAGATATAGATAGAGCTTATAAAGAATTATCAAAACTAATATCTCCAAATAATGATAGTAAATTATATCCATTTCACATAAATATAAAATCAGAATATGAGAAGTATAAAGATATTTCTATTAAACCTCAAATAATTAATTTTGCAAGTTTAAAATTCGAACTATCTTTTGATTTAAAAAATAATACTCAAGAAATATTACAATTTAAAAACAATCAATTAAATAAAGTTACTGTTCCTATAAGAGATTGTGGCCCTTTAAAAACCACAATTTATTATTTTGACAGATTAGCAAAAGATAAATATAAAAAGCACTTCAATGTTGAAATCGATGGTATTAAGATATATCGAGACGGATTAATAACAACTCCATTTGCAGAATATGTAGATACTCAAAATGAACAGAAAGACATATTAGGTCTTGATAAAAGAAGATGGTCAGGTTTTTTTGATCGACTTGGAACAAGAGATTTATTAGGCTATATAGAAATAACAGATAAATCAAACCCATTTATTGTTGAATCTACTAATAGGCAAGGATTTGTAGATAATAAACAATTCTATCAACTTAAGAAATTCGTCATTGAACAAATTCAACAAATTGAAAATTTTTTAAAGAATCAAAGAAATTCTTCAAGAGAAACTACTAAATCTGGATTAAGTGGCGCAAGTGACAATATAAAAGATTTAAAAAGTGATATTTCTAAAATTAAAAATTCTTCAAGCCCTGAAGTAAAAGAAGTTCTAACTAACATTGAAAAAAACCTTTCAAAATTACAAGGAACAGTTAATAAAAGTATTAATGATTTTAACAAATCAGAAGAAGAGAAAAAACAAATTGAGAATCTTTTATTTAGTTTAGTTTCTTTACAAACTTTTGCTGCCATGTTTTCTCATATGGCAAAACATACCATTGGTCATATTATTACAGGCGCTGAATACTTCAATAATAATTTTCCAAATCCAAAGTTAGAAGATCGATTTTTAAAAATTTCTAAAAAAATCTATTCTGAGATGATGAAATTAAGAACCGGAGTTGATTTTATGCTTAAATATGCTAAATCTGACAGCGATTTTGAAGAAATAAGTATGAAAGGATTAATTGAAAATCTTTTTAATAATATCTATGAAGATATTTTATCAAAAGAAAAAATACAAACAGAACTAATCTTAGATAAAGATTTAATTTTAAATTACAACAGAAAAGCAATTGAAGATATATTTGATAATTTAATTTCAAATTCTATAAAAGCACTTAAACATCAAACTAATAAAAAAATAAAATGCGTTGGAATTGTAAACAAGAGTGATTTGACTTTAACTTTTTCTGATAATGGATCAGGGATTGACGAGCAAGATAAATATAGAATATTTGACATATTTTTTACAACAACAGCTGAAGATGGCGGAGCAGGAATGGGACTTTATATGACTAAAACTCGAATTGAAACAATGGGTGGGGAAATTGAAGTTATAGAAAATGAATTTAAACCTTCTGGTGCTTCTTTCAAAATCACATTACCTTTTAAAAAATAACAATTATGGAAGTAACATTTGTAGTTATCGACGATACGATTTCAATTAAGGAACACCCCTTATTATATACATTAGAAGATAAATATAAAAACGTAGAATTTTTTTTAAAACCAGAAGATGGGCTAAATTTCATTACGAGCCATTTGGAGTTAAATATGATTGTACTTCTTGACATTCAATTCTCTGCTAATGACATAGAAAATGGTCATTCAATTTTGAAAAAAATAAGCGAAAAATCTGAATTAATTCCTGTAATACTCTGGAGTGGTATAAATGAAACTGAAGAATCTTTTAGCGATTTCATTAATAACAATGCCTTTGGCTTTATAAGTAAGGATGCTACAATTCAAGAAGCATTTGTTTTAATTGACAAAGCATTAACTTTTCTAAAAACAAATTTGGATAACATAATTGAAGATTGGATAATTCAAAAACCTGAAGATAAAGATATTCCTGTTTTTTTTACTGCAAACGGATTATCATTATCGCTAAATCAGATTTTGTATGAAATAAGGAACCAAACTTATTTAGGTAAATCCTTTTCTAAAAAACTAAATCAGCTTACAATACATTTATTACTTAATAAACTAGAAAAATTAAATGATTGATATTCTTTTAGCATTTGACAATGATGACATTAACGCTGGTATATTTTTAACAGAATGTCGTGATGATATATTAAATTTTTTTAATGGGAAAGTTTTTCCTTTATCTATTATTAACAGTAATGAACTAAATCATAATCACATAAATAAAAGTACTTCACATTTAAAGTCGTTCATTTTCGTAACTTATTGTCATGGCAATGAAACTTGCTTAGCAGAAGGTGGAGCTAACGTTTTTCTTTCAGAAACTATCAACATTAGCAATTTTTCGAATACTTTTTTTTATACTGTTTCATGTAGTAGTGGACATACACTTGGTCATGAATTAATAAAAAATGGTTGTAAAAATTTTTTTGGATATAAAGAACATTTTAATTTCTACTCAGGTTTCTCTTCTTTTCTAGAGTGTGCAAATCATGGTTTATTTCTTTTTATTAATGGTGAATCTACTGATAATGTTTATTCTCAAATGATACAAAATTATGATTATCATATCAAAAAGGTTTATAAAACTGATCCAGTAATAGCCTCATTATTATTGCATAATAAAAATGCGTTAGTTAAAATTGGAAAAAATATAACAATAAATGATTTAATAATTTGAATAATCAAAAAAATCTTTGGACTCGTGAAGAATTAATACTTGCTTTCAACCTGTATCTTAAATTGCCTTTTGGAAAAATGAATAAAAGTACAGCTGAGATTGTTCAACTTGCAAATTTGATTGGGAGAACACCAAGTTCAATAGGCATGAGATTAGGAAATTTTGCAAGTGTTGATCCTTTTCATCAAGAAAGAGGAGTTGGAGGTTTAAAAAATGGAATGAATCAAGTTCAACCTATTTGGAATGAGTTTTTCAATAACCAAGAAGAATTAATTTTCTTAAGTGAAAAAATCCTCGCTCAAAAAGAGAATACATCAATTGAAAAGAAATTTGAAGATATACTTTTTGATACAAAGGACTTAAAAGGTAATGATGTAATTCGTGAATTAAAAACCAGAGTAAATCAATCAGTATTCAGACAAATGGTTCTTGCAAACTATGATACAAAATGTGCAATTTCAGGCATTAATATTCCTGCGCTATTATTAGCTAGTCATATAGTTCCTTGGTCTAAAAACGAACAACATCGTTTAAATCCCGAAAACGGAATTTGTTTTTCTGCACTTTATGACAAGGCTTTTGATAAAGGGTTAATTGGAATAAACATAAATCATGAAATAATTTTTTCTGATACAATTAAACAGAAAAAAGAAAACGAATTCTATAGTAGATATTTTGCCTCTATTGAACATCAAAAAATAATGGTCGCTCAAAAATATTTACCCCGAAAAGAATTCCTCGAATATCATCTGGACACAATTTTCAACAAACAAATTACACTTTAACAATCAATCAATTATAACAATTTTTCATTATATTTTTGCGGAGTTTCTTGCGGAGATTCCTCATTCTTCGGAATGACAAAGCAGGCGAAAAAGCAAAACAAAACGCAATAAATCAAAGACATAACCCAAACAAAAAACAAAAAAAAGCCACATCACTGTGGCTTTTTGCTTTTACTCAATCCGCATCAAAATAAGGATCCAGAATTTCGGCTAATTCGTTTAACCAGAAATAACCGTTTTCTGCGGTTTGGATGTTTTGTTGCAGGGTTTCGCATTCACACATTAAACATAATCCGAGAAGATAATTGACGTGTCTGATTTTTTTAGCAAGACTTTCGGGGTCGACTGTTTTGGTAAGAAAGTCAGCTAATCGCAATTCTGTTTCTTTGGAAAGGGTGTTTGTGTTTGTACTCATAATCTTGAAGTTTAGGAAATATAAAACCCGCATGGGTTAGCTGTCCTACGTCTTCAAGAACACGTTGCAGTTGTTTCCAATACCGCCAGCATACCACACGGGCAAGAAGTTTTGATCTATTCATAATCTTGAAGTTTAGGACTGCGAAGATACCAAATAATCAATTGCGGATAGTAGGATTTAGGTATCAATTTGCAAGGTTTTTAATTTTTAGGTTGCGCATTGTTGCAGGACTTCCTGCAAAGCTTCAGCACCTCTTTTTCTGACATTCAGAATAAAAATAAGGCGCAAAAAATACCTGAAATATTTTTCTTAATGTTTTATTAACTCACTTGGCTTTTCATTCTAATTACGATAGCTTTGAGAAACAAACTATAAATATAACCCAATATGAAAATTCAAATCAACACAGACAAAAACATTGAAGGACACGAAAGATTAGAAGCTTATTTCTCTGGAGAATTAGAGAAAGGCTTAATTCGTTTTGAGGAAAAAATAACCCGCGTTGAAGTACATTTTGGTGATGAAAATGGAGAGAAATTCAGTTTAAACGATAAAAAATGTGTTATCGAAGTTCGTACTGCAAAATTACAGCCTGTAACGGTTACAGAACATGCTGATACGCTGGAAAAAGCATTTAGCGGTGCTTTGGCTAAAGCAAAAAAAACACTTACTACTACTTTCGAAAAAATGAAAGAGTATTAATCAATATAGAGCAACATGCAGGAATGGCATTGTCTAACTTTTAGATGATGCCATTTTTTTTATGCTCAATCTTATTTTGGTGCCTGATACAAATTATGTCTTTAATTAGTATAAAAATAACGTATTATGATTTTTGTAAGAATTACTTTTGCATTACTTAAAACGGATTTTGTTTTAGAAAAAGGAAACAACTGTTTCTTTCTAAAAGTAGGATTCAAAAATAATTAAATAAAAGTATTATGAAAAAGCAATTACTCCTATTAGTAACAGCAGTTCTATTGAGTTTTGGTGTACACGCACAAGTTAAATCTTCAGAAACCAACGTTCTTGTTTTAATCTATTCGCAAGGTGGCGGAACGTATAAAATGGCAAAAGCTATTGCCGAGGGAATTCAGGAATATCCAAACACAAAGGCTACTATAAAAAGAGTTCCTTCTATAAATCCTAAAGAAAAACTTTCTGCTGAGGTAGAAAAATTAGCTGTCGCTACTATCGACGAATTGGCCAATTATGACGGAATCGCATTTGGAAGCCCAGTTCATTTTGCGAATATCAGCGCTGATATGAATTACTTTTTCAGTCAGAGTATTCCGTTTTGGACATCAAGAACTTTAGAAGGTAAACCAACAACGGTGTTTATGTCTTCAGGATCGGGAGCAGGAAAAGAAGCAGCTATTTTGTCTTTCTGGAATATCCTTGCCTCACACGGAATGATCATTGTTCCAACCGGAATTATGGGAACGGCAACTTTAGACAAATCAGTTGCTCAGGGTAATACACCATTTGGTGCTACTTCGTTGACAGGATCACCGGGAATACGTCCTTCCGAAAGTGAATTAGGCGTTGCAAAAGAACAAGGAAAAGCTTTGGCAAGAGTTGCATCGGGATTAAAAAACGTTCCGACAACTAAAAGCGTCAAAACAACCTCAACAGAAACAAAAACTATTGATGTCAATAAAACATTAAAGGATAATAAAATTGTAATTCCAGAAGCTCCTAAACCAGTTGGGAATTATGTTCCGTATACGATTTCGAATCACAAAGTATACATCAATCAAGTAGCCTTAAAAGACGGTAAAATTGTAAACCCGGGAAAAGTTGGTGCCAACGTTACGGAAGAACAAGCCAAAGAAGCGACATACCAAACGATGCTAAACGTTATTGCGGTACTTAAAGAAGCTTGCGGAGGCGACCTGAACAAAGTAAAACAATGTGTACAATTGACAGGTTATTTTAACACCACACCAGAATACACACAACACGCAGGACTTATGAATTCGGCTTCGAATTTAACAGCATTAGTTTTTGGCGAAAACGGAAAACATGCCAGAGCAACGATTGGCGCTGTTTCATTACCAATAAATTCAGTGGTAGAAATTCAGGCTATTTTCGAGATCGAATAATAAAATAAAATCAACACAAATCGTATTCAATATTTGCATACGAACTGTGACTATAACACCTAAAAAAAGGACCAACGCTGCAAGTGCAATGTTGGTCCTTTTTGTATTGAGGTACAATTCTGTTTTAGCAAAATTGTCTGTATTTTATGTTTATGATTTTGGTAATGCTGCTCCAACAGGAATATCGCATCGGTGTCCGGGTTGTCCGTGTGCAGGATTCATTCCTTCCGCAACTGCTTTGGTTGCATTTGCATCTGTACTTAACAAAGCAGGAACATTATTCGCTGGCGGTGAAACTGTAAAGTTTTGCGTTGCCGTTCCTCCTTGAGAAGCGCTGGTTGTTGTAGTACTCGTAGCCGTTTGTTTTGCTGCTGGCGGAGAGTTCAAAGGTGCTCCAACCGGAATATCACATCTGTGTCCGGGTTGTCCGTGCGCAGGATTCATGCCCTTCCCTACTTTTGCAGGAGCTGCTACAGTTGTTGTAGTCGTTGTTACATTACTCTGACTAACCGGAACTGCTTGTGCTGTTTGGGTTGTCGCAGTTTGTGTTTGTGTTTGTCCGGGAGGCGAATTTAAGGGTGCTCCAACCGGAATATCACATCGGTGTCCGGGTTGTCCGTGAGCAGGATTTATTCCGCTTGCTGTATTAAGTACTGTATTTGTATTGGCAACCTGAGCTTGTCCCTGAGTTTCTACAACTGATTTTACTTTTGCTGTATCTTGTACCAGCCCTAATTTAATCAATTCAGAGGTTGGGGTATGTTCCTGTGGTTCTAATTCTTTTTTGCAAGAAGCAAAAAGCAAAGCGCTTAATGCGATAGAACTCATAAAGATTTTCGGATTCATATATTGTAACTATTTAAAACCCTCAAATATACGTTTTTTTTCACTTTAAAAAGATAAGATAAAGACAAAATTAACCTGATGATAATTTCCTAACGGCGCTATTTGTGCTATCAGTACGATAAAATTTACCTTGATTTCCTGCTACTGAAAAAAATGATTTACTATATTTCCAACCTTAAAAAACAAATACCTTTTATTATGAAAAAATCAATCCTATTTCTTTTATTCGTTACGTTTTTTGCCAATGCACAAAATACGGATAAAGATAAAATCAATCAGATGCTTGACACTTGGCACAAAGCAGCTGCTGATGTAAAAATCGACGCTTATTTTAGCTACTTAACAGATGATGCGATCTATATAGGAACAGATGCTACTGAAAACTGGAATAAAAAAGACTTTAGAACTTGGGCAACTCCTTTCTTTAATCAGGGAACAACCTGGAGTTTTACCGCTTTAGAACGTCATATCTTTTTTGATAAATCAGGAAAAATTGCCTGGTTTGATGAATTGCTAAGTACACAAATGAAAATTTGCCGTGGCTCGGGTGTTTTAGTAAAAGTGGGGAAAGAATGGAAAATTCAACATTATGTGTTATCCATGACCGTTCCTAACGAAGAAGTGGATTCCGTTACCAAACTAAAAGCACCAATTGAAGATGCCTTAATCGCAAAGCTTCAAAAAAAATAAACAAAATTTGACTTTGTTATTACAATCATAACTTTTTCAGCACTTTAGGGAAACACTTGCGAATATAATTATAACATATTTGTCAGTTAGTACCCTTTTTTTAGTATCAAAAATAAAATTTCAGTAATAAAACGGTGCAAATTTTACAAAATCAACTAAAATCAATACCGAACCCCTAATTTAACAACCATTAAAAACGAAATATTTATTTTTTCATAACTTTGACCCCAAAAAAAATAGGGTTTAAGTTAAGTATTGAAAAAATGAAAATAGAAAGACGCTGGATCATTTCCTTTATCGTTATTAGTATCGTTTGCATTACTGGTGCATTTTGGCCAACGGTTACTGAAAATAGTTATGTTTTATCTGAATTTGGAACTTTAGATCATATTGTTCCCGCAGATGTTGCCTGGATGCTGACTTCTTGTTGCCTTGTACTGATCATGACACCGGGATTATCTTTTTTTTACGGTGGAATGGTAGGTCGAAAAAATGTAATTTCGACGATGTTACAAAGTTTTATCTGTTTGGGCGTTGTAACGCTTTTATGGGTTGTAGTAGGTTTTAGCCTTGCTTTTGGAGAACCGGTTGGTTTTGGTTCCGGAGATCATTTTTACAGCTTCTTTGGTAACCCAACTACTTTTGCTTTTATGGATTATGTTGGTGTTTTACCTCATAAACAATTGGCAAGCACCATACCTTTTATGCTTTTTGCCTTATTTCAAATGAAATTTGCCATTATTGCTCCCGCTATTATTACAGGTTCTTTTGCAGAACGTGTTCGTTTTATATCCTATTTACTTTTCATTAGCTTATTTACCATTTTCATTTATGCTCCTTTATGCCATTCGGTTTGGTATCCTACAGGAGTTTTAGGAAGTTATTTTGGTGTAAAAGATTTTGCCGGAGGTACCGTTGTACACATGAGCTCCGGATTTGCCGCTTTGGCTGGTGTTTTGGTTTTAGGAAAAAGAAAAAACAGCGATCATATACCAACAAATATTCCGTTTGTTTTATTAGGAACCGGAATGTTGTGGTTTGGCTGGTTCGGATTCAACGCGGGTTCTGCCCTTGCGGCCAATGGAACTGCCGCTATGGCTTTTGCTACCACTACAACAGCATCGGCAGCAGCAATGCTAACGTGGGTTTTCTTTGACAGAATGAACGGCAGAAAAGTTTCGGCGCTTGGTGCTTGTATTGGCGCTGTTGTGGGCTTAGTTTCGATTACACCTGCAGCAGGTTATGTATCGGTTCCGGAAAGTATGTTTTTCGGATTTATTACGGCTTTGGTTTCTAATTCAGTGGTAAATTGTCGTTTCTCTAAACGATTTGATGATACTTTAGATGTTTTTGCCTGTCACGGTGTTGGTGGAATTATGGGAATGATTCTAACCGCAATATTTGCTCATGGCGAAAATGCAAGTTTACTACACGGAGGATGGAATGTATTTGCGCATCACATGATGGCATTGGTACTGGTTTCGATCTTTACTTTCTTTGGGGCTTATTTCTTTTTCAAAGTAACCAACTTTATCATTCCGTTACGAGTTTCTGAAGAAAACGAACACATAGGATTAGACTTATCACAACACGACGAAACACTAGACCCAAAATTAAAACCAATCACAGAACCGCATTACGGATAGTATTTTAGCTATCGCTAAAGTTTATTAGCCACGAATTCACGAATTTTTATACTCTTATGATAGTATCTAATTTGTGAATTCGTGGCTATCTTTTTTTAAAACTGAATTCAACTGCTCTGATTCATTTATATTCCTTAATTTTGCGGAAAATTTTTGTAAAAAGTGGGAAGTAAAAATAAACTAAAAAGATTCAGAGAAAACGAAACATTTGAAAACGTTTTTCAACCAACAAGAGAAGAAGTTGTGGCTGATCTGCCTATGAAAGGGAAATGGAATTCTGATTTCTTTAAAAATGACAATCCATTAGTTTTAGAATTAGGATGTGGAAAAGGAGAATACTCTGTTGGATTAGCAGAAAAATATCCTAACAAAAATTTTATTGGAATCGATATCAAAGGAGCTCGTTTCTGGAGAGGTGCCAAAACCGCTGTAGAAAACGGACTTCATAATGTTGCTTTTATCCGAACTCAAATCGAGTTAATCGATCACGTTTTTGCAGAAAATGAAGTAGATGAAATCTGGATTACTTTTCCGGATCCTCAAATCAAATACAAAAGAACAAAACACAGAATGACCAATTCTGAGTTCTTGAAATTGTACAAAAAAATCCTTAAAAAAGACGGTGTCGTAAACTTAAAAACCGACAGCGAATTTATGCACGGATACACTTTAGGATTGCTTCACGGAGAAGGTCACGAAGTTTTGTATGCTAACCATAACGTATACAAAAATGAAGGAAGTCCGGAAGAAGTTACGGCTTTTCAAACTTTCTATGAGAAACAATATTTAGAAATTAACAAAGCAATTACGTATATTCGTTTTAGAATTAAAGATTAATTCCAAAAACATACTTTTTTTAACCCATTAATCAACTGAATGGCATTACTTACCCCTTTACTTTCAGGTTTTATTGCTGCTATCATCGGAATTATACCGCCTGGTTTAATCAACATGACGGCTGCCAAAATAAATCTTAAAGAAGGAAAAAAGAACGCCATGTGGTTTGTTATTGGTGCTGTTCTGGTGATCTTTTGTCAGGTATACATAGCTGTTTTATTTGCGCGCGTTATCGACAATCGTCCTGATATTCTAACATTATTACGAGAAGTTGGTTTTGCTATTTTTTCGATGTTAACCATCTACTTTCTGTTTTTAGCAAAGAAACCAAAAGCAAAAAAATCGAAGATTAAAAAGAGCAGTAAAAAAAGCCGTTTCTTTTTAGGCATGTTACTTTCAGGATTAAACTTCTTCCCTATTCCGTATTATGTTGTAGTGAGTGTAACGTTGGCTTCTTATCATCTTTTTAAATTCGAAAACAATACGATCTTTACTTTTGTATTTGGTTCTGTTTTAGGATCTTTCGTGGTGCTGTACAGCTACATTGCTTTCTTTGGCAGAATAGAAAAGAAAACAGATTACCTAATGCGCAACATGAATACCATTATTGGAAGCATTACAGGGATCGTAGCTATTGTTACCCTTATTAATATCCTGAATTACTATTTTGGTAATTAGGACTTTCTATTGCTACAAATTTAATTTACGTTAAGTAATATTTTCTCAATACTAAAACCATTTCATCATGGCCGAAGAAAATTTTTTCGAAAGAGTTTATGCTGTCGCCAGACAAATTCCCTACGGAAAAGTAACTTCTTATGGCGCTATTGCAAAAGCTTTGGGAACAGCACGTTCTGCCAGAATGGTGGGCTGGGCAATGAATGCTTCTCATAATATGGAAGACGTTCCGGCACACAGAGTTGTAAACCAAAAAGGACTTTTGACAGGAAAACATCATTTTGATGGCACTAATTTAATGCAACAGCTTCTTGAAAATGAAGGCATTGAAGTTGTGGACAATCAAATTGTAGATTTTGAAAAACATTTCTGGAAACCGGAAGTTGAGGTTTAAAGTTTCTACCAAAAGATTGCGCATAAATCTCACGCAAAGGCGCAGAGGCGCAAAGTTTTCTTTTAAGTTTTTCTTTGCTGCTTTGCGACTTTGCGTGATTAAATGACAACGTAAATCAGTTGAACTTTAAAGATTGCCCACAAATCTCGCGCAAAGGCGCAGAGGCGCAAAGTTTTTTTCTTTTAAGTTTTTCTTCGCGGCTTTGCGACTTTGCGTGATTAAATGACAGCGTAAATCAGTTGAACTTTAAAGATTGCCC
>NZ_MUGW01000017.1:0-112545 GCF_002217285.1 Flavobacterium hercynium | reverse complement strand
TTTTCTTTTAAGTTTTTCTTTGCGACTTCGCGACTTTGCGTGAGATTAAATATGAACTTATGTAACTTCATTAAATCAAACAAATCACAAAACTCGTTTTATCTTCATCTGTCTGGTAGCTCAAATAACCACCATGTGCTTCGATGATATTTTTAGAAAGCGTTAAACCAATTCCTGCACCGTCTTTTCTTGTAGTGAAAAAAGGCAAAAATACTTTGTCCTGAATCTCTTTATCGATTCCGTTTCCATTGTCTGCAATAACAATAAAAAAGCGGTTATTTTCGGTATAACTAGAGACAAACATTTTCTTTTCGTTTTTATCTTTCAAAGCATAAATACTATTGGTAATCAAGTTGATAATAACCTGCTCCATTTGGTTTTTATCGATTAGAATAGAACGCGAGCTATGAATTTCATTGACTACTTCGATCTTTTCTGTCTTCAAAATCGGACTCATAATGCGCAAACAATCATCAAACAACGCATTTATAGGTGTCATTTGTTTGGTTGGTGTTGGCAACATGGTCAATTTTCGGTAATTATCTACAAAAGTCTGCAAATGCTCTGTTCTATTTACAATTGTCGAAATACTGCTTTTGATGTCTTCAAAATCATCTTCTTCTAGAGTTTCCTGATCGATAATTTGAAGTAAATTCTGCGAAAGCGCACTAATTGGCGTTAAAGAATTCATTAATTCATGTGAAATAATTTTCATTAGATTAATCCACGCTTCTTTTTCTTTTTTCTCAATTACACGCTGAATACTGTCTAATAAAACAATGAAATACTCTTTATTATAGGTTTGGGTTCGCGAAGTCTGCAATACAAAAGTTTGCAAATCCTGCTCTTCTATTTTTATAGAAATAGCCGATTTTAATTCCGTGAAATTAGTCTGTTCAATTTCCTCACACAACGAAGGCAAATAGTTTTTAAGATATTTCCAATGACTTACTTTTGGAACTTTAAATAAGTTCGAGAAACAATCGTTCATTAAAAAGATGTTCCAATCGTCTCCATCCTTTTCTAAAATCAATGCCGATGTATCAATGTTGTTTAGTAGCGACTGATAAAGTAATTCCTTTGAGGTCTTATCTTGTTGTCGTTCTTTTAAAGTTTCGTACAACACATACAAACTCTTGAAATTGTCTTTCTTATTTTCTTCCGGAAAATTAGTCGTAAAATCATCTTTCAAAATCGAATTCAAGGTTCTATCGTAAAACTGCAATTGCTTTCTTAAATAAAAATACATTTCTACCAACATTATTATAACAAAAAGACCCACCAGAAATGCATTGTAATAAAATGTCTTAAAAATCAGTAAAGCACAAACCAGCAGGAGCAGCATACCGAATAAAACCCTTAAAAACATCGCATTATAAAATTTCGGATTTCTCATTATTAGTTGTTTTTAAGATCGTATTTTTCAATTCTTCTGTACAAAGCCGCTCTTGACAAGCCTAATTCTTCGGCAGTTTTACTGATATTTCCGTGATTTTTCAGCAATGTTTTTTCGATTGCCGTTTTCTCTAATTCAGATAACGGATTATCATCATTTTCCTGAATTTCTTCGAAATCAAGAATATCCAAATCGGTTAATGAAATTGTGTTGTTCTCTGCTAAAATCAGGGCGCGTTCAATTTTGTTTTCCATCTCGCGAACATTTCCTTTCCAGGGATAACGTTCTAAATATTGTGCTACATTGTCATCAAAATGCCAGTTCCCCTGATCGTATTTCTCTACTATCTGATCTAAAACAAAATGCGCCATCGGAACAATATCTTCTTTTCGATCGCGTAACGGAGGCAAATTTATTTCCATTGTATTAATGCGGTACAGCAAATCTTCTCGAAAAGTTTTATTTTTTACTTCGGTTTTGATATCACTATTGGTAGCGGCAATTACACGGACATTTAGCGGACGAGGTTTACTTTCTCCCAATCGTGTCAGCGTTTTGGTTTGTAAAACATGTAATAATTTTGCCTGAAGATGAAGCGGAATATTACCAATCTCATCGAGAAATATGGTACCGTTTTGTGCCGTTTCGAATCTGCCTGCGGTATCAGTTTTAGCATCGGTAAAAGCACCTTTTGCATATCCAAAAAGCTCGCTTTCGAATAAATTATCACTCAGAGAACCTAAATCTACATGTACAAAAGGTTCATTTTGTCTCGTCGAATTTTGATGAATAAATTCAGCAAATACATATTTACCAGTTCCATTTTCGCCCAAAATCAACACATTAGCAGCTGTTTTCGCTACTTTCTCTGCGATAGAATAGGCTTGTTTTATCTTTTGTGAATTACCCACAAAGTATTTTTTCTCTATAGTTTCGACAGGAACTTTTTTACTGTTTTTTCGGCTTTCCCCAACCGCTCTGTCAATTATTTCGAGTAGTTTTTCGTTGTTCCAAGGCTTCAGAACATAATCAAAAGCACCTGTTTTTATACCTTCGACAGCCGTTTCGATTTTTCCGTAAGCCGTCATCAAAATCACAATGGTGTTAGGCGAAAGCGTTTTGATTTCTTTGAGCCAATGAATTCCTTCGCGCCCATCTTCAAACCCAATTCTGTAATTCATATCCAATAAAACCACATTAATTTCATTTTCACTCAAAATGGAAATGATTTTCTTAGGATTATTTTCTGTGAAAATGTTTTCAAAATGTTTTTTGAGAATCATTTTTGCCGAAAAAAGAATTTCTTCCTGATCGTCAACAACTAAAATCTGGGCTTGTTTTTTTCTCATGTGGTCTTTTTTTGTACGATATCGAACGGTCAACTGTTCATTATCGAACACTCTTGTTTTGGGTCTGTTTTCAAATCCTCTTTAAAATCAATGCTTTATAAAAAATGAATTTTATGGCACAGTATTTACCTATTGATCAGTAAATTATTAAAGAAATGGACAAAGCAATTCCTCGTAAAAATAGAAAATTTAGATATCTCACAATAGCAATTGGAGTTTTTTTAGTATTGAGCACAATTCTCTTTTTTTCTTTCAATTCTAAAAGAAGTCTGAATGTAAAAGCAGATGAACTTTCGATTCAAAAAGTAGAAACAGACTTTTTTGAAGACTTCGTTGTCTTTCAGGCGAAAGTTGAACCGTTGAACGTAATGCTGGTAAATGTTACCGAAGGAGGATCTGTGAAAGAGATTTTTGTCGAAAATGGTGCAATGGTTACCAAAGGACAATCTTTGGCTCGTTTGTACAATCCTAATACAGAACTAAATTATCTAACACAGGAAACGGCTATCATTGAGCAAATCAATAATCTGAATACCGGAAAATTGAACATCAGAAATCAGGAGTTGAATATGACTAAAGATTATGTGTTAATCGAGCATGATTATAACGATGCTAAAAGATTATATGACATGAACTCTAAATTATTCGAGAAGGATGTAATTTCTAAAAATGACTGGAATACGTTTAAGGAAAGTCTTCGTTTTCAGGAGGAACGTAAAAAAACAATTCAGCAAAGCATTCAAAAAGAAAAACAATCGAATCAATTGCAGATTTCTCAAATCAACCGTTCGATTCAGACAATGGAAAAAAGTCTGGAGATTTTAAGAAACAACAAAAAGAACTTTTTGATTACTGCTCCGGAAAGCGGAAGATTGACTTCTTTTGAGCCGGTATTAGGAAAAACATTTCAGGCAGGAGCAAGTATTGGAAAAATCGATTCTAAAAAAGGATACAAACTAGCAGCAGAAGTTGATGAATTCTATTTAGAAAAAATTCGTGAAGGTTTGAAAGGTCAGGTTGAATTTAAAGGAAAAACGCTTGAAGTATTGGTTACCAAAGTAATTCCGGAAGTAAAAAGCGGGCGTTTTACGGTAGAATTGGCTTTTACTTCAAAAGAAGAAATCGTATTACAGGATGGTTTAAGCTTTGGTGTGAAACTGGTTTTATCTGAAAGAAATAAAATATTGGTACTTTCAAAAGGAGTATTCAATCAGGAAACAGGCGGAAAATGGATCTTTGTGGTAAAAGGAAATAAAGCCGAAAGAAGAAATATAAAATTAGGAAGAGAAAATCCATCATATTACGAAGTATTAGACGGATTAAAAGAAGGAGAATCTGTTATTACCTCTTCTTACACAGACTATAAAGACATTGAAGAATTATCAATTAATAATCCCCAGTAAAACAATCATCAATCAAAAAACGATAACAACACTAATTCTTAAAAATTATGATAACAATACAAAATTTAACCAAAGTATTTAGAACTGAAGAAGTAGAAACAGCTGCATTGAGCGGAATTTCATTAGAAATTAAAAAAGGAGATTTCCTTACCATTATGGGACCTTCTGGATGTGGAAAATCAACATTGCTGAATATTATTGGTCTTTTGGACAGTGGTTCTACGGGAAGCTATAAGTTATTAGATCAGGAAATGATCAATTTAAAAGAAAAAGGAAGAGCTCAGGTTCGTAAAGAAAACATTGGATTCATTTTTCAGAATTTTAACCTTATCGACGAACTTTCTGTTTATGATAATATCGAATTACCACTATTATACAACAACGTAAAAGCAGCGGACAGAAAACAAAAAATTGAAGCGATTGCGGAGAAATTGAATATTTCGCATCGTTTGAAACATTATCCACAACAACTTTCGGGTGGTCAGCAACAAAGGGTTGCCGTTGCAAGAGCTTTAGTAAACGATCCTAAGATTATCCTTGCCGATGAGCCAACCGGAAACCTGGACAGTAAAAACGGTAATGAGGTTATGGAACTTTTAACTGATCTGCATGCAAAAGGAGCTACGATCCTGATGGTTACCCACTCTGACTATGATGCTTCTTTTTCTCAAAAGACGATTCACATGAAAGACGGAATTATACTTTCTGAAAAATTAAATCAACGCAACGTTGATGTTTTTATGGACGCTAAATAATTACAAAATGATCAAATTTATAATTACTGCAATCTTGGCTCTGGTAGGGTTTGTTTGCAATATTATTGCTCTTTTTTAAAGTAAAATGAGCTTTAAAACCAAAAAATAACTAACCATAACTAAACTAATACGCCATGATTTCTAACTGGTTTAAAATATTTATTTATCACTTAAAACAAAGCAAACTCTTTTCATTCCTAAATATTTTAGGATTGAGCATTGGGATTGCCAGCGTAATTTTTGCGATCTTATATTGGAACAACGAAAACGCTTACGACCAATGGAATCCGAATAAAGAAAGGATTTATATGTCGCTTAACAAAATTGGCTCTACGGGCGATACCTGGGCATCTAATTCGATTCCGTTTGGAGAAACCTGTAAAGCAACAATTCCTGAGATTGAATCCATCTGCTTCTTTAATACGTGGTACGATGAGGATGTTATCAAATATCAGGACAAAAAAGTACTGGCTAAAAATATTATGGGAAGCGATGAAAATTTCTTTGATTTTTTTCCTTTCGAGATTTTAAAAGGTGCGAATAAAAATATTTTAAAAGAAAAAAATAGTGTTGCGATCTCGGAAGAACAGGCAAAATTGCTTTTTCAGAATGAAGATCCAATCGGAAAATCTATTTCATACAACAATGACCATTATACTATTAAGTCTGTTTATCGCATTATAAAACCTTCTTCTATACAACCGACTTATGTGTTCAGTAATGTAAAAAGAGAATTCGACTTAAACGCGTGGGGAAATTTTAATTATGGTTTACTGGTAAAAATTAAAAAAGATGCCAGCGCTGCTGTTGTTTTAAAGAAAATGCAAAATGTAAATTTTGTAAACAGAACGGTTAAGGATGCGAAAGAAAGCGGTATGACTGTAGAACAGCATATTAAAGAAAATGGACAAATCACGGTTATTCTCGATCAGTTAAAGACATCTCGTTTGCATGGTACCAAAAGTTCAGCCGGACGTAATTATCCTGAAGGTGTCGGCAACCTAAAGTTGTTGTATATCATGGGAGGTTTGTCTCTCCTAATTCTTGTTTTATCTGTCGTAAATTATAGCAATTTAGCAACAGCATCTGCCATAAAACGTGCTAAAGAAGTTGGGGTTCGCAAAATTGTTGGGGCTACAAAAAACCAAATTGTAACGCAATTTATCTTTGAAACGGCTATAATTGTAATTCTGGCTATTTTGTTTGCTCTTGCTATCGTAGAGTTTTCATTGCCGTATTACAGTAACTTTTTGAACAAAACATTGACAATGAATGGGGGTGAATTTTACCTGCAGCTTATAATGATTTTTGGATTAGTGATCATTTTTGCGGGTATTTTCCCTGCTGTTTACATTTCAAATTTTGAAACACTAAAAGTTTTAAAAGGAAATTTCTCGAGAAGCAAAAGCGGTATCTGGATTCGAAATTCGATGCTTATCTTTCAATTCGGAATTGCAGCTTTCTTTATTATTGGTGCTTTGATTGTAAATTCTCAGGTTGATTATATGATGAAGAAAGACCTTGGATTTAGTGGTGATCAGGTAATCTCAATTCCGTTTAACAAAGCAGATCGAAAAAAGAGAACAGAGCAATATACAGTTGCCAAACAAGAAATTAAAAAAATACCCGGCGTTCTGGATGTTTCCGCCTTTGCTGGTACGTTTGGCGGCAGCACAAGTTCTAGTTCAGGATTTAAACACAATGGCATATTTGTACAGCCCAGAAATGTTGAAATGGATTTTGGTTTTCTTGAAATGATGAAAATCAAAATAGTACAAGGACGTGATCTATCGACTGAATTTGCATCAGATACGGTAAGTAATATGTTGATGAATGAAACGCTCGTTAAAACATTAAACCTAAAAAACCCAATTAATACGATTATAACATCGGGCTGGGGCAATGAAAATGGTCCATTGAAATATAAAATTGTGGGAGTTGTAAAGGATTTTAATATCGTGGGATTGCATGAAAAAGTACCTCCAATGGTTTTTATCAATCTTAAAACATTAAAATGGAATAACTTTAATAATGTTCTTGTAAAAGTTTCGCCAAATAATTTAACCGAAACATTAGCCGGATTAAAAAAATACTGGGCAGCAAATGTCAATGCTGATTATCCTTTTGATTATGAATTTGTAAATAAAGGATTTGCGAGAACCTATGAAGAGCAGGTAAAACAAAAAAACTTATTCTTTATTCTGAATCTTGTTGTGATCATCATTGCGGTTTTTGGATTATTTGCTTTAGCATCATTTTCGATGGAAAGAAGACTAAAAGAAATTGCAATTAGAAAAACATTGGGTGCAGAGACAGATACTTTACTAAAAGAATTATCAAAACAATATATTATTTTTTGTGTCTTGGGATTTTTAATCGGTATTGTTCCTGCTTATATTTTATTACAGAAATGGCTAGAAGATTTTGCATTCCGAATTAATATTTCTGCTGTTCCTTTTGGCATTGCATTGGTTTCTCTTATAATACTAACCTTGATTATTGTTTTAGCAAAAGCCTATCAGGTAACTAAAATTGATATTCTAAAATATTTAAAATACGAATAAACTTGTAGACCATTTTTTTTAAAACCCGTCAGAACTATGATTTTGGCGGGTTTCTTTTTTTTGGAAAATCCAACTTTTTACTTCCTTCCTATTTAATTTAAAACCCTGAGCAACCTATTTTCTATAGAATCTGATCTTATAAAAAAGCCAATAGTATCATTTTGAATAATCTCTATATCGATAAATACGATTCAAAAAGCATCAGAATCCGAACTTAAACTGTTATCTTTGCAATCCGAAACGAGTTTAAATAAAGATAATACTTCAAAACAAGTTTCATCAATAAAACACTACAATAAAAATGAAATTAGATAGAAAAGAAATTCTTAAAGCTTTAGAGACTATCACTATAGCTGGCGAAGGAAAAAATATGGTTGAAAGTGGTGCTGTTGCCAATGTACTAACATTTGGTGATGAAGTAGTCGTAGATTTAGTTTTACACACGCCTGCAATGCACATTAAAAAAAGAGCTGAAGATGATATTAAAAAAACGATTCTTGAACTAGTATCAGCTGACGCAAAAATAAAAGTCAACATTAAAGTTGAAACTCCTGAAAAGAACGAAATAAAAGGTCGTGCTATTCCTGGAATTAAAAATATTATTGCAGTTGCATCCGGAAAAGGTGGAGTAGGAAAATCTACTGTTACCGCAAACCTTGCTGTAACACTTGCAAAAATGGGATTCTCTGTTGGTATTTTAGATGCCGATATCTACGGACCTTCTATGCCAATCATGTTTGATGTTGAAAATGAAAAACCAATTTCAATCACAGTTGACGGAAAATCTAAAATGAAACCTGTTGAAAGTTATGAAATCAAAATACTTTCAATCGGATTCTTTACTTCACCAAGTCAGGCTGTAATCTGGAGAGGTCCAATGGCTGGAAAAGCATTGAACCAAATGATTTTTGATGCAGATTGGGGAGAATTAGATTTTATGTTAATCGATTTACCTCCTGGAACTGGAGATATTCACCTTTCGATTATGCAATCATTACCAATCACCGGAGCTGTGATTGTGAGTACTCCACAAGCAGTTGCTTTGGCAGATGCTAAAAAAGGAGTTGCTATGTTCCTTCAGGATAATATCAATGTGCCTGTATTGGGAATCATTGAAAACATGGCGTACTTTACACCAGAGGAGCTACCTGAAAACAAATATTATATCTTTGGACAAGAAGGAGCAAAAAACCTTGCTCAAGATTTAAATGTTCCATTTTTAGGAGAAGTTCCAATTGTGCAATCTATTCGTGAAGCCGGAGATTATGGTCGTCCTGCTGCTTTGCAAACTGCTTCGGTTATAGAGACTGTATTTGAAGAAATTACCAGAAACGTTGTGCAGGAAACTGTAAACAGAAACGAAAGCTTACCGGCTACAGAAGCTATTAAAATTACAACTATGGCAGGTTGTTCAGCGGTAAAAAAATAATTAGATAATTGAGGCAATTAGATAATTAGAAAATGACTTAATTAGGTAATTTAACTTTCTAATTGACACATTCTCTAATTATCTAATTCTCATTGATACATTAAATATTATGACAACAGAAGAATTAACAAGCAACGTATTATTGGCTCTAGACGAAATCAGACCTTTTTTAAATTCTGACGGTGGAGACATTACGCTTATTTCAATAGATGATGACAAACATGTCAAAGTGCGTCTTGAAGGAGCATGCATTAGCTGCAGTGTAAATCAGATGACATTAAAAGCTGGTGTTGAAACCACTATTAAAAAATACGCACCTCAGATAGAAACTGTAGTAAATATCATGTAATGTGATAATATTTACTTAGATTTTCTTTCAAGCATGTTTTAACAAGAATATTAACCTGTATTGTGTTTTATTTCAGAATAATTCAAAAATCAATTAAAAATCGATTGCTTTTTGCGATTTTCACAAAAAATAATACAAAGATTTAAGAGATATAGTTGGGATATTGTTACATATTTAACTTAAATTTGCGACATAACCTCTAAAATCTTAAACTTATGAAGAATTTCTACGCTCTTATTTTATTATTTCTTGCCTTCGGCACCAGTTATGCACAAACAGGTGTAAAAACCTCAGTAGTAAACAAAGCGTATTATGGCGAATCAGAAGAATGGACTGACTATTCATATAAAGGAAAAATTGTTTTTTCAAGTAATTCTAATGAACCAGAAGGTCGATTACGAATAGGCAACTATGATTTTTTGTCTGATCTTTGCGAAGGAAAAGCTAAATTTGCTGATAAGGCTACCTATAGCACTGCTGAATTTTTAGGTCCAAGAAAAATGTCTGTAACAACAGATAAACAAGGAGTAGTAAATTCAACTTACGAAGGAAATTTAGTATTTCAGGGAGAGAGAGATTATTATTCTATTGTAGCAATAATAACATTATTAGAAAAAAATGGTAATCTTGTTGGTGTTAAAGTATATGCGAAAGATAATCCTGCAAGAGTATTTGCTTTTGGCGTAATACCAACCAGTTAATTTTAATTCAGGATTTTTTCACGTTATAAAATCCTACCAAAAAAATTCCAAATAAAAATGGATGTATTAATAAAGATTAAAGATCGAGAAGGAGTTATACACGAATTACAAGCTCCTACTGATATGGCGATGAACATAATGGAATTATGCAAAGCATATGAACTTCCTGTTGAAGGAACCTGCGGAGGAATGGCCATGTGTGCTTCTTGCCAGTGTTACGTTCTTAATGATGTTGCATTACCGGAAATGGGAGATGAAGAAGAAGCCATGCTTTCAGAAGCGTTTTATGTTAAATCAAATAGTCGTTTAGGCTGCCAGATCCCAATTACTACAGAGTTAGAAGGACTGGAACTTGAACTGGCTCCAGAATATTAAATCATAAAAAAAGCGTGAACAATTTAGTTCTCGCTTTTTTTATGTCTTGATTTAGCACTTATTCCTTTATATCCATTGGATCAAAAGGCTCGAAATCACGCTCAGAAAATGCTTCTGTCAAAATTCCGGAAGAACATAACCAGGTTATCGTTTCTTCAAGTGTTTTTCCTGCTTTGTAGATCATTTCACTATGTCGTGGTAAAATGTAGTATTCCTTTTTGAAATATATAATTTCATCTCCATCAAAAGTATCTCCAACTCTAACGGAGTCCAGAACCTCTTCTTTCGTTAGCACTTCTTTTCCTTCATCCCAAAACCAATATTCAGCGATACGGTTTTTCCATGCTGCAACGGTTAATATTATGGTTTCCGGCAAGTAAATTCGAACATAGGTACCACCTAAAATTCCGCTTCCAAAATTTAAAACATATTCTTTATAATCATCTTCAAGAATAATATTTAAGATTTTTTCGCAAGCCAGGATATCCTCTTCTTCTGCAAGAAATAAATCTGTTTTATGCGTTTGGTAATTCGGTATTACTTTATACTGATCGAAGTTCATCTCATATACTTTTTAGAGTAGCTAAATTATGGCTTTTTTAGACATAAAAAAACCGTAATTACAATACTGCAATTACGGTTTCTTCTTTATAACAATTATTTAAAACACTAATTAAACCAAACCTGCTGCAATTAAATATTCAGCGATTTGAATGGTGTTTGTAGCAGCTCCTTTTCTTAAGTTGTCTGCAACAATCCACATATTTAAGGTATTCTCGTGGCTTTCATCACGACGGATTCTTCCAACAAAAACATCATTTTTACCTTCTGCATACAATGGCATTGGATAAGTAAAGGTGTCTAAATTATCCTGTACTACTACTCCATCTGTATTGTGCAAAATTTCACGTACCTCATTAACATCAAAATCATTCGTAAATTCAACATTTACCGCTTCACTATGACCGCCAACAACCGGTACACGCACTGCTGTAGCTGTTACTCTGATGCTGTTATCACCAAGAATTTTTTGAGTTTCGCGAACTAACTTCATTTCTTCTTTAGTATATCCGTTATCCTCAAAACTATCGCATTGTGGAATCGCATTTCTGTGAATTGGATATTTATACGCCATTTCTCCCTGAACTCCGGCATATTCGTTTTCTAATTGTCGTACTGCTTTTACACCAGTTCCTGTAATAGATTGGTAAGTTGAAACGATAATTCTTCTGATGTTGTATTTTTTATGCAAAGGAGCCAATGCTAATACCATTTGAATAGTAGAGCAATTTGGGTTTGCAATAATTTTATCTTCACTTGTTAATGTATCTGCATTGATTTCCGGAACGATCAATTTTTTTGTCGGATCCATTCTCCATGCTGATGAATTATCAATAACAGTTGTTCCGGCTGCTGCAAATTTTGGTGCCCATTCTAATGATGTATCTCCTCCTGCAGAAAAAACTGCAATGTCAGCTTTTAAATCAACTGCCGTCTGTAAGCCTACAACCTTATATTTAACGCCTTTAAATTCAATTTCTTTTCCTACTGACTTCTCAGATGCAACAGGAATCAATTCTGTAACAGGAAAATTTCTTTCTGCCAAAACTTTAAGCATTATCTCGCCAACCATTCCAGTGGCACCTACAACCGCTATTCTCATTTTTATATTTTTAAATAATCAATAATCAAATTAACAGCACAAAAATAAGTATAATAAATGTCTCGGCAAGATGATTCACAAAAAATAACAAAATGTTACAAAATAAACATTTCGTAAAAAAACCGCCTGTTTAAAAGGCGGTTAAGTTAGACTTAGTGTAGCGGTAGTACATTTTTATTTATTTTTTAATAAATCTCTAATTTGAATAAGTAATTCTTCCTGAGTTGGTCCTGCCGGCGGCGGCGGTGCAACATCTTTCTTTTTAAGATTATTAATTCCTTTTATGATCAAAAACAAAACAAAAGCAACAATTATAAAGTTAATTACTGCAGACAAAAACAATCCGTACTTGACACCTCCAAAAGCTGTTAGTTCCTCGATTGTAGATAAATGTGCTGCATCCAAAGCAGGTTTTAATAGCAATGGCGTAATGACATTTTCAATTAATGAGCTTACAATTTTACCAAAAGCAGCTCCAATGATAACACCGACAGCCAAATCGACTACGTTGCCTTTCATTGCAAATTCCTTAAATTCTGAAAATATTCCCATAAGTGTCGTTTTTAGATTTATTTAATATCGAAAATAAGCAATTTTATTTAAAATTCTGTAAACCTACCTAAAAAACACGCGTTTTACTCTTTGCGAAATACTCGTTAAAATCTCATACGGAATAGTTTTCAAGGCATTAGCAATCTCTGTTACCGTTGGATTTTCTCCAAAAATAATAACAGAATCACCTTCTTTACAATCGATGTCACTTACATTCACCATAAGCATATCCATGCAAACGCTTCCAACGATTTTGGCTTTCTGATTTTTAATCATAACAAAACCAACCTCATTTCCCCACAATCTCGAAATTCCATCGGCATAACCTATCGGAATGGTTGCGATTCTGGTTTCTTTCGTAGCCATAAAACGTCTTCCGTATCCTACGCTGTCTCCTGCAGGAATAGTACGAACCTGCGAAATAATGGATTTTAAGGTTCCTACATTTTCTAAATACTTTTGCTCAGCTGGATCGTTTGAAACACCATATAAACCAATTCCTAATCGAACCATATTGAATTGCGCCGAAGGAAAATTACTAATTCCGGAAGTATTTAGCGTGTGTCGGATCGGGTTTACGTTCAGCTCTTCCATTAATTTTGATGACAATTCATCGAATAAATTGATCTGAGAAATCACAAAATCATAATGATTCATATCGTCACTTGTTGCCAAATGTGATAAAATACTCTGAATCCGAACAGTTTCGTTTCCTTTAAGTGTTTCGATTAATTCATCGATTGTATTTCGCTCAAAGCCCAAGCGATGCATTCCGGTGTCGAGTTTGATATGAATGGGATAGTCTTTCAATCCTTTTTCGCGTGCAATTTTTAGAAACGCATTCAATCCTTTTATACTATAAATTTCAGGTTCTAACTGATATTGAATAATCGATGGAAAACTGGTCGATTCCGGATTCAAAACCATAATCGGAAGTTTTATTCCACCATTTCTAAGAGAGATTCCTTCATCGGCGAAAGCCACACCTAAATAATCTACTTTATGATGTTCCAGTAATTTGGCAATTTCCAAACCGCCGTTTCCGTACCCAAAAGCCTTCACCATTACCATGATTTTAACGTCAGTCGCTAATTTCGCTTTAAAGAAATTTAAGTTGTGACTAATCGAATTGAGATTTATCTCTAATACAGTTTCATGTGTTTTCTCTTCCAGCAAAGAAACAATTTCCTCAAACTGAAAAGAACGTGCTCCTTTTATTAAAATGGTTTCATTTGCAAAATCTAAATTTTCGAAATGATCAATAAAAGCTGCTGTATCCTTAAACATGGTACTGTTGGAGAACTTGGCTGCAAAAGAAGAAATGGTAGCACCAATACCAATTAAACGGTTAATTTTATTGTCGGCTATTAGCTGTGCTACTTTGGTATATAATTCTTCATTGGAGAATCCGCTCTGAAAAATATCAGATAAAATAACGGTCTTCGAAGCATTTTTTTTCTGACTTTCTAAAAAATCCAGTGCAATTTTAAGTGACTGAAAATCGGAACTGTAACTATCATCGATAATACTGCAATTATTGATTCCGTTTTTTACTTCCAAACGCATGTGAACGGGATACAACATTTGCATGCGACTTTGAATCGATGCAAAATCATATTTAAGGTAAAGCAAAACTAAGAGACAGGAAATCGCATTCTCTACCGATGCTGAATCCTGAAACGGAATTTCGAACTCGAAAACTTCATTCTCGTATTGGTATTTAATATACGTTTTATCGTTTTTGCTTTCTTTTTTAAGAATAAACAGATCAGCTGAATTATCGGTAAAACTCCATGAAAACAGTGTTTTGTCTGATAATTGATTCTCTTTTAGAAACTCTTTTAAACAAGCATCTACTAATTCATTTTTTTGATAAATTATAATGCCTGCACTTTTAAAAAGCAATAATTTTTCATTGATTTTTTGTTCCAGGTTTTTAAATCCTTCATCATGTGCCGATCCTATATTGGTTAAAACGCCAATAGTTGGTTTTACAATTTTTTCGAGCTTAATCATTTCATTAACAGTCGAGATTCCGGCTTCGAAAATTCCTAGATTATGCTTTTCGTTTATCGCAATAACAGATAAAGGAACACCAACTTGTGAGTTATAACTTTTAGGACTTCTGATAATATTATAATCGGGGCTTAGTAAAAAATTGAGCCATTCTTTGACGATCGTTTTACCATTGCTTCCGGTTACTCCAATAATTGGAAAATGAAACAGATTGCGATAGTAACCTGCAAATTCCTGTAATGCTTTCAGGGTATCAGCAACAACTAAAAAGTTTGCTTTCCCTTTGCAATTTTCGGGAATATACTGAACGACAAAATTTTGAACTCCATTTTGTATAAGCTCCGCTATATAAGTATGAGCATCATTATTGATTCCTTTCAGTGCAAAAAACAAGGTTTGCGATCCGTTTTGCAGGGAACGGCTGTCGATCGAAATATGATCAACAAAAACATCTGTTTCTGGACCAATCCATTTGGCATCAAGTACCGAAATCAGGCTTTTTAGATTTATGCTCATTATAAAATTCTTTTGTTCAAATTTAAAACATTACAAATAGAAAATAGTTGTGATTTTCTTAAAAAATATACGTTGCGGCAAAGCTGTATTCTAATTTTATTATATTTGTTGAAGACCTCAAATTACAGTGTTTTGAAAAAAGTATTGCCATTATTCTCCTATATTCTTCATCCGATTTTTATATCGATGTATGCCACCTTATTTTATCTGTTTTGTAAAGAAGACCTTTTTTCGAATCAGGAAAAATATTATGTATTGTTTCAAATTCTAATCATTACGATTATAGTTCCTGTTTTGTTTTTCCTGTTGCTTCGTTCTTCAGGGCATGTTAATTCCATAATGGTACAGGAAGCTTCACAGCGTAAAATTCCGCTTATTTTACAGTGTTTTTTATATATTCTGCTGGTAAAAAGAAGTATTGTTATTACACGCTATCCGGAACTTCATTTCTTTTTTCTGGGAGCGCTGTTCAGTACGATTTTAGCCTTGATCTGTCTGCTTTTTAAAATCAAGGCAAGTTTGCACATGTTAGCTATTGGCGGACTAAGTGTTTTTGTAATTTGCTTAAACATCCATTTGCAGATGCATAATCCGTATTGGACTGTTTTACTGATTATGCTAACCGGTATCGTTGCATCATCACGTTTGGAGATGCAGGCTCATACAAATAAGGAATTAATTATAGGCTTGTTAATTGGTGTATTGCCACAAATGTTATTCTCTCCTTTGTGGTTATAGAATGTAGAAGATCAAACCTATATTCATTGTTTTAATGTCCAGTTTTTCTCCTGTAACAGTTTGAACATCTTTAAACAACGGATTTAGACCGTAATAGAAATAGACATTCCAGGTATTGTAACCTGCAGCGATGTAAGCTCCGTATTGCAGTTTATTGACATCCGGATTATTTTTGATTAAAAATGTATTTTCACCATCATCAAAAGTCGATTTATTAAGAAAAACATAGCTTACTTTAACCCCGCCATAAATTCTCCAGAATCTGTAACTTTCGAAAGTTGAGTTTCTCCATCGAAACTCAATCGGAAGATCGACTGAATATTGTCTATACCGATTAGAATCGAAATCGCCATAATTGCTTACACCATAAACTGTCGCTCCGTTTGCATCTTTTGAAATCGTCAAGTTTTCAAAATAATTCTGATAACTTAATCCCAAACCGGCGGCAATAGCAACAGTTCTCGATTTATTGATAGGCATATCACGCAAAAAACCTGTAGAAAGACCCGCAGAAAATTTATTCTGTTTAAGTCCGGACGGAATTTGAGAAAACATATTATAGGTCACAGAAAAGTAAAACTGATCCTCACGATACAACGAATCCATTTTTATATTGGGCAAAATTTCGGGTTTTGCTTCTTCCTGCGAAAAAACAGTATAAAACGATACTAAAAACAAACAGCTAAAAAAGAATCGCATATCGTATTTTGGTTTAAAAGAGTTCTTCAAGTTAACGTTTTAATTGAGTTATTTATTTTAAATACAAATATAGTTCAATTGATATTAGAATTTAGAATTTAGAATTTAGATTGTTAGACTTTCTTAGACTACTTAGATCTTTAGATTGTTAGATAATTAGATTTTACGATTTTGAGACTAACTAAATAATCTTTTAATCTTTTAATCTTTTAATCTTTTAATCTTTTAATCTTTTAATCTTTTAATCTTTTAATCTTTTAATCTTTTAATCTTTTAATCTTTTAATCTTTTAATCTTTTAATCTTAAAATCTAACAATCTAACAATCTAACAATCTAACAAGTCTAAGAAAGTCTAACGATCTAAAGATCTAACAATCTAAATTTTTCATACCTTTGTTTCTTCATGAAGAAAAAACAGCTCATAATAAGTATCTCCTTAGCGCTGACAGTATTGTTCTCGATACTGTTTCAGTCGGTACATAGTTTTGAGCATATTGTAAAACAACTTTCTGAAAAACAGTGTCATCACAATTACAATGACCCAAATGGTGAGATTACGCACCAACATGAAGATTATGACCTTTGTTATGTGTGTCATTTTACTTTTGGAAGCTACCTTGTACCAGAAGAATTTTCATTTCAATTTTATACTTTCACTAAAGAAACTCCCTATTTCTTTAGTATTCCTGAAAAAATATTTTCATTTTCAGAAAACGCTTATTTACTACGGGGCCCACCAATTGTTATAGTTGCCTAATTCCGATTCCATCGGAACAAAAATCAAATCTTTTATTTAATGCCAAAAAACGTTGGGTTTTCCAATCTTGATAGTATCAGGATCGGCAAGCTTTATCGTTGTTTTAGTTTTAATCTAAAAGAGAATTTCAGTTTAACTATAGCATCATTTTAATGAAAAAATTATTATTAGCCCTTATTTTAGGGTGCTCAGGTCTTGTTTCTGCTCAAAATTCTATTTCAGGAACGGTAACCAATTTAGAAAACAAACCTTTAGCCGGAGTTTCTGTATATGCACCTGAATTACACAAAGGCGCCACAACAGATGAGAACGGAAAATATGAGTTCAACAATCTGCCAAACGGAAGTTTACGCATTGCTTTTACATTTGTTGGTTATACCACTCAAAACAAAACGATTTCGAAACTATTAAAACAAAATACTTTAGACATTATTCTTGCTGAATCTGTTTTCGAAATGGATGAGGTTATTGTCTCTACACCTTTCAACAAATTGCAATCGCAAAACGTAATGAAAGTAGAGCATGAAAGCATAAAAACATTACAACAAAAAGGAACTTCGACTTTAATCGAAGGTTTAGCTACGATTCCAGGAGTTTCGCAGATTTCTACCGGAACTTCAATCGGAAAACCGGTTATTCGCGGACTGAGTGGAAATCGTGTTTTGGTTTACTCTCAAGGCGTTCGTATCGAGAACCAGCAATTTGGAGACGAACATGGTTTAGGTTTAAATGATGCCGGAATCGAAAGTGTTGAAGTAATCAAAGGACCTGCTTCTTTACTTTACGGATCAGATGCTTTGGGAGGTGTTTTATACTTTAATCCTGAAAAATTTGCTGATGCGCATACTTTTAAAGCAAACTTTAGTCAAAAATATTTCACTAATACACAAGGAAGTAATTCATCTATTGGATTAAAGACTTCTACTGATAACTGGAAGTTTCTGGCTCGTGGAAGTTTCAACACGCATTCTGATTACAAAATCGCAGATGGGGACCGCGTAACTAACTCACGTTACAACGAAACTGATTTTAAAACCGGAATCGGATACAGCAATTCTAGCTTTTCTAGTGTTTTAAGATACAATTACAATAAATTGGATATCGGAATTCCTGAAGACGGAATCGCGGAACAATCCTCCAGCAAGGATACTCAATTTCCAAGACAGGGAATTTTTAATCATTTATTAAGTTTAAATAATGTTATCTTCTTTGAAAACTCAAAATTAGATGTTGATTTAGGTTACATTGCCAACGACAGAAGCGAATTTGAAGACAGTAATGATGCTTCACTTCGTATGAAACTGAATACGTTTAACTACAATGCGAAATACCATTTCCCTAAACTTGGTAAAATAGAAACTATTGTAGGGGTTCAGGGAATGCACCAAACCAATGCTAATTCTGGTGAAGAATATTTAATTCCGGATGCTAAAACCAATGACTTTGGTGTTTTTGGAACAGCAAACTACGAATGGAACAGCAATGTCTTACAGGCTGGACTGCGTTTTGACAACAGAAACATTACTTCTGAAGCACATGGTCTTGAAGGTGAAGAAGGTTATTTTCAAGCTTTAAACAAATCATTTGACAGTTTTAATGCTTCTTTAGGTTACAAAACTACATTAGCAGAAGCGCTAACCATGCGATTGAATGTAGCAACAGGTTTTAGAGCTCCAAACTTAGCGGAGTTAACATCAAATGGTGTTCACGAAGGAACAAACCGATATGAAATTGGTAATGCTGATTTAAAAACAGAGCAAAACGTTCAGACGGATTTGAACCTGGAATATAAAAATTCTCATTTTGAGTTCTTCATCAATGGTTTTTACAATCACATTAACAATTACATCTACACTTCACCAACAGGAGAAACTCTGGATGAAAATGCTGTTTTCGCTTACATTCAGGATAATGCAAAATTATATGGTGGTGAAGCAGGTTTTCACTTTCACCCACATCCTTTAGATTGGTTGCATTTCGAAACAAGTTTTGAAACCGTTACCGGTAAAAAAGACAACGGTGATTATTTACCTTTAATTCCTGCTAACAATTGGAACAACACGATTAGAACTGAATTTAAAATAAAAAACTGGTTAGAAGCCGGATATGCGTCACTAAACGTTTCGTCTACCTTTAATCAGCCTAACGTAAGCGGTTTTGAAACGGCTTCAAACGGATATACACTATTAAATCTTGGTGTTGGAGGAACTGTTAAACTAGGTAAAACCGCTTTTGATGTAAATCTTAATGGAAATAACTTATTGGACAAAAAATATATAGCACACCTTTCAAGACTAAAAACAGATGGTATTCCGAATATTGGGCGTAACATCGTTTTGGGGGTTAATTTCAACTTATAAAGTTTTATTTCTTAGCTAATACTTAAAAAATCTCGCAAAGACGCGGAGGCGCAAAGTTTAAAAATTTCTTGGCGTTCTTTGCGATTAAAACTTAATCTCTCACAAAAAGTTTTATTTTTGTTACAACAGATAAAAACTAACTATGAAAAAAACATTTTTATTAATGGCACTTACCACTGCAGGAGTTTCGTTTGCACAAATTAAATATCCCGAAACTAAAAAAGGAGAAACGATAGATACTTATTTTGATGCTAAAGTTAGTGATCCGTATCGTTGGCTTGAAGATGATAAATCGGCAGAAACGGGATCTTGGGTAAAAGCAGAGAACGAAGTTACGTATGGTTATTTAAACCAAATTCCTTTTCGCGGTGAACTTAAAAACCGAATGGAAAAGTTATGGAACTATGAAAGAATTAGCCCTCCTTTTACAGAAGGACAATTTACATATTACTCTAAAAATAACGGACTTCAAAATCAATCCGTTGTTTACAGAAAAAACAAAAATGGTAACGACGAAGTTTTCTTAGACCCGAATACTTTTTCTAAAGACGGAACAACTTCTTTAGGAGGATTAAACTTTTCTAAAGACGGAAACAAAGCGGCTTATGCAATTTCTGAAGGCGGAAGCGATTGGAGAAAAGTAATTATCATTGACGCTTTGTCTAAAAAAGTTCTGGAAGATACTTTAGTAGATATTAAATTCAGTGATGTTTCCTGGTTAGGCAATGAAGGTTTTTATTACTCTAGTTACGAAAAACCAAAAGGAAGTGAATTATCTGCAAAAACAGATGAACATAAATTGTACTATCATAAACTGGGAACTGCTCAAAAAGAAGATAAAGTGATTTTTGGTGCCGATCAAAAACGCAGATATGTTGGTGGATATGTTACAGAAGACAACCGTTATTTAGTAATAACAGCGGCTAATTCTACGTACGGAAATGAGCTTTACATAAAAGACTTAACAAAGCCAAACAGTCCAATAATTACTATTGTTGACAATTTAAACAGCGACAATAGCATTATTGAAAATGAAGGTACTAAATTGTTTATCGAAACCGATTTAAACGCACCAAACAAACGTGTCGTTACGGTTGACGTCAGCAATCCAAAACCGGAAAACTGGAAAGATTTCATTAAAGAAACCAAAGATATTTTAACCCCTTCTACCGGTGGTGGATTTTTCTTTGCAAATTATACCAAAGATGCCGTTTCATTTGTACAGCAGTACGATTATAACGGAAAATTAGTTCGCGAAATCAAACTTCCGGCTGTTGGAAGTGCAAGTGGATTTGGAGGAAAGAAAGACGAAAAAACATTGTACTACGGTTTTACAAATTACACGACTCCGGGAACTATTTATGCTTTAGAACCAAAATCCGGTAAATCTGAAGTATACCAAAAACCAAAAGTCGATTTTAAAAGCGAGAATTATGAGTCAAAACAAGTATTTTATACTTCAAAAGACGGAACAAAAATTCCAATGATCATTACGTATAAAAAAGGACTAAAATTAGATGGCAAAAATCCAACAATCCTTTACGGTTATGGAGGATTTAATGTTAGTCTAACACCAAGTTTTAGTGTTGCCAATGCTGTTTGGCTAGAAAACGGCGGTGTTTATGCTGTAGCTAATTTAAGAGGTGGTGGTGAATATGGAAAAAAATGGCATGATGCCGGAACAAAACTGCAAAAGCAAAATGTGTTTAATGACTTTATTGCCGCAGGTGAATATCTAATCGCTCAAAAATATACTTCATCTGATTTCTTAGCTATTCGCGGAGGCTCTAACGGAGGTTTATTAGTAGGTGCAACCATGACACAACGTCCCGACTTAATGAAGGTGGCACTTCCTGCTGTTGGTGTAATGGATATGTTGCGTTACCACACCTTTACTGCAGGTGCAGGTTGGGCTTATGATTACGGAACTGCTCAGGACAGCAAAGAAATGTTCGAATACCTAAAAGGATATTCTCCTGTACAAAACGTAAAAAAGGGTGTTCAATATCCTGCAACAATGGTAACAACGGGAGATCATGACGATCGTGTTGTTCCGGCGCACAGTTTTAAATTTGCTGCTGAATTACAAGAAAAACAAACAGGAAACAATCCGGTTTTAATTCGTATTGATGTAAAAGCAGGTCACGGAGCAGGAAAATCTGTTGCTGCAACCATTCAGGAAAATGTAGACATTCAGGCGTTCACGCTTTACAATATGGGTTTTAAAGCTTTGCCTAAAAAGTAAAGCTCCAAACTTTTAAATTTAGCCACAAATTCACGAATTATCTTTTGTGAATTTGTGGCTTTATTTTTGGCATTTTACTAACTGTAAAACTGTCACGAATTCACGAATCTTACTTTTTAATATTCTTTATCATTTTATTTAAAATTAATTCGTGAATTCGTGGTGATTAATCCAAAAATCAAGTAATGAAAATTCAGAAAATCGTGACTGACTTTTTCAAACAATGCTTAAATTTGAAATAACTAAAAAACCAAAAGAATGAAAATTGTAAAATGGGGAATTATAGGTTGTGGTAACGTAACCGAAGTTAAAAGCGGACCTGCATTTCAGAAAACACCAAACTCGGCTTTAGTTGCAGTAATGCGAAGAGATGCTGCGCTTGCCGAAGATTATGCCAAACGCCATAATGTTCCTAAATGGTACTCGAATGCACAAGATTTAATCGATGATCCTGAAGTCGATGCCGTTTATATTGCTACACCACCATCATCTCATAAAGAATACACGATTTTATGCGCCAAAGCCGGAAAACCGGTTTATGTAGAAAAACCAATGGCACTAAATTTTGAAGAATGCAACGAAATGATCAATGCCTGCAAAGAACACAATGTCCCTCTTTTTGTGGCTTATTACAGAAGAAGTTTGCCAAGATTCTTAAAAATAAAGGAGCTAATTGATCAAAATAAAATAGGAACCATCAGACATGTAAACTGTGTTCTATACCATCCGTTTGAGGCGCGTTACGACGATGAAATCAACTTACCCTGGACGGTTTTACCACACATTTCAGGTGGCGGAATTTTTGTTGACCTTGCCTGTCACACTCTGGATTTTCTAGACTTCGCATTAGGACCAATTAAATCTGTTCGTGGTCATGCAAGTTCTCAGCTTCAAGCATATCCTGCTGAAGATAGCGTTTCTATGTCGTTTTTATTCGAAAACGGAATTCACGGAACAGGTTTGTGGAATTTTACCAGCTTTGAGCGTTACGACAATACAGAAATTGTGGGTGACAAAGGAAAAATATCTTTCTCTACTTTTGGTAATGATCCCATTCATATTCAATATGCGAATGGTGAAAAAGAAAGTATTACAATCGAAAATCCGTTACACATTCAACAGCCTTTTATAGAAACCGTTGTTGCCGAACTTTTGGGCAATGAAGGTTTTGCTCCTTCCAAGGGAATTTCGGGCGCAAGAACAACCTGGGTAATCGATGAAGTATTAAAGGAGTTTAGAAATAAATAATTGCTTTTTATAGGAGCTTATTCCTGCTGTCCTTCCAAATCTTTTATGCCGAACCCCGGCACAAAAGGATTTTCCCTCCCATCAGGGCTAGGATATTCGTTTTTAAAATAACAAAAAAGAGGATAATCATTATGACTATCCTCTTTTTTGTTATTCTATAATTTTAAAAATTACAAGCTGTATTTAAGACCTAAAGTTAACCCTAAGCCAGAAATTCCAACGTAAGAACTCAATTCATCTAATGGTTTTGATGAATCAACTCCATTTGGATTAGTTAAAGCATTATTAGAAGTTGCATCTATACGATCCTGATAATTTGTATGTTTCTGAGCTGTAGTTCTAGTTGCTAAAGCATCTTGTCCATTAACTGTAAAATCAGTTGTTTCTTTTGTTTTACCATGAACAGTAAAGTTACGGTACTCTAATTCAGCAAAAGCTGAAATATGTTTTCCTAATTTATAAGAAGTACCTAATGCTGCTGTGAAACCTAATGTTGGATTTGGTTTTACTTTATCAACACTACGAACTTCTCCAAAAACAGGTGCTCCTGTACCTGGATTAACTCCAACTGGTGCAGTTGCATTTGTAGTAATTTCTAAATCTCCATGAACTGGTACTAAAATCCCAACTTTTGTATAAGGCTCAAAACCATGAGATTCTCCTAAAAACATTACGATTGCAGGAGCCACATCAAAAGCAGTTATTTGTCCTTCAGATTTAAAATTATAGATTCCAGTTGTTGCTGAAGTTGGGATATATGGTCTGTCAGATTGTGTTTGAGCCATTGTTTTAGTGTTACTTGTATAGTAATTAATTCCTAATTCAACTCCTAAACGAACAGAAAAACGGTAACCCGCTGTGATACCTGTTCTGAAACCTTGTCCAAAAGAACCTGTAACACTTTTTTCAGAAACCAAAGCTCCTCCTACATACGTTCTATCTAATGCTGCATTTCCTCCTACTGTTGGAAATTCTGTTGAGGCAGTTTGGTTAAAATACGAACCACCTAATTTAAAATACCATGATTCTGGTTTATCTGCACTTTCTGTTTGCGCCATCGTTACCATCGAGCAAACTAACATTCCTAATAAAAATAGGTTCTTTTTCATAATAGTCATTTAATTAATTAGTACAAACTTAAAATATTTTAACATAATCTTACAGCTTACAATATTACAAAACGCACGAAATCGTTGTAATTTTAGCCATAATTACTAAAAATTTGCTATGCATGCATAATTTTAACGTAAAAAAAATATATTCTTTTAAAATTTAACTGTTAAATTTTAATTCAGCTTGAAATTTATCTGCATTTTCTCCAATTCCTGTAATAATTCTGCTGAAATCTTTATCTTTAATCGACGGCTTGGCATCGAGAGTTTGGTTACTACCTTAATCTCTTCAACCTCCGTTACTTCTTGTATTTTAGTTTCTGCTAATGCAGCATCTTCATTTTCTGCTTCATCCTCAAAAACAGCATCTTCTGTCTCAGAAAAATCATTTCGGGTTTCGACCTCAACCAATTTCTTTATTTTCTCTAATTCCATGATTTCAAAAGTCACAGAATTATCTCCTTTATTTTCATTAAATAAGGTACTCAGCCTATGAATAAAATCTGTTTGAAGATCCTTAATGTTCAATAATAAAATCAATTTTTTAGCGAAAGCTTCTAAAATATCCTGCAATTGTCTCACTTCCACAAACTGCATTCTCGGATCAGACTTCTTGCCTGTATCATGATTTACCCAGCCATCTTTGATTAAAATCTTCAAAAAGGCAAAATTATTCTGAATCAGGAAATGGCGGAATTTTAAATATTCTTCACCAAAAATCTTGAACTCAAAACTTTCATCATAGCCTTCTAAGTTAAATGCTGCCCAGCCCTTTCCATTTTTTGCTACACGATGCTGCACGTTATTAATAATTCCGGCAAAAGTTAGATTCTTACCCACATACAAATCCATACTTTTTAAAGCCTCTAATCGGGCGTTGCAGAAGTATTTCATTTCAAATCTAAAATCATCGAGAGGATGTCCTGAAATGTAAATTCCAACCACCTCTTTTTCCTTTGCCAGCTTTTCCATCGTGCTCCAGTCCTCGCAAGGCGGTACAACAGGCTCCGCTATTTGTACTTCGCTGGTTTCACCAAATAAACTTACCTGCGATGAGTTTTCGTTTTCCTGAAACTTAGAACCGTAACGTATTGCTTTTTCATAAAACGTAATACCGTCACCATCATCATGAAAATATTGTGCTCGTGTTGTTCCTTCAAAAGAATCAAAACCACCGGCAAGCACTAAATTTTCTATTGCTTTTTTATTGGCAGCACGCAGATCAATTCGCTTTGCCAAATCAAAAATCGATTTATATCTTCCGTCTTTTCTGTTCTCTACAATGGTTTCTACAGCTCCGGATCCCACACCTTTGATCGCTCCCATTCCAAAACGAACAGCATAATCATCGTTTACCGTAAATTTATAATATGATTCATTTACATCCGGTCCAAGAACCTGTAATCCCATACGTTTGCATTCTTCCATAAAAAAGGAAACCTGCTTGATATCATTCATATTATTAGAAAGTACCGCTGCCATATACTCTGCAGGGTAATGCGCTTTTAAATAAGCCGTCTGATACGCGATCCAGGCATAACAAGTCGAGTGCGATTTGTTGAAGGCATAACTCGCAAAGGCCTCCCAGTCTTTCCAGATTTTTTCCAGAATTTTTGCATCATGTCCTTTTTGCGAGGCTTGTTCAACAAACTTTGGTTTCATCTTATCCAAAACGTCTTTTTGCTTCTTACCCATCGCTTTACGCAAGACGTCGGCTTCACCTTTTGTAAATCCTGCTAGAGACTGAGACAAAAGCATTACCTGCTCCTGATACACCGTAATTCCGTATGTTTCTGACAAGTATTCTGCACAGGCATCTAAATCGTATTTGATTTCCTCGTCACCATTTTTTCTTCGGACGAAAGACGGGATATACTCCAAAGGTCCCGGACGATACAGGGCGTTCATCGCAATTAAATCCCCAAAAACCGTTGGTTTTAGGTCTTTCATGTATTTCTGCATTCCAGGTGACTCATATTGGAAGATTCCAACTGTTTCACCTCTTTGGAAAAGCGCATATGTTTCTTCATCATCAATAGGAAAAACATCGGGATTCAGGTCTATTCCTGTTCTGTATTTTACCAGTTTAACGGTATCTTTTATAAGGGTAAGGGTCTTAAGACCCAAGAAGTCCATTTTCAGCAATCCGGCACTTTCTGCAACCGAGTTGTCAAACTGCGTTACATACAAATCAGAATCTTTTGCTGTTGTAACGGGAACGAAATTCGTAATATCCGATGGCGTAATGATTACACCACAGGCGTGAATTCCCGTATTACGCATTGATCCTTCAAGTATCTTAGCCTGCTGAATCGTCTCTCCTGCCAAATCACCTTCATTCGCAATAGCGATCAGTTCTTTTACATTGTCAAATTCATCAGATCGAAGTGCTTTTTTAACGTCTTCTTCACTTTCAGAAATAAAACGCGCCAAATTCCATTTAGACGGCATCATTCCCGGAATCAGTTTCGCGATTCTATCTGCTTCAAAAAGAGGCAAATCAAGTACACGAGCTGTATCACGAATAGCCGATTTGGTTGCCATTTTACCATAGGTAATAATTTGTGCAACCTGATTCTTTCCGTATTTATTAATTACGTATTCCATTACACGACCACGACCCTCATCATCAAAGTCGATATCAATATCGGGCATGGATACACGGTCAGGATTTAGGAAACGCTCAAAAAGTAAGTCGTATTTAATAGGGTCAATGTTCGTAATTCCTAAACAGTACGCTACCGCTGATCCAGCAGCAGAACCACGCCCGGGACCTACCGAAACATCCATATTTCTGGCCTCGGCGATGAAATCCTGAACGATCAGGAAATAACCCGGATATCCGGAATTCGAAATCGTAAGCAACTCAAAATCCAAACGTTCCTGAATAGAGTCTGTAATTTCTTCATATCTTTTTTTAGCTCCTACCATGGTAAGATGCCTCAAATAAGCATTTTCACCTCGAACACCACCATCTGCTTCATCCTCTGCAACCACAAATTCCTGTGGAATATCAAACTTAGGAAGCAGTACATCGCGATAAAGTGAATATCCTTCGACCTTATCAACGATTTCCTGAATATTAATGATCGCTTCAGGTAAATCAGCAAAGAGCTTTTTCATCTCTTCTTCTGACTTGAAATAGTATTCCTGATTTGGTAATCCGTAACGATAACCACGACCACGACCAATTGGTGTTGCCTGCTTTTCACCGTCTTTTACACAAAGTAAAATGTCGTGCGCATTGGCATCTTGTTTATTTAAATAATACGTATTGTTGGTAGCAATAAGTTTTACGTTATGCTTTTGTGCAAAGTCAATCAGGGTTTTATTAACGCGGTTTTCATCTTCCTGATTATGGCGCATCAATTCCAGATAAAAATCATCTCCAAATTGTTCTTTCCACCAGATCAAAGCTTCTTCGGCTTGGTTTTCACCAATGTTCAGAATTTTACTCGGAATCTCTCCGTATAAATTTCCAGACAAAACCATTATATCTTCCTTGTATTTTTCAATAATCGCTCTGTCAATTCTTGGGACATAATAAAACCCTTCTGTAAAAGCAATTGAAGACATTTTGGCTAAATTGTGATAGCCTTTTTTATTTTTGGCTAATAACACTATCTGATTTCCATTGTCCTTTTTACTTTTGTCCAAATGGTTCTCGCAAACATTAAATTCACAACCCACGATTGGTTTTACTTCTGTTTCTGTTGGTTCTTCTCCAGCTTCAACCAATGCTTTGTTTTTTCCGGATGCGGCTTTATTATGATTCATAACGGCGCTCACAAAATGGAAAGCTCCCATCATGTTTCCGGTATCGGTCATGGCAACTGCCGGCATTTTATTTTTGGCTGCTGCCGCAACAATATTTCCAATTCCAATAGTAGATTGAAGAACTGAAAACTGTGTATGATTGTGTAAGTGAGAATATTTTGCTGCTTTAAAATCAGCTTTAGCAGCTTCTGAAACAACATTCTGCGTATCATCAGATTGCAGTGCTTTCAGCTGTTCTCTGATTTTATCAGAAGCTGCTTTTAAATTGATGTGTTTTAAACCAATTAAAGGAAATTCCTGTGGATTTCTTGCCTGAAATTCTTTAAAATAATCTTTAGGAACATCAAGTTCTTCTTTGGTAAAAACTTCTCTTCTGATTAACTCTAAAAAACAACGCGTTGTTGCCTCAACGTCGGCAGTTGCGTTGTGGGCCTCTGCAAAAGGCTTATTAAAAAGATAACTGTGTAATTCTGTTAATGTAGGCAGTTTGAACTTTCCTCCACGTCCTCCTGGCAATTGCAATAACGAAGCTGTAACCTCCGTACAAGTATCCAAAACCGGCATAGTACTCATAGGAGAATCTACACCCATTCTGTGAAATTCAGCTCCCATAATATTAACGTCGAAACCTAAGTTCTGACCTACAATAAATTTGGTCTTGCTCAACGCAATGTTGAATTTCTCTAAAACTTCGGCAAGCGAAATTCCATCGGCTTCAGCCAATTCTGTAGAAATTCCGTGAATACGCTCCGCATCATACGGAATATTAAAACCTTCGGGCTTAACCAAATAATCCTGATGCTCGATCAATTGTCCCATTTCATCATGAAGCTGCCATGCGATCTGTATACAGCGAGGCCAGTTATCAGAATCGGTTATTGGAGCATCCCAGCGTTTTGGTAATCCGGTAGTTTCGGTATCGAATATTAAATACATACGTTTTTAAAGACTAAATTATAATTCCAAATCACATCTATTATAACACACTAAATACTTGATTTATTGCGCCATACAAAATTGCGACCTGTAAAATAGAGGAAGTTCAAATTTACGCTTTTTTTCGGCTTGAAAAAATAAAGAATTATTAATATTCGAGTTCTAAAAAATGTTTTCTTTTCTTATAAATAAAGATATCTTTACCCCGTTAAATCAAAATCAAAAACAAACTATTTTTATGAAAAAAATTTACTTTTTTGCATTTATTTTATTAAATGCTTTAAGTTCTTGCAGCAGTGATTCTCCCGGAGAAGAAAAAAATAACTTAGTTGCGGCATTTACTTTATCAGCAACCAAAGTTAACATAGGAGATGACATTAAAGTAACAAACAATTCTACATCTGATAAAGAAATAGTTTCTTATAGTTTTAGTTTTGGTGATGAAACTGTCTCTACAGAAAAAGAACCTACTTTTTATTATTCACGTGCCGGTATATATACCGTTAGACTGGTTATTAAAGATGCAAACGGAACTGTCGCTACTAGCTTTATTAGTGTAACTGTAAGCGAAGAAAACACTTTTCTTCTTAAAAATCCGCTTCCCGAAGGTTCAACTGTTTATCCTATCGAAATAGGAATACATGGCGATAAAATATTTTATACCGAAGCTTATAGTTCTGTAAAACCATCTACTAACAGTTATTACAGACACGTAGAATATGATGCTGCAACTAAAACTTTTGATACTAAAATTATTAGCGAAAAAGTTGTTAACTCTGGTCACGCACAAACTACATATTTGAACAACGGAAACATACTTGTAAACATAATTCAATCTATGTCTTATTATATAGGATCATCAGAATCAGAATTTAGTGCCGATTGGAATAGTATTCAGTCTAATTCTACGAGCGGTACTATTCATGGTTCTCTTAAAAACAATGACCAATATTATTTTTATGGATCTTACAGTAAGAATCCTGCAATTGAAATAAGAAACAATGAAGGTAAATTTGTAAGTAGAAAAACATATGAAAGCATTATCCAAAACGGATTTATTGGAAATCTTATTAAAACAGGAAATACATACGTTGCCTTTGGAGGAAAATACGAAACATCAACAACAAGTGAATTTACAAACTACAGACCATTGGTGTTATTTCTTAATGAAAATCTTGAAATAACAAGTCAAAAAACATTTGACAAGAGTACCATAAAAGATATGCAAGCTGAACAGGATTGGAATTCCTTTAATGGTTCTTTTAAAGTAATAAAATTGACTAATGGAAACTTAGCATTATACAGCCATAATGAGTTAAGAGTTACAACAGCAGAAGGAGAAGAATTAAAATTAATTAAAATGCCAACTAGCAGCGCAGGCACAGGTGTACAAAGTATAATTGAAACTGAAAATGGTTTTATTGCATCTGGTTTCCAAAAACTAGAGAAATACGACAATAGTGGAAATGTAGTAAAATCCATTTCATATGCAGGTTCATATAATGGAGGCTTTGTGAAAAAAGGCGATCTGTATTATTTTGTGATTGCAATCGATTCAAGTTATGAAAATTATTCAATTCGTGAAGTCAGACTTGGAGCAGTAGATGCTAACCTAACTTTCAAAAAAATCTAACTTAAATTTTAAAATCTAAAAAAGGATAAATAATTACTAGTGTGATTATTTATCCTTTTTTTTTACCCTCTTTTTTTTACTCTCTGCCTTTTGCAAAAACCATTAAAGAGATTGCTAAATAAGGAATATCTTTTAAGATAAAAAAATCTGTTATAGGAAATCCTTCTACACTTTTGAAAACGCCTGGCGTTGTAAATAGAAAGCTCAATGTTGTGGCAAAAATAACAGCAGAACCTAAACCTGCATATAAACCAATCTTATTATAGAATAGAGAAGCGAGCAATCCTATTCCAATAATAATTTCAAAAGTGCCAATAACATTTGACACCATTTGCAACGACATTACTTTATACATCCAGCTCATCGCAAAATGATTTTCGACTAAATCTTTTATTGCTGCGGCTTCTACTGCTGTGAACTTAAAAAGACCTACCCAAATTAAAATAATTACCGTTCCTAAAACTCCTAGCTTGTAAGCGATTTGATTTAAATTCATGACGTGTGTTTTTTAAAATTAGTATTTTTCAATATTACTAATCATACACTAAAACAATTGTCGGCTAATTGTCATTATGAATCAATTTGCATCTAAAATCATCTCCAAAAACAAAAAAATACATTTCTTGGATGTCGTATTATTTTTTCAACTCAAGACATCAATAACTATCTTAAAATTTGTTTTTATAACACCTTAAAACACCTTCCAGCTGCTTATTTCGAAAAAGAAAACCAAAACTAAAACCATTAATTATCACTTTAAAAAGTTGTTTGGTTGCTAAATTTTAATTAAAATACATGTTTTAGTATTAATTACCTAATAAAAAATGCGAATAGCAAAAATTAAAGCATTTTATCCAAAACTCACGTCAAAAAAAACGCAAAATCAATTTATAATCATTCTACAAACAATTCTGACACAGGAAAACTCAATCACAAATTGTAAATAACTTTGGGTATCGTATATAATGAAATATTGAAATTGACGAATTTGTCCCTTTTTTTAATTTTGTTTCCCTATCATCAGGAGATTGCTGTGGTTATAGAAATTACAATTAAAAAAAATAAAAAATGAGTAAGACATTATTTGACAAAGTATGGGATTCACATGTAGTGCGTAAAATTGAAGATGGACCGGATGTGTTTTTTATTGACCGTCATTTCATTCACGAAGTTACGAGTCCTGTTGCTTTTTTAGGATTAAAAGAAAGAGGCGTTAAGGTTTTGTACCCGGAACGTACTTTTGCAACTGCCGATCACAATACACCAACTATAAACCAACATTTACCGGTTCAGGATGCTCTCTCTGCTAATCAGCTGAAAGCACTTGAAGATAATGCTACTGAATATGGCATTTCGCACTGGGGATTAGGTCACCAGAAAAATGGAATTGTACACGTTGTTGGTCCTGAAAACGGAATTACTTTGCCAGGTGCTACTATTGTGTGTGGAGATTCACACACGTCTACTCACGGTGCTTTTGGAGCAATTGCTTTTGGTATTGGAACATCTGAGGTCGAAATGGTACTTTCTACACAATGTATCATGCAGCCTAAACCAAAGAAAATGCGTATTAACGTTAATGGTCAATTAAGTAAAGGTGTTGGTCCAAAAGACGTTGCACTTTATATTATTGCTCAATTAACGACTTCTGGAGGAACGGGTTACTTTGTTGAATACGCTGGTGATGTTTTTGAAAACATGACTATGGAAGGTCGTATGACAGTTTGTAATTTAAGTATCGAAATGGGTGCTCGTGGAGGAATGATTGCTCCTGACCAAACTACTTTTGATTTCCTTGAAGGAAGATTATACGCTCCTAAAGGTGACGCCTGGACGAAAGCTGTTGAATACTGGAAAACACTTAAAACAGATGCTGATGCTGTTTTTGATGCAGAACTAAACATCAAAGCTTCAGATATCGAACCAATGATTACGTATGGTACTAACCCAGGAATGGGAATTGGTATCTCAAAACATATTCCAACTGCCAATCAAGTGGAAGGCGGAGAAGAAACATACAAAAAATCTTTAGCTTACATGGGCTTCGAAGAAGACGATGTAATGATTGGAAAACAAATCGATTACGTTTTCTTAGGAAGCTGTACAAATGGCCGTATTGAAGATTTTAGAGCTTTTACCGAAATTGTTAAAGGAAGAAAAAAAGCAGACAATGTTACTGCTTGGTTAGTTCCGGGTTCTCATGTTGTTGAAGCTCAAATTAAAGAAGAAGGTTTATTGGATATCCTGACAGAAGCTGGTTTTGTATTACGTCAACCGGGATGTTCTGCGTGTTTAGCAATGAATGATGATAAAGTTCCTGCTGGAAAATATGCAGTAAGTACTTCAAACAGAAACTTTGAAGGTCGTCAAGGTCCTGGTTCAAGAACGCTTTTAGCAAGTCCTATTATGGCAGCTGCAGCGGCTGTTACAGGGAAACTAACTGACCCGCGTGACTTATTTTAGATTGGAGATTTTAGATTTTTTCAATCTTGATCTAAACCTCTTCAAATAAAATTGATTAACATTATTTAATACAAAACATTTTTAGATTCTATGTTTAAGTTTTCGCAAGAAAATCTAAAATCTAAATCTAAAAATCTAAAATCCATTACAATGGCATACGATAAATTTAATATACTTACCAGCAGTGCTGTACCACTGCCAATCGAGAACGTAGATACAGATCAGATTATTCCGGCTCGTTTCTTAAAAGCTACAAAACGTGAAGGTTTTGGAGATAACCTTTTTAGAGACTGGAGATACAACGGAGACGATACTCCAAAAGCAGATTTTGTTTTGAATAACGCTACTTATTCTGGAAAAATTCTTGTTGGAGGAAAAAACTTCGGTTCAGGATCTTCAAGAGAACATGCTGCATGGGCAGTTTACGATTATGGTTTTAGAGCTGTAGTTTCTAGTTTCTTTGCTGATATCTTCAAAGGAAACTGTTTGAATATTGGTGTTTTACCCGTACAAGTTAGCCCGGAATTTGCTGAGACTATTTTTAAAGCAATCGAAGCTGATCCAAAAACAGAACTGGAAATCAACCTTCCAAACCAAACCATTACTTTGTTATCTACAGGACAGCACGAATCTTTTGCTATTAACGGATACAAAAAGAACAATATGATTAATGGTTTTGATGACATTGATTATTTACAAAACATCAAAGAAGATATTGTGGCTTTCGCTGATAAACTTCCTTATTAATAACAACCTATAAAAAGCAGTTACTTCGACTTCAACTTATGGTTGGGCGAGTAACTGCTTTTATTTATATCAATTGATTGACTACCAATCAGACCACATTAAAGATCTATCCTATTTGAAATGGAAAAAAGAAAAATTGAAATAATGGACACGACGCTCCGTGATGGTGAACAAACCTCGGGAGTATCTTTTTCTGCTGCAGAAAAATTAACCATTGCGCAATTATTGCTGGAGGAATTAAATATTGATAGAATCGAAATTGCTTCGGCTCGTGTAAGTGAAGGAGAATTTCAGGCTGTGAAAGGCATTACAAGCTGGGCAGCTGAAAAAGGCTACACCAATCGTATTGAAGTACTTTCGTTTGTAGACGGCGGTGTTTCCATCGAATGGATGAAAAAAGCTGGCGCCAAAGTGCAGAATTTATTGACCAAAGGCTCAATGAATCACTTAACACATCAATTAAAAAAAACGCCGAAACAACACTTTTCTGAAATTGCAGCGATCATCACGTTAGCAAAAGAAAATGACATAGAAACTAATGTTTACCTGGAAGACTGGAGCAACGGAATGCGAAATTCTCCGGAATATGTTTTTCAGTTTCTGGATTTTTTAGCGACTCAGCCTATCAAGAGAATTTTGCTTCCTGATACTTTAGGCGTTTTAATTCCTTCCCTGACTTTTGAATTTATTTCTAAAATTACAGCAAAGTATCCTCAAATTCATTTTGACTTTCACGCACATAATGATTACGATTTAAGTATTGCTAATGTAATGGAAGCCATAAAAGCAGGTATAAACGGACTTCATGTAACGGTAAACGGAATGGGCGAAAGAGCCGGGAATGCTCCGCTCGAAAGTACTGTTGCCGTGATAAACGATTACTTACCTGACGTAAAAATCAATATCAAAGAAACTTCATTATACACGGTAAGCAAATTGGTGGAGACTTTTACAGGATATAGAATTCCTGCCAACAAACCAATTGTAGGTGATAATGTTTTTACTCAAACTGCCGGAATTCACGCTGATGGAGACAATAAGAATAATTTATATTTTAATGATTTACTTCCGGAACGCTTTGGCAGAAAACGAAAATATGCTTTAGGAAAAACATCCGGGAAAGCTAATATCGAGAAGAATCTTCAGGAATTAGGTTTAAAACTAAATCAGGAAGACTTGAAATTGGTAACCCAAAGAATCATCGAATTGGGTGATAAAAAAGAAACTGTTACCAAAGAAGACCTTCCGTATATTATCTCTGACGTTTTAGACAGTCATACGTATGAGGATAAAATAACTATCGCATCGTATGTTTTAATGCATTCAAAAGGAACACGACCATCTACAACATTAAGCTTAAATCTTAATGGAGAAATCATAGAAGAACATGCGCAAGGTGATGGTCAGTTTGATGCTTTTATGAATGCTTTGTCGAAAATTTACAAAAGTAAAAAACTAACACTGCCTAAATTAATTGATTACGCAGTTCGAATTCCACCAGGAAGTAGCTCTGACGCCTTATGCGAAACGATCATTACCTGGGTAAACAACGGTAAAGAATTTAAAACAAGAGGATTAGACTCTGACCAGACGGTTGCTGCAATTATAGCAACGCAAAAAATGCTTAATGTAATTAATTAAGAGGGACAAAGGCTCTGAGTAACTAAGGTACAAAGGTTTTTGATCTTTGCCATTTTAGAGCTTTGAACCTATGAACCTTTGCCACTTTGAACCTTATAAAAACAACAAATACAAAAAACAATGAAATTTAACATAGCCCTTTTAGCAGGAGACGGAATTGGTCCTGAGGTCATTAATGAAGCCGTAAAAGTATCTGATGCTATTGCGAAAAAATTCAATCACGAAATAACGTGGACACCGGCTCTTACAGGAGCATGTGCAATTGATGCCGTTGGAGTTCCTTATCCTGATGAGACACATGACATTTGTATGAAAGCAGATGCTGTTTTGTTTGGTGCTATTGGCCACCCAAAATACGATAACGATCCAAGCGCACCAGTTCGTCCTGAGCAAGGATTATTGTTAATGCGTAAAAAACTAGGTTTGTTTGCTAACGTACGTCCAACTTTTACTTTTCCTTCTTTAATTGACAATTCTCCTTTAAAAAGAGAAAGAATCGAAGGAACTGATTTAGTTTTCTTAAGAGAATTAACCGGAGGAATCTACTTTGGAGAAAAAGGAAGAAAAGATGATGGCGAAACTGCTTTTGACAATTGTGTTTATACCAGAGCCGAAGTACAGCGTTTAGCTAAGAAAGGTTTTGAATTGGCTATGACCAGAAGCAAAAAACTATGTTGCGTTGATAAAGCAAACGTACTTGAAACATCGCGTTTATGGAGAGAAACGGTTCAGGCGATGGAAAAAGACTATCCGGAAGTAACGGTTTCATACGAATTTGTAGATGCTGTTGCGATGCGTTTGGTACAATGGCCTAATTCTTATGACGTTTTGATTACTGAAAACTTATTTGGAGATATCTTGACTGATGAAGCATCTGTAATTTCAGGTTCAATGGGATTAATGCCATCTGCTTCTGTTGGAGTACATACTTCTTTGTACGAACCAATACACGGTTCTTACCCACAAGCAACAGGATTGAATATTGCGAATCCATTAGCCACTATTTTATCAGCAGCTATGATGTTTGAAGATGCATTTGGATTAAAAGACGAAGCCGAAGCGATCAGAGCTGTAGTCAACAAATCGTTAGAACAAGGAATTGTTACAGAAGATTTAGCTACAAAAGGATCAAAAGCATACAAAACCAGTGAAGTTGGAGATTGGTTGGTAGAAAATTTATAAAATTTTATCGTACAGACGCATTGCTGTGCGTCTAACACAAAGCAAAGATAAAAAGCAATGCGTCTCAAAAAAAAAAGGGGATCAATAAAAATTGATCCCCTTTTGATTTATATTTAGAAAAAAATATTAATATCCTCCTCTACCGCCACGGTCATTTCCACCACGGTTTCCTCCACCATAACCTCCGCGTGAATCTCCACCACGACTGTTATTGTTGAAGCTTCTTCTTTCACCTTCAGGTTTTGGCTCAGATTTATTAACCACAATTGCACGTCCTTGAACAGTTGCACCGTTCAATTCATCAATTGCTTTTTGAGCTTCAGCATCGTTTGGCATCTCTACGAAACCAAAACCTTTGCTTCTTCCAGTAAATTTATCTGTAATAATTTTAACTGAATCTACTGCTCCGTAAGCCTCGAAAGACTCTCTTAAATCTGCTTCCTCAATACTGAATGGAAGACTTCCAACAAAAATGTTCATATGTACTTGTTTATAATAATGTAGCAAATGTAGTCTTATTTTTCTGTAATCTACTATATATTAGTTTATTTATGTTTTTATTTTGATTTAAAAAATTAGTTTTCAAAAGTAATTTCAGAAGTAATGGGAACTTTATAAAAAACACCCTCGGAAAAACTGACATTGGCATTTGCCGTATCCCTCTCGTCTGAGTTTTCTGCAACAAATTTAAATGTCCCTGAAATCGTATTTGCTTCCTTATTATATTCTGTAATAGTTATTTCTCCGCTTCCGCTATTAGCCTGTGTAGTAAATCGATAAGTTGGTTCAGAAAATTCATTATAGAAGGTAGCCCAAGAATTATTATCAACTCCAAAAATATAAGTTCTCGCTTCCGGAGAAGCTGTTTGCAATTGAACCTGTTCAGCTCCTAATGATCCCTTGATGACCATTTGTCCGCCTGAAGTAAGATACGCTTCATACGTTTGTGCTCTCCAAAACACCCTGTTTTTTAAGGTCTGGAAGGCAGGATTATTGAATTGAATTTCCTCAGAACAAGAAGAAAGCAATGCGAATAGTAATAATAGGGAGAGGTATTTTTTCATATACAATGAATTTACAGGCAAAAATACCCGATTACAGACAAATAATTAAAAAACAGGTTAGGAAATGGGTAAAAATTAAGAAAAATTTATCACAAATACATTTAATGTGAATTTTAACGTACAACTGAGAAAAAAATTATATCTTTGCGCCCTTAATTAACAGAGGTCGAGTACCTCAAAATTTAATCATAAGATTATGTCAGTAAAAATTAGATTACAAAGACACGGTAAAAAACAAAAACCTTTTTACTGGGTTGTAGCTGCAGATGCACGCTCAAAAAGAGATGGTAAATACTTAGAAAAAATCGGTACTTACAATCCAAACACAAACCCTGCAACTATCGAATTAAACATTGATAGCGCAGTGAAATGGTTGCACAATGGTGCACAACCTACTGATACAGCTAGAGCAATTCTTTCTTACAAAGGTGCTTTATTGAAACACCACCTTGATGGAGGTATCCGTAAAGGAGCTTTAACTCAAGAGCAAGCTGATGCTAAACTAGCTGCATGGTTAGAAGCTAAAGCTGGTAAAGTTGATGCTAAAAAAGACGGTTTAACTAAAGCGCAAGCTGATACTAAAGCAAAAGCTTTAAAAGCTGAGCAAGAAGTTAATGCTAAACGTTTAGCTGCTGCAGCTAAAGCTGAAGCTGATGCTATCGCTGCTGAAAATGCAGTTGAAGAAGTTGCTGAAGTTGAAGCTACAACTGAAGAGGCTACTGAAGAAAATAACGAAACAACTGAAGCATAAATTTTAGATTAGCGAGAATGCGTAAAGAAGAATGTTTTTATTTAGGTAAAATCGCTAAAAAATTTAGTTTCAAGGGTGAAGTTCTGGTTTATTTAGACACAGACGAACCTGAGTTATACGAAAATCTGGAATCAGTGTTTGTTGAATGCAACAAACACTTGGTTCCTTTTTTTATTGAAACAAGTTCATTACACAAAAACGATTTTCTTAGAGTTCGTTTTGAAGATGTCAATACAGAAGAAGATGCAGATGCTCTTCTTGGAAATGCTGTCTATCTTCCATTAAGTATGTTGCCAAAACTTTCCGGTAACAAATTTTATTTCCATGAGGTAATCGGTTTTGAGATCGAAGATCAGCGTTTAGGCGTTTTTGGAAAAATCGTAGCCGTAAACGACAGTACAGCACAACCGCTTTTTGAAGTTTTAAACGGCGAAGTTGAACTACTAATTCCAATGATCGATCATTTTTTAGTAAAAATTGATCGCGACAACAAAAAAGTCATCATGAACCTTCCTGAAGGCTTAGTGGAGATGTATCTTTAGATTGTTGAATCGTTTAACCGTTTAGTTGTTAAATTGATTAATCTTTTAATCTTTTAATCTTTTAATCTTTTAATCTTTTAATCTTATAATCTTATAAATATAAAAATCCAAAGATCGAACAATCTAAGAAGTCCAAAAATCTAAGAAAGTCTAACGATCTAAAAATCTAAGCAGTCTAAAAATCTAATAATCTAAGCAAGTCTAAAAAAATGTTCCAATTCAAACAATTTTCAGTTGCACAAGATCGCTGCGCTATGAAAGTAGGCACTGACGGTGTTTTATTGGGTGCTTGGGCTCCAATACACAACAATCCGTTTAGTGTATTAGATATTGGTGCCGGAACAGGAATTATTGCTTTGATGCTTGCACAGCGAACAAATGCAGAACAAATTGATGCTCTTGAAATTGACGAAGACGCTTACGAACAAGCTGTAGAAAATTTTGAAAATTCACCTTGGGGAGATCGATTATTTTGTTTTCATGCCGGTTTAGATGAATTTATAGAAGAACCAGAAGACGAATACGACCTTATTGTTTCGAATCCTCCTTTTTATGCTGAAGATTATAAAACCGAAAATGAGCAACGTGATTTGGCTCGGTTTCAGGATGCAATGCCATTTGAAGAACTAGTTGAAGCTGCAGATTTACTGCTTTCTGAAAATGGAATATTTGCTGTAATTCTACCTTATAAAGAAGAAGAGAAGTTTATTGCTTTAGCAAAAGAGTTTGAATTATATCCAACTAAAATTACTCACGTAAAAGGAACTCCAACATCAGAAATTAAACGAATCTTAATGGCTTTTAGTCGTTTTGAAATCCCTGATATTGAAGTTGACGAGTTAACAATAGAGATCGACAGACATATTTACACTCCGGAATACATTGCTCTTACCAAAGACTTTTACTTAAAAATGTAATTGCCTAAATCGTATTTGTAACCCAAAAACAGGTTTACCTTATTTTCCTGTTTTAATAAATGTTACTGCACGATCCAGAACCTCATCTTTTCCCTGTCTTATTCCGGAAATTGTAGGTTTTGATTCTATATCAACCGCAATTCCAATACGCTGTGTTTCTTTTTTGTTTGGATAAAAAACACCATAACATGTAAATGCAGAAGAAAAGCCTTTTATAATCTGAAATCTGTAATTTGCACCATCTGCTCCTCCACTCTGACTTCCAATTATTGTTGCCTTAGGAGCAGTTTTTAATGCCATTGCCGCATATTCAGCATGACTTACCGCATTTTCATCAATTAAAACGATTACTTTTCCTTTGTAATAATCCGGATTTACTTTTCCACATTTTTCAATACCTGTTCTCCAAACATATCGCCCCGGAAAACTAACATCAGGATCCAGAAATCTTGCAAATTCTTTTTCAGCAGGATTTAACCAATCCGAAAGCGCATATAAAACATCATTAGGTCTTTTTCTGTCATCAAAAATGATTGCTTTGGTGTTTTTAAGCGCTGCTATCAAATTTGGGACATCTTCAATAACAACTTCTTCAAAATTCACATATCCGATATTACCCTCTAAAATTTTCCATTTTTCAGAAGAAGGAAACTGAATTTTTAAGTCTTGGTACTTATAACGATTTATCGATTTAGTGGCAATTTTTTGATCTCTTTCAAACTCAATTTCAAATGTTGATGTTTTGCCGTTAAAGATAGTCCAGTACGCCTTCCTCAAAACAGATGGCTCATTTGACCCTTCTACATATTTACGGTTTTCTTTTAAAACTTCAGCAATCGTTTTACCTTCTACTTTCGTTATTGCATCTCCTATTCTCAGATCACTAATTTTTGCCAATGAATCATTTTTAAAACCAATAATAACTGCTTTTTCATCGATTATTACAACATCAGCGGGAATAAATTTATCTCCAAAATATTCAAACAAATTCATCATATCGGTTGATGCATGCGTATCATTCAGTTTTATAGAAATTTCACGCATTGCCAGATCAAAATCTTTTTCAGACTTTGGCTGACTGATTCTTGGAAGAAATTCGGTTAATACCTGATCCCAATTTTGATCCATCTGATATTTATAAGGAAAGAAATATTCGATATAATTCCAATATCGGAACAAGGCCAAAAGTCTTAAATTTTTATCTGTCCATTTAAATTCGGTGTATTTCACTTCATTAGTAAACTTCAAAGGTACTCCTCCTGAACCTAGCTCAAAATCAACATAATATTGTTTGTCCTGAATTCTGTTTTCTTCAATAAACTTTAATTTTTTGGAAAGTGATTTCGAAAACAAATCATTTTTATTAATCCATGATAAATCGAAATTTTTATCAAAATACTCTTTTTTTGACGCAGCTTTCGAGGGTGACACTTTTTTAACTTCTCCTAAAGAATCAACCCAATTTTCGAGCACCAAAGAAAATGCTTCAGCCGATTGTGCTTCATCTACCTTTTGCAAAACCTGAAACAACTGCTCGTCCCAATTTTTAGTTCCATTTGCAACATTAGGATGGTAATATTTTAGAAATCCCCAGATTTTTGCTGTAGCAGCTAATTTTTGGGTTTCAGCAACAGGTTTCGAAAAAGAATATTGAAACAACAGAAAAGCAATAAGTAAAATAGTTTTATTCATTTAAGGATTGGTTTTGGTTTGGTTAATTATGATTGTCATATAGATCAACAGATTAAAATCAGTTACTACAAAATAGTACTTATTGCGATTTTATACCTGTTCAAAAATACTCTTAAACTGATATAGAATTCTTTCTAAAAGACGAAGGTCTTCAGTTACAATTTCGGCACTTCCTTTCATCTCTTGCTGAAAGATGATTTCTTTTTTATATGAAGTTTGTAAACCATTTGGAAGCGCAACATCTATTAATAAATTCCCGTCCTTATCCGGCACTAAAGAGATATTCTGAATTTTACCATACAAAACACCAAATTCTCTGTCCGGAAAATTCGCCAGTCGGATGTTGACTTTTTGTCCCACTTTTATTTTTCCTGAATTCAATGCCGGTGCTTTTACTTTTCCAATAAAACCATTTTTAGCATCGGGAATAATCGAAAAGACATTATCACCTGAATTAATAGTTTGATTCTCTGTCCATACCTGCAGGAAAGTCACTACTCCGCTCACAGAAGATCTTAAAGCATAATTAAGCTCCCAGTCTTTTATCACTTTTTTGAGCTGGTAAAAGGACTGTGCCATATTACGTCCCAAGTTCACTTCTTCTTTAGTACTATTTATGTGCGAACTCTGGCTTGATTTTTTATTATCGATCAAAGACGATCTCAATTGAGAAATCGACGATAAAAGGCTTCTATAGTTCTTTTGTGCCTGAAGGTAGCTCAGTTTTTTAACGTCCATTTCCTGAGCCGAAATAATGCCTTTGCTGAATAAGGTTTCAAAACGGGCTACTTCATTTTTTTGCAATTGCAATTCGCTTTCATTTAATATTTTTTGCTGTTGCAGAATATCAAGTCTTTCTTTAATCTGAATGTTTTCTGAACTTTGCGCTCTGTTTTCGACTTCATAAGGCTGTAAATCATGATTGAGTTGCTGTGCCTGATAATCTTTCTGAAAAACAGCGTAAGCGCTTTCAATTTCTCCTAATTGCGTGTTTTTAAGCAATGCAAAAGGAAAATCTTTTTTTAAATCGTTTATATTATAACCGTCGATTATACTTTTCAGTGCAAAAACATCTTTGTAATTGGCTGTATTTTCGATAATTGCCAAAGTAGTATTCTTTTCTACAACTGCTTTATCTGCCACTAATATGGCTTCGATACGTCCTGATGTTTTCGCTACCAATCGTTCTGGCGGAATATTGGTTGTTATTACAATTTCGGTAGTAACGACATCCGGATATTTTATAAACCAGGACACAAAAAACAGCATAAAGAGTATTACAAATATAAGTACGGTTCCCCAGCGGATCATCCAGTGCGGCACTTTGGTTAAAATGTCCTGAACTTCCTCACTTCTTAACTCGAATGTATCGTTGTTTTCTGCCATGATTAATTTCCTAATTGTAATTGGTTGCGAACCAGCTCAAAATAATTCCCTTTTTGATTCACTAAAGACGAGTGACTTCCTATTTCTATAATTTTTCCTTTGTCTAAAACTACGATCTGATCGGCGTTCATTACCGTACTCAGCCTGTGTGCAATAACGACAACAGTTTTATTCTTAAAGAAAATATCGAGTTTACGCATAATCTCTTTTTCATTATTAGCATCTAATGCAGAAGTTGCTTCATCAAAAAACAAAATTTCAGGATTCTTGTAAACGGCTCTTGCAATTAGTAAGCGCTGTTTTTGCCCTGTGCTCATTCCTAATCCTTCTGAGCCAATTTTAGTATTGTAACCCAGTGGCAAACCTGTTACGTATTCTTTTATATTGGCTACATCTGCGGCGTACACCAATCGTTCTTTATCGACTTTATCAACACCAATTGCAATATTATTGGCAATCGTATCATTAAATATAAAACCTTCCTGCATGACAGCACCAATGTTGGATCGCCAGGCTTTTTGTGTAATATTTTTTAATAATGTGTTTCCAATGGCAATTTCACCTTCGTTGGGTTCATAAAACTTGAGCAATAATTTCATGAGTGTAGTTTTTCCGCTCCCGCTCACTCCTACTATTGCTGTTACTTTATTAGCAGGAATTATAAGATTCAAATTTTCTAATACCGGAATATCAGAGCCTAAATAACGATAGGACAGATTCCTAATATCGATATCCGCTTCGAAAGGCACATCACTCGTTTGATTTTGCTCTTCCTGAGTTTCATCTACTTTCTCGTGAATTTCCGACAATCTTGCCAAGGATATTTTAGCATCCTGAAGTTCACGTACAAACTCTATTAATTGTGTAATAGGTCCGTTTAAACTTCCAACAATAGAACTGATTGCCAGCATCATTCCCAATGTAATAGAGCCGTCGATTACCAATTTTGCAGATAAGAAAATGATAAATATGTTTTTTAATTCATTGATAACAGATGAACCAATCGTTTGGGTTTGTTCTAATACTAATCCTTTGATCGAAACCCGAAACAATCTTGCCTGAACATATTCCCATCCCCAACGCTTTTGTTTTTCGGCATTGTGAAGCTTTATTTCCTGCATTCCGTTGATAAGTTCCATTACCTTGCTTTGCTCTTGGGAAACCTCAGCAAAACGTTTATAGTCTAATGCTTCTCTTCTTTTTAAGAAAATGGTAATCCATCCAAAATAAAGAAGGCTTCCTGCAAAAAACACAAAGAATATCTGCAGATTAAAATAGGCCAAAACACCGCCCATGACAAACATGTTGATAACAGAGAACAAAACGTTTAATGACGAGGTGGTTAAAATTCGTTCGATTCTTCTGTGATCGTTGATACGCTGCATGATATCTCCGGTCATACGAACATCAAAAAATGAAATAGGTAAATTCATTAATTTAATGAAGAAATCGGAGATCAGTGAAATGTTTATTCTCGTGGAGAGATGCAGCAAAATCCAGCTTCTTATAAGTTCTAATCCTGTTCTTCCGGCAAATAAAAATAATTGTGCAAAAAGAATGAGGTAAATAAAGTGAATGTTTTGATTTTGTATTCCGACATCAACAATACTTTGGGTTAAAAACGGAAAAATCAATTGCAACAAACTACTTGCCAGCAAACCTATGCTTAACTGCACCAGAAAAGATTTGTACCGTATTACGTATTGCGCTAGTAATCCAAATCCAATTCCTTTATTATCTTCTTTATCAAAATCAGATTGAAAAAATTTTGGTGTAGGTTCAATCAATAAAGCAATTCCTTCCTGCGTAGATTCGTCGGCGTTATTGCCAATCCAAAATTTTAAAAAATCTTTTTTATTATATTGAATTAGTCCAAAAGCCGGATCAGAAATATAATAAATGCCTTTTTTTATTTTATAAAGTACAACATAATGATTTTGATTCCAATGTAAAATGCAAGGCAAAGGCGCTTCCTGCAGTCTTGTTTCGTTTAGTTTTACTCCTAATGTTCTAAAACCAACTTTCTCTGCACCTTCACTCAAAAAAAGCAAATTACTGCCCTCACGAGTTGTTTCGCTGCTGTCGCGCAACTCCTGAATATTAATTGTCTTACCGTAATGTTTTGCTATTATCTTTAAACACGTAGGGCCACAATCCTTAAAATCTGCCTGTTTATAATTGGTGAATTTTTTCAATTCCTTAATTGGTTTATTTAATAACAATATTATACAAAAATTCTTAGAAAAAGAAGATTTGTATCAAAATATACAAATGCAAATTCCAAGCAATCATACATTTATAAAGACATATCAATGAATAACTTAACACAAACAACTCTTAATCAATAATCAAAAAAGCTTTGTTAAATACATAACAAAGCTTTATCTTTTAGGTTTTTGTTTTTTGGCAGATCAAATTGAGTTGTTAAATCAATTTATATTTTATGAATAATTTCATTCGAATTATTACGATTCTAAAGGGCAGTGCTGACCAATAATTACGGCACAACCTCCTTCGCTAGCGCGCCCAAAACCGGCAAAAATATTCGTTTCCGGACAATAGCAAGCTTCAACGGGCTCACCTCCACGGATGCTTTTTTGTTCTTTCTTACTTAAAACTTCAATTCCTTTTAAATTCATTAAATTTTTCATCTTTATAATTTTATTGATATTGAATTATTACCTCAAGCATTTAAAGACATTTGAAGCGCTCTGTCTATATTTTAGAAAGAACTTATATTAAAAAGTATTTCACTTACTGTATTTAATAAAAAAACAGAGAGAAACTAATCCCTCTGTTAAATTATTTCAAAAAAATAAATTTATAAAACTTTCTCTAGGAGATGGCCCGGTTAGCTCTAACCTTGTAAAACCAACCGAGTGGCCAATTTTCCTGAGAATCCCAACACCAATCATCAATGTGGGGATATTTGCTCAATGTTCCACGATCGAGCGCCTACAACTTAAAAAAAACATGACTAAATTTTAATAAGGCTATATTGTAATACTTTAATTTAAAAGGTTTAAAAAAATTAGCAACAAAGACGTGTCGAATCGCAAACTCCGGTATAAGTGTCCAACGGACAATTTCCTCCCACCGGTATTAAGATGCATCCTGATTCGATGGCATAAAGCCAACATTCAGGAATTTTTGCTTCCATTGTTTTTTGTTCTGTTTTTGTTATCTCCTGAGCACTCTCAAGATTTAAAATTTTCTTTAACATTTATCTTTTAAAATTAAAGCTGATTAATTTCTATATTTCAGGTTTCGGGTTTACGACTGGTCCGCATTTTCCAGTGCTCCCTTCTTCTATTCCCGGAACCGATCCGTCAGGACAATAAGAGAAGCAATAAGCTGTCACTTTTTGGTGTGTCGAACGATCCCAACAAAAACATGCACAATCAGCAGGCTGAACTGGTGTACCACCCATAATCGTCTTTTGCTCACTCATGCTGATAATTTGAGCATCTTTTAAATTTATAATAGATTTTAACATAATTTCTTTTTTAGAATTATTGAATTAAAATTCAAACTATATATCTTTTTATAAACAGAGGAGGTTTTTAGTTTCCTCTGTTTTGTACTTTACTTTTAATTTAGGCTCTTATGCAGCGACGTGAGTCGTAATCGCAAATCGATCCTTTTGGGCATCTATCATCTTCCGTACAGGCTAAACCGCCTTTGATAACTTTTTTTTCATTCGTTGTGAGTTCTTTAGCTCCTTCAAGGTTTAAAATGTTTTTTAACATAACAATGTTTTTTGTTTGGGTTAATAATTTCAATTTTTAAAGCCGTTTTAAAAACTGCTTTAACTTTTTAAAATGTTACATTAAAACCTTATTCTTTAGCACGGAGGCATCAATATCGAGCACTTGTTTGATCCTATGTAAACTGGTCTGTAAAAAGGATCGTAAGCAAGACAACGAGCTTCTGTTGCTGTTACTATGACAAACTCATTACAATTAGCTCCTCCATCATCTGGCGGAATTGCTCCTCCGTTTATATTTTTTTGCTCACTAACGCTTAATCTTTGCATACCTTCTAAACTCAAGAATTTTTTTAACATAACAATTAGTTTTTTGTTTGGGTTAATACCTTCAATCAGTTTAAGACATTTGAAGCTATGTCTATTCATGCGCAAGAATATTGTTAGGGCTAAGCTATCTTTTCTAAAACTTCGACTTCTTCAACAAAATCATTTAAAAAATATTTCAGCTCGTTGATATCGTATTCATTCGGAAACAATTTATCATTTACAATTTTTACCGGCGTATAATTAAAACCATTATTCGAGCACCAATCATACTGTTTTTGTATCTCCTGATTTATTAACATGTTTACAGGTTCAGTATGCCATTTTTTTAACCATTTTTTTATTCCTAACTTTTTAATGTGCCAGTCTGAAATTGCTTCTACAGTTTTTCCTGGTGTTGATCTGTTTATCGTCAGAAGTCTTTCTACAACAATTTTAAAAGTGTTCTCGATATTCTCCGGATTAATGTTAAACAGAACATTCAAATATATTTTTTCAGGATATCGCAACACTAAGTCAAATGACTCCTGAAATGTCTTATCACAATGTGCACAACTAGGACTTACAATTATAGAAAGCTTAATGTTGGCATTTTTATTTCCAAAGTTCAACCCTTTTAATTCTTCGAATCCATCCGGATGAGGGACTTTTTTCGAAAGAAAATTCAATAGCGAAAAATTTCGTTTGAATTTTCTAAGCTCTTTTACATTATTATTGCTGTTTAGCACCCCTTTCATTATGGGCTTTAAAATCAGCCAGCTTGAACCTAAAAGAACGATAGCAAATAAAAACGGAAAAACATTTTCGACTGTAAAACTCAACGTAAACAAATCTGATGCAAACCAAAGAACGCTTTGTACAAAAATTAATAACGAAACGGCCAAACACATTACACACCACTTCTGAATTTCAAATTTTTGAATCCAAATTGAAGTAACAATTACCGGAATAGCTAGCAAACTTAAAAATCCGATAAAAACTACAGCCTCTAATGGTCTAATCAAAATGGCCAGTAACGATGAACTGAAAAACAGCAGTGGTAAATCTGAAAAGCTGAACCACTTATTATTTAAAAATTCAAAGCTTAAAACCGTATCGCAAGACGTATTCGTCGTTAGATTACAAAATTTTGAAATCATATTGTTTTTAAAGCCAAGTTTTTCCTGAACAATAAAAACACTTATTATTAATCCTAATATTGATGTTCCTAAAAACACACTACTAAATAATGTATAACTGTTATAAAAAAATGATGATAATACAAGAAGAAATAAAGGGATGTAATATTTTACATTTTTATATTCATTCTTAAAGCTTTCTTTTTCTACTACATGGTTTGGTTCAATTGCTACAATTACTCCATTCCAGTCTAAAAGAAAATTATCATACGATATTTTTTGACTTCCTTTTTTAATAGTATCTATTCGAACAAAGTTTTTTGCTCTTTCTACTAAGGCAAGTTCTTCTTTAAAATAAGCTAAAAAATTAGATGGCAAATTTTCGATTTGCTCTTTCGAAACTCTTACGGCTGCATTCTCTACAGATAACAAATCCAATGAATCTGTTATGGCAAACAAGCTTGGATAATTTGGGTGAGAAAGAAACAAATCTTTGAACTCATTTTTTATATCCGAGTACTTGTTTATTAGTAGAAATTTTTGAACCAGTTTCAACATCTTTTCGAGCTGTTTTAAATCACAATTACACTGCAAATATTGATGTTTTTATTTGAAAAAATCGCCTCTATGCATACAATTTATTAATAATACTACATACAATTTATAAATTATACCAGTCTGAATGATTACATTAAAATATTGACTATCAATTAATTATAAGTATATTTACATCTCAAAAACCTCAAAAACCTCATTCTCGATGAAGGGTTTTGCTTTTTGTCTAGTTTTGAAAAAATATTAATCGCAATACATAAAAACATGACAAGTACAAGACTAAAATTCGAAGATTTTGACAGTGAAAAACTAACTAAAAATGAACAAAAAACAGTTCGCGGAGGTAATGCGGATGTAGAAAATAAAGACCCAAATAAGGGTGGAAACGGAAACTCAGGAACTCCATAAAAAATAAAAAAAGAACTACTTAATAATAAATCAAACCAACCTAAATTATCTTAATTATGAAAGCAAAAAAAATTAAATTCGAAGATTTTAAAGACGAAAAATTGAACAAAAATCAATTAAAAACTGTGCGAGGCGGAGATGAAATTATAGATCCAAAAGATCCTAACAAAGGAGGTACAGGACATGGTGGAACTCCATAAAAAAAACGTACAAAAACATACAAAACATAAACATACATAACATACAAGAAATAAACAAACGGTAACTTATCAGAATTATGAAAGCAAAAAAAATCAGATTTGAAGATTTTAAACAGGAAGAATTAACGCTTCCTCAGTTAAAAACAGTGCGTGGAGGAAGTGACGATATTGATCCAAAAGATCCAAATAAAGGTGGTACAGGACATGGCGGAACACCATAAAAAGTGCTCCCATTTTATTTTAAAAAGAAATTTTAAATATTACTCGCAAATTGAGCTGGAGATACTCCAGTTCTTTTGCGAAATGATTTGGCAAAAGAAACGGCATTCTTAAATCCTACACTTTCTGCAATTGCCTGTGTAGAATATTTGCGATACATGTGATTGGTAATCATTTCATTGATTACATAGTTTATTTTCAACTCGTTAGAATACTCTCCAAACGATTTTCCAAAACGTTTATTTACAACATAAGACAAATAAGTCGTATTGGTTTTAATCTTTTTAGCGACGTACGTTAATGTAAAATCTGCATTTAGATATTCCAGTTTACTTTCCAGAGCCAGCAACTTCTCTACAATTTTATTCTCTTTAGCTTCGTCAATACTTAAATTGACATTCTCTTTTTTGAGCTGAACATCCTCTTCTAATTCTACTATTTCTGCTTCTACTAGAACCGGAGTATTTTCTTTTTTCTCCAGATTAGCTTTAAATTCCTCGATCAAAGCATTCATTTTTTTATGCGCTTTGTTCTTGTCCCGGATATTTTTGATCAGTAAAAATACAATTCCAATTACAAGTAACACATAAAACACTTTTAATGCTTTATTAAATAGTACTTCGCTTTGGTATTTTTTCTGAATTGAAAACATTTCATCACTCAAATCGCCTGTTCCGAGTTTAAAATTTACTTCTAATGCTTCACTACTTAGTTTGGCTTCTAATTTTTCGTAATTCTCTAAGTAAATTTTAGAATGTTTATAGGCAAGTTCAGGCTCCTTTTTTATATTGTAAATTTTAGCCAGATAATAATTGGCTTTCAAATAGTTTTCGTCTTTCTTGTTATCAACCAGCGCTATTGAATCTACCTTTTTTAAGAATACAAGTGCTTTATCATAGTTCTTTTTATCATAATACAAATTTCCTAAATTGTAATTTGCAATAATAAATTCTCTTTTCCTATTGTTCTGTCTGGCAAAAATTACAATGTCATAATATACTTTTTCAGCATTCTCATAATCATTGTTCATGTAATATATATTTCCCAGACTAAGTTTGGCTCCAATTTTAGTATCGGGAATATTTTGTGCGTAAGAGATTGTTTTTTGATAGAAGTAAGCTGCAGAGTCGAGCAAAAACTTCTTGCTTTGATTTTTCATATAACGGCTTTCATACGAACCACCAAGCGTCATATTGTTGTTGCTCTTTATAATATTAAACTGTTCCTTAGAATACAGGTTTTCATTTTGATCTACAACCGCATCAACTTGTCTCAAAGTTTTAATCGCAAGTTGATAGTTACCAACCGCTTCATTAATAAAAGCTATATTGCTCTTAAACTTTACAATCTGAATAATATCATCTATTTGTAAAGATAACTTAAGTCCTTGCTGGTAATTTTCTAATGCTTTACCATAATTTCCTTTCTTAAATTCGATTAATCCACCAAAATTATATACGTAAGATTTGATTTTTGTTTTATCATTAGAGTCAGGTACTTTGTCCAAATATTTAAATGCTAAAAAGTATTTTTCTTTAGCTTGCACCGTGTTACCCTTCATCTGATACAAATTGGCTTCAGCTGCCTTTGCAAAAGCTAACTGCAAATTATTTGTTGATCGTTCTAATTTACGTACATAAACAAAGGCACTATCTATGTTTACTATTGTATTTAGCCGAATTTTATCTTGCAAGAGCAAAAATTCCTGTTCTGTAAAATCACGGTTTTGCTGGGCAAAACTGGTATTAAAAACAAGAAAAAGTAATAAAGAGATGATCAGCCTCATTTAAAGTTATATTTTGGAACTCAAAAATAGCTTATAAATTTTCAATAAACTATATTTTATTTGCCAAATTCCTAATAATTTTATTTTCACCGTGCAAAAATATAACAAAATAAAGTCATTTTGTTATATTTTTATTCCTTAAATTTGTTTTTGTAAAATAACTAAACATGAAACCAGATTTATTTCAAGCACCGGATTATTATAACCTTGACGATTTATTGACTGATGAGCACAAATTAGTTCGTGATTCAGCACGTGCATGGGTTAAGAGAGAAGTATCTCCAATCATTGAAGAGTATGCTCAAAAAGCAGAATTTCCTAAACAAATTATAAAAGGACTTGGAGAAATTGGTGGTTTTGGACCTTATATTCCAGAAGAATATGGTGGTGCAGGATTAGATCAAATTTCATACGGTTTAATTATGCAGGAAATTGAACGTGGCGATTCAGGTGTGCGTTCTACCTCATCTGTACAATCTTCGCTTGTAATGTATCCTATATGGAAATACGGAAACGAAGAGCAAAGAATGAAATACTTACCAAAACTTGCTACAGGTGAGTTTATGGGTTGCTTTGGTTTAACAGAGCCTGATCATGGTTCTGATCCCGGAAGTATGATTACGAATTTTAAAGATATGGGAGATCATTATCTTTTAAACGGTGCAAAAATGTGGATTTCAAATGCTCCTTTTGCAGATATTGCTGTTGTTTGGGCAAAAAATGAAGAAGGCAGAATTCACGGTTTAATTGTAGAACGTGGTATGCAGGGCTTTTCGACTCCGGAAACGCATAACAAATGGTCACTTCGTGCTTCGTCAACAGGTGAGCTTATTTTTGATAATGTTAAAGTACCGAAAGAAAATCTTTTACCTAATAAATCAGGATTAGGAGCTCCGCTTGGGTGTTTAGATTCTGCAAGATACGGAATTGCCTGGGGTGCTATTGGTGCTGCAATGGACTGTTACGATACTGCTTTACGCTACGCAAAAGAGCGAATTCAGTTTGGAAAACCAATTGGAGGAACACAACTGCAACAAAAGAAATTAGCCGAAATGATTACCGAAATCACAAAAGCACAGTTGCTAACGTGGCGTTTAGGTGTTTTAAGAAACGAAGGAAAAGCAACTACGTCACAAATTTCGATGGCAAAAAGAAATAACGTAGACATGGCGATAAACATTGCCCGCGAAGCCAGACAAATGTTGGGCGGAATGGGAATTACGGGTGAATATTCGATCATGCGACACATGATGAATCTGGAAAGTGTTATTACGTATGAAGGTACACATGACATTCATTTATTAATAACCGGAATGGATGTTACTGGAATTCCAGCATTTAAATAACACATACTGATTAAAATATAGACAAAAACAATTCTAAAAGCTTCTTCTTCCGGAGAAGCTTTTTATCTTTGCACAAAATTTAAGCAAATGAATATTGAAACTATAAACAATAGCATTCAACCTCAGAAAGAGCAACTTTTAAAACACTCTTTGTACAACAAAATTCAAAATATAGATGATTTACACTGTTTCGTAGAAAATCATGTTTTTGCTGTTTGGGATTTTATGTCATTGTTAAAAGCGCTGCAAGCCAAACTTACCTGTACCACAACGCCTTGGTTTGCTACCAAAAATCCTGAAACAAGATATTTAATTAATGAAATTGTTCTTGCTGAAGAAACTGATATTAGTATCGACGGAAGAAGACAAAGTCACTACGAAATGTATCTTGAAGCGATGGAAGATTGCGGTGCAGACACGACAGCAATCAATACTTTCTTATCTGAAGTTACTTCATTACACAATATTTTTGTTGCTATAAAACAAAGCACTGTACATCCAAATGTAAAAGCATTCTTAGATTTTACTTTTAGAGTAATTGAAGAAGGAAAACCGCATCAGATTGCTGCAGCCTTTACTTTTGGAAGAGAAGATTTGATTCCGAGCATGTTTACTGAGATTCTTAAAAACTTTCAGAAAAACTTACCAGAAGCTAATCTGGATAAATTGATTTATTATTTTGAAAGACATATAGAACTTGATGCTGACGAACATGGCCCGATGGCAATGCAAATGATCAACGATCTATGCGAAGAAGATGCTCAAAAATGGAAAGAAGTTGAAGAAATTTCAATCCTTGCATTAGAAAAACGTATTGGTCTATGGGATGCTATTGAAGAAGAAATTGTTCTGAAAGCCGAAATGGTTTAAAATCCCATAAAACCAAAGTTACTTATTTAACGTAACTATTTGTTTAAGATCCCGAATCTAATTTATCTAAATTATGAAACCAGTATTTAAACAAATAGTTATCGTTATTATATCCATCTTTTTACTAAGCTGCAGCTCTGATGAAAAAGCTGACAGCCCTGCAACTCCTGTCGCTCCACTACCTGTAACACCAACTAAACCTATTGCCAACACTGTAAATTATCTGGCTTTAGGCGACAGCTATACTATTGGTCAAAGTGTTTGCGAAACCTGTAGATATCCCGAACAACTCAAACAAACATTGAGTACACTTTATGTTGAAACAAACTTTTCACTAAAAGTGATTGCCAGAACTGGATGGACAACATTCGACTTAATTTCGGCTATAAACAATCAAAATCTTGAGGCTAATTACGATCTTGTTACCTTATTAATTGGAGTTAATAACCAATATCAAGGAAGAAATTTCAGCATTTACGAAAAAGAGTTTCCTGAATTAGTAACTAAAGCTGTTACTTTAGCAAAAGGCGATAAAAAAAAGGTATTGGTGCTTTCTATTCCTGATTATGCTTATACTCCCTTTGGACAAAATCAAATGGGAAGTCAGGGCGCAAAAATATCTGCCGAAATAGACCAATACAATACCTTTGCAAAAAACTATTGCAAAGCAAATGACATTGTATTTATTGATATTACGGACATTACCCGAAATGGTTTAAACAATCCGGAGCTAGTTGCATCAGATGGTCTGCATCCTTCAAAAATTGCATATTCAAGCTTTGTAGAACGTATTTTACCTAGTGTGAAAGTTGCTTTGCAGAATTAAGCTTTTTTAGATTTCCAGATAAATCCATCCAGCAAATAATGGGTAAATTGTGGAACGCTCAATAAGGGTACAATAAGAATTTGCCAGGAGGAAAAATCAAAAGTATTCAGAACTATATTTTCGTTCCAGACTAAAAACTCCCATAAGAATTCTTCGGTAAAGGCGATTAATAATAAAATTGCAATGTAAACTATAATCGCATTTTTACTTTTGAACCAGCTAAAAATACTAGAATCCTGATTGGTTTTGTTTTCAATTTCTTTGAAGTAAACGAGCGCTATATACGGAATTCCATGAGAAACAACGTTTAGCAAAGTAAAAACAAGGTCGTTATTGAAATAAACAATTCCAAAATACCACGAAAGTCCTGTCCCCAGTATTATCGCATTTTTTGGAATATTAAAAAACTGATTCTTATAACTTTTATAAATTGTATAGCTCAGATAAGTGAACATTATTAGGACGTACAGCCAAAGCAAAATTTCGACTACAACCGTATTTTGAAATTTAAAAAACTCGTTTTCGACAAACCAGTTGAACTTTCGATCAGAAGAAAAAAACCAATACAGCATAGGATATCCCGTAGCAGCATAAATAGCGAGATTGTCCAGAGATACAGACAATTTCGTTTTTTCTTCATTTCTGGCATACAAACGCATAAAACCATATTGCTGTCTAATAAAATGAAAAACAGCTACGTAGGCTAAAAAAGACCAGAAAACCAAAGGACCAAAAGAGAAAAGTACGATTCCGATAAGGAAACATATTGCTGGTAACAACAATAATCTTTTTTTGTTTTTTTGAAATTCATCGGCTACAAAATAGGTTTTAAACAACGTAGCATAAACATGTGCCACATCGATAAATACAATTAAAAAAAGCCAGGTATAAAACGAATATTCATTTTCGATTACTGTGATGTAGTTCTGAAACAAGAAAATAATCACCAAAACTAAAAACGAAGGTCCGATGATAAAAAGTAAATCGGTTTTGGCTTTATGAATCCAGGGTTGTTTCATCTAAAATTTGGTTTACAATATTAATTCCCTGATGAAAAGCTTCTTCAAAAATAGAGATTCCCGATAAATCAGTGTGAGCAAAATAAATACGATTTTCTATACTTTTTGACGCTTGCTTTTTGGCTTCTCCAAAAATAAATCCCGGTGCGGGACTAACCATTCCGTGTCCAAGCAAAAACACTTCCATTTGCTCTGTACATTCTTCAATATCCGGATGCGCCACTTTTAGATCATCAAAGACGAATTGTTTCCAATGGTCTTCCTTTTTTTTATAAAGCTCCTTTCTTGACTTTTTTAAGTCCGAAGAAGAAAAACTATGATAATACGTAATAACCTGTTTGCTCTGAATCTGATTTAAAGACTGATGCTGATCGTACACATAACCCAAACCTTTTGCATCATAAATAACATTATCCCAAGACAATGGAAAACTATCGTTATCTGCTAAATCAGTAACTGTTAATGTAGCCAAAAGCCAAGGTGTATAATGAAATTCTTTGGTAAATTCTTTTCGGTCTTTAATTATATATTGATTTACAAACTGAGGAGTTGCCATAATCACTTTGTCTGCAATTATTTCTACAGAAATCTTTTTTACATCATCAAATGCCTTAGCAACAACTTTACTGTTTTCGACTTTTACCTCGTAAATTATATGATTCTTTAAGGTTTTTTGATCCGTATATTTTTTAAGATGAGACGCTAATCTTGCATTGCCTTCCGGCCAGGTTAGAACACTATCTATTTTGTTTGAAGTGGCATCTTGTTTTCGTGCTGCGAAATAATGAATTCCTGCCCAAGCCGAAACATATTCTATACCTAATCCGAAATCGTCTTTACAGCAATAATCAATATAGTTGAATAAGGGTTCTACTTTAAAATTATTGCTTTCGAACCATTCTTTCATGGTTATTTTATCTAAAGCTCTTATGGCAACATCATCAGAACTAAGCTGAAGCGGAATATCAAAATAGTACTTTCCGTCATGTCCTTTTCCTTGTCTAAAGGAATCCATTAATTTAAAGAAACGCTGAAATTCAACATCTTGTTCTCTCGAATTTCCTTCTTTTGGGACTACGCCATCCTGCCATGTGTTTTTGTAAAACAAACGTTCGTCCGGAGCAAAAGACAATTGTAATTCATCAAAAACAGGAAGTCCTTTTGAATCGTAACCGATAATGATTTTTTCTTCTTCAAGAAATTGGAGTAATTCCTTGTCTTTAAAATTGGGTAAAGGCAAATAATGCGCTCCAAGCGGAAACTTAGAATATTGATTTTCTCCATTAGAAGAATTTCCTCCAAGATGCGATTCTAATTCGACAACCAAAAAATCTAAAATTCCTTTTTTCTGAAATTGTCTTGCAGCGCTTAAACCCGAAATTCCTCCACCCACAATAAGATAAGGAATCTGAATTTGGCTACTTGGTTTAGGGAAATCTTTTATCCATAATCGGTGTCCCAAAAGATGATTGGTTCCCGATAAGCGAAATATAAACTGCACTACTTTATCTGAACAAAATTGCAAAAATGGAATCAACAGCAATCCAGCAGTAATTCCTTTTACAAAATTCCGTCTTGATTTACTATAACTTTCCCCATTCTTCATCAAAGTAGCGTACTAAAATTTGGTTGTCTAAACGATTGATTTCAATTTCATTTGAGATCATATCCGTGGTAAAATAATTGAATCTGTCGAATTGGTAATTGTAGAATTTTAATTTGTCGGCTTTTCTGTTCACCTGATTAAAAGTACTGCCAAAACCATTTATCGCGATCGTATAACCCCATTCTCCAAAGGAAGGAACGTAGGCATGATAAGCATCTACTTGTGGAAAAACCTGCATTACCGTTTTATTAATACACCAAAATGATTTTGGAGCAAAATAAGGCGATGTCGTTTGTATAACAACTGCAGCATCCGGTTGTAGAATGTTTTTAAGCGTTTGATAAAAATTCAACGAATATAACTTTCCTAAACTATAATTGGATGGATCAGGAAAATCGATAATCGCTACATCAAACTTCTCCGTACAGGTTTTTGCCCAAATATAAGCATCGGTATTAATAACCGTAACTTTGGGATTATTGAGCGATCCTTTGTTGAAATCTGTCAAGACTTTATTGGTTTTAAACAACTTAGTCATGCCTTCATCCAGATCGACCAAGGTTACTTTTTCAACTTGTTTGTATTTTAAAATTTCACGTACCGCCAAACCATCTCCTCCACCCAAAACTAAAACATGTTTTACACTTTTAGCAATTGACATCGCGGGATGTACCAACGCTTCATGATAACGATATTCATCTGCTGAACTAAATTGTAGGTTGTTGTTTAAATAGAGTCTGTAGTCGCTTTTATTGTGCGTTAAAACGATACGCTGATACGGTGTGGAGTTAGTGTAGATAATATTTTCGCCATACAACTTCCCTTCTGAATAGGATAAAATAGAATCCGAAAATAGAAAAACAGTCAACAAGACAACAAATGAAAAAATAGCTTTTGCTTTTAGAAAATAGCTTCTCTTTAATTCTTTGTTCAAAAGAAAACACAAGGCAATAGCAATACTTACATTTATCATTCCGAAGAAAAGCGAAGTTCCCATGATGCCTAATTTTGGCACTAAGATCAACGGAAACAGAATCGATGCCAATAATGCTCCAATATAATCGAATGTAAATACGTTGGAGACTAAATCTTTAAATTCGACTTTGTCTTTTAGAATGTTCATCAACAACGGAATCTCTAATCCTACCAAAAAACCGGTTACAAAGACAAGCAGGTATAAAATAAATTGAAAGTAGGCAACACTTTCAAACAGCATAAACAAAAGTACTGAACTCAATCCTCCTATCAAACCGACTAATATTTCGATTTCTACAAAGGTATTGAGCAGGTTTTTATGAAAAAACTTAGAGAAAAAAGAGCCAATTCCCATTGAGAATAAATAGACTCCAATAATAAATGAAAATTGTTTTACAGAATCTCCGAGTAAATAACTGGCTAAAGTACCCGCAACAAGCTCATAAATAAGCCCGCAGGTAGCAATAATAAATACAGCGAAGAGAAGTAAAAATTCAAATCTGAGAAATTTTTTACCCATGAATTGCGGCACTAACAATCATTGAAATTCCAATAATAAAAGCGGCAAGAACAATTGCAACTGCTATATTATTTTTTTCAACTACTTCTTTCCAGGTGTTCTCCGGCGTAATTTTTTCGATTATAAAATAAACGACTAATAAAATAACGATTCCCACAAGAGAATAAACAATCGAATTAATGATAGGCTGTAAGTGTAATAACTCCATACTTTAAGAGATTTATTTATGATAAAAACGGTTAGATGATCTGCTTGATCTATAAAAAGTGTTCGGTGATCTATGATTTCCTGAAGTACTGTAACGCTCTGTTGTTTCGCAATCGCAAATTCGATTTCCCGAATAAGCAAAAAATAAATAAGCTGCAAAACAAAACAAGCCTATTGAAAAGACTGCTACATTTTGCTTTATAAAATCGAGAATATTTTTCATATACTAAGATTAATAACGAGAATAGGAGCTGTCTGCCCATCTTTTTTTCTCAAAGTTATAATTTAGAAGGCGTATTGCTATATACACCACAATCATAAAAATAATAACCAGCCAGATATTACGGCTTGAGGGTTCATTCCAGACTACTTTAATTTTCATTTCATTGTTTACAACATCTTCAGGTGCTTTCATTGGCGTGATCAAAAGGTGATATTTCCCTTGTTTTACACCGCAAATATTGAATTTTTCAGATGTATTTCCTTCTGTCCATCTCTCACCGTCTTCAAAACCTTCATAAAACTCAATATCCTTGCTGGCATGAATTTCATTGCTGTTGCTTTCGTCTATTAAAGTCACATCAACATTAGCCCATGAATTACTGACATCGGTAGAAAAATAAATGGTCATTGGTGCTGAACCTCCTTTTAAAACAAAAGGCTCACTTGTTATTTCTTTGTTATTGAACTTATCAAAAGTAATTGTTTTTTGAAATACAGTTTGCTTTACCTGATCCTTGTAAATGTACCAGTCCGTAAAAAAGATTAAAAGCGCAAAAATGCAAAGTATGATTCCGGTATGTTTTAAATTGAAATAAAAAACCTGAATAATACTAACGCCCCATTTATAGGGTAATGCTGCGGTAGGAAAAGCTTTTTTGAACTCTTTTTGAGGCAGGTACTCTCCTAAAAAAGTAGTCTGCACATTATTCGATTTTTCTATAGAAATGATGCGGGGCGGAGCAATATATTCAACAGTATTAAATCTGGCTTTTTCTAATGAATAATCAAAAAAACCACTTGCTGTGTGTACTATTGAATCAGCATACTCGTAAAGATCAAAGTAATCACCTTCATAATCAATCGTTCTTGGATAATCTGATACTTTATACTGATCTGCTATTTCTTTTAGAATCATCCAATGTCCTTTTGATTCAGACAAATAGATGTATTTTTTATTCGCCGTTTCTAAAACGTATTCCTTCCAATAATACGATGGATGTATTTTTTTTACCACCATACCTGTCACGGTACATTCTTCTCCTTGTAAAATTCCTTTATCCCCAACTTTTAGTGCAAAATCAGGAGGGGTTGGTTTAAACTTAGATCTTAATCGGAGTTCTTCATTTTTATCTGCTATGTATATACTGGAGCACTTTGGGCAAACAAAGTTTACCACATCAAAATTTACTTCTAACTCCGTAACGGTATTACAATTGTAACAAGGAACTTTCATAGACTATCTGTTAATTTCAAAATCCTTTATAATTGTTCCTTCAAAATAAGCAATATAATCTGCTACGACCTGTCGTACTTTTTCTGAATTATCCTGCTGATAATTACATAAGTAAACATCTAATGTAAGCTGATTGTATTCTGGCCAGGTATGGATACAGATGTGAGATTCTTTCAGACAAAATGAAATCGTAAAACTGTCATTGTCAAAATCATGAACAATAACGCCTACTTTCTCAAGATTGTAGGTTTCTAAAATTGAATTGGTTATAGCAACAAACCCACCACTATTCGTTAATTTTTGAGTTTCATCGACATGTAGTGTAACCAGTTTATGTAAGCCTGGGGAGTAGGTTGGTAAATCCATTAATTTTATTTATCGCTCCAAATATAAAATAATTTTTGGATAATTTTAACAATTAAACTTCTCTCTTTTTTAAAAATCAGACATTCTGAAAATCAAAAATCTTATTCCAAAAAAATAGAGGTAAATTTGCTTAACCTTACTTCCAGTTGGGATAACATGAATAACACAATTAGCATAAATGGAAATTTCTAAAACAACGCTTCAGGACATCGACACTGTATTCAATATTTACGAGCAGGCGACTTCTTATCAAAAAACAGTAAACAATAAAAGCTGGCGAGGCTTTGAACGAGCCTTAATTGAAAAAGAAATCGAAGAAAACCGCCATTTTATTATCAAGGAAGAAGGTGAAATTGCCTGTACCTTTGTTATTACGTTCAACGACTTGATCATCTGGAAAGAAGCCAGTAAAGATCCTGCAATATACCTGCATCGCATTGCTACTAATCCAAAGTTCAGAGGACAATCTTACGTAAAAAAGATTGTAGCATGGGCAAAAAATTATGCTAAAGAGAATGCCAAATCATACATCAGACTTGATACGCATAGCGGTAACGAAAGAATAAACAAATACTACGCAAGCTGTGGTTTCGATTACAAAGGAATTAGCACAATCGAATGGACAAACGAGTTACCGGAACATTACAAAGAAGGTTCTTTTAGCTTGTTTGAGATTGTGGTTTAATTTTAACCTTCTATTTTTTTTTATTACTCCTATTTATACCTAACAGGTCTTGGAGACTTGTTAGGAAGTTGAGTTTATATGAAATTTTAATTTTTCTGTTAGATCACTAAAATATTGCTCACTCCATATTTCAAGCACTTTATCATCTTTAATAAAAGGAATAATATCCTCTTTTACATTTTTAAATGAGACTTCTTTAAATTTTTCCTTAAGCAACCCAAGAACATCATTAGGTGCTAGTTCCTCTTTCGTCCAGTCACCGGTATCTTTTGCCCTTAAAGTAAAATGGTGTAAATCGAGAGGAATTCCTTTTTTAATATACCATTCTAAATCATACCAATCTCGCCCTTTAACTCGACTCTTCCATTTGCGAAATAAAAGAGCATGCATTTTACCCGCAAATAAGCTTGGTCTGTCAAAACACTTTACATAAAAAGAAAAGGGACGCGTAAGAAGTTTCATTTCCGTTGTAAAACCTAGCGGTGGCTTACGATCCACTTCAATCTTAATTTTCATAGACCTGTTTGTAGATTTTATTCCAGCCTGCTTTACAATATCCTCCAATATTAATTCTCTCCACTCCGTTTCAGATTTAAGAAAAGCTGAATCGATATTTGTTTTTTCCTTTTTTTCCTTTTCTCGGATACTAACTTTCATACCGATGGATTCAAATTCATTCAAAATAGCATCGAAATAGGGTTCAAGAGAAAATTCGGGATCGGCTTTCAGTAAAGAAAAATCCAAATCTTCAGAAAAGCGATCCAAGCCATAAAATATACGTAATGCAGTCCCCCCATAAAAAGCTGCCTTGTCAAAAAAATCAGTTCTCGAAAGACCTGCCAATGTAACTTCCTGCATAATTTCTCGTAGAGCCGAAAGCACATCATCTGTATTTTTTGGGTCATATTCCCCAATCCATTCTTTAATCATAATTTCTCAAGTGTTTTAACAAGCATCCTTAAACTTTCTTTTTTTGGAGCATCCTCAATCCATGAACGTAACTCGTCAATATTAAATTTACGAAGCCATTCCGGATCTATCCGAAGATCATCCAGCAAAAAATCACGTGTTTGAGCTGGACTTCTTAAGACAAGTCCAACTGTGGTAATTATTTTATCACAAAGTGCTTTTTCAGGTGTTGCAACAACAGCAACTTGCCCAGGAGATAATTCTACACTTTTAATTCCAAAACTGTAATACGGCGAAGGCATAAAACGGTAACTAAATCTGCCTTTTGGTGTTTTGTATTTTTTTGAAAGTTTAATCGTGATTGAACTTACTTCATAAACTCGCTCAGGAATAAGTCCCCAGTAAGACAAAGCAGATTCTAGTGATACATAACTTGGTCCCCATAAATGATTTGCTATAACGAAAAGTTCCGGACCTGTCAAATCTGTTTTTATTCCTGGAATATAAAGTCCTTTTTTTAATGATATGAGATCCCCGTTCTTTATTAATTCACTGATTTTATCATTAGGCCTTTTATAATCCTTAAGCATATCCAGCATGACATGTCTCGTAAGGGGGGCATTGTTATAAGGTCTGATTAAGTATTTAAAGTCCATTTTTGTTAAATTATTAAGCTAAAATCGGAATTTTTCCGATTTAAAGCAAATAATTTAACACTTTGTTTTGTCATACCATGAATTGATAATCGGAAAAAATCCGATTATATGATAATTTTTAGACAAATTAGTAGTTGTTTTTTAATTACTCCTATTTATACCTAACAGGTCTTAAAGACCTGTTAGGAAATCTGGTTTGAATTAATTATCCTAACAGGTTTCTAAAACCTGTTAGGTATGAAATAAAAAAACCTCCTGCAAAATTTACAAGAGGTTTTCTGGCAGAGAGGATGGGATTCGAACCCACGATACAGTTACCCATATACAAGCTTTCCAGGCTGGCTCCTTCAACCACTCGGACACCTCTCTAAATTGGTTTGCAAATAACACAAAAAAAACTGACTTATAAAAACAAAATCCCAGTTAGTTTATATGCTTTTTCTAAATTCTTCCATAAATAATTTCACGGCTTTCTTTTGGTAACCGCCAAGTGTCAGCATAAAAGATTCACGCTTGGTTGCTACACCCGTAATCTGAATGGCTCTAAGCTGATCCCAGTCTTTTAATGCTTTTTCGGCAACAATGGTAGCCCAATCACTATTTTCGACCATTTGCAGCAATGCATGAATCGAATGCAGTTCAATCGAGATTTTAGGTTTCATATTAAACTTTTGGAACAACTCTTCGACAAATTCTCTCGAATTCGATCCTTTGCCGGGCAATATCAACGGAATTTCTTCTATTTTCTTAAAAGCAATTTTATCTAAATTAGCCAAAGCATGATTTTTTGAAACCGCCAAAACCATCTGCGAAGTAAACAAAGGTACTTTTTGAATTGGAAGTCCGATTTCGTGTGATGAGATTACTAAAACGACATCTAATGCATTATTGACCAATTTTTGCTCTAAAGCTTCTGTAGTTCCGTACTCGACAATAATTTTCAGGTTTTGGTATTGTTTGGCAAACGTGTTTACGATAGGTAAAATCAGTAAACCAAAAATATAGGTAACGCCAATTCGGAGTTCACCTCCAATCATTTCGTTTAAATCTTCTATCGCCTGCTTCCCATTCTCTACATTTTCAATTACTTTTTTGGCATGAATCAAAAAAACAGAACCGGCTTCTGTTAACTGTACTTTTTTACCAATTCTCTTGAATAGTGGCAAGCCCAATTCTTCTTCGAGTTTTTTTATTTGCTGCGAAAGCCCTGACTGCGTTACAAAACACAATTCGGCTGCGTGAGTAAAATGCAAAACCTCTGCGGTTTTAATAAAGTATTGTAGTTGATAAAGTTCCATATTGATAAGTTTAAATACTCATTATCAGTAAAATTATTAATTTTTCTAATGCTATCATAATCCCGACCTTTGTTTTAAATAATAAGGATCATGTTTAAAGCGTTAAAATCAAAAAATTTCAAGTTATTCTTTTACGGTCAATCTGTTTCGGTTATTGGAACCTGGATGCAGAAAACGGCTGTAAGCTGGATGGTTTATAGTATAACAGGTTCTGTTTTTCTATTGGGATTAGCGACTTTTTTAAGCATGATTCCATCTCTGTTTCTGGCTCCTTTGGCCGGAAGTATTATTGGACGTTACGACAAACACCGTGCTATGATTCTATTGCAATCACTTGCGATGCTTCAGGCGGGAACATTGGCTTTGCTTATTTATTTTAAAATTTACAACATCAATTTTATTCTTGCCTTAAGTCTTATTCAGGGAATCATCAATGCTTTTGATATGACCTGCCGCCAAACCATGATGATTGATATTGTTGACAAAAAAGAAGACCTTCCTAATGCAGTAGCACTTAATTCAACAATGAACAACTTTGCCCGTATTGCCGGTCCTGCCCTTGCGGGAATCATTCTTCATCAATACGGAGAAGACATTTGTTTTATAGGGAATTTTGTTAGCTATGTTCCTGTTTTGATTTCTTTAATGATGATGAAAATCACGCCGCATATCAAAGCCGAAAATAAATTTAGAATGCTGGAAGATCTTATCGAAGGTCTTGATTATGTAAAAAAAGAGACTGAAATGGCCAGAATGCTTTTAATGCTTACGTGCAGCAGTTTGTTTGTAATCTCTTTCAATACATTAATGCCGGTTTTTGCGAAAGATATTTTTAGCGGAAATGCAGAGACTTTTAGCTGGTTTGAAAGTGCTGCCGGAATTGGTTCTGTGCTCTCTGCGGTTTATATCGCCAATTTAAAATCAGCCGAAAACATGAATAAGTTAATGATCGCTGCAAGCTTACTTCTTGGCTTTAGTGTTATCATATTAGCTGTTTCAACTAATATTACAGTAGCATTGATTTGTATGACGTTAAGCGGAATTGGAATGATGGGACAAACTTCGTCTATCAACATTTATATTCAGACGCAAAGTGCTGTAAATATGCGCTCCAGAAGTATCAGTTATTACATGATGGCGTATCAGGGAATGATTCCGGTAGGAAGTTTGATCATAGGCTATGTTTCGCACTTCATTGGAACTAGAAATACGGTAATCATTCAAGGTGTAATTTGTATTATTTCAGTAATCGTATATGTGTATTACAAAAACCCGAAATCGTCAGAAACATTAGAAACCTGTGTGGTTCCGTACAGAAATATAAAAGGGTAAAAAGCTTTATTGCGAAATCTCTCCTCGTAAAGCGGTTTCAAAAATATCTTTAAACTCATTTTGTGGAATATTCTGCCCAAGCAAATACATTAATTTTGTAATGGCTGCTTCTGTAGTAATATCTTTTCCTGAAATAACACCCAACGATTTTAAAACGGTACTGGTTTCGTATTGTCCCATATTAACGCTTCCGCCTGAACATTGCGTAACATTGACTACTTGTAATCCGGACTGAATGGCTTTTTGGATCAGTTGTAAAAACCAATCTTCTGTTGGCGCATTTCCGGAACCATACGTTTCGAGAACAATTCCTTTTAAATCTTTAATGGCAAGAATCGAAGACAAAACCACTTCGCTCATGCCCGGAAACATTTTTATAATTGCTACGTGATTGTCTAAGTTTTTGTGCACAATTAGCTTGGCATCTTTCTTTACAGGAAGAAACAAATGCGAGTTCAATTTTAAATGTACTCCGGATTCTACCAATTCGGGATAATTTGGCGCTGTAAATGCTCTAAAATGTTCTGCGTTTACTTTTGAGGTTCTGTTACCTCGGTATAATTTATATTCAAAGTACAAACAAACTTCTGTAATAACAGGTTTTCCGTTTTCCTGAAGCGAAGCAATCTGAATAGCGGTGATTAAGTTTTCTTTTGCATCTGTGCGCAAATCTCCAATAGGCAATTGAGATCCTGTAAAAACAACTGGTTTTGCCAGATTTTCTAACATAAAACTCAATGCTGAAGCAGAATAGGACATGGTATCAGAACCGTGCAAAACCACAAATCCATCGTATTTAGGATAATTTTCCTCTATAATTGTGGCAATTTTTGTCCACATAGAAGGATTCATGTTTGAGGAGTCAATCGGATGTTCGAATGAAAACGTTTCGATATTACAATCTAATTGTTTGATCTCCGGAATATTTTGCAATAATTTTCCAAAGTTGAATGCTTTAAGCGCACCCGTTTCAAAATCTTTGCTCATACCAATGGTTCCACCGGTATAAATTAGAAGTATTTTAGCTTTAGATGACATCCTGATATTTTAATTTATTAACAACCGGATTCGCATACATAGACAAAAATCCTTGTCTTGTAACCGGATTATCACTTCCGATACGCATTTCTAAACGACGCTCAAAAAGTGATTTCTCACTTTCTTTATACAAATGAGCAAACCTTGTTGTTTCGTTTAAAATATCGTAAGCAATAAAGTTCGTTGGCCATAGTTGGTAATTCTTTAGAATTTGATCGTCAATTTCCTGAGCCAATGCCTGAACTTGTTTGTTTGAATTATCATTCTCTGCTACGATTCTGTCGATTTCAGTATCAAGAACGTCGCCAACAGAAATATGTATTCTTTTTTTAGTTCCCATGATACCACTTAAAATGGTCATGAAATCTTCGTTTTTTTCTTTGATGTAAACTTCGTTGTTCGCTTCTGCCATTAATTGTGGCATCTTCAAAACATCGGTTGGGTCGTATTCGTATGAAATAGAAACAGGAACAATTTTTAATTTCTTAAAATAATCCATTAAATTAGGTTCGTCAGATCCCATTCCGATCATTTTCAGAACGCCCGGATTAGTTTCATCGTTTCCGTCTTTGGTACGACCTTCTCTTTGCGCAATCCAAACGGAACGGTTTTCGCGAAGCAATAATTGCCCCATATATTCTGCAAGCAATTTAGAGCTCTGCAACATTTCACGAGGTGTTAAACCTCTTAAAACTAAAAAGTTTCTGTTTAATTTTGCCAACGTACTTAAGAATGCTTTTTTTACCAGATTATCTCCAATTGCAGATGCTGTCATAACCAAACCATGTTCGAACAGACATACATTTAGCAATGTCGTATCCAAAAGAATATCACGGTGATTGGATACAAATAAATAAGAGGTGTTTTTTTCAAGTTTCTCAAAACCGGAAGTGGTAAGTCCCTCAGAACTTTTATCCAATACTCTTTGAATTGTATTGTATATAAAATTACACTGAAAGTCACGAATAGAATGTGTTTTCTTCAACTGCTCTTTCCATTCGTCATCTTTTAATTCCGGAAAAGTAAAATTCATCATGGCTTTCATCATCGGATGATTAGCTACACCATGAAGTGCTTCATTTATTTCTGAGTCATAAAACGGTCGAATGGCATCAAATTTCTGCATTATAGATATCTATTTTAGTGGGCAAAAGAACAAAAAAAAAATTAAAGTATTGTTACATCAGGATTAAATACCAAAAACGTCTTTCGAGTTTTGGGTTGTAATAGTTGCAATTTCTTCTACAGAAACAGCATATATTTCTGCTAATTTGGTTATTACATTGACCAAATAGCTGCTTTCATTTCGTTTTCCTCTATAAGGAATTGGCGCTAAATACGGCGAATCTGTTTCGAGCACAATATGTTTTAGCTCGATTTGATTTAAAAACTGATCTATTTTTCCGTTCTTAAATGTCACCACACCTCCAATTCCTAATTTCATGTTGTAAGAAATCGCTTGTTGTGCATGTACTAAAGTTCCGGAAAAACAATGAAAAATCCCAAACAAATCTTCAGATTTTTCTTCCTCAAGAATTTCGAAGATTTCATCAAAGGCTTCACGGCAGTGAATTACGATCGGAAGCTTATATTCCTTGGCTAATTGTATTTGTCTTCTAAAAGCAATTTGCTGTTCTTTTAGATGTGTTTTATCCCAGTATAAATCGATTCCGATTTCTCCAACGGCATAAAATTTACGTTTTGCCAGCTCGGTTTCTACATGTTTTAGCTCGTCCTCGTAATTATCTTTCACGTAAGTGGGATGCAAACCCATCATTAGAAATACATTATCTGGATAATTTTTTTCTAAATCATACATCGACTGTGTTGCAGCAGCATCGATAGCAGGAATAAAAAAACGGGTAACGCCTGCATTTATGGCTCTTTGTATCATTTCATCCCGATCCTGATCAAATTCTTCAGAATAAAGATGTGTATGTGTATCGGTAATTATAGGTGTACTGTTCAAAGTATATTTATTTTTAAAATCCAAAATTACAATTTTAATAAAAACTATCCCAATAACGTTTAACGGCATTAGCTTTTTGATTGTATTTCTTCTATTTTTGAGTTTCAATCTAAAATGAAAATGGAAAATCTGCATCAGGTTCTCAAAAAAGAGAAATACAGGAAAATCAAATTTAAAGTCACCAAAACACAACACCTTTTAATAAAAGCTAAAATTAATGGTGTTTCCGGCAATTTCATTTTAGATACGGGCGCTTCTAATTCGTGCGTAGGATTTGAGAGCATCGAACGTTTTGAACTGGCGACCAAAAAATCTAAAACCAAAGCATCAGGAGCTGGAGGCGGCGGAATGAAAACAGAGGTTTCGGCACACAACAATCTACAACTCGGAAGCTGGAAAAACAACGATTTCAGCATTGTAATTTTTGATCTTTCGCATGTCAATGAAGCTTTAGAATCCTATAAAGCAAAAGCGGTTCATGGTATTATTGGCGCTGATGTTTTGCTGGAAGGCAAGGCCATTATTGATTACTATAATCACTATGTATATTTAAAGTAAAAGCTACTTCTTTCTATTTCAAATTTAAAAGCAATAAAAAACCCAAATTCTTTACGGAATTTGGGTTTTTTCATTCTAAAATTAAATCAAAACTAATGGGTATGTTTAGGATTGAAACCGTCTTCGCTTACTTCTGTTGGCGTGTAATCTGCCACCATTTCTGCTTCATAATCTATTTTCTCTCCTTTACTAAGTTTCTGGATGATTTTCTCCATGATATTGTAAATTACAGGAACTACGATCAAGGTTAAGAATAAAGAAGAAATTAATCCTCCAATAATTACCCATGCCAAACCGTTTTTCCATTCTGCTCCTGCTCCAGATGCTAATGCAATTGGGAACATACCAAATACCATCGCAATTGTTGTCATCAAGATCGGACGTAAACGAGCGTGATTCGCCTGAATTAATGCCGTTCTGATTGATTCTCCTGCTGCTCTTCTTTGGTTGGTGTAATCGACAAGCATGATCGCATTCTTACACACCAGACCAATCAACATGATGATACCTAAAATGGTAAATATGTTTAATGAGTTGTTTGTTAAAGCTAAGGCTAACATCGCTCCGATAAACGAAAGCGGGATAGCAAACAATACAACAAACGGGTGAACAAAACTGTCATATAAACTCACCATTACAAGGTAAACTAATATAATAGCGGCTAATAAAGCGATTCCTAAAGTACCAAATCCTTCTGATTGATTCTCCTGATCTCCACCCCAGATATAACTAACTCCGGCTGGTTTATTAAGCTTGTCTAATTTTGCCTGCCATTGCGTAACGATTGTTCCTGATGGCACCCCAACGTTTTGTCCTTTTACGGTTACCGACGCTGATTTATCTCTACGCTCTAACTGGCTAGGTCCTGAACCTTCTGTAATATCAGCGAACTGAGATAATTTAATTTGTTGACCTGCTGCATTTACAAAGATCAGATTACTAACATCTGTAATACTTTTTCTGTCGAATGAGTTGTATCTGATATTGATATCGTACTCATATTCACCAGCTCTGTATTTACCATCTGTATTTCCACTATATGCTGTTTGCATAGTCAAACCAACTGTTTGAAGCGTTAAGCCTAAAGCAGCCATTTTATCACGATCTACCTTAACGTTGATTTCAGGGTTTCCATCCTCAACCGTTAATTTAATCTCTGTTGTTCCAGGAATAGTACGTAATTCTGCTTCTGCTAATTTAGCAAATGCCATAGCACTTTCTGTTGAAGGACCTGTTACGATCAATCCTAATGTAGCATCTTCAGCTGTTCCTAAGATACCAACCGGAACTGTTTTTACTTTTGCTCCAACTAATACTTTTTCCAGTTTACGCTTAATTTTAGCAGCATAAACGTTAGCATCGTCAGTACGATCTTTTTGTTCGATCATTTTTACGTCAATCTCTGCTTTATATGCAGTTGCTTGCGATGCTCCAAAACCTTCACTTGTTTGTCCTACCGTTGTAATTTGACTGTGAACATATTCTTGTTGTTTCAAATAAGCTTCTGCTTTTTGTGTCATGAAGTTGGTTTGTTCTAACGAAGCATCTTTCGGCATTTCGATTTGAACTAAGAACTCTCCACTATCAGATGAAGCGAAAAACTCTCCTCCAATGAAACCTCCACCCATTAATCCTATTGTAGATGCAAAAAACAATACTACAACAACTAAAATGGTTTTAATATAATGATCTAAACACCATGTTAACAACTCAGAAACCCAGTTTGTAAAACGTGTTAAATAAGATTCGAATCCAAGAATAATTCTTCCAAATAAATTCTTTCCTTCAATATGCTCTAATTTACCATAACGAGATGATAACCAAGGGATAATTGTAAATGATGCTAAAAGTGACAATAAAGTCGAAATAATTACAGTAACACAAAATTGTGTAATGATATTAGATACTAAACCAGAACTCATCGCGATAGGCAAGAACACTACCACAATTACTAAGGTAATCGAAGTTACAGTTCCACCAATTTCTGCTGTTCCGTCATACGAAGCACGAATTTTGCTTTTACCCATCTCCATGTGTCGGTAAATATTCTCGAGGACCACAATCGCATCATCGACCAGAATACCTACAACCAGAGACAATCCTAATAAACTCATTAAGTTTAATGTGTATCCCATTAAATAGATACCAATAAACGTAGCAATCAAAGATGCAGGAATAGAAACCATTACAATAAGCGAGTTTCTAATACTATGCAAGAAAAACAACATTACAAAGGCTACCAGAACTACCGCGATTAATAAATCGTGAACTACAGAATCTGCTGCTTCTAATGTAAAAATAGTACTGTCTTTTGCAACTTCTAATTTTAATTGATTTCCTTTATAATCTTTTTCAAGAGTTTCAATTGTTTTTAATAATTGCTCACTTACCGCAACCGCATTCGCATCAGATTGTTTTACGATTTGTAAAACGATCGCACTCTTTTGATCTACACGTGATATTTTTTCAGCAATTTTTTGAGTATCCTGAACGTCAGCAATATCACTTAAACGAACCTGAATTCCGTTTTGAGAAGAAACTACTAAGTTTCTTAATTCCTGAACACTTTTATATTTACCTGCTAAACGAATTAATATTTTTTGATTACGGGTTTGAATGTTACCTGTAGGGAAATCTAAATTCGAAGTCAGAATGTTTTGTTGTACTTGTGGAATAGATAATCCGTAACCCTGCATTTTTACAGCATCAAGGTTTACCTGAATTTCACGCTCTGAACCACCAATGATATTTACTTGCGCCACACCTTGTACACGAGACAAAATAGGAGCAATTTTTTTATCAATTAAGTCAAAGAACTCTGCTTCGTCCATTTTACCGTTGGCACCCAATGTCATAATTGGTAAATCACTCAACGAGAATTTGGTTAATGCAGGCGTTTTAACGTCGTCCGGCAAATCACTAATGATCGCGTTAATTTTACGCTGTGCATCGTTCAGAGAGAAATCGACTTTTGCATTTGATGTTAAGGTTATCGAAACGATAGATAAACTTTCGTATGATTTGGAGTCAATTTTCTTGACATTCTCTAAGGATGCAATCGCATCTTCAATTTTCTTGGTTACGGTATTTTCTACCTCACTTGGAGAAGCTCCAGGATAAATTGTAGAAATTGTAATAACGTTTTGCTCAAATTTAGGGATCAGCTCATAACCTAACTGGCTGTAACTGAACAATCCACCAAGTGTTAGAATTGTAAACAATACAATAACTAACGACGGACGTTTTATGGATATTTCGGCTAATTTCATATATTTTCTTTTATGCTGTAAGCTTTAGGCTTTAGGCTTTAGGCATAAGCTCGAGGCTCAATGCTTATGGCTTAAAGCTTACTGCTTATAGCCTTTCAATTATTTAATAATTTCTACTGAATTACCGTCTTGTAAGTTAATTTGACCTGTAACGATTACAGTTTCACCATCAGACAATCCGTTGATAATTTCTACTTTATCTCCTAAAATTCTTCCTGCAGTAACTTTTCTTAATTTAGCAACACCATTTTGAGCTACGAAGATCTCGTTGCTGCTCACACTTCCTACGAAAGCATTTCTTGGTACAACCATAAGGTTTTGTGTTTGTTGTTTTGAACCAAAGTTTGCTGTTCCGTACATACCCGCTTTTAGGTCGTTGTTTACGTTGTTTGCAATTTCGATTTCAACAGCAAAGTTTAAACTCTCATCTGCTTTTGAAGCAATAAAAGTAATTTTTCCTGAGAATGTTTTGTCAGGATAAACACTAGCTGTAATGTTTACTGTGTTTCCAACTTTTAAACTCGCTACCTGATTTTCGTTTACTGCAACTTTCAATTTTAATTTAGAAACGTTTACAATATCGAACAATGCAGTTGCCGGCATTCCTGCTAAAATAGATCCTGGCTCAATATATTTTTTATTGATGAATCCGCTGATTGGTGCTTTTACTTTTGTATCACCAACATTGATGTTAGCTTGTTGTAAGTTAGATTCAGCATTTGTTAACGCTAATTTTGCCTGATCTAATTGTTGTTTTGTAACACCACCTGTTTTAAATGCATTTTCGTATCTGCTGTAATCAGATTTTGCATTTTGGTAAGCTGCTTGCGCTTGTTGCGCACTTACATTGATAACATCACCTCTAACTGTTAATAAAGTTTGACCTACTTTTACATAGTCACCTTCTTTAGCTAACACACTGATTACTTTTCCTGATTTCTCAGCAGAGAATGTTAATTCCTGAATTGGCAGGAAGCTTCCGTTTACTGCAAAGTCTAATGAAATTGGTTCTGTTTTTACTGAAGCTATTTTCACAGACACTGCAGCATTTTTTTCAGCAACGATATCTGTTTTAGCTTTATTTTCTTTCTTATTATTATTCAAGACATATCCAATTGCACCTAGGGCTACAATTATGATTACGATAGTTATAATAGTTTTCTTCATTTTGGTAAAATTATTTGATAAGAGTTTTTAGTTCGCCTTTTGATTTGATTAGAGATACCTCGGCAATTTTGTAATCTAAGATAGCTCTGGTGTAATTATTTTGAGCTTCAAGTGATGCATTTTCGGCATCTAACAAATCTGTTAATGATGCTAATCCCTGAAGATAATTGTTTCTTGTATTGCTTAAAATTTCAGTCGCCAAACGCATGTTTTCTTTTTGGTTGTCGATTGTGATAAGACTATTTTGAATTTGAGTCGTCGCGTTTTTGTAATCAAGGTCAAGTGAAAGTTTCGTTTCTTTCATATCTTCCTGAAGTGATCTGATTTCTACATCTGCTTGTCTTACTTTCGCACGAGTTCCAAATCCTGTAAAAATTGGCACTCTTAAATTTAATCCTATTGCAGAAAAATCAGACCAGTAAACTCCATCTTTTGGTTTTGCAAAAAGTGGCATTTCAGGACCTTGTCCTAAATAATTGTAATTAGCTACCAAAGAAAGCGTTGGGTAGTATCCTGCTACAACTGATTTCTTTTGATAAACCAAAAGCTCTTCTTGTTTTTTCAAAAGCAGATATTCTGTTCTGTTTTCGATATTAGGAGATTCTGTTAAGGCAGCTGAAGTTACTTCGAATTGCTCTTTAGGAATCTCAATTTGAGATTCAATAGGCATTCCCATGTAAAACTTTAGTGCATTTTCCTGTAATTGAATCTGATTAACAATTTGCTGACGTTGTGTGCTGATGTTTGATAATTTTACAACAATACGGTCTAAATCAATTTTTTTGGCTAATCCGTTATCAAATTGTCCTTGAATGATATCTTTAACTTTACCGGTATTTACATAACTGCTGTCGATTAAAGATAATCTTTCGCGTTGTACATAAACAGAGTAATAATTGTTGGCTACTCTTTCGATAACCTGCTCTTCAGTTAACTGGTTATTGATCTGATAAAATTCGCGGGTAGATTTAGCTGCTTTTAGTCCTGTAAAAACAGATTGATCAAACAAAGCCTGGCTTAATGAGATACCAGCTCCCGACGTCCATTTTTGACCGAATGCTGCCTGAATTGTAGTTCCAGGAGCACCAAATCCGGCACCATCAATTACGGTCGTTTGGATAACAGGATTGTATGTTAAACTTGCATTCCCTGTAATTTGAGGTAATGCTCTTGAGCGTACTTCCTGAATTTTATATTCGCTGTTTTCAACCTGTAATTTAGATTTCTTAGCATCCGACTTGTTTTCAAGAGCGTATGTAATAGCCTCTTTTAAGGTTAAGGTTTTAACTTGTGCGTTGACTGACAAGCCAATTGAACACAAAAATATAAGAATTATTCGTTTCATAGATTGATGATTAAGTAATAATTTTTTTAAGTTGTTTTTCTAATTCTAATATACCTTCTGCTGTTGCCATTGCTCTGGTATGATATTCTAAAGCGGCTAATTCGATACGCTGTGCTTCTTTTTCTGAAGCTGTATTTTCGTTAATGTGAAACACTAAAGTGTAATAAAACTTAACATACAACTCAATATCTAAATCACTTCGATATAAATTTTCCTGAATTCCTTTTTCAATATTAGCTCTAAAATATTGCGTACACTGATCCAATTCGTAAGACAATACATTTTGATATATTTCAGGATAATGCTTTTTTAACTGATAAATCGGAGAACTGTCTGTGTTGTTTTTAAACATGTCGCGAAACATTTCTTTTATCTCAAAATTTTCCTGAATGGCATTGTAATTTCTTTCTACTATGGTATGAATAATTTCGTGTACCTGAGCATGAACCATTGAAGTACTTTCTGCTATCAATACCTCTTTATTGCAAAAATATTTGTAAATCGTTTTTTTTGAAATACACATCTCTCCCGCAATGTCATCCATGGTGACACTTTTAAATCCGAGTTTCAAAAACAAATCACTTGCTTTTGCTATGATCTTTTCTTTCATTATAATTTTCAAATTGCGTAACAAAGATAGAAGGAAACTTTAATTTAAAAAATAGTTTCCAATTATTTTTGTACTAATTTTACATTAAGTTACTCATTGTCAAGTTTTAGATACAAAACTCTAAATTCGCTATAAGCTTCATATCTTTTCCTAAAGCCAATCCGCCATTATGGCTAAATGAATTATAGTCTAAACCAAAATCCTGGCGTTTGATGCTTCCTGTAATTTCAAAAGCAACTTTCTTTTTACCATCATAAGTATTAACACCAATAAATTCGGCATCAAGTTCTACTACTTTAGTAACATCTTTTATTGTTAAATCTCCTTTGAAGAAATTAATATTATTATTTAATTTTTGGAAAGAAGTTGATTTAAAACTAATAATCGGATGTTCGTTTACATTAAACAAATCATTCAATTGCAAATGCGTGTCGATTTGCTGGAAACTGTCTGCTTTATTGTTTATATCTAATGAAAATTCAACTGAAGCATCTTCAATTTCATTGTTTTCAATATTGACATAACCGTCAAATTTGTTGGTTGTTCCTCCCATGTATGCAATGATCGAATGTCTCATTTTTATTAAAACATCAGATTGGCTAGAATCAATGGTCCATGTTGTTTTCATAAATATTTGATTTAATTGAGTTTATAATTTACTCGAATTGTACTAAGGAAACTTTTACAGTGTTCAGAGTTTCCAATTAACGGTGCAAATATAGAAAGGAAACTTAGAAAACCAAAAAAGTTTCCGTGTTTTTTTTGAAATAAACGTAAAACGTTCATTTTTAGTCCTATATTAACAAAATCACAACTTATTTTAAGTGGAAACTTGGCTTTATTTAAAATTTAAAAAAACAAATAATTCATAATGAATCGTATCTTTGCGCCTCGCAATTCAGATTATATTTATGCACGATATTAGCCAATACCAGGATTTTTTTATTAGTTATTTAAAAGATCAGACAATCAGCAAAGACCCTAAAAATCTTTATGAACCAATAGAATACATTTTAAAACTTGGCGGCAAACGCATGCGCCCTGTATTAACTTTAATGACTTCAGAGGTTTTTGATACTAATTTTAAACTGGCACTTCCAGCTGCTATGGCTGTAGAAGTTTTTCATAATTTTTCGCTTGTGCATGATGATATTATGGATGATGCACCTTTGAGAAGAGGAAAAGTTACCGTGCACGAAAAGTGGAACATTAATACCGGGATTTTATCCGGAGATGCAATGCTTATTCTTGCCTATCAATATTTTGAACAATATGAGCCTGTTGTTTTTAGGGATTTAGCCAAGTTATTCAGCAAAACGGCTCTTGAAGTTTGCGAAGGACAGCAATGGGACGTTGATTTTGAAGAAAGAAAGGATGTAACGGTTCTGGAATATCTAAAAATGATCGAATACAAAACAGCAGTTCTTGTTGCAGCAGCTATGAAAATGGGTGCAATTGTAGCTAAAACCACTGAAAAAGAAGCCGATTTAATTTATGATTTCGGGCTTAATTTAGGACTGGCATTTCAACTTCAGGATGATTATTTAGATGCTTTTGGTGATCCGGAAACCTTTGGAAAACAAGTTGGAGGCGACATTATGATCAACAAAAAAACCTATTTGTATCTAAAAGCATTAGAATTTTCGACTCCTGAAAAAATTGTATTATTAGAAGGATTATTCTCCTTACAGCTACCAGATAATACAGAGAAGATCGAAACTGTGAAAGCAATTTTTAACGAATCAGGTGCTTCAAAAGCCACTCAGGAAGCTATTGAAATGTACACTTTCAGAGCTTTTGAAACTCTGGATAAGATGGAAATTAATGCTGAAAAGAAAAATATTCTAAGAACATTTGGTGAAAACCTAATGGGAAGAAAAGTATAGATTTAGAAAAAGCCTGACAAATTTTTTAAAAACTTGTCAGGCTTAAACAACCAACTAAAACAAATCATCCGGATCAACTAAAGCAGATAATTTTAGCTTTAGATCCTCTTCTAAAATCGTTAATCCGTATTGGTAAGAGGCGTTCATCCAGCCAAAACCTTCTTCGGTTATATAATTAAACTCTGTTCCTACATTACCATATTCTGCAAATATTTTGTGCGAACTAATGGATAAATCAAACTTTTCAGGAATAGTTCCGTTATAATCCACAGCATTTCTGGTAATCAGCCAAAGCCATCGATATACCATTTCCTGTGCTTCTGCATTAAAATTATAGTTGAGTAAACCTTCCCACAAAAGCATTTGATGCGGAGCCCATCCAAACGGATAATCCCATTGTCTTATTGGTGCATTCTCCTCCACATCTGCAATTGATTCTTTGGTACTACCAGCAATTCCACCTTTCATTTTAAATCTTGGAAGTGTCTTTTTTACTAAAATTTCTGCCTGTTCTGAGGTACTTATTTTTGCCCAAAGCGGATAAAATGTTGGCGCTGCTTCAAATAAATGCTGCTTTTCATTCACAAAATCATAATCCATATAGGAACCTTTCTCTTCGTTCCAGCACATCGTATTGATTTTTTCTTTTCTGGATGCTGCTTTTGACAACCAATATTCACTTGAAAAAGATTTGTCTTCAAAATATTGAAATTCATTTTTAAAGTACTTTTCAATCAGAAAAGCGATATCTGTTTCGTATTTGTATAGCAGACTATTTATCGCAATGGTATTTAAATTAGCACAAACACCAACTAATCTATTCGTAGTATCATGCCCGCTTTCGCGCATACTGCGATCGTGAATAAAATACTTATCAAGTTCAGCATCGACAACTTCTCTTTCCAGGTATTTTTTTTCAAACTCACGCGTAGATAAGTTATATTTTGGCGCAAATTGCTCCAGAATATCGTCAAAATGACCTTCTTCTACTTCAAACGGAAGTCCAATTCCCTCTGCTTTGTATCTATTCAATCCATTTGCAGTAAGTCTTTTTCCTTCTTCCATCCAAACCGTTTGGTACTCTTTTATCGCCGTTTTTAAATGTCTTTCTATCCAAAAAATATCCGGATTTGACTTTTCTGCCACATCCATAATCAATGAGGTATACAACGGTGGTTGTGTACGGGTTAAGTAATAACTTCTGTTTGCATTTAGAATTTTTCCGTAATGATCTATTTGATATTTAAAGTTTTCTGCAATACCTAAAGCAAGTTCAATCTTATCATCTATCAAAAGACCTTTCGCAATAAAATAACTGTCCCAACCGTACATTTCGTTAAATCTTCCACCCGGAACCACAAATGGAACACCTGAAATTTCATTGTTTTTTATCTGAAGTGCCAAGGCTAAAATTCCTGGTTTTTTATTGAGTGATAATACATATTCTGGCGAAATATTTTTAGGCATCTGCACCACTTTTAGTTTTGGTGTGTTAGCTTCTAATTTCTTGAAATAATCAAAAACAATTTCATCACCAAAAGGAACATATAAATAGGAAACCTCATTTTCGATCTTATTGTCCTCGAGAATCTTTTTAACGCCATTAGCATCAATAGTTCTGGTAAGACCATTCCAGTAAAGATCTTTTATTTTTCGTGAGATTCTGTGTACGGGATCTTCGGTAATTTCATTCAGATTGATTTCTGCAAATTCTGTATTGTTTTTTCTGGCTAAAGCCAATTCCTGCAATAAATTCGAAAGCTGATAAGTCCCTTCAATAACAGCCGAATTCCCCTCCTGATCTTCTAATAAAAATCGTTTTGGACCATTATCATCAATCGTGATTTTTTTATCGCCATCAGTATCTTCCTGAGCCAATAATTTTTCGATAGTTTGAGTTATGTGTAGTTTAAATTTCATCTTTTGCAGTTATTTTTTTAAGAATAAAAAATGACATTAGTAATAGAGACATTGGAATCAAGGTAAAGTAAAATGCGTTTTCGGGACCTTCATTTTTAAACAGCCATCCTGTTATTCTGGAACCTAAAGTTCCACCAAGAGCTGAAAAAATTACAATTAATCCGGTCATGGAACTTTGTAGATTTTTAGGCAAAGCGCTCAATACAATAGAATTCAACAAAGGATAAATAGGCGCAATAAACAATCCGATTAGCGGAAAAGCAAAACCGATTAAAGGAATATCCGAAAGCGTATCAATATGTTTTACTTCTAAGCCTACTGTTTTTGGAAGTACAAAAACAACAATTAGCATTGCCATTACGATACAAAAACTTAAAACCCAGATCCAGTTTACTTTTTTGGTCACAATACCGGCAATCATTCTGCCAACGGCTAATGAAATAGCCAGAATACTTGCCATCATAATACTGATATTCTCCGGTAAATGAAGCACTTTTGTATTGAATGTAGGCAACCAGGATAATATGCCCTGCTCGATCATTACAAATAAGAAAACACTAATAACAAATATAACGGTGAGTAATTTTGCCATTAGTTTAAACATTTGCAGAAAATCATCTTTAAGATTTACGCCTGCCGAAACTTCATCTTCTTCAAATTTTACAAAAAGCAAAAACAAAAACGAAAGCATTGATAATCCCGCAAGAAACCAATATACATTGAGCCAGGAATTAGGATCGTTTTCGTTATTGAAAGCAGGAAATAAAAAATAAGCCAATGCAATTCCAACCATGAAGAAACCCTCAATACTACTCATTAATGCATTGTGTTCTTTTTTGGTTTCAGTTACGCTTCCTATCAGCGAATAAACAGATACTTTTATCAATGCAAAAGAAACACCTACAGTTGCAAACAGAATTTTTGCATTATCAAAGGAATTTCCAAAATACATCGATATACAGGCTAAAGTAACAAGCGCTAAACCTATAAGCATGGCTTTTCTATATCCGATTCGAGGTAAAAATGAAGCTATAAAAAAAGAAACTATAGCAATTGGCATGTCTTTAAAAGCTTCTAAAATACTTGCCTGCACTTCATCTACTCCGTAGTTTTTTTGTGATTTCAAAATCACAATGCCAACACTATTTAGTAAAATAGCAAAGACAAAGTAATTAAGATAGAGTGCTATTTTTATTCCTACGTTTTTCATTTTTTATAGGTATGATTTGTTTATCGATGCGGTGCGTAGACACACATTGTAGAGACACACATTGTAGAGACGCACGGCAGTGCGTCTCTACGTGGTACCATATTATAATACAATGTATTTATAAATTTAAAAATTAATTGCTACAGAAAATCTAAACGCACGTCCTAAAATAGGTCTTGCCATAAACACATCGCTTTGTGCAGCTGTTGTTTGTCTTGGATCTCCTTCTGTTAAACCAATTTCATTGAATAAGTTGGAAGCATCTACTGCAAAACGAAGATTATTGTACGTATAATTTAAACCTGCTCCTACTTCTTTATACGCTGGTAATACTTGTTTGTTATCCTGATTCACGAATTTTTTATCGTAATATGAAAACTGAACATACGCCGTAAGATCTTTAACAATTTCTACTTCCGGTCTTAGGTTAGCAAAAAACTTCGGAATTCTTCGTGCTGTATTTCCATTAAAGTTAAAAGTAGAACCATCAGCATTGGAACCTGTAAAATTATCATATTCTGGTTTTTGAACTGTAAACGTAAAGTTCAACTTCACTCTTTCGTATTTTGCATTGGTTTCAACTTCAAGACCAATATTATTAACGTCTGCAAATTTATTCTCAGAAGTTCCATCAGATAAAATATCTGTAAAAGCAACATTTTTCAAGTTCATGTGAAATACGTTCGCATTTACCGAGAAGAAAGAATTAGCATATTTATAACCCAATTCTATTTGATTTACCTGTGTATTTTCAAGTTTGCTTAAATCTGCTGCATTATCATAAAATGATTCTTCAATTGGCGACCTAAAACCATGACTATAACGTGCATACGAAGCCATCTTGTCATTAAATTTATAGTTTCCTGCTGCAGTATACGACCATTCGCTTACATCATATCTCCAATACGTGTACGGATTTCCTTTTACAGTTGTCACCGCATCATCTGCTGTGTTATTATTCAAAAGACCTAAATTTTCTGCACCAAATCTTGCATTATCACGGTACCCTGAATATTTGTCTTTGTTGTATCGTACACCGGCATTGAACGTCAAATTCTCTGTGGCTTTAATTTCTGCATCGGCATAAATATCATTTAAAAGTCCTTTGGTTTGAGCATCTCTTTCTAACCAGGTGATTCTTTCTATACCATTCCATGTATGATCAACTCCGGAAGTATTGTCTTTTACATTCAATAATCTTGGATTGTCTGAAACACCTACTAAATAAGAATTCCAATTCCAGTATTGATTTGATTTCCAGTTAGAATAATAGTAACCTGCTGTTAATTGTACAGGATCTAAATCAAATGAGAAAGAGAAGTTATTCGCAAAATTGTCCATTTTTTTCTGGATATGCCAAAGGTCAGCTCTCATTATTAAAGTGTTTGGGTCTAAAGCTGCACCATTATCTACATAACTGTAAGCTAGGTTTCCTGCTGTAGTATTTTGAATATCTGTTGCATAAGCATCTTGTGTCCAAGGGCCTCCATTTGGAAAAATCGCATTGTAATTTAAGTCAATTGCTGTTTTCTTGAAAGCATTTTTGAAAGTAACTTTTTCAGAGATTTTCTTTTTGAATTCTGTTCCAATAGAATTAATTACAGGATGTGAACCATCTTCTAAATCAGTGCTAAAAGTACCACCTCCGTATTGAGGAACATTTAAACGGCTAAAATTTACGGAAGTCAAAGTACCATAATTTGGATTAAATCCGCTTATACCTTCAATTTTTCCATTATTGCTTTTTAAAGGAATTGGCAAGTAAAACGTATTTCTGTCATTAAGATGTTTGAAGTTTACTCTGAAATAATCATCATTATCGAATTTATAAGTAACATTTCCTTTGATTTGTCCTCCTTTGTTGGCTGTAAAACCTGTGTTTCTCACTCCATTATCGGCTCTGTAGAATCCTCCAATGTTGAAGAATAATTTATCCTGAATTAAAGCTCCTGATAAATTAAGATCCGTTCTGAAAAGTCCATAATCTGATGTCGATAATTTTGCTTTTCCTTTAAATTCATTCTGACCCGTTTTCGAAATAAAGTTGATAATTCCACCAGGTGCATTGTTCGCAAAAATAGATGCAGAACCTCCTCTTACAGCTTCCATTTTACTTACTGTTTCATCTAAACGATAAAACGTATCTGCATTAGCAAACTGTAACGCACCGTCTTCAAAAACCGGTAAACCGTCTTCCTGAATTTGCACATATTCGTATGCTCCTGCAGACGGGATTCCTCTTGCAAAAAGGTTATTTCCTATTTCCCCTGCAGATGCTTCAACAACAAAACCGGGAATAGTTTGAAGCAAAGCTGCTGTACTCGATGGCGCTCTGTCTTCAATTGCTTTTGCTCCCATCGTTGTAATAGCAACACTGGATTCTAATTTTGATCTTGGTGCTGATGAACCTGTAACGACAACTTCTTTCAGATTTTGTGATTCGCTTTCCAGTAATAAGCTTACTTCTACTGATTCTCCTTCTTTAACCGTAACTTCTTTGCTATACGTTTTATACCCTACATTCGAAGCTACAACCGAATAACTTCCGGCAGGAACATCTGAGAAAATGAAAACTCCATTTTCGTCCGTAATTACGTTTTTATCTGATACTTGTAATGATACGTTTGCACCCGGAATTGTGTGTCCCTCTTCATCTAATACTTTTCCGGAAATAGTATTTTTAGCCTGAGCAAATGCGTCATTAGATACGCAGATCAAACACAGTATCAAAAATAACAGTCCTAAATAAGATTTTTGCTGTTTCATGTTTTTTTGTGGTTTTGTTAGTAAAATTTAATTTGATGAATGTAAACTTACTTAGTAATTAACTTTAAATTAAGATTTAAGAATCGAAAACGTTTTCGAAAACACCTAAAACGTTTTCGTAAGTTAATATTTTATTAATACATTTTATTTTTACTACATTTATTTCATGAATAACACAAAACTAATAGACATTGCTTCGGCATTGGGAATTTCAGTTACTACTGTTTCAAAAGCACTAAAAGGATATACCGATATTAGTAAATCGACGCGTGCAAAAGTTATTGAAATGGCTGAAACGATGAATTATATGCCCAATTCTGTTGCAGTAAATCTTCGAACCAACGAAACTAAAACTATTGGTGTTATCATTCCGGCAACAGTACATCATTTTTTTTCGAGCGTACTCAATGGTATTTTAGAAGAAGCCGAAAAACGAGGCTATTTGGTTATCATTTTGCAATCGAATGAAAAGTATGAATTAGAGAAAAAACAATTGGCCTTATTGATTCAAAAACGCGTTGACGGAGTACTGATGTCGCTCTCTAATGAAACGGATGATTTCTCTCATATCAACGACGCAATTAAAAAAAATACTCCCGTTGTTTTGTTTGATAAAATTGCCAAAAGAGTTGATTGTTCGAAAGTAATTATTAACGATGCCAAAGCGGCTTACGATGCTGTTACCTACCTTATTAATAAAGGATATAAAAAAATAGCGCATTTTAGAGGTTCTTATGTTCCTCAAAATTCAATTGATCGTTTTTTAGGTTACAAAAGAGCCTTGGAAGCACACGGAATTGAGTACGATTCTAAACTCGTATACGTTTGCGATAATAATACTGATTTTGAAGATGGTTACGAAAATGCCCAGAAAATCATGACGGAGCATCCGGATATCGATGCTATTTTTGCCATTACAGATTTAGTAGCGATCGGAATTATTAAATATTTTAATGAAGCAGGCATCAAAACGCCTCAGCAAGTGGCTGTTTTTGGATTTAGCAATTGGTTTATGAGTACTGTAATTTCGCCTAAACTCACGACAATCGATCAGCCCGGATTTGAAATGGGACACACCGCTGCATCTATTTTAATTGATGAAATTGCAGAGATAAAGGAACATCGTGCTGTTACACATCAAATTGTTGAACTTCCAACAAGAATCATTGAAAGAGAATCAACCGTTAAATGATTTTTTAGTTTTACATTTGCGTCAATTCTTAAAGAGCATTAATGTTTCCAATTCCTGAAAATACCGATTTTTTATTGGCTGACGCCGAAAAGGAAAATCTATATCTAAGTCTGATTGAGCAAATCAACAAAGACTTTAATCTGGCCAATGAAGGAATCGATTTTCCGCTAAGCATCTCTCCTGAAGAACTTAAGATTCAGCTTCACGAAAAAATCTACAGAATGATTCAGTATAAATTTGCTGAATACCTGAACCTACTTTACATCATCGATGTTTCCGAAAGTGAAATCAAAAAACTGGACGGATCTGATTTGGTTATTCTGGCAGAGCAGGTTTCGTTTTTGGTTTTAAAAAGAGAATGGCAGAAGGTTTGGTTTAGAAATCATTTCAAATAGGATCAAAGTGACATAGGTTCAAAGGCTCAAAGGTTTTTAGCTACTGAGTCACTGAGGTTTTTCATTTCGATTTTGATTTAAAGCAATGTGAAGATAAAATGTAAAAATATGCGTTTTAGAAAGAGAACTTAAATCTTAGCAACTCAGAACCTTAAAGCCTTTAAAAAAAACCTTTGAACCTTTGTCACTCAGAACCTCTGAACCTTAAAAATAAACTCTCACAAAAGGCATAAAAGCGGATCCGTAAAGACTCTTTTTATCGTTGAATAAAACATCGTAGCGACCACCGATTGTTACATTTCCGTTTCTGTAACCTGCTCCAAGGTATAAAGCGGTATTCCAATAATTATCTGAAAATGCAGGTCGCACATTGGTTGCTTTATAATCGGTATTGATTCTGACTTGTTCAAGTTCTGCAGATAACTGAACTTGCGGAATTGGACTCACAAGTGTAATCAGACTACCTCCATAAACAAACGAATTATAATAATTTTTTGAAGCAAGGTAACCAAATTGTAAACCAGCACCAACTGCTACAATTTCGTTAACATTATAAATCGCACTCGGACTTACAGTTATATCAGTATAACCTGAACCTATTCCTAACCCTAGTCCACCTCCAAATTGAACTCTGTCCCAAAAGTTGACAGTATTCTCTGTAGCAATATTTTCCTGTGCCTCTGCATAGCCTGAAAGCAACAGCGTAAAAATCATTAAAAATGATCTGAAAACGATTGAAATTAGATTTTTATTCATGGCTTAACACTTTTTTTAACAAATTTTTACGTAAAAGTAAGCAAAAAAACGATTTAAATAAAGCCGATTGTTGTACTTTTGCCTTTCTATTTAACAAAAAGTATATTCACTAATATTATGGATAGGTTTTCATTTTTAAATGCAGCGCATACAGAGTTTTTCGCACAATTATATGATCAGTATTTAGTAAATCCAGATAGCGTTGAGCCAAGCTGGAGAAGTTTTTTTCAAGGTTTCGACTTTGGACAAACGACTTATAATGACGAAAATCCAGTTCAACAGATTGTTGAATATGTGTCTAGCCCCAACACAGATTACAGTCAGATTTCAGAAAAACTGCAAAAAGAATTTAATGTTCTAAAATTGATTGATGGATACCGTACACGTGGACATTTGTTTACAAAAACAAATCCTGTTCGTGATCGTAGAACATCTTCTCCAACTTTAGATATTGAAAATTTCGGATTAACAACTGCTGATCTTTCTACAGTTTTTGATGCAGCTCAGACTATTGGAGTAGGACCTTCTACATTACAAGACATTATAACACGTCTAAAATCTATTTACTGCCAGCATATTGGTATTGAATATATGTACATTAGAAATCCTAGTGTTGTAAAATGGATTCAGGAAAAATTAGCTGTAAATGTTAATCAGCCTAATTTCAATTCTGAAGAAAAGAAAACGATCTTAAACAAATTAAATCAGGCTGTTTCTTTCGAGAACTTCCTGCATACAAAATACGTAGGTCAAAAACGTTTTTCACTGGAAGGTGGAGAATCTATTATTCCTGCTTTAGATGCTTTGATTGAGCAAGCTGCTGAAAAAGGTGTTGAACAATTCGTAATGGGAATGGCACACCGTGGCCGTTTGAACGTTTTGGCAAACATCTTCGAAAAATCTACTCAGGATATTTTTGGTGAGTTTGACGGTAAAGATTACGATCAGGAATATTTTGATGGTGATGTAAAATACCACTTAGGTCTTACTGCTGACAAAAAAACAAGAACCGGAAAAAACATCAATATCAATTTAGCACCAAACCCTTCGCACTTAGAAACGGTTGGAGCAGTTATTGAAGGAATTACCAGAGCGAAACAAGATAAATATTATGCTAATGATTTCTCTAAAGTTTTACCTATCGCCGTACACGGAGATGCTGCAATCGCAGGTCAGGGTATCTTATATGAGATCATTCAGATGGCACAACTTGACGGTTACAAAACCGGAGGAACAATTCACATTGTAATCAACAATCAGGTTGGTTTTACAACGAATTACTTAGATGCTCGTTCTTCTACTTACTGTACGGACGTTGCCAAAGTAACACTTTCACCTGTATTACACGTAAATGCTGATGACGCTGAAGCTGTAGTACATGCGGTTTCTTTTGCATTAGATTACAGAATGCAATTTGGACGTGACGTATTTATTGACTTATTAGGATACAGAAAGTACGGTCATAACGAAGGTGATGAACCTCGTTTTACACAACCGGTTTTATATAAAATCATTGCAAAACATAAAAATCCAAGAGACATTTATGCAGAGAAATTATTATCTGATGGTGTAATTGATGCTTCTTATGTAAATGCTTTAGAAAAAGAATACAAAACTTTGATGGAGGAGAATTTAGAAGCTTCCCGTAAAAAAGATTTGACAATTATAACACCATTCATGAAAAACGAATGGGATGGATTTGTTCAGGTAACTGATACACAAATGCTTCAAAAAGTAGATACTACTTTTGAGAAAAAAGGATTAGATGCTATCATCAATACAATCTCAACGTTACCGTCTGACAAGAAGTTCATTAACAAAATAACTAAAATTGTTACGGACAGAAAAACAGGATATGACAACGATACTCTTGACTGGGGAACTGCAGAAGCTCTTGCTTACGGTTCACTTTTAACAGAAGGATTTGATGTTCGTATTTCAGGTCAGGACGTAGAGCGTGGTACATTCTCTCACCGTCATGCCGTAGTAAAAGTAGAAGATTCTGAAGAAGAAGTAATTTTACTAGATGCTATCGAAAACAAAAAAGGGAAATTCGGTGTATTCAACTCTCTTTTATCTGAGTACGGAGTTCTTGGTTTTGATTATGGTTATGCATTAGCTAATCCTAATGCCTTAACAATTTGGGAAGCACAATTTGGAGATTTCTCTAATGGAGCTCAAATCATGATTGACCAATACATTTCTTGTGGTGAAGATAAATGGAATAACCAAAATGGTATTGTTTTATTACTTCCTCACGGATATGAAGGACAAGGTGCTGAACACTCTTCGGCAAGAATGGAACGTTACTTACAACTTTGTGCAAGACATAATATGTATGTTGCTGATTGTACAACACCTGCAAACTTCTTCCACTTGTTAAGAAGACAAATGAAAACAAACTTCCGTAAACCATTAGTGGTTTTCTCTCCAAAAAGTTTATTGCGTGATCCAAGATGTGTATCTACAGTAGCAGAATTGGCAGAAGGAAGTTTCCAGGAAACAATAGACGATACTACAGTAAACAAAAAAGACGTGAAAACTTTAGTTTTTGTTACTGGTAAATTCTACTATGACATTGTTGCTGAAAGAGAAAACAACGGAAGAAAAGATGTTGCAGTTGTTCGTATCGAACAATTATTCCCTTTCCCGGCAGAACAATTAAAAGCAATTATTGCACAATATCCAAAAGCTGACGATTATGTTTGGGCTCAGGAAGAACCTAAAAACATGGGAGCTTACAGCTTTATGTTAATGAACTTTGATCTTGTAAAATGGAGATTAGCATCATTAAAAGCATACGCAGCACCAGCAGCAGGAAGTTACACTCGTGCAAAACGTCGTCATGCTGACGCAATAAGAATGGTATTCGATAAAAATTTATTCAGATAAAAAAATGTTTCAAGTTTAAAGTTTCATGTTTGCCCTAACTGAAACTTTAAACAATTAAAACTTTAAACAAAGACAAAGATGATTTTAGAAATGAAAGTCCCATCACCAGGGGAATCAATAAAAGAAGTTGAAATTGCAACTTGGTTAGTAAAAGACGGAGATTATGTAGAAAAAGATCAAGCTATTGCTGAAGTTGATTCAGACAAAGCAACTCTTGAATTACCAGCAGAAGCTAGCGGAACAATTACGCTAAAAGCAGAAGAAGGTGATGCAGTAGCTGTAGGAGCTGTAGTTTGTTTAATTGATACAGGTGCAGCAAAACCTGCAGGTGATGCACCAGCAGCAGAAGCGCCAAAAACGGAAGCACCTAAAGCTGAAGTAAAAGCAGAAGCACCTAAGGCTGAAGCTCCAAAAGCAGAAGTTGCTCCGGCAACAACTTATGCTTCAGGAACTCCTTCTCCGGCAGCAAGAAAAATATTAGACGAAAAAAATATAGCACCAGCAACTGTTTCAGGAACTGGTAAAGCGGGTAGAATTACTAAAGAAGATGCTTTAAATGCAGTACCTTCAATGGGAACTCCAACAGGTGGAAACCGTGGAAGCGAGCGTACAAAATTATCTATGTTACGTCGTAAAGTAGCAGAAAGATTAGTAGCTGCTAAAAACGAAACTGCTATGTTAACGACTTTTAACGAAGTTAACATGACGCCAATCAATTTAATTCGTAACGAATACAAAGATGCTTTCAAAGCAAAACACGGAGGTCTAGGTTTAGGTTTCATGTCTTTCTTTACAAAAGCAGTTACAAGAGCTTTACAATTATATCCAGACGTAAACTCTATGATGGATGGTGATTATAAAGTAGCATACGATTTTGCAGATATCTCAATTGCAGTTTCAGGACCAAAAGGTTTAATGGTTCCCGTAGTTCGTAATGCTGAAAACTTAACTTTCCGCGGAGTTGAAGCAGAAATTAAAAGATTAGCACTTAGAGCTCGTGATGGTCAAATCACTGTTGATGATATGACTGGAGGAACTTTCACTATTACAAACGGTGGTGTTTTTGGAAGTATGTTAAGTACTCCAATTATCAACCCTCCACAATCAGGAATTTTAGGAATGCACAACATTATTGAGCGTCCAATTGCTGTAAATGGTAAAGTTGAAATTCACCCAATGATGTACGTGGCTCTTTCTTATGACCACAGAATTATCGACGGTCGTGAGTCTGTTGGTTTCTTAGTGGCTGTAAAAGAAGCTTTAGAAAATCCATTAGAATTATTGATGAATGGTGATGCTAAACGTGCTTTAGAATTATAATCAGAATAATTTTCAATACATACAAAACCTGTTCATTTATTTGAGCAGGTTTTTTCATTTTTACACAGCACCAAAAACTTCCTTTCAACTAAACCTAGACTAGAAGAAATTATTTAGAATAGATAAAAATAACTTGCATTATTAGTAATCAACTATTACATTTGCGCTATTAAAACTTATTCTAAATAAAAATGAAGTTAAAAACTACATTATCTATATTAGGTTTCTTCTTTGCTTTGTTTGTTTCAACTACAATATCGGCACAAGAAAAAGCAACTATAAAAGGGCAAATTAGCCTATCAAACGGTGAAGCGGCTGAAAATGTTTCTGTAGTATTAAAAGGAACCAAAATTGGAGCCGTTACAGATAATCAGGGATTATACGAAATCAAAAATGTAACTCCTGGAAATTATACGATTCGAATTACTGCTGTTGGACATTCAACAAAAGAAGAAAGCATCTTCGTTAATGAAGGTGAGGTTGTAACAAAAAACCTGATCATCAACAACAATTCAGAGCAATTAGAAGAAATATTTGTAAAAGGAAACGCAAATAAATACACAAAGGCCGAAAGTAACTATGTTGCTAAAATGCCAATCAAAAATCTTGAAAACTCACAAGTATACAGCGTTGTTACTAAAGATTTAATGAAAGATCAATTGGTCGTAAACCAAGACGAAGCTTTACGAAATGTTCCCGGACTTTACCAGCTTTGGGCTTCAACAGGCCGTATCGGTGATGGTGGATCATACTTCTCTTCTCGCGGATTTGTTACGCAAAGTTTATTAAGAAACGGAATCGCAGGTAAAATCACTAATAATGTTGACGCTTCGAATTTGGAAAGATTAGAAAGCATAAAAGGACCATCTGCAACATTATTCGGAAGTTTATTAACTTCTTACGGAGGATTAATCAACCGTGTAACTAAAAAACCTACGGAACGTTTTGGTGGTGAAATTTCATACCAATCAGGAAGTTATGGTTTAAACAGATTAACTGCTGACGTGAATACATCTTTAAACGATGACGATACTGCTCTTTTAAGAGTAAACGCAGCGTACAATAATGCTAATACTTTTCAAGATTACGGACAAACAAGAAGCTACTTTTTTGCTCCTTCTTTCTCTTATAAAGTAAATGACAAACTATCGATCTCAATTGATGCTGAATTATCTAACGTAGATGCTTCATCTATGCCATTAATCTACATCCCTTTTGACGGTACTCCAAACAGTTTAAATTTATTCAGTGCGAAAGACATTAAAATGAATTGGACAAGATCGTTTACTGGTAGCGAATTCATGATGAACACTAAAACAAGTAACATTTTCGCACAGGCAAATTATGAAATTTCAGATAAATGGAAATCACAATCTGTTTTAAGTACTAGTACGAATCAATCGGTAGGACCACAAATCTGGTTTTATTTATTAGGCAACAACGAAATGTCAAGAAATGTATGGAACATCGATGGACGTGACAACATTTTAGAATTCCAACAAAACTTTAATGGTGAATTCGAATTATTCGGAATGAAACACAGAGCTTTGGTTGGAGGTGACATTTACCGTTATGAAAGCAAAAGCAGCTTCGGATTACTTGCTGACACTTTCTTCTATTATGATACAGTAAATTATACGCAAGCAAATACAAACTATTATGATTTCAATGCTGACAACGTAAAAGCTAGACTTGTTGGAGGAAGCGCATCTAAAGCAATTACTTCTTTAACAACGTACAGTGCTTACGTAGCAGATGTATTTAATGTAACAGACAGATTATTTCTTTCTGCTGCTTTACGATTGGACCACTACCAAAATGACGGAACCTTTGATCCTTCGACTGATGTAAAAACGGGTAACTTTTCACAAAATGCGTTATCTCCCAAATTCGGTGCTGTTTATCAAATTATAAAAGATCAGGTATCTGTTTTTGGAAACTATCAAAACAGTTTTAAAAATGTTGGTTTTGCTTTCGCAGAAGTTGGAGGAATTGCACAATTAAAAGCTTTTGATCCGGAAAGAGCAAACCAGTTTGAAGCCGGAGTAAAAGTAAATGCTTTTTCAAATAGAGTAAGCGCTACATTAAGCTATTATAATATCGAAGTTAAAAACATTTTAAGAGCTGGTCAACTAATCAATACTAGTGTTCAGGACGGAAATCAAACTAGTAAAGGTTTTGAAGCTGAAGTTACAGCCAATCCAATTTCAGGATTAAATCTTATTTTCGGATATGCATTTAACAACAGTAAACTTAACGATGCTGATGCTCCTGTAAACGGATTACGCCCAGAAACAGCAGGTCCTGAAAGTTTATTAAACTACTGGATTAGCTATAGCTTACAAACTAGTAAATTTAAAGGTTTAGGTATTGGTTTTGGAGGAAATTCCGCTTCTGAAACGTATGCTTTTAACAGAAACGTTACGGATCCAAATACGAACGTAACTACAAATCAAAAATTTACATTGCCATCGTACACTGTGATAAATGCAGCACTTTACTACGATCAGCCGAAATACAGATTATCTCTAAAAGTAAATAACTTAACAGACGAATTATACTTTAACGGATATACAACAATAAACGTACAAGCTCCAAGAACTTTCATGGGATCTGTTGCTTATAAATTCTAGTACCATACAAAACACCTTTCTTGATGAGAAAGGTGTTTTTTAAATTTTTTATATCATGATAACAATTGCCAGCCTAATCGTTTTTCTATCTTTTTACACACTGTACTATACCTCAAAAAGAGCTGTATTGTCGTATGATTTAGGATTTGAAAAATGGATGCAGAAAAATCCAAAGCAAACAAAAATTATCGGACTGTTTCTTTTACTGACCGCCTATTCCATTTGGCTTTTCACACAATCTTTAGGTTGTGGTACTTTGATGTTTCTAATTCAGCTTATGACCATTGGAAGTCTTATCATCATACTCATGCCTCTAAAAAAAGTAAGCAGCAAAATACTTTTATTTATATTTGTTCTTGTTGCCCTTTTAGAATTATACTATTATTAAATTACTCCAAATTACATGCCTGCAAATCCTAAATACTTAACCCAATCAATATGGCAAAGGTTTGCCAAAATAACGGCTGCCTTTTTAGGCGGCTATTTTGTTTCTATAACTTTTCACTTAGCCTTAGCATCATGGTTTAACAGAGCAAACGTTCTTATAACAATGGCTTTTACCGGTTTCATACTTTGGGTAGCATTAATGGTAGTAGCGTTTCTGGCAAAAAGCGGATGGAAAATTTGGGGCATCTATATTTTGCTCTCTTTGTTTTTTTATCTCTTAATTTATTTAGGTCAAACGTATAATCCAATCGCATAACTACCCCATGAGCAATCGCAATTTCAATATTTATTTTCATACGCATACTGTAAGCGGGATCGTTATAAGTGTGGTCCTTTTTGTAATTTTCTTCGCCGGATCTTTTTCATTTTTCAGAGATGACATTATCAATTGGGAACGAAGCGAATCTACAGCACTCACTAAAGAAATTCAACTAGACTATAACCAAGCGCTTGATACGCTTGACAAAAATCACGTTTTACATGGCAGAAACATTACTATTTCTAAACCAACTACAGAAAGAAGAGTAGCTATTTATATGGAGGGCACAAAAGACACTTTAGCGCCAGCCAAACAAAAAGAAGGAATCTTTTTTTATCTCGATACTCAAAATTATAAAACACATACTTATGAGGAATCGTATTCCTTAGGAGAACTTTTATATCGCTTACACTTTTTAGCGCAAATCCCTTATCCTGTTGGTTACTATCTTTCCGGTTTCATTGCTTTATTCTTTTTATTTGCAATCATTACCGGTGTTTTACTGCATTGGAAAAAAATTGTTTCTAATTTTTATGTCTTCCGTCCAAAAGAAAAATTAAAAGTTTGGTGGACAGATGCACACACTGCTTTAGGAATGATTGGTTTGCCTTTTCAATTTGTTTACGCTGTTACAGGTGCCTTTTTTATGATTAAGCTTTTAATTGTAGCTCCTGCTGTAATGGCATTATACAAAGGCGATCAGGCCAAATTGTATAAAGAACTCGAATACACCGATCCTGATTATAAATTCGAAAATAAAAAACTAGCCAATCCCTTTAACATCAATCAGGTTGTTGCAAAAGCAAAAAGCAATTGGGATGATTTTGAGGTAACGCGTGTTATTATTCAAAACTATGGTGATGCAAACATGCATCTTCTTGTTGAAGGTGAAGTTCCGCACACAAAAAAGTTTACAGGTGTTGGAAAGGTTATCTATCGCATTACTGATGGAAAAGAAGTAGCCCGCAAAAATCCCGTAACGCAAAACAACTATTTAGACATTGTGAAAAATGTGCTGTACCGCATTCACTTTGGTGATTATGGCGGATATGCTTTAAAAATAGTCAGCTTTCTTCTAGGAATTATTACCTGTTTTGTTATCATCTCCGGCGTAATGATCTGGCTGGTTGCAAGACAAAAAAATAATATGCCAGAAAAGAAAAGACGCTTCAATGCAGCTGTTGTTCGTATTTACCTGGCTATTTGCTTAAGCATGTATCCTATTACTGCATTAGCTTTTATAGGAAGCAAGATTTTCTATCCTTTAAGTCAATCTAATTTGTTTACGCTTTACTTTGGAGGCTGGCTTATTTTAGCTGTATTTTTCATTATTAAGAAGAATGATGCCTTTACGAATAAATTCTGTTTAATATCAGGAAGTATTTTAGGTTTCTTAATTCCAATAACAAACGGAATCGTATCCGGAACCTGGTTTTGGACATCATTTTTGCAACATCATACACAGGTTTTCTTTATCGATGTTTTCTGGATCGTTTTAGCATCCATTTCACTTTACGTTGCTTTCAACTTAAAGCCTAAGAAAGATGTTGTTGCAGCGAAATAACAACATACGAAAATAGAACGCATAAAAAATGCCGCTTAATAAAGCGGCATTTTTTATGTTTTGAAATTAAATTAATTTCTATTTGCTAAAGCATTTTTCTGTAAATTCTTTACTGAACTTATTTTGCTGTTATCATATTCAACTTCACTAAGGTTTTTTTCACTAGAGAATATCCATTTTCCGGTTTTCAATCCGTTTGTATATTCACCTTCTGCAACTTTATTTCCTTTTTCATCGTATGATACCCAAACGCCATCTAATTTACCATCTTTAAAGAAACCTTGTTGTTGAATTTGACCATTTTCATGGTAATAAGTAGCTTTTACTTTGTTTCCAACAGCTTCTAACTCTGGTTTTACTTCTTGTGCAACTAAAATTCCAGAGAACATCATTGCAACTAAAATCACACACTTTTTCATATCTTTAGGTATTAATGTTATCAAATCTTTATCAAATATAATTAATTGTTTACATTAAAAAAACTTTTAGTTAACAATTTGGTAACATTGGATAAAAGCTTAACATTGGAAAAATATCTAAAACAACAAAACCAATGCTCAAGCATTGGTTTTACTGGGTTTTTTATGAAAAAGCAATAAATATTGCATTTTACTATTTTGTGCTTTTTTACTTTAATAAAGCGTCTAATTGAGTCTGAAGTGCTGCAGAAGAGGGTCTGTCAGCATCTGCATTTAAGATATTACCTTGCGGATCAATTAAAATGAATCTTGGAATTCCGTTAACGCCATAGCTGGTTACAAACTCAGATTGCCAGTCTTTATCAGCGAATAATTGAATTCCGCCTAGTTTTTTATCCGTTACAAATTTTGCCCATTTATCATGGTCTTTTGCTACGTCAACAGAAATACTAATAAACTCTATATTTTTACCGTGGTACTTTTCTTCAATTTTTTGCAAGAATGGAATTTCAGCTCGGCAAGGTCCGCACCATGTAGCCCATAAATCGATGTAAACATATTTTCCTTTCAGATCAGAAAGTTTTGTTTTTCCTCCTTTATGATTTTCATAATCAAAACCGGGAGATGCCTTTCCATTTAAGTTGGCCATACCGGAAATTCTTTTATATTCCTGACCCGCATATTGACTAAATTCTTCTACCGCTTTCTTTAACATTGTTTTAAACTCAGGATCAAAGTCTCCATTTTCAATATCCTGCAAGTCTTTTTTCTTCTTCTCTTCTACCAAAGAAGCAAAAACGGTAGCTTCTTTAGAAAAAGCTTCGTTCATAAATTTCTCATCAACCAAAGCCTTTTGAGCAAGAAAGTTACTTTCGTTAACCCCTTTTCCTTTATAAACAATAGTTTCATCAAACTCTTTAGCATTCATTACAAGATTTACCTCAGAATTTGGTTTTAAATAAAGACTGGACGACTCAACGCCATCAGACAACATATAAAATCCTTTAGGAGCGTCAAAGTTCGCTGCAAAAACTTCTTTCTTATTAATGGGAATAACTTGTTTAAAATTATTCATGCCTCGTATTACTAATGTATCACTATTTCGATTAGCTATTTTAGCCGTAAATTTAACCTGATTCTTACCCTGACCAATAATAGTCATCACGCTAAAAATCAATAAGCCGGAAACAAAAACTTTTTTCATATTTATTATCTTTTATTTTGCTGACTCAAAGCTAAAGAAAATACGATCTCAAAATTTAAGAATTAACATATATTTAAAAATAACTTCCTGTAACTGTTTCTTTTACTTTCTAATTACCAACCTCTTAAATTGATGCGCCTGAATTATTTTTACATCTTAACCTGTCAAAATGAAAAACAATACAATCTCTTTCGACAGCATTTTATTTCACATCCTAAATAAAACCTGTTCTTTAACAGTAAAATCAAACTTTTAAATATTATATTTTGAATTTTGTGTTTACTTTTGCAGTCTAAAATTTTGATCATGTATAGAAGTCATAATTGTGGCGAATTAAATGCCTCAAACATTAATACCGAAGTTACACTTGCTGGTTGGGTTCAGAAATCACGCGATAAAGGATTTATGAATTGGGTCGATTTACGCGACCGTTACGGAATTACTCAACTTATTTTTGATGAAAGCCGTACTGACAAAACTGTTTTTGAATTAGCAAAAACACTTGGTAGAGAATTTGTAATACAGGTTAAAGGAACTGTTATTGAGCGTGAAGCCAAAAACAAAAATATTCCAACTGGTGAAATTGAAATTTTAGTATCTGAACTAACGATTTTAAATGCGGCATTAACGCCTCCTTTTACTATCGAAGACGAAACCGATGGTGGAGAAGATATCCGAATGAAATACCGTTATTTAGACATCAGAAGAAATCCGGTAAAAAACAGCTTGTTGTTCCGTCATAAAGTAGCAATGGAAGTTCGTAAATATTTATCTGATTTAGATTTCTGTGAAGTAGAAACTCCTTACCTAATCAAATCGACTCCGGAAGGCGCGAGAGATTTCGTTGTACCAAGCCGTATGAACGAAGGTCAGTTTTATGCTTTACCACAATCTCCACAAACTTTCAAACAATTATTGATGGTAGGTGGAATGGATAAATATTTTCAAATCGTAAAATGTTTCCGTGATGAGGATTTACGTGCCGATCGTCAGCCTGAGTTTACTCAGATCGATTGCGAAATGGCATTTGTAGAACAAGAAGACATCTTAAATGTTTTTGAAGGGCTTACAAGACACTTATTAAAAGAATTAAAAGGCATTGAAGTAGATAAATTTCCAAGAATTACCTATGACTACGCTATGAAAACATACGGTAATGACAAACCAGACATTCGTTTCGGGATGAAATTTGGTGAGTTAAACGAATTTGCAAAACACAAAGATTTTCCAGTTTTCAATGCTGCAGAATTAGTGGTTGGAATTGCAGTTCCAGGAGCAGGAAATTATACTCGTAAAGAAATTGACGGGTTAATTGACTGGGTTAAGCGTCCGCAAGTAGGAGCGTCTGGAATGGTTTATGCAAAATGCAATGACGATGGAACGTTTAAATCATCTGTAGACAAGTTTTACGACCAGGACGATTTAGGAAACTGGGGCAAAATTACAGGAGCACAGCCTGGAGATATGATTTTTGTTCTTTCAGGTCCTGCTGACAAAACACGTGCTCAGCTTTCTGCACTTCGTATGGAATTAGCTACTCGTTTAGGTTTACGTAATCCGGAAGAATTTGCACCGTTATGGGTTGTTGATTTTCCATTACTGGAACTTGACGAAGAAAGTGGTCGTTACCATGCAATGCACCACCCTTTTACTTCTCCAAAACCAGAAGATATGGCGCTGTTAGAAACAGATCCTGGAAAAGTACGTGCAAATGCTTACGATATGGTTTTAAACGGAAACGAAATTGGAGGAGGCTCTATTCGTATTCACGATAAAGCAACACAACAATTGATGTTTAAATATTTAGGCTTTACGGAAGAAGAAGCAAAAGCACAATTTGGATTCTTAATGGATGCTTTTCAATTTGGAGCACCACCTCACGGAGGGTTAGCTTTTGGTCTTGACAGACTTGTTGCTATCTTAGGAGGTCAGGAAACAATTAGAGACTTTATTGCGTTCCCTAAAAACAATTCAGGACGTGATGTTATGATCGATGCACCTGCTACAATTGACGAAGCGCAATTAAAAGAACTACATATTAAAATTGCTACAGTATAATATAATTATAGCATTTTAAACACCAAACCTGCAGCTAACTTATAACTGCAGGTTTTTTTTATTTTCAGTGTGTCTTCATTACGAACTTATTATCGTGAACACTAACAAATACAGCAACAAAAGGCACGATAAAATAGCCGTTGATAGTTTTTGGAAAAGATTGCAATTATTTGTAAAACAAAAGCCAATATTCCTACTTAAGATTCCTACAATCAATGATTCTCAAATAAAGCATATCGATATCTTAATAGATGCAATATAAATAGCGAAAACACTGTGAATCAATAATTTTTACAAAAAATTAACACCTTCTTGTCATTTGTATGAATTTATATATTACATTTGCTTCATTATAAATTATTATTACAATTACAATGCGTACAGGTACAGTAAAATTTTTCAATGAATCTAAAGGTTATGGATTCATTACAGACGAAGAAACAGGAAAAGATATCTTCGTTCACGCTTCAGGAATTAACGCGGAAGAATTACGCGAAGGTGACCGTGTAAGCTATGAAGAAGAAGAAGGAAGAAAAGGGAAAGTTGCTGCTAAAGTAGCAGTAATCTAAGAAAAATATAGCAATTTATTTTTTTTGCCTCTGAATGGTTCAAACGTCTCGATTTATTTCGAGACGTTTTTTTTTGCTCAAATCTTAAAAAAAACCTAAAAAACAAGCCTGTTATTTATAATCAATAAAAATTACCCTCAAACCCTCTTTCACACCCCACTTAAATCCTTTTTTAGCTTGTGATTTACAGACTTGAAACCTATCTTTGTGTTTCATTTTTTCATGTAAAAACACCACGATATGCAATCTGATCAATACAGTTATCTTCCTATTTTAATGCAGCTTATTTTGGCTGTAGGTTTTGTTGTTGGAACTATCATTGTTTCTGGAAAATTAGGACCAAAAAGAACTTCTGAAATTAAAGACAAAAACTTTGAGTGCGGTATCGAATCTGTTGGTAATGCACGTATTCCATTTTCAGTAAAATATTTCCTTGTAGCCATCTTATTTGTATTGTTCGACGTAGAGGTAATTTTCCTTTATCCTTGGGCAGTAAATTTTAAAGAATTGGGTATCGAAGGAATGCTAAAAATGATTATTTTTATGTCACTTCTTTTGGTTGGATTTTTCTACATCATCAAAAAGAAAGCACTAGAGTGGGAATAAAGAAATTATAAATTTCAGATTTTTAAATTTTAGATTGCTTTGATTTAGAATTTTAGATTTGAGATATTGATTTCTAAAAATATAATATTGATTTTTTTAAATATTGATTTCGGTTTTCAGGATTTTCAAAATCTAAAATCAGAAATCTAAAATCTAAATTAAAATGAGCGATTCAAATATAAACATGGTTGCCCCTCCTGAAGGTGTTGTTGGTGAAGGTTACTTCGCTACAAAACTTAATGATGTAGTAGGTTTGGCACGCGCGAATTCTCTTTGGCCTTTACCATTCGCAACATCTTGCTGCGGAATTGAGTTTATGGCAACAATGGCTTCACATTATGATTTAGCACGATTTGGTTCTGAGCGTGTGAGTTTCTCTCCTCGTCAGGCAGATATGTTATTGGTAATGGGAACTATTTCTAAAAAAATGGCACCAATCTTAAGACAAGTTTACGAACAAATGGCTGAACCTCGCTGGGTTATTGCTGTTGGAGCATGTGCTTCATCAGGAGGAGTCTTTGATACGTATTCTGTTTTACAAGGAATTGACAAAGTTATCCCGGTTGACGTTTACGTACCAGGATGCCCGCCAAGACCGGAACAAATTGTAGATGGTGTAATGAGACTACAAGAATTGGTAAAAAGCGAGTCTGTAAGACGCAGAAGCTCTCCGGAATACCAAGAATTATTAGCTTCATATAATATTTCATAAGATGGCTTTAGAAAACACCCAAATACAAGATAAACTTACCGAAACATTTAGCTCAAGTGTTTTCAACTTTCAGGAAGAGAGAGATATATTTTCAGTAGAAACATCTGCTGACAAAATCACCGCTCTAATACTATTCTTGAAAAACGATGCTGATTTACGTTTTCATTTTCTAACAGATCTTTGCGGAGTTCATTATCCGGATAACGAAATAGATCGTCAGTTTGCAATAGTATACCATTTACACAATTGGTACGAAAACAAACGAATTAGAATCAAAGTATATCTTAACGGCGAAAAACCGGAAATAAAATCTATTTCAAATATTTTCTTAAGTTCAAACTGGATGGAAAGAGAAACGTACGATTTCTACGGCGTGAACTTCATTGGTCACCCTCAATTGAAACGTATTTTGAATATGGATGAAATGGTCTCTTTCCCAATGCGTAAAGAATTCCCGATGGAAGACAGCGGAAGAACGGATAAAGACGACAGATTCTTTGGAAGAACAACAACAAATTGCTAAAAAATAATTCAACATTATAAAATGTCAGAACTATTATTACCACCAGAGCATCGCTATGCTAAAATAATTAAGGAGAAACTAAATGAAGACGGAAGTGAACTTTCGGTTCTGAATTTAGGACCAACTCACCCGGCTACACACGGTATCTTTCAGAACATCCTATTAATGGATGGTGAAAGAATCCTGGAAGCAGAACCTACGATTGGTTATATTCACCGAGCGTTTGAAAAAATCGCCGAAAATCGTCCTTTTTATCAAATTACACCGCTTACTGACCGTATGAACTATTGCTCCTCTCCTATTAACAATATGGGATGGTGGATGACTTTAGAAAAGCTATTAAATATTGAAGTACCTAAACGTGCTCAATACTTAAGAGTTATCGTAATGGAATTGGCTCGTATTACCGATCACTTAATCTGTAATTCAATCCTTGGTGTAGATACTGGTGCATATACTGGTTTCTTGTATGTTTTTCAATTTAGAGAAAAAATCTACGAAATCTACGAAGAAATTTGTGGAGCTCGTTTGACTACAAATATGGGAAGAATCGGTGGATTTGAAAGAGACTGGTCTCCAGCCGCTTTTGAGAAACTAGACACTTTCCTTAAAGATTTTCCAGCTGCATGGAAAGAGTTTGAAAACTTATTCGAAAGAAATAGAATTTTCCTTGACAGAACTGTAAATGTAGGTGCAATTTCTGCAGAGCAGGCAATGGCTTACGGATTTACAGGACCAAACTTGCGTGCTGCCGGAGTTGATTACGATGTTCGTGTTGCTCACCCTTACTCTTCTTACGAAGATTTCGATTTCATTGTTCCTGTTGGAAAATCAGGAGATACTTATGATCGTTTCTGTGTACGTAATGCAGAAATCTGGGAGAGTTTAAGCATTATTCGTCAGGCATTAGATAAAATGCCGGCTGGTAACGAATATCATGCTCAGGTTCCTGACTATTACCTTCCTCCAAAAGAAGATGTTTACAATTCAATGGAATCTCTAATTTATCACTTTAAAATTGTAATGGGAGAAGTTCCTGTACCAGTTGCAGAAATTTACCATCCTGTTGAAGGTGGAAATGGAGAAATCGGATTCTATTTAGTTACTGACGGAAGCAGAACTCCATATAGATTACACTTTAGAAGACCATGTTTTATCTATTACCAAGCTTATCCTGAAATGATTAAAGGTGCTTTGTTATCAGATGCAATTGTTATTCTATCAAGTTTAAATGTTATCGCAGGAGAACTGGACGCATAAAAAAATATTTTAGATTTTAGATTTTAGAATTCAGATTCAAAGTTTAAGTCTAATAAAAGATTTGTAGAATGTAGATTATAGGTTGGAGATTGAAAAATCTAAAATCAGAAATCTAAAATCTAAAATTAAGAATGGAAAGAAAACATTACAAACAAGAAATAAATATGACTGAAGCATTGATGAACCGCATCAATGAGTTAATCAGTCATTATCCTGAAGACAAAAGAAAATCAGCTTTATTGCCTGTTCTGCATGAAGTGCAGGATGCTCACAATAACTGGTTAAGTACGGAGTTGCAGGATAAAGTTGCTGAAATCTTAAACATCAAACCAATTGAGGTATATGAAGTAGTTACTTTCTACACCATGTACAATCAAAAACCAATTGGAAAATACATGTTTGAATTTTGCCAGACCTCTTGTTGTTGTTTAAATGGTGCTGAAAATTTAATGGATTATACTTCTGAAAAATTAGGCATTAAAATGGGTGAAACAACTCCAGACGGAATGTTTACTATTGCCGGAGTAGAATGTTTAGGTGCTTGCGGATATGCTCCGATGATGCAGTTAGGTGATTTCTACAAAGAAAAATTGACAGAAGAAAAGATAGATCAGTTAATCGCTGATTGTAAAGATGATAAAATAATATTACACGATAAATAAGATGTCAAAAAAAATATTATTAGATAAAATCAATGTTCCGGGTATTAAAACTTACGAGGTATATCGCCAAAATGGTGGTTATGCTTCTGTAGAAAAAGCTTTAAAAACCCTTACACCGGACGAAGTAGTTGAAGAAGTAAAAAAATCAGGTCTTCGTGGTCGTGGTGGTGCTGGTTTCCCGGCAGGAATGAAATGGAGCTTTATTGATAAAAAATCAGGAAGACCAAGACATTTGGTTTGTAATGCTGATGAGTCTGAACCAGGAACATTCAAAGATCGATTTTTGATGGAATATATTCCTCACTTATTGATCGAAGGAATGATTACCTCAAGTTTTGCTCTGGGCGCTAACCTATCGTATATCTACATTCGTGGAGAGTATATGTGGGTTTTCAAAATCTTAGAAAGAGCAATCGCCGAAGCTAAAGCTGCCGGCTGGTTAGGAAAAAATATATTAGGAACAGGTTACGATTTAGAACTTCATGTTCACTGTGGAGCCGGAGCTTATATTTGTGGAGAAGAAACTGCACTTATTGAATCTCTGGAAGGTAAAAGAGGAAATCCTCGTATCAAACCACCATTTCCTGCGGTTTCAGGACTTTGGGCAAACCCAACAGTAGTAAACAATGTAGAAACTATTTCAGCTGTGCCTTGGATCATCAACAATTCAGGTGATGATTACGCTAAAATTGGTCTAGGACGTTCAACAGGAACTAAATTAATTTCTGCTTCAGGACACATAAAAAATCCGGGAGTTTACGAGATTGAATTAGGTTTAAGTGTTGATGAATTCATGAATTCTGATGAATATTTAGGAGGAATGTCTTCAAGCAGACCTTTAAAAGCATTTGTTCCAGGAGGATCTTCAGTGCCGATTTTACCTGCTGAATTAATTTTTAAAACAGCAAATGGCGAAGACCGATTAATGACGTACGAATCTTTAAGTGATGGAGGTTTTGCTACCGGATCGATGTTAGGTTCAGGTGGATTTATCGTGTATAACGATACTGCCTGCGTAGTTAGAAACACTTGGAATTTTGCCCGTTTCTACCACCACGAATCTTGCGGACAATGTACACCTTGCCGTGAAGGAACAGGATGGTTGGAGAAAATTTTATGGAGAATCGAAAACGGTCAGGGCCGTGAAGAAGATATCGAATTATTATGGAGTATTCAGAGTAAAATCGAAGGTAACACGATTTGCCCGCTTGGTGACGCAGCCTCTTGGCCGGTAGCCGCAGCAATCCGTCACTTTAGAGATGAATTCGAATACCACGTTCGTTTCCCGGAAAAAATAAAACACAGAGATCATTTTGTAGCTGAACCGTTTTCGCAAGTAAAACATTTAGTTGGCAAACAAACAGTTTAAAACAGTTTAAAACAGTTTAAAATAGTTTCAAGTTTCAAGTTTTTTTAGTTTCAAGTACACCACCTGAAACTTTAAACCTGAAACTAAAAAAACAAAGCAAAGATGAAAGTAACCATAGACGGTCAAAGTATAGACGTAGAGCCAGGAACAACGATCCTGCAGGCTGCACGTATGATTGGTGGAGATTTAGTTCCGCCAGCCATGTGTTATTACTCAAAATTAAAAGGCAGCGGCGGTAAATGTCGTTGTTGTTTAGTTGAAGTTTCTAAAGGTAGCGAGGCTGATCCAAGACCAATGCCAAAATTAATGGCATCTTGTGTAACAGGATGTATGGACGGAATGGAAGTGAACAGTAAATCTTCTGATCGTGTAACAGAAGCCCGCAAATCTGTAACTGAATTTTTATTGATCAATCACCCACTTGATTGCCCTATTTGTGATCAGGCTGGAGAATGTGATCTTCAAAATTTAAGTTTTGAGCACGGAAACCCAAAATCACGTTTTATTGAAGAAAAAAGAACATTTGAACCGGAAAATATTGGTCCAAATATTCAACTACATATGAACCGTTGTATCTTATGTCAAAGATGTGTACAAGTTGCAGATCAGCTTACAGACAACAGAGTTCACGGAGTTTTAGATCGTGGAGATCACGCTAATATTTCGACAGGTATATCAAAAGCAATCGACAATGAATTCTCTGGAAACATGATCGATGTTTGTCCTGTTGGAGCATTAACAGATAAAACATTCCGTTTTAAATCAAGAGTTTGGTTCAACAAACCTTACAATGCACACAGAGAATGTACTACTCCTGGATGTTGCGGAAAAACGACTGTTTGGATGTTTGGAGGAGAAATTCAACGTGTTACTGGTCGTAAAGATGAGTACCATGAAGTGGAAGAATTCATTTGCAACAGCTGTCGTTTTGAACATAAAGATGTAAATGACTGGGTTATTGAAGGTCCAAGAGAATTTGAAAAAGATTCTGTTATCAATCAAAATAACTACGTTCAAAAATTAGAAAAAGTACAAATCGATACTGAAAAGAATATTCTTTTAGGTAGAGATATCGACCGTAAAAAAATTAGTATGGCTGAAATTCCATTAAACAATAACAACAAAAATTCTTAACGATGGTAGATAATGTATTTATTATAGAGAAAAGTGTTGTAATTGTGATAGTTTTTGCCATCACTATGATTATGGCGATGTATTCTACTTGGGCTGAACGTAAAGTTGCGGCTTTTCTTCAGGATCGTGTAGGACCTAACCGTGCCGGATGGGGAGGATTATTACAACCTCTTGCAGATGGTATGAAATTATTCTCTAAAGAAGAATTTTTCCCAAACACACCTAACAAATTCTTATTCATTGTTGGTCCAGCTATTGCTATGAGTACGGCATTAATGACCAGCGCTGTTATTCCTTGGGGAGACAGACTTCATGTATTTGGAAGAGATGTTCTTCTTCAGGCAACTGATATAAACATTGCTTTATTATACATTTTTGGAGTACTTTCTGTTGGAGTATACGGAATCATGATTGGTGGATGGGCCTCTAACAACAAATTCTCATTAATGGGAGCTGTTCGTGCAGCTTCGCAAATGGTTTCTTATGAAATCGCAATGGGATTATCAATGATCGCTTTATTGATGATGACGGGAACAATGAGTTTAAAAGAGATTACAATACAGCAATCAGGAATGAACTGGAATGTTTTCTACCAACCGTTATCTTTCTTAATATTCTTAATCTGCTCTTTTGCAGAGACTAACAGAACACCTTTCGATTTAGCAGAATGTGAATCTGAGTTAATTGGTGGTTACCATACTGAATATTCTTCTATGAAAATGGGATTCTATTTATTTGCTGAATATGCGAGTATGTTTATTTCTGCTACTATTATTTCTGTATTGTTTTTTGGTGGATACAATTATCCTGGAATGCAATATATTGTAGAGCATGTTGGTGTAAATATTGGTAACTTATTAGGAATTGCTGCGCTGTTTGTAAAAATATGTTTCTTCATATTCTTTTACATGTGGGTACGTTGGACGATTCCAAGATTCAGATACGATCAATTAATGCATTTAGGATGGAGAATTTTAATTCCGCTTTCTATCGTTAATATCATGATAACAGGTATTGTAATTTTAAGAAGCGAAATTGCTGTCTTTTTAGGATTTTAATAAACCGAGAGTCCTAGCCCTGATAGCAGCGGCATCCTTTTATGGTGGGGTTCACCATAAAAGATACAGCGAATAGCAGGATTAGCTTCAAACAAAAAATAAAATAGATTTTAGATTTGACTTCAAACTCAAATTGTAAATTATAAATCATACATTAAAAATGTCAATAGAAACTATATCATTGTCGGGTAGAAAAAAGATGGTCTCTAATAAAGAGATGACTTTTTGGGAGCGATTATATCTTGTAGCAATTGTTAAAGGTTTGGCAATTACGCTTAAACATCTTTTTAGAAAAAAAGTTACCATTCATTACCCGGAACAAGTGCGAACTATGAGTCCGGTTTATCGTGGTCAACACATGCTAAAACGTGATGAGCAAGGTCGTGAAAACTGTACAGCTTGTGGTTTATGTGCATTGTCATGCCCTGCAGAAGCTATTACAATGAAAGCTGCTGAGCGTACAGCTGATGAAAAACATTTGTACAGAGAAGAAAAATATGCTTCTATTTACGAAATAAATATGTTACGTTGTATTTTTTGCGGTCTTTGTGAAGAAGCTTGTCCAAAAGATGCAATTTATTTGACCACTTCGAAAGTATTGGTTCCTGCAAGTTACGAAAGAGAGGATTTTATTTTTGGAAAAGACAAATTAGTGATGCCTTTAGAAATGGCTATGAAAAATGCTCAACTTAAAAACGCTAACTAAATGATACATATTCCTGATTTTGCTAACGCAACTACTGTACAAATTATATTTTGTTTCTTAGCGTTCATAACGGTTATAACTGCTTTTTTAACTATTTTCAGCAGAAACCCAATTCATAGTGCGATCTATTTAGTAATCTGTTTTGTTTCTATAGCAGGACACTATTTATTATTGAATGCACAATTTTTAGCTATCGTACATCTTATCGTATATTCCGGTGCCATTATGATCTTGTTCTTATTTACGATCATGTTGATGAACCTCAATGAGCAACGCGAAGTTCATAAACCAAGAATTACACGTTTAGGTGCAATTGTTTCTTTTTGTTTGATTTGTATTGTATTGATTACAATCTTCATCAACTCAAAACCAATTGTTGGGGCTTACGATTCTACTGGAGAAGATTTCCAATCTATAGATGTATTAGGTAAAATATTATTGAGCGAATATATGGTTCCGTTCGAATTTGCATCAATCTTACTTTTGGTTGCGATGATTGGAACTGTATTATTGTCTAAAAAAGAAAAATTAAATAAATAATGGGTAATATCTTAAATCAAATAGGTATCGAAAACTACATCTTTTTAAGTGTTGTACTTTTCTGTATTGGTATTTTTGGTGTATTGTACAGACGAAATGCTATTATCGTTTTCATGTCTATCGAAATCATGTTGAATGCTGTTAACCTTTTATTTGTTGCTTTTTCAACGTATCATCAAGATGCACAAGGACAAGTTTTTGTATTCTTCTCTATGGCTGTTGCTGCAGCAGAAGTTGCAGTTGGATTGGCTATTTTAGTTTCGATCTTTAGAAATTTAGGTTCGATTAGTATCGATAATTTAAAAAATTTAAAAGGATAAATAAAAATGGATACCAATTTAGCTCTAGTTTTAGTATTAGCTCCTTTTTTAGGATTTTTAATCAATGTTTTCTTTGGAAAAAGTTTAGGAAAAACGGTTTCAGGTATCATTGGAACTGCATCTGTTGTAGTTTCATTTCTTGTAACTCTTTTCTTTTTCAATCAAATTACTCAAACTCAAAAAGCCATTCAAGTAACTTTATTTGACTGGATTCAGATTAGTAATTTTTCTATCAATCTTGGATTTTTATTAGATCAGTTGTCTGTACTTTGGTTACTGTTTGTAACCGGTATCGGATCTTTGATTCATATATATTCTATCAGTTACATGCATGATGACGAAAACATGCATAAGTTCTTTTCTTACCTGAACTTATTCGTTTTCTTCATGATCACGCTTGTAATTGGAAGTAACTTATTAGTATTGTTTATTGGCTGGGAAGGTGTTGGACTTTGCTCGTATTTATTAATTGGATTTTGGTATAAAAACCAGGATTACAATGATGCAGCAAAAAAGGCTTTCATCATGAACAGAATTGGAGATTTAGGTCTTTTGATCGGAATGTTCATTATTGGTTCTATGTTTTCTACTTTAGACTACTCAACATTACAAACTGCTGTTGCGGCAGCAAAAGAAGCTTCAACTTTAAACTTACCATTACTTGGAATAGCGGCGTTATGCTTGTTTATTGGAGCTTGTGGTAAATCTGCTCAAATTCCGTTATACACTTGGTTACCTGATGCGATGGCGGGACCAACTCCTGTTTCTGCTTTGATTCACGCTGCAACGATGGTAACTGCGGGTATCTTTATGATCACAAGATTAAACTTTGTTTTTGATCTTGCTCCGGAAGTACAAAATATTATTGCTATCGTAGGAGCTATCACTTCATTAGTAGCGGCTACTATTGGTTTAGTTCAAACCGATATTAAAAAGGTATTAGCTTATTCTACAGTTTCTCAATTAGGATTAATGTTCCTTGCTTTAGGTTTAGGAGCTTATGAAGTAGCTGTATTTCACGTAATCACACACGCTTTCTTTAAAGCTTGTTTATTCTTAGGTTCAGGTTCTGTAATTCACGGTTTACATGGTGAGCAGGACATGCGTAAAATGGGTGGTTTGCGTAAAGCAATGCCTATTACTTTCTGGACAATGTTAGTTTCTTCATTGGCTATTTCAGGAGTACCGTTTTTCTCTGGTTTCTTCTCTAAAGATGAAATTTTATTAACTGCTTTCCACGGAAGTATTCCTTTATACGTAATTGGATCTGTTGCTTCTATTATGACAGCATTCTATATGTTCCGATTGATGTTCCTTACTTTCTTTAAAGACTTTAGAGGAACTGAAGAACAAAAACATCATTTACATGAAAGTGATGGTTTAATTACTTTTCCTTTAATGATTTTAGCTGTTTTAGCTACTTTTGGAGGATTGATTAGCTTACCTGGAAATAGTTGGTTAAATAGCTATTTAGCACCACTTTTTGCAGAAGCATCAGGCGAAGCACATCATTTAGGCGCTACAGAATATGCTTTGATGGGAGTTGCCGTTGTAGGTGGACTTTTAGGAATCTTTATTGCTTACATCAAGTACTTTAAACAAGATAATGTTCCTGAAGCAGACGAAAATATTACTGGTATTGCTAAAGTTTTATATAACAAATATTATGTAGACGAGTTTTACGATGCTGTATTTGTTCGTTCTGTAAACGCAATATCAAGATTCTTTAGAGACTATGTTGAAACAAGTCTTTCAGCTCTTGTTTTCGGATTAGGAAAAGTAACCAATGAGATAGGATATCAAGGTAAAAAACTACAAAGCGGAAGTATTGGATTGTATCTGTTTGCTTTTGTTTTAGGTCTTTGCGCCATTGTTTCGTATATATTTTTAGCTCAATAATTTAATAACTATGAACGTTTCTCTTATATTAATTATTCTTTTAATTGGTGCATTTGCCACTTATTTTGTTGGTGACAAACTAGCTTCAAAAGTAGCTTTGTTCTTTAGTTTGGCTGCTTTAGGCTGTTCTTTGGTATTATTAAGTCATTTTAATGCCGGTGAAAACATCAGTCTGATCAATGCCTGGATTACACAGCCAAAAATTTCATTTGCATTAAACGCAGATGGTCTTGCGATTTCAATGCTGTTGCTAACTGTTGCCTTAACTCCTATTATCATTTTTTCTTCTTTTGGGAATGAATACAAAAATGCTAAAGGATTCTATGCTTTGATTTTATTTATGGCGTTTGCAATGACAGGAACTTTCCTTGCCGCAGACGGACTTTTATATTATATCTTTTGGGAATTGGCTCTTATTCCTATTTACTTTATTGCTCTTATCTGGGGTAATGGTGATGTTGACGAACGCAGAAAAGCAGTTGTAAAATTCTTTATTTACACACTTGCAGGATCATTGTTCATGTTAACAGCTTTTATCTATTTGTATACAAAAGCAGGCAGTTTCTTAATCGAAGATCTATACAAAGTAGATTTATCAGCAACGGAACAACTTTGGATATTCCTTGCTTTCTTCTTAGCGTACGCAATTAAAATTCCGATTATTCCTTTTCATACATGGCAGGCAAATGTATACCAAAAAGCACCAACAGTTGGAACTATGCTTTTATCTGGTATCATGCTAAAAATGGGACTTTATAGTGTTATTCGTTGGCAATTGCCAATTGCACCTTTGGCTGCAAAAGAATACATGAATATCTTTATTGCTTTAGGAATTGCAGGAGTAATTTACGGTTCTATTGTAGCTTTAAGACAAAAAGACCTTAAAAAATTATTGGCTTATTCTTCATTAGCTCACGTTGGACTAATTGCTGCAGGAAGTTATACGTTGACTATTGATGGTTTACGCGGAGCTGTTTTACAAATGATCGCACACGGTTTTGTTGTGGTAGGATTATTTTTTGCTGCCGAAATCATTTTCAGAAGATTCGAAACAAGAGAAATTGCTCAATTAGGCGGTATTCGTATACAATCACCAAAGTTTACGTCAATGTTCTTAATTTTGGTTTTGGCTTCTGTTGCTTTACCAAGTACTTTTAATTTCGTTGGAGAGTTTACTGTTTTATACAGTCTTTCTCAAATCAATATCTGGTTTGCTATTTTAGGCGGAACAACAATTATCTTAGGAGCGTATTATATGCTTAAAATGTTCCAAGGAGTAATGTTGGGAGAAACGAACTCAAAAACGTTTGCTGATGTTTCTGTTAACGAGGGAATTTCATTAGTTGTAATTATTGCGGTTTTATTATTCTTCGGATTTTATCCAAAACCAATTACAGATTTGATTACACCAAGTTTAGAGACAATTCTAAACGTTATCAGTAAGAATTAATATTTTAAATAAAAATAAATTAGGGCATCATTAGTTTTAGATTTCCTAAATCAAAAAAACAAAAATGAATACATTAATAGCTATTATAGGATTAGGTGTTTTCTGCCTATTATTTGAAATTCTTAATTTAAGAAAGGCCATTGTTCCAGTTACAATCGTGGGATTATTGGCGGTGCTTGCACTTAATTTTTCTGAATTTGGATCTACAGAAAGTTATTATAATAATATGATTACAGTGAGTAAATTCTCTACTGCTTTTTCATCATTATTTATTATTCTAACCATTTTTCTGGTAGCTCTAAGTCATAATTTTTATGAAAAGCACCCAACTAAAATCTCCGATTTTATTGCTATAAAAATATTTTTATTGGCTGGAGGTGTAGCAATGGTTTCTTTTGGAAATTTGGCTATGTTTTTCTTAGGAATTGAAATCCTTTCTATCGCTCTTTATGTTTTAGCAGCCAGCGAAAGATTAAACTTAAAAAGTAACGAAGCAGGTATGAAATACTTTTTGATGGGATCATTTGCATCAGGAATTATTTTGTTTGGAATTTGTTTGATTTACGGTGCTATGGGAAGTTTTGACGTAGCTGAGATTCACCAAAGCTCTCTTTCTGCTGAATTACCAATTTGGTTTCCAATTGGAATGATCTTAATGATTGTTGGTATGTTATTTAAAGTAGCAGCGGTACCATTTCATTTCTGGGCTCCGGACGTTTACGAAGGTTCTCCAGCTTTGACTACAGCATTAATGAGTACTTTGGCAAAAGTTATTGCTATTGCAACTCTTTTTAAATTAATTTCAGAGTTAAATTTAATTCCGTCTTTAGAAAATCAAAATTTATTAGGAACATTCGAAACTATCGTTGTGATTGTTTCCATAGCTTCTATGACTGTTGGTAATATTATGGCATTGCGTCAGGTGAATGTAAAAAGAATGCTTGCTTTCTCCGGAATCTCGCATGCCGGATTTATGTTAATGACATTACTTACTGTTGCAACATCTGCAGGTGTTTTATTGTACTACACAGCAGCGTATGCATTAGCGGGAATTGCTGCATTTAGTGTTATTCTATATGTTTGCAAAAATCAGGATAATGAAGATGTTACTAATTTTCACGGTTTAGGAAAAACAAATCCATTATTAGCGGCTATCTTAACCGGATCATTATTATCTATGGCAGGTATTCCGATCTTCTCTGGATTCTTTGCTAAGTTATTCTTATTTGATCAGACAATTCAGGCTGGATATATTGCTTTAGTAATCGTTGCTGTAATTAACTCTATCATAAGTGTTGGTTACTACTTTAAACTAATTCTTGCAATGTACTCTAAAGAACCAAACGAAGAGCGTACAGGAAAACCTGTTCTTATTTATGCGATTGCTATAATTTCAATTGTTTTGAATATTGCTTTAGGTTTGTTTCCATCATTAGTTTTGGACTTGTTAAACTAAAAAGTTTACATCATTATATAAGTAAAGCCGTCATTTTGAACATGCCCCAAAAAGT
>NZ_MUGW01000016.1 GCF_002217285.1 Flavobacterium hercynium | reverse complement strand
GATTATTTAGGACTAGTCAAAGTTGCAGCTATAGATTAACTTCTAAGCTAAAAAACACATTCCCTTGCAACTAGTTTTTCATAATCCAAAACTCCCCTTCTCCCAAGCAACAAACCACAACAAATGTTAAATACTAAAAACACTTTTTAGCGACTCGCCTTTCCTAAAATTCAAGCGTCATTCCTAAATATCACTTATGTTAAACAACTTTTTACTCTCCAAAAATATGTCTTAAACTGACAATTATATGATTTATTTATCCTACGAAACAAAATACCTTTGCTTACTTTCAATTGTAGAAAATGTAATCTAAGATGATATGAGGGTTTGGATAACATCAATTTTAAGTACAAGTGTACCTCATTATTTTAATCGATAATATAAATCAAAACCAAAAAGAATTATGGCATTATTAAGTAAAAAAACAATGAATTTTGCTTACGGAATGGGAGCAGCAGTAGTAATCGTTGGAGCGTTATTCAAAATTACTCACTTTGAAATCGGACCTTTAACAGGTACTGTTATGCTTTCTGTTGGATTGTTAACGGAAGCCGCAATTTTTGCACTTTCTGCTTTCGAACCTGTTGATCACGAGTTAGACTGGACACGTGTTTATCCTGAATTGGCTCACGGACATAACAAAGTAAAACATCTGGAAGCAAATCCTTCTGATGAAAAAGGTTTGTTATCTCAAAAATTAGATGTAATGTTGAAAGAAGCTAAAATTGATGGTGAATTAATTTCAAGCTTAGGAACAAGTATCAAAAACTTCGAAGATGCAGCCAGAGCTATTGCACCATCATCTGAATCAATCGCTTCAACTAAAAAATATGGAGAAGAATTGGCTAATGCTGCTGCTCAAATGGAGTCATTAAACAGCTTATACAAAGTTCAGCTGGAAAGTGCTTCAAAAAATGCTGAAGCTAATAATGTAATAGCTGATAACGCATCAAAATTAAAAGAACAAATGCAATCTATGACTGCAAACATTGCTTCTTTAAACAATGTATATGGCGGTATGCTTTCTGCAATGAATAACAAGGGATAATTAGTTCTTAACTAATAGATTAGATTTATTAATAATTAATTACAAAAAAATGGCAGGAGGAAAATTAACCCCTAGACAGAAGATGATTAACCTGATGTATCTGGTTTTCATCGCCATGTTAGCAATGAACATGTCAAAAGAAGTATTATCTGCTTTTGGCTTAATGAATGAAAAATTTGAAACCGCGAATACGGCATCGGTTCAGACAAATGCCGGTTTATTAAAATCGCTGGATCAAAAAGCTGCTGAAGCAAAAGGAGAATTTGCTGTTGCTGCTCAGACAGCGCATAAAGTCGAAAAGGCTTCGAAAGAGCTTTACGCCTACATTGGCGGATTAAAAGGTGATGTATTAAAAGGTTTCGAAATAGAAAAAGAAACTGGAAAATTACCTTATGAAGCGATGGATAAAGGTGATAATCTTGATGATTGGTTTACTGGAGACGGATATGCTCCAAAAGGGAATGAAGTGATCGCTAAAATCGAAAAATACAAAGCTGCTATGAAAGCTGCTTTAGGTAAGGATAAAAAATACGCCGCTATCATAACGGAAGTTCAGGATAAATTTGATCTTTCTGATGTAAAGAACAAAGAAGGATTAAAAGATAAGTATTTAACATATCATTTTAAAGGTTTCCCTGCTGTAGCTTCATTGGCTAAACTTTCAGCCTGGCAAAGTGATATCGAAAAAGTAGAAGCTGATATTTACAGTGCTGCCTTAGGAAAAGCGGCTGTTGCTGCTGCTTCTTACAGCAATTATCAGGCGATTGTGGTTTTAGACAAAAATGCTTATTTCCAAGGTGAAAAGGTTACGGGTAAAGTTGTTTTAGGTCGTTATGACGAAAATACGACACCAACTTCATTTGATGGTCCCGGAAAAATTGAGAATGGCCAAGCTATGATCTCGTTAACTGCCGGAGGTGTTGGAGAACAAAACATCAACGGACAATTTTCTTTCTTAGAAGATGGTAAAGATATTCCGCTTAAGTTTCAAGGAACGTACGTGGTAGTACCAAGACCAAACGCTGCAACAATTTCTGCAGATAAAATGAATGTTGTTTATAGAGGTGTTGTTAACCCAATCTCTGTATCTTTTGCTGGTGTAGATGCTAACAAAATTGTTGCAAGTGCTCCTGGATTAGTTTCAGCGGGTAAACCGGGCCAATACAATATGAGTCCGGGTCAGGGTTCTGAAGCTACAATTTCTGTAACGGGAACTTTACCAAACGGAGATCAGGTTACAGACAAAAAGACATTTAGAATTAAAGGTATTCCTGGACCAACAGGTACAATTAGAGGAGAAATAGGTGTTGTAAAAGGACCTAAATCGAACTTGGAAATTGCTACTATTGGTGCTAAATTGCTTGATTTCGATTTTGAAGTAGGCTTAGATGTTGTTGGATTTAATATGAAAATTACCGGGCAACCAACTGTTGTTGTGGCTGGTAACAGATTAAATGCACAATGTAAATCGGCTCTTTTGAAAGCAGGTAAAGGAGATCAGGTTACGATTTCTGAAATTAAAACAAAACTTGTTGGAGCTGGTAGCTATTTATTACCAAGAACGGCTCCGGTAATTTATGAAATACAATAATATATACACCCTTTTTGATTCCCCCAAATCTAAAAAAACCTGTAAACATGATGTTTACAGGTTTTTTGTTTTGAAAAATGTTCAGTCCTAAAATTTGTCAAGCCATTTTTTAATTCTATGACAGGCAATTTCCAGTTGTGTTAAGTCCTGTACCAAAGCAATTCTGATATAGCCGGATCCACCTGAACCAAATCCTGATCCCGGGGTTACTAATACTCCTGTTGCCAGAAGCATCTTTTCTACAAATTCGATATCATCATCTATTGGAAAAGATTCGGGCAATTTACACCATAAGAAGAAACCTGCTTTTGGTTTAGAAATCTTCCATCCTATTTTTGACATGCTGAAGATCCAAAATGATAATCTTTTGTCATACACTTCTTTTTGCCTGGTACTTTCCTTTTCTATATTATCTAAAAGTTCAATGGCTACTTTTTGAATTGGAAGAAACATTCCAAAATCAATCTGCGATTTGATCTTGTCTATTTTAGCGAGGACTTTTTTGTTACCTGCAATAAAACCAATTCTCCATCCTGCCAGACTACATGACTTGCTCAAGCTATGAAGTTCTACTGCAACATCACTACCTCCTTTTAATGCTAAAATGCTGCAAGGCAAATTCGTACTATCAAAGGCAATTTGTGCATACGCTAAATCTAAGATCACCAAAATAGCATTCTTTTTACAAAAATCAATTACGTATTTTAAATAATCTTCGGTCAAAAGATGGGTTGTCGGATTGTCAGGCGAACATAACACCAATATTTTACCGGCTAACACATCTTCTCTAGCAATAGATTCAAGATCAGGATTGCCATTATCTTTTAGATCTACAGGAACAACTTCTGCCTGTACTAACTTAGCAACACTATGATAAACGGAATACGAAGGATTAGGAATGAGAATTTTATCTCCGGGACTTAATACAGAAAATAGCGTGTAAAAAATGCCTTCTTTACTTCCTAAAAGATCCAAAACTTCTTCCTTGTAATTTAGTATTTGTCTGTCATTGTTTTTTTGAAAGCGTCGGTAATGATAGGCTGCAAATTTACTTTTCAGAGTATCATTGATAGCTGTATTAAATTTTCCGTATCCGTGCAACTCCGGATTTTGTACATGATACGCCAATCGTTTTAACCAATATTCATTAGGAATTACATCAGGATTTCCTATAGACAGATTAATTAATGATGGAATGTTAGGATTGTTCCTTTCTAAATTTGTGTAAGTGGTAGTCAGTGTGTTTAAAATTGCAAAAGCATCTTTCTCTTCTGCAAGAAGACTTTGATCTAGTATTTTTTTCATAAAAAGAGTTTTTAACGAATTGGTTTTTCGATAGGTTCACTAAATATTTTTTGAGTATTTGAAATTATATCCTGCTCAAATAAGCTAACTTCTCTAAAAATTAAGTCAATGACATTGTTTATAAATGACATTGTAATATTTTGATGGGTAGGATAAATAAGAAAGGCTGTGGTAGCGTTACCATTTTGGATAAAATATTCAGGAACTATGCTAAACAAAGGAAAAAATGCTCCCCTGTTTACTTTTTCCCAACAGCGTTGCATGAAGGCCATTGCTGTTTTATTATAATCAAAATCAGCTTTCTGCTTTAAAGCAATTTCATTAAAGCGGATAGAAAAAACAACCTCCCATCCTAATGATCTTTTATTAATGACATTAAAAATATCATATTCTTCCAGTTTATTGACTACGTGCAAATTATTGCTGTGTAATTTTGTAAGATACTCGATAAAACCATTTCGTCCCTGGATTAATAATGCCGTCCAACTAGAGAGAATTCCCTGAGAAGGTCTTGAATTTTCAATTGTATAACGATAGGATCTAAACTGTCCATAATTGAAATCCTGATCTGTGTACTTGTAGTTTCCATCTGTTAACAGATTTAAACAGTCTTTATTTCTGCTAATAAAAAAACTGCTTGTGTAAGGACACAATCCTACTTTGTGAAAATCTGTTCCAAATGAATCGAAAGAAGCCAGACCCTGAAATCTGTTTTTGACCTCAATAATTTTAGCAGCAATAGTGGTATTGAGAACGATGTTGTAAATTTCGCTATCCTTTTTATTTAAAAGACTAAAGTAAATCCAACCTATTACAGCATCCAGATGCAAATAAGGTCTGTACTGCAATTGGTTGTCTGTTGTGAATCGGTCTACCAATTGCGCTACAGCTTCTGTATCGTCGCAGATAAAATCAATTGTTGTGCCGCCACAACAAATAATTGCAGCGATCTTTTTCCCTTTTTTTATCTGACTTCCCATTACTAATTCGAGTTCTGCTAAATTCATTTTACCATCTTCATCAGAACTAATTCTTAGGCAATTATGACTTCCTATTCCCAATATACTCGCCACATGATCGATGCTGTAATGCCCTTTTTGGTTGGTAATAATCACAAGGTTATCAGGAATACCGTTTTGCTGAGAAGTTGGAGCAATTCTCGACAATGCTGATTTAACAGCATATAGCAGTGTTGTTTTTCCTCCATTGCATGAAATTCCAAAACAATCTTTCCAATTCATCCAGTTACCAATCGTTCTGGCTACTTTTTGTTCAATTAAAAGTCCTTTTCCTGCATAAGCATCCATTAAAAAATTGACATTATAGATATTGGCTAAACAGGAAGCTGCTGTAGCTTCCGGAAGTGGATTAGCAGAAACATTAAACATCGCCATCGGAGACTCTAATCGAATTGCTCCCTGAAAAAATGGGTAGATTTCCTTTGTCGCTTCTTCCAGAGATAGGCCATAATCAGTATTCTCTTCCATCTTCTCCAGTTCTTCTTCATAATTAAAGTATTCAATAGAAAATTTTGGTCCTAATGCTTGTTGTGAAGTTGTATTTAATTTCGATTGCTCATACTTTGCTTGTTGCTGAATATTTTTATGAATTGTTTTTATATGAGATAATACTGTGTCTAATTGATCATTAGAAGCTGCTTTTTGTGTGTGGTTATTTAAGAGATTAGAATCCATAAAGTTTAATAAAGTTTAGTGTATTATCGTATTGGTTTTTCAAATATTCGGGTTACTAACTCTTCTTTATTTTTCAGCACTGTTTCCTCAAAAAGGGATACTTCATTACTAATCGTATTCAAAATTTCGGTTATAGAAGAAAGTGAAAGATTGCCCTGCATGGGATAAATTAGAAATGCTGTAGTGGTATTGTTTCTGTCATTATCAATTCTATAATCCGGAACAACACTAAATAATGGAAAAACTTCTCCTCTGTTTACTTTGTCCCAGCAGCGCTGCATAAAGCCCATCGCTGCCTGATCGTGATTAAAATCTTCGCTTTCTGCGGCTAATTTTTTAAAATGAATAGCAAAAACAACTTCCCATCCAAGTGAACATTTATTGAGCACCTTAAATACGCCCTGCTTTTCCATTTCCTTTATAATTTTATACTGGGTTTCATGCAATTGAGTCAGATAGTGAATAAGTCCTTTGCTCCCTATTTTTTTTAACACCATCCATGCTGATAAAATTCCCTGAGACGGTTTTGAATTTTCGAGGGTATAACGATAAGCTCTGAACTGCTCGAAATCAAAATCTTTAGAGTCGTATTTATAATTTCCATCATTAAGTAAATTGAAACAGTCGGCAGTTTTACTAACAAAAAAACTACTGGAATAAGGGCATAATCCGTCTTTATGAAAATCGACACCAAAAGAATCGAAAGTTGCTAAACCCAGAAAACGATTTTTAGTCTCAATCAATTTATTCTTAACAAAATCTGTCGCTTTAAAATTGCTGATTTCTTCATTTGATTTTTTTAAAAGAGCAAAATAAATCCATCCGATGACACTGTCGAGATGCAAATGCGGACGATAATCCAGCTTGTGCTTATCAACAAATTCATCTACAAAATCAGCTACTTTTTGTGTATTGTCACAGAAAAAATTAATGGTTGTACCACCAGAACAAATTATAGCAGCGATCTTGTTTCCTTTTTTAATTTCGATCTCCATTATGTGCTCCAGATTTTTCAAATCCATTTTTCCATATTCATCGGTAATTCCCCTAAGACATTTCTCGGTTCCTATTCCTAAAAGAGAGCAAACATGTTCTACACAATAATGTCCTCCTTCATTAGCAATGACTACCAAATTATCCGGTATTCCTTTAGATTGAGAATCGGGTGCAATTTTCGAAATTGCTGCTTTTACAGCATACAGCATGGTCAATTTTCCTCCATTGCAGGCAATGCCATAGCTTTCATTCCAATCGATCCATTTACCAATTGTTCTTACTACTTTTTGTTCAATCAAAAGTGATTTACCTCCATAAGCGTCCATTAGACTGTTTACATTGTAAAGCGTAGCCATACAGGAACCAACTATTGCGGTAGTCATGGGCTCCGGAACCATATTAAATAGCGATAACTCTGATTGTGGACGCGCCACTCCCTGAAAAAAAGAATACATTTCTTTTGCTAATTCTTCATCTGACAAAGTATCCTCTGTTAACTGAGCCAATTCTGATTCATAGTTAAAGGATTCTACTGGAAATTTTGGTCCTAAACAAACCTGATCTTTACCACTGAGCTCAGCTTGATGTTTTCTGGCTTCTTCCTGAACGGTGTAATGTGATTTTCTTAAATCGTTTAAGAATTGCTCGAATTGAGGATCACTGCCACAGTTCGTCTCTAAAATTGGGATTTGCATAATGATATAGTTTTTAATTTTAATTACTCTTATTGATACAATTACAGTTTCCGAAATAGATTCTGTCTCTGTATTGTATTTTTAAAATTCCTGACGACATCGATTTTACAAGCAAACAATAGAATGTGGGGCAAGTAACATTGCTGGCTTATTTTTAAAAAAAATGAGGATTAATGAGGGTTTATGCGGGCAGCATTATGACGAAAATATTCTTGGGGTAAGTTATCTTCGTACAATTTGATGCAATTATTGTAGTGAAATAATCACACGTAAAACCGATACCCGTATTTATCGTGAATAAATACGGGTACAAATTTTAATTTTTCTTCCTTAAGGTTATTACTAGCTCCTTTGGGGCAACAGGAGAGCTATATGGGAATCAATTGAAGTGGGGAACTTCCATGATACCTTATTTTACATTTTGTGGTATTTTACTACTCGTAAATTAATCTGGATTTGCGAGTATTTTATATAATTCGGCATTTGAAATATAGAACTGATTCTCTATACTAATTTGAGACAGTTTTGCACTTACCAGATTGTTCTCTCTGGAATTGATCAGAAAGATCGAACTTTCTCCAAACGAAAACAACTTTTCTTCTGAATTTAACATGGTGAGATAGTCCTGAACCAGATTATCTATTACCACTTTTTGTCTTTTCAAAGACGTGATTTCAGTTTGCTGTGCTTTTATTTTATTCTTAAGTTCCAGCCTTTGCTGTTCGATATCGAACTTTAAATCCTGAATTTTTAATTTGGCAATTTTAAGGCTTCCGCGTTCTTTTCTTAAGAAAATAGGAATGCTAAAATCGACATTAAATTTATAATCATCTGCATTGAAAGAATCAAAGTAAACAGGCTCAGAAATATAATTATAGCCTACGTTTATCTTTGGAAGCAACATATTAGCCTTGAGCTGTCTGCTTATTTCCAGCATCGATAGTTTCGTTTCTAAGGATTGTATTTTAGGATGCGATTCTAGTGATTCCACATTTACCAACATGGCATCTGTCTTTAATGTTTCTTCGAGTGTCTGAATCAGATTTTGTTCCGGTTTAACCACGTCGTCCAATTCTACAGGAACATTTTCTATCCATAAATAATTCGCCAGATTTAGTTTTGCCTTTGCTAACTTCAGATTTCCATTTTCTAAATTCAGCTCTCTGTTTCGAACTGTAATTTTGGCTTCGACGCTGTCAATTGCAGGAGAATCTCCCAATTCAATCAGTTTCTTTACTCCTTTAAAACGCGTACTGGCAAATCCCAGATAGTTTCTGTAAAGTTCTGCTTCGTTATAACTTTTTCTCCATTCAAAATAAGCTTCACTTGCTTTGTACAAAACGGCTATCGCTTTTAGTTTACGTTCGGCATCACTTAGTTTTATCTGAAGTTTTCCTTCTCGCACATCGGCCATTCGCTGGTTGATAAACATACCTTGCCCTAATGCTACGCTAAGCCCCAATGAGGTTAGACCTGCATTTGGTGTACGATTTTGCGGATTGTAATATTGACCGTCTGTATCGTCAAAACCTGCTTTTATTTCGATTCCGTACCATGTCGGAATTTTAAAACTGCTGTTTAATAACGAATAATATTCGGTTCCTTTAAATTCTTTTTTGTTGTAATCGACTTCAATTTTAGGATCAAATCCACCACGCGCCATCATCAGTTTTGCCTGTGCCGTACTTACTTCCAGATTTGCCTGTTTTACCAAGGGATGGTATTTTTTTACATATCCTAAAAACTCGCTGTAGCTTAACTCTTCCTGAATAAAATCCTGACTATATGAGGTGCAAAAACCAAAGAAAAACAAAAAAGAAAATACTACGTATTTCATATTATTTCTTCTCTTTTCCATTTGCTGCTTTTTCATCTGACTTATAATAATTTGGAGGGAAACCATTTAGGTTACGCCACATTTCATACCATACCGAAACGGTTTCTAATAAAGCGATACTTTGCGCACCGGCTCCTATACTAAGTTGTTTTGGCCATTCGTTATCGTGTCCATCAGGTGCTATAAGTATTCTGTATTTTCCATTCGGACTTATAAAGTTTTCGATCGCCACTACTTTACCTCCAAAAGTTCCATACGATAATCCCGGCCAGCCTGAAAATACAATTCTAGGCCATCCGTCAAACCAGACACGAACTCTTGCTCCGCGGTGTACCAACGGAAGATCAATTGGTTCTACGTAAGTTTCTACAGCAATATCATAGCTTTGCGGCATAATACTTATTACAGGAGTTCCTTCTTTTATCGTTTCTCCAAGACCAGCCAGCAAAGCTCTGTTTACGTATCCGCTTTGTGGTGCTGTAATGTAATACAACCCATTTCGAATACTGTAATTTACATACTGATTCTGCAATTTATTTACCTGCGCTTTTGTATCATATTGCGTGCTTAAAGCAGTAAATTTATCACTTCTTGATTTTGATATTTTTTCAGCATACTCCGCTGTAATACGATTTATTTCAACTTTAGCATTAATCAATTCATTTTTACTGCTTAGTAATTTATTTTGCTGTGTAATGATATAAGCCTCAGATTCCTGAAGTTTAAGCTTTTTTTGCTCTACATCAGTAAGCGGTTTTAAACCTTCGCTGTTTAGTGCTGTTGAACGGGTAAATTGTGTCTGTGCGATTCTTAACTGCGTTTTAATCGCTTCAAGATCCATACTGTCACTCTTAATTTTTAAATGCGCTTGTTTGATTTTATTTTGCGCCTGTTGCAATTTCAATTCTCTTTCTGTATTTAGCGACTGCGCCTGTACGTTTAGAGAACCTACTTTGTCTTCATAAGATTCTAATGCCATTTTTTTAGCATCTACCTGATCTTTTGTATTGCCTACAAGATTTGGATCGAAGTAATCTTCTTTAATCTCTGAAATAAAAAGAATCGTATCTCCTTTTTTGACGAAATCACCTTCTTTTACAAACCATTTTTCGATTCTTCCTGCAATTGCATTGTGCACCGTTTGTGGTCTTTGATCTGGTTTTAAAGTCGTTACAGAACCACTTCCTGAGATATTTTGTGTCCAGGGCAGAAATAAACAAGCCACGGCAAACAATAAAAATCCAATAATGATTTTGTTTAATATTTTATAATGTGGTCTTCTGGCAACATTGGTTATCGAAGTATATTGCCCGGGACTAATAATTATGTTGTTATCTTTAGATATGTTGAGCATGATTAAAGCTTTATGTCATTAGTAATTTTCCCATCATCAATCGTAATCATACGGTTGCATTTGTCCATCCAGATATCACTCTTAGAGGTAACAATTACAGTCCAGTTGTGTTCTTCAGAAAATAAAAAATCAACTATTTTTGAGGAAGTTAGTTCATCCATTTTATCAACAGGATCTTCCAGGAATAATATATTGGGTTTATTTACAACACTACGTGCCAACAATATTTTTTGAATATCAGACGCCGAAAGTTCTCCTCCATCGGGATGAATTTGATTTTCGAGTCCGTTTGGAAATGTTTTAATATAAGGTGTAAGACACACATTATCTAAAGCCCATTTTAACTCATCATTATTAATCGCTTTGTTTCCAAAAAGAATATTTTCTCTAATCGAACCTGCAAAAAGCCTATCGCCTTGTAAGTAAGTTCCTGACTGTGCTCTGTAAGCATCTTCGTCCAGACGATTCATATAGTTATCAGTCACATACATTGCACCGCTTTCCGGTTCTAAAAGTCCTGAAAGTAATCGCAGTAAAGTACTTTTTCCGGCACCGTTTGTTCCTCGTAATAATATTTTTTCGCCCTGATTTATTTTAAGGTCAATATTTTTAAGTGACTTTTTGTTGAAACCCGGATAATGGTATCCAAGACTTTCTGTTTCGATATTAATTCCTGCCTCAGTAACAGATGCCGTTTTTGGAATGCAAGAGATTTCTAAATCAGTTACCTGACCAATTTTTTCTACAGAAGTAAGTACGTCATAGAAAGATTCAAGTCCGAAGATGATTTTTTCTACAGAATTGATCAGAAGTACAATAACAATTTCTGCTGCCACAAATTGCCCTATATTCATTTGATGGTGAATTACTAAAAATCCTCCTATCGATAATAATGCTGCGGTAACAATAATTTTGAAAATAGTAAGCTGAATGTATTGTTTTTTCATTACCTGAAAATGTTTCTCACGGTAATTTACATATTCAGTTACATAGCCGTCATTTCTTTCTAAGGCATATTCAAAACTTCCTTTTTTACGGAAACTTTCACGGTTACGCGCTATTTCCTGAATCCATGCAGCTACTTTATATTTAAACTTCGATTCGTTAAGACTTGTTTCAAGTCCGTCTTTGTATGAAAATTTAAAGATTATATACAGAATCGCAATAAACAATAATCCGATTACGGTAAAGAAGGAATGATATAAAACCAATAATATAATTCCTAATCCAACTTGTAAAAAAGCGGTACAGAAATCCAGTAAAAGTTTCGCAGTTCCTTTTTGTACCATCAAAGTATCAAAAAATCGGTTTGCTTTTTCCGGAGCGTATTCAGAGTATAATTCTTTAAATTTAATTAAAGGCATTCTGTAAGCAAATTCAAATGACGATCGTACAAAAATGCGCTGTTGCAAATTCTCTACAATTCGCAATTGTAATATGGTAAGTACTCCTCCGAAACCTACGCCAATGGTAACCAGAATAACTAAAACAATCCAGGAAACACTTAGCTGACCGCTCTGAATAAAGTTAATAATCGCCTGAATTCCGAGTGGCAAAGAGAGGTTTACCAAACCGGCAAAAGCAGCGTAGAATATAATCTGATATACATCGCGCTTATCCAGCTTTAGTAAATTATAGAAACGTTTAAATGGTGTCATAAATTTATATATAAATACAAAATTAATAGATAGATGTTAACCTACGGTAAAAACCATAGTAAGATATTGCAGAATTTCTTCTAAAACTACAAAAAAAAACGTGTATTTATACGATAAATTCGGGAGGAGGTAAATGAATTTTACCGTGAAACCCAAATGAGAAGATGGGGTTATTGATATAGTTTTTTCCTTTAGACTCCATATAAAAGTATAAGCCAGGTAATGGAGTATCTAAAGGAATCAAGTAATCTAACAAAGGAATTCCCTTTGCAAGCTTAGCTGTCTTTGAGTCTTTTGTTTTGTAATCGTCAACTTCTTCCGGAATTGCATCACACTTAAATATTTTTTTAAGAAAATTGCAGGTCATTCCTTTGACAGTTTGCACCTCAGCATTATCATTTATAATTCTGCCAACACTATTGGAGATGTTCATACTGCTAATTAAAAAGTACCCAATTAGTAACGCCTGAAGGCATTTACATAAAAGACTATTTTTAATTCTATTCAGCATTTACTAAAAAATAAAAAAATTCACCACCTGTTAAATCATAAAAAGACTTGTAAAAAAATCAATTTCTAAAATTGAAAATCTTTAGTCTCAACGCTAATTTATTTTTAGTTCAAAAATGATATAAAAGGCTTGTATTAAAGGTCTCACCGATTGTGATTTTATCTCAAAAAATATTTGGCGGCAAGTTAAAACTAAATTAACTCCTCAACATTAGAATAACATTAGAATCCGATCAAAACAAAATTAAATATCTAGCAATCAATATGTTGTTATTTGTTAATATTTTGTTGTTTTTTACTTTTTCATGATAATTTTAAGTTTTTATAAAAAAAAAGAGACATTATTTTTTTCTGATTGTTCAGAGTTTAAAAACATCGAAAAACAATTATGCCTGTTAAAAAATTCATCGTTTTAAACAAAAAAAAGAATCTGTTCCTAAAATAGTTTAGAACAGATTCTTTTTGATTTCAGCTTACTTTTTTCGACCAATAAAAACCCAAGCTGAATTTATTATCTATTGCTAGATATTATTTTGAAGTTGAATACGAATACGGATAATTTTTTGTCGAAGTCCCTCTGTTTAAATTAGGTGAACTGCTCATGTTGAAGTTTAATTCTCCTCCCTTTAGCATCTCAAAATGATTGATGTAATTATCCGGATAATTTGAGTTATCCCATTTTACTTCGTTAACGTATTTATTTTCATCTGAATTCTCAGGCGCATTTACAACCAATTGTTTTCCGTTCTCTAATTTTAAAGTCACTTTTTTAAACAATGGCGCACCTAAAACATACTGATCTGTTGCAGGACAAACAGGATAAAATCCCATTGCAGAGAAAATGTACCAGGCAGAAGTTTGTCCGTTATCCTCGTCTCCACAATAACCATCCGGAGTAGGCTTATAAAAACGATTCATTACTTCTCTGGACCAAAATTGTGTTTTCCAAGGTTCACCTGCATAATTGTACAAATAGATCATGTGTTGAATTGGCTGGTTTCCGTGTGCGTATTGTCCCATATTCATGATCTGCATTTCGCGAATTTCATGAATAACGGAACCGTAATAACTTTCGTCGAAGATTGGAGGTGTTGTAAAAACAGCATCTAATTTGGCTGTAAACTTCTTTTCTCCACCCATCAAATCTATCAAACCTTGTATGTCATGAAAGACACTCCAGCTGTAATGCCAGCTATTGCCTTCTGTAAAAGCATCTCCCCATTTAAATGGATTAAAATCAGCCGGAAAACTTCCGTCCAGATTTTTACCGCTCATTAGACCAATTACAGGATTATACAGCTTTTTATAATTCATCATTCTCTTTTCGAACAACGCAATTTCTTTTTTAGGACGATTCAACGCTTTCGCTAATTTCCAGATCGCAAAATCATCGTAGGCATATTCCAGTGTTCTTGCCGCACTTTCGTCGATTTTTACATTATAAGGTACATATCCTAAACTGTTGTAATACGAAACTCCTTTTCTTCCCACTGCCTCCAATGGTCCTTCGTTATTAGCGCCATGAATCAAAGCATCATAAAGCGTGTTAATATCATAGCCACGTAATCCTTTTATAAAAGCATCTGAAACTACCGATGCCGAATTGTTCCCTACCATGACATTTCTAAAGCCCGGGCTTGACCATTCCGGCAGGAATCCGCCTTCTTTATAATCGTTGATTAAGCCTTCCTGCATTTCTGTGTTTATGGCTGGGTATACTAAATTTAGTAAAGGGTAAAGAGCTCGGAAAGTATCCCAAAAACCGGTTCCTGCAAACATATATCCCGGCAATACTTTTCCGTTGTACGGGCTGTAATGCACCGTTTCTCCTTTTTCGTTTATTTCGTATTGTTTTTGCGGAAAACAAGTGGCACGATACAAACAAGAATAGAATGTTTTTAACTGTTCTGTGCTTCCTCCTTCTACAGTAATTTTATCTAAGACTTTGCTCCATTCTTTTTTTGATGCTGCAACGGTTTCCTGAAAGGAAGTATTTCCTAACTCATTTTTCAAGTTCAGCTCAGCTTGTTCAGGACTAATGAAGGATGAAGCTACTTTTACATTTACTACTTCACCTTTTTTGGTTTTAAAAGTTACAACGGCACCTACGTGATTGCTTGTTCTTTCTAAATTATTTTTTTCTAAAGTTTTATCCTGCCAGGTATAATTAGCTAAAAAAGGTTTATCGAATTGTAATACGAAATAGTTTTTAAAATTCTTCGGAACACCACCGCTGTTTCGGGTTGTGTAGCCTATAATTTTATTTTCTGAAGGGATTATTTTGATGTATGAACCTCTATCAAAAGCATCAACTACAATTGAAGATTGTTCGTTCTCTGGAAATGTTATCTGAAAATGAGCTGCTCGCTCTGTGGTTGTAATTTCTGTTGTAACATCATAATCTGCCAGATAGACACTGTAATAATACGGTTTTGATACCTCAGCTTTATGACTAAACCAGCTGGAACGTTCTGTTTCGTCAAAAACTAATTTACCTGTTACGGGCATGATCGAAAATTGTCCGTAATCATTCATCCAAGGTGAAGGCTGATGTGTTTGTTTGAATCCTCTAATTTTTTCTGCTGTATAAACATACGCCCATCCATCACCCATTTTACCGGTTTGTGGCGTCCAGAAGTTCATTCCCCAAGGTCTGCAAATTGCGGGATAGGTATTTCCGTTAGAAAGATTGTGCAACGATTGTGTACCCATTAATGGATTGACATATTCTACAGGCTCCAAAACTTTGTCCTGTGCACTTGCAAAAACGCAACATTGTAATAATCCTAAAAAAAGTAAAGTCTTTATTTTCATACTTTCTGTTGTTATCCTAACAGGTTTTTAAAACCTGTTAGGTATTATTTTTCTAATTTTATACTACTTATACCTAATTGTAACTTATATTATACCTACTATTATATCTAACAGATTTTAAAAACCTGTTAGGAAACGTAACGTAACGATCCTACTACGTAAATTCAAAATCTAAAATCTAAAATCTACATTCTAAAATCTAAAATCAAAAAGGCCTGTCTTCTTTTTTAACTCCAAATGTTTTAGATGGCTTGCTTCCCATGTACAATTTCAATTCTCCGCCTTTTACAATCATATCATGTGTAATGTATGATTTGGTATACGGCTTTCCGTTATATTCTGCTTTTTGAATATACAGGTTTGTTTTACTGTTGTTTATTGCTTTCAACGTAAATGAAATACCTTCTTTATGATGGATTACTGCTGAATTTACAAGAGGACTTCCTAACACATATACTCCGTTTGCAGGATTAACAGAATAAAATCCCATCGCCGAAAAGTTGTACCAAGCTGACATTTGCCCTAAATCTTCATTTCCACACAATCCGTCCGGTTTTTCAGAATAAAACTTAGTATCGATATCCCGAATTAACTCGGCTGTTTTCCAAGGTTGTCCTGCATACGCATACAAGTACGGAATATGATGATTCGGTTCGTTTCCTTGTGCATATTGCCCAATTAAACCGCTAATATCCGGAGAAACATCTTCGCCTTCTACTTTATCTGTCAATAAGAAAAGAGCATCTAATTTGGCAAGAAACTTTTCTTCACTTCCAAACAATTCAATTAAACCATAAGGATCCTGAGGAACCAGCCACGTGTATTGCCATGCATTTCCTTCTACATAATCGTCTTTTCTATGCACAGAGGAAAGCGGATTGAAAGGTGTTCTCCAATTTCCGTCGGTCAATTTTCCACGCATAAAGGTGGTTTCTTTATCAAAGTATTGTTTGTACAAATTAGCTCTTTTTGAGAAATAATCGTAGTCTTCTGTTTTATTTAAAGCTTTTGCCATCAAGGCGATACAATAATCATCGATAGCATATTCTAAAGCGTTCCCTACAGATTCTACAACTTTATCTGCAGGAATATATTTGAGTTCCTGCACATAATCCATTCCGTCTCGCGTTTGCATGGCTGTCTTTTTGATGGCTTCGTATGCTAAGGCTGTGTCGTAATCGCGATATCCTTTTAAATAGGCATCTACAATAACAGCAATGGAGTGATTCCCATTCATCGTATTGGTTTCGTTCCCCATTAAATGCCAAACAGGTAATCTGCCTTGTTGCTGGTAAATGGCTAAAAAGGATTTTACAATATCATTAATTTTTTCCGGTTGTGTAATGGTGTACAAAGGATGCAAGGCGCGATAGGTATCCCAAAGTGAGAAAGTTGTATAATTGGTAAAGTCTGCTTTTTCGTAGACTTTTTTATCTGTTCCTCTGTAGTCTTTGTTTGCATCATTAAAAATAGATGGTGCAAACATGGTGTGATACAATGCTGTGTAAAAAACTTTCATTGTTTTTGCATCGGCTTCGATCTGAATTTTATTCAATTCGGCGTTCCATTTTGAAGTCGCTTCTTTTGCAACAGCATCAAAATCCCAATTTGGAATTTCAGCTTTTATATTTGCAGCAGCATTTTCTGAACTAACGGGAGATATACCAACTTTAACTAAAACCTGTTTATTCTTTAATGCTCCAAAATCAAGAACGGCTTTCATTTGAAGCCCTTCTCCTTCTGTTCCTTTTACAGCTGTTTTATCATCATAAAGTGATATGTTTGAAATTGGCTCTGAAAATTCCATTGTAAAATAAATACGCTGATCTGTAGCCCATCCCGTAGAGAAACGATATCCTGAAATTGTGGTTTCGTTTATTTTTTTAATGTATGTTTTTACTGGTTTATCCCATCCAATGCCATCTGCTAAGTCTAACAAAACATGTGCATCTGCGGCGGAATTAAAGGTGTATTTATGAAAACCAACTCTTTCGCTGGCTGTTAATTCTGCTTTGATTTTGTATTTATCCAGTACAACACTGTAGTAACCGGCTTTGCTTATTTCATTTTTATGAGAGAAGTAAGAACCGTAACCGTTTACCATATCTTCTTTTGTTCCCTTAAAAAGAGGTACTTTTCCGGTAACGGGTAATAGTAATATATCATTCAAATCTCCAATTCCAGTTCCGCTTAGGTGCGTGTGTGTAAAACCTAAGATGGTATTACTCGCATAATTGTAACCACTGCACCAATCCCATCCTTCAAAAATATTTACAGGTCCTAACTGAACTGCTCCAAAAGGAACATTGGCACCCACAAATACATGTCCGTGACCTGCAGAACCAATTAACGGATCTACATATTTGGTGTAATCTACGTTTGCTTGTTTGACTTTTTTTTGTTGTGAGATAACCGAATGATTAAAACACAGACTTAAGGCAAACACTCCGCTAATGACTATTTTATTCAATTTTATAAACATATTCTTTTTTTTTTGACTTGTATGATCAAAAAAGGGATCACACGAATTTAATCGATTTAAACGAGAACATAAAATTGTTGTGTCTCTATCAAATCATTGTATATTTAAGATGCATCTACAGTATTAAGATGCACAGCAGTGCATCTCTACATGATGTGCATTTCTACAAAAAACCTTAGAATCTCAGCAACTTAGAACCTTAGTCCCTTAAAAAAAATAAGCCAAACAGCAAACCAATAGCCGCCTGACTTATTTTAACCAACTTAAATATTACTTTTTATTTATCCCACCATATTCTGGTAGTCATTAAATCTAATCCCTGACGCTGAATTGCTTCTTTATAATTATCCGGATTAGTTAAAAGTTCTGACTGATCGTAAATTAATCTTCTCGGAATAGTTCCGTTTGTTTGTCCTAAAGGATCATTAACAGGCACTAAAACAGGAAATCCGGTTCTTCTGTATTCTGAAAATGCTTCGAAACCATTAAACAATAACAAAATCCATTTTTGCGTAATGATCTGCTCTATTTTTTCACTTTCTGTTCCGGCTGATTTAAAAGGATAGGTTGTGATATAGGTATTGTATTCTGTAGCTGAAACAGCTGGTACCTTATCTCCAAAAATCGTCAGAATGTCCATTGCTGCTTTTACTCCATTATCATAATATTGCTGTGCTGTTCCGCCCACATTCCAGTTTTTAACTGCTGCTTCTGCCAATATAAATTGTACCTCAGCATACGAAAGAATCAAAGTAGGCGCATCGTAACGCAATACGGTAGATGTGTTTGGATCTGAAAAAAGTTTCTTGTCTCCACCAGGAAATTCTTTTGCATCGTTAGCAAGACCTTGCTGGCTTGCCGGTGAATTATCGCCTGTAGATTCTATTTTAGCATAAATTCTCAAACGTGGATCGTTTGTGCTTTGTAGTAAATCAATATAGGTTTTACTGAATTTAATGTTTGAATCTCCTCCATTTAAATCATTTCTAACCCAGGCAGAAGTAATTGGATTGGTTTTTACTCCCGGAGGTCCTGCTTCATGCTCTAAAACCAAACTATCATCATTTGATGTAAATACACCTTTTGCAAATGCTTTTTCTACATATTCTTTTGCTTTTGGTTCATTTACTTTAGACAAACGCATGGCTACTCTAAGCATTAAAGAATTGGCTAGTTTTTTCCATCTTGCAACATCGCTTTGGTAATACAAATCGGCATTTCCTGCAAAAGGTTTTCCAGCATCCAGAGCATCTCCGGCTTCATCTAACTCTTTTAAAAGGTCATTGTAAATCGCTTCCTGAGTATCGTATTTAGGTGCAAATACATTTCCGTTATATCCTTGTCCTGCTTCAAAGTATGGAATATCTCCGTAAGTATCTGTCAATTTCTGAAACAGAAAAACTTTCATAATTCGGCATGCCTGGCGCATGTTAGAACTCTCCGGTGTGTCCGGAAGAACTGACATTAATTGAAAAATCTGATTCAATCCTTTACCATACGATTCTCCGAATAAAGCTCCTGAATATTCTGAAGAATAAGCGTATTTTGATCCGGCACCCGTTAATGCCGAAAAGTGCTGTACGATTTGTGCAGCGTAGATATTGTTTCCTCTGGTATTCGAAAAATCTTGTCCGTCTACATAAATTTCAGCCAGCGTAAACATCGAATTGATTGCAGGATCTGTCAATGCATTTGGATTCGTATTCATTTCTTCGAATCCTTTGTCGCATGATGCTACTGTCATGGCACTAACAATTGCGATACAAAATATTTTTATAAATTTATTTTTCATCTTTTTTTTATTAGAATTTGACATTAAGCGTTAAACCGTAGTTTCTTGTCAAAGGCATAGTTGCTCTTTCAAGTCCTTGAGCATTACTGTTTGAATAGTTTGACTCTGGATCGATGTTTGGCGTATTGCTGTAAATTGTCCATAAATTATGAGCAGAGAAAGCTAAACTGATGGATTGAAATGGGGTTTTCTCAATGTATTCTTTCGGAAAATTATACCCAAAAGAAACCGCTCTTAACTTTACAAAATCGGCATTGTAAACAAAATTTGAGGTTACATCGCTATAACTTCTCCAGTAATCATAAGCAGAAACAGTTGTGTTTACCGGATTTCCGTCTACATCTACTCCACTTACGGCCACTCCGGTTTCACGACCCTCAAGTGTAGTATCTGATAATCCGTAACGTGTTCCTAATTGGTTGGTAGCAGAATAAATATCGCCTCCAAATTTAGCATCTACAAAAACAGATAGTGTGAAGTTTTTATACGAGAAGTCATTTGTTAATCCCATTGAAGTTGGAGCAACACCCTGACCTGCAATAATTAAATCCCCTCTCATAAATCTTCCTTGCGAATCCAAAACAACTGTACCGTTAGCATCTCTTAAATAATCATAAGCCTTAATTACTCCAAAAGGCTGTCCTTTTTCTAAAACTACAGATGCTCTTGCGTCTCTGTTTCCTTCTAATGATTTGGTTGTAATTTTATCTGAAAGACTAATAACTTCACTATCATTATAAGCAATATTATAACCAACGCTCCAGGAGAAATTTGGCGTTTTTACTGCTTTTAAATTGATAGCAAATTCAACTCCCTGATTCAGAATTTCTCCCACGTTTATTTTAGTCGTTCTGTATCCTGAAGTTTGAGAAATATCAGCATCAGTAATATCATTTGTTGTTCTCTTGCTATAGAATGTTAAATCGGTACTTAATCTGTTATTGAAAAATGTATTTTCGAAACCAAACTCGATTGTACTTACGTTATATGGTTTTAAAAATTTGTTAGGAACTGTTTCTCCATTGATTCCTAAAATTGGCTGTCCCAGAGAATTTGTCTGCCCGTCCGGAGCAAGGTAAGTAAGCTGTAAAGCATAGGCTTCCGGTAAAGCACCTCCAACGTTACCCCAACCAGCTCTTAATTTACCGTATGTCATCCATTCCGGTAGTTTTAATACTTCTGAATAAATAAAACTCGTACTTACAGATGGATAAAACGTACTGTTGTTAGAAGGATCTAATGTAGAAAACCAATCCTCACGACCTGTTAAACTAAGATATAAGAAATCTTTGTATCCTAAATCTGCTGAATAAAAAAGAGAGTTTACTTCACTTTCTGAGAATATTTTTTCTGTTTTTTCAGGCGTTGTATTTCCGTAGAAATATTTAAAAGGTACGATGTAATTAACTCCTCTCATTTTGATACCGCTGTATCGGTTGTGCTGGCGGTTGGCTCCAACAAAAGCATCTAGCGAAAGATTGGTTGCCAAATCACCTTTGTATCCTAAATATCCTGAAGCATTTACCTCTGAACGGGTTTCAACTCTATTATCATAAGCTCCACCTATTGAATAGTTAATACCTGTTGGCTCTATTTCTGTTATTTCGTAATTGATATCATCGATACCCAGAACAGCTTTAGCATAAATTTTATCTGTAATGTTATAATTTACTTTTGCTGATCCTATAAAACGTTTTCTAAGATCATCATTAAGACCTTCCTGCGTTGCAAAATAAGGATTGGTATGGTATAAATTGGTCCCGAAATAATCTGCTTCTCCACCATTTTCATCATAAGCATTACGAAGTGATCTGATATCTGTTCCCGGTGTTAAAAAAGTAACAGGGAAAGAAGCATTCTTTGGCGAATCATTCAAATAAGGTCGGTTATGACTTTTCTCTGAAGCGTATTGCGCATTGGCTTCGATGCTTATTTTTTCGTTTACTGCTGAATTTAAACTTAACGAAACGTTATTTCTTCCAAAATTAGTTCCCGGCATGATCGATTCGTCTTTAGTATTTCCAAAAGACAATCTGAAGTTAGTACTTTCATTTCCTCCTGAAATAGCTAATGTATTACTGAATGAAAAACCTGTTCTGTAAAAGTTTTTAACATTATCTTTTCCGTATGCCTTGTAAGGTTGTGTCGATCCGTCGAGCGCCAAAGAAGGTGTTCCGTCATATTTATCTCCCCACGCAAAGTAGTAACTATCTCTAAATTCCTGTAAATTACCAAATCGTGTTGCAACACCTTCTACCGGTGCTCCGGCTCCGTATTGATCTTGCCATTTTAAAAGATTCATAGGAGTATTGAACGTAGAATTGGTACTAAAATCTACACCTAATCCTGTGTTGTTTCTTCCTTTTTTAGTAGTAATTAAAATAACACCGTTTGATCCTCTGTATCCGTAAAGCGCAGAAGCGGCACTACCTTTAAGAACCGAGATTGTAGCAATATCTTCCGGATTGAAAGAAGACATTCCATCCCCTTTATCAGCACCACCATACATTCCTGCATTTCCCTGCTGACTGTTATCGATCGGAATTCCATCGACTACATACAAAGGCTGGTTTAATCCAGAAGCTGATGTAGCTCCTCGAATAACCACACGGCTTGAACCTGATGGTCCTGAGGTTGGTGCAGAAACGTTAACTCCGGCAATTTTACCCTGAAGCGAATTTCCTAAGTTAACTTCTTTATTTTTTGTTAGTTCTTCTCCTTTAAGCTCTGCTACCGCATAACCTAAACTTTTCTTTTGTTTTTTTACACCAAAAGATGTTACTACCACATCTTTTAGTTCTTGTGCATCTTCTGCTAACTGCACCGTTACTTTTGTTTCTGTTTCCTGAAGTACTACTGATTTTGAGACAAAGCCCATAGAAGAGATTTTTAATGTAACCTTACCTTCCGGAACATTCATCTTAAACCGACCTTCAACATCTGTCATGGCGTTAAATGGTTTTCCCTGAACTTCTACTGATGCGGCAACAACTCCCTTGTTCTCCGCATCTGTTACTATGCCTGTTATTAATCGATTCTGCGCAACAGCTCCTAAACTGCTAAGCAACACCATTCCTAACACTGCTAATAATCGTTTCATAAGCATTTTTTTTGGTTATTTATTTTTGTTTTTGTTTGTTCTGCATACTTGGTTTTATAATTAAAAATTTCAGAATGCTGTACGACAGAACTTTTTTTTTGCACTCTGTAATCTATTTACTAAAACGATTTAGGAAAAAAGGGTAAAAAAAAACAAATCAATTTGTTTCCTTACTTTTTAGCTTTTCCTTTTATTTTTTTACTGATTCTCTTATAATTAATTTGCCTTTTTTTAAACTCTTTTCGATTTCAAAGCTTTCCGCATTTTTCATCTGACTTGCCAGTAAATGAATCGACTTGACTGCAATTTCTTTTATGGGCTGCGCTACTACGGTTATCATTGGCGTATGCAGTTTAAAACTTTCATGATCGTCAAAAACAATGACCGAAATATCTTCCGGTATTTTTACACCCATTCTTTTAAAAGCCTGAAGCCCGGTCAATCCCATATAGTTTGCTAAGAACAAAACGCCATCGATTGGTACATTTTTTTCAAAAAAACGAATTGCAGCGTCAGTTCTTATGTCCTCATCTATATTGTAATCCATTTTATAAACCAACGATTCCTTATAAATCTTTGCTTCTTTCAATGCATCTGTACATCCGTCTTGTCTTAATTTCATTTGCATCATGTCAGATGTATTGTTGACAACTGCAATATTCTTACATCCCTTATCGATCAAAAATTTAGTTGCCGAGTTTGATGCTTCATAATTATCCATCACCACATGACTTACTTCCTGTCCCGGAAAAAACCTGTCGATTAATACTACCGGTTTTTTTAATTTTAGAAGATGATCAATACTTTGTTCTAGATTCTTTGTTGGTGTAATAATAAAACCGTCAACATTGGCTTGCAGCAAACTATGAATTAACTCTTCAGAACATTTATCATCTCCTCCGGTACTGCAATAAAAAACTCTGTAATCGATACTCTTTGCTTCATCTTCGATTACTCTGGCAAGCTCTGCAAAAAACTGATTCGAAATGTCTTCGACAATTAAACCAATAGATCGAGTTTTGCCTGTTCTAAGGCTTGTAGCAATCATACTTGGTCTGTAATTAAGCTTTTTTGCTGCCTGCTGTACTTTTTTAATTACTGATGCACTAATTCCCATTTTCTCACCTTTTCCATTAACTACAAAAGATACTGTCGAAATAGATACCTGTGCCTCTGTAGCGATGTCTTTTATGGTAATCCTTTTCATTCAGTTGGGAAAGTTTTAGTAAATATGTAAGTGCTCTAACAAATGTATACAAAATATTTACTAAAACGATTTTTCAATTTTATTTTTGAATAATTATCATTTTTTAAACTAAAAAATTAATTATCATTAAACAATATCTTATTTTAAACAAAAATAATCCAATCAACCTTTTATAATAACAGATTTACTGTAAGAATATTATAAATTCTAAGTAAAATTTTAACTTTTTAACTTCGTCACATTACATAATTTTTAACTTTTAGAAAATGGCACAAAAAAAGTCCTGAAAACATTTCGTTCTCAGGACTTTATTAATCTAGATTGTAATTATTTATTCTATGGTAGTAGGAACAACAATTGTTTTGTCTTTTGATTTCGCTAATTTATCTACTCTCCATATTAGAAAGACGCTAAAAAAGGTAACAACAGCAATTACATAACCTAAAATATCATAGTTCTCTAATGGTGAAGTCTTTGTTTCCTGATGTACAATAAATCCTGCTGCTACCGCCGCTATTCCGCCCGCAATTTGTTGAAGAGATGCTGTTATCGCCATATATGCCCCGCGATCCTTCATATCGGGAATTGCAGTATTAAGTGTTGTTGCCGGAACCATACGGCTCATGATTCCCATAAACATAATCATAGTGAGCACTACAACTTGCCAAAGCGGAATTGGACCCAAATTGGTATAAACGATTACCATGATTATAGAAAGCAATGATCCTGCTGTAAACAATTTAAACTTGCTCACTTTATCACTCAGTTTTCCTATTATCGGCATGATAAATAGTACTGAAAGTCCGGTAAAGAAAAATACCATTGGCAGCTCCAGATGGCTTATATGAATATTATTTACCAGGAAAGCCGTTCCGAAAGGCTGTAGCATAAAACCTCCTACTGAAAGAAAAGCAATTGCCATAAAACCTATCTGATAATTCTTGTTGCTCAGTGTATCCCATAAATGCAGAAAAGCATTTTTATCTGATTGTAATTCTAAGTGTTTGTTTACGGGCTGCATTTGTGTAATAATGGCAATAAGAATAAATATTCCCAAAACGGCAATCATAATAAAAGAAGAATGCCAGCCCCAATGATTTGCAAAATACAAACCAACCGGAATTCCTAAAATCTGGCTGCTAGCATAGGCCATTTGTATGAATCCCATAACACGTCCGCGTTGTTGAATCATAAACAAATCCGTTACGATAGCCAATGAAACAGAACCAATTACACCTCCAAAAAGACCTGTTACAATTCTTGCCATAAGCAACGTTTCGTAACTGTTTGAAAGCGCACAAAAGAAGGTTCCTATTATAAATCCGGTATAAAAAAAGATCAGCAGTTTTTTTCTGTCAAATTTGTCAGCAAAACCAGCTGCTAATAACCCTGAAGCTCCGGCACTAAAAGCATAGGCAGAAACGGCAAAACCAAAATTTGCTGTGGTCATGTCCAGTGTTTTCATCAGTATATCGCCTAATGGAGAGATGACCATAAAGTCTAAAATTACCGTAAACTGCAACAGCGCAAGTATGGCAATTAATATTTTTTGATTCAATGTAAAAGCAGGAATCTGTATTGTATTTTTTTCCATATATAAATGTATTTTTTGTTAGTTCAGTTCCTGACACTGGTAACCAAACTGTTGAATTAAATTGATAATAGTTTCCGGAAGCAATGTTTCAGAAACAACACGAAGAACACAATCAACATCTTCACAATCAATACTCCATTCCAGAATATCTTTGTGATTGTCTAATGCATTTTTCATCTCGCAAACAGGATCTAGCTGTCTGATATTTGTTTTAAAAACATGTATGTAATGTAAATCTCTTTCCATGATTTCTAAGGTTTTAATCCTTTTATGGTTGCCTGAAAAGCATCCCTCATAATTTCTGTGGTAAGTTTAAATGGTTTTCCTCCCATACTCTTACCCTCCGTATGAAAGTTCAATAACGTATACAAAGGACCATAAGCAACACTCCAAAAAGCTTCAAAAGCCATTGGCGCCACATCTTTGTTTTCTATTGCATTATCGATAAACCTTTTCATAATAGCTCTAAAAGCCGAAAACTCTTCGATAGAATCTAATATTACTTCAGCATGTGGAGAATGCTTTACGATTTCAAAAAAGGCAACTTCTTTTGGATATAACATGGTAAAATGAGCCCGGTTTTCCCACTGTGTCCATAATCCTTCTGCAAATGACATTTCTGGCGAAAAGCCTTTTACAGTACCCGCAAAAAACTTTAGTGCAATCTTTGCGCCTATTTTTTGTATTAAATCGTCTTTGTCTTTGTAATAAATGTATAAAGTCGCTACAGAAACAGAACAAGCCTTAGCAAGCTTATTCATGCTAAAACCCTGAAAACCATCTCTAACGATTTGATCAATAGCATTTTCTATAACTAGATTTTCTTTATCAACATCTCTTACACGCATTCTATATTATTTTTCAGCAAAGATAAAATAATAAATGAATGAACGCTCTTTTATTTATTAATTATTTTTGAAAAATTTTAAATAAAGAAACTATTTTGCATAAAAAAAGCCAAATCTGAATAAGATTTGGCTTTTGATTTTTATGATTCGCAACTGCTGCAGCTCACAAGACTTGTAACAAGTTCTTTAGAGACACTTTGGCTACGCTGGTAGTACAAACTCTTGATTCCTAACTGCCACGCTTCAATTATAAGTCGATTTACTTCTTTGATTGCTAATTCTGCCGGAATGTTTAAGTTTAAACTTTGCCCCTGATCTACAAATTTTTGTCTGATCGCGGCTTGCTGTACGATTTCTAACTGACTGATTTCTTTAAAGGTTTTAAATACATCCTTTTCATGAGCACTTAACTGACTCATGTGCTGTACGCTTCCTCCGTTAAGCATGATTTCACGCCAAACCTCTTCGTTATCTAATCCTTTTTCTTCCAATAATTTTTTAAGGTATTTATTTTTACGCATAAAATTACCTTTACTTAATCCGGCTTTATAGTAATTACTACTAAAAGGCTCAATACCCGGCGAAGTTTGTCCTAAAATTGCCGAAGAAGATGTTGTAGGAGCAATTGCCATCGTAGTTGTATTACGTCTTCCGTATCCTTTTAGCAATTCCGGTTCACCATATATTCTGGCTAAATCCTGACTCGCTTTGTCTGCTTTCTCGCTAATGTTTTTAAAGATTTCTGTGGTCTTTAATTTGGCTTCCATTCCTTCAAACGGAATCATATTTTTTTGCAAATACGAATGCCATCCTAATACTCCAAGTCCTAATGCACGGTGTCTTTTAGCAAAACGATTGGCTGCTCCAAGATAATAATTGCCTTCTGTTTTTTCTATAAATTCCTGTAAAACGGCATCTAAAAAGAAGATTGCCAATTTTACCGCTTCTGTATCTTTCCACTCTTCATACAATTCCAGATTCATAGAAGAAAGGCAGCAAATAAAAGATTCATCAATATCTGACGGTAACATAATTTCGCTGCACAAGTTGCTTGCGTTGATGCGAAGATTTTGATCTTTATAAACTTGTGGTTTGTTCTTATTTACATTGTCACTAAAAAAGATGTATGGTAATCCTTTTTGCTGACGACTCTCTAATACTTTTGCCCACAATTGACGTTTTTCGTTATCTCCGTCGATCATTTCCTGCATCCAGTAATCCGGAACGCAAATTCCGCTAAACAAATTCTGGATTGGATTTCCGATACTTTTTATTTTCAGAAATTCTTCAATATCCGGATGATCGATATCTAAATAAGCTGCAAATGCGCCACGACGCACACCACCTTGCGAAATGGTATCCATTGCGGTATCAAAAAGCTTCATAAAACTTACTGCACCACTACTTTTTCCATTATCTGTAACGGCACTTCCTCTTTCACGCATTTCTCCAAAATAACCGGATGTTCCTCCTCCAATTTTGGTTTGCATGATTACTTCACCTAATTTATGTGTAATACCTTCGATCTTATCCGGCACGTGAACATTAAAACAAGAAATTGGCAATCCGCGCTCTGTTCCCATATTCGCCCAAACCGGAGAACTTATACTCATCCATCCGCGTTCGATCATTTCTACAAATGATTCTTTTAGTTCTGGTTTGTAAAGTCTTTTGGCTGCCGCTGTACAAATTCTGTCGATTGCGCCTTCGATAGTTTCTCCTTTTAAAAGGTATCCTCTATTTAAGATTTGTTCGCTTTCAGAATTTTTCCACCACATTTTATTATCATCTTCGCTCAACGGAAGTATTTTTGTTTCTATTGTATTCATTGTATTATATTGCAGATTAAAAAAGGTCGTTTGCCGTTATACTCTTATCGTGTTTCGTATATTCTACCGGTCGCTTTGCAAAGAAATCATCCAGACTGTTCGCAAAAACTTCTTCTTCAAACCAGGCCATTGCTTTGTAATCTTCCTGAGAAACATTAAATACGGCTGGAATATTTATTTGAACCAGACTTTCGTCTATTCTGAATTTCATAAAATTAACAAGGTCTTTTTTCTTGATGCTCTCTATTTCTCCGTCCTGAAAAATCCAGTCTAATATATCAGATTCTACACCAATTGAATCTTTAACGGTCTGTGTAACGACAGCCAATGTTTCTTCGTCAAAATAATCCGGAAACTCTTCGCGTATTTTATTGATGATGTAAATTCCACCATTAGCATGAATTTGTTCATCGATAGAAGTCCAGGCAATAATATTGCTTACATTTTTCATGTAGCCTTTGAATCTTGTAAAAGACAACAAAATAGCAAACTGACTAAATAAGGATACGTTTTCAATTAGAATGCTGAATAATATAAGCGATACTACATATTTTTTATTATCCTGTGATTTTGTATCCTGCAATACTTTCGAAAGATAATCTACACGCTTGCGAACTACCGGAATGTCCATTAACTTTTCGAATTCATCATTGTATCCCAAAACTTCAAGAAGACGCGAATAAGCCTCAGAATGTCTAAATTCACATTCCGCAAAGGTGCTTCCTAAACCGTTAAATTCCGGTTTTGGAAAATGCTCGTAGATGTTACCCCAAAAGCTTTTTACAGCAACTTCAATTTGTGCAATGGCTAAAAGACTGTTTTTAATGGCTGTTTTTTCAGCAGCATTTAAGTGAGAGTGAAAATCCTGCGTATCAGCAGTAAAATCGACCTCTGTATGTACCCAATAGGCTTTATTAATAGCTTCTGTGAATTGTAATACCTCAGGATATTCAAACGGCTTGTAATTTATTCTTTTATCGAAAATTGACATAGAAAGTAGTATTTAATTATTAAATAAACAGAAAGAAAACAGCCATTAAGAAGTATCGGTAACAGCTCTTTTACTAATACAAAATTAAACCACAAGTTTACTTTAGCACCGACTTTTGGTGTTAAAAAACGCTTCAATTATCAACAGGCAAAAGCGAGAAAAAACCTTGTCGATCTGATTTTTTTCAACAGGCACATAATATTTTATAACAATCAAAAAATCAGTTATTTATAACGATTAAAAATAAAGTTATCAACAGCATGAAGCGCTATTTTACGTTTTCCCTCAAAAAATAAGTTATCAACAGCTAAATCCAAAAATTAGCTATTTACTGATTAAATGAAGGTATTTACAATTTTAAAAAAAGCGGGGTTTATAAAAATTTACATCACTAGTTTTTTAAGTATTTGCAACTCTTTGTAAATCAAAAAATTAAAAACAAACTATTGATTTACATATACTTATAAAAAAACTTTTTATTTTTATTTCATTAAATTTTTATACTTAAATGGAATATTTTACAACGAATTAATCGTCCTTTTTGTTAAAAATTTTCTATGAATGCAAGTAAACCAATTCAAGAATATTAAAGAACGAAACTAAAAGTTCCATAGGAACGATCCATTTTAACCAGCTTTGTCTAAACATATATATGATATCGGCCGATCCTATGGATCTTTTTTTATCACCTAATTCGAAAACCAGATTAAAATCCGGTTCTACAATATTGGTCGAGCCTACGGCTCTTTATAAATAATGCTTAATTAAGTATGATTCTTAAAACATGAAAGATGTAATAACCCTATATTATTGCAAGTAAAATAATTTTAGACACATTAATGAACGAGACTAAAAGTTCCGTAGGAACGATATATTTTATAGCAACGGATTTTAATCCGTTGATTAAATAACGACCGCAGTAAATAAAGTTCCATAGGAACGATCCATTTTAGCCAGCTTTGTCTAAACATATATATATTAGAATATCGGCCATCCTATCGATCTTTTTTTTATCCTCTAATTCGAAAACCGGATTAAAATCCGGTTCTACAATATCGATCGAGCCTACGGCTCTTTACAAACAAAGCTTAATTGAGTATGCTTCTTAAAACATGAAAGATGTAATAACCCTATATTATTACAAGTAAAACAATTTTAGACACATTAATGAACGAGACTAAAAGTTCCGTAGGAACGATATATTTTAGAGCAACGGATTTTAATCCGTTGATTAAATAACGACCGCAGTAGCTAAAATTCCATAGCAACGATCCATTTTAGCCAGCTTTGTCTAAACATATATATTAGGATATCGGCCGATCCTATAGATCTTTTTTTTATCCTCTAATTCGAAAACCGGATTAAAATCCGGTTCTACAATATCGGTCGAGCCTACAGCTCTTTATAAATAAAGCCTAATCCTTTTTGATAAGGAATTTTAGTTTCACCGTAAGGAGGACAATATGCGAGGCAAATATTAATTTCCATTGAGTTTCTTAGCAAGAGATTAGCCTTCGAATTATGAACAAAAAAAACTCCCAATACATCGATCGGGAGTTTTTTAACAAATCTATTTCTCAAAAAAATAAAGACTGGTTTATTTTACTTTTGCTTAAGCTAAACCTCTGGTTAACCATCCTCTTTTGTTTGCCGTTATAATGGCATAAGGAGCAATCCAGAACAAAGCGAAGGTGTAAAAAACACTATATGAATATGCCCAGAACGATTCTGCTAAATTGTATCTTTTAGCATAAAAGAAAACCGGGAAACTTGACACTATAAGTATACCTAAAAGTGTTGAACTTAAAAATAATAATGGGTGTGTTGCTATTAGCACTAACATTACTACTAAAAATGGATACGTCATTACAAGTCTCAATGATTGGTTTACAAATAACAATCTTGCTCCAAATTTAGAATCTTTTCTAAAGTCTTTGAAAACGTATTTCGCCATCATTAAGTTCTCACGAACGTTACTTCTTCCCCATCTAATAAACATTTTATATAGTCCTGTATACTCTTCAGGAACATTAGTCAATACATACGCATTTCTTTGAAACAATACGTGGTATCCTTGTTTTAAGATCATATTTGTCATGGCACGGTCTTCTCCAATATCTGAAGGCTGTCCCATAAAAGTTTGGTTAATCCATTCTTCAAGACATCCAAAAACGGCAGTTTTACGGTAAGCTGCTGCTGCTCCAGGTGTACAAAGAACTGAACCTAACATACTTTCTGCAGAACGCATGAATTCAAAACTCATAACGAAACTTACATTTAGCATTTTTGGCAAAAGTGCTTTTTTACTGTTAAGGACATGAACGTTACCTGCAACGGCTCCACATTTTTCGTTAACCACAAACGGACTAACTAAATTTCTTAAAGTATCTGGTTTTACAATAGAATCACTATCTACAGTTACAAAAATTTCTCCTGTACCTAATTCGAAACCACGGTAAAGTGCATGACGTTTTCCTCTGTTTTCAGGTTGTTGAAAGATTGTTAAACGATCACCTAATTTTATTTTTGCTTGTTGCATCCAGTACCATGTATCATCTTTACTACCATCATCAATAGCAAGAAGCTGCATTTTTTGTTCTGGAAAATCACTGTCTGCTAAACTCATTAAAGTATCCCAAACCAATTTTCCTTCATTATAAGCAGGAACAATTACAGTACAGGTTGGCAATAATTCATCAGAAACTGATTCGATTGGTTTGTATTTAGAATACAGATATAGGTTATATAAAAATACTCCCATTTGAAAAAGGAATAATACTGATGATAAAATTAACAGCGGATATCCCCATGCTGAATTTAATCGGTCTATATGCAACTGATCAAAATCCGGTTTAAATGCATATACAAAATAAGCACCTGTGAACATTAAGATAAAAGTACCTATTAGTACTGTTAAACCTAATGGGCTGGCAACTCTTTTGTTTACCTTAGCTGCATTTGCTGTTTTACTATTTGTGCGAAAGATGGATTGACTTATTGACTTACCATTGCTAATCGCATCACTTGAAGAATAGAATTGTTTTGAGATGATTGTTTCGCTTTCCATATTGCAGTCTTAATTTGTTTTCTTTAGTTGGCTTTTATTTAAAATATTCTTCCTCTTTTCTCGTTATATATCTCTAATTCCAGAGACAAATGTTTCAAAATTAATCGTGGAAGTATTCTACACTATGGCAATTAGCAAGTGACGTGCCATTATCCTTTTTAATAGATAATCAAGCATTTACGGCATTTCAGTCAAAAATAGAGTGTGTAATTTTTTCACACTTTGTACCCACATTACACAGTTTTACACAATTTACCCCTTTGTTTACACACTATAAGCTATCATTGATACAACTGCATTTTTGATCTTTTAAACCACCTTTTTGTTTATTCTTCCAATTAAAAGTGATTTATCTATTTATAAGATGAATGTTAATCTTGAAACATTAAAACATTATTCAGTAACGGTACATTTCAAACATTTTGTTCTATTTACAACAGGCTAAAAAGCTGTTCATAAATTGTTTAAACAGCTGTTAAATCTTTAACAAATAATAATTGTTAATCATCGAGGAAGCTGTATATTTGAGTAACATAGAATTTTTAGTACCGTGAAAGAACAATCAAAATCACATAGTTTTATATTTCCAAAAACGCCTACAGGAGTAGATGGGCTTGACGAAATTACTGAAGGAGGTTTTCCTCAAGGAAGACCAACTTTAATCTGCGGCGGTGCTGGCTGCGGAAAAACATTATTATCAATGCAGTTTCTTATAAAAGGAATTACAGATTATAATGAACCCGGAGTTTTCATGTCATTTGAAGAACCTTCCGATGACCTTACCTTAAACGTAAAATCACTTGGCTTCGATCTGGAGCAGCTTAAAGCAGATAAAAAACTTATTGTAGATCATGTTCGTGTTGAAAGATCTGAAATTGAAGAAGCCGGAGAATATGATCTGGACGGACTTTTTATCCGTTTAGGTTATGCCATCGATTCTATAAAAGCCAAACGTGTTGTATTAGATACTGTTGAGTCTTTATTTTCTGGTCTGGATAATCAGGCTATACTTCGTGCAGAACTTCGTCGATTATTTCATTGGCTAAAAACAAAAGGTGTTACAGCAATTATAACCGGAGAACGCGGCGACGCTACACTTACCAGACAAGGATTAGAAGAATATGTTTCTGATTGTGTAATTGTACTGGATCATCGTGTTATCGAACAAGTTTCGACCAGAAGGTTGCGAATCGTAAAATACAGAGGTTCAACACACGGAACGAATGAATATCCTTTCCTTATAGATGCTGACGGTATTTCTGTACTTCCTATTACATCATTAAAACTCGATAACGAAGTTTCATCAGATATTATCCCGACCGGAATTCCGGGATTAAACGATATGTTTGAGCGTGGCGGATTTTATCGTGGAGGTAACATATTAGTATCCGGAACTGCGGGAACTGCAAAAACGACCATTGCTTCTTACTTTGCGTATCAACAATGTGAAAAGAATGAAAAAGTAGTTTATTTTGCTTTTGAAGAATCGCCTCAGCAATTGGTTCGCAATATGAAATCTATAGGTCTTGATCTGGAGAAGCATGTCAAGAATGGTAATTTGCACATTCATTCTTCGCGACCTTCATTAAATGGCTTAGAACTGCATTTACTTACTTGTAGAAAATTAATAAAAGAAATACAACCCACTACTATTATTATTGATCCAATTAGTAATTTAATTACAGTAGGAAGTCCTCATGAAGTGCGTTCGATGCTTGTCAGATTGATTGATATGCTTAAAGGAGAAAACATTACCGCTATGTTTACTTCTTTAAATAAACAAACAGATTCCATCAGACCTGATCTTGCCGAAGAATCTGTATCTTCATTAGTAGACACCTGGATAACGGTGCGCGATATGGAAGGAATTGGAGAACGAAACCGTGGTATTTTTATTGTAAAATCCAGAGGAATGGGACATTCTAATCAGGTTAGAGAATTTATTATCTCAACTAAAGGAATTGAATTGCTTGATATAGAGCTGGGACCACTAGGAATTCTAACGGGTACAGCGAGAAAATCGCATATGTTTACCAAAACGATGTCTGACATCAAACTTCAAAACGAAATAAACCGAAAAGACAGAGAAATCGAACGCAAGCGTAAAGTATTGGAAGCCAATATCGAAGCACTTAAAAATGAGTTCGAATCTGCTGAGGAGGAATTAAGCATACTAAAGGCAACAGAAGAATTGCAAGAAAAACTAACTTCTAAAAAAAATAAATAATGAAAAAAGAAGTTGTAGCTGAATGGCAATTGCTGCTTTATATAGCAGGACAAACGCCCAAGTCGATAAAAGCGCTTGAAAACATAAAAAAATATGCCGAAGAACATTTGGCTGGAAAATATAGTATAGAAATTATCGATTTACTTAAAAGCCCGCAATTGGCAGAAGGTGATCAGATTTTGGCTGTACCCACATTGGTAAGAAAATTTCCGGAGCCTATTCGCAAGATCATTGGCGATCTTTCTAATGAAGAAAGAGTGCTTGTTGGACTGAATATTAAACCCGTAAAATCATAACAATGGATGATTCCGGTGATGGTAAAAGTACAACCAGGTATAAATTTATGCTTTTTGTTTCGGGTATGTCTGTTAAGTCAGGTCATGCCATCGAAAACTTACGCAGAATATGCGATAAACATCTCGCCGATAATTATGATTTAGAAATTATAGATATCAGCCGGGATAAAGAACAGGCACTTGTTCATCAAATTGTAGCCATACCTACATTGATAAAAACGGAACCTGCTCCTATCAGAATCATCTTAGGTGATTTATCAGATAAAGAAAAAGTATTAAGAATACTCAATATTAGTGAATAATTTGCAGGACGATAGTTTAAATATAAAAGCCTTATTACAAGAAATCGAATCATTAAAAGAACAGCTTTTAGAGTCGAATAGTATTGTCGATGCCATAAAACAAGGTGACGTTGATGCATTAGTTGTGCATCACGAGGGCGTACCTCAACTCTACTCTCTTGAAACTGCTGATTATACTTTTAGGTTATTAATCGAAAAGTTTAATCAGGGTGCATTAAGCATTTCCCGAAACGGATTGATCCTGTATTGCAATGACCATTTTTCGAAACTCACCGGCATACCTTCTGAAAAAATAATCGGAACGTATTTAAGCGAATATTTTGAAACTCCTAACCATTTTGTCGCCCTTATCGAAGCTTTAAAATATGGAATCAACACACACGAAATCATATTTAAGACAAATGCAGACACCATAACATCTTTTCCTGCAAACGTTTCTGTAACTGACCTGGAACCTTCCGTTCAGGGTATCGGAATTGTGGTTACGGACTTAACCGAGAAAAAAAGACACGAAGAAGCTTTAGTAAAACATCAGGAAGAACTTGAAGAAAAGATCAATGAATTAAACAAAATCAATGCAAATCTTGAAGAATTCATTCATGTTATATCACACGATTTAAAAGAACCGCTTCGTAAAATTGTGATGCATAATGGTAAAATCGACGGAAGTTATCTTAGCGAAAGCGATGCGAAGTCAATGAATGTTATGAAATCATCTGCTTTGCGATTAAATTCTCTTGTAGACGACTTAGTAAATTATTCTTCCCACACCGCTCAAGAGGAACGTACAAATATCGATTTAGTCGAAGTAATAACAGAAGTAAAAGACGATCACGAAATCTTAATCACAGATAAAAATGCAAGAATTGAAGTTCTTGGAACACTTCCTTTAATAAAAGCTTCTAAGGTACAAATGCGTCAGCTTTTTGCTAATCTTATTACCAATTCAATTAAATACAGCAAAACAGATGTTGCTCCTCTTATTCAGATTTCTCAAGTAGAAACTGATGCTAAAAACGAAAAACAAACTCCTAAGTTTATACAAATACAGATCAAAGACAACGGTATTGGAATGGAGAAAAATCATCTTAGCAAAATCTTTACTATTTTTCAGCGTCTGCACGCTAAAAATGAATATTCCGGAAACGGGATTGGTTTGGCTATTTGTAAAAAAATAATGGAAAACCATTCCGGAATTATAAAAGTAGAAAGCGAACCCAACAGAGGTACAACATTCAATCTTTTTTTTCCAATACTATAAATCTATATTATTTTAGGTATCTGAAATTGATATCTGAAAAATAGTAACTACCATTGAACAACCATAAACTAATGAGCAATCATCCTTTTTTTGAATCTAATTATAAAAAGCTGGGTTTTTTAATTTTAGATTCTGATACCATTTCAGAAATAAATGGAGATACTTACAAACCATATATTAAGGTCTTATATCTTCCAAAGGGCTATTCTATCACTATTGATTTCAAACAATATCACACAACACAGTCTTCGCTCTTTTTTGTAAATAGCAATCAATATCTTCAGATTTTAAAAGAAGGCACAAAACAAGGTTATTTCATGTATTACAATCGTGATTTTTATTGCGTACAAATACACGATGCCGAAGTGGCCTGTGATGGATTATTATTTAATAATATTTTTGAAATGCCAATGACGGCTTTACCAGAAAAAGAAGTCGCTGTAATTGAAAGTATTTACGATCAAATTCAGGAAGAATTTGAGGCTCCTGACTCTTCGCAGGAAGAAATGATCCGCACTTATCTAAAACAGCTTATCATAAAAGCCACCCGAATCTGGAAAATACAACAATTAGGAGTTCTTAATGAAGAACCTTCAAAGGAAATGGATTTTTTTAGAGATTTCAGCCGATTGGTCGAAATTCATTTCAGAACCAAACATTCTGTTGCTGATTATGCAGACTTATTAGGTGTTGCATCCAAAACACTTTCTAATAAGTTCAATCGTTTAGAACTCACACAACCTAACGACATTATTAAAGACCGAATTATTCTGGAAGCCAAAAGGCTTTTGGGTTATTCTGCCTTAAGTGTAAAAGAGATCGCGTATCAGCTGGGTTATGAAGATCCGGCCTATTTTAATCGTCTTTTCACCAATAAAGTTGGAGACACTCCGTCTAATTTCAAGAAAAAATACCTTCAAGGGAAAAATATACAATTAGAATAGACTTTTATCTATTTTTAGAGGCTTATCACCGACATATCTTTGCCTTATCAAATTATAAATGATAAAAAATAAAGATATGAAAACTACAGCAACTGCCGTTTTGAACGGTTCTCTTAAATTCGGAAACAAAATTTTACAAAGTTTATTTATCGCAGCATTTATAGCATTCCACGCTATTACAACTGCACAAGAAAGACAATTTAAAGGCGAAAACGATCCTCAGGTTTTTACAGAAGTGCGCACCTTCTTAAAAGCATTAAATTCAGGTAACGGAAAACCTCTTGAACAATTAAGCGTATCAGATGCCCGCGGTGTTCTTGTTGGCGCACAAAAATCAGTAGAAGTTGATTACAGCGGAATTGAAGAATCAGAAAAAGTTATAACACAAAACGGCTTAAAAGTAAAAATTCATATTACAAAACCTAAAGGCGCAAAAGCAAATGCTCCCGTATTTATCTTCATTCACGGAGGCGGATGGGTTTTAGGAGATTACCCAACTCACAGACGATTAGTAAGAGATTTGGTTGTTGAAAGTGGAGCCGTGGCTGTTTTTCCTGATTACACACCTTCACCGGAAGCACAATATCCTGTTGCAATAAACGAAATATATGCTGCAACAGAATGGGTTGCAAAAAACGGAAAAGAAATTGGAGTAAATGGTAAAAATCTTGCTATTGTTGGTAATAGCGTTGGAGGAAATATGAGTGCAGCTATTACATTGATGGCAAAAGACAAAAAAGGTCCTGAAATTAAACTACAGGTTTTATTGTGGCCTGTAACTGATGCTAATTTCGAAACTGAATCTTACAATTCTTTCGCCAACGGAAGATTTTTAACTAAAAACATGATGAAATGGTTTTGGGATAATTATTTACCTGACACTAATAAAAGAAAAGAAATTTATGCTTCTCCACTTCAGGCTAGTGTAGAACAACTTAAAAACTTACCTCCTGCCTTGATTCAGACAGCAGAAAATGATGTTTTAAGAGATGAAGGAGAAGCTTATGCCAGAAAACTAAACGAAGCCGGAGTTTCTGTAACATTAACAAGATACAGTGGATTGATTCATGATTATGGACTTTTAAACCCAATTGCAAATGTCCCTGCTATACAAACTGCAGTATTACAAGCTGCGGCAGTTATTAAAACTACATTGAAATAAATAAAAAATAAGTATCCTATTGCTAAAGAGCTGATTGTAGAATCAGCTCTTTTTTTGTGCTTAACATTTATGTATTTACACCTAAATAATTTTCTATGATATCTTAGTTATCACCTATTTTCTACTGCAAAATTCCGATAGCTTTTCAGGTAGTACTGATAACTGATTGAAGACAGAAACAAAAAGCTATTCTATTTACTATGTTAGAATAGGAAATAACTTAATCATTTTAACATTAATTAAAATTGCATAGGAATTTATTTTATATATTTGAGAAAATACAGTACTAATATTACAAATAAATTAAGTTAAAATAATATGAAAAATTCAAAATTAAATACTTGTTCACCACGATTATTACAAACAATGTCAGAAAATTAACAGATTGTTCTGCAAATTATTACAGATCAACAACTTGAACATTTAGTCCTGTTTTATTATAAAAATAACTTTTACCAGTATACGTTCTTGCTTTTTGTGCTATTATTTTTACTAATTAATTTCAGTAGGTATAAAGTAGCTTCAGGTAATACAATTTTTTATTAGCCCCCAAATCAACAATATCAAATGAAAATCAAATCGTTACAGTTATCAACACTTTTATTTTTCTATGCCTCGTTCAAAATTTCAGCAGCCCCGCCACCTCCACCACCCGGAATTCCGCCACCGGTTGGATTACCAATAGATAGTGATATTCCGATGTTATTGACTAGTGCGATTCTGCTTGGACTATTTGCTATTAGCAGAAAAAGAAAAATAAACTTTTACAAGCTATTTTTTAATAAAAGAATTAAGTCCCGCCAAAGCCAGACAACTACTCCGGAAGCTGTTCAACTTATAAAAGTGAAATTATGAAAAAAACATTATTCTTATTTCTAATTCTGGCCACAACAAAAAGTATGGCGCAAATTTATTTCAGCCCAAATGCCTACATGTACGTTAAAGATGAGGTACTGTTTGTACAGCAAAATGTAAATTTGGCTGCAAATTCTAATTTGTACCTTCGAAATAATTCACAATTAGTACAAGGTGCTACAACTGCCTCAACCAATACAGGAGCGGGCACATTATCTGTATATCAAGAAGGTACGTCTGATAATTTTGACTACAATTACTGGTGTTCTCCTGTTGGTACTGCTTCGGCTACAATTGGAAACGAAAACTTTGGCATTACCATGTTAAGCCGACCAACAACTTCGATAGCATCGACACCTGCGACTATTATAAGTGGTTATGATGGAGTATCAAATCCGCTTTCAATATCATCTGCATGGATTCATAAATTAACCAATGCCAATAACTATTCTAACTGGGTATTTGTTGGAGGAGCGTCTACATTGGCACCAGGAGAAGGTTTTACTATGAAAGGAACCAGTGGTACAGACACTACAGATCCTGAAGCAACAGGAATAACCAACAATCCAGGAGGTGCCCAACGTTACGATTTTATAGGAAAACCAAACGATGGAAACATCACTATTGCATTGGGTGCAAATAACTCCACGTTAACCGGAAATCCGTATCCTTCTGCTTTGCATTTAAATGCTTTTTTACTAGATGCCAGCAATGCTGCAACGGGAGGTGTTGCTTATTTTTGGGAGCAGGATAAGGCCGTAAATTCACATTACCTAACAGATTACAGAGGTGGTTACGGAACCTATACACCAACAAGCTTAACTTCTACGGGTGTTTACGTACCGGCAACTTTCAATTCTTATAATGGAGACGGTTCATTAAACAATACCGGATCGAGTTCAGGAATAACGATTGTTCGAAAATACTCGCCAATTGGTCAGGGATTCGTCATTAACGCCACTGCAAACGGAACTGCTATATTCAAAAATGTACATCGTTTTTATTACAAAGAAGGCGGCAGTTTATCAAAATTTGAAAAGAAAGCTCCTGTAAAAAAAGCGGTAAAAAGCAAAACAACTAAAGAAAAAAACGCAGCGAATAACGAAGCTGAGGAGGAAGAAGAAATCGAAGAGGTTTCGCATTTCAAACTCAACACCATTATCAACAATCAATTTACCAGACAATTGGCTTTATCCTTTTTGGAAGAAGCTACAGATGGCGTCGATTTAGGTATTGATGCTTTAAACATGGATGAATCACTACCGAATGACGTTACCTTCTGGCTAGAAAACGGCAACTATGTCATTCAGGGAATTAACTTTGATATCGATAAAAAAGTTCCGCTTACGGTAAAAGTTGCGACCAATACCTCTTTTAAATTTTATGTTCCGGAGATCACAAATTTTGATCCTACGCAGATCATCTATTTGTATGATGGACTTGATGATTCCTATCACGATATCAAAAATGGTATGTACGAAGTTACAGTTGCTCCAGGAGTTTACGCTGACCGTTTTAAAATTACTTTCAAAAACCAGACTACACTTGGAACTGATGATAATATTGTAAAGCAGTTCTTTATAACACAGGATAATGCAAATGGTATTTTGAAAGCTTCGAACCCAAATAACCTTTCTTTAAAATCATTTAAACTTTATGACGTCATGGGGAAAGTAGTTTTAACTAAAAAAGGACTTGGAACGAATCAAAGTTATACTTTTTCTACCACCACGTTAAGTCAGGGTATTTACATAGCCGAATTTATAACAGTTGATAATGAGAGACTGACGGAGAAAATTATTATCACAAATAAAGGCTATTAATACTGCAATCTTAAAACGAACAAAATAAAATCCATCCACACTTTAATATTACAATTATGATCACAATACCTACTTTTCAAAATCATAAGACTTTTTTACTGCTATTAATCTTTTTACTTTCTTTTGCAGGAAATGCACAAATCGGGATTGGTACTACTACTCCAAACGCAAGCTCAATTTTGGATGTTACTTCTACCACACAAGGTTTGCTGACACCAAGAATGACAACGGTGCAAAGAAATGCGATTACAACTCCTGCTGATGGATTATTGGTTTACGATACTGATTTAAAGTTTTTCTTTTATTATATGGGCAGTACGTCAACCTGGACGCCAATCGTAAACGGAACTGCCGGAAGATTAAACTTTAAGCGTATTAAATCTACTGATGTTTTGGCTACGGTTTTGGCAACTGAACTTGCTGCGGGCGGCGGATCAAAATATCAATTGAGTTCTAATACCTTATACGAAATCAATGGTACTGTAACCTTCAATTTTCCAATAGATTTAAATAATGCTTATTTACAAGGTTTAGACACAAATGATGATAAGATTATCAGACCTTCGGGAAATATTTTTGAAGGTGCAACCGGAGGAAGCATCAAAGGATTAACATTAACAGCAACTGCCGGAAATGTATTTAATTTAAATGGTACTGCTACACAAAATCTAATTTTTAGAGATTGTATCGTCTCCGGTTCTAATACCGTAGGAACTATTTCCGGATTTGGATTAGTCTTTTTAAGTATTGTTCAGTTTGCCGGCAATACCAACGGTATTACCTACAACAATATTACACAACTATTATTAAGCAACTTAGGATGGTTTAGCAATAACTCAGGAACGTACGAAAAATTTACAGGGACTTTTACCTTAATAGAAAAACAAGGTGGATTTACTCAGGTTGATGGAAGTGCAATTGGTTTTGACGTTTCTACATCTGGTCTTACTATTACAGGAGATGCGGTTCTGGAATCTGTTGTTTTTACAGGTACGAATGCAGCAGGATATGTAAAACCTTATACTACTGGAACTTATACAGGATATAATTTCAACAATAGCTGGAATGTACGATCTGCAGGTATTCCTACTGAAGCCGATGCAAGTGCCGTCGGTGATTTTGCTGTAGATTATGCTGTTGGAGCCGGAGCTGCGACTAGCTTTACAAATAATATGAATCCAAGTAATATCGTAAAAGTAAATGGAGTATCGACCTCAACCAATTTATTCCGATTTTCTACTGATCCCGGAGTAAGCAACAGATTGAGATACATGGGAAAAAAGAAAAGAATATTTCAGGTAAATGGTTCTATTTCGTTTCAAACACCTGCTGCAGGAACCTATATTATATACATTGCTAAAAATGGTACTGTTATTTCGCAATACAAAATTTACGGACGCGGTGCAGCTCTAAATGATATCGTTGTGTTACCGCTAAATGCCTCAGTGGAACTGGCAAACAATGATTATGTAGAAGTATACGCACAACGCTATACTGGAACTAATTCTGATATCGTTGTACCGAATATGACTTTAACCATTAAATAAAACCACATTTATTACAGACTGAAGGGAATGGTTTTATACTGTTCCCTTTTTCTCATTTGAAGAAAAAGTAATTTAAAAAATTAAAGCTTCAATATGTTAAGAAAATCCAAAAATTAGACTTAAACCTATAAAAATTAGTTTTATATTAGCAGAAGCAAACAGCCCCAGCTTTGCAATTAAAATTTTCATACGGTCTTTATAATCTTATTTAAAGCTATTTGAATGTAAACTTATTACCAAAGTAACGATTCAGTATAAAGCAACCTATAACTTTTAAAGCTTACGGTAAAATATAAAAAGACCCGATGAACAAAATACTACCTATTAAATTTTATTTTATTAAAAATGAACGAACAGAAATTCAATCTACTACTTGCTGATGATGACGAAGACGATTGTGATTTTTTTAAAGAAGCGTTAGACGAACTACATCTTCCAATTTCTCTTGTAACGGTTAATGATGGGGTTCAGCTAATGGATTTTTTATTTGAATGTTCAGCTAAAAATCTTCCGGATGTACTTTTTCTGGACCTTAATATGCCACGCAAAAATGGTTTTGAATGTTTAACTGAAATAAAAAAAATCGATAAACTGCAACATCTTCCTGTAATTGTTTTCTCTACGTCTCTCGATATGAACATTGTAGACCTGATGTACGAAAAAGGTGCTGTATATTATATTAGAAAACCCGGAGATTTTTCTAAACTAAAAAAGGTAATAGGAAATGCGCTTAGCGTTACTGCCGAAAATAATTATAAACAACCCGCAAGAGAACATTTTATACTTCAACCCTAATATTTAACAGCATGGGCAGCACAAATAATGATCATTATTTTTTAGCTGATGGCGGCAAAATGGGAGAACTAATCCGTGCAAAGGATTGGAGTAAAACATCTTTGGGAAATCCTGACACATGGTCACCTAGCCTTCAAACCATTATTTCAGTTGTGCTAAATAATCCTTTTGCTATGTACATTGCCTGGGGAGACGATTTTACCCAATTGTATAACGATTCTTTTCTACCTATTCTGGGCTCAAGTAAACATCCTGAAGCGCTAGGAATAGGTGCCGAAATAACATTTTCAGAAATCTGGGAAACCATTTCTCCTATGTTTGCTGAGGTTATGAAGGGAAAAGCAGTAAGCCATCCCTATTTAAAATTAATTTTAAACAGAAATGGATTTGATGAGGAATGCTATTTTAATTTTTCATATAGCCCCATTAAAAAAGAAAATGGCGAAGTTGGAGGTATTCTGGTTACGGTTATCGAAACAACAGAAAAATTTAAAGCAATTGAAGCTTTAGGAGAAAGCGAACTGAAAGTAAGACAGTTGATTGAAAATGCGCCTTTCCCAATTGCTGTATATGTTGGCAAAGAAATGATTATCGAACTTGCCAATGAATCTATAATTTCATTGTGGGGAAAAGGCGATGAGGTTATTGGAAAATCATTTAAAGCGCTATTGCCTGAACTCGACAATCAATTGGTTTTTGAGCAAATAAATACAGTTCTCGAAACCGGACAATCTTTTCATACTAAAAATACACCGCTAGATCTTACGATTGATGGAAAACTGCGTACGCACTATTTTAATTATAGTCTTACTCCGCTCTACGACATCAACGGAGAAATTTATGGCGTAATGAATACCGGAGTTGATTTGACAGACCTAAATTTAGCAAAGAAAAAAATAGAAGAAAGTGAGCGCAACCTGCAAAGTATGGTGCTCCAATCTCCTATTGGAATTTGTGTTCTCGATGCCGAAACTTTAATAAGCGAAATTGTAAACGACAGTTTTCTTACTGTAGCCCGTAAATCGTATGAAGAAGTCGCAGGAAAACACTATTGGGATGCATTTGCTGAAGTAAAATCTACGTATGAATCTGAACTTCAAAAAGTAATAAAAAGCGGAAAACCTTTTTATGCCAACGAAATAGAAATCAAGATTACCAGACAGAACACAGAAGAAACAGTATATTTTACTTTTGTGTATGCACCACTTAAAAACATTGAAGGAAAGGTAAGTAAAGTTGCTATTTGGGTACTTGATAACACACATCAGGTGATCGCCCGACAAAAAATTGAAGAAGCAGATAAACGTTTTCGCAATACTGTAAAACAAGCTCCAGTAGGAATCACGATTTTACGTGGCTCTAATTATCTGGTAGAAGTAGCTAATGAAACGTATCTTAAATTAGTGGGCAAAGAACATGATTCTTTTGTTGGAAAATCACTTTTTGAATCTTTACCTGAAGTTGAAGAAATTGTTAGTCCTTTACTAAAGAATGTGTTACTAACTGGCATTCCCTATCACGGAAATGAATTGCCTGTTCCTGTAAGCAGGTACGATAAACCGGAAATTTTTTATTTTGATTTCTTGTATCATCCGCTAAAAGAAGAAGATGGATCTATTTCCGGAATATTAGTCACCGTTACAGATGTAAGTGAAAAAGTAGAAGCCAGAAAAAAAATAGAACTCAACGAGGAAAGACTTAACATTATTGTAGAAGCAAGTGAACTTGGTACCTGGGAATTAAATTTAAAAACAAAAGATTTTGAATATTCTCAACGCTATTTCGAAGTTATTACGGGACAACCCAAAAAAGCTGAATTAAGTTACTATGAATTAGTAAAATATCTTCATCCTGATGATCTGCCTATAAGAGAAAAAGCCTATGTTGAAGCCATGATAAACGGATATATTTATTATGAAGCACGTTTAATCTGGAATGATAAATCGATTCGCTGGGTAGAAGCGAGAGGAAAAGTTTTTTACGATTCAGATCATCAGCCCGAGAAATTGCTGGGAACTGTTAGAGATATCACCGATGAGAAAAATCATCAGCAGGAATTAGAGGAAAGTGAAAAGCGCTTCCGTACGCTTTTGATGCAATCTCCTGTACCAAAGGCAATTCTTAAAGGCGAAAATATGATCATTGAAATCGCTAATCTTGCCTTACTAAAAAATATTTGGAGAAGAAAAGAAAGTGATGTTCTGGGCAAAAATATATTTGAAGTATTTCCGGAACTTAAAAGTCAAAAATACGCACAACTCCTGCAGGAAGTTTTTACAACGGGCATAGTACATTCTGAATCTGAATCTCCTTTATATTTAAACGATGGTAAACATGAACATAAACTATATGTTGATTATGAGTACGCTCCTATGCTGGAGTCAGACAACACGATATCCGGTATAAAAATCACTATAATTGATGTAACGGAGAAAGTAGAAACCAGAAAAAAGATAGAAGAAAGCGAGAAAAAATTCAGATCCCTGACCGAAAGTATTCCACAATTAATTTGGGAGACAGATGAAAAAGGAAATGCTTTGTTTGCTTCTGGAAAATGGCAAAAATACACTGGTATACAACCCAATAAAGAAACTTCATGGAAAACCATCATTCATCCTAATGATTTAGAAGAAAACATAAAGGTCTGGACCAAAAGCCTCACAACGGGAAGTGTGTACAAAGCAGATGTTAGACTCAAGAGTACCAATGGCGGATACAGATGGTATTCTGTAATTGGAGAACCTGTTTTTGATAAAGACAATAAAATTATAAAATGGGTTGGTGCTTTTACCGATATTCAAACGGAAAAAGCATTTACTCATGAACTGGAAAAACAAGTAGCGGAAAGAACAAAAGAGCTGGAACAATATAATATCGATCTCGAAAAAATGAATAAAGAACTTCAGTCCTTTGCTTATATTTCGAGTCATGATTTACAGGAACCGTTACGAAAAATCCAAACGTTCGCCACGCAGATCATCGAAAAAGAATCTCAAAATTTATCTGAGTCCGGAAAAGATAAATTTCAGCGTATGCAAAACGCAGCCCAGCGCATGCAGACTTTAATCAATGACCTGTTATCTTATTCCAGAACCAGTACACAGGAGCGCATTTTTGAAAAAATAGATTTTTGTGAAATTGTTGATGAGGTTAAAGAAGATTTACGAGAAGAACTTGAGGCTCAAAAAGCAAGTATTGAATGCGACAAAACGAGTATAATTAGCATTATTCCATTTCAATTCAGGCAATTGTTATATAATTTGATAAGCAATTCTCTTAAATTTTCTAAACCGGATATTGATACGGTTATAAAAATAACAAGTGAAATTAAGATGGGCGACAGTTTCGATATTCCTGCTTTAGATCAAAATCAAAAGTACTGTCACATTAGTGTTTCAGACAATGGAATTGGTTTCGATCAGGAATACAATACCAAAATATTCGAAGTTTTTCAGCGTCTGCACGGAAGAGAACAATATAATGGCACCGGAATTGGTCTGGCAATCGTTAAAAAAATTGTAGAAAATCATTACGGCATAATTACCGCCAAAGGAGAAAAAAATATCGGTGCTACTTTCAACATCTATATTCCGGTAAATTAAAGGATTTACAAATAAAAAAACGGAAACAACTTTTACAGCTGTTTCCGTTCTCAACCTTAACCCAGAGAGATTAAGGATTTGGAAAATAAATAAATAAATAAAATAGATTATCTAGTATATACGGTAATGACACCCGTAGTCTTGTCTTTTAATTTTAACTCTTTATTCGTTAAATTCATAATATCCTGTGTTTGCGTGATATTATTAACTACCGTAGTTAAATCGTTATGCGATCTTGAATAAATTCCTCCTGTTTCAGTTAATGCACAAGCCGAAACTGTACTGTCATAATCCCCAACAATTAAGGTATTGTCTATTTTAAGCTGTAGGTAATCTCTATCACATCCTGATGTATTTTGCGGTGCATCAGTAAGTACTTCCTGTCCGTTGACAACTGCTCCTATCTGACTCAAGTTATATTTTCCTTCGAGTGGAATTATTGTCTCTCCCTCGTTATCGTCGTTACTGCAAGATGCTGCAAATAGTCCAAAGCTTAAAGCTAATACGTAAAATATTTTTCGATTTTTCATGATATGATTTGTGTTTAAATTATATAGGCTAAATTAGACACAAAGTGTTTCATGAAAGTTTCAGAATTTTAAAAATCCTTTACATAATTCATATTTAAGACGTAAAAACGTATTTTTTACCCTTTTTTATTAACATAAATGCAAAAAACCTTCCGAAATCGCAATTCCGAAAGGTTTTTCTATCTACAAATTAACACTCTTTATTTATCTCCAGCCGCCACCTAAATCTTTGTAAACATTGACTGTAGCGCTCAGCTGATCTTTCTTCGTTTCTATTAATTCCAGCTTAGATTCCAGTGCATCTCTCTGGGTCATTAATACTTCGAAATAATCTACACGTGCTGATTTAAACAAATCATTAGAAACATCAATAGATCTGTTTAATGCCTCAACCTGCTGTGATTTTAAATCATAACTCTTTTCTAAATTTTCAATTTTAGAAAGATGGTTCGAAACTTCTATATATGCATTCAAAACCGTTTTATCATAATTGTACAAAGCCTGAAGCTGTCTTGCATTTGCATTTTTAAATTCTGCTTTTATAGCATTTCTATTTATTAGCGGGGCTACAATATCTCCTGCTAAAGAATACAAAATCGATTCTGGAAAAGTAAACAAGTAAGAAGGATTAAAAGCATTTACACCTACTGCTGCTTTAATATCCAATGAAGGATAAAATTCTGCACGTGCTACTTTTACATCTAATTTAGAAGCTGTTAATTCCATTTCAACCTGTTTTACATCCGGACGGTTTGCCAATAATTGAGATGGAATCCCGGAACTTACTGCCGCTGGCATCAAACTTAAAAAGTCAGTACGCTCTCTTTTGATTTCCTGCGGATACTGCCCAACCAAAAAGTTGATCTTATTTTCTGTTTCTTTTATTTGCTGACGAATATCAAATTCCAGGCTTTTTGAAGTTAAAACCTCAGCCTGAAATTTCTGAACTGCCAATTCTGTCGCTCTGGCAGCTTGCTTTTGCACTTTTACGATTTCTAACGCATTCGACTGCAATTCGATATTTTGTTTTACAATATCCAGCTGACTGTCCAATGCCAGTAATTCATAATAGGAATTAGCAATCTCAGCTATTAAACTTGTCACTACGAAATTCTTACCTTCAACTGTAGATAAATATCTTGTTACCGCTGCTTTTTTAGAATTGCGCAGTTTTTTCCAGATATCCACTTCCCAGTTAGCATAAGCAGCAATGGCAAAATCACCAAGCGGATCCGGCATTTCTTTTCCCGGTTTAATCTCTGTCGAAGCATCACCCGCTCCCTGACTTGTATATCTTCCTACTTTCTCTACTCCTGCTCCCGCACGTATTCCTGCTGTTGGCAACAAAAGCCCTTTTTTGACACGAATATCATTCTTAGCAATTTCAATTTCCTGTAGTGTAATCATTAATTCCTGATTATTCTTCAAAGCCAAATCGATCAAATTAACCAGATTTTGATCTTTAAAGAAAGTTTTCCATGGAATACTCGCTATGCTTGTGGTGTCTTTGCTTACATTGGTTACATTAAAAGACTCCGGAACAGGATTGCTAGGTGTTTCTCTTGTAGCCGTTTCAGGCGCTTTGCAACTCACCACAGCAAGACAAAGTCCTAACGCAATACTATGTTGTAATTTAAATTTATACATGATTGTTGTCAATTTCTTCAGTTAATGGATTTTCTTCTTCATACTTCGTCAATTTGTGTTTCTCCGCAATTTTCGCAAAAATGTAATACAATCCCGGAATAACAAATACACCACAAATAGTTCCGATAAGCATACCTCCGGCTGCTGCGGTACCAATAGTTCTGTTTCCAATTTTACCCGGACCTGTAGCAAAAACAAGCGGCAACAATCCTGCAATAAAGGCAAACGAAGTCATCAAAATAGGACGGAATCTTTCTTTTGCACCTTCCATAGCAGATTCAAATACTGATTTTCCGGCTGCATGTCGCTGTATCGCAAACTCTACAATCAATACGGCATTTTTACCCAATAATCCGATAAGCATAACCATAGCCACCTGAGCATAGATATTATTTTCTAATCCCATGATTTTCAACAATAAGAAGGCACCAAAAATACCCGCAGGTAAAGAAAGGATAACAGATAATGGCAAAATGAAACTTTCGTATTGTGCTGCCAAAACCAAGTACACAAATCCTAAACAAATAAGGAATACCCAAATTGCCTGATTTCCTTGTGCTACCTGATCGGCAGATATACCTGCCCAGTCAATATCATATCCTCTTGGCAGTTTTTTAGCCGCTACTTCCTGAATTACTTTAATCGCTGTACCACTACTGTAACCTTCTGCAGCTCCACCACTAATTTGTGTAGAAGTGTACATATTATGTCTGGTAATTTCAGAAAGTCCGTATACTTTTTCTAATCTCATAAAAGCTGAAAAAGGAACCATTTCGTCACGATCATTTTTTACATACAATTTTAAAATATCATCTGGCTGTGCACGGTATTCCGGTGCTGCCTGAACAATAACTTTATAATTGATTCCGTACTTGATAAAACTAATTTCGTAGTTACTTCCAACAAGTGTTGACAACGTGTTCATGGCGTTTTCGATCGAAACTCCTTTTTGCTGTGCCAAATCATTGTCTACCTTCATCATAAACTGAGGGAAACTAGCACTAAAGAAACTAAACACTCCATTCAACTCCGGACGTTTGTTTAATTCTTCTACAAATTCTTTATTAACCTCTTCTAGTTTCTTGTAATCATTAGAACCTGTTTTATCCAGCAAACGAAGTTCAAAACCTCCCGCAGCTCCGTAACCAGGTACAGCAGGTGGCTGAAAGAATTCGATATTAGCACCCGGAATATCGGTACATTTTTCTTCTAGTTCCTCCATAATCTCCTGTACAGATTGCTTACGATCGTTCCAGTCTTTCAAGTTGATAAGACATGTTCCTGTATTGGCTCCTGTACCTTCAGTTAAAATCTCGTAACCTGCTAAAGAAGAAACTGATTTTACACCCTCAATCTTTTCCGCTATTTTTTGTACTCTTACTGCAATATCATTTGTTCTCTCTAATGAAGAACCTGGAGGAGTCTGAATAATAGCGTAGAACATTCCCTGATCCTCATTCGGGATAAATCCTGAAGGAACGCTGCTGCTTATTAACCATGTTCCTGCACAAAAGCCTAAAAGGGCTACAATAGTAATCGCTCTTCTGTTTACAATTTTACCTAATACGTTTTGGTATTTACCCTGAGCAAGGTTAAACTTATTATTAAAACCATCTATAAACATGTTTACAGGGGTTTTCTTTTTAGGTTTACCGTGATTGTTTTTTAACATCATCGCACAAAGTGCCGGTGTCAAAGTCAAAGCCACAATACCAGAAAGTATAATCGCTGTTGCCATCGTGATAGAGAACTGTCTGTAAAATACTCCAACTGGTCCGCTCATAAACGCCACGGGAATAAATACCGCCGCCATTAAAAAGGTAATCGCAATGATAGCTCCTGCAATTTCATGCATTGCTTTCTTTGTTGCTTTAAAAGGAGAAAGATGTTCTTCTTCCATCTTAGCATGCACAGCCTCAATTACCACAATCGCATCATCGACCACGACCCCAATCGCGAGCACTAAAGCAAATAGTGTAATTAAGTTCAATGAAATATCAAAAACCTGCATAAATATAAAGGTTCCTATCAGCGAAACCGGTACAGCAATTGCTGGAATAATGGTCGAACGCCAGTCACCTAAAAACAGAAATACAACTAATCCTACCAGGATAAAAGCTTCTACAAGTGTGTGAATTACTTTTTCGATAGAAGCATCTAAGAACTTAGAAACGTCATACGAAATTTCATAATCCATTCCTTTTGGAAATCTTTTCTTTATCGTTTCTAATTTGCCTTTTACATCCTCGATAACCTGATTCGCATTACTTCCAAAAGATTGTTTTAGTACAATAGCAGCAGATGGTCTGCCATTCAAATTAGAATAAATATCATACATCGAGCTTCCAAATTCAATTTTGGCAATGTCTTTTAAACGTAAAAGTTCACCGTTACTGTTCGACTTTACTACAATGTTTTCATATTGTTCTTTGGTGGTAAAACGTCCTGAATATTTCAAAACATATTCAAATGCCTGGGAACGTTTACCGGAACTTTCACCCGTTTTTCCAGGTGATGCTTCTAAACTCTGACTTGATAATGCTTCCATTACTTCATCAGCAGAAATTTTATAGGCTAACATACGATCCGGTTTTAACCAGATACGCATTGCATATTCACGTGTACCTAAAATATCACCTGATCCAACTCCGTTTACCCTTTTAAGTTCAGAAAGTACGTTAATATCAGCATAATTGTATAAGAACTTCATGTCGGTATTTTTGTCCGTACTGTAAAGATTCACATACATCAACATACTTGGTACCTCGCGTGTAATCTTAACCCCTTCTCTCACTACAAGTGGTGGAAGTTTATTGGTCACAGAAGCTACACGATTCTGCACATTAATAGCAGCCTGATTGGGATCTGTTCCTAAATTAAACACAACTTTGATACTAGCCTCACCGTCATTTCCGGCATCAGAAGTCATATATTTCATTCCGGGAACACCATTTAAAGCTCTTTCTAACGGAATAATTACAGATTTAATCATTAATTCTCCATTAGATCCAGGGTAATCTACGGTAATATTTACCATTGGAGGAGAAATAGATGGGAATTGCGTGATAGGTAAACCCAACACTGAGAGTACTCCCAAAAAGACAATCACAAGCGATATTACTATCGACAATACGGGTCTTTGAATAAATTTATTAAACATTTTTATATTTTTTTAATGATTAAACCTATTCTGCTTTTAAGCGTAAATTGTTCATTACTACTTTAGGAGATAGAAATTCAAATTTAATTTTGTCATTCTCTTTTACTTTCTGAACTCCATCAAGTAAAATTTTATCATTTTCTGTAAGTCCTTTGCTCACTACATACAAATCTGGTATTTCACCTGTAATAGAAATTTCTTTTGAACTTACTTTGTTGTTTTTATCTACAACAAATACGTATTTTTTATCCTGTATTTCGTAGGTTGCTTTTTGCGGAATTACAATGGCATTTTTAAGCGGAACAAGCATTTGCACTTGTCCTGTTTCTCCATTTCTTAGCAGTTTTCCTGAATTGGCGAATCTTGCTCTAAAAGCAATATTTCCGGTTTCATTGTTAAATTCACTTTCTATAACCTCAACATTTCCTTTGTATTCAAAAGGTTTTCCGTTTGCTAAAATCAAACTTACTTTGTTGTCTGCACGGTCTTTAACTTCCGTTTGGTATTGCAGATATTCCGGTTCAGAAACATTGAAGTAAGCAAACATCTGTGAGTTGTCTGAAAGGCTTGTCAGCAATTCACCTTCGTCAATAAGACTGCCTAATTTTAACGGGATTCTGTCTATTGTTCCGTCAAATGGTGCTTTGATTTCGGTAAATGATAAATGTAATTTTGCCAAAGCAACCTCAGCTCTGGCAGCCTGAAGTTTAGACTGCGCCACTGCCTGCTCGTTGCGTGAAACGATATTTTTATCGGCTAATGTTTTCGCATTTTGCAACTCAATCTCAGCAGATTTTTCTTCGGCTTGCGCTTTCAATAATTCCGCTTCATATACTTTAGGCATAATTCTAAATAGAATCTGACCTGCTTTTACAAACTGACCTTCGTCAACATAAATGTTTTGTAAAAATCCTTTTTCCTGGGCACGCAATTCGATATTTCGTACCGATTTAATCTGAGATACATATTCTTTGGTAAATGAAGTGTCTATTTTTACAGGACTGGTCACTGTAAATTTTTCTTCTTCCTCTGGTTTTTCTTTTTTTGATGTACAACTGGTAAAGCACAACAAGGCAATTAAGCCTGTTAAAACGACAATTTTTTTCATGGTATGTATTTGGAAATTAAGCTATTGAATTAAGGATATAGAAATCCCTTAAGATGCAGAAAATCACCAGTTGCCAGAATAAAACGTGAACCGAAAAAAAATGAAGAAGTAAAATAAGAAGTATTCTAAAAATACAGCTCATACTTATACAAGATCACGCTATTGGTAACCGATGTATAATACAATCAGATTCTTAAAACTCGTTGAGTAAGATAAATTGGATTTGACTGACCACAAGATGGTCCTAGAATTTCAAAAAGACTATAAGAGTTTGATGCATTGTGACATGAGAATGTCAAATACAAATCATTTACTAAGCTATAATTTGCTGTAAATGATTTAACGACAATTTTATCATTTAGATCGTCATTACCAAAATGCTCTTCATCAGTATCAAGATTGGCTTCTTCAATTATAGAAGTGCCTTTTTCCTGATTAGTAAATTTAATGCGGTGTCTTTTTTCAAGATGAGGATGAGAGTGTGTTTCAGCATTGAGATATTGCCCTCCGCCTAGCAGAAGGAAATTCATAAATGCTAAAAATACTATTAACTTTCTCATATTCGATGCGAAAGTAATAAAAGATCGGAATAAAAAAAATAAAATAAGAAAGTCTTAACATGTGTTAAATCAGCGAAAACGTTTTCTTCTAAGCAGTCCTTTTATTTCTTTTAACAGCAGTCTGATTTTAAGGTGTTTTAGAGCAAAACTTCCATAATAGTAAATTCCTGTCCTTCTTTGATAAAAGTTTGTTTAAGATCTTCCATTCCAAATTTTTCGTAGAACTTTTTTTTAGCAACTCTTGCATTGCACCAAATTCTCTTTACTTTTTTTTCTCTTGCTTCTTCAAAGACGTACACCAATAGTTTGGAGGCAATTCCCTGATCTTGATAATTTTCTACTGTTGCTAATTTACGAAATTGCATTTCATCATCCTGAATAAAACACGAAACAATTGAAACAAGAGACTCATTTACAAAAGCACCATAGTGCAATCCAGATTCATCTTCTTCTAATTGTACAAATTCTAAAGGCTGGTCTGGCCACATTACACTATGTCTGATTTGCCAGGTTTCTGAGGCATTTATTTCTTTGATTATCATATTGCAAATAGTTTGTATTCAAATTTACACAATTTAATGTAATTTCCTACTTTAATTATTATAAATAAGCAAGATAAATCGCTCTATTTTTAATGAAAATATTTAATTTTATACTAAACTAAATTATTATCTCATGAAAAGAATTATCATCTCTATTTTACTATGTATCAGTGCAAATGGTTTTGCGCAATTGATACAATTTGGACCACAGGTTTCGTATAATATTACATCACCTATATCTGACGACTTTAGTTCTAAAAGTGCCGGAACCGGAATGGGTATTGGCGGATTTGCAAGAGTTAATTTATTGAGTTTTTACGGTCAGGCCGAAATTGGATACGTTAAATCAAAATTTAATGTTTCTCAGACTGGTATTAGCGAAACAGAATATGAACTTACCGGAACTGATGCTACAATACTGGCAGGTCTAAAAGTAGTTCCGTTAGGAAAGCTGGGAAATGTTCGTGTTTTTGCCGGTTATAATTGGAAAAGCTATTCTAATGTAAAAGTAAACACCAACATAAACTACATCGACATTGAACGTAACAATAGCAGTATTCTTGGCGGTGTTGGTGTCGATATCTGGAAACTAACTTTTGATTACAGATATCTGGCCGGATTTACTGATCTCGATCCGTCGGGCAGAAAGTTAAGAACTGCCGTTTCTAATTTTTCATTAGGATATAAATTCTTGTAAAAACACAAAAAAGAGAATTTAAATAGTATTAAATTCTCTTTTTTTGCTTTTTATAATTGGCATTACAACTATTTAACTCGTTTTACAGAAACCTGTGATACATTATCAGAATTTAAATCATTATTGTTTCCGTTCTTTATCGTAAAATCGAATTTATTACAGGCTCTGAACGAATAAGTATGATTTGCCCGCATAGGTTTGGAGGCTGTTAAAGTATAAGTCTGCAATTTATTTTTAGGTGTAGTACATTGCTCTTTTACACTTGCGACCCATTGCATAGCATTGTTATCCCAAATTCCGATTGTAGGTGTAGCTCCATAAGTGGTACTTAATTGTAAAGTCATATTGATTTGATACAATCCATCTTCTAAAACTTTAAATGAATTAGCTGAATCTGTTCCTGCATAACTGCTTTCATTATCTACAATTTCTTTATTTAAATTTCCGATAGGCACAGCGAATCCCGTCGTAGCAGAACTCATAAAATCGGATGTCATTTGCACAGTAACTTCCTGAGCTACTACATATTGTCCGTTTATGTATATAACAGATTTATTTTCTTTAGGAATTGATTCCTTCGTTTTCTTAGATAAAGATACTGTGTCACACAAGACTTCATGAACGGTACCCTCATTAAAAAAAACATCATTTTTTTTATTTGTTTTTTCAGTAACATAAGAAACTTTTTCTCTTTTAAGTGAATTATTTTCAGTAAGATCTTTAACCGATCTTTGAGGAGCAGTGCTCATTTGAGCTTGTAGTAATGCTGAATACAATAGTAATCCTAGTAATTTTTTACTCATATCTGTAATTATTATGCGTTTATTGCTTTCATAAAAAAAAGAAAACAATTAAAATAATTACTTTTAAATCATACCAATATAAGACCTTTTTTAAATGATAGAATTTCTACTAAAAAACCAATAACAACAAGCCTTTACAAGTAAAAAAAATAGCTTTTATCAATTTCAAAAAAAATCAGCTAAAACTTAATTAACGTCAAATTTAGAAAAAAGGCGAAAAAACAAAACTGCTAAATCTGATTTAACGATGTAACAAACTACTTTTTTTTAAACACTTAATAAAACATCAGGCGAGGAATTAAAACATTCAAATCCCCTGCCTTACATTACTATCCAACGATAAACTTAACGTAATCGTTTTAAAGAAATCTGGGTTATGGATCCTGAACCTGTTTTATCCTCACTTGACTTTTTCACAATGTAATCAGATAAATTTGCAACTCGAAAAGAAAAGGTATCTGAAGCTGACATTGGTATAGCAGTAATTAAAGTATAGGTTTGCAATTTATTTGTTGGCGCAGCGAAATAATCGTTTACCCTGGCAATCCACTTTCCTTTGGTATTGTTCCAGATTCCAACCACAGGACTGCCTCCAAAATTAGTAGCCAATTGTACATTCATATTAATCTGATAAATACCATTTGCTGAAACTTTAAACGAATTGGTTGCATTAGTTCCTATGTAGGCATTTTCATTATCCACAATTTCATCAGTTAGATTACATATTGGTTCTGTAAACGTGTAATCTCCAGCTTTTCCACTAAAATCTGCTGACATCTGCACTGTTATTTCCTGTGCAACTATATATTCTCCGTCAACAACAATAACAGTTCCTGTTGCTTTAGGAACTTCGCCAGCTACAGGTTCCCACGAAGCTGCTTCATTTGGTCCATTTGATTTAAGTATCTGATCAGGAAGACCAGGCGAGCCTTTTGTATAGGCATTTCCTCCCACTTTCATACTGTTTGTAATTTGCATTGTACCATTTACATGAAAGGTTTCCTGAGGTACTGGTGTACCGACGCCCTGTTGAGCATGTAACAAAGAAGAATACAATGACAACAAGAATAATATATTTTTCATTTTAGTATTTGTTGTATTTAGTAATTTATCTTAATCGTTTTAAACAAATCTGAGTTACAGGACCACTTCCTGTCCCGCCACTACTCAAATGTTTTATAGTGAAACCCGCACTACCATTACTTACTCTAAATGAATAAGTATTATTTTTTAACATTTTTATCGAAGTAATTAAGGTAAATGTTTGTAACTCATCTGTACGTGCGACAAAAACATCATTGACACAGGCGAGCCAAGTGTTATTTTTATCATCCCAAATTCCAACCACAGGATTAGTTCCATTTGTACTCTGCAGTTGCATATTCATCGTAACCTGATAAATCCCATCTGAAAAAATCTGAAAAGAATTGTTTGATCCATTTCCGATATAACTATCTTCATTGTCTATAATTTCATTATTCAAGTTTCCAATAGGTATCGCATCAGTCGTTTTCCCACTTCTAAAATCCGAAGTCATTTGCACTGTTATTTCCTGTGCTACTATAAAAGTTCCATCAACGGCAATTACTGTTCCGGTCGCTTTAGGAACTCCTGCTAATTCTCCCCATGAAGGCGCTTTATCAGGTCCATTCGATTTAAGAACCTGCCCCGGAAGACCTGAAGAACCCTTTGTATAAGCATCTCCTCCAAAGAAAATACCATTTGTAACTTGTAATGAGCCATTAACATGAAAAGTTTCCTGAGGCGTTGGAGTACCAACACCTAATTGCGCTTGCAATAACGAAGAATAGAGTAATAATCCGAGTACTTTTTTTTTCATTTTTTAGTGTTTATATAATTAAGTAATTATTTAATAAAATTTGACCTTGATTTTTTGCCTTGATTTTTTGCCTTGATTTTTTGCCTTGATTTTTCACCTTAATCTTTTTACAGAAACTTGTGAAACAGGCCCCGCTCCTGTCTCACCTCTGCTTAAATGTCTTATCATAAATGAGGAAGTATTAGCAGCTCTAAAAGAATAAATGTGTGTAGTCAGCAAGGGAATTGCGGCAATTAAGGTATATGTTTGAAATTCTTCAAAAGGCAAATCGAAATAGTCGTTTACACGTGCAACCCACTTTTCGAGCGTATTGTCCCAAACTCCAATTACAGGACTTGCTCCTCTATCAGTCGCTATTTGTATATTCATCTTAATTTGATAAAGTGCATCTGCCTCAACTTTAAATGAATTATTTGTTCTTGTTCCTCTATAACTACTGGTATTATCTATAATTACATTGGTAAGATTACCAATGATAGCAGGCGGTCCTCCTGTTGTAGAACCATTAGTAAAATCTGCACTCATTTGTACTGTTATTTCCTGTGCAACTGTAAAAGCTCCGTTAACAATTATAACTGTTCCTTCTGTTTCAGGAACTTTTGCTAACTCACCCCATGAAGGTGCCTTATTGGGCCCATTTGATTGAAGCACCTGCCCCCATTCACCGGATGATCCTTTTGTAGTAGCATTTCCTCCCACATAAATACCATCTGTAACCTGCAATGTGCCGTTAATATGAAGTGTTTCCTGAGGCGTTGGTGTACCCACACCCAATTGAGCATGTAGTACAGAAGAACAAAGTAGTATTCCAAATATTGCTTTTTTCATTTTTATGATCTTTATTACGTTTGATAACGCAGTTTTAAAAGTTATCGTAATCGTTTTACAGAAACCTGTGTTACAGGACCTTTACCTGTCTCACCACCGCTTAACTGCTTTATTGTAAAAGGTGCCTTATTACCAATCCTAAAGGAATACACATACGCCGGTGACAATTCTACAGAAGTCATTAAAGTAGTAGTTTGAAATTTATCAAAAGGGGCATAAAAATAATCGTTAACGCGTGCAACCCAAGTTCTTAAAGTATCATTCCATAACCCTATAGCTGGTACGGTACCGCTAGCAGTAGCTAATTGCAAATTCATATCTATTTGATAAATCCCGTCTGTCAGTACCCGAAACGAATTCGTCTTATCATTACCATTATAAGTATTACTATTATCGATAACTTTGTTATTTAAATTACCTATCAATAATGGAGTTGAAGATCCAGACAGAGCGGGTCCACTAAAATCTGCTGACATTTGTACTATAATTTCCTGTGCAACGATAAACTTTCCGCCTGCAACAATAACAGTTCCTGTAGACTCCGGAACTACAGGCAACTCTTGCCATGCAGGTGCTTCACCGGGCCCATTTGAACGGAGTACCTGACCTGCACTACCAGGAGATCCTTTTGAATTTGCATTTCCTCCAATATAAATGCCGTTCGTAACTTGTAAAGTACCATTAACGTGAAGCATTTCCTGAGGGGTTGCTGTACCAATGCCCAATTGAGCATGTAGAAATGAAGAATACAATAGTATTCCGTACATAATTTTGTCAATTTTTTTCATTTTTTATAGTTTAAATAAGTTTGATAATTGTAGTTCTACTCTAAAAAAAGGAAAAGACCAGTCTTATTACATTTAAATTATACCACAATAAGACATTTTTAATAATTTAGTAATCGTTTGAAAAAAGCCAGTAAATACAGCTGATATTGACTTATTTTGGTTACAAATTTTAAGCTGCATTTTTTCGTGCAGTTTACTTTAAGACGAAAAAAAGGGAACCTAAATCAGGTTCCCTTTCTAAATTCTGTAAAATATTTTTTTTGAAAATTAAATTAACTCCCATTTTTTTGTTTCAAAAAACGGAATCTAAAATGAATTTTTATGTACTTGAAAAAATTACTTAAGCAGCTTATCTAATTTCGCTTTTGTTTCGGGAAAGCTGCTGTCTAAACTCAGTACTTTTTTATAATTGGCAATTGCATTTTTTGCATCTCCATTTCCTTCATAATAGTCACCCAAAGAATCATACACATTTGGGCTTCCCGGATAATTTATCGTATTTAACTTGAATAAGTAAAGCGCCAGATCCTTTTCTTTATTAGACAGCGCCTGATAACCGTAAGCATTAACAACTTGTTCCGGCACATTTACTTTGTAACCTAAATGCTTTGAAATATTTTCGTAATGTTTTTCAATTTTAGTAAAAACGGTTTTATTAAAATTAATTCGTTCAGCAACAGAAAGCTTTAGTTCATTAAAACCAAAAATAAAACGAATAGCATCATAAGTAGCAATTAAGGGTACTGAACCATGACTGTCATCTTTGTAATATTTATATTCATATTGCAAATTACTTTTTTTGTTCTGAGCTAAAAAATCATTTAGATCAAGTGCTGCTCTAAAATGTCTCGTTACCATCGTAGTATCCTTTCGTGCTGTAGCAACATCCATCGTTGGTTCGATAGTATTCGCAACTCCTAAAAACAAAGAAACATTTGACAAGTTTTTAGTAGAAAGTTTTTGCGTCGTTTCTTTCAAAAATTGCTGGCGATTCCACCACATACTTGGATCAATCGCTACATACGAATTAAACAAAGCAGTATGATTGGTTATGATGTTCATTACAGTCAATCCGCCAAAAGAATGTCCAATAAGTGTTTTGTACGATGTTGTCGGATAAGTGGCATTGATATACGGAATCAATTCCTTTTCAAGAAATTCAGTAAACTTTTCACCACCTCCTGAAACCTCGCTAATATTTTTGTTTACAAACGGAGGATCAACTTTTGAATGTGTTGGAGTAAGATCACGGCTTCTGTTTGTGTTCGGAATCCCTACTACAATCATCTCAGGACAAAGCGTGTTGCCATTTATTTCGCTCAATTCCTCGATCATTCCCACAACCGAAAGAAAATGAGCATCACCATCTAACACGTAAACAACAGGATAATTTTGTTTTGAGTATCCCTTAAAACGGGCACTTCTTGGCAAACGCACCCAAATTTTTCTTTGTTCGTTTAAAACTTTAGAAGAAATACTGTCAATTGTTCCTATCTCTATCTTGTTATTATTTTGGGCAAATGCAAAAGTTGTAAACAGGAAAACAGCACAAAAAAACAAGATTTTTTTTCTGATAATATTAGTCATATGAATGTGGTAAGTTAGTTAAGTGATAAAACAATACAACCGTATTTTATATTTCAAAAACACGGTTGTATTACTTATTTATTTAGCTGTCCAGCTATTATTTTGTGGAGTTGGATCTAAATATATACCTCCATCAATAGTAACTTGTTTAATCTGTTTTTTGCTTTTAACTGCAATTGTAGCAAGTTTTTGATTTGCTTCCCATATTGCAGGGGTTTGATGTATTGTTTCTTTAGAATCGTCTGCATAAACAATAATTACATCAAATGGAATAGCAAAACCACCAACATTATCTATTGTTACGGTATTCTTAGACACATTTTTTACCGCAATATCAATATAGTTGTTGGTAAAGAACCAGTTATTAAAAAACCAATTCAGATTTTTTCCTGAAGCAGTATTAAACGAGTTAAAATAATCCCACGGAATCGGATGTTTACCATTCCAATTGTCCATATAAGCGTGAAGTGATTTTTTGAACAATACATCACCCAATAAATCTTTTAAAGCAATATAAGAAAGAGATGATTTACCGTAAGAGTTATTGCTGTAACCCGCATCTGAAAGTTGAGATGACATCGTAATAATAGGCTGATCCTGTTCTGTTGACGGATCATTTATATAGTGTTTTACTCTAAATTCTTTATAGAACTTATCCGCAGCTTCTTTACCATGTTCAGCAATTCCAATTAAATATTCAAAAGTTGTTGCCCAGCCTTCATCCATAAAAGCATAACGTGTTTCGTTGATTCCCATGTAGAAAGGAAAATAAGTATGTGCTACTTCATGATCCTGTACCAATTGTGCAAAATAAGGATCACCCATTTCAGAGTCATTACACATCATCGGGTATTCCATATCTGCAAAGCCCTGAAAAGCCGTCATTTTAGAAAACGGGTAAGGTACTCCCGGCCAGTTTTCAGAAAACCATGCAAGCGCATATTGATTGTTTTTAATAGAATTCACAAAATCAGTACCCTTTATATCATACGCCGCCTGCACACTCGCACGACGATTTGTTTTCTTATCGACAATTACACTGCTGGCATCCCATAAATAGTGATCGCTTAAACCAAAACAAACATCAGAAATGTTTTTAGCTTCAAACTTCCAGACATTCCAATCATTTTGCTTGGTAACCACACCGCTTTTCATTTCCTGTTCGTTGGCGATATGCATGATCTCATCTGTCGTATACGATTTTTTCAAACGTGCCGAAAATTCAGGCTGTAAAACCTCATCAGGATTTAGTAAATCTCCTGTTCCGTAAACCACGTAATTTTTAGGTGCTTTTACAGAAAAGTTGTAATCATTAAAATCATTATAGAATTCCTGACGATCGGTATGCGGTAATCTGTCCCATTTATTGTAATCATCAAAAACAGAAACACGTGGATAACTGTAAGCAACAAAAAAAGTAGATTCATCAATCTGACCTTCTCTTCCGCTTTGTTTAGACAAAGGATAATTCCAATCGATGTTGATTGTAACTTTAGAATGTGGCAGTATTACTTTGTTTAGTTTTACATTTCCAACTGTTCCCCATTCTCTCCCATCTTCTTTATAAACTTCACCCCCAATTTTCAAGGTAGTAATCGTCAAACCTTCGGTCAAAAAATCAGGACTAACCTGACCTCCCCGTGGTGCGGTTGGTTTATGAAAATTATTCACAAAACGAATCGGTAAATTCTTTAATGTATCATTACTATTATTTTCATACACAATCGTTTCAGTTCCGGTAACTATTTTTGTTTTAGCATCAACCGTAAGTGCTATTGTATATTTACCATGATTTTGCCAGTATTTTTTGCCTGGTTTACCGTCCATAGAACGTGTACCGTTGGCATACGCTTCTTTAATATTTCTTGGCATATAAAGTTCTTGCGCTGCACTATTTTCTGCCAAAAATAAAAGGGCAGCAAATACTGCCAGAAATGATGTTTTTTTCATAAGTGGTTGTGTTGTTTTTTGGTATTTATTATCAGAATATAGTATTAGTGCATTTTTGTTGCATAAAGTTACATTCCTTCACAAATATAAGAATGAGATTTAAAACACAGCTATTCTAATTATATACTGTGTTCATTAAAATAAAAAAAACCGTCTTGTTTCTAAGAAAAAAGACGGTTTTAAACATTATATAACTTCAGTATTACATGATATAATCAGTATTAATGAAATTCGACTCTCTGCTATTTAGCAATTCCTGTAAAATTTCATTGTTGTACGCATTGTCTTTTGAAGCCACAAAAGTACGGATAGAGAATGAACGCAATGCATCCGGAATACTCAATGTTCCTACTGCAGAATCTTTACGGCCTGTAAACGGAAAAGCATCCGGACCTCTTTGACATGAGCTGTTTAAGTTTACTCTGCAAACCAAATTTACCAGCGAATCAATAAGCGGTGCCAGCGTTCTAATATCTTTTCCGAACAAACTAACTTGTTGTCCATAATTTGATTCGGCCATATCTTTTAATGGTTCTCTAATATCTCTAAAAGATAATACCGGAACAACAGGACCAAATTGTTCTTCATGATACACTCTCATTTCTTTATTTACCGGAAACAAAACTGCCGGAAAAATATAATTTTCCGTTTGCTTACCACCTTTTTCATTCAGAATTTTTGCTCCTTTTCCTGTAGCATCATCAATTAAACCTTTAATGTAAGCCGGTTTTTCAGTTTCAGGAAGTGGTGTTAAAGCAACTCCTTTTTCCCACGGATTTCCAAACGCAAGAGCATCAACTTTTTCAGAAAATCTTCTGTTAAATTCTTCTGTAATCGACTCATGAACGTACAATAATTTTAAGGCAGTACAACGTTGTCCGTTAAACGATAAAGTTCCTGCGATACATTCCTGAATAGCCAAATCCAGATCGGCATCCGGTAAAATAATAGCCGGGTTTTTAGCCTCTAAACCTAAAATCAAACGCAATCTGTTTTTGTTAGGATGCTGATCCTGCAAAGCAATTGCCGATTTACTGTTTCCAATTAAAGCTAAAACATCAATTTTTCCAGATTTCATGATTGGTGAAGCCACTTCACGTCCTCTTCCGTATACAATATTAATTACCCCTTTTGGAAAACTGCTTCTAAACGCTTCTAATAATGGCGAAATACATAAAACACCATGTTTTGCAGGTTTAAAAATAACGGTATTCCCCATGATTAAAGATGGAATCAATAAAGAAAAAGTTTCGTTTAGCGGATAATTATATGGTCCAAGACACAATACAACGCCAAGAGGTCCGCGACGAATCATAGCGTTTACTCCCTGTACTTTTGAAAAGTAAGAGCTGCGGCTGTTTAGTTCCTTATAACCATCAATAGTATCATGAATATATTCTACTGTTCTGTCAAATTCTTTTTGAGAATCTCCCAATGATTTTCCAATTTCCCACATAAGATATTTTACAACCTCTTCGCGGGTTTCGCTCATTTGCTGCACAAAGTTCTCCATGCATTTAATTCGGTCAGCCACTTTCATCGTTGGCCATAAACCTTGTCCCATATCATAAGCGCTATAAGCTGCATCTACAACTTCTGCAGCTTCCTTTTCTCCCATGAACGGAATCGATCCTAATAATGTTGGCGTATATTTTTCTGTCGAAGAAATAGTCGAAAACACGGGAGTAGTTTGTCCTGTCCATTGTTTCAATTCTCCGTTTACAAGATAAGTATCCTGATTTAAGATGTTATTTATTTGATATTCTTCCGGTATAAAACTCATAATTAATTAGTTTTCATGTGGTTATTTAATAGTGTTTAAACAAAAAAAGAGGCTATTCCTGCCTCTTTTTTCTATTTACGGATTTACGGTTTCGCCTTCCCAGTCCAGAATTCCGCCAAGTAAATTATAGGCATTATTAATACCCAATTCATTCATAACCTGACATGCTTTAGCGCTTCTTGCACCAGAGCGGCAATACACATAATAATTTTTATTTTTATCTAATTCTTCGATTTCATAAATAAAACCTTGTCCTTTGTTGATATCAATGTTTAAGGCATTTTCAATATAGCCGTCATTAAATTCGTCTTCAGTTCTTACGTCCAGTATAACTGCATTCTCGTCAGCAGCAAGCTGATTAACCCAATCTTCTTGTGATAAATTCATAATATGTGTTTTTTGTAAAATTACGACGTTTCTATTAATTAAAAACGTACTAAATGCGATTTCGATTATTATTCTCAGAAAACGTTTTAGAGAAATTATAATAATCAGCAAAATACAAATTTACTTACTATTAATAAAAATATATTCTATAAAATCGATAGAAATTAAGATTTTTTCATTTTCATTAAATAGCGCTAAAAAACGTTTTTCTATAATTAATACCATCCCAATCCGTTATCTTTGCAACAGATGACAGCTTTCATTTTTGATTTGATAATACAAACCTATGCAAAATGCTCTAAAAAATATCTTCCCAGCTTTCTCCAACGAGCTTATTGCTACAATCGAAGAAAACGGAACACTGCACGATTTTGAAGCCGGAACCATCTTAATGCGTACTGGACAATACATCAAAAACACAGTACTGATTACCCGAGGAAAAATCAAAATTTATCGTGAAGGCGAAGATGGTGGAGAATTTTTAATGTACTATTTGCAACCCGGTCAGGCTTGCGCCATTTCGATGATCTGCACCTCCAAAAGCGAGAAAAGCCAAATAATGGCAAAAGTTGTCGAAGATGTTTCTGTCATGATGATTCCATTGCAAATGATGGACAAATGGATGATGGAGCACAGATCCTGGTACGAATTTGTAATCGAAACCTACCGAAGCCGATTTGAAGAAGTGCTCGAAGTAGTCGACAATATCGCCTTTCGCTCTATGGACGAGCGTTTAGAATTTTACCTAAAAAGACATTCAGATGCTTGTGGTTGTCAGGAAGTAAAACTCTCGCATCAGGAAATCGCAACCGAATTGAACACCTCCAGAGAAGTAGTTTCCAGATTACTCAAAAAAATGGAACAAAGAGGCCTGGTCAAATTAAACCGAAACCAAATTGAGCTTTTAAAATTAAATTAATTTTTTTTTCTCTCTAACCATTAAGATATTAAGCTAAATTAAGGCTAAAGCATTTTTCAAACTTAATTTTCTTATCAATCAGCTTAACATAAAAGACTAAACTTAACTTTCTTAATGTCTTAATGGTAAAAACATATTTTATGTTACTGTTTTATATTCCTTCTGTGATAAATGTTACTGTAGTTCTCTAATAATCGGAGCACCTTTGCAGAAAACAAACACAATGGAATACGCAGGTTATTTTGCTTCAATCATAATAGGAATTTCACTAGGCTTAATTGGCGGTGGCGGTTCTATTCTGACAATTCCAATATTAGTGTATTTGTTTAAAGTAAATCCGGAACAAGCAACATCATACTCTCTGTTTATTGTTGGACTAACAGCAATGTTAGGAAGTTACAGCCATTACAAAATGGGGAATCTAAAACTAAAATCGGCGTTGTATTTCGCCATTCCTTCCGTGATTTCAATCCTAATCATCCGTGAAGTAATATTTCCACAAATTGCTTCCACCTTATTTTCCATCGCTTCGTATTCCGTTTCCAAAGATTTTCTAATCATGATCATCTTTTCTGTTCTAATGATTACGGCAGCGATATCAATGATCAAAAAAAACAAACCCGAAGTAAGTACCTGCTCCACCAATTATATGCAACTAAGCATTATAGGTTTCGTTGTTGGTATAATAACAGGATTTCTTGGTGCCGGAGGCGGATTTCTAATCATTCCAGCCCTGCTTTTCTTCGCTAATTTGCCCATGAAACAAGCCGTAGGAACCTCATTACTCATCATAACCATCAATTCCTCTATAGGTTTTGCAGGCGATTTATACATCGGAACTCCAATAAATTATTCCTTCCTGTTAAGCGTTTCAGCAATGGCACTAATCGGAATGCTATTAGGAAGTCAGCTTTCTAAAAAAATCGACGGAGTAAAACTAAAACCCATTTTTGGCTGGTTTGTGCTCGTCATGGGCTTTTACATTATTACAAAAGAAGTTTTATTTTAAATCTAACAATATACCACGCTAAGCAATGCATCTTATTTAATTTTAAATATTTTGAATTTAGTTTCACTTGTAGAACTGTATTTGTCAAACCTCAAACCTTGACAAAACGAAACTAGAAAATCCGTTTATTCCCAAAAGAGTAAACGGATTTTTAGTTTTTGGGCGTTTCCTACGGCCGGGCTATTCGCTATATCTTTTTGTTTTTAAAGAAAAAACAAAAAGGATACCGCTGCTATCCCTAACGCAAATCAAACGTCAATTCAATAGTATTTACAATACATTACTCTGCAGCAATAACATATACTTGTAATTTATTCTGGCTATTAAAAGATACAAACACAGCACTTTTATTATCAGCCGTTTTTTTCATCGATTGTGCCGGATACAAAACCGCATTTGGCAACTCTACAGGAGTTCCAATAAGTTTTCCTTGTAAATCGGCTAAGCAAAATTTAGTATTAATAGGTTTCTTATCTTCAAAAGTATTCCAGCCCAATAATATCTTATCTCCAAGCTGCACTACTTTAGATCCCCAACCTGTAAATTGTTTTCCTTCATTTTTAGTTACCCATACTTCACTAGAAACCACAGGTGTTTTACTTCCTAAGCTATTCAGAATAGTCAACTTTAAATCTCTATTAGTTCTATCATCTGATGTAGAATAAACAATCGCAACATTTCCGTCTGAAAGTTCTACAAAATCTCCAGTAGTAGCATTCGTTGTATTATCGCCAACAGCTCCGTTTTTTATTTTATAGTATTCCACTTCACCTTCTTTTCCGTTCGTGCTGGAGAATTTTGCAAACCCCAATGCTCTCGGATAAGAATCACCATGCGCCAGAACATAAAATTTACCATCTTTTGAAAACATTCCTCTCTGATCAAAATTATGCGAATAAAACCAAGTATCACCAATAACATCATTGTTGTTTCCTTTAGTCAAAATTTTACCGGTTGTTCCGTCTAAAAAGCCAACCCATCCACCTTGATGCCTAACATTATCAGGCCATCTTTGTGTATGTGCTGTATAAATAGCAATCACATTATCCTTCGAATTGTATTTTACAAGCGATGATCCCGCATCACCCGGATTTCCTTTAGAAGATATCTCTGCTAAATTTATTTCACCAAAAATTCGCGTAGCAAAAATTTCTTTTCCTGTACTTCCTTCAAAAGCAACATACCATGCTGCAGCATCTTTATCACCAAAAGCATTATCTGCCGAATATCCTAAAATAAACTTGTCATTACCTAATGAATCAAAACCCAGAAAACGTCCTGAATTTGCTCTGGCAGGTAGTACAAACTCTTTGATCACAGATTTGTTGGTTAATGAAGTCCTTACCAAACGCTTTGTTTTGTCTTTACCACTATACAAAATATCAATCGTGTTATCCGCATTCACAACAAAATCAATAACAGAAGTTGTACCATACGGAGAAGAAGGACCATCGTAAGCAGAATTGGCAATTTCGGCAATTGTATTTGGTGCAGTTCCTGAGATAGGAATTTCAAAACTGCTGATTTGTGCTGCAAGATCAAATTCCGGTGTTACGGTTTCTTCTTCCTTTTTTTCAGCGTCATCACTACAGGAAACTACAAAAAAAGTTATCAGTAAAAGATTTATTTTTAAAATACTCTTTAAATAACTTTTCATTTTAGGTTTAAATTTCATTTGATTTAGGTTTTAAATTTGATTTGGGTTTTAAAAACGTTATTATACAGAAGTTTAACTGATTAAGTATAAACTAAAATTTTACAGAAAAATTGCAAATTACCGTTGGCAAATTAAATTCAAATTATGGTAGGTTAGTAGAAAAATGACAATAATTTTAATAAAAAAAATCGTGTCTTTTTAGAAGGTGGAAAATCTTAGATGAAAATAATAACAAATTTGATCGTAGTTTCTTAAATACCTAACAGGTCTTGAAGACCTGTTAGGATAAATTACCTCAACAACATTTTCTGAAAGGTTTTAAAAACCTGTTAGGTATAAAACTTATCCCTTTCAAAATCAAACAATCATTCGGTAATTTTAATCTTTTCAAGTTGACTTTCAAGTAGCAATTGACTAGCATCAAGCATTTTAATTACATGAATATAAGGCGTTAGCAAGTCTGAATCGAATTCTACAATAGTTGGACGCAAAGACAAATGAATTATTTCGCACAGGAAGAATTCGAAGTCGGTTAAGGAATGCTCTTCAAAAGCATTTTGAAACACAATAAATGGGTTTTCGTATTCTTCAGCTGTTAAAGAAGCCTGTGACAGAATTGACTTTTGTTCGGCTTCTATTTCCCTCACCTTCCATTTTTTGCTTTTGTTTTGCAGAGCGGAGCATGCTCTCAGAAAAGAACGAATGGCGGTATAATTAAAAAATACATCTCCCGGACATTCTTTTTTATATACTTCGTCTTTACTCCTGTAAAAAACTACTTCGCTTAAGGTTTGTTTGTAATAAGAAAGGCTATCGGAGCCAAAAAAGGCATCAATGACTTCAAACGGGTTTTCTAATTCCTGGTGTGCCCAAAAATTAGTTTCAAAAGATATTTTATTTTTTTTCATGCGGAAACGATATAATATTGGCTGATAAAATTCTTTTATTAGTATCGAGTCAAATATATTAAATTATATCGGTACGCCAAAACGTACCGATAAATTATTTTAGTTAATGTTAATTGCATTTGTGAAAAAAGAAACTGACGAAAATATAAAATTAAAGATTGCTTTTAGTTTGCGTAAACTCCTTGCAACTATTGAAGAGCATCCAGTTGCTCAAAGCTATAATAAAATAGCCGTGACTGCATATATGAGAAAAGCTACCGTTTCAGATATATTTAATGCAAAATCTATCCCCAATTCATTAACACTCTTTCTTATAATTGAAGCAATGGGGTTTTCTCTTATAGATTTTGCAAAAGTTTATGATTCAATTCAAAATTCTGATTTATTAGAATTTAAAAAAAAGATAACTAAGTAAGATATTTCCGCATTCTGTCGTCCGCGTCTTATTAAAAATCGAAATGACACAATCTTGTTGGTAATTCCCTAAATACCTAACAGGTCTTGAAGACCTAATTAGGATAACGAAACTCAACGGCATTTCCTAACAGGTTTTTAAAACCTGTTAGGTATAAAATTTATCCATTCTAAAAAACAAATCAGAATAAAAATCGGTTTAAATCTGTGTTTTCGCATAGCGAATCTATGTCGTCCGCGTCTTATTAAAAATCGAAATGACACAATCTTGATGGTAATTCCCTAAATACCTAACAGGTCTTGAAGACCTGATTAGGATAACGAAACTCAACGGCATTTCCTAACAGGTTTTTAAAACCTGTTAGGTATAAAATTTATCCATTCTAAAAAACAAATCAGAATAAAAATCGGTTTAAATCTGTGTTTTCGCATAGCGAATCTATGTCATCTGCGTCTTATTAAGAATCGAAATGACACAAACTTGGTGGTAATTTTCTAAATACCTAACAGGTCTTGAAGACCTGATTAGGATAACGCAACTCAACCGCATTTCCTAACAGGTTTTTAAAACCTGTTAGGTATAAAATTATCCTGTCTCGTCCTGAAATAGATTTACAAGATTGTACGCACGAACAAGATACGTGTACGAACAGAGAAAATTGTTAGTTTTTCATATATATAAAACAAAAAGCCTCAATATAGAGGCTTTTAAGTTTATAATCGAGAACAGAAAAGTTTACTATTATTCAACTATTTCCAAATAATGTCGTTTTTCATAACTATGCTTTTTTTTGATTGTTAAATTTAAGCATTAAAACTAATGTTTAATACTAAATAATGTTAAAGTTTTCTCCTGAATCAAATCGTCCAACTTTTATTGTGTTTTTTACATCTGTATATTTCTGAACATGTACTAGTCTTCTTCCACTTTTGGAATGTGTACAATCAATATGTAACTCCATGTATTCTCTCCTTCCATCCCAAAGTTTTTCTAAATCTTCATCGATTCTCATTTGAACACAGTTGTTATGAATATCTTTGCTTTTTCTCCATTTTCCAGGTATATTTTTAATTTGATACTTTTTTAATTTTAGTTCCTTGCCTGTAAAATTTTTTCCAGTGCCGTGTAAAAAATCTTCTATCAGTAGTAAACTTATAGATACATTTTCTATATCTGAATAAGTTTTATTTATAAATTTAAGATAGTATTCTGGCTTTTCAACACCTGCATCATCATCTTCTTTACAAATAATGCTACATGTTTTAATTCTAGGTTTAAATACGCGAAGAACTAAAAAAAAAATCACACATGATAAAAAACCTGTAAATAAGGCAATCAATAAATCATACCAAACGGTATCTCCAAATTCTTTGACCGGTACTGTTTCCGCTATTAGTAAAAATGGATTCAAAAAACTGAATTTTAATAATTTTCAGCAATAATATAAGTTTACCATTTTAAAACCTAATTATTTCTTAAACCCCCTAGCTTTTTAAGCGTATTTTATTATTTTATAATTAGCACTTCGTTTTTATATTTCCCTTAAAAACAAAAAGTTATAGTGATTATCCGGCCGAAAGAAACGGCCAAACGTCAAAAACATCAATTCGTTGCTTCATCTTAACTAAACAAGACTATTTTATCAACCAAACCATTCAAATATTTTAGCAAAACTAAACCTCTTTCGTCAGTGATAACATTATTCAAATGTTTGTTTAAATCACTATTTTCATCAACGTAAAGTTTAATTTTTTTTGAATTATTATTGATAATGCTAAATTCCAGATTGGCAATTCTGTCTGCTAACTTTATAATGATTCCGTTTTGATTTAAAATCAATTTCTGATACATTACTTCTTTTTTTTCTTTCCTGTCTCCAAATTCTCCGTCTGTTAATGAATTGACCATTTCGTAAACAGCAATACCAAAAATATCTACGAGTTCTTCTTTTGTTGCATTTGTATCTTCTAATACATCATGTAACCAGGCACCAATCCATAAATCGATAGTATCAGTCGTTGTAGGTAAAATATTGTTTCGTAAAAGAACATTTACCACATTGTTTAAATGTACTTCATAAGGATATGTACCATACTTTTGATCTCCATGTTTTTTGATAGCAAAGGATTTTGCTAAATCTATTTTATCATGTAATAATTTCACAGCTGTATCATTATCACTTACTTGATTATTATCTAATCCTTCCGTCATATAATTTTTCATAAAAGCATTTATTAGTCTTATTTATTCCTTTGCTCGTACTAGATAACAATCCGTGTAAATCTGTGAATAGTGAATCCGCTTCTTCCACGTTTTATTAAAAGTAAAGCAACCTCAATCTTGTCATTTCTGACAAACAATAAGCTTAAGATAGGAAAAAAACTCGAAAGTCTCTGCTTATGCACAAAAACTCTAAATAAAAAACAGAAAAAGAGGCTATTTCAACAGCCTCTTTTATCTAAAAAAATATTAAATCTTCTAAACTTCGCGTTAGGGATAGAAGCGGTATCCTTTTTGTTTTTTCTTTAAAAACAAAAAGATATAGCGGATAGCCCGGCCGGAGGTAACGCCCAAAAACCAGAAATAGTAAAACTAATGTTCCCCATAACCCACGTCATCCATTTTACCACTAAAAACGCGATATTGAACGATGAAATAAACTATTACCAAAAACAAAGCGATAAAAAACCAGCTCATTCCGGCGTTTAATCCGTATTCGCCTGCTGCTGTGTTATAAATGGTCAATGACGGATTTACTTTATTGGTAGAAGGCAACACATTTGGAAAGATTGAAACGGCTGTGGAAGCAAATCCGCCTACCAAAAACAGCGTGGAAAACAAAAATCCTAAACCGTCTTTTTGATACGAACGCACTTTAAACAACCCTACAATTCCAACAAAAGTCAGAAGCGGAAAAAACCACAGAATAGGATTTTCTACAAAATTATGAAATGGCTTTGGCTCGATAAAATGCCAGATTTGCAACGAAATACAAACCAAAACCAATAGCACAATATTGAGTTTGAAAACTACATTTTTTAGTTTTGGGTTTAGTGACGAATTAGTTTTAAAAATAATCCAGTTTGCCCCGTGAATCGTTAAAGCTACAACACTTACGACACCAAGGAAAAGCGTAAACCAATCTATAATTCCTAATTCGTTTGCTTGTGGACTGAAAGTAGGATTCCATAATGGCAAAAAGAAATAATGTGCTTCCTGAGTTGATACGCCGTTGGTTACCATTCCGAGATTAACGCCACGCACAATGTTTCCTAAAGCAATTCCGAAGAACAATGCTAAAAGTAAACTTGCAATACCAAAGGCTTTATCCCAAATGGATTCCCACATTGGGTGATGTACTTGTCCGCGCATTTCCAGACCAATTGCTCTGAAAATCAGAAGCCATAGAATCATAATCAACGGCAGATAAAAACCGCTAAATGAGGATGCATACAATGTTGGAAAAGCAAAGAACAAAACGCCTCCTGCAGCAATGATCCACACTTCGTTGGCATCCCAAAAGGGACCAATAGCGCTTGTAATTGCTTTTTTATCTTTTTCTGTTTTAGCAAAGAACAAATGAATTATTCCTGCTCCAAAATCATAGCCGTCTAAAACAATATAAACCGCCAGAATTCCCATTAAAACTACGTACCAAAAAAATTCCATACTTATATATTTTCTGTTATAACTTCTTTATGTGGGCCTTTGTGAATAATTTTTCCAATCAAAAGCAAGAACAGCATTCCTAATAAAAGATACAATCCTATAAAACCAAGTAAGGTAAACAAGGTGTTTCCGGATGATACGGTTGGCGAAGCTCCTGCAGATGTTCGCAGCAAATTATACACCAGCCAAGGCTGTCTACCCAACTCTGCCGTGTACCAGCCTGTGGTGTTGGCAATGTACGGAAAGGGCATCATGAAAAGCAGTGACCACAAAATCCATTTGGTTTCGAATAACTTACCTCGTAGTAACTGAACTAGAGATAACAACATTAGACCTATAAATACAGTTCCAAGTCCTACCATAATATGATAAGCATAATACAAGCCTGAGATATTGGTTGGATGAATATCTTCTTCAAATTGATCCAGACCTTTTATTTCCTGTTCCCAGTTTCCATAAGTAAGGAAACTCAAAATATTGGGAACGGCGATTTTATTATCGAGTTTTTTATCTTTTACATCGGGCTGACCAATTAATACAATTTCGGAACCTTTTTTCTCGGTATGAAAAATACCTTCCATCGCTGCAAAAGTTACGGGTTGGTATTTGACGACATTTTTTGCGAGTAAATCACCAGTTGGAACAGCAACAATAATACTCGATATCAATCCGAAGATTACGCCTGTTTTCAAAAATAATTTCCCGAACGAAACGTTCTTCTGGCTCAAAATATAGAAAGCTCCAATTCCGGCAACTACAAAAGAGCTGGTCACCAATGATGCTGCCTGATTGTGCAAATAAGATGGCCACAACCAAGGGTTAAGAAACAGAGCTTTAAAATTGGTTAGCACAAACTTTCCGTTCTCAAGAATTTCGTATCCAACAGGATTTTGCATCCAAGAATGTGTTGCTATAATAAGGTAGCCGCTTGCCCATGAACCTATGCAAATAAGCAGTCCGGTGACAAAGTGCCATTTATGGCCTATAATTTTTTCTCCAAATAAAAATATGCCGAGAAAGGAAGATTCTAAGAAAAAGGAAAACATTCCTTCCATTGCGAGGGTTTGCCCAATGATACCTCCTGTTAGTTCTGAGAATTTAGCCCAATTGGTTCCAAACTGAAACTCCATTGGAATTCCGGTTACAACGCCCATTGCAAAATTAAGGGCGAAGATTTTCATCCAGAAATGGGTAGCATGATTGTATTGATCGTTTTTTGTGCGTAGGTATTTCCATTTGAAATAAACAATGATCAGCGAAAGACCCATTGTAAGTTGCGGAAAAAGGTAGTGAAAAGTAATCGTGAATGCGAATTGCATTCGGTCATAAAAAAGCATTTCTTCCATAGTGGTATTTGTTTATGAAGTCCAACAAATTTACCCATTAAAACCCGAAATGACTACCTTAAAAAAAAGTTTATCCCCTGATATTTGTTAAACTTTTCAACAATTTTAAACTTATTCCTTTTTTAAAATTCCTTTGGCTACGCTTTCTTCCAATAATCCTTCGGCGTATTGCCACAAAATGGCAGAACCTTCTTTTATAACGCTCTTTTTTTCATAAACCTTTTCGTATTTTACATCAAATTCCTGCCATGTTCCTCCGTTATTAGAGGTATTTTGCAATAAAGGTTCCATTCTGTCCATGGCTCTTGCAAATTTTGCTTCCGGTGTTTCACCTGCTTCGAATTCTTCCCAAATGACAATCATTTCTTCTGCTTGTTTTTTTGGAAGTAAACCAAAAATACGATTAGCGGCTATTCGTTCTTCGTCACCATTATCATGACTCTTTTGCAAATCGTAGATAAAGGTATCTCCGGCATCTATTTCTACAATATCATGAATCAAAACCATCTTTACTACTTTCAGCACATCTATTGACTTATCTGAATGCTCTGCCAAGACAATCGCCATCAATGCCAAATGCCAGCTGTGTTCTGCATCATTTTCATTTCGGTCGCTCTGAAACAATTTCGTTTTGCGCTGAATATATTTTACTTTATCTATCTCTTTTATAAAAGCAATCTGATCTAATAAGTCTTGTGTATTCATACAAATAATTATTTTTTTTCGTTTAACTGACATTCGTCATCTGCAAAATTAAAACATAACTCGTAATTGCCGAACTTTAAAACTACTAATAACAGCCTATATGAGGAAATCCATATTTATTTACACAAAAACCTAATTTCTGTAACAATAGTCACCTATTTTAATTAAAAACAAAGTTATCTTTGTAACCCATCATTTTTATATTATAATACCATGAAAATAGAACAAATATACACCGGATGCTTAGCGCAAGGTGCTTACTATATCACCTCAGATGGCGAAGCTGCCATTATAGATCCGTTAAGAGAAACACAACCGTATTTGGATCGTTTGAAACGCGACAATGTTACTTTAAAATATATTTTTGAAACGCATTTTCACGCTGATTTCGTTTCTGGTCATGTTGATTTAAGTAAAGAAACCAGCGCTTCTATTGTTTACGGACCAAATGCAACCTGTGAATTTGATTGCATTTCTGCAAAAGACGGACAAGAGTTTAAGGTTGGAAAAGTTACTATAAAAGTATTGCATACTCCTGGACACACAATGGAAAGCACGACTTTTTTACTAATTGACGAAAACGGAAAAGATCACGCCATTTTCTCTGGGGATACTTTATTTATTGGTGATGTTGGTCGTCCTGACCTGGCACAAAAAGCAGCGGGTATGACCCAGGATCAATTAGCTGGAATTTTGTTTCACTCGTTGCGAGATAAAATTATGACTTTGGCAGACGATGTTATCGTATATCCTGCGCATGGTGCCGGAAGTGCTTGCGGAAAAAACATGAGTAAAGAAACGGTTTCGACAATTGGAAATCAAAAAGCTACGAATTATGCTTTGCGAGCTAATATGACAGAAGAAGAATTTATTACGGAAGTAACCGATGGTTTATTGCCTCCTCCTGCTTATTTCAGTATGAATGTTGCTATGAACAAGAAAGGCTATGAAAGCTTTGAAACGGTTTTACATAACGGAATGAAAGCCATTGATGTTAAAGAATTTGAAGCTATTGCTGAGGAAACTGACGCCTTGATTTTAGATACTAGAAAAAGCAGCGATTTTTACAAAGGTTTTATCCCACAATCGATCAATATTGGAATAAACGGAGATTTTGCTCCCTGGGTTGGAACATTGATTGCTGATGTAAAGCAGCCTATTATACTGGTTACTGAAACTGGTTTGGAAGAGGAAACTGTAACACGTTTAAGCCGCGTTGGTTTCGACGCTATTATTGGACATCTTGAAGGAGGTTTTGATGCTTGGGAGAAAGCTGGTTTTGAAGTGGATACCGTAAACCGAATTTCGGCTGAAAAATTTGCTGAAGAATTCGAGATCGAAAAAGATAAAGTAATCGATATTCGTAAAGAAACAGAATACAGCGCTGAACATATTGATGATGCTTACAATAAACCTTTAGCTTTTATAAATGACTGGGTTAAAGATATCGATACGAATGAACATTTTTACCTACATTGCGCAGGTGGATACAGAAGTATGATTGCAGCTTCTATTTTGCAAGCTCGTGGTTTTAGAAACTTTACAGAAATTGATGGCGGTTTTGGGGCTATTGCAAAAACGGCTGTTCCAAAATCTGATTTTATTTGTCAGAGTAAAGTTTTGAAAGTATAATATTGAACGTAAATTTTTAAACTAAAAATGAATATAATAGAAATTCTAAAAGAACCTTGGCCTTGGTATGTTTCAGGTCCGCTAATTGGATTAACTGTTCCTATTTTATTGATAATTGGAAATAAATCATTCGGGATTAGCTCTTCATTACGTCATATTTGCGCGATGTGTATTCCTGCAAACATTTCTTTCTTTAAATACGACTGGAAAAAAGAAAGCTGGAATTTGTTTTTTGTTCTGGGAATTTTTCTTGGCGGTGTTATTGCCACTTACCTGTTATCGAATCCTAATCCGGTTGTAATTACACCGGAGCTTTCTGCACAATTGGCAACTTATGGCATTACAGATCATTCCGGATTAGTACCAAAAGATTTATTCTCGTGGGAAAGCTTATTTACACTTCGTGGTTTTATTATGATTGTAGTTGGTGGATTTCTTGTTGGTTTTGGAACTCGTTATGCGGGAGGCTGCACTAGCGGTCACGCTATTATGGGAATTTCAAATCTGCAATGGCCTTCTTTGGTAGCGACAATCTGTTTTATGATTGGCGGTTTTATCATGGCTAATTTAATTTTACCTTATATTCTTTCACTTTAAAAATATCAAAATGAATAACTTAGAAAATAAAAATTCAGATACGGAAGGAATTAACGGAAGTCAAATTAAAGATACCGGATTCTCGAACTTAAAATATCTTGTGGTGGGAATTGCTTTTGGAATTGTATTCGTAAAAGCAGAGATAATTAGCTGGTACCGTATTCAGGAAATGTTTCAGTTGCAGTCTTTCTTTATGTATGGTGTAATAGGAAGCGCTGTTATGGTTGGAATTATTTCCGTTTGGCTAATTAAGAAATTTGACATTAAAACAATTCAAGGTGAAAAAATAGAAATTCAGCCTAAGACTTTTAGCAAAGGACAAATTTACGGCGGATTATTGTTTGGTTTCGGCTGGGCGATTACAGGTGCTTGTCCAGGCCCTCTTTTTGCTCAAATAGGAACAGGAGTTACGGTAATTGCTGTTACGCTGTTAAGCGCCATTTTAGGAACCTGGTTTTATGGTTTCATAAAAGACAAATTACCTCACTAAATATTTAGTGCCCTTATAAAATACCAAACCCGACAAGATTTAAAAAACTTTGTCGGGTTTATTTTTATTAGTATATTAAGGCCTACAATATCTAACTATCTAACTAACTATCTAACTATCTAACTATCTAATTAGCAGCAATAACTACATCTATTCCCAATTCTTCAAGTTTCGTTTTGGTTTCAGTAGTAATACCATCGTCCGTAATAAGGACATCGATCATATCCAAATTACAGATCTTTCCAAATCCTCTTACATTCATTTTTGTAGAATCTACCAGCACAATAATTTTTTCTGCTACATCAATCATCGTTTTATTCAAATGTGCTTCTAAAGCATTTGAAGTACTCAGTCCAAAATCAAGATGAAGTCCATCTGCGCCTAAGAATACTTTATTACAGGAAAATTGACTTAGCGTTAATTCAGCGATTGGTCCAACAACTGAATTAGAACTTTTTCGAAGATCACCTCCTAATTGTATTGTATCTACATTTACTTCTTTGCTTAATTCTAATGACACTTTTAAAGCAGGCGTAACGACCGTTAGCTTTTCGAATCCTGAGATAATCTGAGCCAAATAATACACATTAGATCCTGAACCTAAAATAATGTAATCAAAGTTGTCAATATAATTTAATGCTTCTTTAGCTATTTGTTTCTTTTGTTCAACCTGCAGCCCTTCCTTATCATTTACATTTCTTTCGAAAGCATAAATCGGCTTTTTACTAGCTCCTCCATGAGTACGGTGCAAAAGTTTTTCATTTTCTAAAAAATTTAAATCCTTTCGTATTGTTACGGTTGAAACATTATGCATTTCACATAAATCTGCAACAGTAACAAACCCATTTTCTTCAATTTCTTTAAGTATATCTTTTTGTCTTTTATTAATAATCACCATCTTATCTACATATTTAACTCAGTTCGAATTGTAAAGATATGACAAATAAGGCAAATGCAATTATGTCCTAATCTGTTATTTTGATTGTGTTATGTTACGCTATCTTTGTAAAACAAATATGAATACTTACAAAAATATCTACAAAACGAAACAATATGAAACATTCAGAACAATTATCGAAACTAAAAAATACTCCTAAATGGGATGTGATTGTAATTGGTGGTGGAGCAAGCGGTCTTGGAACTGCTCTTGATGCTGCCAGCCGAGGTTACAAAACGATTCTTATTGAGGCGGTTGATTTTGCTAAAGGAACTTCAAGCAGAAGTACCAAATTAGTACACGGCGGTGTTCGATACCTTGAACAAGGAGATGTACATTTAGTAAGAGAGGCATTGAAAGAAAGAGGTTTAATGGCGCAAAATGCAGGACATTTAGTTAAAAACCAATCTTTTGTAATCCCAAACTATAATTGGTGGGGAGGTTCCTTTTACACTATCGGATTAACTATTTACGATTGGCTTGCAGGACGTTTAAGTCTAGGGCGTTCAAAATACATCTCAAAAAAGAAAACGATTGAAATGCTTCCTACCGTTGAAGAAAAAGGATTAGTAAGTGGTGTTATTTACCATGACGGTCAGTTTGATGATTCTCGTTTGGCTATAAATATTGCTCAAACAGCAGTAGAAAAAGGCGCTTGTCTTTTGAACTATGCAAAAGTTGTCAATTTATTAAAAGACGACAAAAACCAGGTTATTGGTGTGCAGGTATTGGATCAGGAAACTGGCGAACTACACGAAATAAAGGGTTCAGCGATCATTAATGCTACGGGAGTTTTTACCAATGCCATCATGAAACTAAACGATAAAGTTTATAAAAAATATATTGTTCCAAGCCAAGGAATTCACCTTGTGTTTGACCGATCATTTTTACCAAGTGATCACGCTTTAATGATTCCTAAAACAAGCGATGGAAGAGTTTTGTTTGCTGTGCCGTGGCATAACAGAATTGTAGTAGGAACAACAGATACTTTAATCAAGAAACAAAGCTTAGAACCTATTGCATTAGAAAGTGAAATAGAATTTGTATTGGAAACAGCACAACGCTTTTTAGCAAAAAAACCAACCAGAGCCGATGTTCTTTCTGTATTTGCAGGCTTACGTCCTTTGGCTGCTCCTGAAGAAGAAGGAAAAAGCACTAAAGAGGTTTCAAGAAGTCATAAAATTATAGTTTCAGAAACAGGTCTAATCACTATTACAGGAGGAAAATGGACAACTTATAGAAAAATTTCCGAAGACATTATAGACAAAGCAATTAGTGTAGGCAAATTAGCTAAAAGAACATGTGTGACAGAACACCTTCCTATTCACGGAAACCAGGTTACGAATACATTAGACAGAGAAAATCACTTATACATATACGGTTCCGATATTCCTAAAATAGTAGCACTACAACTAAGTGAACCAGAATTAAGAGAAAAAGTACACCCGGACCACGAATTTACAATGGCCGAAGTGGCTTGGGCAATACGACATGAAATGGCAAGAACTGTCGACGATGTTTTAGCAAGACGTGTTCGTTTATTGTTTCTAGATGCCAGAGCCGCAATTCAATCTTCTGAAAAAGTAGCGCGCTTGATCGCGAAAGAACTTGGACATGACGAGGCTTGGGTAACAAGAGAAATTTCAAATTTTAGAGAAATTTCAAAAGGATTCCTTTTACCGGAATTCCAATAAAAACTTTATTAATTTAAAATATTCATTACCATGGAAAACAAATTAATTCTAGCTCTTGACCAGGGAACAACTTCCTCCAGAGCAATTGTATTTAATCATGGCGGAGAAATCGTAAGTGTTTCCCAAAAACCATTTGAACAAATTTTTCCTAAACCAGGATGGGTAGAACATGACCCAAACGAAATCTGGTCATCGCAAGTAAGTGTAGCAGCTGAAGTAATTGCGAAAGTGGGAATCTCAGGCAGAGAAATTGCAGCGATTGGAATTACAAATCAACGCGAAACTACAATTGTTTGGGACAGAGAAACAAGCGAACCAATTTACAACGCAATTGTCTGGCAAGATCGAAGAACTGCTAAATATTGCGACGAATTAAAAGCAAAGGGGCATACTGAAATGATTCAGCAAAAAACAGGTCTTATTCTGGATGCTTACTTCTCAGGAACAAAAGTAAAATGGATTTTAGACAATGTGCCCGGAGCACGCAAAAAAGCAGAAGAAGGAAAACTTTGTTTCGGAACCGTTGATACCTGGCTAATATGGAAACTTACACGTAGTAAATTATTTATGACAGACGTTTCTAACGCAAGCAGAACTTTATTATTCAACATTAACACAATGGAATGGGATAATGAATTGCTAGAGTTGTTCGATATTCCAAGAGCTATGCTGCCGGAAGTAAAAGAAAGCAGCACCATTTACGGAGAAACATGTACTACCCTTTTTGCCTCAAAAATTCCAATTGCCGGTGTTGCCGGAGATCAGCAAGCTGCTCTTTTTGGTCAGCTATGTACTACTTCAGGAATGGTAAAAAACACTTACGGAACAGGTTGTTTTATGCTAATGAATACTGGTGATAAACCTATTATCTCAAAAAACAATTTATTGACAACGGTTGCATGGAAAATTAACGGAAAAACGTCATACGCTTTAGAAGGTAGTGTTTTCGTTGGAGGTGCAGCAGTACAATGGTTACGAGATGGCGCCAAAATGATTTGCAAATCAGAAGAAGTTGAGACTTTAGCCTCTAGCGTTACAGATAATGGTGGTGTATACTTTGTACCTGCATTAACTGGACTAGGAGCTCCATACTGGGATCAATATGCAAGAGGAGCGATTTTTGGAATCACAAGAGGTACTACAAATGCACATATTGCAAGAGCAACACTGGAAGGTATTGCTTATCAGGTAAATGATTTACTAAAAGCAATGGAAGCTGATTTTGGAGAAAAAGGAAAAGAATTAAGAGTTGACGGAGGTGCTGCTGCTAATAATTTATTGATGCAGTTTCAATCTGATATTTTTGGATCTACAGTTTCCCGACCAAAAACGCTAGAAACAACAGCATTAGGAGCTGCATACTTAGCAGGATTAGCAATAGGCTACTGGAAAAACATGGATGATCTAAAAGAACAATGGTCTGTAGATAAAGTGTTTGCTCCACAAATGAAAAAAAAAGATGTAAATGAACTGGTAAAAAACTGGGACAAAGCCGTTGGGCGCACTTCGAACTGGATCGAGTAAATGAATTATTAACAAATATATAAGATTATGACTCCCTTTATAGCAGAAATTTTAGGTACTATGGTACTTATTTTATTAGGAAATGGTGTTGTTGCAAATGTAGCGCTTAAAGGTACAAATGGTAATAACTCAGGATGGATAGTGATTACAACTGCGTGGGCATTTGCTGTTTTTGTAGGCGTAATTATTGCAGGACCAATTAGCGGGGCACATTTAAACCCAATCGTTACACTTGGTTTAGCATTGATCGGAAAATTTAGCTGGAGCTTGGTTCCTACCTATATTATCGCTCAAATGATTGGAGCAATGCTTGGAGCCTTTTTAGTATGGCTGTCACATAAAGATCATTTTGCAGCAACGGAAGATGAAGGTGCTAAACTGGCTTGTTTTTCAACAGGTCCGGCAATCAAAAATAATGTTTCGAACATTATAAGCGAAGCAGTTGCTTCATTTGTCTTGATTTTTGCAATCTTTTACATTGCAGGTCCGGAATTAAAAATTGCAAGCGATACTACAGCAGCAATTGGTCTGGGAACTATTGGAGCACTTCCTGTTACATTAGTAGTCTGGGCAATAGGTTTATCTTTAGGAGGTACAACCGGATATGCCATAAATCCTGCACGAGATTTAGGACCAAGAATCATGCACTCACTTTTACCTATCAAAGGAAGCAGTAACTGGACTTATGCTTGGATCCCAATCGTTGGACCAGTAATAGGAACCTGCTTAGCGGCGGCTTTATTCCTCGCACTTCAGTAATTAATACTTAACCCAAATTTTATGAAAAAGTTTCTTATTTCTTCTATGATGACAATCATAGGACTGGCTTCTTATGCTCAAGATTTATCGTCTGACGGCATGATGAATGATGAACCAAACCGACTGGATTTCAATGTTGGTCTAGCAACGAGCCATCTATGGAGAGGCTTAATTATTAGCCCTAGTGCAACAGCAACAGCTGATATTCACTATGCTCTTGACAAAAAACAAAATTTCACAATTGGTGTTTGGGGCGGTAACGGATTGGATGGTAAATACAAAGAGGTTGATTACTACATTCAATACAAACACAAAGGACTTACTATTGGTCTTTGGGATTTATTCAACAGTACGAATGTTGCAAAACCACAAGTTTTTAATTACGGTAAGAACACAACAACGCATCTTATTGACTTAAGAACTTCTTATAGATTTCCTGAAGCATTTCCTTTGCGTGTTGAAGCAGATGTGATTCTTTATGGTAATGACCGCGAATTACAAGCTGATTTAACTAAAAAAAGCAGATATTCAACTTATGTTGAGTTAAGCTATCCGATGATTAGCAATAATCAAATTGTATTAGATGCTTACGTAGGTGCTGGTTTCTCTCTTAATGGAAAATCAAATCTATACAGCCAAGATCCAACTAAAAACTTCAATGTTGTAAATGCAGGAATTAAGGCTACTAAAAATGTCACAGTTTTAAACCACAAATTACCTGTTTTTGCAGGTTTAATGTTTAATCCGGCTGAAAAACACACTCGCTTACAAGTAGGAGTTTCATTATTTTAAGCCAGGAATACAATTTTACATCTTACATAAAAAGCTCTCTTTCAAGGTAAAGAGGGCTTTTTTTATTATATTTTTTTTTTACAGAAAAGAATAAACCTTACCTTTACCATCATTAAAAACCTAAAAACCAACAACTTAAACATAAAACAGATCTAATTAACAAATTTTTAACATGACATTTGTATATACAACTATTAAATGATATACATTTGTATATACAAATTATACACTTACTACTATGACAATTGAAGAGGTTATTAAAAGTACAGTTAAGATGGATAATGAGAAAAAGGTTATTCTGAACATCATGTACACACAGAATGTAATTCAGGAAAATTTCAATGAAGTTATGAAACCTCATGATTTATCCGGAGAGCAATATAATGTACTGCGTATTTTAAGAGGACAAAAAGGCAAACCTGCTAACATGTGCGTTATTCAGGAACGTATGTTGGCAAAAACGAGTAACACTACACGATTAGTAGATAAACTTTTACTGAAAGAATTTGTTACAAGGAATGTCTGTCCGGATAATCGACGTAAAATAGAGGTTCTAATTACTCAAAAAGGATTAGACCTGCTAAAAGAACTGGATCCTAAAGTAGATGAGCATGAGCGTTTATTTGCTAAAAATATAAGTTCGCAAGAATTAGAATTACTAAATACACTATTAGAAAAATATAGAACCACAAAACAAAATTAAAAAATGAGCACATTACTAAATAATCTAAATTGGAGATATGCAACAAAACAATATGATGCATCAAAAAAAATCTCTGAAAATGATTTACAAACATTAAAAGAAGCTATTAGATTGAGCGCTTCATCTTATGGATTACAACCTTATAAAGTTGTTATTGTTGAAAATCCGGAATTAAGAGAGCAATTAAAAGCTGTTGGTTACGGGCAAACTCAAATCACAGATGCTTCTCACCTATTTGTTTTTGCAGCTGATGCAAATCTTGGAACAGAATCTGTAGATCAATACATTACCAACATTAGCGAAACAAGAGGTGTACCAACTGATGCACTTGCAGGATTTAGCGATATGATGAAAAATGTAGTTACAAACTTAACTGCTGACGCAAAAAATACATGGTCTGCAAAACAAACTTACATTGCATTAGGTAACTTATTAAGTGCTGCTGCTGAATTAAAAATCGACGCAACTCCTATGGAAGGTTTTAATGCTGCTGCTTTCAACGAAATCTTAGGTTTTGACAAATTAGGATTAAGCGCAGCTGTTATTGCAGCTGTTGGATACAGACATGATGCAGATGACTCTCAGCATTACAAAAAAGTTAGAAAATCTCAAGAAGAATTATTTATCACACTATAACTAAATATTAATTTTAAAATCAATTTTACAACATGAAAAATTTAAAAACAATTGCAATAGCATTATTCGTAGCAGTAGCTGGAATTTCAGTAAACGCACAAACTAAAAAAATCGACGTTAAAACAAGTACTATCAAATGGGTAGGAAAAAAAGTAACTGGTGAGCACTCAGGAACTGTAAACTTCAAAGACGGAGCATTAGTTTTCAAAGGAAAAAAATTAACTGGTGGTAGCTTCACTGTTGATATGACTTCATTAACTGCTACTGATTTAACTGGAGAATACCAAGGAAAATTGAATGGTCACTTAAAAGCTGACGATTTCTTTGGAACTGATAAATTCCCAACTGCAAAATTAGTTTTCAAAACTATTGGTGCTAAAGCAACTGACGTATATACTGTAACTGCTGATTTAACTATCAAAGGAATCACTAAACCAGTAACTTTTGATATCACTGTAGCTGGAAACACTGCTACAACTGCTTTCAAAGTTGACAGAACTAAATACGATATCAAATACAACTCTGGTAACTTCTTCGAAAACTTAGGAGACAAAACTATCAATGATGAATTTGAATTAGCTGTAGCTTTAAAATTCTAATTCTTTAAGACTTACTAATTCTTAATAGAGAAACCCCAACAGACCAGTGCTGTTGGGGTTTTATTTTTTTTTATTTAATTCTCATAAAGATAACATACATAACATTCAGATAACACTTTCGTAACAACATTCCGGACTTTGGTTAACATTGTGCTTCTAATTTTGGAGCATAAAAAAATCAAAAACTAGAAATCAAAATTATAGTTATGAAAACAAATTTACGTATTGCACTTCTTTGTCTTTTAAGCTCATTTTTACTTCACGCACAACCCCCAAAAAAAGGAATTACCGGCACTAACAACTGGCTGAACAACTGGACCAATTTTAAGCCTGCCAACATAGAATATAGCGAAGCAACCAATATAATTGCAGGAACAATTAACAAAGACACTAAATTATACAAACGCTTTGTTTACCAATTGGTTGGAGTTGTATATGTAACAAATAATGCCACTTTAACTATAGAACCGGGAACTGTAATTCGTGGAGACGACAAAACCTGCGGAACATTAGTAATAACAAATGGCTCAAAAATAATGGCAGAAGGATTAGAAACAGATCCTATTGTTTTTACATCAAATAAAGATATCTTAAACAGAAAACCGGGAGACTGGGGAGGAATTGTTGTTCTTGGAAAAGCGCCTATAAATGCACTTGGCGGTGTTCAAATTTTACCTTTTGATTTTGATCCACTACTAAATCATTATGGTGGTCAGGATGCCGAAGATAATTCCGGAATTTTAAAATATGTACGTATCGAATTTGCAGGTAGAAAATTAAGTGCTGCAAAAGAACTTAACGGTTTGTCGCTTGCTGCTGTTGGAAGAAAAACAATTCTGAGTAATATTCAAGTTAGTTTTTCAAATGATGACTCTTTTGAGTGTTATGGAGGGGATTTGAATTTGAGTAACCTAATTTCATTTAGAACCACAGATGATGATTTTGACTTCACACAGGGAGCACAAATCAACATAAGCAATAGTATTGCTATTCGTCATCCTTTTTCATCAGATGTTTCAGGATCAAGATGCTTTGAAGTTGATTCTTATGATAAAATTCAAAACACAGATATGACTAAAAAAATGACCAATATAACAGCAAGTAACATTGCATTAGTTAATTTGGAAGAAAATAATCAAGGTCTTGTTAGAGAATCAGTACATGTTAGAGAAAATACATTCTTTAGCTTAACAAATAGTGTTGTGTCAGGCTTTAGTCCATTTGTTATAATCGAAGGAAATATTGAAGTAAATGATGCCAACTTATCAAAATTTACTTTTAAAAATTTAATCGTAAATAATTGTAGTGACGGAATCACAAGCGAATCATCAAGCATGAATACTACAATTCAGAATTATTTTAACAATGGAAATAATATAGAATATACAAAATACAAAAACACAGAATTGTTTGCATTACCAAACATTAAAACGAATCCAGATTTTAGAATGAATGTAAACAATACAATTGCTATTGGAAACTAAGGGCTTGACAGCCGTTTTAATTTTAAAATTTAACAAATTTCTCTTTTTCGAAACGTTTTTTTTTATTTTTTATATCCTTTTATTCAAATTACATTTATATATTTGTGAAATCAAAATACAATATGAAAACATTATTAAACAATATCTGGTGGTGGAAGAATTTACGTCAAACGTCGTGAACAAAGCTTCCTATGGTATTGTAAAACTATAAATATAAAAGGCTTGTCATCACGACAAGCCTTTTTTTTTGGTCAAAACTTAAGCAAAAAATATATTAAAAATTAAAAAACGAATATTTTGAAACCTTTTATACTCAACACACATTACAAACAAATTCTTGCCGATACGATTACACCGGTAAGTATCTATTTTAAAATCAGAGATAAATTTCCGAATAGTTTATTATTAGAAAGTAGTGATTATCATGGAAATGACAACAGTTTCTCTTACATCTGCTGTAATCCAATTGCAACGATCAAGATCGAAAATGAAACCATTTCGAAAACGTTTCCTGACGGATCAGCAGAGCAAATTGCAATCAGCGCTTCAACTAATATTCCAGAAGTAATTCAGGAATTTTCGAATCAGTTTAAGTCTGAGAAAAACGATTTTAAGTTTATAAACAATGGTTTGTTCGGTTACATTTCTTACGATGCCGTTCGTTATTTCGAGAAAGTTTCTATTGCAAAAAAAGACGATGCAACTTCTATTCCCGATGTATTTTATGCTGTGTATCAAAACATCATTGCTATCAATCACTTCAAAAATGAAGCTTACATTTTTTGCCATAGCGTAGACGGAAGAAACAATATTGCAGAAATCGAACAATTATTGCAATCCAGAAATATTGCTTCTTATAAATTCAGTAAAGAAGGAGAAGGCTTCTCGAATCTAACCGACGAAGAATTCAAACATAATGTCGCATTGGCAAAAAAGAATTGTTTCCGTGGTGATGTATTTCAATTGGTATTATCACGTCGTTTTACACAAGGTTTCAAAGGTGATGAATTTAATGTTTACCGTGCTTTACGCAGTATCAACCCCTCTCCTTACCTATTCTTTTTCGATTATGGAGATTTCAAAATTTTTGGTTCTTCACCAGAAGCTCAAATTATTGTAAAAAACAGAAAAGCCGAAATTCATCCTATTGCAGGAACATTCAAAAGAACCGGAAATGATGAACAAGATGCTCTTTTAGCCAAAGAACTTTCTGAAGATAAAAAAGAAAACAGTGAACATGTCATGTTAGTCGATTTGGCTAGAAATGATTTAAGTAGAAATGGTCATGATGTTCAGGTAGAAAAATACAGAGAAGTTCAGTTCTTTTCGCACGTGATTCACCTGGTTTCTAAAGTAACAGGACATTTGCATGAAAAAGCCACAACAATGCAGGTAGTTGCAGATACTTTTCCAGCCGGAACCTTAAGCGGAGCTCCAAAACACAGAGCTATGCAACTAATTGAAGATTACGAAAAAACAAATCGTAATTTCTACGGAGGCGCCATTGGTTTTATGGATTTTGAAGGTAACTTTAACCATGCAATTATGATTCGAACTTTCCTTAGTAAAAATCACCAATTACACTGCCAGGCAGGAGCCGGAATTGTAGCAAGCTCTGATGAAGAAAGCGAAATGCAGGAAGTATACAACAAACTTAGAGCATTGAACACAGCACTGGAAATGGCAGAGAAAATTTAAAAATTAAAAGATGGAAAGATTTAAAAATCAGTCAAATCTTTCAATTATTAAATCATTCAATTTTTCAATAAAATAAAAAATGAAAAAAATATTAGTTATAGACAATTACGATAGTTTCACTTACAATTTAGTTCACTACCTAGAAGATTTAAATTGTGAGGTAACAGTCTACAGAAACGATGAGTTCGAAATTGATGAAATCGCTTCTTTCGATAAAATATTACTTTCGCCAGGCCCTGGAATTCCTGACGAAGCGGGTTTACTTAAAGCAGTAATCGCAAAATATGCTCCAACAAAAAGCATCTTAGGTGTTTGCTTAGGACAACAAGCAATCGGAGAAGTTTTTGGAGGAACACTTTCGAATCTTGACAAAGTGTATCATGGTGTTGCCACCAATGTAAAAACGGTAGTTTCAGACGAAATTTTATTTGAAGGCTTAGGAAACGAATTCGAAGTAGGAAGATACCACTCTTGGGTTGTGGACAGCAATTTACCTGACGTTCTTGAAGCTACTTCAATAGATGAAAACGGACAAATTATGTCGCTAAGACACAAAACTTTTGATGTTCGAGGCGTTCAGTTTCACCCGGAAAGTGTTTTAACACCAAAAGGGAAAAGAATTTTAGAGAATTGGGTTAAGAGTTAGTAGTTAAGTCATAAAGTCAAATGTCGAAAGTCATAAAGTGAAATTCGTAGAAAAGACTTTAGCAAATATCACTATCACTTTTAAAACTAAAAAAATAAGATTGAAAAATAAATAACGTCACAAACAAGAAGACTTTCGACTTTATGACTTTAAGACTAATACAAGAGAATGAAAAATATATTAAATAAATTAATCAATCACGAAGTACTTTCAAAAGAAGAAGCGAAAGACGTATTGATAAACATTTCGATCGGAAGTTATAATCCAAGTCAGATTTCAGCATTTTTGACCGTATTTATGATGCGAAGCATTACAATCGATGAACTTTCCGGATTTCGTGAAGCTCTACTGGAAATGTGTATTCGTGTTGATTTATCAGCGTACAATACCATCGATTTATGTGGAACAGGTGGTGACGGAAAAGATACTTTCAATATTTCAACCTTAGCTTCTTTTATCTCAGCGGGTGCTGGAATAAAAGTTGCTAAACACGGAAATTACGGTGTTTCCTCTATTTCAGGATCCAGCAATGTCATGGAAAAAATGGGTATTAAATTCAGTAATGATAATTCATTTTTAGAAAAATGTATTGATAAGGCTGGAATCTGTATTTTACACGCACCTTTATTCCATCCTGCGATGAAAAACGTAGGTGCGATTAGAAAAGAGTTAGTGATAAAAACATTCTTTAATATGTTGGGACCAATGGTAAATCCGTCTTTCCCACAAAATCAATTGGTTGGCGTTTTCAATTTAGAACTAGCCAGAATGTATGCCTACTTGTATCAAAATACAGATATCAACTTCACGATTTTACATTCGCTTGACGGATATGATGAAATTTCATTAACAAGTCCAACGAAAATTATCACAAGCAATATGGAAGGCATGCTAAAACCGGAAGACTTTGGCGTTTCGCTTTTAGCGCAAAGTGATATCGAAGGTGGAAAAACCATCGAAGAATCTGCAGATATGTTCATCAATATTTTATCCGGAAAAGGAAACGAAGCTCAGAACAATGTAGTTTGCGCCAACGCAGCAATGGCAATTTCGACTGTAACAAAATGTACTCCACTAGAAGGATTCGAGCAAGCAAGAGAAAGTTTGTTTTCTGGTAAAGGGTTAGAGGCATTAAATAAATTAAAAAATTTAATGATTTAATAATTGAAAAATTATGACAAAATCTTTTGAAGAATTCGAAGTTTATAAAAAAGGAATTTTGTTAGCTCAATTAATTTTTAAAATAATGGAGAACCAAGCTTTTCAAAGAGAATTTGGATTCAAAGATCAAATAAAAAGAGCTGTTGTTTCAGTAACAAATAATATTGCCGAAAGATCAGAATACAATAACAACAAACAATTAATCAGATATTTAAAAATATCAAAAGGAAGTTGTGCAGAAGTTAGGAGCATGCTAATACTGTCAAGAGAATTAAAGTTTTGTAATCAATCAGAGATTCAAAAAAGTTATGATTTAAGTATTGAAATATCCCAAAACTTATCAAATTTCATTAAATACTTAAATGGCAAAATTGAATGCAATAAAAAAGCATTTTTAAATTCTTAAATCTTTCAATCATTAAATAATAGTAAAATGAACATCCTAGATAAAATAATACTTGACAAAAAAAGAGAAGTCATTCTTAAAAAATCGATTATTCCGGTTGCTCAATTAGAGAATTCTGTTTTTTTTGAAAGACAAACCATTTCATTAAGTCAAAAACTAAAAGCAAGTGCTACAGGAATTATAGCAGAACACAAACGAAGATCACCTTCTAAATCAGTCATCAATCATAGTTTTACAGTAGAAGAAGTGGTTAAAGGATATGAAACTGCGGGAGCAAGTGGAATCTCTGTTTTAACTGATGGAAAATACTTTGGCGGATCTCTAGACGATTTACTTTTAGCACGAGCAAGTGTAAATATTCCACTTTTGAGAAAAGAATTTATCGTAGACGAATATCAAATTTTAGAAGCAAAAGCTTTTGGAGCAGATTTAATTCTGTTGATCGCAGCAGTTTTAACCCGTGACGAAATCAAATCATTATCAGAATTTGCAAAGAAATTAGGTTTAGAAGTTTTACTAGAAGTTCACAACCAGGAAGAATTAGAGAAATCGATCATGCCAAGTTTAGATATGATTGGTGTCAATAACCGAAACCTAAAAACATTCGAAGTAAGCTTAGACTTTAGCAAAGAATTAGCGGCTCAGATTCCGAATGATTTTGTAAAAGTTTCAGAAAGCGGCATTTCATCCATCGAAGCCATCAACGAATTGAGACCTTATGGTTACAACGGTTTTTTAATTGGAGAAAACTTCATGAAAACTGATAACGCCGGAAAAGCTGCTATTGAATTTATATCGCGGCTGTAAGCTTTAGGCTGTAGGCTATAGGCATTCAGCACAAAGTAAAAAAGCATAAAGCATAAAGCCTAAAGCTTAGAGCATTAAAAAAATACAAAGTAAAAAGCTTAAAGCCTAAAGCTTAAAGAATTAAAAAAAAGCCTAAAGCATATTGCTTAAAGCCTAAAGCACATAAAGAAATGAAACTCAAAATATGCGGTATGAAATATCCCGAGAATATAATTAACGTAGGCGCACTCCTACCCGATTATATGGGATTTATTTTCTGGGAGAAATCCGCTCGATATTGCGACGGAACAATTCCGGAGCTTATACAAACGATTAAAAAAGTAGGTGTATTTGTCAACGAATCAGTTGAAAATATCATCGAAAAAATAAGTAAACACAACCTGCAAGCTATTCAGTTACACGGACAGGAATCTGTGGAATTTTGTGAAGAATTAAAAAACAACATCAGTAAAAAAATCGAAATCATAAAAGTATTTTCAGTTGGAGACGATTTTGATTTTAATGTTTTAGAGCCTTTTGAAAATCTTTGTGATTATTTTCTTTTTGACACCAAAGGAAAATTACCCGGCGGAAATGGAACTACTTTCGATTGGGAAATATTAAAAAAATACAAATCCAAAAAACCATTTTTTTTAAGTGGCGGAATAGGAATTGAAGAAATAGCGGCGATAAAAAATCTAAATTTACCAGTATATGCTATCGATGTAAATAGTAAATTTGAAATCGAGCCCGGACTAAAAAATAAAAACTTATTAAGCAATTTCAAACGACAACTTGAAATTGTTAACCTAAAATAATCAGCAAAATGAATTTTAATGTCAATGAAAAGGGATATTACGGAGAATTTGGAGGAGCTTACATTCCAGAAATGCTATATCCGAATGTAGAAGAATTACGTCAGAATTATTTAAAAATTACCAGCGAACCGGATTTCAAAGCAGCGTTCGATCAATTACTTAAAGATTATGTTGGACGTCCGAGTCCACTTTACTTTGCAAAACGTCTATCTGAAAAATACAACACCAAGATTTATCTAAAAAGAGAAGATCTTAATCACACAGGAGCGCACAAAGTCAACAATACGATTGGACAAATATTAGTAGCGAGACGTTTAGGTAAAAAACGAATCATTGCAGAAACCGGAGCAGGTCAGCATGGTGTTGCTACCGCAACAGTTTGCGCGCTAATGGGTATGGAATGCATTGTGTACATGGGCGAAATCGACATTGCGCGCCAGGCACCAAACGTAGCCCGTATGAAAATGTTAGGAGCCGAAGTTCGTCCAGCACTTTCAGGTTCAAGAACCTTAAAAGACGCCACAAACGAAGCAATCCGCGATTGGATCAATAATCCTGTTGACACCCATTATATCATCGGATCTGCGATTGGACCACATCCTTATCCCGATATGGTAACCCGTTTTCAAAGTGTTATTTCAGAAGAAATAAAATACCAGTTAAAAGAAAAAGAAGGACGTGAAAACCCTGATTATGTTGTAGCTTGTATTGGCGGCGGAAGCAATGCCGCAGGAACTTTTTACCACTTTTTACACGAACCTGAAGTTGGAATCATAGCCGTTGAGGCAGCCGGAAAAGGTATTGACAGCGGGCATAGCGCAGCTACAAGTAAACTGGGAAAAGTTGGAATTATTCACGGTTGCAAAACACTTTTAATGCAAACTCCGGACGGACAAATTACCGAGCCTTATTCAATTTCAGCAGGATTAGATTATCCCGGAGTTGGTCCAATGCACGCACATTTGGCGCAAACAGGTCGAGGCGAGTTTTTCTCCGTAACAGATGATGATGCCATGAACGCCGGCTTACAACTTACTAAACTGGAAGGTATTATACCAGCAATCGAAAGTGCGCATGCCTTTGCCGTTTTAGATCAAAAGAAATTTAAACCAACAGATGTTGTTGTAATTAGTCTTTCAGGACGTGGTGATAAAGATTTAGACAATTACATCGACTATTTTAAACTATAACAATAAATAATTTGGGCGTTCCCTTCGGTCGGGTTTTCGGCTTTATCTTTTGCCTTGCTTCGCCGGCAAAAGGATATCGCCTCTACCCCTAACGCAAACAAAAAACGAGAAAAATAATATTATGGAACAGTTATTCTCTTACGGAACATTAAGATCAAAAGAAGTTCAAATGCGTCTTTTCAATAAAACATTAACCAGCACACCAGATCAGCTTTTGGGCTACAAACTAAAGAGCCTTAAAATAGAAGAAGAATTTGGAATGGCAGATTATGTTGTGGTAGTCCCAAGCGACAATCATGAAGATACAATACACGGAGTTGTCTTTAATGTTACCACTGAAGATTTGGCAAAAGTAGATCTTTTCGAATCCAACGCCTACAGAAGAGTTTCCGTAAAATTGAATTCGGGAATTACTGCCTGGGTGTATATGGAGAGTTAATAATTTAAAGGCAAAATGAAACTCCTGATAGATTTTCGAAAATCTATCAGTATAAAAAATAAAATAATGAACAGAATAACTCAAAAATTACAAGAAGATAAAAAGATCCTATCGATTTACTTTTCGGCGGGATATCCCAACTTAAATGATACCGTTCAAATCATTCAGGATTTAGAAAAAAATGGTGTCGATTTAATCGAAATTGGTTTACCATTCAGCGATCCTTTAGCAGATGGACCTACCATTCAGGCAAGTTCGACGCAGGCGCTTCATAACGGAATGACAACCCAAATCCTTTTTGACCAGCTGAAGAACATCCGCGAAAGCGTAAAAATTCCGTTGATTATTATGGGGTATTTTAATCCGATGCTACAATATGGCGTTGAAGCTTTCTGTCAAAAATGTGCAGAAATTGGAATTGATGGATTAATTATTCCGGATCTTCCTGTTGATGTTTACGCAGAAGAGTACAAAGCTATTTTTGAAAAATACGGATTAATTAATGTATTCCTCATTACACCACAAACATCAGACGAACGTATTCGTTTTATCGACAGCGTTTCTAACGGATTTATCTATATGGTAAGTTCTGCAAGCGTTACAGGTTCTCAATCTGGTTTTGGCGATACACAGGAAAGCTATTTCGAAAGAATTTCAACGATGAATCTTAAGAATCCGCAAATCATAGGTTTCGGAATCTCCAACAAAGAAACCTTTAATCAGGCAACAAAATTCGCAAAAGGCGCTATTATCGGAAGTGCTTTTATCAAACATTTAAGCGAAAACGGATCAGGAAAAATTGAAAAATTTGTTAGCGAAATTCGATAGATCACACATTATTAAAAATTAAAAAACAGCCATTAAAAACTTTTAGTGGCTGTTTTTTTTTGTTTTTACGTTTTATACTTACATTAGTATATCTTAAAAATCCATTTCAATCGAAAATAAATCATGACTGTAGAAAGCTTTTTAGAAGAACTTCAAAATAATAAACCTTTAAGCATTGCTACTATAGATTTTATAGAAGACGATGAAGAGATTGGAAAAAAGTTAGTAGTCCATTTTAAAAACAATCCCAACAGAGCACTTGCGCTTCAATTTATACAAAATTTAACCGCAATTAGAACTCAACCTTACTCAAATGAATGTGAAGTAAGTGCCAATTCTTTAATGCTGGCAAGTTACATCTTAGGTTTGCATAAAAATGTTGAAGATTGTTTAAAAATTTGGGAAGCAAAAACAATTGATTTTGATACTTATTGTGGTCTTGACATTCAACTAACAGTTTTTGCAGGTGTAGAAGAAACTATCAATTTCTTAAAAAATCAAACAGACGACATATCAAAAAAGGCTCTAGAATATATTGAAATATGCAAAAGCAGTGGAGATTTCGATTATCTGGAAGAGTACTTTTCAGAAGACCAAATACCTTGGTTTATATAAAGAACATACTATTGCATTAAATCAAATTACTAAAGTATGAAGCAACAAGTAATAATGTCCAAAAAGCTGTTTTTTCTCGTGTTGCTAAATCTTGTATTTTGCTCTTTGCAGGCACAAACAGAAGTTCTAAGAACTCCAACAAAACAAGATACTTTAAACGGTTCTATTACTCCAGAAAGAATTTGGTGGGATATTCAGCATTATGATCTAACCATAAAACCGGATTATACCAACAGAACAATAACAGGAAAAAATGTTATTGAATATAATGTTTCAGGTAAAAAGCATTCAGACCTAATGCAAATTGACTTGGTAAGTCCGCTTAAGATTGACAGCGTATTTCAGAAAGGTAAAAAAATTGAATATTCACAAAATCAAAATATTTGGTACCTGAAATTACCTAAAAATCAAAGTACGACTAAAAATAAAATCGAAATCTTCTATTCCGGAAAACCAACAGAATCTATAAAACCTCCCTGGGATGGCGGATTGGTCTGGGCGAAAGATTCCTTAAACCGACCTTGGATATCAGTCGCTTGTCAATATAAAGGAGCCAGTTTATGGTATCCTTGCAAAAACACAATGTACGATGAACCCGATAAAGGCGCTACTATTTCGGTCATCGTTGCAGATACATTGGTCGCTATTGCAAATGGACGTTTACTGCGCAAAACCAAAAATAACGATCGTACACTAACGTACACTTGGGGCGTTAAAAACCCAATTAGTCATTATGCAATATCATTTTATGTTGGGCAATATGAAAATATCTCTCAGACGTACAAAGGAACAAAAGGAAACCTAACAATGGATTACTGGATTCTGGACTACAACAAAAAAAAGGCGGAAAGACACATGATTCCGGAAGTTAATATTACGATGAAGTCACTGGAAAATTGGTTTGGTCCGTATCCCTTTTATGAAGATGGATTTAAAATGGTAGATGCTCCTTACATTGGGATGGAACATCAGAGTGCTATTGCTTACGGAAGCTCGTATAAAAAAGGAACGAATAAAATAGGCGGCGATATTTCGAATACAGGCTGGGGTAAAAAAACTGATAAAATAATTGTACATGAAATGGCGCACGAATGGTTTGGCAACAATATTACGGCGATTGATATTGCTGACAGATGGATTCAGGAAGGTTTTGCCGGTTTGGCAGAAGAGCTTGTTATTGCCGATATTAGTGGTAAACAAGCAGGAAATGAGTTTATGGCTGGCCGATTTAGAACTATAAATAATGACAAACCTGTTATTGCGCGATACGGAATAAACGAAGACGGTAGTCAGGATAATTACGTAAAAGGCTGGGCAATTTTGCACATGATTAAAATGCTCATCGATGATGATGACAAATTCAAAAAAATACTGCAAGGTTTAAACACCGAATATTATCATAAAGTCGTTACTACAAAACAAATTGAAACTTATATAAGTTCCGCATCCGGAATTGAGTTTAATTATTTATTCGATCAATACCTGCGTACAAAAGAAGTTCCTGTTTTCGAGTATGAACTAAAAAACAACGAACTGCATTATCGCTACGCCAATTGCAATAAAAATTTTGCAATGCCTATTAAAACTAACTGGACAAAGGATAATTGGATTCATCCCACAACAACCTGGCAATCATTACCCATAGAACAATTATCTACTACAGTACCTTTAAAAACAGATCTAAACTTTTATATTACTGTTAAAGAAATTGAATAATTAACTCCATTTTAGACGTAAAAAACACCCTCAAATAACTACACGGTTTTCTGTTAATATTTTGTTAAACAAAAACTAAACAAGCGTTTAATTTAAACGCTTGTTTAATTTTGCATCGGATTAGAAAAAAACTAAAATGTCGAAAATCGAATTAAACGATAAAAAAATTCAGATTCTGGAAGTAGCTGAAAAGTTATTCTCAGAAAAAGGGTTTGAAGGTACATCGATACGTGATATTTCGAAAGAAGCAAAAATCAACATTGCCATGGTCTCTTATTACTTTGGCTCTAAAGACAGACTGCTGGAATCTTTAATCATCTACAAAACTTCTGATCTTAAATTACAGCTCGAAAACCTACTACAGGAAAATCTGGAGCCTCTTGATAAAGTTAATAAATTAATTGAAATTTATCTTAACCGAATTAGTTGCAACAAAGGGATTTTTAGGGTTTTGCATTTCGAACTTAATTCTAAGAAAAGAGAGAAAAGCCTCAATGCCTTTACAGAACTCAAAAAAGGAAATTTAAAATCTGTAGAAAGTATTATTCAGCAAGGACAATCTAAAGGTGTTTTTAGAAAAGATATCATTATCCCACTTATCACGCCTACTATTATTGGAACCTTCTTTCACTTTCACATGAATAAACCTTTTTTTGAAGAGTTATTACATCTAAAAACAGAGGAAATGTACGACGAGTATATTAAAACGTATCTAACAAAGCACATTCAACAAACTATAAAAGCTCTACTTGTTTATGAAAATTAATCAACTAATGCTCTTTGGTGTTTTCTTTATTGGAATTTCATCAATAGAAGCGCAAGAAAAAACAAGTTTAACCTTAGATGAAGCCGTTAAAATGGCTTGGGAAAAAAGTAACGAAGTTACGCTTGCCAACACTAAGGTAAACTCGAAAAAATACGAATCTCAAGAGGCGAGAAATCACCAATATCCGGATTTAAAAATCTCTGGACAGTACCAAAGATTAACAAAAGCATCAATAGACATGCACAATAGTGGTGATCAGGCAAGTACTGAACCAATGCCGTCTCCGGAACGTGCTATGTTTGGAATGGCAAATCTTACGTTACCAATCTTCTCTGGATTTAAAATTCAGAACAGCATTAAAGCATCTGATAATTTATATGAGGCAGAAAGTGCTTATGCTGCCAAAACTAAAGAAGATGTTACTTTGCGTGTGGTAAACTATTATGCTGCTTTATACAAAGCGCAAAAAACATTAGATTTACTAAACGAAAATCAGAAACAGGCAAAACAACGTGTTACTGATTTTATAGAATTAGAAAAAAACGGAATCATACCGAGAAATGATTTATTGAAAGCACAGTTATTAGTTTCAAAGACACAATTATCTATTGATGAAGCAAATAACAATTTCAACAACATTAATTTTTACCTGACGACTTTATTAAAATTAGAGCCAAATGTAAAACTTGAAGTTAATGAAAGTGATTTCTTTAATTTAAAAACAAGCAACGCGCCAACATCTGATGCTGTAGCACTTGAAAACAGAAAAGATTTAGAAGCAATTCGTTTTCAACAAAAAGCAAGTGAGGCAAATATCAAAATTGCCAGATCAGGATATTATCCTACCTTAGCTTTACTGGGAGGTTATACCGCATTTGATCTTAAAGATATTATTACGGTGCGCTATGCAATGAATTTTGGAGTTGGATTAACGTATGATTTATCCGGAATTATAAAAAATAGTGCCTCAGTTAGAGCTGCAGAAAGCAGAGCATTAGAGGTTAAAAATACAGAAGCAGTGATGACGGATCGTATTAAAGTCGAAGTTCAAAAATCTATTGAAGATTACGACTTAGCGATCAATCAAAGTGTAGTTTATGATGAAGCCCTTCAACAAGCAACTGAAAACTACAGACTTGTAAAAGATAAATTTGATAATGGTTTAGCAGACACAAATGATTTAGTTGAAGCTGACGTTGAGCAGTTAGGTGCTAAAATAAATACAGCGGTGTCTAAAGCAACCATTATTCAAAAATATTACGAACTGCTTTCAGTATCAGGACAATTATCACAATCATTCAATCTTTCTAAAATATAATCGATAGCTCTCATGGAAAAGAAAAAAACAAATACTAAATTCATCATTATACTAACCGTTTTGGTTTTAGTGGGCGGAACTTACGGAATAACAAAATACATGCACTCATTGGCTCACGAAGAAACAGATGACGCGCAAATTGAGAAAAAAATGAATCCAATTATTCCAAGAGTATCAGGATACATTAGCAAAGTTTATGTAAAAGATAATGATTATGTAAAAAAAGGAGATACTTTATTTACAATTGACAAAAGAGATTACCAATTAAAAATTGACGAAGCTAATGCTTCTTTATTAGGTGCTGAAGGACAATACGAAGCTGCAAAAGCTGATATTGGAAGTGCAAACGCAAGCATTTCTGTTTCTGATGCTAATATGAGATCTGCAACTGGTTCTATCGAAAGTGCAAAAATCAGATTAAGACAAATTACAAACGATTACAACCGTTACAATAATTTATACAAAACGCATACGATTACCAAACAGCAATATGAGCAGGCTTTAGCTGCAAAAGACGAAGCAGAGAATCAGGTTCGTGTTTTAGAGCAACAACAAAGAGCGAGTTCTTACCAAAAATCGGTAATTCAATCTAAATCTAAAGCTTCAGACAAACAAACAGAAGTAGCGGCTGCTAACATCAAAAGAGCTAAAACAATGCTTGATGTTGCGAAATTGAACCTTACTTATACTGTTGTAACTGCCGCTATTGACGGACAAGTTTCTAAAGTTGATATTCAACCTGGACAATTAGTTCAGCCAGGACAATCATTGTTTTATATCATTAACAACAATGAAGCTTGGGTTGTAGCGAACTTTAAAGAAACACAATTAAACAAAATGGTTGTGGGACAAAAAGTAAGTTTAAAAGTAGATGCATATCCTAACTATGAATTCAAAGGAATCGTAACTTCATTTTCACCAGCAACAGGATCTCGTTTCTCATTATTACCTCCTGATAATGCAACTGGTAACTTCGTAAAAACAATTCAAAGATTACCGGTAAAAATTAGTTTAGACGAATCAAACGATCCTGAAAAAGTAAAATTATTACGTCCGGGTATGAATGTGGATGTAGACGTACATTTAAAATAAAATGACAGCAGTACAATCAGAAGACGATTTAGTAGAATACGGTTACAGACGTGTCATTATTACAATTACAGCAGTACTTTGTGCGCTGCTGGAAATTGTTGATACGACCATTGTAAACGTAGCGCTAACAGACATGCGAGGTAGCCTTGGTGCAACCTTGACTGATGTGGCTTGGGTAATTACGGCATATGCAATTGCAAATGTTATCGTAATTCCGATGACGAGCTGGCTATCGCAACAATTTGGACGACGTAATTACTTTGTGGCTTCGATCATAATTTTTACCGTCTGTTCCTTTCTTTGTGGTAATGCCAGTAATATTTGGGAGTTAGTAGCCTTTAGGTTCGTGCAAGGTATGGGTGGTGGTGCCCTACTTGTAACTGCTCAAACGATTATAACAGAAAGTTATCCTGTCGCAAAACGCGGAATGGCGCAAGCGATTTACGGAATGGGTGTAATTGTAGGTCCAACTTTAGGTCCGCCTTTAGGAGGTTACTTAGTAGATAATTATTCCTGGCCTTATATTTTTTATATCAATATTCCATTAGGAATTATTGCTACTCTTTTGGCGATCACTTTTGTTAGAAGTCCAAAATACGGAGAAAAACTAAAAGCCAATCAGGTCGACTGGTGGGGAATTATATTGTTAGCTTCTTTTATCGGATCGCTACAATTCGTTTTAGAGCACGGACAACAAGACGACTGGTTTAACGATTCTACCATTGTAACACTAAGTGTTGTTACTGTTTTGGGATTGGTTTTATTTGTATGGCGAGAGCTTACCTACAAACATCCGATTGTAAACTTAAGTGTTTTAAAAGATGGAAATTTAAGAATAGGAACTATAATGTGTTTTATTCTTGGTTTTGGATTATACGGATCAACATTGATTATCCCAATTTACACGCAATCTATTTTAGGATGGACTGCAACTGATGCCGGATTATTATTGATTCCAGGTTCGATTACAACAGCGATCATGATGCCATTTGTTGGAAACATGATTCAAAAAGGAGTTCCGCAGGGTTATATGGTGGGAGTTGGATTTTTAATTTTCTTCTTCTTTACCTTTATGATGCGTAACCGCATTACACCAGATACTGGAGTAGAGCATATGTTTTGGCCTTTAATTTTAAGAGGAATTGGACTAGGATTACTTTTTGTACCTATTACCACACTTTCACTTTCAACTTTAAAAGGAAAACATATCGGTGAAGGAGCTGCTTTTACCGGAATGATGAGACAATTGGGTGGTTCATTTGGTATTGCAATTATTACCACTTTTATCACACGTTTGAGCCAGGAACACCGCGTTAATTTACTAACGAATTTAGATCCTGCAAACTATCAGGTACAGCAACGTATCATGGGAATGCAAAAAGCATTTGAAGCAAAAGGTTACAGTGCCGACGTTGCGCTTAAAAAAGCATATCAGGCAATAGATTATAGTATTCTAAAACAAAGTACAGTAATGTCATACATGGATATTTTCATGTATTTAGGAATTATGTTCTTATTCTGTATCCCAATTATTTTCTTTATCAAAAAAGGAAAAAACAAAATTAATCCTGCTGATGCAATGCATTAATAATAATTGATTTATATATACAAAAATGCCGGGCTTACTAAGTCCGGCATTTTTATTTATTGTTTAAAGAGATCAAAGCATATCAAGAAAACCTTAGTCCCAGCAACTTAGATTCTTAGAAGTGACTAAAAAAACCTCAGTACCTTTGTAACTTTGAACCTTTGTAACTTAAAAAGATCTATCTCGTAAAAACCAAATGATTGTCTTTTGAAAGATTGGCGTCAAATTGATATCCATCGTAATTAAAACCTTTTAGATCATCAATTGTTTCTGCATTGGTATCAATAATATAACGCACCATCATTCCCCTTGCCTTCTTGGCAAAAAAGCTTATTATTTTTAGTTTTCCATCTTTGTAATCTTTAAAATCAGGTGTAATTACAGGAACTTTTAATTCTTTTACATCAACAGCAGAGAAATATTCAGTACTGGCTAAATTCACAAACAACTCGCCTTTTGCTAATTCTTTATTCAAAGCTTTTGTAACAGTTGGTTTCCAGAATTCATGTAGATTCTTGTAATCACCAACAGGCAGTTTCGTTCCCATTTCAAGACGATAAGCCTGCATTAAATCAAGAGGTTTAAGAACACCATAAAGACCTGATAAAATTCTAAGCTTATCTTGAAGAACTTCTAATTTTTCTGTTGGAATAGTATAAGCATCTAATCCTGTATAAACATCGCCATCAAAAGTATAAACAGCAGGACGTGCGTTTTCAGGCGTAAACGGTGTTTTCCAATCCTGATTTCTTTTCCAGTTTAGATCCGCTAACTTATCAGATATCGACATTAGTTCTGCCAATTCTGCCGGTTTTTTATCTTTTAAAACTTTATGAACCTGACGTGCTTCTTTCAAAAAGGAAGATTCAGTGTATGTATTTGTTGGTAATTCTTTTTCGAAATTAAGTGATTTCGCGGGTGATATAACAATTTTCATTTGTACGCTTTTGTATGATTCAAAAATACAAATTGAATTCTTAAAAATAACTTCTACGGATTGATTTGTTCAATAGTATTATAGGGTAATCTTAACATTCCATAAAAAATTGAACACGAATTCACGAATATGCTCAAAAAAGTAGACGTTTGATTATAATAGGCGTTTTCTATGTTGTAAATTTGCACCTATAAAATTCCAAAATAACTTTTCAAATCTCAAGCTGAAAGTTATATTGACGAAATGGTAATAAAACTAGTAAATTCGTGGCTATACAAACAAACTATAAAACAGCTTTACAACATAAAATCTTCGATATTATTTCGAAAGCATCTCAGGAACTAAACGTCGACGCATACGTTATTGGTGGATTTGTGAGGGATTTGCTTTTAAATCGCGGAACTAAAAAAGACATTGATGTGGTTGCTGTGGGCAGCGGAATCGAATTGGCTCTTAAAGTTTCTGAACTACTTCCAAAAAAACCAAAAGTACAAGTTTTCAAAACGTACGGAACAGCAATGTTACGTTTTGAAGACACTGATATTGAATTTGTTGGAGCCCGAAAAGAATCTTATAATTTTGACAGCCGCAATCCGCTTGTTGAAAACGGAACTTTAGAAGATGATCAGAATCGTCGTGATTTCACAATCAATGCATTGGCTTTATCCTTAAACGAAAAAAACTTTGGAGATCTTTCTGATCCCTTTAACGGATTGGCTGATCTTGAAAACAAAACGATCAAAACACCTTTAGATCCAAGTATCACCTATTCTGATGATCCTTTGCGTATGTTGCGTGCTATTCGTTTTGCTACTCAATTGGGTTTTGAAATCGAGAAAAATTCTCTTGATGCCATTACCAAAAATGCAGACCGAATAAATATTATTTCCGGGGAACGCATTGTTGACGAATTAAACAAAATTCTTTCGACACCAAAACCTTCCATCGGATTTTTACTTTTATACCAAACAGGACTTTTAGATATTATTCTGCCTGAATTAACCGCTTTAAATCAGGTTGAAGAAATTGAAGGTCATACACATAAAAACAACTTTTATCACACGCTTGAAGTAGTCGATAATATTTGTCCAAACACTGATGATGTCTGGTTACGCTGGTCGGCTTTATTGCATGATATCGGGAAAGCACCAACCAAACGTTTCAATAAAAAACAAGGCTGGACTTTTCACGGACACGAATTTTTGGGTGGAAAGATGGCTAAGAAAATATTTGAACGTTTGCACATGCCACTTAATCACAAAATGAAATTTGTGCAAAAAATGGTTATTATGAGCTCGCGTCCTATTGTACTGGCACAAGATGTCGTGACGGATAGCGCAGTGCGTCGTTTGGTCTTTGATGCTGGCGAAGATGTAGAAAATCTTATGACTTTATGCGAAGCTGACATCACGACTAAAAATCCGTCTAAGTTTAAAAAATACCATAAGAACTTCGAAATCGTTCGCCAAAAAATTGTTGAAGTAGAAGAACGCGATCATGTACGTAATTTTCAGCCTCCAATTTCGGGAGAAGAAATTATGGAGATGTTTGATTTAAAACCTTCACGAGAGATTGGCGTTTTAAAAGAAGCAGTTAAAGAAGCCATTTTAGAAGGAGATATTCCAAACGAATATCAGGCAGCTTATGATTTTGTAATCAAAAGAGCTGAAAAAATGGGATTAAAAAAAGTATAGAAATAAGAAGTACAAAGCAAAATGAAAAAAGAAAATAAATCAGTAATTATTTGGTTACTATCTGGTTGTGTTTTATTGTTTATAATGGTTGTTGTGGGCGGAATTACACGTCTGACAAATTCAGGTTTATCCATGACCGACTGGCATTTGGTAACGGACACATTCCCTCCTTTGACAGACGAAAAATGGAATGTCGCTTTTGAGCAATACAAGAAATTTCCTGAGTATCAAAAAATCAATATTCACAACGATTTTCAACTTTCAGATTATAAATTTATTTACTTCTGGGAATGGTTTCACCGTTTCATAGGACGCATCATCGGATTGGTGTTTTTTGTTCCTTTTGTTTATTTCCTTATCAGAAAAAAACTGGATCGTTCTACCATCAAAAAATGTATTGTTCTTTTGGCAATGGGAGGTTTTCAGGGATTTTTAGGCTGGTTTATGGTTCGCAGCGGATTAATTGACAATCCGGACGTTAGCCATTTCAGACTTTCATTACACCTTACTTTTGCATTTATAACTTTCGCCTATACGTTATGGGTTGCACTAGACTTAATTTATCCTGAAAGAAACTTTAAAGTAATTCCGCTTCGTAATATCGCGCGTTATGCTTTGGTCGTTTTATTGATTCAGATTATTTACGGTGGATTTGTTGCAGGTTTAAATGCAGGTTTAATACACAATCACTGGCCTTTAATGAGCGACGGACAATTTGTTCATGATTCGGTATTTATTGAGCAATCATCTTTAGTAAAAAATTTAATCGAAGGTAAAAGCGGCGTTCAGTTTGTGCACAGAACTTTTGCTTATGTTGTCGTTGCATTCATAGCCTTTTTATACTACAAAAGCACTAAATTTTCATTGAGCAGAACTCAAAAAAACGGAATCAATACGTTGGTAATCTTTGTCCTTATACAATTTGCATTGGGTGTTTTTACACTTTTATACAGCGTTCCGCTTGCTTTAGGACTAATTCATCAAATTATGGCATTCTTCTTATTAAGCGCTATGACATTTACTTTACACCGATTATCAAAATAATTAATTGATTACAGATCAAATGTCTAATATGAAGAAATTAATTGTTCTTTCTGCTTTGTATTTAATGGTAAGCTGTGGCAACAAAGAGCAGTCAAAGCCTACTCAAACTGATACAGAAGAAAAGGAGTTACCAGCAAATGTCGCCGTTACCGAAAAAGAATCTAAACCGGAATTTAAGAAGTATCTTCGAAAAGGAATTCTTTTGAAAGAATTAATACAAGTATTTGACAAAGATCTAAATGTAATAGAGACGATTGATATCAAAGAAATCACAGAAGTTGAGATTTTGGCAAAAAGCATTGCAATGTACAATCTCGCTAAAAGCACTGATTATTGTTTAAAGTCCAACTTTATCAAAATCAATTATAAAGAAAAAGAACTTATCGTTTTTGGAAGTAACATCTACGAAATAAACGAGAAGGAGAAGTTTGATTTCAAATCTGAAAAAAATGAAGCTTTCTCTGTTTTTTCTATGACCAATTTTCAAATGGGTGCTTCTGACGATGTCGGATTAACTGGTTGTGATGATTTTAGTTTATTAATAATTTTGAATCACAAAGACAATAAATACAAAACCCTTGCTATTCCTGACAATCAAGAATATAAATCAAAGACAAAATTTGCCAATCTTGTACATGACGATGGTTCATCTGAAGAAATTTATAATGCAAAAGTGGTAAACGACACTTTAGTTATGGGAATTAAAATAGGATATCAGGAAGGTTATGGTTCTTACTTTCTAAAAACAGCTCTTAAAGACAATTTTACTAAATCTGAAATTGCAGATGTAAAAAGATTTGAAGAAGAAAGCACTTATAATGAACTTAAATAATACTTTATGAAGTCTTTAAAAATATTTGTTCTCTTTTTAGGTTGCCTTTTGACTGTAAATTGTAAAGACAATACAGATCAAACTAAAATTACTTCTTTGGAAACTGAAGTACCAAAAGTTGAAGAGCAAACTAAAGAAACTGCTAAACAAATTGCAAAAGAAGTTGCTGAACGTTTTAAACCAAAAGATGCTGAGATTGTTCACGAAGTGATACAGACAAAAGTTTGGGGAAAGAAAGATGTTATTATCGTTTTTTATGCAAGCCGGTATATTGATGATCAAAGTACTACAATACCATTTGAACGTCAGTATGTCGAAGGTTATTTTTTAATTCCGGACGGCGCTAAAAACTATAAAAAAGTACTGATTTATAAATTCGAAGACGACAATGTAGAAACTATTATACAGTCCGTTTTCTTTGCTAATGCAGATAAAGATTCTGAAAGAGAACTTATTATTCTAACGACCTGCAGCCATAGATTAGAATTACTTTACGACGGAACCGAATATTACAACTATGTATTTGACAACTTCGACATGAACAAAATCCCTAAAGAAATGACTTACTTAAGCGACATAAGCGCTTCTATTTATGGTGGTTTCGAAGGACAACGTGAAGACGGACCATCGAAAGCAGATTTTAAAACCGCAGCTGATGTAAAAGCAGAATTAAAAAAACTAGGTTACTAATATTCTAATTCTTTTAATTCCGTTTTTTGATAATACTAAAAAATAGTTTTTAACCCAGCCAGGTTTTAAAGTCCTGGACTTTTTCACGGCTTACGATAACCTCATCTTCCTTATAAGAAGGCAAAATTACTTTAAGGCGCGAATTGGTGTACACCTGAATTTCTTTTATGGCAGGTAGTGGAATGATGAATTTTCTGCTTACGCGAAAGAAATTCTTCATGTCTAATTCCTGCTCCAGAATTTCTAAAGTAGAATCGATCAGATAATTTCGATTGTCGAAGGTGTGAATATAAGTTCCTTTGTTTTCACTAAAAAAACATTCTATTTCCTCTGTCGTAATCACTTTTAAATGTTGCCCTATTTTAACTGTAAAGCGTTTTTTAAAGCTTTTTTCAAAAGGATTGGATAGCATTTGGCGTATTTGCTCAAAATCCAGCTGAAGGTTCTTAGGCTCAGCGCTTATCTTTGGTAAACGTTCTTTAAATTTTGCAACAGCAACCTCAAGATCATCTTCGTCGATAGGTTTTAAAAGATAATCGACACTATTTAGTTTAAAGGCTTTCAGCGCGTATTCATCATAAGCTGTTGTAAAAATGATGGCGCTTTTGATTTCTATTTTTTCAAAAATCTCAAACGACAAACCATCAGATAACTGAATATCTAAAAAAATCAAATCAGGGTGATCGTTGTTAGTAAACCACGCTATCGATTCTTCTACAGAATGCAGCATGGTCTGTACTGTGATATTTAGTTTTTCTAATTTTCGCTGCAATAATCTTGCGGCTGGTTTCTCGTCTTCTATTATTAGTGTGGTCATTTAGTAAAATGAAATATTAATTATAAAATTACTCCCATTTGTTATTGGCTGATTCTTTACTCATGTATTCCTGAATTTTCTTCTTTTCCCATTCATCACTAAACAAAATATCTCTTCCAAATACAGATAAAGCGTGAGCCAAAAGACCAATACCCCAAAATAAGGCTGTAGAATAGGTTTCCCAATTTAGCAGACCACTTTCCTGAATTCCGTGCCCAAAAAAATCTTTATTTAAATTCGCAATAATGATAATGAAATTAACGATTAGGTATATTCTTAAATGTGAGTAAAATTTACGAATGCGTCTTACTTTTTGGTACGCAATATTAAAATTTTCATCATTGCTAAACTCTTGAGAATATTCATTGTACATTCTTCTTCTAAATTGTCCCATTTTATTTTAAATTTAAAATTATTGCCACTTTTCTTTATTTCTGTTTTCTTTCTCCATCAATTCTTTAATCTTTCGTTGTTCCCAGTCTTTTCCAAAAACCGGAATAACTTCAAAAACTTTTAAGCCATGAATAACAACACCTATGCCCCACCAGAATAAAGGCCAGTAAAACCATAAATGCTTTGGTGTTGTAAACAGATTAATAAAAATCAAGATTATATTTACTCCTATATATGAAGTCAAATTTCCATAAAATCCTTTAATACTTTGTACTTTCTTTTTTGCGAGATAATATTTATCGTCTTCACTATAATTTGGTTCCATAACTATTTCCATGTTTTTTGATTATTTTGTTTTTCCAGAATCTCACGTATTTTTCGTTCTTCCCAGTCTGAGCTGTAGCCAAACACCTTAAAGGCATGCATGGTAACACCAAAACCCCAACCCAAAGCCGAAAACCAAAACCATTGAAAATCTGGAGAATATTTCAAATTTATAAAAATTAAGAAAGGTACTACGCAACAATATGAAATTATGTTTCCGTAGAATCCTTTTAATTCCTCTACTCTTTTTTTAGCTCTGAAATACGCTTTATTTTCGTCATTATACTCTAAACTTGCATCCATAACTGTAATTTGTTTGGTTAAAATCGGAATTCTAACGGTAAAAGTTTCTTTGTTTTCTTCAATCGAGACCTTTCTGTTTGTTATCAAACCGTATCGATTTACTATGTTTTGTAAGCCAACACCTTGCCTGTCTTGTAAAACTTCTTTCTTTTGAAAATCATTTTGAATAGCCAGATAATCTCCGTCTATAAAAATCCTAATATGTAGTGGTTTCTGCTCGCTGACTACATTATGTTTTACCGTATTTTCGAGTAAAAGCTGCAATGATAGCGGGACAACCTTTGCTTCAGAATCAATATTGGTTGTTGGGATTTCGTAAAACAAACTATTTTCGAAACGCATTTTCAGCAAATTCATATAAGTTTTTGCAAAGGATAATTCGTCTTCAACAGAAACCAATTCTTTATCTTTTTGCTCCAGAACGTAGCGATAAATTTTAGATAAAGAAGTGGTAAAACGCTGTGCATTATCCGGATTCTCTTCGATTAAAGAGCTTAATACATTTAAACTATTAAAAAGAAAATGCGGATCAATCTGATTCTTTAAACTTTCAAACTTTGCATTTGCTGTTCCGGCAATGATTTTTTGCTGCGTAACTTTGTTTTCCTGATACAGTTTATAAAAATGTAAGGAATGAAAAATCAATAAAACGATAAAAGTAATTACTGATGATTCTATGTAATTGCCTATTCTTTCATTAGCCAAAAAACTAACTATGGGTCTTTTTTCAATAATTACCTGCGTAAAAATGCGAAGCAAAAGAATGACAAACAATGAAATAAAAAATGAACTTATAAACCCAATCAGTATTCGCTTTGGAGTGAATCTGTCTGTTTTAAAAACTTTATCCAGATATTCAAACAAACTAGCATTGACTATGTATAATACCACGCTGTATAGCATGCAATACAAGAAGAAAAAATACAGATCGTTGTTAAAAACTTCAATCCCAAGCGATGCAAAACGAATCAGAAAAGAGAACATAAACACCACTCCGCCAACAAGAAATGCTTTTAATAAATTTGGTTTTAAAGTCATTATTTTATTTTTTAAGTAAATCATTTACAAGTTTTCTGAATTTCAAGAGCTCGTTCAATACCCCATTTTGGAGAGAAAGGCGTTTCCGGTTTAAAAGTAGCAAAAAGTTCGATAGCTTTGTTAACCTGTGCGCACAATGGTTTTGTATCAACGCCTGTCCATTTTGCTCCTCCCAATTGATAATCGGCTTCGCCAAATACAGCACGCGGATTATTTGGATTTAATGCTTTTGCTTTTCCGTATGCTTCCATGATTTTACCAGAATATTTTGGTGCATTTGTCATAGGATCAGCCACTACATAAGCAGTATAAATAAGAGCCTGAACAACATATAACTCTGAGTTGTTTTGATCTTTAATCAATTCGACATCAAGTGCATCTTGCGCTTTTGTTAGTAACAATTCTAATTTCACAGGATCTTTTTCAGAAAATGCCGAAGTCGTATTTACAAAAGCAACATAATAATTGGGTAACCAGCTTGTTTTTTCAGCTGCTGCAATTCTTTCGAACATAGCAGATGCTTCTGTACTTTTTCCTTCTTTCCAAAGCCCGAAAGCTTTTGCCATTCCTTGTTCGAATTGTGTCTGAGCAGATAATAAACTGCAAATAAATAACGTGATAACTGTAATAATCTTGGTCATGATTTCCTGGTTTTAAAAATTAATATTTTGTTTTGATGAATGAAACTCTTTATAACAAACTTTCTACCTTTTTTCTCAGCCTCTCAAAGCTTAGCCGCTTAGTAGGTCATTATTTATACTTCAAAAGTAGATTGGTTTTTACGGTTTAAAAATTTAATGGTACTGAGTTGTTGAATTTCATGACTGAATTGTTTTTTTTAGTAGTCTTTAATAAAACAAGCATTGTTTATGTCTAAAATTTAAACAATAAAATAAATTAGCAACTTGAAATTAATTATGAATCAAATAATAAATATTCAAAATTTCTTCAGGATTCATTTGTAAATTGCAGCATGAAAATTCTAATTGTAGAAGACGAGCGAGAAATTGCGCAAAGTATCAAGGAATACTTCAAAACAAATGGCATTCAATGTGAAACGGCCGAAAACTACGATTTGGCACTAACTAAAATTAACAACTATGATTACGATTGTATCCTTTTAGATCTAATGCTGCCTGGTGGTGATGGATTTGATATTTTAAAAGAGTTAAAAGCTAAAAATAAAACAGAAGGAGTTATTATAATTTCAGCTAAAGAAAATCTCGAAACACGGCTGGAAGGATTTAATCTTGGCGCAGATGATTATTTAACGAAACCTTTTCATCTTGCTGAACTTTTGGTACGAATGCGTGCCTTAATTCGACGCAAAAATTTTAAAGGAAGCAACAGTATTATATTTAATGAAATTGTAATCGATATTTTCTCAAAAACAGTGTCGGTTAATGACATAAAACTTGATATCACTAAAAAAGAACTGGACTTATTGCTATTTTTGATTGGTAACGAAAATAAGGTGCTGTCTAAATCAGCAATTGCAGAACATCTTTCTGGTGATATGGCAGATATGCTGGACAACCATGATTTTATATATGCACATATTAAAAATTTAAAAAAGAAACTTGCTTTGGCAGGTGGCGCAGATTACATCAAAACGGTATATGGGTTAGGTTATAAATGGGAAAATGAGTAATAAAAAACTGCTTCTTAAAACAACAAACAGCTTTCTTGTTTATGCTGTTATGGTACTGCTGATAGCTGCGCCAGTCTTTTACTATATATGTCAATGGTTGTATGTTTACGAAACAGATGAAGTTTTACTTTTTCACAAAGGCGCATTTATCAAAGAAAGCCACAAAAATTATTCAGCTGCAGATATTGCTGCATGGAACAAATACAATCCCAATATTTCTATAGGTCCTGATATGGGTTTAAATAATGATTCTATCGTTGGTGAAATGCTACTAGAAGCTGTAGCCAATGATAAAGAGCCCTTCAGGATTTTATATGCTCCGATTGATATAAACGGGAAAAGATATACTTATGTAGAAAAGCGCAATCTCGTAGAAATGGAGGGAATGGTTTTTAGTATCGCAGCTATGTTTTTAATTATAATTATTATTTTATTGACAGGTATTATCTGGATTTCAAAAAAAACAGCTTCCAAAATATGGAAACCTTTCTACAACACGCTAAACCAAATAGAGAACTTTGAAATTGATAAAAATAATCCACTGAGCTTTATTCCTACAGGTATAGACGAATTTGAACGTCTTAATAAAAGTTTAGAACGCTTAATCGAAAAAAATACGGCTATATATAAAAGTCAAAGAGAATTTATAGAAAATGCTGCTCACGAACTTCAAACACCTATAGCTTTGTTTCAGACAAAACTCGATACACTTCAGCAATTAGATTTAGATAAAGAACAATCGCTATTAGTAGGGTCGTTAAATAAAGACGTATACAGACTTAACAGGCTTAATAAAAATCTTTTACTACTATCTAAAATTGATAATGAAATTTATGTGGAGCAGGATAGCTTTGTTTTAAATAAATACATTGAAAAACACCTTGATTTCTTTACAGAACAAGCAAAATCCAGGAATTTAAAAATTAATATAGACTTCAAAGAAAATTTAATCGTAAAAGGAAATAGCACCTTAACAGAAGTACTCATTAACAACCTGTTTTTAAATGCAATACGTCATAATATAAAAGATGGATTAATCAATATTATATTAGAAAACAATACACTGAAATTTACAAACACAGGTTCCGAAATACCACTGACCGAACAAAATATTTTTAACCGTTTTTCTAAAGTAAATCCTTCTTCACAAGGAAACGGGCTTGGATTGGCTATCATTAAAAAAATATGTAACATCAGTCATTGGAATATCCGCTACATTTTTAATAACAATCTTCATATTTTCGAAATCACGTTCTAAAATTCAAAATTAATTCAGAATTGAGTTATAAGATTTGTACCTAAAAAATTAAAAAATAAGTAGATGAATAAATTGTCTTCAAGTTACGGCAGATATGCGTTATTGACATATTTTACAATATGGTTTTTAGTTCTCTCTCAATTTTTAAGAATTGTTTTTTTTATATGGCAATCTGATGAAGTCTCCTGGAATGTGATTGATTTTTTAAGAACATTGCTAACAGGTTTATTTTATGATTTAGGAACGGTTGCTTTCATCGCAATGAGCAGCGTTTTCTATTATACTATTGTGCCAAATAAATGGATTGGTTCTTTTTTAGACAAAGCACTGATTTACTTTTTTACATCATTAACTGTTTTTATTCTTGTTTTTACTTTTTTCGCCGAATTGACATTTTGGGATGAATTCAAAACCAGATTTAACTTCATAGCCGTCGATTATCTGATTTACACCCATGAAGTTGTAGCCAACATTAAACAATCATATCCCCTACCTGTTTTAATTGGAGGAGTATTGCTGCTTACATTACTATTTCTATTTATTTTTTCTAAAAAACAAGCCTTTCAAACGACCTTTTCTTCTAAAGTTAATTTAAAAACAAGGCTCGAAGTTTTAACAACTACAATTGTTATTGGTTTGTTTTTTGGCTTTTTCATTACCAATAATCAAGCAGAATGGTCTTCGAATCGATACAATTCAGAAATTTCAAAATCGGGAATTTATTCCTTTTTTGCTGCTTTTAGAAACAACCAAATGGAATATGTTGATTTCTACACATCGATTAATAATGATAAAGCCTTTAAGATTATTAAAAACAAATTAGCAGATCGTAATTCCGTTTATTCTACAAATAATTATGCTATTCACAGAAAAATTATCGATAGCGTTCCGTCTCTTGAAAACAAAAACGTCGTTTTTATTTTGGTAGAAAGCTTAAGCGGCAGTTTTCTTAAAGAATTTGGAAATAAAGAAAATATCACTCCGTTTCTGGACAGTCTTGCTCAAAAAAGTATCTTCTTTGAAGATTTGTACGCTACCGGAACCAGAACAGTTAGAGGTATGGAGGCTGTAACTTTATGTATTCCGCCTACACCGGGACAAAGTATTGTAAAAAGACCCGATAATCAAAATCTTTATACCATTTGCAGTATTTTCAAATCCAGAAAATACGATTGTAATTTTTTCTATGGTGGAGACGGTTATTTTGATAATATGAATGCTTATTTTGGAGGAAACGGATTTAATATTTACGACCGCGGACGTGGCAGTGTTTTAAGCGATGCTATCAAAACTACCCGAAATAACATTATTGACGAAGAAGTAACTTTTGAAAATGCGTGGGGAATTTGTGATGAAGACATTTTTAATAAAATGCTAAAAGTTGCTGACTTGCAATACAAAAACCAAAAGCCATTTTTCAATTTTGTAATGACAACGTCTAATCACAGGCCTTTTACTTATCCTTCAGGAAAAATTGATATTCCATCAGGAACAAGCCGTCAAGGTGCAGTAAAATACACCGACTTTGCTTTAAAAGAATTATTTAATAAAGCCAAGACCAAACCTTGGTTTAAAAATACCGTTTTTGTAATCATTGCAGATCATTGCGCCAGCAGTGCCGGAAAAGACGAAATTGATGTAGTGAATTACCATATTCCGGCCTTCATTGTGAATTTACCTGAAAGTCAAAATCAGAAAATAGCAAAACAATGTTCCCAAATTGACTTATGGCCTACTCTTTTTTCTTTATTTCACTGGAGTTATGATTCTGATTTTTTTGGAAAAAATGTTTTAGATAACAGTTTTGAACAAAGAGCCTTAATGGGTACTTATCGCAAATTAGTCTTGATGAAAAAGGAAAAAGTTATGATTTTATCAGATCAGAAAAAACAAGCCTTTTATTCCTGGAACAAAAATAATAATAGTTTAAAATCAATTCCAATAAATCATTCTTTTTTAGAAGAGACAATTTCATGGTATCAAACAGCAGATTTTCTTTTTACAAAAAAACTGCTGAAATAATGATTTATTCAAATATTTAAAATCGTCGAACAAAACTGCATCCAAGTTCTTTTCAGTTATAGAAAGGCATAATCATCGATGTAGTTTTGTTTTCTATAGATGATTTAAATACTTTATGCTGTAAAAAAGGATACATCCAATAAGCGGCTTTGGTGCTTAAAATTCCAATACCCGCGCCCGCAACAACATCTGTAAGCCAATGCCTGTCATTATACATTCTAAAAAGTCCTGTTCCAGTTGCTACCGCATATCCTGCAATTCCATACCAAATAGATTGATCTTTATATTCCTGATACATAAATTCAGCACCTGCAAAAGCTGTCGCTGTATGTCCTGACGGAAAAGAATTATTAGAAGATCCGTCTGGTCTTTCTACTTTAGTAATACCTTTTAGTGCAAACACTGTAGCACTCATCATTAAATACGAACTGGCCAAAATAATAGATCGGTCTTTTAAATTGTGTTTTCCTTTTACACCAAAAGCATTTAGACTATAAACAGAAACTGCCGGAGCCCATTGGGAGAAATCATCAATAGAAATTTTATGATCAATATCTTCATTTACCTCTTTCTTAATATCTGAGTTATACCCCTTCAGCTGGTCACTTTCTAAACCTATAACACCATAACTCACAAGAACTCCTGGAATGATCAATTGCTTGTAATTAAATTTTAAATTAGATAAAGTATCCTGCACAATAATGGTATCATTTACTGTGTTTTGCCCGTAAATTAAACTTGTACCAAAAATAAAAAACAAGAACATTTTTGACATTTTAAATAGATTTAGAAATTAATACTCATGCTTGTGGCTAAAAAACAATAACACGTTTTTATTCTTTAATCACTTATCATAAGACGAAGTTCTATCTCAATTTTGAAGAAATTCTGTATTTTAATAAATCTAAGGATTAAAGATTCTTTAACTGATTATCGTTTTTATTCTGGCTAATTGTCCAAAAGAAACCAACGAAGAAAAAGCGATCTGCAGTAGGTACAACAGCTTGTCTGTTATAAACTCCGTTTGCATTTGGATTTCTTGCATAATCATAGCCAAAAACATTTTGTGTTCCTAAAATATTGGAAACTGAGAAGTAGATAATTTTTTGCGTTGTTAATAAATATGCCCAGTTAAAACTTAAACTATTATATGCTTTTGTTTTTCCGTTCATGAATTGCGTTTGATTTGGATCATTGTACGGACGTCCTGAACTATAACTATTGGTGAAACCTATTTGCGATTTCCAATCGGTGATAAAATATTTTGTTACCAAAGACAACGTATGATTCGCTACAAAACTTGGTGTTGCCACTGTTGGGAAATTTTTATATTGTCTTTCTGAATCGATATAAGAATAGGATACCCAATATTGTAAATTTTTAACCAAAGTATTATCTCTCCAAAATAAATCTAATCCTTTAGCATAACCCGATCCCTTATTATTAAATATAGAATTGTACTGAATATCTCTTGTATCATATTGAACCAAGTTGCTGTAATCTTTGTAATAAGCCTCGGCAATAAGCGTTTGACCTGGTCGTGTAAATTGATAGTTTAAAATATAATGACTTGATTTTTCGCTTTCAAACTGATGGTATTTTGAATACTTAATGTAATCAACAACAGGAGTCTGAGAAAAATCTCCGTATGCAAATGAAAACTGACTTTTCTTAGATACTTTGTATGCAAAAGATGCTCTTGGCGCCAGATTGGTTTCAGATAGCAAACTATTGTTTGAAAATCGTGCTCCTACTTTTACTGCAAAGTTTTTCGAAATTAAAATATCTCCTTCTGTATAAAAAGCCGCAATATTAGAGTCGTAACCATTTGTAACATTGAAGGTTGCATTATCAGCTACATTTTCATTGAATTTGGTAATAAAATAATCTGTTCCAAAAGACAATTTAAAATGTCTTGAAAAGTTTTTTCTCAACTTCAATTTCAATTGTGCTGCGTTTTCGTCGTTATCAATATTGTTGATATCATATTTAATTTTGTTCTTGCTGTATCCGTAACTAATTCCCGTAGTCAATTGCCAGCCCGTTCCAAAATCGCCTTTATAAGAACCATTCACATAAACATTGTTATTGTTTAAATCTGTTCTAACGGGATTTTCAAAATTTACATTCTTTTGGTTTAAGTCGAATTTCTCTGCATCAAAAGCAGCGTATAATTTAAATATTCCACGTTCAGTATGATATCTGTAAACTGCTTCACCACCTAAGGACTGATATGGATTATTCCAATCTACATTTTGAGGAATAACAGCCTGATAAGGTGCCAGATTAATGTAATTTGTATTAATACTAAAAGAGCTTTTTTTCCATTTTTGCGTATTTCCAACGCCTAAACCTACTGTCATTAATGCAATCTCAGTTTTGTTTTGATCTGGTTCATCTTGTGTATTCAAAAGTAAAACGCTAGACAAAGCTTCTCCGTATTCTGCTGAATATCCTCCGGTAGATAAGGCGATTCCGTTAAACAAAAAAGGCGAAAATCGGCTTCTGGTTGGTAAATTATTCGTTGTAGCGCCGTAAGGCTGTGCTACACGAAGTCCGTCTACAAAGGTTTGCGTTTCGCTGGCTTCTCCTCCACGAACAAACAATCGGCCATCTTCGCCCACTGTTTGTGTTCCCGGTAATGTTTGCAAAGCAGCAATAATATTACCGGCTGAACCGGCTGTTGTAACAATATCCAGAGGTTTCAAAACAGAAACTCTTGCTTTATCTCCCGATTCTAAAGTTCCGGCTGTAATAACGACAGCATCAAGTGAGTTTACATTTTCGCGCAATTTGATCGTTTGCTGTTTGAAATTGGCAACATCTATTTCTTGTTTGAACGTATCATAAATTAGATAAGTCACAATCAAAAATTTATTTCCGGTTTCTGTTGTCTCAAAAGAAAATTCTCCTGTTTCAGAACTTGTAGCGCCGTCATAAGTTCCGTCTAAATAAACATTGGCTCCCGGAACTGGTTTTCCTTTTTCATCTACCACTTTTCCCGAAATGGTGTTTTGAGCAAAAATAAAAGAGGTAAAAATTAATAAAATAAAGGTAATGGTGGTTTTCATATCATTTGGTTTTGATGAGACAAATGTATCTCTAGCCATACAGAGTAAAAATTATAAATAACCCAATTGTTGAAATTCAAGGATGAGCTGTAAGTAAGTTATTTTTGTATCTTAGCTTCTGTGTTTTAAAAAACAGTGCTTATGACAGAAAGTAAAAGAATTTCGAATTTGTATCAATCCATTTATAATGGAAATCCATGGCTGGAAGTTAACTTAACTGATACTTTAGATGAAGTAACAGCAGCTCAGGCCTACACGAAAGTGAATCCTAATTTAAACACAATTTGGGAGATTGTAAATCATCTCATTCAATGGAGACGAAATATTTTAAAACGTCTTCAGGGTGAAGTTATCACGACACCGGATCACAATTACTTTGTTCCTGTTTTGGATTCGTCTGAAGCTGCGTGGGAACAATCACTTCAAAGTCTGGCGAAATCTCAGGAATCATGGAATGATTTTTTTACTGATTTTAATGATGAAGATCTTCAAAAAATATACGCCGCAAACAATCACACGTTCTACGAACATATACAGGGAATTATTCAGCATGATGTTTACCATTTAGGGCAAATCGTGATTCTGAAAAAACTATCTTAAACGCACATGAGTACAGAAAAAGAAAAAATGATTGCCGGTGAATATTACGTTGCTACAGATCCTCTTTTAATAAAAGAGCGCAGAGCAGCCAAAAATTTGCTTCATCGTCTGAATGTTACGGAGTATCGCTTAACAAAAAAAGCCAAAGAAATCCTGTCAGAGCTAATTCCAAATACAGGAAAAGGTTTTTATATCGAACCTCCATTTCATTGTGATTACGGCTATAATATTATTTGCGGAGACAACGTTTATTTTAATGTCAATTGTGTTGTACTGGATTGTGCTCCGGTAACTATTGGTTCCAATGTGTTTTTTGCTCCAAATGTGCAAATTTACACAGCAACACATCCGCTTGACGCCGAATTAAGAAAAACACTCGAAAACGCTTTACCAATTTCTATTGGTGACGATTGCTGGATTGGCGGTAATTCTGTTATTTGTCCCGGAGTAACCATTGGAAGAGGATGTGTAGTTGGTGCAGGATCTGTGGTAACAAAAGATATTCCAGACAATTCTCTGGCAGTGGGAAATCCTGCAAAAGTGATTAGAAAATTAAATCAAGAAACTGAATCAACAAAATAATGCTTACGCTAAACAAAGTTCACCATATTGCCATTTTATGTTCTGACTATCAAAAGTCAAAAGATTTTTACACTCAGATTTTAGGTTTAACGATCATCAGAGAAATTTATCGCGAAGAACGTCAGTCATATAAACTTGATCTTGCTTTGAATGGCATTTATGTCATCGAATTATTTTCGTTTCCGGATCCTCCAAAAAGACCATCAAGACCGGAAGCTACGGGTTTGCGTCATTTGGCTTTTGAAGTAATTAATTTAGATGAAACAATCGATTTTTTGAATTCTAAAAAAATTGTATCAGAACCTATCAGAATTGATGAAACAACTCAAAAGCGTTTTACTTTTATTGCTGATCCTGATGATTTGCCTATTGAGTTTTATGAGCGCTAATTAAGTAGTAGCAGATGTTTATCACATCTTCTTATTTGTTACGCTAATGACGCGGATTTGCTATGCGAAAACACAGATTTATACGGATTTTTTATATTCGTTTCTCAATCTTTTTAAACGCACTTTGTGCCTCCGGCAAAACATTCCTAACGGAAAGAAATTTCCTGTTTTAGTAACTTTAACACAATATATTCAAGTATTTCTATTAAAAAACAGAATTGATTGCCTAATTTTGTAATCCGCGAAAAAAAATAGCGGTTTACAAATACCACATCTGATGAACAAAACGGCGAAAATCAAAAAAAATCATCAATTTATTGTACTTCAAAAATTAGTTATCGTTTCCCTTTTAATTGGCTTTCTTTCAGCCTTTTTAGGAATTACACTAAAAAAAATAACCGAATATTACGAAGAAATTTTCTTTCACGAAGTTTCGGTACATCCAATCTTTTATATCGTTTTTCCTGTCTTTGGATTGTCTGTCATTTATTTTCTGAGACAATATTTATTCAAGAAAAAAGAAAACAAAGGAATTAAAGAAGTTTTTGAAAGTACACAATCAAAATCTAAGAACTTACCTTCTTATAAAATTCCATCTCACTTTATCAACGGATTATTGACTGTTGTATTTGGAGGTTCTACAGGAATCGAAGTTTCTACGGTAGTTGCTACAGCCACAATTGGTTCTGTTGCACACGAAAAAGAAAATGTGTTTAGAAAATACAAAACCGAATTGATTTGTGCAGGAGTGGCAGCCGGAGTTACGGCTTTGTTTAGCAGTCCAATCGCGGGAATTTTATTCGCCCTCGAAGTTATTTCACGAAAAGTAACGCGAGCCTTTCTAATTTCAAATTTAATTGCCGTTTCAATTGCATTCGGATTAATTACAATATTAAAAGAAGAACCACTTTTTGCGGTTTCTATAACAACCTGGCATTTAAAAGCGATTCCGTATTTTATTCTTTTGGGTATTTTGGCCGGAGTTAATTCTGTTTACCTGACTCGTTGTGTGCTATTCTTCAAATCTCAATTTGGAAAAATTGGAACGCATTATTATAAAATCTTAATAGGATCTGCTGTATTAAGTATCTCCTTATTCATCTTCCCTCAATTATACGGAGAAGGATATCACGCTATAAAAGGAATATTTGCTACCACAAGAGAAATTCCGCTTACCATAACTTTGGCATTAAGCTTTATTGGAATTTTAATTTTAAAACCAATTGTAACCTCAATTACATTGGCTTCAGGAGGAGATGGTGGTGTTTTTGCCCCTAGCCTTTTCATTGGTGCTTTTTTAGGATTGCTTTTGGCTTCATTCCTAAACACCTTTTTTCACGTACATGTAATTCCGGTTAACTTTATGATCATCGGGATGGCAGCCGTGCTAAGTGCAAGTATACATGCGCCTTTTACTGCTATTTTCTTAGTATGTGGTTTAACTAATGATTATACTTTGTTCCTGCCTATTTTAGTGGTTTGTCTAATTTCTAAATACACGGCAAAACTGATTTATCCGTTCACTGTTTATTCTTATGCACCAAGCATTTTAAAATAGAAAAATGGCTGTAAAAAAAATAAAAAGAGGCTATCGTAAAACTCGTTATATTCTTTACAAGGAAACACTTATTGATTTTAATGAACAATTTTGGTCTTTTCTGGGTTCCTTTGTCGGGATTGGATTATTAGCTTATTTTCAGTCTATTCATTTTTCAGGAAATGATGCTGTCTATTTAATTGGTTCTTTTGGAGCTTCGAGTGTTTTAGTTTACGGTATTATTCAAAGTCCGTTTTCACAGCCCCGAAATTTAGTTGGCGGACATTTGGTTTCTGCTTTCATAGGTGTAACGGTTCAAAAACTGGCTCCGGATATTATTTGGATTGCTGCTCCCCTCGCGGTTTCACTTGCTATTATTTTAATGCAAATAACCAAAACATTGCATCCTCCTGGAGGCGCAACAGCGCTTATTGCTGTTATTGGTTCAGATAAGATAAAAGATTTAGGATATATGTACGTGGTTTCTCCGGTTTTGGTTGGTGTTTTGATTTTATTATTCACCGCTTTAATCTTTAACAATATGACACCAAGCAGGTCATATCCGAGTCACAATATGTATCATAAACATATTCATAAGATCAGGAAACGATTGATTCGCAAATAATATAATTACAGGTTTTGAAAAGATTGTGATTAATACCTTAAAAATGAACATTAAACCTACAAGGTTTTAAAAACCTTACAGGATTGCTGAATAAATTAAATCACTAAAAAACAGCGAATTAAAATCTTTTCAACAAATCGTAATTCGCAATTCGTAAATCATTAATTATATTTTACCTTTGACCTTTCAATAAAAACAAAGATTATGGTTTATAAATTTAGAGTAATTCTAGACGCCGAAGAAGATATTTTTAGAGACATTGCAATTCTTGAAGATGATACTCTTGAAGATTTACACAATGCTATCTTCAATGCATTTGGTTTTGACGGAATGGAAGTAGCTTCGTTTTACACTTGTGATGAAACCTGGAATCAGGAAGACGAAATTCCGCTTTTTGATACTGGTGATGTTCCTGGTGAGCAACGAACTATGGGAGATTATCCGTTATCTTCTATTTTAGACAAAGAAAACACCAAAATCATTTACGTATACGACTTCATTAACATGTGGACATTCTTAGTGGAACTGGCTGCTATCGAAGATCAAATCGCAGGAGCTCCATACCCTGAAACGTTGTTCTCACACGGAGAAATGCCTGACGAAGCGATTGAAAAAAACTTTGAAGCTGATATGCACGACGACATTTACGGCGAATTCGAAGACGATCTTGACGAAGACGATCTTGACATGTTCGAAGACGATGACAGTTTCGAAGATTACGGATTTGAGGAAAATTGGAATTAGTTTTTTCTTTCTAGGTTCAAAGGTTCAGAGTTGCAAAGGTTCAGAGGTTTTCTTTAAAATCGCTAACTTAGAAATATGAATATTCTTATTTTTGTGTTTTTTATTTAAATACATGAATTATGAATACTTTTCGAGACCTTTTAATCTGGCAAAAATCAATGAACATAGTAACTGAAATTTACCAATTAACAAACTCATTTTCAAAAGAAGAAATTTATGGACTATCTTCACAAATCAGAAGATGTTCAATATCAATACCAAGCAATATTGCAGAAGGTTACGGCAGAGACGGAAATAATGATTACCTGAGATTTTTAAACATTTCAATGTCATCGTTATTCGAGATGCAAACCCAACTTGAAATCTCATTCAATTTAAAATTTTTAAACGAGAATCAATTTAACAAAATAAATGGAGAAAGCAGAGAATTAGAGCGCATGCTAAGTGCTTTTATTCGAAAGATTAAAGAACGAAACTAAACCTTTGTTCCTTCGAACCTTTGCCACTCTGAACCTAAAAAATATGATCAACCTTTTCAACACCCACATCGAGACGCTTGCGATACACCGCGTAGGAAACAAAAGCCGAAACGAAGCGATTTTTTTATCGGAACAAGCATTTAACTTAAATGACGAAATTGTGCCTTTAATAAAAGAGTACTTCTTTAAGCCTTTTAGAGAAAAAGAAGAAAACTATTTTCAGTTTGCACACGAAGTCGATTTGGACTATAACGACATGTTTAAATTTGCAAGTGAAATTTTTGACAATCCAAGCAAATTGCATGAGGTTTCAAAAAACATAACCAAGCATTTATACGAACAATCCAATCATCCGCACATTAAAAACGGAGAGGTTTATGTAACGTACCTAACCAATTTAAGTATCGACAATAATGTTGTTGATGCTATTGGAATTTTTAAAAGTGAGTTACAGGCTGATTTTTTACAATTTGAAGAAAAAGAAAGCAATCTTGAAATGGTTTTACAACAAGGAATTAACTTGAGTAAACTAGATAAAGGGTGTTTGATTTTTAATTATAAAAAAGACGAAGGATATAAAATTTTAACTGTAGACAGCAACCGTTATGATGCACGCTACTGGTTAGAGCATTTTTTATCTGTTGATGCTTTTGAAGATGAAAACTTCATTACAAAAAAATACTTGAAATTCTGTCAAAACTTCGCAAAAGACGTTGTTTTACCGGCAGAAGACAAAAAAGAAGAAGTAATGTTTATGAACAGATCTGTGAATTATTTCGCAAAAAACGATCAGTTTGAAGAACAAAACTTCCTGAATGAAGTATTAGACAATCCTGACTTAATTCCTGAATTCAAAAACTACAAAGTTGATAAAGGAGAAAAATACAGCATCGAAGATGTAACCTCATTCCCTATCGCCAACGCAGCAGTTTCTGACGCTAGAAAATCGATTAAAAACGTTATCAACCTGGATACTCACATTCAGATCAAAATGGATTTTATCAATCCTGAAAGTGCAGAAAAATTTGTTGAAAAAGGCTGGGATGAAGAAAAACAAATGTATTACTACCTGGTTTATTTCAATAAAGAAGAAAAAAGCTAGAAGTTATTCATTTTCTATTACTTACTTAAAACAAAAAACGGCAACTACATTATGTAATTGCCGTTTTTTAATTAAAACCAAATTGTAAATCAACGACATAGCTTTCATTTCTCTTATTACAATAAACAATTAAAATCTATACTATTATAAGCGAAAGAAATCATTAAAATGAATAACATACTCAAATAATGCTTAATTTTGCATCCTAAACTAAAATTCAGATGGATAATCTTTTACATCTCGAAAGCCCTTTCGAAACTATTATCTCTTTTCACAGATTAATTGAATCTTTCGAAGAAATTGCGTTGTCTGAAGTCGATTACCGATCGAACTATGCAAAAGCAATACTGGAACAAATAGCATTGATTCCTGAATTGAAAACAGGTATTCGCGATTATGCTATTATTAAAAAAAATGAAGCTTTAATCAAAAATATATTAGCCGATTTATTTCCAACCGCTTTAACCCAAAACGAAATAAAAGCGGTTACCATTCCTTTTCAAAATATATCATTCAATTACACAGAGCGTTTCAAGAAAATTTTGCGCAATGCGGGAGATGAATTTTATATGGAAATCCGTGATTTTGACAGTCATCAGTTTTACGTAAATAACTGCTGTCTAATTCTAAGTAATTATTACAAGCAACATATCGATTTCAACAAACCTTTTTTCTACGATATTCCGGATGAAGATGGAATCGAGAAACATTATCGTATTTTGTACAATGCGGATTTCATGGAAATTACACCAACAGAAAATTCGGTAGCGCTCACGCAGGATGATATCGATCAATTGATTGACAATTATAATGACATCGATTTATGGAAATCGAAATTTCCTCCCGGAAGCTGGATTCTAAAAGGATTTGGAATTGTTTCTTTATTTGATGCAACGACCGAAAGTTCGATCTCCAATTTAAAAAGTAACTTACTAAAACCAGACGCAAAAAGTGTTACTTCTGACGAGATCATATCTAATATTTTTAAATCCATTTTTAATATTCCGGATTTAAGAGTAGGTTTCATTATCTATAATCAGGAAGAAGAAAAATTCATACGACCTATTAAATACGACAAACAAATTCATAGTTTCTTGTTGTCTAAAGATCAGGAAATCGATTGTAAAAATGCTTTTTTTGGATGTTCTTTTGAAAATTTATTAGATAAAAAAGAGCCTTTTGTAATTTCTAATGTCAAAAAATTTACAGAAGAAAGTCCAAACAAACTAATGGGGCAACATTTACTAAAACAAAATATTGGAAGTTGTCTATTTGCTCCTATTATTAAAGACGGAAACTTATTGGGTGTTATTGAACTGGTTTCTGAAAGACCAAGAGATTTAAATAGCGTAAATGCTACTAAACTCGACTTGGTTCTTCCGTACTTAACTGATACTATAGACCGCTACAATACTGATATGCAACATCAGATTGAAGCTATCATTCAGCGTGAATACACTACGATTCACCCAAGTGTATACTGGAAATTCAAGAAAGAATCTCAAAATTACTTTCAGACCATTAATCATACTAAAGATTATATCTTCAAGGAAATTGTTTTCAAAAATGTTTTTCCGCTTTACGGACAAATTGATATTAAGGGTTCATCTGAACATCGAAATGAAACGGTTAAAAAAGATTTACAAAATCAGCTGGCAACCATTTTAACAATTCTCGAAAATCAAAAGCCAAATAGTAATTTGGTACTTTTAGAACAAAGAAAATTCGAATTGCAATCGATGCGTGATGAATTAAACAGTCCGCTAAAAGCAAATACAGAACAACAGATTCAGCGTTATATCGAAGAAGAAATTCATCCGCTGCTAAAGAATACAAAAGGAACAAGTCAGGATCATAAACTGGAAGAATCTTATTTTGAGAGTCTTGATGAAAAAACAGGAATGTTTTATCAGGAAAGAAAGAAATTTGACAATGCAATGTCTATTATCAACAAACGACTTGCCTTGGTTTTAGATAAAAAACAATTGGAAGCGCAACAAATTTATCCACATTATTACGAACGATTTAAAACAGATGGTGTAGAACATAATTTGTATATCGGATCTTCGATTACGCCAACAAAACCTTTTGACATTATGTATTTGCACAATCTGCGCTTATGGCAATTGCAAACGTTATGCGAAATGGAGTTAGAACATCATCAGCTCAAAGCGTCTTTACCTTATGAATTGGATGTAACGTCTTTAATCTTAGTATTCAGTGCTCCGCTTTCTATTCGTTTTAGAATGGATGAAAAACGTTTTGATGTTGACGGAACATATAATGCAAGATATGAAGTAGTTAAAAAACGTATCGATAAATCAAACATTAAAGGAACAAAAGAAAGAATTACAGAAAAAGAGAAAATTACGATTGTATATTCTCAAAATAATGAGGAAACGGAATATTTGAAATACATCAAATATTTACAGCATAAAAAAATATTGGAACCTTCTATCGAACAATTTGAAGTCGAAGATCTTCAGGGAGTTTCAGGGTTAAAAGCCATTCGTGTAAAAGTGATTAACAATACCGAAAATTTAACCACAAAAAAAATTACCTATCAGGATTTATTAGATGAGCTCAATTAACATTGAGCTCATTTGCTATTTTATGGTTTCGTTTAGGCTCCTACTCCTTTAAAAGCAATAATAAAAGAAATTACGGTTATAATTATCCCAAACATAAACAGGTTGTAGGCGATTCTCAGTAAATTGTATTTGCGTTGCAAAACGATTCCCAAATAATACAAATCTTTAATCATTGTCGAATACAGATAATCGCGGTCTTTCATCATTTCATTCATTGCCCAATCGTATTCTTCTAAAGGCATTTTGTAGAAATTTCCAAAAAACAGTAAGTTTATTTTCTTTGCTTCTATATCTTCTCTTGTAAAAACACCCGTAGTGACTTTTGGCCTTGTCGAAAGTATGGCGAAAATAATGGTAACAACACTCGACATCAACATGATAAATGTTGGGATGACCAAATGCGCATTTTTCGGGCTGTCTAATTTTGGAATAATAGTCGAAAGTGCAATCGAAATAATAATGGCATTTACGGATAATAAAATATTGGCTTTACTATCTGCAATTCCGCTTAAGCGTGTATGATTTCCAAGTGTAACACGAAATAAGGTATCAACACCACGATCCGGTTTTTCTACTTTATCTTTTTTTGCATTTTCTTCTTTCATTTTTTCAGCCGCTTTCTTTTCTTGTTTATCAATTCTTTTCTGTACCAGAATTAAATTTTTCTCCTTTAAAGGCTGCCATTTTTTTAAAGCGTGATCGGTATAAAAACGGTGTTTGTTTAATAAAAAGTTTAAGTTTTCTTTTGCCCATTCTGCATTAGAAAACAATACATTATGCGTGTTCTTCAATTCAAGACGTAATAATTCGCAGGTCACTTCATATTCGACCCCCACAAGATGCGCATAATCGGCATCTTTCATGATTTTCTCTAAATGAGTCTTCGGAATATATTCTTTTACCGTTACCATAATCAGTTTAGAGACATTGGCAATGAACTCATCTGACTTGCCTTTTTCTCTTAAAAAATCAGCTGCAATTTTTGTGCTTTCCAGCTCATGGTTCTCATAACCTTTTGTGTAACCTGTGTCATGAAACCATGCCGCAACCAACAATAATTCTTTATCATCTCCTTCCACATCTTCTTTTTTGCAGAGTTCTTTTACTGCATTTACGACCGAAAAAGTATGGTTAAAATTATGGTAAGAATATAGATTAGAAAGATTATCTTTGAGTAAATTACTGACGAATTCTTCGGACTGTTCTATTAAATTCATGGAGAATATTTTTATACCACTAAATTATGAAATTGTTTTTGGATAATCATTTTATTACTAAAATTAAAAGCTGCTCTTTAGTAATTATAACAACGCTATTTTTTATTTCCTGCGCTACACACAAAGCTCAGTATGGAAAAAATGTGAGCGCAAATGAAACTGAGAACGCAACTGATACCATAAAAATTGCACACACTATTTATTTAGTTGGGGATGCAGGAAATGCAGATGAAGAACAAGCCCAGCAAACGCTTGAACTCCTGCATAAAAAGCTTAAAAAAGCAAGCAAAAAATCGACATTATTATTTTTAGGAGACAACATTTATCCTAAAGGTTTTCCTTCAGATGATAATGCAGCAGAAAAAGCTTTGGCTGAAACAAAACTTACGAATCAATTGAAACTAACAAAAGGTTTTAAAGGAAAAACAATTGTTATTCCCGGAAATCACGATTGGTACAGCGGAATTAAAGGTCTGGAACTACAGGCAGATTTTGTAAATAAATACCTGAATGATAAAAAAGCGTTTCTTCCCAGGAAAAGCTGTGCTATTGAAGATGTAAAAATCGACAGTACTGCCACACTTATAACTATTGATAGCGAATGGTTTCTGGAAGACTGGGACAATCATCCTACGATAAATGATAATTGTGATATTAAAACCCGTGAAGACTTTTTTGATCAACTGGAAAACTTGCTGAATAAAAATCAGGAAAAAACAGTTGTGCTTGCTATCCATCACCCGCTATTAAGCAATGGAACTCACGGTGGACAATTTTCATTAGAAAAACAATTATTTCCGTTAGAGAAAAAAATCCCGCTTCCTATTATTGGTTCTTTTATCAATTTACTCCGAAAAACATCAGGTGTTAGTCCCCAAGATATTCAGAACAAGCAATACACCGCTTACGCGAAAAGGATAAAAACTTTATTACAAGGTCAAAAAAATGTAATTGTGGTTTCTGGTCATGATCATAATCTGCAATATATAAATGGTGATAATATTAAGCAAATTATCAGTGGAGCAGGTTCAAAATCGGAAGCAGCAAGAGCCGTCGGAGCCAATGACTTTTCATACGGAGGAAATGGTTACGCAACGCTAACTCTGTTTAGAAGCGGAGATGCTAAAGTTGCCTTTTTTGGAAATGAAAAGAACAGTGAAAAACTTCTTTTTGAACGTGAGATCATCAAAGCAAAAGAAATCAATTGGGCAGCAAACGAATCTGATAAATTTCCGGCTACCATTACGACTTCAATCTATTCTGATAAAATGACGCAGAAAAATGGATTTCATAGATTCTTATTCGGAAATCATTACAGAAAATATTACAGCCTTCCTATTGAAGCTAAAGTAGCAACTATCGACACCTTAAAAGGAGGTTTAAAACCAATTCGTGAAGGCGGCGGACACCAATCGGTATCGTTACGTATGTCGGATCCAAAAGGACGTGAATATGTAATGCGTGCTCTAAAAAAGAGCGCGACCGTATTTCTACAATCCGTTGCTTTTAAAGATCAATATGTTGTAAATGATTTTCAGGATACGTACGCAGAGAATTTTTTATTAGATTTCTATACGACTTCTCATCCTTACACTCCTTTTGTAATTGGCAACTTGGCAGATAATTTAGGTATCGCTCATACCAATCCTATTTTATACTATATTCCAAAACAAAATGGCTTAAGAGAATTCAACTCCAACTTTGGAGATCAATTGTACATGGTTGAAGAAAGACCTGCTGATAATCATTTAGATGCTAAAAACTTTGGAAACCCAAGAAATATCATTAGTACTGATGACATGCTGAAAAATCTTCATAAGGATGAAAAGTATGCTGTAGACGAAAAAGAATACATTAAAGCCAGATTGTTTGACATGCTGATTGGCGATTGGGACAGACATAGTGATCAATGGCGCTGGGCAGAATATAAAGTAGGCGATAAAATAATTTACAAACCTATTCCACGCGATCGTGATCAGGCTTTTTCAAAATACGACGGAACATTACTTTCTATACTAATGAATATTCCGGCATTGCGTCACATGCGTTCTTTTAGAAATAAGATAGACAATGTAAAATGGCTTAACAGAGAACCTTATCCTATGGATTTGGCTTTCTTAAAAACTGCCAACGAGCAAGACTGGATCGCACAGGCAAAATACATTCAGGAAAATTTATCTGACGCTGCTATTGATAAAGCTTTTAAAAATTTACCAAAAGAAGTACAGGATGAAACGATTGAAGACATCAAAAGAAAATTAAAAAACAGAAAGAAAGAACTTCAAAAGTATGCTTCTGCATATTCTGACGTGTTAAGCAAAACGGTTATGATTGCCGGAACGGATAAAAAAGACAAATTTGTTATTGATCACACTGCCAGAAAAAGCATTGAAATCAAAGTATACCGCACTAAAAAAGAGGGTGAGGAACTAATTTATACCAAAACGGTAACCGATGCTAAAACGAAAAATTTATGGATTTATGGTTTAGATGACAATGATATTTTTCAAGTTGTTGGCGATCACAAATCAAGAATCAAAATACGTTTGATTGGTGGTCAGAACAATGATACTTATAACATTGAAAACGGAAGAAAGGTGATTGTGTACGATTTCAAGTCAAAAGAAAACACCTATAATCTCGACAATAAAACGCAAACACAGCTTACAGATGATTATGATGTAAACTTGTATAATTACGAAAAACCAAAATACAATGTGATTTCAGGACTTCCAAATATTGGTTTTAATCCTGACGATGGTGTAAAACTAGGTATTAATTTAAATTATACGGTAAACAATTTCAAACAAAATCCGTACACGCAAAGACATGTGATCAATGCCTTTTACTACTTTGCAACAGGCGGTACAGAATTAAATTATGTAGCACATTTTCCTGGATTATTAGGTAGATGGATTGCTGATGTTGAGTCGCAATATACTACACCAAACTTTGCTAAAAATTATTTTGGTTTTGGAAATGAAACGCAAAATGAGCAGAAAAGATTCGATTTAGATTACAATCGTGTTAGAATTCAGCAATTTAAAGTATCAGCAGCCATGAGACATGTTGGTCGTTATGGAAGCGAATTTACGGTTCAGCCCTTCTTTGAACAAATGAAAGTGGAGGAAACTACAGGTCGATTTATTGAAGCGTCTAATACTGTAAATCCGGCAATTTTTGATGGTCAGATTTTCGGAGGAGCAAAACTTAAATATACTTTTAAAAATGCTGATTTAAAATCGAAACCAACTTTAGGAATGGCTTTTATGGCTTCGGCAAGCTGGACAACTAATTTAGAAGAATCGAAACAAAACTTTCCAACATTAGAAACTTCATTAGGTTTTGCACATAGGATAGACAAAAACGGAAAATTAGTTCTGGCTACGATCCTTCAGGGAAAAAAGATTCTGAACAACAATTACGAATTTTATCAGGGAGCTACTCTGGGTGGCGACATGAACCTTCGTGGCTACAGAAACGAGCGCTTTTTAGGAGATTCTTATTTTACACAAAGCAGTGATATCCGTTACAGTATTGGTAAAATTCAACGTACCATTGCTCCGTTAACGTATGGAATCCTAGGCGGATTTGATTACGGAAGAATTTGGCTTGATGGTGAAAGTTCTACAAAATGGCACCAGGATTATGGTGGCGGACTTTGGCTTAATGCTGTTAATGTACTTACTGCAAGAATTCAGTATTTTAAATCACCGGATGAAATTGGAAGGGTAATTTTTGCAGCGGCTTTTAGTTTTTAGCTTTAAGCTTCTGAGGGACTAAGTTGCTAAGTTGTTAATCTTAAAACTGAGCGTTTATAAAAATTTTCAGCCACGAATTCACGAATTATTTACTCCAAAATAATTCATGAATTCGTGGCTGTTTTTTTTAAGTATAAAACTTAAACTCTTAGAAACTTAGTATCTCAGCAGCTTAGCACCTCAGTACCTTAGTATCTTAGCAACTTTATCTAAGCTTAAACTCATAAACATTCCCACCGGTTTTATTTGTTTTTTCATCAGCAATAAGTAAGGTATTGTTATCTTTAAATACGATAGCTTCTTTTTGTGAAAAATGATTTAAAAGAATTTCGGTTTGGGTTCCCTTGTGAAATGAATCTCCTTTGAAATCTTTTAGCAAAACTATTTTATCATGACTTAACAAGACTACTTTTTTCCCATCAGGACTAATGGTTGCGCTTGTCAAAACACAATGATTGTAATTGTCACAGGTTTTTATTTCACCTATTTTTTCTGCTTTTTGAGTTCCCGGTGCATTCAAAATTTTATAAATAAAAGCCGTTCCATCAAAGCCTTTACTCCTGTTTTTTGTAAAAAGATAGAAATAGTTCTCGTGTTCGAAAAAACCTTCTACATCATAAAACAGTTCTTTTTTCTTTGGTGGAAATGCTGTTTGTTCCGGATACGAAAAAGATACTTTGTACTCGGCTTTAGCCTGATCGTTATTCAATTCGTTTTTTGCTACTTTGTAAATACATAAATCCTGACGTTTGTTGTCGTTATTTCCAAAATCACCAATATATACATTACCTGTTTTATCTTGTGTGATATCTTCCCAATCTACATTGGTTGCATTTGTAACTTCTATCGTTTTATCTAATTTTCCTTCCGCATCTACAGCGTAAATTTTATTAGCATTTCCGCTATCTTCTATAGCATAAATTATTTTTTTATCCTGAACATAAGTAATTCCGGAAACCTCTTTCAATTTCTTAGGAAGAGAATAAAGCGTGGTAAAATCACTATGCGACTTTTGCTGACATGCCAATAAGACAATAGAAACGCTAAATAAAAAAAACTTTTTCATAATGTTATTTTTAAAAATTAAGCTCAATTTGAACTCTTGTAAATCAAATTAGATTGGTGTTTTTAAAATTACGTGTAATAAATTCAAAAGCTGCAAACATAATGTGCCCCATTGATCTTGCATTTTTAAATTTCATATCATTAGTATAACGATACAATTCCATTTTTAGTTGATCCAGATGCTGTTCTGTCGAAATGGTATCGTGACACATAATATTTAATAACTTTTTTACTCTATTTTCTGCAGAGTGAATCCGCTTTGCCAAAATAGCTCTTTCTTCGTCTTTGTATTGAATAATAGAACGTTCCTCTAATTTATCTTTGATTAGTTTTATCATCGGATAATTTTCCTTAAAAAACTGTGGACGATATACCTTAAAGTTTCCTTCGTAACATTGCTGATCAAAATCAATCGGGCGAATTTTGTACACCACCTGATCAAAATCGTGAATGGGAACAATAACATAATTGTAAGCACGCATATCTCCTAAAAGACGTATCATACAACGCTCATTAAATTTTACAAATTCTTTTGCAATCTGTGCCTTTTCTGTTTCACTGCAACTCTCTAATAAAGTATCCATAAAAACATCTCCAGGAATTCCAATAATATGTTCCTCTATCAAAGTATCTTTATAAACCAGAAAGTTAATCTTATCAGGCGAAAGAATATCTTCTAGTTCAAGTCCATATATACGTGAAGCATCCGCTTTTTTAATATAAAAATGAACGTAATTATCGTTGAGAATATTTCGGACTTTTATTCTAAAAGGTTTTGAGTTTCCAAAAGTACAATAGTCGATCGCATCCACATTTAAAAACTGAATGATTTCGCTATTTCCATCAGAATGTAACAGCGAGTATATTTTTTTTAGATTAAGATCGATTTCTGTTCTTTCGAATTCACTATAATACACTCTGATCCAAAGCGTATCGGAATCATTTTTGTCGTAAACGTTTACAGAGCCCGAAAAACGCAATAAATCATCATAGAACACAGAAACTTTAGATATACGCTCATATCGCTCTAAATAACTTAAAAGAGATTGTGTTAAAGGATAAGATGGCTTTTTTAAAACCATTAAAGGTTCACTCATTTTGAATATCTTTATTACAAATTTACATTAAATAAAATTTAGCGTAACAATTTCCCTACTGAATCGTCATACCTAAAACTAAAACCGAAATAAATTTGGAAACCATTCTTACTATTGAAAATCTTCACAAAAAATACGGGCGAATTCAAGCCTTAAAAAATGTATCTTTTGAAATACAAAAAGGTCGCGTTTATGGCATTTTAGGCCCAAACGGAAGTGGAAAATCGACTACACTTGGCATCGTTTTAAATGTTGTAAACCGTACATCCGGCGATTACAAATGGTTTGGCGGTAAAATGCAGACACATGAAGCCTTAAAAAAAGTAGGCGCCATTATAGAAAGACCTAACTTTTATCCTTACATGACGGCAGAAGAAAATCTGAAGCTGGTTTGTAAAATAAAAAGTATTGATTACTCTAAAATCACTGAAAAACTGGATTTGGTAGGTTTAACAGAAAGAAAAGACAGCAAATTCAGTACGTTCTCTTTAGGGATGAAACAACGTTTAGCAATTGCTTCAGCTCTTTTAAATGATCCTGAAATTTTAATTTTAGATGAACCAACAAATGGTCTTGATCCTCAGGGAATTCATCAGATTAGAGATATTATTAGAAAAATTGCATCGCAGGGGACTACCATTTTACTGGCTTCTCATTTATTAGATGAAGTAGAAAAAGTATGCTCGCACGTTATAGTTTTAAGAAAAGGAGAAATTTTATATTCTGGTTCTGTTGATGGAATGTCGGCAAACGAAGGCTTTTTTGAAGTTATGGCAGATGACAACATCGCGCTAAAACACCACTTAAAAGATCATCCTGCTATTGACAGAATTAATGAGGAAGAAGGCAAAATTTTAGTGTACCTGAAAGCTGATTTATCGGCTGCTTCTCTTAATCAGTTTTTATTTTCTAAAGGGGTTGCATTAAGCCATTTAGTAAAACGCAAAAACAGCTTAGAAGCTCAATTTTTAGAATTAACCAAAAACGCTACTGCCAAAAACAACTAAACCATGAACAGACTTATCTCTATAGAATTACAAAAAATCTGGAAAAATAAAGCCAGCCGAGTTCTAACCTTAACGTATTTCATTTTACTTTCTTTTATTGCCTTAATCGCATCAATCAAATTTAATTTAGGCGTTATTCAATTTCATGTAGCTGAAATGGGAATTTTCAACTTCCCGTTTATCTGGCATTTCAATACCTATATGGCAGCGATACTTAAATTTTTCTTAGCTATTGTAATTGTTTCGATGATGTCAAATGAATATAGCTACGGAACATTAAAACAAAATCTAATCGACGGTTTAAGCAAAAAAGAATTTATCCTTTCAAAATTCTTAACTGTTGTGCTTTTTGCCTTATGTTCTACTGTTTTTGTTTTTGTAATGAGCCTTCTTCTGGGTTTATCGTTCTCATCTTACACCGAATTCGGAATTATTTTTACTGATCTGGATTATCTTTTGGCGTTTTTTGTTAAGCTAACTGGATTCTTTTCCCTATGTTTGTTTTTAGGAATTTTGGTAAAACGTTCTGCATTTGCATTAGGTTTTCTTTTAGTTTGGAGTATTTTTGAAGCAATCTTGAAAGGCATTTTGGCTTTTAAAATTTTTCCGGATAGTAATAAACATGAGTACATTACTCAATTCTTTCCTTTGGAATCCTTATCCAACTTAATTATTGAACCTTTTTCAAGATTATCTGTAATCAAAAACCTTGGAAACCAAATGGGAGTTGAAAATACAAAAGAATATGGCGTGAATTATCTCGCTATTCTGATTGTTTTAGCGTGGACGTATCTTTTTATACATTTTTCTTACAAACTATTAAAAAACAGAGATTTATAGTATATTTACGCGCATGAGGCATTTTAAGATTTTTTTATTGGTATTAGGTATGGTTTTATGTTATAGTACAATGAATGCCCAAAGCATAATTGTAGATGACAGCAAAACTGCACAAGAACTGGTTACTAATATTTTAATAAATAGCTCCTGCATTAATGTACAAAGCGTTAGCGCCACAGGAAACCCGCAAACTGGTGCTCAGAGCTATGCTTATTTTAGCTCTGGAACCAGCAATTTCCCTTTTCCAAGTGGTATTGTTTTAAGTACAGGACCTAGTAAAAATACTGAAGGCCCGTTTGTACAGTCGACATCGATAGGTGTAAAAAATGATAGCTGGCAAGGTGATAACGATCTAAACAGAGCATTAAATATCGCCGAAAGCAAACAGGCAACTGTTTTAGAATTTGATTTTGTGCCACTTACCAACACCATTAGTTTCGATTATATTTTTGCCTCAAATGAATATCAGAGTTATTTTCCCTGTATTTATTCTGACGGTTTTGCATTTTTAATAAAAAAAGCAGGTACTTCAGAAGAGTATAAAAACTTAGCCGTTTTACCTCGTACAACAATACCTGTTTCTGCTACAACAGTTCATCCAAAAATAGAATCAGTTACGGTTAACAACAGAACATACGATGGATGCGATCCTTTGAATGTAAATTATTACAACGGAAATAATACGATCAGTAGTCCTATAAATTTTGCAGGACAAACCGTTGTGATGAACGTTGAAACTGAAGTAGAAGCAAATGTAACCTACCATTTAAAACTAGTTATAGCCGATGATAAAACTGGCCAATACAATTCAGCAGTATTTATAGATGCAGGAAGTTTTCTATCCAAAATAAAGTTTGGAGAAGACAAAACAGCCGCTAATGGAAATCCGGCTTGCTACGGAGAAAGTGTACTTCTTGACACCCAATTAAACAATACAAGCAATACGTTTAAGTGGTTTAAAAAGGACAACGCTAACAATTACACACTTATTCCTTCGGCAACAAATTCTACTTATTCGGCACAAGATGAAGGAACTTACAAAGTTGAAGTAATGCTTAACGGAACAACCTGTGTTTCTACGGGAGAGCTTAAAATTGAGTACGCTCCTGATTTCTCCGTTTCCAATGCAGCTATATTTCAATGTGATGAAGATGCGGACGGATATACCATTTTTAATTTAAACAAAGTAAACAATATAATAAAGAATAACGCATCACAGTTTGTAAACTCAGGATATTACGAATCGTTAACTGATGCACAATCAAAAACAAATCCTATCTCCAATCCAGAACAATACAAGAACAAAGCGGCTAATCAGATTGTATTTGGAAGGGTGGAAAATTCCTTTGGCTGTTTTAAAGTTGCAGAAGTAACACTGCAGATTTCGAACACTTCTATTCCTGCTCAAAATCCAATCGCTACTTGTGATGGAGATGAAAATCAAGATGGCTTATATCAGTTTGACCTTAACTCAGAAGTATCGCCACAGATACTTTCAGGACTTCCTCCAAGCTTAACGCTTAATTACTTTTTAACTGCGAATGAGGCTGTAACGGAAACTAATCCTTTACCAAATATTTTCAGCAACACTACACCTTATAGTCAAATCATATACGCAAGAGCCATCAACGGTTCCGATTGTTACGGTATTACACCAATAACGCTTATTGTAAATACTTTTGACCCGCCAAATTTTGAAAACGAAACACAATACCTGTGCAAGGGAGATGAAATAAATCTAACCGTAAATACAGGTTTTAATGGTTATTTATGGAGTACAGGTGATACCTCAAATTCTATAAAAATTACAACAGCAGGCGATTATTCGATAACTGTAAAAGATGTTAATGGTTGCGAAAAAACAAAAAACTTTAAAATAGTAGCATCAGAACCGGCAACAATAACAGGAACGGTAGTAAAAGATTTTTCTGCTAACGAAAACACAGTTTCAGTAGAATATACCGGAATTGGAAACTATGAGTTTTCATTAGACGGTACATTTTTTCAAGACGAACCGCTTTTTACTCGTGTTAGTCCAGGAATTTATAACGCTATTGCAAGAGATAAAAATGGTTGTGGTTTTTCTAACTCGTATTTATTCTACGTTATAGATTATCCTAGGTATTTCACACCAAATGATGATGGCTATAACGACACATGGTTTATACAAAATCTGGATCAGCTTCCTAAATGTACTATTTCTATTTTTGATCGTTACGGGAAATTTTTAAAGGAAATGGATCCCAATGCAAACGGCTGGACAGGAAGATTTAACGGACAACCCTTACCTGCTGATGATTATTGGTTTACCATTGCTTTTGTAGACGGTAGAGTTGTAAAAGGACACTTTAGCTTGAAGAGATAACCCTTTAGATTTTAGATTGCTGATTGTAGATTTTAGATTGCCTTAGATTTTAGATTGCAGATTTTAGATTTTAGATTGTAGACTTTGAATATAGTTTAACTTCAGTGCAAGGCAACAACCAACAACCAACAACCAACAACTAACAACTAACAACTAACAACTAACAACTAACAACTAACAACTAACAACAATAAAAAAAGCCATTCTTTCGAATGGCTTTTTTAGCTTCTATATAAGTAGAATTAGATTTTAAATCTTTTTCTATCAGTTTCTGTCAAATAAATTTTTCTTAGACGGATAGATTTTGGTGTAACTTCTACATATTCATCTTTTTGAATGTACTCTAAAGCTTCTTCAAGAGAGAAAATGATTGGAGGAATAATCCTTGCTTTTTCATCATTTCCAGATGAACGAACGTTAGATTGTTTTTTCTCTTTAGTTACGTTTACACACATATCATCACCACGAGAGTTTTCCCCAATAACCTGACCTTCGTAAATTTCAGCATTTGGTTCAACAAAAAACTTACCACGATCTTGTAATTTATCGATAGAGTAAGGAATAGCTTTTCCTTTTTCCATAGAAATCAATGAACCTTTGTTACGTCCAGCAATTTCTCCTTTGTAAGGCTCATATCCAATAAAACGGTGTGCCATAATAGCCTCACCAGCTGTTGCAGTAAGCAATTGGTTACGTAATCCAATAATTCCACGAGATGGAATATTAAATTTAATGATCATACGTTCCCCTTTAGTTTCCATACTCAACATTTCTCCTTTACGGAAAGAAACAAACTCTACCGCTCTACCTGAAAGTGATTCCGGTAAATCGATTGTTAATTCCTCGATTGGCTCACATTTTTTACCATCAATTTCTTTGATGATAACTTGTGGCTGACCGATTTGTAACTCATAACCCTCTCTTCTCATTGTTTCAATAAGAACAGATAAGTGAAGTACTCCACGACCAAAAACCATGAATTTATCAGCAGAATCAGTTTCACCTAACTTCATTGCTAAGTTTTTCTCTAATTCTTTTGTTAATCTTTCTCTAATGTGACGAGAAGTTACAAATTTACCCTCTTTACCAAAGAAAGGAGAGTCATTAATTGTAAACAACATACTCATTGTAGGCTCATCGATATCAATCGTTTTTAAACCTTCAGGATTTTCAAAATCAGCAATAGTATCACCAATTTCAAAACCTTCAACTCCAATGATTGCACAAATATCTCCAGCAATAACTTCTTGTACTTTTTTACGACCAAGTCCTTCAAAAGTATGAAGTTCTTTGATACGAGATTTAGATACAGTACCATCTCTTTTTACTAATGAGATTGGCATACCTTCTTTAAGAACACCTCTTTCTAAACGACCAATAGCAATACGACCTGTAAAAGCTGAGAAATCTAAAGATGTAATTAACATTTGTGGTGTTCCTTCAGAAACTTTAGGAGCTGGTACATTTTGTACAACCATATCCAATAATGCTTCAACATTATCAGTTACGTTTTCCCAATGATCAGACATCCAGTTATTTTTAGCAGAACCATAAACTGTTGGGAAATCCAACTGCCATTCTTCAGCACCTAATTCAAACATTAAGTCAAAAACTTTCTCGTGAACTTCTTCAGGAGTACAGTTTTCTTTATCTACTTTATTGATAACTACGCAAGGCTTTAAACCAAGGTCAATCGCTTTTTGCAATACAAAACGCGTTTGTGGCATTGGACCTTCAAAAGCATCAACTAGCAAACATACACCATCGGCCATGTTTAATACACGTTCTACTTCACCTCCAAAATCGGCGTGACCAGGAGTATCAATAATATTGATTTTTGTTCCTTTATATTGAACAGAAACGTTTTTAGAAGTAATAGTAATACCTCTCTCACGCTCTAAATCGTTATTATCAAGAATTAAATCACCTGTATTTTCGTTATCACGAAATAATTGACAGTGATACATAATTTTATCAACCAAAGTGGTTTTACCGTGATCGACGTGGGCAATAATTGCAATGTTTCTAATAGATTCCATCTGAGATTTTTAATGGGTGCAAAGGTACACTTTATTTTGATATAAAAAACGTTTCTGCGATAGTTTGCGTATATACAAGTAATTAGTTCATTAAATCTATGTAAACAGAAGTTTCAAATTGAACATAATTGTTGTTTAGTTATGGTTAATTTAACTATATTTGAGTAATGAAAAGTAAAACTCTCCAAATTACTCTAATTTATATTATTATTTCGTTATTTGTGGCTTTTATCTGTCACAAAGTACTCGTTAACGTTATTTCTTCAAAAGAAAACTTTTATTTTTTCATTATAAAAGACTCCCTTTTCATTCTTATTACAGGTCTGTTTTTCAGACATATACTATCAAAAAACGAAAGCAAAAATATTGCTTTTTTCCAAAATAACAAAAAAACGAATGAAGATATTAAAGAATCTAATGAGAAGTATGATATTGTAGCAAAAGCAACAAGTGATACCATTTGGGACTGGAAAATTCAGGAAGACAGCATTAGCTGGAATAAAGGAATAGAAAGTGTTTTTGGTTACAGACAAGAGCAAGTTGGTAAAACTTCTAAATGGTGGTTCGATAAAATTCATCCCGAAGACAGCATTAGAATGTCTATCAAATTATATTCATTTATTGAACAAAAAACAGAAAAATGGCAGGATCAATACCGTTTCAGATGCGCAGACGGGACGTATAAATATGTATTAGACCGAGGTTTTTTATTGAAAGATGAAAACGGAAGGGCCATAAGAATGATTGGAGCCATTCAGGATATTACCAAACAAAAAGAAGAAGAACAACGTCTAAAACTTTTAGAAACCGTAATTACACAGTCTAAAGACTCTATTTTAATTACTGAAGCAAATTCTGCCAGTGGAAAAATTCCTAAAATAGTTTATGTAAATCCTGCGTTTTCTCAAATGTCGGGCTACGAATCAGGAGAAATAATAGGCAGATCAACCAGTATTTTCAATAAAGGTCCTAATTCAGATTCTGATGAGTTAAAAAAACTTCTAAGAGCTATCAAAAACGAGGAAGAATGTCTTATCGAAACAATTAGCTACACCAAGAAGAAGGAAGAATACTGGGTTCGTTTTTCCATGATTCCTATTTTTACTAATGAAGGGGTCATTTCGCACTGGATTTCTATTCAAAGAGATATTACGGATGAGAAAAAATTAGAAACAGAAAAGGAACATTTAATTAGAGAGTTAACACAAAACAACAAAGATTTAAAACAGTTTTCATACATTACATCACATAATCTGAGAGCACCTTTGTCTAATTTAATCGGACTTTTAAATCTTATAGAAGACATTCCAATTAAAAACCCGGAACTTGAAGAAATTCTTGCTGGCTTTAATAAATCTACTCACTTATTGAACGAAACGATTAATGATCTTGTCAAGGTTATTATTATTAAAGACAACCCTTCTATGCAAAAAGAAGAAGTTTCGTTAAAAGAAGTATTTGAAAATGTTTTTAGTCAGCTCGCTTTTCAAATAGAATTGCACAAACCGATCATTAAACTTAAGTTTGACCGTGTTCCGCTATTAAATACCAACAAAGCCTATTTAGAAAGTATTTTGCTTAATTTGCTTACCAATTCTATAAAATACAAATCAGAAAACAGAAAATTAAAAATATCCATTACTGCAGAACAAATAGATCATAAAGCTATTTTAACTTTTAAAGACAATGGAATAGGAATCGATCTTGAAAGAAATCGGGACAAAGTTTTTGGTCTTTACCAACGATTTCATAATTATCCTGACAGCAAAGGTCTGGGATTGTATCTCGTAAAATCGCAAGTCGAAACAATGGGTGGAACTATTAGTATCGATAGCGAAGTAAATAAAGGAACTACCTTTACAATAACATTTAAAAATTAATTTTTATGCTTGAGCAAATTTTATGCGTTGATGATGATCCAATAACATTAATGCTATCTAAAAAAGTAATTTCAAAATCTGAATTTTCTAAAGAAATTATCACAGCTCAAAATGGTGAAGAGGCTTTGCACTATTTCAACACTTTAAAATACAATAAAAACAAGACAAATAAGCCTGAATTAATTTTTCTGGATTTAAATATGCCAGTAATGGGTGGCTGGGAATTTTTGGATTATTTTGTTTCTGCTGATTACTCCGAATTTAATACTGCCAACGTAATCGTACTATCTTCTACTATTGATCCTGACGATTTAGCGAAAGCTAAAAAATATCCTATTATCATAGATTTTCTTTCGAAACCAATCACCCAAACAATGCTTGATTATCTCAAAAAAAAAATCTGCCCTGATGCATAACAACAAGAGCTTTTTTTAATCCACAGATTGTCTTGTCCTGAAATAGCG
>NZ_MUGW01000015.1 GCF_002217285.1 Flavobacterium hercynium | reverse complement strand
ACAGGTTTTTGTATTGATCCATAAAAACACCTTTTGATTATTCTGTATTTACTGCTTCTGCAGCTGCGTTTGCTTTAAGCGTGGTTGTTCAATTGAAGTCAAACAAAGAAGAAGAGAAGAGATAAAGCAATAGCGATTTGCAATAAGTATGATTTTAAATAATCCCAAAATTCTGCAGAAAAACAGAAATATTTAAAACAAAAAAAAAGGACAAATAGATAAAAATCTAATTGTCCTTTTGTCGGGGTGGCAGGATTCGAACCTGCGGCCTCCTGCTCCCAAAGCAGGCGCGATAACCGGGCTACGCTACACCCCGAGGCAAAATTTATAAGCGGAGAGACAGGGACTCGAACCCTGGCGACGATTACTCGTCGACAGATTAGCAATCTGCTCCATTACCGCTCTGGCACCTCTCCAAGCTCAAGAATATATATCCTGTTTTGCGGTTGCAAATTTAAGACAACATTATATTTCTCACAAGTATTTCGGCGCTTTTTTTTGATTATTTTTAATCTTTTTCTGAAATAGCTTAACAATCAAATAAATAGAATTAACAAAAAAATCACATTAAATTCAAAATCCCGTCTGGAAATATAAAATTCAATCGAATTGACTCAAAATTTGAATTTGTACAAATAAAGATTAAATTTGCTTTATTAACTAATAATACAGAAAATGAACAAAAGAGTTGTTATCGTTTCTGCCGTTAGAACACCTATCGGAAGTTTCATGGGAGGTTTATCTACCGTACCCGCACCAAAATTAGGCGCTGCCGCTATAAAGGGAGCACTACAAAAAATTAACCTTGACCCAAAATTAGTTGATGAAGTATTTATGGGTAATGTGATACAAGCAGGAGTTGGTCAGGCTCCGGCACGTCAGGCAGCACTTTTTGCCGGTCTGTCACATGAAGTTGCCTGTACTACCGTAAACAAAGTTTGTGCTTCAGGAATGAAAGCTGTAATGTTTGCTGCTCAGGCTATCGCCTGTGGAGATGCAGAAATTGTTGTAGCAGGCGGAATGGAAAACATGAGTTTGATTCCACACTACGTGCAAATGCGTAACGGAACCAAATTTGGTCCTTCTACTTTACTGGACGGAATGCAAAAAGATGGTTTGACAGATGCTTACGATAACAACGCAATGGGAGTTTGCGCTGACTTATGTGCAACTGAATACAACATCAGCCGCGAAGAGCAGGATAATTTTGCCATTCAGTCTTACGAAAGAAGCGCAAAAGCCTGGGATGCCGGAAAATTCGACAGCGAAGTTGTTCCTGTAGAAGTTCCGCAAAGACGTGGTGAACCAATTATATTTTCAAAAGACGAAGAATATACCAACGTAAAACTAGATAAGATTCCATCATTAGGTGCTGTTTTTACAAAAGACGGAACCGTAACAGCTGCGAATGCTTCTACAATAAACGACGGAGCAGCTGCGTTAGTGCTAATGTCTGAAGAAAAAGCAATCGCATTAGGATTAAAACCTTTAGCTTACATCAAAGGATATGCAGATGCAGCGCAAGAACCAAAATGGTTTACAACAAGCCCTGCAAAAGCATTACCAAAAGCTTTAGACAAAGCAGGAATTGCTATTGGAGATGTTGATTATTTCGAATTCAACGAAGCTTTCTCTGTAGTTGGATTAGCCAATTCAAAAATTCTAAACCTTGATAACGATAAAGTAAACGTAAATGGTGGTGCTGTTTCACTAGGACATCCTCTTGGATGCTCAGGAGCCAGAATCATTGTAACGTTGCTTAATGTTTTAGAACAAAATAATGCCAAAACCGGAGCTGCTGCAATTTGCAACGGTGGCGGTGGTGCATCAGCAATTGTTATCGAAAGAGCTTAAAAAATACTATTTCAGGAGTTATTGCGTTTGCAAATAACTCCTGTTTTTCAACTTATAAATTACCTTAAATGTTCGGAATCTGTAATCTAGCCATAGTACCTGTTCGATCAGAACCAAGTGACAGAAGTGAAATTGTCACACAACTTTTGTTTGGAGAGCACATCGAAATCTTAGAAGTTCAAAAACAATGGGCGCGAATAAAAATTCAGTTCGATGGTTATGAAGGTTGGGTAGATCCTAAACAATATCAGGTAATTTCAGAAGCCAACTACAATCAATTAAGCAAAGAAGCCATTATTCTTAATGCTGATTTAATCGATTATATCACTTCCACCAACAACTTATTATTACCAATTCCGCTTGGTGCCTCTTTATCCTTTTTAAACAACAGCGAAATCAATACTTCCAACTTTGACTTCGAAGGCACTAAAACAAGTGGCGTAAAACCAAAAAGCGCGCTCATAAGCACCGCTTTTATGTATTTGAACACTCCGTATCTTTGGGGAGGAAAAACACCTTTTGGTATTGACTGTTCAGGTTTCACACAAATGGTCTACAAGCTAAACGGCTACAAAATACATCGTGATGCATCGCAACAAGCCTTAGAAGGAGAACCATTGAGTTTTATCGAAGAAAGCGAAGCAGGAGATTTGGCATTTTTCGATAATGAAGAAGGTAACATCATCCATGTCGGGATCATTATGGACAACAATTATATCATTCACGCAAGTGGAAAAGTACGCATTGACCGTTTAGACCACACCGGAATCTACAATCCTGAACTCAACAAACACACACATCAATTGCGTGTTATCAAGAAGATCATTTAAAAATAAACACCAAGAAAATCTTGGCTAAAAATTTCGTGCTAATTCATGCAATTCATGTTTAGGCATTAATCCGAATCGTTTTTCTAAACTCAGACGGACTATTACCGCGTTGTTTCTTAAAGAATTTATTAAAGTGACTTTCGTCGCTAAAACCAAATTCATACGCAATTTCATTAATGCGTTTTTCGCTGAACTGCAAACGGTGCTCAATTAACTTTGTTTTGTAATTGCTAATATATTGCTGCATGGTTTCGTTGGCATGTTTCTTAAAATAACGTCCTAAGTAGGTATTCGAAATACCAAAATAAGCACTCAGCGATTCTGCTTTTATTCTTTCAGGATAATAAATATTGTTCTGAATGTATTGCAAAATATCCATTGCTCTCCCCTCGCACCCAATACTCACCTGTTCCGGCAAATACTTCGCAATATTTCGCGCCACCACAATAATCAAAGTATTCACCAATTGCTGAATCAATTCCTTATTATAAACATCCTTATCATGATGTTCTCTGATGATCGCCTCAACCATAACCTTTACCAAACATTTATCGGCATCATTTTTTAAGATACAACCGGGCTGATGATTGGCATTTTGAAGAATATATTCTAAACGCTGAATATTTTCATTTTGCAGACTCGAGTTTTTTAAATAAATATCATTAAACCTCAAAAAGAAAAACTTCGTTTCCGTCTCGATCGTAAAATTATGGCAATCCTCAGGAGTTAGTAAAAATAAGTGTCCCGCATCGTACTCAAAAATATTTTTGTTAATACATTGCGAACCAGTACCTCCCAAAATATAGACCAATTCAAAGAAGTTATGACGATCTCCCACATCAGGATATTCACTCAGCGTTTCAAAAGAAACCGTAAACGGTTCGTATAAATTTTCCTTTTTCATCATTCATCAGTTTAATTGTGCAAATATACCTAAAAAACACAAATATGTACAAATTTACAATCATTAAAATGGTATAATTTTGCCAAACAAATTTTAAGCATTAAAACATAAGATTATGGAATATAGAAAATTAGGCAATACTGAACTTGAATTATCAACGATTACATACGGAGCATTTGCCATTGGCGGAAACATGTGGGGCGGCAACGAAAAAGCAGATTCTATCGCTTCTGTTCACGCATCAATCGATCATGGTGTTACCACAATCGATACCGCACCTTTTTACGGTTTTGGACTAAGCGAAGAAATGATTGGCGAAGCACTTCAATCACGTGATCGTTCGAAAGTACAGTTATTAACTAAATTCGGACTTGTTTGGGACGGCAGCAATCAAGGAAAAGGAGATTTCTTCTTTGATGCAGACGACAACGGAAAAAAAATCCCGATCTACAAATACGCTTCAAAAAACAACCTAATCAAAGAAGTCGAAGAAAGCTTAAAACGGCTACGCACAGATTATATCGATTTATTACAAATTCACTGGCCGGATTCTACAACGCCAATCCATGAAACAATGGAAGCGCTGGAAATCCTAATTCAACAAGGAAAAATCAGGGCAGCAGGCGTTAGCAATTACAGCGTTTCACAAATTCAGGAAGCACAAAAAACAATACAAATCGCATCGAATCAGGTTCCGTTCAGCATGTTAAACCGCAGTATCGAAACCGATTTGATTCCGCTTACCCTTTCAGAAAACATCGGCATTATAGCATATAGTCCAATGGAAAGAGGTTTATTGACAGGAAAATATTTTACCGACAGCAAACTAAAAGAAAACGATCACAGAAACGGATATTTCGGTCAGTTCGATCTACAAAAAGTAAAAACATTAGTCGAAGAATTAAGCTCACTAGCCAATACCAAACACATCTCGATCTCACAATTAGTATTGCGCTGGACCACTTTACAAAAAGGCATCACGATCGTTTTAGCAGGAGCAAGAAATGCAGAACAAGCTATTTCGAACGCTAAAGCAATGGATTTCGACCTGAACGCTTCAGAATTGGAATTTATTAACCAAGCCATTTCAAAAGTAAAGTAAGTAATAATTTGGGTGTGTCCCTTCAGGCCGGGCTTTCGGCTAAATCTTTTTTTTCGTTCCTCAAAAAAAGGATACCGCCTCTATCCCTCACACAACATTTTCAAAAGAAAAAACAGTATAAAAATGAAAAAGATATTTATAATCAACGGCGGACAAAAATTCGCACACTCAGGTGGAAAATTCAATCAGACCGTTCAGGATTGGACAGTTGAATTTTTAACTCAAAACAACTACGAAATAAAAACAACCCACATCGAAAACGACATCGACCTTCAGGAAGAAGTAGATAAATTTGTTTGGGCAGATCTTATTATTTATCACACACCAGTTTGGTGGTTTCAACTTCCGAATCTCTTCAAAAAATACATCGATGATGTTTTTACACAAGGACACAACAACGGTATTTACAAAAGCGACGGAAGAACCAGAACCAATCCCGACATCAATTACGGAACAGGCGGACTTTTACACGGACGCAAATACATGTTAACGACCAGCTGGAACGCACCAGCTACAGCATTTACACTTCCGGGAGAATTTTTCGACGAAACATCTGTTGACGATGGTGCCATGTTTGGTTTTCATAAAATGAATAAATTTACAGGAATGGAAAAAGTAAACGGATTCCATTTTCATGATGTCGAGAAAGGTGCTACAGCAGAAAATATTGGTATCTTTAAGGAAAATTATACCGCACATTTAGAACAAACTTTCAAAAACTTATAAGCATGATTTCAATTACAGCGCTATTCAAAAGCAAACCCGAACATAAAGCACAAGTACAAGAAATGCTGAATCATTTAGTAACCGAAACCAGAAAAGAAACAGCTTGCGCAAGATACGATCTTCACGCGACAGAAGATGTTTTTATTCTTTGGGAAGAATGGAAAGACCAGCCAGGACTTGACATACACAACAATCAGCCTCATTTGGTAGATTTTATCACTAAAATAAAAGATTTAGTTGCCGAACCTGTTCAGGTTTACAAAACAGCACAAATTTTATAATAATCTATCTGGCATTATAAACTGTTTTTGATTCTAGTCACAAACAAAAAAAGGCTTTAGTACAATCTGTAATGATTCTGCTAAAGCCTTTTATTCTTCAATTAAATAAATTTTAAAACTATTTATTTAATTCCGCCAAAAGCACCGAAACACATGTTTTTATGTAAAATTTCAACTTTAGAAAAACCCACTTTTTTCATTAAATCTAATTGATAATTTATTGATCTTGGAGTATCTTCTTTCTCAATATAATCCAACACTTTTTGACGATATTCTTCACCACCAATTCCCTCTAAATATTCTCCATAACGTTGCCATATATATTCATTCAGTAAATCCGTATCTTGTGTAACCAAGTCCGAAATCATCAGACAGCCGCCGGGTTTTAATAATTTGAAAATCTTTGCAAAAGTCGCTTCCCAATCCTCATCATCCCGTAAATGATGCAAAACAGCTCCTGCCAAAATAATATCAAAATGGTTTTCAGGTAATGAGACTTCCCGAATATCTCCCTGCAACGCACTTACTTGTCCACTTGTTTTTACTGAAATCCTTTCATAAGCCCTTATCAACATTGGCAAACTTAAATCTACCAAAGTGCAATTTAAATTTGGAACTTTAGACAACATCATCAAAGTGTAATTTCCTGCACCACAACCAATATCTAAAACATTTGTCGCATGAGGAACAATTCTTTTTGACGCTTCGGTAATTAATTCTAATGAAATTGTAGCGTCGATTGTAGCAACTTGCCCCGTCTCTAAATTCGAAAATCGTTCTACATCTTTGTCAAAGCGTTCTTTAATTTCTGTAACCGTTGATTTTTTCATAACTTTTTACTTTTCGTTGTTCGTGTACAATATGTATTAAAACTTGCAGCCCTTTTTTTTTGTAAAACTATTTATTTCATATATACTTTAAAAATACTTATTTTGTCAATTATTAATACTTATTAGGTATTCATGGAATTACGTCATCTTAAATATTTTTTGGCTGTAGCCGAAGAATTAAACTTTACAAAAGCCGCAGAAAAACTTTTTATCTCGCAACCACCGTTGAGCCGGCAAATCATTGAACTCGAAAATGAAATTAAAGCAAAGCTCTTCATCAGAAATAATAAAAAAGTGGAACTTACAGAAGCCGGAAAGTATTTTAATCAAGAAGTAATTGCACTTTTTAAAAATCTGGAACAAATCTCCTTAAAAACAAAAAAAATTGCAGATAACGTTTCCGGAGAATTCACCATCGCCTATATCAGTTCCATTTATTCCTCTGTAATTTCAAAATTAATTCAACACTTAAAAGAACAATTTCCGTATGTCAATTTCAAACTTTTTGAAATCTCCACAACCAAACAAATAGATGCTTTAGAACAAGGCAAAATTGATTTAGGTATTATAAGATCTCCTGTAAAATCTCCTAAAATAAAATCACAACTTTGGTTTAAGGACGGATTTTCTGTGGTATACAATAAAGAGTTAATTCAAATTAATACCGAAGAAGAAATTCCAAATTTAAAAGATGAAACTTTTGTTTTCTTTAATAAAGATTATGCACCACATTATCATGAAGTTTTGTTAGAGCTATGTGCTTATTATGGCTTTAAGCCAAAAGTAGTGCACGAGTCGAATAACATTAATTCAATTGTACAATTAGTTAAAAATGGTTTAGGAATTTCTATTGTACCATCGAATATTGCCAAAAATAACAGAGATCTTGAAATTGGCTTTATCGAATTAAAAAAAGTACAATTATTTACGGATGTTTCTTTAATTACTTCAAAAGAAGACGATTCTGAAATCACCAAATCAGCGGTTGATTTTTTACTGCGTTTTTCAGAAAAATAAATAACTCTATTTATCTTATGTTCTTTCTGTTTGAAAAGAAGGAAAACCGTAAAAAAGAGCATTAGAAAAAATTTAAATTGCACTCTTTAAAACTAAAGTGTGACAAAAAAGTTACAATTTATCACAGGTGAATTTCTTGAAAAGCGCTAACTTTTAAATACCTTAGCAGAAATTACGTTACTTTATAAAATCAACTAAAAATGGCAGAGCAATCTTCAATTCAGTGCCCAAATTGCGGAACAACAATCGATGTAAATGATATTCTAAAACATCAGCTGGAAGACAGTATTCGTAAAGAATACCAACAAAAGGCGAATGCTCAGACTCGAGAACTTGAACTTAAAAATGAGCAATTCGAAAAGGCTAAAACTGAATTTGAAGCCAAAAAGAAACAGGAAAACGAACTTTTTGCAGAGCGTTTGGACCGTGAAAAAAAGGTAGCCGAAAAAGAAATCACCGAAAAATTAAAAACAAAACTCGACGAAGAAAACAAAGACCGTTTGCTTTCAATGGAAAAAGAACTTTCGGAGAAATCGGAGAAACTTCGCGAATTGAATAAAATGGCAGGCGAGATTGCCAAATTGCAGCGTGAAAAACTGGAGATGAAAGAATCCATCGAAGCAGAAGCCCAAAAACAACTCAACGCTACTTTAGTTTTAGAACGTGATAAAATTCGAAAACAAGAAGAAGAAAAAAACGAGCTTAAAATAAAAGAATACCAAAAGCAATCTGACGATCAAAAAAAGCTGATCGAAGAAATGAAGCGCAAGCAAGAACAAGGCTCTATGCAATTGCAAGGTGAAGTTATGGAACTTGCCATCGAAGAATGGCTGGCCAATAATTTTCCATTGGACAGCATCGATGAAGTTAAAAAAGGAGCAAATGGTGCAGATTGTCTTCAAATCGTAAACACCCGAGAACTGCAAAACTGTGGTTCTATTTATTATGAAAGTAAACGTACAAAAGCATTTCAACCTGCCTGGATTGAGAAATTCAAGAATGACATTAGAACCAAAAGAGCCAATATTGGTGTTTTGGTAACCGAAGTTATGCCAGCCGGAATGGACCGAATGGGAATGCGTGACGGTATCTGGATTTGTACCTACGAAGAATTCAAAGGTTTAAGTGCTGTTTTGCGTCAATCGCTGATTCAGGTAAGTCAGGCGGTTCAGGCGCAGGAAAACAAAGGCGATAAAATGTCGATGTTGTATGATTTTTTAACCAGCAACGAATTCCGCTTGCAGGTAGAAGGAATTGTAGAAGGTTTTACACAAATGCAAAGTGATCTGGATTCAGAAAAAAGAGCTATGCAACGTATTTGGAAACAAAGAGAAAAACAAATCGAAAAAGTAGTGCACAATACACTTGGAATGTACGGATCTATTCGTGGTATAGCAGGAAACGCAGTCCAAACCGTAAGAGCACTAGAACTGGATTTTATCGAAGATAAAGAAGACGATCCTAAAGAATTAGAATAATTATCAAATAAAAAAAATAACTCATTCTGGCGAAGCACATTGCAATACTAAGATTTGTCAAAATGAGTTTTTTTTTATCTATTTTATTTAATACTAATCTACCTTTCTAAAAACCAAAAGCTTACCGGAAGGATTAGATAAAGTCAGGCGATTATCTCCAATGATATATGCTGTAGTACTTTGTAGTGCTTTCGTAAATTCATTTTCTTTATTTCCGGAACCGCAAGCCATTAAAGTACCAATTACATTCGTAAATCGAAGAAGGTCTTTTTCGAAAAAGATTCTTCCGTTAATCGAGTTACAACCTCCAAAACCCATAAACTTATTTTCGGCAGCAAGAATTTCGATTCTTGGTCTTTCTTTCTGAAAATCAGTATCAAATACTTTGTATCCGTTTAATTCCTCCAAAACCCAAATATCATGCAGACGGTAGTCGGTGATATAATTTCCACAACCTTGCAGATTCGTAAAATCAGCATCTGTATTTTTTTTAACTTCGACAGAAACTTTATACGGCGAGATTGCTCCCGACATCGCATTTTGACATTCTAGCTGCTGAATCGTAATCACAGCACTGGAAGTTTCGTTTTTTACTTTGTACATTTTTACATTCGCATCCATTGCTCTAATTGGTTCCGTCGATGAAAACGTCAAACTTTCTTTTCCCTTTATCAACGATGTAAAAACCGTTTGTTCCCTTCCTATTTGTAGTGCCCAAAAAGGCTCCGTTCCCGTTGCCCTAAAATAAACCGTCATATCTTCCTCCTTACTAGTATTGGACGAAACAGCATCTTTATTTTCGGTGCCATTTGTACCGGTTGTTTTACAGCTTATTATCAAAATTGACAACAATAAGAAGAGTGTTATTTTTTTCATGAGACTATTTTTTAGAATGAACTTACGAGTGAAAAACGGATCTAAAACTAAATAAATTCCAACTTCTTATGTCAAAACTATTTAGACTTCTTTCAAATTTAAGAAAAATAACACAATTAAGAAAGAATTTTGAACACCTAAAAACCTTCGAAAACCACAGCAGGTAAAAGATTACGAAAATATACGTACTCAAAAACAGAATTATTCCAATAAAAAATTATTTAAATACGTATTTTTATAAGTATAAATACTTATATTTGCGTAGTAATACTTAATTTAGAAATCATGATTAAAGTAATAGTAGTTGGAAACGGCATGGTTGGTTACAAATTTTGCGAAAAGTTTATTGCAAAATCAGGACAAGAAAAGTATCAGATTACCGTATTTGGTGAAGAACCTCGACGTGCTTACGACCGCGTGCATCTAAGCGAATACTTTGGAGGAAAAACAGCAGATGATTTATCACTTTCTACCAAAGATTGGTATGCTGATCATAATATCATTCTAAACACTTCTGAACTCATTACCGATATCAATCGATCAGACAAAACAATTCACACACATCTCGAAAAAACACATACGTACGATTACTTAGTATTAGCCACAGGATCATCTGCCTTTGTTCCGCCTATTGATGGTGTTGAAAAAGAAGGCGTTTTTGTGTACAGAACCATTGAAGATCTGGATGCTATTATGGGCTATGCAAAAAAAATAAAACAAAAAGGCGGTACCGAAGCGGCAGTATTAGGCGGCGGATTGCTGGGACTTGAAGCAGCAAAGGCTGTTCGCGATTTAGGACTAAATCCTCACGTGGTTGAGTTCGCACCCCGCTTAATGCCAAGACAATTAGACAAAGGTGCCAGCGATATGCTGCAATCTAAAATAGAAGAACTAAACATTGGCATTCATCTAAACAAAGCCACTCAATATATCGACGGAAAAGAAAGCATCACAGGAATGATGTTCGCAGAAAATGAATTGTTAAAAGTTGACATGTTGGTTATTTCTGCGGGTATAAAACCTCGCGACGAACTCGCTCGTGTTTCAGGACTTGAAGTTGGTTTGCGAGGCGGTATCGTGGTGAACAATCAGATGCAGACATCAGATCCTTCTATTTATGCGATTGGCGAAGTAGCACTATACAATCAAAACATTTACGGACTTGTTGCTCCAGGTTACGAAATGGCTGATGTTGCTGCTGAGCAAATTCTGAACGGTTCAAAAACCATGAGAGAAACCATCGATATGTCGACACAATTGAAACTAATTGGTGTTGAAGTGGCGAGTTTTGGTGACCCATTTGTCGAAAATAATGATGTTACTGCCATTATTTATGAAAATAAACTGAGCGGAATTTACAAAAGAATCAATGTTACCAAAGATTCTAAAACCTTATTAGGCGGAATTTTAGTAGGCGATTCGAGCGATTATAATTCTCTATTTCAAATTTTCAGTAACGGAATGGCTTTGCCTAAAAATCCAGAAGATTTAATTCTAGGCTCCCGAGATGGTTCAGAAAGTTCAGGTTTTGGAAGTGTATTAGATTTACCGGAAAGTGCTGTAATATGTTCATGCGAAAATGTAACCAAAGGCGCCATTTGCTGTTCGCTTTTAGATGAAACCTGTTCGAATTTTTCAGATGTTGTAAAACACACCAAAGCTACTTCCGGTTGCGGAGGCTGTAAACCAATGGTTTCTGATCTTGTAAAAGCCACGCAAAAATCATTAGGAAAAGAAGTAAAAGATGTTATTTGTGAACATTTTAATTATACACGTCAGGAATTATACGATTTGGTAAAAATCAACAAATACGAGAATTTCTACGAAGTTGTAGATCATCATGGCAAAGGAGATGGCTGCGAAGTTTGTAAACCTGTTGTTGCTTCTATCTTCTCGAGTATTTATAACGATACCGCAAACAAACACGTAACAACTCAAGATACAAACGATAGATTTCTTGCCAATATTCAGAGAAACGGAACGTATTCTGTAGTGCCTCGCGTTGCCGGAGGAGAAATTACAGCCGAGAAACTAATTGTGATTGGCGAAGTAGCCAAACAATTTGATTTGTATACGAAAATCACAGGTGCTCAGCGCGTTGACTTATTTGGTGCTCATTTGAACGATTTGCCTAAAATCTGGAAAATACTAATCGATAACGGATTTGAAAGTGGTCATGCGTACGGAAAATCATTGCGTGCTGTAAAAAGCTGTGTCGGAAATGCATGGTGCCGTTACGGAATGGATGACAGTGCCGGATTTGCTATCGAATTAGAAAACAGATACAAAGGAATTCGTTCTCCTCACAAACTAAAAGGCGGTGTTTCTGCCTGCATTCGCGAATGTGCTGAAGCACGCGGTAAAGATTTTGGTTTGATTGCTGTTGAAGGCGGATGGAATTTATACATCGCAGGAAATGGCGGTGCAAATCCTAAACATGCTGTATTGCTGGCAGAGTCTATTGATAAAGAAACGGTTATAAAATACTTAGATCGCTTTTTAATGTATTACATCCGCACTGCCGGTCCTTTGGTACGAACTGCAACATGGCTGGACAAACTAGAAGGTGGTTTAGATTACCTAAAAGAAGTTATCATTGAGGACAGTTTAGGCATCTGCGAAACACTGGAAACGGAAATGCAAAGTCTGGTAAATACCTTTGAATGCGAATGGAAACAGGTATTAGAAAAACCAAGATTATTAAAACGCTTTAACCATTTTGTAAACTCTGAAGAAAAAGACGATAACATTGTTTTTGTTCCGCTGAGAGATCAAAAAATGCCAAGAGCTTGGTCATAAAAAAATTAAAATCAAAATATCAACTATTTAATGTTCGCTGTCCTCTTACCCTCTTTTTTACTGCGCCGTCAATTCTCTTGATTGTAAAAAGAGGGCTAAGAACAGGGAATCAAACAACCGCAAAAAAACATCAAAAATGGAAGAAATCTTAAATCAATACGAAACTGTACATATAAGTGATGCCACAATTTGGTTTAAAGCCGGAAAAGTAGAAGATTTTCCGACCAATCGCGGCGGATGCATTAAATACAAAAGCAAACAAATCGCCATTTTTAATTTTGCACGTCGTAACGAATGGTACGCTTGTCAAAATGCCTGCCCGCACAAAATGGAAATGGTATTGGCAAGAGGCATGACAGGATCTGCAGATGATATTCCTAAAATTGCCTGTCCCATGCATAAAAAAACATTCTCCTTAGTGGACGGAACAAACTTAAACGGAGATGATTTTAAAATTGCAGTTTATCCCATAAAAGTAATCGATGATGAAGTTTTTGTAGGTTTTGCAGATTAATTTCGATAATTTCGATTATCTATTATTTTACCAAAAATGAACACACCTTTTCAAAAAGCAAGCGCATGGATCGATGCAGAAAATGCACAGGATCCTAATATCGAAATCGATCAAAACAAAGAATATCCTAAAGAATTATTGTATTCGAACAGGATGTACGAAAGACTTATGCAATTTGAACCTCAAGCTTCTGAAGAAGTACAGATAGCATCAAAAGCACAGCATATTTGCAGATGGAAATTACCACGTGAATCATATCCAATGGATCGTGTGGGTTATTTGAAATGGAGAGAAGAACTTAAAAAGTTTCATGCTAAAACTACAGCAGAAATTTTAGAAAAAGCAGGATATAACGAAGATTTCTCTAATCGCGTTTCTTTTTTAATTGAAAAAAAACTGCTTAAAAAAGATGCCGAAACACAACTTCTTGAAGATGTTATTTGCCTGGTATTTTTAGAATATTATCTGGATCCTTTTGTGCAAAAACACGACGATGAAAAACTAAAAAACATCATCAAAAAAACCTGGGATAAAATGTCTGAAAAAGGACATCAGGAAGCCCTAAAAATCAACTATTCTGAAGATAATTTAAACTTGATAAAAGCGGCTTTAGCGTAGCTTTAAGCTGTAGGCTTTAGGCATTAAGCTTTAATACTAAGAACTAAAGACTAAGAACTAAGTACTAAGCACTAGGCACTAGGCACTAGGCACTAGGTACTAGGCACTAGGTACTAGCTACTAAGAACTAAAAAAACCAATGAAAAAAAGCAATCAGGAAGCTGCAGATAAAATAACATTCAAAAATTTACGTCGTTTGTATTTTTTTGCGCTTTTGACCATTGCTGTGACTATTATTTTAAGTCAGATTCTGGTTCAATACAACTTAAAGCAACAATTAAGCGATTCGAAGATTATAAATGTTTCGGGTAAGCAAAGAATGCTGAGCCAGAAAATTGTAAAAGAAGTTTTAATCTTAAATTTTGTTACAGATACCGTTTCGTCAAAACAGATTTCGCATTTAAAGAATGTGTTATCAACATGGAAAGCCAATCAGCAGGCGCTCGAAAATGGCAGTGATAGTTTGCTTTTTCCGAAAGAAAAAAGCGAAACACTACAAAAATTGTATCTCGATATAAAACCCAATTTCACAAATATTGAAACAGCTACAAATTTGTTTCTGAAGAATTTACAAAACGAAAAAAATCTTGCTGATAATACAAAATTGGTACAAACCATTCTCCAAAACGAAGGTATTTTTCTATCCAAAATGAATCAGATTGTATCGCAATACGATCTAGAAGCACATGAAAAAGTTACAGAACAACGCAGGATAGAATACTGGATTTTTGGCTTTACTTTATTGGTACTTCTTTTAGAATTTTTCTTCATTTTCAGACCTACCAGTAAAAAAATAGAAAAGCTTATTGCCAAACTTTTATCGTCTGAAAAGAAAGCACTGAAACTAGCTTACGACACCGAAATCATTAGCGAAATAAAGGAAAACTCGGTCAAAGAATTAAAGTCGCTCAATCATGCGATGGAAAATACTTTGTTGTATTGCCGCATTGCTCCTGACGGCTCGATCATTCACATTGGTGAAAAATTTGCAAAACTCATCAATTACACAAGATTTTCATCCAACAAAAAATTCTCTGAGGTTTTGACTACAGATGAAAAAGAACAGCTTAATATTGATCGAATTATTTTTGACAGGCAAAGAAGCGGCTGGCAAGGTGAGATCAAAATTATTAATAAAGAAGCCCAAACCATTTGGCTGGACATTTCTATGGTTCCTGTTACCATCAAAAAAAATGAACTGGAACTCTTGATTGTTTGCTTTAATATTACAGAACGCAAAAAAGCCCAACGCGAAGTAGAACGCCTTAATATTGAGAACAGTACCGAAAAAATCAATCAGCAAAAGATTATTTCGAGCAAAATTGTAGAAAATCAGGAAAACGAACAAAACCGAATCGCCAAAGAAATACATGATGGTATTGGTCAGATGCTTACCGGACTAAAATTTAGTCTTGAAAGCATAAATTTGGACGACAAAGAAAAAGCGGGTCAGAAAATCGAATATCTAAAAAAATTGTCACTCGATATTATAAAAGGGGTTCGTACTGCAACTTTCAATTTGATGCCACCGGAATTAAGCGATCACGGAATTGTTTCTTCACTGGCAAAACTTACCCAGGAACTTTCTAAACTAACGGGGAAAGAAATTCTTTTTTACAACAAAACCGACTTTAACCAGCGATTAGATTCTCTGATCGAAATAAATATTTACCGCCTCACACAGGAAGCCATTAACAATGCTATAAAATATGCCGATTCTACTCATATTATTGTACAGCTTTCACACAGCAATACCTTATTGAGCGTAATTGTTGATGATAACGGAAAAGGATTTGATGTTAATGCAGTAGATAAAAAACGCAACAGCGAATCCGGAATGGGATTATTGTTTATGAAAGAGCGTGTGCAATACATTAACGGACGTGTTTTTATCAAATCGATTTTAGATGAAGGCACGAGAATTACTTTTAATATTCCCATTTAGCATTTAGAAATTTTGTAAAGCAGGAACTTTCAAAAATTACGTACCTTAGCGCTATATTTATAGATGAATATACGTAAACAATTCAGAATTAAAATTAAGTAAATCATGAGTAATACTATCAGGGTAGTTTTAGCAGATGACCATGTATTCGTTAGAGACGGAATAAAATCATTATTAGAAACCGAAGCAAATATTGAGGTTGTTGGTGAAGCTATTGATGGTGCAGATGCGCTGGAAGTAATTGCAAACAGCAAACCCGACTTACTTATTGCTGATATTCGTATGCCTAACTTAACCGGAATCGAGTTAGTAGAAAGACTTAGAAATGACAACAATAGTTTGAAAATCATCATGCTTTCGATGCACGAATCAGAAGAATATGTGTTGAAATCTATCAAGGCCGGTGCCGATGGTTATTTACTAAAAGGTTCGAGCAAAGAAGAATTTCTAAAAGCATTGCATACCGTTGCAGGTGGCGGAAAATACTTCAGCGGTGATATTTCATCTATCTTAATTAGTCAGCTTACAAACGGAACAAACTCGCTGGAACCTAAGCAAATTCCGGGCGAAGAAATGATGATTACCAAACGAGAAAAAGAAATTCTATCCCTTTTATTATCAGGTAAAGGAAACAAAGAAATCGCTGAAGCTCTTGAGATTAGCAAAAGAACTGCCGAAGTTCACCGCTTCAACTTAATGAAAAAACTTAAAGTCAAAAATTTGATTGAACTTTCGAACAAAGCTTCAGAATATTCACTACTATAATTTCTGTCTAATACTTAAAATTCCGATTCAAAAAATAGTGTTTTGTCAAAATAGAGAATCAATTTTGTGATGTTGATAAATCTACTTAAAACGATAAAAATACTTACTTAAAACAATTAAAAAATACGTACATATACTTACATTTGATAAAACAAATCTAAGTACTATGAAAAACTCACATTCTTTAGCACAATCACACAAGATTTTATTTCTGAATACTTTAGCATTCACTGTATGTTTTGCTTGCTGGACATTAAACGGTGTGCTCGTTACTTTTTTAGTAGACAACGGTATTTTTCGCTGGAGCGTCGTACAAGTAGGATGGCTCCTTGGAATCCCCATTTTAACTGGCTCTGTTATGCGCCTGCCAATCGGAATACTAACGGATAAATACGGTGGCAAATATGTTTTTTCACTGCTTTTGCTCCTCTGCTCTATTCCGTTATTTTTACTTCCTTTTGCCGATAGCTTTTTCATGTTTTCCCTGCTGAGCTTTTTATTTGGAATGGTCGGAACAAGCTTTGCTGTTGGTATAGGCTATACTTCTATCTGGTATCCTAAAGAATGGCAAGGACGCGCTTTGGGAATTTTTGGAATGGGAAATGCGGGTGCTGCAATCACAACCTTCTTAGCACCTTCCCTTCTTAACTACTTTTCGATAGAAGATCCTCAAAATGGTTGGAAAACATTACCTGTTATATATGCAATTTCTTTACTTGTAATCGGAATCGCTTTTTTATTTTTTGCGGAGAATAAAAAGATAGAAAACCAGACCAAAACAATCACTCAAATGCTGCAACCACTAAAAAGTGCCCGTGTTTGGCGTTTTGGAGCCTATTATTTTTTAGTTTTTGGCTGCTTTGTTGCTTACTCACAATGGCTTCTGCCCAACTTTATGAATGTCTACCAGACAAGTCTTGTCATGGGCGGGTTGTTTGCGACTCTTTTCAGTTTGCCTTCAGGTGTAATTAGAGCTTTTGGCGGCTACTTGTCAGACAAATACGGAGCCCGAAAAGTGATGTATTGGGTTCTTGGTTCTTCTGTTATTTTAAGCGCTTTATTAATGATTCCAAAAATGGAAATTACGACAACCGGACCTGGTGTATTAGCGACTAAAAAAGGAATTATCACATCCGTTTCAAATCAAAATATTGCAATGGATCAAACTGAATTTGCTATTGCGCAGAAAAAAGAAAATAAGAGCGAAAATGCCATTTTTCCGACTACAACTTCCTGGCAGCAAGTTGTAGTGGCTGAAAATCAAAGTGTAAAGAAAAAAGAATTACTTGCCAAAGGTATTACGGTAATTAAATTTGATGCTAATATGTGGGTTTTCCTTGTTTTAGTAATTCTAATCGGGATTTCATGGGGAATTGGAAAAGCGGCAGTCTACAAACATATTCCTGAATATTTCCCGACCGAAGTTGGAGTTGTTGGCGGTATGGTGGGTATGATTGGCGGATTAGGTGGATTCTTTGGTCCTATCATTTTTAGCTACTTATTGACCGTAACTGGTATATGGTCAAGCTCTTGGATATTTATTTTATTATTTTCGACCATTTGTCTGGTGTGGATGCATTGCATAATTATCAAAATTAGCACAGAAAAGCAATCAGTCTTTAACAAAATAATAGCTACAAACTAAATCACCAAATAAAAAAATAAAAATCAGATATAAACTAACTTTTATCATAAAAACATATAAATTTTTCTTATAATTTTACTATTCATTTAAAAAACATCACTATGAAAAAATTTATAATTACTTTTTTCGCATTGTTAGGAATAGTTACTGTTCAAGGACAGGAATTAGATGTAAATCTGCAAGTTAGACCTCGCTTTGAATATAGGAATGGATACAAAACACTACTTCCGGAAGGTCAGGAAGGAACATCACAAATTTCACAACGTTCCCGTTTAAATTTTGATTACAAACAAGATCAATTATCTTTAAAACTGAGCTTGCAAAATGTCAGAACCTGGGGAGATGTTCCGCCAAATACACTTGCTGATAAAAACGGCGTTGCTGTATACGAAGCCTGGGCACAATATGATTTTACCGAGAAGTGGAGCGCCAGAATGGGACGCCAGACACTTTCTTACGATAACCAGCGTATAATGGGAGATGTAGACTGGGCACAACAAGGACAAAGCCATGACGCGATAACTGCTTTATATCACCATGAAAACCAAACACTTAATTTAGGATTAGCCTATAATTCTAATGCTGAAAATGTGCTTCAAACGCCTTATACGGTAGCCAATTACAAAGCCATGCAATATGCTTGGTATCATAATAAAATAAATGAAAATTTAAATTTAAGCCTGCTGTTTCTAAATACAGGTTATGAATATGCAAATGCAAATGAAAAATTACTGGTAGATTACAAACAAACCTTTGGAACGTATGTAACCTACATCTCCAAAAAAATTAACAGTAATCTAAGTGTATACGGTCAAACCGGAAAAAGTACAGACAGACAAGTGGGTGCCTGGAATGCTGCTTTAAACTTAGCTTATAACATAACAGATTCTTTTAGTGCTGGTTTTGGCTACGAATATTTATCAGGAACAGATATGGATGACAACAGTAGAAAATTAAAATCCTTCAACCCGATATTCGGAACCAATCATGCCTTTAATGGTTTTATGGACTATTTTTATGTTGGCAATCATTTAAACAGTGTTGGTTTACAAGATGCATCATTAAAGTTTACTTACAATGTTCAAAAATGGCAATTTGCTTTGATTCCTCATGTTTTCTCTGCTCCCAACAAAGTAATCACACCACTCAATGAAAAAATGGATTCTTACTTAGGAACTGAAATCGATTTAACAGCCGGATTCAAATTCAAAAAAGATATTGTTCTTACGGGAGGTTACTCGCAAATGTTTGGATCTAAAACACTGGAATTCTTAAAAGCAGGTGATGCTGGACATACCAACAATTGGGCGTGGTTAATGATCTCTGTAAATCCAAGAATTTTTTCTTTTCACAAAAGTTAAAAGCAGATATACTATAATTTCAAAATCTCCTTTGTTCACTACGAAGGAGATTTTTTTATGTTTTAATCTAGAAAATAAATCTCAAAATCTACGTATTTATAAGTAAAAATACTTATTTTTACAATTCACTTTATAAGTGATTCACAGAAATTTCTTCAGTTATTATTTTCAGATAAAAACAAACTGTAATGCAAAATACCAAAATCAAAACTACTTGTTCGTACTGTGGCGTTGGCTGTGGAATCATCGTAACCAACGATGCTAAAAATGGTGTTATGGTTACAGGCGACAAAGATCATCCTGTCAACAAAGGAATGTTATGTTCAAAGGGAATGAATTTGCATTACGTAGTCAACGACACCTCAGACCGAATTCTGTATCCGGAAATGCGGGGCAGTAAATCGTATCCGCTCGAACGCGTAAGCTGGGAAACCGCACTTAACCGTGCTGCAGCCGTTTTTACATCAATTATCAAAAAACACGGACCGGATAGCGTTGGTTTTTACATTTCAGGACAATGCTTAACCGAAGAATATTATTTGGTCAATAAACTGGTAAAAGGCTTTCTAAAAACAAATAATATCGACACGAACTCGCGCTTGTGTATGAGCTCTGCAGTTGTAGGCTATAAAAAAACCTTTGGCGAAGACTCCGTTCCTATTGCTTATGATGACATTGAACTTGCCGACACTTTTCTAATTACAGGAGCCAATCCGGCATGGTGTCATCCTATTTTGTTTCGAAGAATTGAAAAACACAAAGAGAAAAATCCAAAAGTAAAAATCATCGTTATCGATCCAAGGCGAACAGATACCGCTGCTTTCGCAGATTTACATTTGCAAATAATGCCAGGTTCCGATATTATTCTCTATCATGCTATCGCTAAAAGGATCATTGAAAAAGGATATGTAGATCATGATTTTGTAAAAAATAATGCCGAAAACTTCAAACAATACAAAGATTTAGTTTTAGGTACTTCTTATGAAAAAGCCTCAAAAATCTGTGGGATTTCTGTTCCCGATATTAAACTCGCTGCAGATACCATCGGAAAAGCAAAAGGTTTTATTTCCCTTTGGGCAATGGGACTTAATCAAAGTGCCGTTGGCGTAGATAAAAATACTGCGTTGCTCAATCTTTCTCTGCTTACAGGACAAATAGGCAAACCAGGTTCAGGACCTTTTTCGCTTACAGGTCAGCCCAATGCAATGGGCGGACGAGAAGTAGGCGGTATGGCAACGCTTCTGGCAGCACACAAAGACATCGCAAATCCAGAACATCGCAAAGAAGTAGCTGATTTTTGGGGAGTCGATGCATTATCAGACAAACCCGGATTAACGGCCACTGAAATGTTTGAAGCGCTTGAATCAGGCAAAATGAAAGCCGTCTGGATCATCTGCACCAATCCGTTAGTGAGTTTACCCGATTCCCGACGCATCGAAAAAGCATTGCAAAATGCAAAATTTGTAGTCGTTCAGGACATCTCGCACAATGCCGACACCACAAAATACGCCGACTTATTATTGCCTGCCGCAGGCTGGCTGGAGAAAGAAGGAACCATGACCAACTCTGAACGTCGTATTTCTTATTTACCAAAAGGCATTAATCCTCCGGGTGAAGCACTTTCGGATATCGAAATCTTAATTCGATTCGCTAAAAAAATGAATTTTAACGGCTTCGATTACAACAGTGCCGAAGAAATTTACAAAGAACACTGCGCCCTAACCAAAAACACCAATATCGATATTTCGTTCCTCAATTACCATCGATTAAAAACCGAAGGAACCTTTCAATGGCCCGTTCCTGATTACGGACATCCGGGAACGCCTCGCCTCTTTACCGATAAAAAATTCTACACCCCGACAAAAAAAGCTATTTTTAATCTTCCGGAACATATTGAAAACACGTCCGAACAGCCTTCTCCTGAGTTTCCATTTATCTTAACCACAGGAAGGGTTCGTGACCAATGGCATACGATGACTAAAACAGGTAAAGTATCGCGTTTACTAACACATACACCGAATCCTTTTTTAGAAATTAATCCAATCGATGCTTTTAAAAATGAAATAAAAGAAGGTGACATTATAACAGTTACAAGCAAAAACGGCGAAGTTCGTGTAAAAGCAAAAATCACAGATTCTATAAAAGAAAAAGTAGTTTTCCTTCCTATGCATTGGGGAAAGCAACTCGAAAACGACTTAAACCGAACCAATAACTTAACCAACACAGTTGTAGATCCCGTTTCGAAAGAACCTGATTTTAAATACACAACGGTTTCGATAAGCAAATATGTAAAACCTTTCCAGAAAATTGCCATTGTGGGCGCAGGTGCTGCTTCTTTCCGATTCATACAGAACTATCGCGAATTCAATTCGACCGATGAAATTATCGTTTTTTCCAATGAAGTAAATCCGTTTTACAATCGTGTTCTACTTCCGGAATATATGACGGGAGAATTTACCTGGGAACAACTCCTAAAAGTAAAAGACGGAGAATCGTTAAGCAAATTAAACATTACCATGAAATCCGGTGTTGCCGTTACTAAAATCAATGCCACAGCAAAAACCGTTGTCGATAGTGAAGGCATTTCACATTCGTTTGACTCCCTGATTTTAGCCACCGGAAGCCGTCCTTTTGTGCCCGAAAATGCACAACTTCATTTACCCGGGCGATTTACCGTTCGAAGAAAAGAAGATGCAGACCGCCTAAAACACTATTTAGACAATACCAATTTACCTGCCGAAGAACAGCATGTTGTTATCATTGGAGGCGGATTATTAGGCTTAGAACTTGCCGCAGCACTCAAACATAAAAAAGTAAAGATCACCATTATTCAGAGAGCTTCCCGCTTAATGGAACGTCAATTAGACTTAATTTCAAGTAAATTACTGGCAGAAGAAGTACAACTTCGCGACATTCAAATTTACTTTGACAATGAGGTAAGTACCATTTTTGAAACCGATAACGAAAACGAACTAGAAATCGCATTAAAAAGCGGGCGTATTTTCACGGCAAATGCCATCGTTTACACCATTGGCACCATTCCAAACATCGAAATCGCCAGAGAAACCGGTTTAGTTTGTGGTCGTGGCGTTAAGGTCAATCAATTTTTACAATCCTCAAATCCTGATATTTACGCTATTGGAGAAATAGCCGAATTCAATAATAAGTTATTTGGCATCACCTCTGCTGCAGAAGAACAAGCCAACATATTAGCCAACTTTCTGGCAGGTGATATCAGCAGTTATTACAAAGGTTCCGTTCTAATGAATATTCTAAAACTGGAAGACATTAATTTATGCAGCATTGGTGATATTCAAATTCCGGAAAACGACGATTCTTACGAAGAAATCATTTTTGCCGATTTAAAACACCGCTACTATAAAAAATGCATTGTAAAAGATGATTTGCTAGTTGGAGCCATTCTGATGGGAGATAAAAACGAATTTGCCGAATTCAAAACCCTGATCGAAAGTAAAATCGAACTTTCAGACAAACGAAATTCATTACTTCGTGGAAGCTCAAATGCAAAACCTGTTTTAGGCAAACTCGTTTGTTCCTGCAGTCAGGTTGGAACAGGAAACATCGAAGAAACGATAAAAAGCGGAATCAGCAATTTTACCGATTTATGTAAAAATACCGGCGCCGGATTAGGCTGCGGAAGCTGTAAAACCGAAGTAAAAGAGATTTTAGCAAAGTGTAAAGTTTAGTTTTTTCAGTTTCAGGTTTCAAGTTTCAGGTTGAGTTACTTAACGACAAAGATTATCGACAAAGTTTAAAACGTGAAACATGAAACTTGAAACAACAAATATCAAACCAAAAACAACAAACAACAAACAATAAAATGGAACTAACAAGACTAATAGTAAAAGGCGGTGTCATTTCACCGGGAGAGCTCAAAGAAGTTGTTGCTTTGGCAATCGATCAGGGTTTAGATTCTATTTCCTTTGGTTCACGACAAGATATAATCTTCCCAAAAGATTTCAAATCATTCGATAAGGAACATTTGAACAAACATCATTTTGTTTTTCCTGACGAAAGAACCAGCAACAATATTGTTTCTTCATACGTCTCGACAGACATTTTTAGAAATACGGCATGGCTCACCGGAAACCGATTGTTGTACATTTTGGAACAGTTTAAAGAACAGCCAAAACTAAAAGTTAATATTACTGACCCTAAGCAGCAGCTCGTTCCCTTATTTACCGGACATCTTAATTTTATAGCCTCAGAACACGAAGATTATTGGTATTTATACATTCGATTACCAAAATGGGAACGTATGGAAATATATCCTGTTTTAATTTACAGCTGGGATATAGCAACACTGAATTACGAAATCGAAAATATCATCGCCCACGAAACATACGACATTGATATCCTTTTTAGTTTGCTCAGTGAAGCGCTGAATACCAATAACAGAACGATCGATAAACCTTTGAAGGTTCCCTTCTACCCTTTTCCGTATTACGAAGGCATGAATCTTATGGGAATAGATCAATATTGGCTCGGTTTATATTGGCGAAACAACAAGTATGATCTGACCTTCCTGAAAGAAATGTGCGACCTGTGTTTTGATTGTAAAATTGGTAAGATATCTATAACACCCTGGAAATCTTTTATCATAAAAGGAATCCCAAAAGACCGAAAACTGGAATGGGAAAAATTCCTTGGCAAAAAAGGAATCAACGTACGCCATTCTTTATTAGAACTCAATTGGCATTTACCCGTTGCAACCGAATGGGCATTAAATCTAAAAACCTTTCTCGTACGAACGCTGGATCAATATGATATTAGTACCTACGGATTAACGTTTGGTTTATCTGAATACAATCGCGAAGGACATTATTTCACTTCCATTGTTATCGAAAAAAACGAACTTCCAAAAGACCTCGCTTCAATAAAGATTCGGGACACTTATAATGTTTTGTTTGCAAAAAATTTCGATCCCAATACACGGGAATACATCGTGCATTCACAAGATATCGACAAACTGGAACTTCCTACTATATTAATAGAATTAAGCCGCAACTATTTTGAGGAGCTTGGCAACTCAGTATCAGAAACTATCGAAAATTCACAAAAAAAAGAAAAACCACAAGCCGATATTTACCAATGCCAGGAATGCCTCACGCTCTATAATTCAGAATACGGAGATGAAAGTCAGGGAATTCCAAAAGGTATTTTATTTACCAATCTTCCTGAAACTTATTGTTGTTCCTTATGTGAAGCTTCAAAAATCAATTTTAAAATCTTAGAAACAGTAGCAGACTAAAACCTTATAGAATTCAGTCATACTAATTTTCAGGAGCTATTCCTGCTGTCCGCTGTATCTTTTGTTTTTCTAAAGAAAAAAACAAAAGGATGCCGCTTCCATCAGGGCTAGAAATACCGTTTCCAAAACTTCCTTCTTGCTATTATTCAAAATCCTGATTTTTACATTTACCAAGTAATTTACTTCATTTCTCAGCATAATTGTTAAGAAATTTTGATTTTCAAAAAAGGCAAAAAACCTAATCAACTAAAAACAAATACGTTAAAGAATTATTTCAAGAAAAAGCTTAACATTGGCGGACTTGTTTAATAACTATATTTACCTAACAATCAATTAACAATTTATTTACATTGTTAGTAAAATCCTCAACTAAAAGCATCTTTACTATGGAAAACAACAACGAAGAAATTACACCTCAAAAAATCGACGCACCAACAACTGAAAATACTCAGCCTGTTACTGAAGATACAAAAACTGTAAATACGCCAGCTGCAAAACCAGTTAGCAAAACAACTACAGCTAAATCAACTACTACAAAAACTGCAACACCAAAACCTACAACAGCCAGAACAACAACGCCAAAAACTGCAGCTACAACAACACCAAAAGCTACAGTTACAAAAGTTCCGGTAAAAAAGGTTGCAACACCAACTATAAAACCAGAAGCTATAGCAGAAGTTACTGAACCAAAAGAAGACAAAACTGCAAAAACTGAAACTGCTGAAGTCACTTCAACTAAAGAATCTAAGAAAGAAAAATTAACCGATAAAAAATCTAAAAAATTGAAAGACAAAGACAAGGACAAAGAGAAAAAGAAATTAGCGAAGAAAAAAGAGAAAGCTAAAAACGATAAGAAGAAGGAAAAAGCTAAAAAAGCGAAACAAAAAGCCAAAGCAAAGAAAAAAGAAAAGGCTAAAAAAGCAAAACTTAAAGCTAAAGCTAAAAAAATAGCGAAAAAGAAAGCTAAAAAATCAAAGTCAAAAAAGAAAAAATAATATCTCTAAAGGTTCAGCTCAAAAAGTTGAACCTTTTTTATTTATTCAAAATATAATTTATTAAATAAGTATTCAAAACAATTATAGTCTCCTAACAGGTTTCCAAAACCTGTTAGGTATCTTTAAACATAAGAATAGAAAACTAAAAAAATCCTCCGCTATCGCGAGCATCTTGCTCGTGAACGCAAAACATTTTGCTCAAAGTTCCGTAGGAACGATACATTTTGTAGCAACGGATTTTAATCCGTTGATTAAATAACGACCGTAGCTAAAGTTCCATAGGAACGATCCATTTTGACCAGCTTGGTCTGAGAATATGCATAAAATATCGGCCGATCCTATGGATCTTTTTTTTATTCTGTACGATAAAACCGGATTAAAATCTGGCTCTACAATATCAGCCGAGCCTATGGCTCTTTACAAACAAAGCCTAATAAAAACAAGTCAAATACCTAGAAGGTTTTGAAAACATAAGAATAGAAAATTAAAAAAATAATTCTCACCCCCCAATCGTAATCATACTGCGATTATCAAAATGCAACGAAGGATCATCCATTTCCTGAATAGTAACCATTCCGGCTCTAACTTTCTTTTTATTTTTTATAGATTCAAAAATCAAATTCTCAATTGATTCCCCTTGTCGGAAAGCAGTCAATAAATCTGTTTCTGAATTTGAGAAAAGACAGTTTTTTATTTTACCATTTGCCGTCAGGCGAATTCTGTTACAGCCATCACAAAACGGATTCGTAATCGAACTTATAATTCCAAAATTGCCCTGATATCCTTTTATTTGATACGTTCTGGCGGTAAAGTTTTTTTCATCTTCTAATTTCTGAATAGCTTCAGAAGAAAAAACATTTTCTAATTGCGATAAAATTTCGTTTTGAGAAACCATTTTGCTTCTGTCCCATTCATTCCCTGCAAAAGGCATAAACTCAATAAAACGTACAGAAACAGGCAAAAATTGGGTCAATTTTACAAAGTCAGCAATTTCATTTTCATTAAAACCTTTCATCAAAACAACATTTATTTTTACTTTAAAGTTATTTTCCAAAAGCAAATGTAAATTATCAACAACCTTTTGAAACTGATCTCTCAAAGTAACCGAATGAAATTTGGAAGCTACCAAAGTATCAAGACTTAAATTAATTTTCCTGATCTTCGTTTGTTTCAAAACCTCAATAAACCGATCAATCAAAATACCGTTGGTCGTGATTGAAAGCGAGACATCCAGCGTTGCCAATTTTGAAGCAATCTCCGGAAAATCCTTTCTTAAAAGTGGCTCACCACCCGTTAATCTAATTTTATCTACACCATTCTCTACGAAAGTCTGAGCGATTGCAAAAATCTCATCTGCCGTCATTAAATCGGCTTTTGGAGATAATGTTATTCCGTCAGCAGGCATGCAATACGTACAACGCAAATTGCATTTTTCCAGCAACGAAATACGCAAATAATTGTGTTTTCGCCCAAAATCATCCGTTAAAATGGTTTTAGATGTTGTCATGGTTTTTTCCTTTTAAAATATGAAAAACGTGCAAGACATGCGGAAAAACGGCATCCATAGATTCTCTGGCTCCGTTTGTTGATCCCGGCAATGCCAAGATCAGACTTTTTCCTATTGTACCCGCAACCGTTCTGGATAACATCGCATACGGCATTCGTTGCTGACCGTAATTGCGAATCGCTTCTTCAATTCCCGGAATTCGGCTTTCCAGTAATGGTGCCAGCGCTTCCGGCGTAACATCTCTTGGTGATAATCCCGTTCCTCCGGTAAAAATAACCAGCTGATGTCCTTCGGCGAAAGCCTTAGTTCTTTCCTGAATAATATCTAATTCGTCAGGAATAATCTCGTAATGTGCTGTTTCTACACCACAAGCATTTAGTTTTTCGACAATAATTTTTCCGGAACGATCTTCCTTATCACCCGCAAAAATAGAATCAGAGCAAACAAAAACGGCTGCTTTGATTACATTCGAAAATTTATTTTTAAAAGATGATTTTCCACCCTCTTTGCTACTCAATTTAATATTAGAAATTTCAATTTCCTTATCAATCGGTTTTAGCATATCGTACATGGTAAGCGCGACTATAGAAGCACCATGCATTGCTTCGACCTCAACACCGGTTTTGTAAACTGTTTTTACCGTAAAAATAATCTCAATCGACAAACCTTCAATTCTATAATTGACTGACGTATACTCAATTGGAATTGGGTGACAATCCGGAATCGATAAATGGGTATTTTTCACAGCAAACAATCCTGCTGTTTTTGCCATTTCAAGCACGTTACCTTTTGGAACCAGATTATTCACAATTGCATCAATTGTTTCTTGCTTACTCACATTGACAATTGCTGTTGCTGTAGCGGCTCTTAACGTATTTATTTTATGCGTAATATCTACCATTATTGGTGTATTTTTTTAGGTGTTTTGTTTCCAGGTAAAGGTGTCATTTTCAAACATTTCTTTACCAAAAATAGGCACATCCGTTTTAATCCAGTTTACAATTGCTTCTGTAGCTTCATATACTTGTTTGCGTCGTGTTGCTGAAACAAAAACAAACAAACATATTTCTCCAGCTTTTACGACGCCTAAACTATGATAAATATGCATACAGGTTAGATCAAACTTTGCAAAGGCTCTTTCCCGAATGGTATGCAACGCTTCATTCGCCATATCGGTATATGCAGAATAATCAATGGCAACCACTGTATTATCATGAATAACATCGGCACGTACCTGACCCAGAAAAATATTATGTGCACCAATCGTATGCTTCGATTGATGTTTGGCAATAGACTCGGCTATAAATTCGGAAGAAATTGGTCCTTCTACAAATACATTTTTACTCATTATTTCTTTATTTAATTCGTTTCGAAAAACGATCTTTATTTACTACTGTCAGAACACAAATTATAGAGATTAGAATTGAACACGAATTTCACGAATTAACACCAATATATTAATGTAAATTTTTAGTTTGTGTAATTGATTTCAAAAACTAATTCGTGTCAATTCGTGAAATTCGTGTTCATTTTAAAATTATGTTCACACGTTAACTTACGTTATCACTTTTGTTTCTAAAATCTTTTTCATTTCCAGCGCTCCGCCGATAATACTTTTTACTTTAAACTGCTGTTTTAAAAGCAATTCAGCCGCTGTTTTACTTCTAACTCCTGATTGACAAAAAACATAAATAGTTTTGTTTTTATCGAGCTTATTTATTTCATTTTCTAAATCAGAAAGTGGAATCCGAATGTTATTTTTTAGGACAATTTTTGGTGTTTCGTCTTCATTACGAACATCTAAAAAAAGAACCTCATCGGAATCTATTTCATCCAAAACCAAATCAAAACGTATTTCTTCGATTAGCTTTTCAGTTTTTAAATATTGCTTTTCAAATGTTTCTTGAGTTATTGCAGGAGTCTCATTCTTATCGAAATCATACTTTTGCTGCTCATTATTCAAAATATTATAAACCAATATTTTACCACTTAAAACCTCGCCTATTCCGAGAATCATTTTCAAAACTTCATTTGCCTGAAGCATACCAATAATACCAACTGTAATTCCTATTACTCCTGCATCCGTACAAGTTTGAGCTTCTGTATTTTCATTGGGATACAAGCAGCGGTATGTTGGTCCGTTTTGATAATTAAACACCGAAACCTGACCTTGGAATCTAAAAATAGAGCCGTAAACCATTGGTTTATTGGTTACAATGCATGCGTCGTTTATAAGATACTTTATAGCAATTGAATCTGTTGCATCAACAATTATATCATAGTTTTCAAATAATTTAATAGCATTGTTTGCAGCTAATTTTTCTGTAAACGAATTTACTTTTACAAGCGGATTCAATGCTGTAAGCATCAATTTAGCTTCTTCGGCTTTGTAAGCGCCAACAGCATCACTTTTATAAATTACCTGACGATGTAAATTCGAAATTTCGATTACATCATGATCGATTATACCAATTTCACCTACGCCGGCAGCTGCCAGATAAGGCAATACAGCCGCACCCAGACCGCCTGCTCCTATTACGAGAACTTTGCTTTGGGCTAATTTATCCTGACCTTGTTCTCCTATTTCAGGCAAGATCATTTGTCTGTTATATCGATCTGTTGTATTCATGCAACTGTTTTTATCCTCCGGCAAAAGGAGGTAATAAGGCAACAACATCATTTGAAATCAACTTATAAGCTGTTGCTTTTTGAACTATTTTCTGATTTACGGCCACACTAAAAGAAAGTGATTCTAATTGATATTTTTCTTCAATATCCTGCAGTAAATCCTGCAGTGCTATTTCAGAAAAAGGTATTTTCTCAAATTCACGTTTTGTTTTTTCAGCAACAGCTCCAAAATATTTAATCTCGATCATTACTTTAAATTTAAATTTTGAAAAATAAACTCATCTTCAAAATGCTCCTGAAAATAAGACGTCATTCTTGACGTATTTTTCACTACTTCACCAATTACAATAATAGCGGGCGATGAAATTTTGTTCTGAACTACTAATGTACCAATTGTACTAATGGTTCCTATTACTTTTTGTTCTGTATTTTTAGTTCCGTTTTGAATAATTGCAATTGGCAAGTCATCAGTACGGTTCTCTTTGTATATTGTGATAATTTCTTCTAATTTATGCATTCCCATCAGAATAACGACAGTTGCATTCGATTTTGAAGCCAAATAAACATCTTTCGATAGCTCATGATTAGAGGTTGTTCCGGTAATTACCCAAAAACTCTCTGCTATCTGGCGCTGTGTCAGGCTAATTCCTACTGAAGCCGGAACACCCAATGCAGATGAAATACCGGGAACGATTTCTGTTTCTACTTCAAATTTTTCTGCATACTCAATTTCTTCACTTCCGCGACCAAAAATAAACGGATCTCCACCTTTTAAACGTACAACATGACCGTATTGTTTTGCCATGGAGACAATTAACTCGTTAATCTGATCTTGGCTGTACGCGTGACAACCCAAACGTTTGCCCACAAAAACAATCTCAGCTGTTGTCGCATATTGCAATAAATCTTCATTGACAAGAGCATCGTACAATACTACATCGGCATTCTGTAAAGCTTTTATCGCTTTTAGCGTAATCAATTCGGCATCACCGGGACCTGCGCCTACGACCGTTAATTTTGGTGTTTTTAAATTTCGCATAACTATTAACTTAAATTGATATTGAGATCGTTTAATTCATCAACTGAATTAATGTTCGTTAGATGAAAATTTTCACTTTCATCTATGGTAATAATCTGATGCGGAATCTTCGTCAGTAAATTCATCATTTTTAAATCATCGTTATCAATTGCGCTTTTGATAACTGGTACTACTTTTTTAGAATAAATCCCAATTAAGGGATGTAATCTGCTTTCGGAAGCAAAAACGGTAATTTCAGCTTCTTCATTATGTTTGGAAATCAACTCTTGTAACAACTCGGTCGAAATTAACGGAATATCACAACTCAGAATTAAATTAAACTCCGTTTCAGAATCTTTCAAGGCGGTATAAATGCCTCCCAAAGGTCCTTTGTCTACAATAAGATCCGGTAACTTTTGATACGTTAAATAATCGTAATCTGATCCATTCGTAATTAATTTAATATTCGATGTAACACCCAAAACAGCCTGAATAATATGCTCGACAAACGGTTTATCCTGAAACAAAACAAGTCCCTTCTCTGATTGCATTCGAGAACTTTTGCCTCCACAAAGAATGTATGCTGTTATCATTTTTTTTTACGTTTAATCGTTTTATTGTTAAATCGTTTATTTGTTGAACTGTTTAATCGGTAAATCGATAAATTGTTAATTTGTTGAATCGGTTAATCGTTTGTTGTTTTTGGTTTATTGTTTAAAGCTATATGTTTAAATTTACACACTGCTATTTGTTTTTAAATTAAAATCAAATAATTTTTAAATCATTCAATCTTTTAATTTTTCAATCCAAAATCTAAAATCTGAACTCTAAAATCTGAACTCTAAAATCTAAAATTATTGACAACAACAATCTTTAAATCATTAAATCTTTTAATTTTTCAATCTAAAATCTGAACTCTAAAATCTAAAATAAAGAAAGCAACGTAACTATTTGTCCTTTTTTTAATGTTTCAACATCATTAGGAACAATTATTAAACTGTTGGCGATGGCAAAAGTATTGAGCATTGCCGAACTTTGACTATCGAGAACCGTTACATTTGTTTCATCGTACAACGCTTTCAAAAACAATGTTTTTCCTGAATTATTGGTTATACTTTGATTTAGCTTTCTCATTATTTTAGTTCTATGCGTATCCAAAAATCCCATTTTAGCTTTTATTGCCGGATAAACGTAAACGTAAAAATTAGTCAATGACGAAGCGGGATTTCCGGGTAAGGCAAAAACTAAGGTTTCTTTTTTAGCTCCAAAGAACATTGGTTTCCCAGGTTTTTGATTGATTTTATAAAAAAGCTGTTCTACGCCATTAGCTAATAATGCTTCTTTTACAAAATCATAATCTCCAACAGAAATTCCACCGGAAACTAAAACAACATCGTATTTCTTTAAAATAGCTTTTAAAGCTTTCTTTGTCGCCTTTAGATTATCTTTTACTGTATAAACTTTAGATTTCTTTACTCCAATGGTTTGAAGTGCAGCCTGAAGCATTACAGAATTACTTTCGTAAATTTTTCCTTTCGGTAATTTTCCTCCTGGTTTTACTAATTCATTTCCAGTTACTAAAATGGCAACTTTCGGTTTTTTAAAAACATTAATTTCCGTAATTCCTAAACAAGCCAGAAAACCAATTGCAGCAGGAGTAATCAGCGTATTGGCTTCAAAAACAACTTCGCCTTCCTGAATTTGCTCTCCTTTTGCCCGAACATTTAAATAAAGCTCTGGCATTCGGGTAATTAATATTGATTTTTCATTTGCCAAGACATGCTCCTGCATTACTACAGTATCGGCATTATTAGGAACAAAAGCACCTGTAAAAATACGTATGGCTTCGTTTTCTTTTAATTTTATTTTAGAATGGTCTCCTGCCTGAGAAAGACCTATTACATCATATTGATGTCTTTCACTATGAATAAACGCGTAACCGTCCATTGCTGATTGACGAAATGGCGGCATTGCAATTGGCGAATAAATCGTTTCTGCCAAAATATATCCCAATGCTTTGTTCACCGCAATCGTCTGAACGGGCATTTTAGTACTATTTTGCGCAATAATTGATAACGCTTCTTCGACTTGAATCATAGTTGCTATTTTATAAGGCAAGCAAAACACTTATTACAAATATAAGTATTTTTACTTAGTTTTAATCGTTAATATTAGAAAGATTTAAAAGAATATAAATTTAAGCTTAATTCTTCATATAGTTCCGTAAAAAATGATAAATAGCTGTTTGCCCAAATCAATTCAGAAAAATAGATTATTTCCTTCTAAAATTACCTGCAGGTAAATAGTACAACCACGCAAAACCTATAAAAAACAATACAGCCGAAGCAACAAATGCGGGTATTAAAATTTCTCTGTTATTATCTAATGCATTATTCAGCGAAGCATACAATAACCAAATCTGAATACTTACATTTAATATCAAAATAAAAATAAGTGTAGAAAGTATGTTGTTTAGCTTATTAGGATTTGATCTGTTCTGACTTCTTCTAAAAGTACTCATAATTACAAAATTTGAGATTTATATTAACTGTCTTTGTTTTCTGAAATTGCTTTTACGTAAACGCCTGCATCTTTAAAGAAAACCTCTAATTGCGGCAAAGCTCTCGGCGGTGGTCCTGCAATTACATCTCCTGTCATGGCATCAAATGAACCTTCGTGACAGGGACAATGAATAATTCCTGTGCCCGGTTTGTAAAATACGGAACAGGAAAGATGCGTACATTTTTGTTCATAAGCTCTAAAATCACCACTTTCAAGGTGTATCAAAATATAAGGAATTGCACTTCCTTCGATTACAAAACCTCTTGTTCCTCCTACCGGAACTTCTTCTTTGTTACAAATAAAATGTTCTCCCATTACCTCTTCCTTCGGTAATAAATAGGCTTTTGCAGTCACGAATCCACTTCCGACCATTAAGCCTCCTGAAACAAAAGTCAGGAATTTGGCAAAATCACGTCGGCTTACTTGTGTTGATTCCTGTTTTTTTATTGGGAAATCTTTTTTCCAGTTTTCATTTAAATTATCTTCTTTTGACATGGATATAGATTTTAATATATTCTTAATTCATTACTGCCTTTTGGCATCATAATGTTTACTTTGGTATTCACTACTTCTTTTCCAAAAATGAAAGTATTGATTGGTGTACTGTTTGGTCGCATTTCTTCGATTTGCTCTCTTGTTCCGTAAAACAAAGCTCCACTAGGACAAACAGTTGCACACATTGGTTTTTTACCAATACTTGTTCTGTCGTAACACATAGTACATTTCATCATCAGATCGTACTCTTCCATTTTTTTAGGAACTCCAAACGGACAAGCCATTACACAATTGGAACAACCAATGCAACGTTCTGTATTTGCTGTATGTACGACTCCAAATTCATCTTGGGAAATTGCATCCGCAGGACAAACATTGGCACATACCGGATCTTCGCAGTGCATACAAACCTGAACGGTTGTCTGAATAGTAGAGGAACGCTCTACATAGTTTACACTAATTAAGGATTCCTGACCGTTTGTCTCGCATTCTGCGCAAGCCATTTCGCAGGCTTTACATCCTATACAGCGCTGCAGATCTACAAAAAATTCTTCGTTTCTATTAAAATTCGTTAAATTCATACTCTTGCTTTTTTATAGATTAAACACTTGCGTATGCGTCTGATTCTTTAGATGGCGGCGCAATAATTCTTTGTGGATCCAGTAAACAGGCACAAACTTTAAATTCCGGTATTTTAGAAATTGGATCTAAAGTTCCTGGTGTCAATTGATTGGCTGATTTAGCACCTGGCCAGTGATACGGTATAAAAACAGTATCTTTTCTAATGGTTTCTACAATATTTGCCGGAAAAATTCCTTCGCCTCGTCGTGTTACCACACGAATTAATTCTCTTTGTTTGATTCCATACTTCGCAGCCAATTCCGGATGAATTTCTAACATAGGCTCCGGAAACTGATCTACCAGTTTACCAATTCTTCGGGTTTGCGTTCCGCTTAAATATTGCGATACAACACGTCCCGTAGTAAGTGTTATTGGGTACTCTTCGTCTGTAACTTCACCCGGTAATTTATAAGGCGCTGCATTAAAATGGGCTTTCTTATCTGGTGTAGCAAATACTTTATCTTCCCATAATCTAGGCGTTCCGGGATGATCCTCTGTTGGACAAGGCCAAAACACGCCCATGTTATCTTCAACTTTTTTATACGTGATTCCGGCATAATCTGCTGTACCTCCTTTAGAAGCTACACGCAATTCATTGAAGATCGCTTCACTATCATCATAGGTAAACTTATCTTCTTCGCCTAATCTTTTGGCTAATTCCAAAATTATCGAAGTATCAGTTCTTGCATCTCCGGGAGGTGTAACAGCTTGTCTAATGCGTATCACACGTCCTTCTGCAGATGTTGTTGTTCCTTCTTCTTCTTCCTGTAATGAACCTGCCAAGATAATATCCGCATGACGGGCTGTTTCATTCAAAAAGAAATCAATACAAACATAGAATTCTAATTTTTCAAGTGCTGATCGTACGTAATTATTGTTTGGTAATGAAACTAAAGGATTAAAACATAAAGAAATCAATCCTTTTATTTCGCCACGATGAATCGCTTCTATAATTTCGTAGGCTGTAAGCCCTTTTCCGGGCATATCTTTTTCATCGATTCCCCAAACTTCAGAAATGTATTTTCTATGTTCCGGATTTTCAATATCTCTGTTCCCCGGTAACTGATCGCATTTATGACCATGTTCACGACCACCTTGTCCGTTTCCTTGTCCTGTAATCGTTCCATATCCGCAATATGGTCTGCCAATTCTTCCAGTTGCTAAAACAAGATTAATACACCCTAAAACATTATCAACTCCTTTAGAATGGTGTTCGATTCCGCGCGCATGAAGCAAGAAGCTTGTTTTGACTTTTCCCCACAATTCTGCAGCTTCTCTAATTTTGTTTTTATCAATTCCTGTAATTTCTTCCGCCCATTCCAGCGTATAATCTTTTACAGCATCTATAGTTTCCTGAAAACCTGACGTATGATTGTCTATAAAATCGTGATCCAGCATATCGTGATCTACTAAATATTTTAGCATTGCACCATATAAAGCGGAATCTGTTCCCGGTTTTACATCTAAATGAACATCTGCTGTTCTTGCCAATGGAATTACCCTTGGATCGACAACAATTAATTTTGCGCCACGATCTCTGGCTTTCCAAATCCAGTGGGTTAAGGTTGGAAATGTTTCACTAATATTCGCTCCGGCAACGATAATTACCTCAGCATATTCCAGATCCGAATAATTGTTTGAAGCACGGTCTAAACCAAATGCTTTTTTATTTCCGGCTCCTGCACTTACCATGCAAAGCCTTCCGTTATAATCGAGATTTCTTGTTTTTAAAGCTACACGTGCAAACTTTCCAACTAGATAACTTTTTTCATTGGTAAGCGATACACCTGATAACATCGAAAAAGCATGTTTACCATATTGTTCCTGAATTCTTTTGATTTCAGATACAGTTTTATCCATTGCTTCATCCCATGACGTTTTTTCGAAACCTTTTCCTTCTACTCGTTTCAGAGGATTCAAAATACGATCGGGGTGATTGTTCTGAAGATAACGCTGTACTCCTTTTGGACATAAGCGTCCTTCATTAAAAGGAAATTCCATCCAGGGTTCAAAACCTACGACTTTATTTTCTTTAACTAATAACTGAATACCACATTGCATACCGCAAAAGCAACAATGTGTTTTTACTACTTCATCCGGTTCATCTCTACCTTCGTAACCATCTTTCGGCGCATAGTTTAAATGAGGTCCAAAATCTTCAATAATTTTCTCGGTTGATACAGGTAATTTTGCCATGTCTTTTTTTTATTTTTTTGTTTCAGGTTTCATGTTTCATGTTATAGCGAGAAACTTGAAATTTGAGACTTGAAACTTAATTTTTATCCAAATAAACTTCCTCCGCTTTCTAATCTAGCTTTTAAATGTGCCTGAGCCAAACGTGATCTTTTACCTTCAGGACTTAAATCTAAATGTGATGTTCCGTCTTCGTGTGTAAAATCGAAGCCTAACTCTTTGGTAACAATTTTTAAATCGTTGATATGAAGTTTTGTTGCAAATTCATCTCCGGTATGCGGACATACCGCCATTCCCATTTTGATTCCTTCTTTTTTATAAATATGTGCCCCAATTTGCGCGGGACGCTGAATAATGTGGAAAAATTTACCAAATGGAATCCATATTAAAAACATAATAACGGTAACAGCGTGTATTACAGCAAGAAAGTCATACGCAAATCCTTTCATAAATTGATAAGAATAGGTAAGACATAATCCTGTTACTGATATTGCGATTAATAAAATAAGTGGTAATAGATCGCCTTCAAAAGTTTGGGTTGCAATTAATCCGGGATTCGTTAAACGTCTTCTCAAATAATAAACAGATCCGAAAATAACCAGCCAGGATGACCAGTTTAAGGCATGGAAAATTAAAAATGCCATAATCGATCCTATTTGAAAGTCCATCATTTTAAATCCGAAAAAATGTGCTTCGTAAATCGAAATTGAATTAGGTGCCAATGTAAAATGAATCCATCCAAACGTAAGCGGAATGGTAATTGCAAAGGCAGATGTACATCCTAGTGCGATACAAAAGTGAGCTGCCCAGCGGTATTTACTTCTTGGGTAAATGAATTTCTGAACGACTATATTTTCAACTGATTCTTTTCCGAGAAACCATAAATGCGAAAATACTTTTCCGGTAAAAAGGAATTTCATACTGCGTTTAAAATACAGCCATGTCGGCGGTCTTTGCAGCCAAACGGAGTACCGATAAACAATGCCAAAGAAAGCAAATACGGTTCCGAATAAGTAAGTAACAAGTGCCGCGTCAAAATTTTGCAATCGTCTTGACCCGTAAAATACAAGTACAATGGTCAGTACAGAAACAAAGGTTGCAACTAGTAAAGCTTTGGTATTAAATGTTTTATTTTTCATCCTTAATTTTATTTAATGATTACTTTCTAACTTGGTTTCTCACAACCTTTACGATTATAGAACCACCAATTGATACCTGTAGCTAAGATAGAAAAAATAGCAACACCAATAAAGAATTGATTTACAGTACCATTAAGAGAAAGATTATTTCCTATTAATTTAGAAAATATAAAAGGACCAAATGCTGCAATTGCTGCTGTCCATCCTATAACTCCTGCTGCCTGACGTTGGTTTTCTGCAAAAATGATTGGATATTGTCTAAATGTTCCCGCATTTCCAATTCCGGTAAAAAAGAACATTCCTAAAATTACAGCCACAAAAAGAGGAAACTGCTCCATACTTGTTGGCGCTACTAATCCTTGCGTTACTAAAATTATTGCTCCGATTACAATACCAAAACCAGTAATGGTTGTTAGTATTGCTCCCCCAACTTTATCGGCTACGAAACCAAAAGCAACTCTGCTCGCAGAACCAATAAAAGGTCCGTAAAAGGCATAAACTAAAGGATCAGGTGCATTTGGAAAATCTCCATATAAGAATTTAATCATTAATGGAAATGCTGCTGATAAACCTGCAAATGTTCCAAAAGTCATGATGTATGTAATGGTACAATACCAGGTATGTTTATTAGAAAATATATCCATTTGTTCTTTAATAGAAGCTTTCATTGGAATACTTCTTAAATAAAACCAACTTATAATGGACAATAAGATTAAAAACGGAACAAACCAGAATGCTGCCGATTGCAGGTAGATGGGTTTATTAGTTACAGCTGTATGATCAGGGCTAATGTCATTTAAGATTCTTTCGGCCAATTTTGGGTTGGCATTGGCAATCGCTTTGGCTTTTGCCTTAACCGGCAACGAAGTAAACAAAACTGCTTTGTCATCAGACTGCACTGATGCTGCAACAGAATCTAACACATTTTTCTTTACGTTTGCTAAAATCGCTGTCTGAACATCAACATTAAGCCCTGCAAAAACTTCTTTTTGCTTTTCTACATTTGAATTCTGAAAAACGGTTATTGTTTCTTTAGGACTAATACTTGTAAACACTGTTGAGGCGCCGTAAAGACCAACACCTAATAAAAGTGGTGTTATAAATTGTGCCAGTGAAACGCCAAAATTTCCTATTCCTGCCTGAATACCAAGTGCGGTACCTTTTAGCCTTTTTGGAAAAAACAAACTTGTACTTGGCATGTAAGAAGAGAAATCTCCTCCTCCAAAACCTGTTGTAAAAGCTAAAACAGCAAAAACCCAAAATGGTGTATTGACATCCATTACGGCAAAACCAATTCCGATTACGGGAATAAGTTTAATTGCGGTTGCAAAAGAGACAACATGTCTGGTTCCAAAAATGGGTAATATAAAAGTGTGTACTATTCTCAATAATCCCGCTGCTAAACCCGGAATTGCTGTTAACCAAAACAACTGATCTTTAGTAAAATTAAATCCTAATCCAGGTAGCTTAACCGCAATTACACTCATCATAAACCAAGAGGCAAATGACAGAATTAATGTAAGAGTTGTAATTATCAAAGTTCTCCAGGCAATTGTGCTGCCACCGGTATTCCAAAACGTTTCGTCTTCAGGTTCCCATTTGTCTAACCAAGTCTTCATATACTACTTTTTTATATTATTATTTATCTTCTATTTCTCTTGTAAAATCGGGCGATTTAGTTCGCATTGCATTTATAATTGTTCTGTGCATCCATAACAAACAAAGTACTGACACTACGAAAATGAATATCCAGGAGCTCGTCCACAATCCTGTAGCATTGAGCAGGTAACCAAAGATAATGGGACCTAAAAATCCTCCCAGACCTCCAATTAAACCCACCATTCCTCCTACTACACCCACTTCATTAGGAAAATATTCCGGAATATGTTTATAAACCGCAGCTTTACCAATTCCCCATGAAATACCTATCAGAATTACCAAAACAACATAGACCCAAAGGTTTGCACTAAACTTAATTTGTGTAACACCTTTTGCCAGTAACTCTTTCTTTTTTACTTCCTGATTTTGTTGCACGACAATTTCCTGCCATGAATTTTTTACTGGAAAAATTGCTGTTTCACTATCATTTGAAATTTCTTTTTTGTTGACTTTATGTGTTTTTCCGTTAACAGTAACCTGATCAGCAGCAAGTTCTGTAACCACACCATTATTGGCAGCTAAAACGCCGGGACCAGCTGTAAAAATTTCCATTTTGGGGAACATCAGCAAAAAGCTAATTACTATTGTAGAACCTAAAACCCAATACATTACTTGTCGCGCTCCATATTTATCTGACAAATAACCTCCAAAAGCTCTAATAACTCCAGATGGTAAACTAAACATAGTAGCAAACATTCCACCCATTACTAACGAGGTATGGTAAACATTCATGAAATTGGGTAATAACCATTGCGAATAGGCTACGAAGAAACCAAAGACTAAAAAGTAATATGCTCCGAATCTCCAAACACGCATGGTTTTAAGAGGAGACATTAATTGTTTCATTGTTTTTGAAACGCCTTCACTCTTTTTATTTTTAGCAAATACCACAAACAAAATTCCTATTGTTACTAAAGTTATAGCATAAATTATAGGTAGCATTTTCCATCCATTTTCAGGATCTTTTTCGGATAAAAAGTTTAATAATGTTGGTGCAATAAAAGTGGTAATTGCGGCACCTGCATTTCCCATTCCAAAGATTCCTAATGCTCTGCCTTGCCAGTTTTTAGGATACCATACCGAAGTATATCCAATACCTACAGCAAAGCTGGTTCCTACCAATCCAAAGAAAAAACTTAATACCGCAAAACTCCAAAAAGAACTGGCGAACGGAAGTAGAAAGAAAGGAATAGAACAAAGGAAAAGTAAAATTGAAAACACAATTTTACCTCCATACTTATCTGTTAAGATTCCGATTGGCAATCTAAAAATAGATCCTGACAGAATTGGAATTCCTAATAACCAGCCTATTTCGACAACTGTCCAATTAAAAATTCCTTTATCAACCAAATAGGTTACTAAAACTCCATTTAATGTCCAACACGCGAAACAGATAGTAAAGGCAAGTGTATTTAAAAATAAAATTCGATGAGATTTAGATAAGTCGCTCATGTGAAATATTTACTAGAATTAATATAAATTCAAATTAGGTATAGTACCTCGAATATTCTGATAACAAAATTAAAGCGTAAGATTCGTAAGCGAAATGACATTTATCATCATAAAGGATATAAATGTCCTTTGATGCTATTTTATAAACAATCTAAATTAAATAGTATTTTTTGAAAGTTAGACGTATTATTACCATTACAAGATATAGTTAAAATGACTACATTGTAAAACTAAACCTCATAAAAATATGAAAAAATTATAAATAAAAAACATTAAATTTATTTTTATTCCCAATTTTAGTGAAAATTCTCATTTTTGTTTAACTCGTTATTTGTTAATTCGTGAAACCGTTTAATCGGTAAATCGTGTTTCTTGTTAACTGTTGAATCATTGATTTAATTAGCAGTTTAATTAGTTGAGTTAAGAGATATGAAGAGTGAGATAATTTAAAAATATAAGCCAATTTTCGATTAAATAGTTAAACAAAGTATCTGTTAAACAATTTACCGATTCAACGGTTAAACAGCTAAGTGGTAAAAAATCAAATAAAAAAAGGCGATTGTCATAAACAATCGCCTTCGCATATAGATAAGATGAAATACTTTCTATCTAAAATCATTCAAAGATTTCTCGATAATTTCAAGACATTCCTTAATTTGTTCTTCGGTCATAACCAAAGGTGGTGCAAGTCTGATTTTGTTTCCATGAGTTGGTTTTGCCAATAATCCGTTGTCTCTGAATTTTAAGCAGATTTCCCAAGCCAAATCTGAATCTTCTCCGCAATTAATTACAATTGCATTTAGTAAACCTTTACCACGAACTAGTGTAATAAGATCATTACGTTCTGCAATTTCATTTAATCCTTTTCTTAAAATGATTCCTAAACGTTCTGCATTTTCTGCCAGCTTCTCGTCTTTTACTACTTCCAGAGCTGCAATAGCAACAGCTGCTGCAACTGGATTTCCACCAAAAGTTGATCCGTGTTGCCCTGGCTTAATAACATTCATGATTTCGTTATTTGCTAAAACTGCTGATACCGGATAAACTCCACCAGAGATCGCTTTTCCTAAAATCAAAATATCAGGCTGTACGTTTTCATGATGTACCGCCAGTAATTTTCCGGTACGTGCAATTCCGGTCTGAACCTCATCTGCAATAAACAATACATTATGTTTTTCACAAAGTGCTTTCGCTTTTGCCAAATATCCTTCTGAAGGAACATAAACTCCTGCTTCACCCTGAATTGGTTCAACAAGAAATCCGGCAATATTTTTTGATGATTTTAAAGCTTTTTCAAGAGCTTCAAGATTATCGTATTCAATTTTTATAAATCCGTCTGTAAAAGGTCCAAAGTTTTTACGTGCGGTTTCATCATTAGAAAAAGAAATAATTGTAGTTGTTCTTCCATGAAAATTATTCTCACAAACAATTATTTGTGCCTGATTCTCCTGAATACCTTTTACTTCATAAGCCCATTTTCTCGAAAGTTTCAATGCTGTTTCTACTGCTTCTGCACCAGTATTCATTGGTAATACTTTATCAAAACCAAAATAGTTGGTTACGTATTCTTCGTAATTTCCTAGTTTATCATTATAAAAAGCACGAGATGTTAGACTTAGCTTTTGAGCCTGATCTATCATAGCCTGAACAATTCTAGGATGACAATGACCTTGATTTACTGCTGAATAAGCAGATAGAAAATCATAGTATTTTTTTCCGTCAACATCCCAGACGTAAACTCCTTCTCCTTTTTCTAAAACAACAGGAAGCGGGTGATAGTTGTGCGCTCCGTATTTGTTTTCTTTTTCAATTAAAACTTCTGATTTTGATGAAAGTACTTCTTGTTGATGTGCCATGATATTTTCTTTTATTCGAAACAAAAATATAAAAATTTTTTATTTAACATTAAAAAACAATACAAATTAACTCAAAATTACACATATAAAATCAAAACAACCTATTTGACCATAATTAAAAGTCATTTTCACATTTAAAATAAAACAAACAATCAGACTTATTTTTATCTTTACAGCAATAAAGAAGTAAGCATGGATATTTTAGATGAGTTTGACGCAAAAATTATAAAAGAATTAGAGAAGGATGGCCGAATTGCATATTCTACCATTGCAACTAATCTAAAGATCTCTAATACAATGGTGCACCAACGTATTAACAGATTATTCGAACAAGGTATAATTACAGGAATCAAACCAATCTTAAACGAAAAAAAAATTGGTTATGACTGGGCTTCGTTTACAGGGATTACACTTAACAAAGATTCCGATTCAGAACGCATTATAGAAGCGCTAAAAGATATTCCCGAAATAACAGAATGCTATTTTGTAACGGGATCTTTTACACTCTACCTAAAAATTACAGCCAAAAACCACGAACACATGCGAAAAATATTATATGAAAAAATCGACAATATTCCGGGAATCGCCAAAACAGATTCGATGATAGAACTAGGATGTGCTTTTAAGAGAAATATATCTCTGTAAATCAACATTATAATCATTACAATAGCAACTAATAAACCTTGAAAGAATTCTCTTTCGAGGTTTTTTTGTACCATAATATTTCTCATATTTGTTTAAAATTGTAACCTATGAAAAATTTAACCTCACTCATCCTAGTTATCATGCTGTTTTCCAACACTATAAACGCACAGTTAAAACCTGTAAAATACAATGACGGAAGTCAGGTACTAAACGGTTTAGCTATAAAATCTACTAAAAAAAGCGCTCAAAATCCAGGTATTTTATTGTTACCGGCTTGGTTAGGAATAGACAATGCATCAAAGCAAATTGCTGAAGATTTATCAAAACTTGGTTACCATGTTTTTGTTGCTGATATTTATGGTGAAGGAAATTATCCAAAAAATACTGCCGAAGCTGGAAAACAAGCGGGATATTTTAAAACGAATTTTACCGAATATCAAAAAAGAATAAATGCGGCATTGCAGGAACTAATAAAATCCGGTGCTAATGCAGATAATATTGTAGCTATTGGATATTGCTTTGGAGGAACCGGAGTTTTAGAAGCTGCACGCGGACATTTGAACCTTAAAGGAGTGGCTTCCTTTCATGGCGGTTTAGGAAAAGATGCCGCCCGCGTTGTTGAACCTATTACAACCAAAGTTTTAGTTTGTCATGGTGCTGATGATCCTTTTGTTTCAAAAGAAGAAATAACTGCTTTCCAACAGGAAATGCGCGATTCTAAAGCCGATTGGCAAATGATTTATTATGCCAATTCTGTACATTCATTTACAAATCCGGAAGCAGGAAGTGACAACTCTAAAGGTGCCGCTTACAATAAAGTTGCTGCCAAAAGATCTTTTGAACATTTACAGCTTTTCCTAAATGAAGTACTAAAGAAATAACAAACCAAAAAAAACTACAACCAACCAACTAACCAACCAATGTCAAAAAGTGAAATTAGAAAAGACAAAACCTGTTTAAATTGCAGGCACGTTGTCGAACAAAAATTTTGTCCAAATTGCGGACAGGAAAATTCAGATTCCCGAAAAACTTTTCATCATTTATTTGTTCATTTCTTTGAAGATTTGACGCATTACGAGAATGCTTTCTGGAAAACCATTCGCAATTTACTTTTTAAACCTTCTACGCTGACCAAAGAATATCTTTCCGGTAAAAGATTGTCTTATCTGGCTCCGGTACGTCTATACATCTTTATCAGTTTTATCACTTTCTTGTTGATTGCCTTATTCCCAAATAGGGTGAGCGAGAGTCTCAATGATAAAGATATCAACTCAAAACTGGAAATGCCGGAAAAAGTGCAGCTGCAAACCTTTAATGAAAAAACGCACTTCGAATTAAAATCAATGAAAGAAATTGATTCTATTCAGAAGTATGGAAAGGAAAAAGAAAAGTATTCTGATTTTAAATATTGGATATACAAAAAGATAGTAAATGTAACAGAACACAATACAAAAAAGGAGATTGTAGAAAAATTCCTCGAATCTTTTGTGCACAATATTCCGAAGATTCTTTTTATTATCATGCCTTTCTTTGCTTTCTTTTTATGGCTTTTTCACGATAAGAAAAAATGGTACTATTTTGATCACGGAATATTCACACTGCATTATTTCTCATTCCTGCTGCTTATCTTTCTCATTTTGTTTATCATACAAGAAACAATTGGAGCAATTAAACCAATATCCTTTATAGCCGATATTCTGAACTTCGTTGGTATCGCCTGGATGTGCTACTATTTTTATCCGGCGCACCACCGTTTTTATGGCGAGTCTAGAATTGTTTCGTTTACGAAAAGTGTGCTGCTATTTTTTATAAACTTCTTTTTTATTGTATTTTTACTAACTTTTTATGTCTTTTATACATTTATCAATTTACACTAACCAAATGAAAAAACTTTTAATTCTATTACTAATTGCTTCTGCGTATTCGTGCTCGACTACGCAAAATGGAGTGGCATCGAAAGACAATTCGGATCCAACCAAATACATTAAACTTATTACCGAAAAAGATCTTAAAACTAAGCTATACATTGTTGCTTCTGACGAAATGGAAGGACGCGAAACAGGTTCTGCTGGTCAAAAAAAAGCAGGTCTTTATATGATCGAAGAATACAAAAAACACAATATTTCTTTTCCTAAAGGAGCAAAAGATTTTTATCAGCCGGTTCCTGCTGCATTCTTAAATGCAAGAAGAAACGAAAACTTACCGGATTCTGAAAACATTTGGGCGTACATCGAAGGTTCTGAAAAACCAGACGAAGTTTTAGTAATTTCAGCGCACTACGATCACGTTGGAATCAAAAATGGTGAAATCTATAATGGTGCTGACGATGATGGTTCAGGAACTGTTGCTTTATTAGAAATCGCAAAAGCATTTGCAAAAGCTAAAAAAGACGGAAAAGGTCCAAAACGTTCTATCTTATTCCTTCACGTTACTGGAGAAGAACATGGTTTACACGGTTCTCGTTACTATTCTGAAAACCCATTATTTCCTTTAGCAAATACTGTCGCTGATATCAACATCGATATGATTGGCCGTCGTGACGTAGAGCACGCAAAAACAAACAACTATGTATATGTAATTGGTGCAGACAGATTGTCAAGTGATTTACACAACGCTGTTGTAGCTCAGAATGAAAAATACATAAAAATGGACTTAGATTTTAAATTTAATGATCCTAAAGATCCGAATCGTTTTTACGAGCGTTCTGACCACTATAACTTTGCTAAACACGGAATTCCTTCTGTTTTCTTATTTAATGGTGTTCACGAAGATTATCATGGAAAAGGTGATGAACCGGAAAAAATTGAATACGACGCTTTAACAAAAAGAACGCAACTTGCATTTGTTATCGCATGGGATTTAGCAAACAGAGAAAACAGACCTGTAGTTGATAAAAAGTAACTTTTTTTTAGATTCAAAGGTTCAAAGTTGCAAAGGTTCAGAGGTTTCTAATCTCTAAAGCGACGACTAAAAAGATAATAACAAAAAGGGATGAGTTTTAAAAAACTCATCCCTTTTTTTATATTTATAGAATCCTAAAAGAAAAACCTTAGAACCTTTGTAACTCAGTCTCTCAGCACCTTCCTTCTAGTCATTCATAGAAATCAAAAACTCTTCGTTGTTTCTTGTTTTCTTAAATCTTTCATTAACAAAATCCATAGATTCTACCGGATTCATGTCAGATAAATATTTACGCATAATCCACATTCTTTGTAATGTTTTTTCATCTAATAAAAGATCATCACGACGTGTACTTGATGAAGTAAGATCGATTGCAGGAAAAATACGTTTGTTCGCAATTTTACGGTCTAATTGTAACTCCATGTTACCAGTACCTTTAAATTCCTCAAAGATTACTTCGTCCATTTTAGAACCTGTTTCTGTCAATGCAGTAGCGATAATACTTAATGAACCTCCATTCTCTACATTTCTTGCAGCTCCAAAGAATCTTTTTGGTTTTTGCAATGCATTCGCATCAACACCACCACTTAATACTTTACCAGAAGCTGGCTGAACAGTATTGTAAGCTCTTGCCAAACGGGTAATAGAATCTAATAATATAACAACGTCATGACCACATTCTACTAAGCGTTTTGCTTTTTCAAGTACGATGTTGGCGATTTTTACGTGTTCTTGTGGTTCTCTGTCAAAAGTAGAAGCAATAACTTCTCCACGAACACTGCGTTGCATATCTGTAACCTCTTCCGGACGCTCGTCTATTAAAAGAACAATTAAATATACTTCCGGGTGATTTGCAGCAATTGCATTGGCAATGTCTTTTAACAACATTGTTTTACCAGTTTTTGGTTGTGCGACTATCATACCACGCTGTCCTTTTCCTATTGGAGAGAACAAATCGATAATACGTGTTGAAACAGAACTTCCTTTTTCTGCCAATTTAAATCTTTCTGAAGGAAAAACGGGTGTTAAGTGCTCGAATGAAACTCTATCGCGAACTACTTGAGGATCGTGACCATTGATTTTAAGAACACGAACTAAAGGAAAAAACTTTTCTCCTTCTTTTGGAGGACGAACCACTCCTTTTACAGTATCTCCGGTTTTAAGACCGAACAATCTAATTTGTGAAGTTGATAAATAAATATCATCTGGAGAGGCTAAATAATTGTAATCTGATGAACGTAAAAAACCGTAACCATCCGGCATCATTTCAAGAACACCTTCACTTTCTATAATTCCATCAAATTCAAAGTCTGAATCTCTAAAATTATTCTTTTTATTTTTATGATTAGGATTTTGGTTTCCATTATTCCCGTTTTGATTTGGATTCGGGTTCTGGTTCGGATTTTGGTTTTGATTTTTATTCTGATTAGGATTAATCTTTTTTACCGGACCAGCAACTTCTGCTTTTTCTTCTACTTCCTTTTTTTCTGCTATTGGAGCGTTATTTACAACATCCGCTTCTTCCTCTGCACCTGCTTCTTTCGAAGCTTCTTTTTCTTTTTGTAAGGCTACTTTCTTTTCGTAAGCTGATTTATTAAACTTTACGATTTTTGGTCCTTTTTTCTCAGGGCTTTTAATTTCCTGAACTTCGTTTACCGGAGCTTCTTCATTCGGAACAACTGCTTCTACACTATTTTCCTGAGTTTCTTCTTGCTTATCAAACTCTAAAACAGGAGCCGTCTTTTTTATTGCTGCCGGTTTCTTAGCAGGAACTATTCTTGCTCTTTTTGGTTTGTTATCATCTGCAGGTGCTTCTGTTACAGGCGCAGCAGCTGATGCATTACTAGCTTCCTGATGTGCTAAAATCTGAGTAATCAGAGTCTCTTTTTTCACACCGTTAAACTTTATAGTTTTAGCTAACTTAGCTATGTCTTGAAGCTCAGAAAGCTTCATTTCTTTTAATGCAGAAATATCAAACATGAATGTTCTATGAATTTAATTATTTTAAAGGAATACTGTAAAAAGAATAGATAGATACTATTTTTCAATTGACCGCAGTATGAAGTGCTTACGGTATTATGATGCAATAATACGAATAAAATTTTATCATACAATAGTATTTATAAAAAAGAAAATATATTTTTGTAGAACAATTATTAAATCATGATACAAAGAATTCAAACTGTTTATTTACTTCTGACTTTTATTATTACGGGAGTTTTAATGTTTTTTATTCCGCTTTGGACACTTAATACAGGAAAAGCATTTTATTTTATGCAAGATCAGGTGTACACTATATTATTAGGTCTAAGCACGATGTTAACTATCATCAGTATTATTTCATACAAAAAGAGACAAAATCAGTTTGTCATGGGCAGACTGAACATAATATTAAATTTAATTTTATTAGGATTGTTTGTATATCGATCACTAAATCTATCTGGAGAAGCAGCTACTGTTTCAGAGAAAGGTATTGGGATGTTTCTACCGATTGTTGCTATCGTATTATTAGTTTTAGCTAATAAGGCCATCAAGAAGGATGAAGATCTTGTAAAATCTGTTGACCGTTTGAGATAAACCTATAAACTTAAGTTTTTTGTGCGAAGAGAACCCGAATTTTATAATTCGGGTTTTTTTGTATCCGCTGTTTTGTTAAAGACTGTCCTATAATCAAAGCTTTATAAGATTTTTTTTCCTATTTTTGGCTTTCCATGATAAAATGAAAATGACACAAAAAACAAGAATACATCTGGCAGATGATCATCAGGTCCTTTTAGACGGACTTACCAATTTACTTCATACTGTCCCGGAATTCGAAGTAGCGGGAAACTCTGTCGATGGAAATGCTGTTTATGCTGATGTTGTAGCTAATAATGCTGATGTTTTACTTCTCGATATTAGCATGCCAAACAAGGATGGAATTGCAGTATTAAAGGAATTTAAAGAGAAAAAATTTCCTTGCAAAGTAATTATTCTTTCCAGTTATGACGATCTGAAAATAATCAAGGAAGTCATGAAATTAGGAGCACTTGGTTATTTAACTAAAAAATGTGCCGGAGAACATATTATTCAGGCTATTGAAGCTGCTAATAATAACGAAGAATATTTTGATGATCACGTGCGAAAAAAAATCTTTGCCAGCTTTACCCAAAACAATCCCAAATTAATTAAAAATCCCGAACCTAAATTGCTTTCTTTAAGCGCTCGGGAAATAGAAATAATAACCTTAATTTCTCTGGAATACAGTGGAAAAGAAATAAGCGAACAACTTTATATAAGTCTGAATACAGTAGAAACACATCGAAAAAATATCATGAAAAAATTACATCTGAAAAATGTAATTGGTATTGTAAAATATGCAATCAAAAATAAATTAATCAAGAATTAAAACTTTATTAATCAAATAGCTGTATATGCCTTTACTGAGATTTTTTTTATTTACTTTTCTCCTTATTACGCTTAACGGAATAACTTGCTATGCCCAACCTGGAGCTTTTGCTCCAAAAACAGGCAACGAACTATACAATAGCAAAACGGATTCCCTTTTTTCTTCTAAAAACGCGAAAGAGCAACAAATTGTAAAACAAGAAAAGCACGAACGCAAACTTGTAGTGAGTTTGTTTGTGATCTTAGTGATCTTACTGTGCATTTTAATTTTCTTCGTTTATGAAAACAATGAACTAAAAAGAAAGAACAGACAAAAGGATATTAAGCAAAAGTTACAACTCAACATTATCAACTCCGGTATCGACGGACAGGAAAGCGAAAGAAAAAAAATAGCCTCCTTTTTACACGACAATATCAATTCGTTACTATCTTCTGTTGGCTTGCATCTAAATGTATTTGTCGCACAAAACAATATAAAATCTGTTGAAATATTAAAAGCAAAAACCATTTTAGAAGAGGTACACGATCGTTTACGTGATATGTCTCACGAGTTGATCCCTACTCTATTGGTACGTTTTGGATTAGTTTATGCATTAGAAGACTTATGCGAAAAAAACTCCAATTCAAGCATTCACTTCGAATTTATAAGTAATGTTTCTACTGAAAAACGATACAATGAAAAATTCGAAATCAAAATCTATTTTATTGTTACAGAATTATTCAACAACATCATAAAACACAGCGGTGCTACCGAAGCATCGATTACTATTCACCAAACCAGCAGCCGTCTTATCATCACGATTAACGATAACGGAAAAGGTTTTCATACCGAAAAACTCAACAGAGGTGAAGGTTTTGGATTAAACAGAATTAGAGCACGAATAAAAAAACTAAAAGGAAGTTTTATTATTACCTCGAAAATGATCGAAAAAACGGGTACTTCTATAAAAATAAAAGTTCCGGCTGTGTAATCCTATTTTTTGCCAATCTCAATAATTTCCAGGTCTTTTATCTTATCGCCTTCGATTACAAATCGCAACATAGTTCGCATTTGATGAAATCCACTTTTTCCTGCAGCTCCCGGATTCATGTGCAGCAAATTATTTTTTTTATCATAAATAACTTTTAGTATATGCGAATGCCCGCAAATAAACAACTTTGGAGGATTCAAAGCCATTTCTTCTTTTATGTTGGGATTGTATTTTCCGGGATATCCGCCAATGTGTGTAATCCAAACCGAAACATCTTCGCATAAAAATCGGTTATGAAGCGGAAATTCTAATCGTGCTTTTGCATCATCAATATTTCCGTACACACAACGTAAAGGTTTAAGCTTTTTTATAGTATCCGTAACATTTAGATCTCCAATATCACCTGCGTGCCATACTTCATCGGCTTGTGCAACGTATTTTAGAATAGTATCATCGATGTGGCTGTGCGTATCAGAAAGAAGCAATATTTTTTTCATGTTAAGGCAAAAGAGATTCAAAAGTGGTAAAGATACAAAACCATTAGAACCTTAACAACCTAAAGCCTTAGCTCCTTATTAAAGAAAACTTTGTACCTTTGTATTTCAGAACCTCAGGACCTTTTAAAAAAACCTCTGTCCCTTAAAATGAGATATTTTATTCAATTCGCTTATAACGGAACACATTATCATGGCTGGCAAATTCAACCTAACGCATCCTCTGTTCAGGAAACCTTAAACAAAGGACTTTCGGTTTTATTAAATTCACCGATAAATGCAATGGGAGCCGGAAGAACAGACACTGGTGTTCATGCGCAGGAAATGTATGCTCATTTTGATTATGAAAAAGAGATCGATGTTCCCGTTTTAATGCATAAACTAAACTCCTATCTCCCAAAAGACATAGCCATTTTTAATATCATTCCGGTTCACGACGATGCGCATTGCCGATTTGATGCTACTAAACGAACGTATGAGTACCACATCAATACCATAAAAAATCCTTTTTCAGAAGAACTAAGCTGGTATTTTAATCAAAATCTGGATGTAGCTTTGATGAATGACGCTGCGAAAATTTTATTGAATCACACCGATTTTCAGTGTTTCTCTAAAGTAAATACAGACGTTAATACCTTTGACTGCACCATTTTTCAGGCGCATTGGAAAACAGAAAACAACAAACTGATTTTTACAATCTCAGCCAACCGCTTTTTAAGAAACATGGTTCGGGCTATTGTAGGAACATTAATAAATGTTGGTTTACATAAAATTACGCTTAACGATGTTGAGCAAATAATCGCCAGCAAAAACAGAGAAAAAGCAGGTTTTTCAGTCCCAGCACACGGATTGTATTTAACTGAAATAGATTACGACTATATTTAGGCTGTAGGCTTTAGGCTGTAAGCTTTAAGCCTTTATCTTATAATAAAAAACAGCCTTAAACGTAAAGCATATAAAAAAAGCCTAAAGCATACAGCTTAAAGCTTAAAGCATAAAAAAATAGCATAAAGCAAAAAAAGCCTAAAGCCTACTGCCTACAGCTTAAAGCAAAAAAAAAAATGAAAGCAAAAGCATTTGATACCGGATTATTCAAACGAATCTTAAAATACACCAAACCTTATAAATGGCGTTATTACGGCGTTATATTATTTGCTGTATCCTTGTCTGTTTTTGCAGCACTTCGTCCTTATTTACTAAAGCAAACCGTCGATGGTTATATTACAACGCACGACAAACATGGTTTACTGATGTATATTATTCTGATGGGAGTTGTCCTTTTACTGGAAGTATTTTCACAATTTTATTTTGTTTACTGGGCAAATTGGCTCGGACAAGACATTGTAAAAGACATACGTACCAAGCTTTTTAAACACATCCTGAGTTTTAGAATGAAATATTTCGATTTGGTTCCCGTAGGACAATTGGTAACCAGATCTGTTTCAGACATAGAGTCGATTGCCAGAATCTTTAGCCAGGGTTTATTTATGATTATAAGCGACCTGATGAAAATGCTTGTCGTGCTTATCTTTATGTTTTATATGAACTGGGAACTAACCTGGATTGTCGTTGTTGCCATGCCGATTTTGGTTTTTATTACCCGAATATTTCAACGCAAAATGCAAGTCGCTTTCGAGGAAGTTCGTACACAAATCGCTAATATGAATTCCTTTGTTCAGGAACGTGTTACCGGAATGAAGATCGTTCAGCTCTTTAACAGAGAGAAAATTGAAGCTGAAAATTTTAAAAACATCAACGACAAACATCGCGTTGCCTGGATAAAAACCATTTTATACAACTCCATCTTTTTTCCAATTGCGGATATTATATCTTCAATAACATTAGGATTAGTAGTCGTTTATGGCGGATTTAAAATCTTAGGCGGAAACCATTTTACAACGTTTGGAGATTTGTTTTCCTATACTATGTTTATCGGAATGCTTTTTAATCCGCTTCGTCAGATTGCGGATAAATTCAACGAGATGCAATTAGGAATGATTGCAGCCAATCGTGTTTTTGATATTATTGACACACAAGATCACATTCAGGATACCGGAACAATAGAAGCTCCCGTTTTTAGCGGAAGCATCGAATTCAAAGACATACACTTTAGTTACATTCCGGAAGAAGAAGTCATCAAAGGAATCGACTTATCAGTAGCCGCCGGGCAAACTATCGCCATTGTAGGATCTACGGGAGCAGGAAAATCGACCATCATCAATCTATTGAATCGCTTTTACGAAATCAACAGCGGTACTATTTATATAGACGGTCAAAATATCGAAAACTATACTTTGGCATCTTTACGAAAACAAATTGCTGTCGTATTGCAAGACGTGTTTTTATTTGCAGATACTATTTACAACAATATAACCTTGCACAATCCCGAAATTACGCGCGATCGTGTTATAAATGCTGCTAAAATTATCGGCGTACATGATTTCATCATGAGCTTGCCGGATGATTATGATTTTGACGTAAAAGAACGTGGTGTAATGCTTTCGTCAGGACAGCGTCAGCTAATAGCGTTTTTGCGTTCGTATGTTAGTAATCCGAGTATTCTAATTCTAGATGAAGCTACATCATCAATCGACACCTATTCAGAAGAACTCATTCAGCGTGCTACCGAAACCATTACAAAAGGAAGAACCTCTATCATTATAGCGCATCGACTAGCTACAATTGTAAATGCCGACAAAATTGTTGTCATGGACAAAGGTCTAATTGTAGAACAAGGAACACATCATGAATTGCTTACCAAAACAGATGGATATTACAAAAACTTATATGATTCGCAATTTTCAGTAGCGAACTAGTTTATCAGTTAATATGTAAATACAAAGGCTCAATTTTATATAAGATTGAGCCTTTTCTATTTTTACGTTTTTAATTTTTACATCAATTTTAGAAGAAAAATGACATTTTAAATACCAAATAAAATCTTAAAAAAGTTAAAATACCGTTATAAGAATCATAAAACTTGTGCTCAGCACCAGTAAATTAAGAAAAGTCGAATTTCTATTTTTTATATTTGAGAATATAATCAGAATATAAATCAAATGTAAAAGACCAATGCTAAAAAATAGATTTTATCCTAACGAAGAGTTTAAAGAATTAGAAATTAACGCATCATTACAACTTAAATATGCCATTTCAAACCGCGGTCGTTTAATTAGTTTTTCCGACAAAATCGAAAACGGAAGAATCCTCAAAGGAGGTCTCAGCGACGGATATCCAACCTTTAGATTTAAGGTTAAAAATGACGACAAAATTGTAAACAAATATCTTTTTTTATACAAGTTAGTAGCGCAATATTTTATACCAAAAGAATCCGAAGAGCAAACCTATGTATTGCATCTTGATTACAACCGCAGCAATGACGATGTCAACAATTTACGTTGGGCAACAAAAGCCGAAATGATGGCGCACAGCCGCAAAAGTCCGCATGTAATTCAAGCCAAAAAGAATCTAATTGAACACAACTTAAAATCTGACGGCAGAAAACTAACGACAACTAAAGTTATGCTAATCAAAAAAATCTTAGCACGACCGGAACAAAAAACACGTCTAAAAATGATCGCCAAACAATTTGGAGTAAGCGAAATGCAAATAAGACGAATTGCCAGCGGCGAGAACTGGGGACATATTAAAATTTAGATCGTAGATTTTAGAATGCAGATTTTAGATTTTCAACTTTCTAACTTTAGACTAAAAAACTTTAAAACTAAAAAAGACTTAACGAAATCCAGAACTTTTAAAAATAAAGGTTCTGGATTTCCTTTTTAACTTTAAGACTTTCAAACTTTCGACTTATATGACTTTACGACTTTACGACTTTCAACTTTTTTTTAAAGTGTTTTTTAAAATAAATCCTTAAATTCGCATCACAAAGAAAAACGAGAAAATGATCTTCGGACTTATGAACTTCATTTTCGGTAATAAATACTAAAAACAAAAAAAATGAAATACGACGTTATTGTTTTAGGAAGTGGTCCTGGCGGATATGTTACTGCTATTAGAGCATCTCAATTAGGCTTTAAAGTAGCTGTAGTTGAAAAAGAAAATTTAGGTGGTGTTTGCTTAAACTGGGGATGTATTCCAACAAAAGCATTATTAAAATCAGCTCAGGTTTTTGATTATTTAAAGCACGCTTCTGATTATGGATTGAAAGTTTCTGAGTTTGATAAAGATTTCCCAGCAGTAGTACAACGTAGCCGCGGTGTAGCTGAAGGAATGAGCAAAGGAGTTCAATTCTTAATGAAAAAAAACAAAATTGACGTTATCGAAGGTTTTGGTAAACTAAAACCAGGAAAAAAACTTGACGTTACAGACAAAGACAATAAAGTAACAGAATATAGCGCAGATCACATTATCATTGCTACAGGAGCACGTTCTCGCGAATTACCAAACTTACCACAAGACGGACAAAAAGTTATTGGATACCGTCAGGCAATGACATTACCAACACAGCCAAAATCTATGATCATTGTAGGTTCAGGTGCAATTGGAGTAGAATTTGCACATTTCTACAACTCAATGGGAACAGAAGTTACTATTGTAGAATTTATGCCAAACATCGTTCCTGTTGAAGACGAAGACATTTCTAAGCAAATGGAGCGTTCTATGAAAAAAGCGGGAGTTAAAATCATGACAAACTCTTCTGTAGAGAAAATTGATACTACCGGAACAGGCGTAAAAGCAACTGTAAAAACAGCAAAAGGAGAAGAAATTCTTGAAGCTGACATCGTACTTTCTGCAGTTGGAATCAAAACAAACATCGAAAACATAGGACTTGAAGAAGTTGGTATCGCTGTAGACAGAGACAAAATCTTAGTAAACGCTTACAACCAAACAAACATTCCAGGATACTACGCAATTGGAGACGTTACTCCAGGTCAGGCTTTAGCTCACGTAGCTTCTGCAGAAGGAATCAACTGTGTAGAAAAAATTGCAGGTTTACACGTAGACCCAATTGATTACGGAAACGTTCCTGGTTGTACTTATGCAACTCCAGAAATCGCTTCAGTAGGTTTAACTGAAAAACAAGCAAAAGAAAAAGGATACGAATTAAAAGTTGGAAAATTCCCATTCTCAGCCTCAGGAAAAGCAAAAGCTGCCGGTGCTGCTGATGGATTCGTAAAAGTAATCTTCGATGCTAAATACGGAGAATGGTTAGGATGCCACATGATTGGTGCTGGAGTTACAGATATGATTGCTGAAGCAGTTGTAGCTCGTAAACTAGAAACTACAGGTCATGAAATCCTTAAATCTATCCACCCTCACCCAACAATGAGCGAGGCAGTTATGGAAGCTGTGGCAGATGCTTACGGCGAAGTAATTCACTTGTAAAAATAGACCGTTTTACGGTTATATATAATTTTCAATTTAAAAAATCCGATTTGTGAAAGCAGATCGGATTTTTTTATTCATTCCAGTTGCTATGGCGTGTCCCTCCGGGTCAGGCTGTCCGCTGTATCTTTTATGGCGAACCCCGCCACAAAAGGATGCCGCTCCCATCCTTCACGCAAAACCAGTTAAAGTAATTTCTCCTGCAATATTTCCAAAACCTTGTAGGTGTTTTGACTTGTTTTTATTACGTTTTGTATGTAAAGAGCCATAGGCTCGGCTGATATTGTAGAGCCGGATTTTAATCCGGTTTTATCGTACAGAATAGAAAAAAAGATCCATAGGATCGGCCGATATTTTATGCATATTCTCAAACAAAGCTGGTCAAAATGGATCGTTCCTATGGAACTTTAGCTACGGTCGTTATATAATCAACGGATTAAAATCCGTTGCTACAAAATATATCGTTCCTACGGAACTTTGAATAAAATACCTGATAGCGAAATATTGAAAAATATTTCACATAAATTATCCCTTTGCTAGCACAAGAATCTTCCCTGTGGTCCAGTAAAAAATCCAAAAAAATCCAATCTTTCGCATACTTCGATTCTCAATCCTGCAAGGTTTCCAAAACCTTGTAGTTCTTCCTAGATATTCAAACCGACGTCTTATTTATACCTACAAGGTTTTGGAAACATTATAGGAAATCAAAACAAACATAAAAATCCGTAGAAATCCGCGTTTTCGCAAAGCGAATCTGTATCATCAGCGTATGAATAAATGCAAAGTGACAACCATAAACAAAACACTTAACAAGGAATCCATTGTTAATAAAAAAGACTTCGTTTAAACAATAACCAATTACAAAGTAGTCCAATCCATTTATGCAGAAGATGCTACCAAATAAAAATTTGTTAAAAACTTGACATGAAAAAATATTCTCATCATTTTAAAATTCTTATTTTTATTCTTTATAAATAATAAAATCGAATTATTAAGCCAATTGTAATGGAAGAAAAAAAAGTCAATTCGTTTTTAGACAAGCTAAAACAAAGAGCCCAAAATCAAACCAATTACGGTGGTGAGTTCGAAACAAACGAAGCACAACTCAATACAAGAGATTGTCCAAATTGTGGTGCCGGAAGAGCTAAAAAAGATGGCATAACCAATTGCGCCTATTGCGGATTTGAGTTTTTAACTGTCAAACTTACTGATGGTGTTTACATTAAAAAAGAAGATAATTCAATTTAAATATAAAAATAGTGTTCGGATTATTTAAAAAACAAAAAGAAGAAGAAACCAATCCTGAATGGTATACTGAACTTCAGGAATCGCAAGAACGATGGTTTACTTTTTTAGAAAAATTAGAAGCAAAAATGGAAGAGTTTGCCAATGCAGCTATTCCAGAATTAAAAGAAATTTTGCAAACAGATGATGATCTTTACAAAAGAACTTTTCACAAGGTGTATTCAGGCGTAAATGGTCAATTGTCTAATATCCGAGAAAAAGCCAGAGATACTTACGAAGAAAAAATACTAAACGTTTACTACGATTACAATTCCCAGATTTCTGTTTTAAGCAAACACCACAATGTCGTTTCTGATTTTAGAAACCGCTGTTCTGATCGCCATAACGATTTTGAAGACAAATATGATTATTGGAGAAATCAAATTGAGACAACAAAGCAACGTGATCTCGAAATCGAATATCAAAAAATACTGGACGAATACGAAACCATTAAAGATAAATTTCATTGTACACAATGTGGTGCCGGCATTCTAATCGAAAAAATCTTTTTGATCGAGACCTATATTACCTGTCAGTATTGTCAAACACAAAACACATTTGCACCAAGTACATTAAGTAGAAATCTGCAAAATATTGCTCGAGATTTAGCCGAACAAAGAACGGCACATTTGTATCAGGAATTCGAAACCGAAAGTGGCAAAGAACACGCTTTATACCTGCAACGTCATGAATTAAGTCTCAGTAAAATTCACCAATCAGACAAAAAAGTGCTCAGCGAAATCCAATCCAAAATGGATGATCTTGACGAACAAAGAAAATTTGCTGTTAAAAATGCTCCAAAATTACGTCAGATCTATTTGAGAGCTATGTATGACGAATGGAATAAGATCACACCCGATTTAAAAGAGCACAACGAAAAAATGTATCAAAATCAAATTACACAATAAAATTTTTATTAATCCCAAAAGACAGAACAATGTTTAAAAAACTCTTTGGATCTCAAAATGGAGACGACAAACAAGAAAATCAAAATTACGAACAAGCAGAAGCTTCAAATGATAATTACGACAATGAATATCAGGAAGTAGAATACGATCCTGAAACGTTGCACGGAACACATTACGACGTCGAAGATTTTGATGACGAAGTTGCTGAAAGAGCTGAAGCCTGGATCGCAGACGAACGCGAAAGCGGTGAAGATCTTGATGAGAAAGACATTCAAAACATTTACTTTAATTACAGAAGAGAAGTTTATACAGAATGGAACAACTGCGACTCCGATCAAATGATTCGATTTGAGCACGCTAATTCATTAAAATATACTGGAGTTCAAACTTCAGGATTTGTAAAAGTTGCTGATGGTAATCCGTTTCTTGAGCCGGTACATGGTATCGATTTAAGAGCTTATACTGCAATGACTATTAAAATCAGTGCCGGAGTAGATTACCTTGAAGTTTGTAAAGCAATGGGTATCGAACCTGCAGTGTGGGAAGAATTAAATACCATCTGGCCACAACGTATGGCACAAGATACTTCGTTTACAGTGACTACTTTGTTTGGACAATATTTCGCTGAAAATGTAACGCTTCCTCAATTAGAAAATGTAAACGCTGAAATTTCAGAAGAAGGAGCGGCAAATCTTGAAAAAATCAGAACAGACCGTTATTTCTACGAAGAACTTGCAGGAGCGAGACAAGCAGCTTACGAATACGGAATCGATGGTGCACAATGGATTCTGGAAAACTTCGGAATTAACCTTGCCGATTTTCAATCTGCAGCAATGCAATGGATGACAGAGCAAAATCAAAACTGGAGTTCAGACGACATTCACCACTTTCATGATTATCAACAAGGAAAACAAAAAGAATATGCTGCTAAATTTGCAGCAGAACAAGGTGGAAATATTGCAGACGATGTAAATTTCTAATCTCACTTTGTTTTGAGTATAAAAAGACCGATTTGCAAAAAACAAATCGGTTTTTTATTCGTTTAAAATTACTCAAAACGCTTTAAAAAAATTATACTTTTAAATTAATACCTAATGGAAAACACACCGATATTCTTTGCAGACGGAGAAAGTCAAAATATGATAAACGCCTTCGAGAGAGCACAAGAAACATTCAAATATTTCTGGAGAGAACTATCCTGGGAATACAGACGCATCATTCCTGCTCTTGATGTTGCCTGTGTAAAACTAGCCTTTACACAAGAAATAGACGATGAAACAATTGTAGAACACATGTGGATAAACGAGATCAACTTTGATGGCGAAAAAATCAAAGGAATTTTGGTCAACGATCCAAATGATTTAACCAATGTAAGTAACGGAGACTACGTTGAAATTCCGATAAACCAAATCAGCGATTGGTTATTTGCAACTCAGGATAAAACATACGGAGGCTTTACAATTCAGGCAATGCGATCTGAAATGAGCGAAACCGAAAGACAAGAGCACGATGATGCCTGGGGAATGGATTTTGGAGATTACAATGATATTCTGGTTGCTTACGAACAGAAAGAAAAACCTGAAAACCTTACGGAACATCCAATGAGCATTAATATGAAAGACAGTTTGGCTAATTTTATAAAAGAAAATCCAAATGAACTAAACGGTGAAGATGAATTTGGATATACTTTTTTGCATCGCGAAGCCATTGCAGGAAATAGTACCATTGTAAAGGTATTATTAGATTTAGGAGCAGACAAGAATGCAAAAACACATGATAATAAAACAGCTAGAGATTTTGCTGAAAGCTTAAAATGGGAACACCTGCTTCCACTTTTATAACAGTATTTAAATCCGATTTGTGAAAACAAGTCGGATTTTTTTTCTTTTTTCCTTAAACAAACTTAACAACAAATATGACTTTTGTTATAGCATTTAAAAATTGCAAAAGATTAACTTTTTAGTATCCCAAAACACTGCAATTTATAATAATAAAACGGTATTTTCGCCGTACCAAATCTTATCCTGAGTATACAATGAAAAAGATCTTCTTTATTATTACAATTACTTTGTTATCAATTAATTGCGTTCATTCTCAAACAAAAAAAGACGTTGCAGCTAAATCAGAAATAAACAAAGATTTTGCAAAAGCATACGATTATGTAAATGACTTTGAGAAAATACTTACTCCAACTCAAATCACTACTTTAAATACAACTTTAAAATCATTCGAAAAAAAGGCATTATACAAAATTATCATCGTAACCACTTCTTCAGCTGGTTCGTATGGGAATTTTTCTGAATATTCTCAGGCTTTAGACAAATACCTGACTACTGATTTAAAAACCGAACCTTCCGTTTTAATTGTTGTAAGCAAACAAATGAGACAGATTCAGGTTTTAGGTTCGTCATTTATCAAATACAAACTAGACGATAGTCAAACCACCGAAATTATTTCTAATTATACCGTTCCGGAATTTAAAAAAGGGAACTATTATAAAGGTATGGAAGATTCGGTAACACAAATAATGCAAAAACTAGAAGCAAAATAAAATTTAATTTTTCCGACGAAATCTCTATCTTGTATCATAGTTTTTAATCCTAAAAAAACTTGTATATGACATTAGAAGAATATAAGAAAGAATTTTCAGAAGACGATGCTGTTGGCTGGTTATCCATCGACAAAGAATTTGACCGTCTATATCCTAATCAGGAACCTAAACATTTTGCGCCTCCTATACATTACATGCTCGGCGGACCTGATCCGCTAGATGGCATTAGTATTTACGACAGTAAAAAACAAACAGATCATTTTCATTATGTTACGTATGGCTTTTCGGAACTGTATTATGACGAAGAAAAAGTAGATGGCGAATTTAGCAAATGGGGTTTTGAGCTTACCTTTAGATTAAAACCATTTTCAGAAGATAAAGAAACACCAACCTGGGTAATTCCTCTGTTACAAAACATTGCAAAATATGTTTTCAGCAGCGGAAATTGGTTTGAGGAACTCCATTACATGCCTGCCAACGGCCCAATACGACTTGACACCGAAACCGAAATTACAGCATTGCTATTTGTTGCTGATCCTGAAATCGAAAAAATACAAACGCCACACGGAGAAGTTACTTTCCTGCAAGTCGTAGGAATAACAACCGCGGAATTTGAAGCTTTAAAAGAAAATCCGGAAACAGCTGAAGATTTAGTAAATAAATTAAAAAAAGATAACCCTTTGCTTATTACTGATCTTACCAGAAAGTAAAGCATTTAAGCACAATAGAAAGCTCAATAATACCTACAAGGTTTTGAAAACCTTGCAGGAAATAGCTCCAAAATTATAACGTATTATTTTTATTTACGAAACAAAAGAACATAGAAACTAGTAGTAAATAATTAATTTCAAGGGGTATTTACACTGCTCGTCCTGCAAGGTTTTCAAAACCTTGTAGGTATAAAATTAATCTCAACGAATTAAAAATTAATTATTTATAAAAAAATCAAATATGGCTACAACATTGAGAATATTTGCGGTTTTACTGGTTTCCATTTTTCTATTAAATTGTGCCTCGTTTTCAAATAAAACGTTTAAAAACGATTATAACAAAATGAATTCCGAAACTGTACTTTCTATTAACGGAAAGTATAGTTTCTTTCCCATAAAAAAGTTTGACAGAAAAAAGGAGCATTCTAATTTAGAGAGCTTAAAAAAATACATCAACTCATACAATTACATGACCAATGAAATTGTAAAATTTACCGATCTGGATTCTACACTAAACGGTCTTCATTTCTACCATCTAGAATTAATTCTAACTAATAACAATACGCTGAATCTCGAATTATTTAAAAATAATAAGAGTGTTAAAAAACAGCAAATTAAAGGCGAACTCAAAAAGGACGGAATGTTTTATCTCGACAATAAATTTTTGGAGTGCAACGGAATACCTTATCTATTTGGTGGCTGTCAGAATAATAAAAGACGTATTGCAGTTTCTAAAGAAAACAACCTTATAATAAATGAAGCGGTATGCAATGAAGGTGCACTATTACTATTTATAGCTGCAGGTGTTAGTTACAATAGTGCTTACGAGTTTAAACGCTTAGAATAAAAGTCGTTTTTTACGTCTTATAAAACATGTAACTTCCTTTCAAAAACTGGTTGCTTTAACAGTGCAAAAATCTTCAATTCTTTAACCCTTTTTTGTAGTCCTAAAACCGTTAATTTTCATAACTTAGTTTCCTTTTTTAAACTATAAAACGGAACTTCAAAAAATTAACCGTAAACCAGCAAAAAACCAAGCACTTCATGAATTCTTTCCTCAAAATTTCTTTCTTATTCGCATTTGTTATTTTTTCAAGCTGCAATTCTACTGCTCAAAAAAAAGAGGATTATACTGCAAAAATCGACAGTTTAATTAAAGTAGCTAATCCAAAATTTAATGGAGCAATTCTTATTTCAAAGAATGGAAAGACTTTGTACAAAAAGATACATGGAGTTACTGATTTGACAACTAAAAAACCTTTGCAGCAAGACAGTCAATTTGAGATTATGTCAAATGGCAAGCTAATTACTGCTGTATTAGTTTTACTTGAAGTGGAACAAGGTAAAATAGATGTGAATGCACCAATAAAAAAATACCTGCCTCAGCTTACTCAACCTTGGGCAGATTCTGTTAAAGTTCATCAGTTACTGAATCATTCGCATGGAATCATTGCATTAGACAAACCATTGCTTTTTAAACCTGGAAGTGATTATAAATACGGAAATCTAAACTTTAGCTTATTAGGTAAAATTGTAGAAGGTACTTCTGGGAAAAGCTATTCAGATCTGGCAAACGCTCTTTTCAGGAAATTAAAAATGAAAAACACAAATGTGTATGTTAAAGGTCAATTTCCGAATTTAGTAACAGGTTATTCTATTGAAAACAATGTCTACAAACCTGTAACTAATTCTATGATTAATCCTGAGAACCTTGGTGCAGTTGGTATTTTATCTACAGTAGATGACTTGGCAATATGGAATAATAATCTCCACAAAGGAAAAATTATTAAACCGGAAACATATCAGTTGCTGCTTCGCTATACCATTTTGTCACAGCATAATTTCTTTGGTAAAGAAAAAGAAGGTTATGGTTATGGAATACGCATCATCGAAAAAGAAGCCGTGAAATATATAGGACACACCGGTTTAGGTGATGGATTTTCGTCTGTAAACATATATTTTCCAGAAAGCGATGTTAGCTTGATTGTGATGGAAAATATAATGCCTGATAATCCTGATCTGTTCTATGCTACTGAATTTAAAATCAAAAACATTTTATTAAAAAGTACTTTACTGCAAAAAATGTAATGGCAAAAAATAAAACAATCGAAACAGACAGCAGTGTTACTCATTTTGTAAATACTGTCGAAAATGAGGCCAAGAGAAAAGATTCTTTTGAACTTATCGAAATCATGAAAACACAAACTACTTTTGAACCTAAAATGTGGGGCACCGCTATTATTGGTTTTGGGAGTTATCATTATAAATATGCGAGCGGACGAGAAGGTGATGCTCCACTTGTTGCCTTCTCGCCAAGAAAAGAAGCAATTTCGCTTTACTTGTATCCAACATTTGAGAATAAAGAAAATTTACTTTCTCGTTTTGGAAAATACAAGGCTGGAAAAGGCTGTATTTATATCAAAAAAGTAGCTGATATTGACATTGAAATTCTCAAAGAAATGATTTCTATTTCGGTTCAGGAAATACAACAATTATACCCATCAAATTAATATCGTCATGATTATTACACTCCTTATCTTAGTTTTTGTTCTCGTTCTCCTTGTTTTTAACCATCCAAGATATGGTAAAAGACCTGATGGTGAAAGGCTGGCTCTTATAAAGCAATCTCCTAATTACAAAAACGGAAGATTCGAAAATGCTCACTTTACACCTGAACTTGCCGAAGGATATAGTTATTCGACTGTACTGACTGATTTTTTCTTTAAAAAAGTCAAAAGAAAAATTCCAACGGATAGTATTCCTACTCAAAAAACCAATTTACTGGAACTTTCTATCGAGCAGGACATTTTGGTATGGTTTGGACATTCCTCTTATTTTATTCAGCTAGAAGGAAAACGATTCCTTATTGATCCTGTTTTTAGCGGAAACGCCTCTCCTATTTATGGAACTACGAAAGCTTTTAAAGGAACTGACATTTACACTGCAGCTGATTTTCCGGAAATAGATTATTTAGTAATCACACACGATCATTACGATCATTTGGATTATAAAACCATTATGGATTTAAAGCCAAAAATCAAAAAAGTAATCTGCTCGCTTGGTGTAGGTTCTCATTTTGAATTCTGGAAATTCCAAAAAGAGATTATCATCGAAAAAGACTGGAACGAAAAGATAGAACTTGATGAAAATTTAACGCTTTACACGACTCCATCAAGACATTTTTCAGGCAGAAGCATCAAACGCTGCAATACGCTTTGGACTTCTTATGTTCTTGCTTCCAAAGATTTTAAAATGTATTTGGGAGGTGACAGCGGATACGATACACATTTCGCGGAAATAGGTGCTAAATTTGGCCCTTTTGATATTGCGCTTATTGATAACGGGCAATACAATCCGGCATGGAGATACATTCACAATTTACCCGAAGATGTAATAAAAGCGATGAAAGATTTAAATACAAAACGAGCTTTTCCGGTACACTCTTCAAAATTTCCATTGGCATTGCATCCTTGGGATGAACCCCTGATCAGAGTAACAGAATTAAATGCAAATTCAGAAAATCCGATTCCGCTAATTACACCAATGATTGGACAATTGGTAGAACTTAAAAACGAAAAACAAGTATTTCAGCAATGGTGGAAAGGGGTTAATTAATACCTACCTATCATTTTTACAAAAAAAAAATATACAATGAACACATCTAATTTTAATTTACAGCCAGAAGTTTTAGAAGACGACATTACCAAATTGATTCCCTTAAAAGAAGGTCATTTCGACGCACTTTATGAAGTAGCGTCAGATCCTTTAATTTGGGAACAGCATCCTATGAAAGACAGATATAAAATTGAAGTATTCAGGTCTTTCTTTGATGCAGCAATTAATTCGCAAAGTTCTTTTCTAATTTTAGATAAAAACACTAATGAAATTGTGGGTAACACGCGCTACTATGACTACAACGCAGAGAAATCAAGTATTGCAATTGGTTTTACTTTTATAGCCCGTAAATTCTGGGGCGGCTTACACAACAAATCAAATAAGAAGCTATTAATGGATTATGCATTCAAATATGTAAACACAATTGTATTTCATATTGGCGCTGAAAATATCCGTTCACAAAAAGCAGTTGCTAAATTAGGAGCCGTTAAAACAAAAGAAATGATGGTTTCAAGTAATGGTGTAGATCTACCACATTTTGAATATGAATTAAGTAAAGCTGATTATTAAATAATCAAATATTTTTTTTGCAGAATGTATCTCTATATTTGCCAAAATTCGCAGAAAATAAATATAATCCAAAATAATGAATACAAAACTACTTGCATACCTTTTTCTTTTTTTTAGTCTTCAATCTTATTCTCAAATTACATTTCAAAAAGGATATTTTATTGACAATAACAATACAAAAACAGATTGTTTAATTAAAAATTTAGATTGGTTAAACAATCCTACAGATCTTGAATACAAATTAGATGAACAGGATCAACCTATTAAAATTAATGTTTCGCAATTGAAATCATTTGGAATAGAAAATGAATCAAAGTATGAAAGACATGCTGTAGATATTGATCGCTCCAGTAGAATTTTAAGTGAAATGGGATATGATAAAAACCCAATATTCAAAAGTGAAGATTTACTGCTAAAAGTTTTAATAGAAGGAAAAGCAACTTTGTTAGAATACAATAATGACAATTTAACACGTTATTTTTTCAAAACAGACTCAATACCTGTTACGCAACTTATTCATAAATCCTATAAAGTAACAGAAGCTCAAATTGCTGAAAACAGCCAATACAAGCAACAATTATGGATGGGCTTAAAATGTGATAATATTGCAATTAAGGAAGTTGAAAACCTTACTTATAAGAAAAACAGATTAATCAAATTCTTCATAAAATACAACCAATGTAATAATTCGGAATTTGTTGACTTTAAAGTTAAAGAGAAAAAAGATCGTGATTTTTTTAATCTAAATATCAGACCCGGAATAACAAGTTCTAGTTTGTCTGTATCAAATGAAGCAAATACATTAAATTATGCAGATTTTAAAAACAAAATAGGATTCAGAGTAGGTCTTGAGGCTGAATTTGTTTTCCCTTTTAATAAAAACAAATGGTCGTTTATTTTTGAGCCTACTTATTCTTCTTATAAAGCTGAAAGCACAACCGTAAATCCTAGTGGCCGCAGAAGAGATTTTACTGCAGATTACAACTATATCGAGTTTGCCGCCGGATTTAGACATTATATGTTTTTAAATAATGATTCTAAGCTTTTTATAAATGCTCAATATGTTATGGAACATGTCTCCTCTAATTCTAAAGTTGTTGCTAATTACTATGATAATATTACAGAATTAGAAATTACACCAAATAATAGTTTTGCATTGGGTTTAGGTTATAATTACAAGAAAAAATATAGCATCGAAGCAAGAACTAATCTTAAAAATGTTTTAGGCAACTATTTGGAATGGACATCTAAATACCAATCTTTTGCATTGGTTTTTGGATATTCAATATTTTAAAACTGATATCTAAAAAAAGAGCTTTGCAACTTATTGTAAAGCTCTTTTTTTATGTAATTTTTAAAATGATTTATTATAAATGTGTTCTTTTTAACCTGTATCTCTATATTTGCAAGAATATACCTCAAACAAAATTTAAAAATGACTAAAAAACTACTTGCTTACCTTTTTCTTTTTTTAAGTACACTCTCTTATTCGCAAATTTCATTTGAAAAAGGATATTTTATTGATCAAAACGATAAAAAAACCGACTGCTTAATCAAAAATTTAGACTGGTTAAATAGTCCGACAGAATTTGAATACAAACTAGACGAACAAGATCAAGCAATAAAAATTAATACAGATCAGATTAAAGTTCTTGAAGTTAGTGATAAATCTAAATATGAAAGATATGATGTAGACATAGATCGTTCAAGTAGCTTAATCAGTGAAATGGGATATGAGAAAAATCCAATATTCAAAAAAGAAAATTTACTGCTTAAAGTTCTTATTGAAGGAAAAGCAACTTTATTAGAGTATAATAATAAACATTTAACACGCTACTTTTTTAAAACTGATTCATTACAAATTACACAACTTGTTTACAAATCATACAAAATTACTGAAGCTCAAATTGCTGAAAATAAACAGTATAAACAACAGTTATGGACAAACCTACAATGTGATAATATTGCTAGTAATCAAATCGAAAGTTTAAACTATAAAAGAAACAAATTAATAAAATTATTCATAAGATATAATGAATGCAATAATTCTGAAGTTATTAATTATAATTTCAAAGAAAGCAAAGAAAGAGATTTTTTTAATCTAAACGTTAGACCAGGGATAATAAGTTCTAGTTTATCTGTCGACGCAGGAAAGGGATCTTTTTTTAACACCGATTTTGGCAATAAAATTGGATTTAGAATAGGTCTTGAAGCTGAATTTATTATGTCTTTTAATAGAAACAAATGGGCTATTATTTTTGAACCGACATATCACAGTTATAATTCCGAAAAAACGAAGAAAAATTATAGAGGACATGATATGAAGTCAATTATGGAATACAATGCGATTGAATTTCCAATTGGATTGAGACATTATATGTTTTTAAATGATAATTCAAAACTTTTCATAAATACACAATTCATTATTGAATATAGTTTTAACTCTAAAGCTACATTCGAGCGCTATATAAATGTACCAAGTACCGAAATGGAAATAAGACCAAAGCCTAGTATAGTATTTGGTTTAGGATATAAATACAAGAACAAATACAGTGTAGAAACCAGGGCTAACTTAAATAAAAGCATAACAGATCGTAATCTTAGCTGGACATCCAAATACCAATATTTTGCATTAGTTTTTGGATATTCAATATTTTAAAACTGATACCTAAAAAATCTAAAAGAGCTTTGCAACTTATTGTAAAGCTCTTTTTTTATGTAATATTTCTTAAATTAGTATAGTATTTCAAGTTCACGTAAAATAAAAAAATGGAAACAAAAAAACCTAAAACCATCAACGAATACATTGGAGGATTTCCAAATGATGTACAGGAACTTTTGGAAAGAATACGGGCAACAATTCAAGAAGCAGCTCCAGATGCTAAAGAAAAAATTAGTTATTCGATGCCGGCTTTCGAACAAAACGGAATTGTAGTTTACTTTGCTGCCTATAAAAATCATATTGGTTTATATGCGCTGCCAACAGGTCATGAAGCTTTTAAAGAAGAACTTTCTTCTTATAAATCAGGAAAAGGTTCGGTTCAATTTCCTTTAAATTTACCAATGCCTTATGAACTTATTTCTAAAATAGTAAAATTCAGAGTACAGGAAAATCTCGAAAAAATTAAAAAGAAGTAATAGTTTATGAATTTAAGTCAGCACTACGATCAATTATACATAGCATCTTCTAAGTTAATTTTAGAGGGAAATTATAAATTAGATAATCAGATTACGAATCCTTCGGATACTCGCTTTGGTATCACGTTGCTCATTCGCCCCAGCGAAGCAATAAAAGCTGCAATCCACACCTTAATTAATGATTTAGCTGCAATTGAGCCATTACAGTATTTTTATCCTTCATCAGATATTCATATTACAGTTATGTCTATTATTTCGTGTTATGAAGGTTTTACTTTAAATAAAATTAAGATCGAAGATTACATTGAAATTATTACTAAAACACTAATTGATTTAGACTCGATTACTATTAAATTTAAAGGAATAACAGCTTCTCCATCTGCAATTATGCTTCAGGGTTTTCCAACTGATGATTCTTTGAACAATTTTCGAAATAAACTCCGCGAGAACTTTAAAAAATCGAATTTAGAACAAAGTATTGATAGTCGCTATACCATTTCAACTGCACATTCGACCATAATGCGATTTCAGGAAAAACTTCAAAATCCAACTGAATTAGTAAAAATTTTAGAAAAATACCGAACGTATGATTTTGGAGAATTTGAAGTACGAAATTTGGAATTGGTTTATAATGATTGGTATCAAAGGGAAGAAAACACCATTCATTTAGCTGATTTTATTCTTTGATTTTTCACAACAAAATTTATTTAGTAAACTTCCCAAAATGCCATAAAACGCCGGACGGATCGTGCAAAAAACATTCGCTTCCCCAATCTAAATGAACTGTAGGTGTTAATTTAACGCCATATTTTTCAGTTAAGTTCAAAACTAATAATTGATTATAGTAATAATCAACATCTTCCACTTCTAGAAAAATCATCGTGTTTTCTATCCAGTTTTTATCATAATAATCCTGAAGATAAAAAGCCAGATCACCTGTTTTAAAAACGGAAAATTTAGCATCCAATACTACTTCTTCGAAACCCAAATCCCGATAGAAACTTCTGGACACCTCAAAATCTTTGGCTCCAATAAAAGGTCGTATAGATAATGCTTTGTGTTTGACTTTTATCGATTCTTCCATCTTATTTTCTTTTAGAATATTTTATCCCTTCTTCAAAATACTTCCCAGACCTCTACCAATCTGTTCGATTGCTTCAAGACCTTTTGTAAGTGGCGTAGCAGTAAAATCTTCATACGCATCCATAGCACTTTCCTGACGATCATCTTGTGGATAAACCAATATAATATTGTTATTATCAAATGATTTCTCGAATTTTTGAGGTAATTTATCAAAAATCGATTGGTACGAAACAGAACCTTTTCTCGATAAATTAAATACAACTAAATCGGTATCTTTTATCTCATCAGAAATAGCGTCAAAATCTTCCCAATCTAAAATACTTTTGAAACCAAGTTTTGCATTTAATCTTAAATTAGTTGCAATTTGCACAATTGACTGATGTGTTTTATATTCTCCGTAAATCACAATCGGAATACTTAATTCCTGTGACAAACGACAAATTTTTTGAAGCAAAAGCTGAAAACCAACTCCTCTTTCTGAAAAAGGCGGGCAAATAAATACCAATCTTTTTTCTTCAATAAAGTTATGCTGAAACCTGCAGATAAATAAACTCTTGTCTACATTATTGATAATAGAATCTACATTTTCTCCAAAAATCTTATCGATAAAACCTGTTTTTCTAGGCCATCCCACGATCACGATATCCGACATAATCTCTTTGGAAGTCCTTGCGATTCCACTTGCGGGATTATGATCAATTCTGGCAATCGTATTTATCTTAACTTCAGATGCTGAAGCCTGAATGACAAATTTATCTACCGCTTTTTTATATTTTAAAATATTAATTTCAGCCTGATCGTTGTTGGGAACAATCGTTAACAAAGTCACCGGATTCGCTGATTTTTTGTCTTTTATTAAAAGTGCAAAATCCAAGAGACTTGCCGTAGAAGAAGTTTTTGCCAGCGGAATCAAAATATGTTCTTCTAAAATTTTATCTCCTGTATGTGCCGGAGAAATTTCTTCCTCGCAGATTGCAATTTTCTTAGCTGCTTTTTCAGTAGCAAATGACGCTACAATACAGGTAATCAAAATTAAAATAATAGTTCCGTTTAGAATGTTCTCATCTAATATTTTAGCTTTAAAACCAACTAAAATTACAGCTAACGTTGCAGCGGCATGCGCACTGCTTAATCCGAAAATAAGCTGTCTTTCTGTTTTTGTATATCTAAAAACAAGCTGTGTAAAAAAGGCTGCAATCCATTTTCCAAAAATAGCCACAACACTTAATGTTCCTGCTACAATCAGCGCATTTGGACCGCTTAATATAACACTGATATCAACCAGCATTCCAACAGAAATAAGGAAGAACGGAATAAACAATGAATTTCCGATAAACTCAATTCTATTCATTAATGCCGATGAATGCGGGATTAAAGGATTTAGTGCCAAACCGGCAACGAAAGCACCAATGATAGGCTCTACTCCTGCTACTTCTGCCAGGAAAGCGGCAAAGAAAACCACAGAAAGCACAAAAATATAATGAGCATGTTTTTCACTTTCTAATTTTTTGAAAAACCATTTCGCAATTCGCGGAATAACTAAAAACATAATTGCGGAGAAAATAGCCAATGAAACACCTAATTTTATCCAGAAAGCCTGATTTAGATTTCCCTGACTGCTTCCCATTATTACTGCCAAAATAATCAAAACGGCTGTATCTGTCAGAATTGTTCCTCCAACAGTAATAGCAACAGCCTGATTTTTTGCTATTCCTAGTTTACTAACAATCGGATAGGCTACTAACGTGTGTGTAGCAAACATACTTGCTGTTAAAAAACTGGCATTAAAGTCATATTGCAATAGATAGAAACAAACCGGGAAACCAATGGTAAGCGGGAAAATAAAAGTAAAAAAACCAAACAGTAAACTCTTATTTCGATTGGCTTTAAACTCATTCATATCAAGTTCAAGACCAGCGATAAACATAATATAAAGTAATCCTATCGTAGAAAATAAATCGACAGCAGAGTTCTTCGCCAGAATATTAAGTCCGTGAGGACCAATTATAACGCCAGAAATAATAAGTCCGATGATACCGGGAATGTTGATTTTTTTTAACAAAATCGGAGAAAGCAAAATAATAAAAAGTATTAGTGAAAAAATTAATACCGGATTACTAAGTGGCAACTCAAATTCTTCTAAAAAATGCTTAAAAAATTCTATCATAATGTAATTTTATCTTCTATAATGGTATTTTAATTTTCACAAAAAATGCTTCAAAAATAAATTCAAAACACCCTAACTTTCTTTATCGGATCGAATAAAAACCCGAAATCTTTAGTGATTGCTTATTTACAAAAATACCTAAAAAAAAACCGAACTCTTTAGAAAAAGCTGATTTTAAGATTTTAAATTTTATTTCGTTGATAAATTATTATTATTTCATACTAATTCTAACAAAACTGCAAGATTTATAAATCTTAACAAACCATCTTTGCATTATTCAATTATCTTTGTCTTAATAAATATTGTATGATGGAAGAATGTATCTCTGTTTTTGATATGCTTAAAATTGGCGTTGGTCCTTCGAGCTCACACACTTTGGGTCCTTGGCGCGCCGCAGAACGTTTTTTAGAAGAGTTAAAAGACGAATCTATTTTAGAAAAAACAACAAGAGTTAAAATTGATTTATACGGTTCCCTTTCATTAACAGGTAAAGGGCACGCTACCGATTTAGCAATTATGTTAGGTCTAAGCGGTCAGGATCCTGAATATATTCCTGTTGAAAGCATTGCAGAAATTATTAAAACGATCGAAACTAAAAATGAAATCATTTTAGGTAATGAACTTACGATTCCGTTTTATTTTCTGCAGGATATTGTATTCAATAAAGATTTCCTTCCCTTTCATGCTAACGGACTAAAATTTACAGCTTACAAAGCGGATGATTCTGAATACGAATCAACTTTTTATTCTATTGGTGGAGGCTTTGTAGTTAAAGAAGAACGTACAAACGCAAAAATAAAAGAAGAAATAAAATGCGCTTTTCCTTTTCCGATTCAAAATGCTGTTGAGCTTTTAAATTATACAGTTTCAGAAAACAAAATGATTTCTGAAATTGTTTATGAAAATGAAAAATCAATGCGCCCTGAAGCTGAAATTGATTCAGAATTAATGCGTATTTGGAATACGATGCTCGAATGCATGTACATAGGCTGTCATACTAGCGGGATTCTTCCTGGTGGTTTAAACGTAAGACGACGTGCTTTTGACATGCATCAGAATTTAATTGGACTTTCTAATTATTCTGATCCTCAAAGCTGGTTAGAGGAAATTAGAAAAACTGAGGTTAAATTTCGTCAGATATTAAAATGGGTAAGTTGTTTTGCACTTGCTGTAAATGAAGTAAATGCTTCATTAGGACGTGTTGTTACCGCTCCAACTAACGGAAGTTCAGGTGTTATTCCAGCTGTTTTGATGTATTATTTAGTAATTGAAAATCATAATGCAGGAGAAAAAGAAATCAAACAATTTTTGATGGTTGCCGGAGAAATTGGAAGTATCTTCAAAAAAGGTTCTACAATCTCAGCTGCAATGGGTGGCTGTCAGGCAGAAATTGGTGTTTCTTCTTCAATGGCTGCAGCAGCACTTTGTGAATTAATGGGCGGAACGCCTGCTCAGGTTCTAATGGCTGCCGAGATTGCTATGGAACATCACCTTGGCTTAACCTGCGATCCTATTGGTGGTCTGGTTCAGATTCCGTGTATCGAAAGAAATACAATGGGTGCCATAAAAGCAATAAATGCAGCAGAACTAGCGCTGGAAACCGATTCAAAAAATGCAAAAGTACCTTTAGATAAAGTAATAAATACCATGTGGCAAACTGCCAAGGATATGAATTCTAAATATAAAGAAACCTCCGAAGGCGGATTAGCAATTGCTGTTAACATGGCCGACTGTTAAAAACATTCTGTATTGAAATATTCTACGATTGTTAATTTCAATCTATAATAATTCAATACTTTTACATACTCAAAAAAAATAAAATGTCAGTAGCTAAAAAAGATTATAAAAGAATCACAACAAAGTCATTAATCGAAATGAAAAGCAATGGAGAAAAAATCTCTATGCTAACAGCTTATGATTATACCATGGCGAAAATTGTTGATACCGCAGGGATCGATGTGATTTTAGTGGGAGATTCAGCATCCAATGTTATGGCAGGTCATGAAACGACGTTGCCAATTACCTTAGATCAAATGATATATCATGCATCGTCTGTAGTTCGTGCTACTGAAAGAGCATTAGTTGTTGTTGATTTACCTTTCGGAAGCTATCAGTCTGATCCTAAAGAAGCTTTACGTTCTGCTATCAGAATCATGAAAGAAAGCGGCGGTCACGCTGTAAAACTGGAAGGTGGAAAAGAAATAAAAGAATCTATCAAAAAAATACTTAACGCCGGAATTCCAGTAATGGGACACTTGGGTTTAACTCCTCAATCGATCTACAAATTTGGAACGTACAGCGTTCGTGCAAAAGAAGAGGAAGAAGCTGAAAAATTGATCGAAGATGCCCAAATGCTTGAAAAAATAGGTTGTTTTGGTGTTGTTTTAGAAAAAATACCTGCTCATTTAGCAGAACAAGTTGCAAAAAGTATCTCTATTCCCGTAATCGGAATTGGTGCAGGCGGCGGTGTAGACGGACAAGTACTGGTTATTCATGACATGCTTGGAATGAACAACGAATTCAGTCCACGTTTTTTACGTCGTTACCTAAACTTATACGAACAAATGACTTCTGCCATCGGTCAATATGTAACTGATGTAAAATCTAGTGACTTTCCTAGTGAGAAGGAACAATATTAATTTTTAGACTTGCTTAGATTTTTAGACTGACTTAGACTAGCTTAGACTTGTTAGATGCTAGACTAGCTTAGACTTCTTGGATTTATATTATTAACTTTCTTTTTTTTTTTTATTAATAAATAATCTAAGAAGTCTAAGCAAATCTAAAATTCTAAGTCAGTCTGGTAAAAAAATCTAAGAAATCTAAGCAAGTCTAAAAATCTAAGTCAGTCTGGTAAAAAAATCTAAGAAGTCTAAGCAAGTCTAAAAATCTAAGTCAGTCTAAATTACAGTCTAAATTAAAATTTAATTAAAAAAAATGCATCAATACAAAGAGCTTTTAATTTGGAAAAAAAGCAGATTGTTTTGTTCTAAAATATATAATGCAACAGCAGATTTTCCAAGTGAAGAAAAATTTGGAATAACAAATCAATTACGACGAGCTTCGGTTTCAATTCCTTCAAATATTGCTGAAGGTTCTTCAAGAAAATCAAATAAAGATTTTGCCCGATTTCTAGAAATTGCTATTGGTTCTGCTTATGAATTAGAAACCCAACTTTTAATTTCATCCGACCTTGGATTCCTTAGCGAAGAAAACACAACCGAGTTAACAGAAATGTTGGCTGAAATTATTAAAATGACGTCTAAATTCAGAGCAACTTTAGCATAATCTTTTTAATTTAAGCAAATCTAAAATTCAAAGTAGTCAAAATAATCTAAGAATTCTAAGTCAGTCTAACATCTAAGAAGTCTAACAACCAATAAGTCAAACAAATCCAACATCTAAGAAATCTAAGCTAGTCTAATATCTAAGAAGTCTAAGCAAGTCTAAAAATCTAAGAAGTCTAAGTCAGTCTAAAATTCTAAGTAAGTCTAAAAATGAAAATTCTTTCCAACAAAATCAACCTCCAGATTCTCCATGAAGACAATCACATTATTGTGGTAAACAAGCGTGTGGGTGATATCGTGCAAGGCGACAAAACGGGAGATAAGCCTTTGTCTGACGTTGTAAAAGAATACATAAAAGACAAATACAATAAACCAGGTGATGTTTTTCTGGGTGTAATTCATCGTTTAGACAGACCCACAACCGGAATTGTTGTCTTTGCGCGAACTAGCAAGGCTTTGACTCGCATGAATGAACTATTTAGTAACCGAGAAACTAAAAAAACCTATTGGGCAGTCGTTAAGAACAAACCGCAGGAAGCAACGGCAAAATTGGTTCACTTTTTAAAGAGAAACGAAAAAAACAATACTTCAAAAGCACATTTAAAAGAAGTACCTGACAGCAAAGTTGCCAGTTTGGATTACACCGTTTTTAAAGAACTGAATAACTATGTGGCTTTAGAAATTAATCTGCATACCGGTCGTCATCATCAGATTCGTGCACAATTATCGGCCATTGGATCGCCTATAAAAGGAGATTTAAAATATGGTTTTGACCGAAGCAATCCTGATGGCGGAATTCATCTTCACGCCAGAAAATTATCTTTTGTTCATCCGGTGACGAAAGAAAACATTACCATTGTCGCTCCAACTCCTGATGAAACCATCTGGAATGCACTATGATTTTATGATATAATTCTTATTTTTTAAATTTTTATCATTTAACTTGCATGGTTCAATCAAGCCGATCATTAAAATGGACTACGTAAACGATATTGGATACCGAAAAGAAACACTAAAAAAGTTATTGTACAACATTCAGAAAAGCGAAGATTTAATCATACAGGCTTTATACGATGATTTTAAGAAACCTGCATTCGAAGCTGTTATTACGGAAACCAATTATGTAATTTCAGAATTAAAAGATACCATCAAAAATATCAAGAAATGGGCAAAACCCAAGCGTGTTTTCCCATCACTTGTTAACTTTCCTTCTACAGATTACATCTACAAAGAACCTTACGGAAACGTTTTGGTAATTGCTCCCTGGAACTACCCTTTTCAACTTGCATTGTGTCCTTTGATTTCTGCAATTGCAGCCGGAAATAAGGTGACTTTGAAACCATCAGAACTTACACCTCATACTTCTGCTATTATTGCTGAAATTATCGAAAAAACATTTCACATTAATCATGTCGAAGTAGTTGAGGGCGGTATTGATATTTCGAACAAACTACTGGCGCAGCGATGGGATTATATCTTTTTTACCGGCAGTGTAACCGTTGGGAAAATTGTAGCAAAAGCAGCAGCAGAAAATCTTACACCTGTTACATTAGAATTAGGCGGAAAAAATCCGTGTATCATTGATGAAACTGCCAATCTAAAATTAGCAGCAAAACGCATTGTCTGGGGAAAATTCATCAACGCAGGACAAACATGTATTGCGCCGGATTATATTTTGATTCAAAAAAACATGAAAATCAATTTCATAAAATTTTTGATGGAAGAAATCATTAATGCTTATACCAAGAACACAGAAAAATCACCTGACTTTGCCCGCATCATTAATACTAAAAACTGGTTGAGACTTGTAAGCATGATCGAAAGCGAAAAGGTTATTTTTGGAGGTCAAAGTGATGTTAACGAACTTTATATAGCACCAACTTTAATCGAAGAGCCAAGTTTAGAAAGTGCTGTAATGAAAGAAGAAATTTTTGGTCCAATTTTACCAATTCTAATGTACGAAACAGAAGAAGACATAAAAAATATTATTACCCGCTATGAGAAACCTCTTGCTTTTTACATCTTCAGTGAGAATAAATCTTTCACCAAAAAAATAATTCAAACTTACTCCTTTGGAGGCGGTTGTATAAACGATACAATAGTCCATTTTTCTAATAAAAGACTGCCTTTTGGTGGTGTTGGTCATAGTGGAATTGGTGCTTATCACGGACAGTTGAGTTTTGATACTTTTTCACATCATAAAGGAGTGGTAAAAAAAGCCAATTGGCTTGATATCCCTATGCGATACGCACCTTACAAGGACAAATTAGCTTCAATCAAAAGGGTGTTGGATTGGCTTTAAATTTCCAAAACATTTTAGAATGTTTTTTTGATTTTTTTAAGGAATTGATTAAAAATATTATATTTACGTTTAAATAGTAATTAAATATTACAGCTAATAAAACAATTCTACTTAAACGATGAAATCTACTCTTGACCAAGTCGAAGCTATTAAAACAAATGGCTATTCCTTAGACTTTTCTAATGTTTTTAATCATGCATTTGAAAACTACAAAAAAATCGCACTTTATGCTGGTTTAATTATACTGGTATTTTCTATACTATTTTTTATTGGTTTTACATTTATTGTAGGAGCTTACTACGGAGCTGAAAGTTTAAACGAAGAATTTTTTAAAAGTTTAGGAGCTCAAAAATTATCTTCTGTACAATTGCTTGCTTCTACCTTCATCATATCTTTTTTAAGTGCTTTATTAAGCCCTTTTGGAGCAGGATTTTTGAAAATGGCAGACAGCGCAGATAAAGATAATGAGTTTAATGTTTCTACTATTTTCAGTTATTACCAAGCTCCTTATTTTTCACAGCTTTTTATTAGTGCCTTCATTTTAGCTCTTGTAGGTTCGGCTATTACCAATACACTAGAAAGTTTAGGGGTTGGTATCTTAGGAAGTATAATTTCATTAGTCATTTCGTTTTTTACCATTTTGACAATTCCACTAATTGTTTTTGGAAATCTAAAAGCATTAGATGCTATAAAATCAAGTGTTATTGTCGTAAGCAAAAATCCGTTTGTACTATTAGCATTAGTTATTACAGGAATTTTAGGCTCTTTCGTTGGAGTAATCGGATGTTGTATTGGAGTAGTTTTTACAATTGCATTTAATACTTCTATGTCGTACGCCATGTATTGCGCCATTTTTGATATTGAAGAAGACGATTCTATTGATTCTATCGGAACATCGTATTCAGAATAAAACAGCTTTTTCTAAAACATAGAGCTTGACCAACTCCTTAGAAAAATCGAAATTGTTATTTACTAAACAAAACCAATTCTAAAACTATGGTAGAAAACTATAGTCTTTTTAGTTCAACGATTTCAGGTACCGCCCTCTTGGGAGATACCTTGAAATCGACTGGAACAAATTGGTCTGTTTTTAACTCCTGTATTATCTTTTTTAACAATCCCAAACTCATTATTCTGGGATTGTCTTTGTTTGGTTTCTTAGGTATTTTGATCTATCAGTTTTTCAGAATTAAAAGCAAGATTGGGAACTTCATAGAAAAACGGCGTGAAATAGAAACGACCAATAAGGAATATCAACTTTATCTCTTATTCTTTGGAATAGCCATTATTGTCATCGAAATTATAAACGAGATATTTAAAGTCCGGCCAAAGAGCTTATTAATACTAAACATTAGCATTGGCACATTTATACTTCTGATTTATATCACTACTGACAAAATCAAGTATATGCAAAATCGAATCCAGCAAATTTTCATTTCGCTGTTTCTTATTTACTTCATTTACAATAGCTGCAACATTATTTTTCACGAAAAAGATGTTATCCCAATCATTGCGTTTTTAATCTCTTTTTACTTTTCATACAGCATTCTCAAACCCATAAAAGTATATTGGACGTTTGTTGTTGCTGCCGCTTTATTTTTAATGGCGACAGTGATTTTTCATTTAATTCCCATTAAAACCTCCATTTTATTAATCAACTATTGTATTCTGGTTTTTATAATAAATCAGGTAAAATATGCTGTTTTATTAAACAACAGAGATAATTTTAGATTTGCCAACGAGATTGTTCACAAAGGAAATTCGCTCACAATTGCAACAAATGGGAAAGGTGAAATTCTATTTTGCAGTGATACCATAACAGCCATCTTGGGTTATTTACCCGATGAAATTCTGGGTATGGAATTTTGGAAATTAAACAAAGACAAAGCCACTATGTACGAGAGTAATTTAAATTACTTGGACAACAGACTTTATATCCGAAAATTAAAAACCAAAAATGGAGAATATAAACACATTCAATTTAAAGATAAAAAATTCTCTGAGGACTTAATTATTAGTATAGGTCAAGACGTTACAGAACAAATTACCGTTCAGGACCAATACAAAAATCTTATTCAGACTGCAACAGATATTATTTTTGAAATAAATGAAAGAGGCTATTTTACTTTTATAAATGAATTTGGATTCTCGATATTAAAATATCCGGAAGAAGAAATTATTGGACAGCATTATTCGAATTTCATTCATGACGAATACATCAAAAATGCGGTAGATTTTTATGAAAATTTAGAGCAGAACGAAACCAATTATCCTACGATCGAAATTCCGATTTTAAAGAAAACCGGCGAAGAATTATGGATCTCATTAAAAGTAATCATTCGCAAAAATGACTTACATCAAACGATAAGTTATGCCGGTATTGCAAGGGATATTACAGCAATAAAAAATATCGAAAACGAAAAGAAAAGACGTTTAGAAAAAATTGAAGCCTATAATAATTCAACAAAAAAAATGTCGACGACAGATTTTAGGGATTATAATAACATTCAAAACGTTATCAATTATATTATTCGGGAAGCTGCAATAGTATCTAAAACAAATCGGGTAAGCTTCTGGAAATATTCAGATGATACGATTAGCTGTCGCAACTTGTTTAGTCTGGACGACCAAAGCTTAAACGATAAAAACATACTCAATAAAGAGTCCTATCCTATTTATTTCGAAACACTTAAAAATAAAGCCATTATCAATGCACCAGATGTTTTTAACAAATTAGAAACATCTGAATTTGAAAGCGTTTATTTTATCAAAAATAAAATAAAATCAATGCTGGATGTTCCTATTTTCCTAAACGGACAATTGGTTGGTGTTACCTGCTTTGAAAGTACTGAAGGAAAACGCGATTGGGACAACGAAGACATCAATTACGCTAAAACTATTTCGGATGTAATTTCGCTTGCCATTTCCTCACAAATGCGTCTGAAAGCAGAGAAAAAACTAGAAGTTAAAAGCGATTTATTGTCTGCATTGGCACTTTGTACTGAAAAGTTTCTACTAAGCCAGACAACACAAAAAATGTTTCAGGAAACGTACGAGATCATTGGAAAAGCTTCGAATGTAGATCATATTTTTTATTACGAGAAAGATTTCGACACCAACACTATTGGGCAACGCTACAAATGGTCAAGAGGCGGAATCCCACATCAGATAACCGAATTACAGGCTTTTACAGAAGACGATTTAAAAGAAATCATTCACAACTCTAAAGACAAAAAAGTTTTAAGCATACTAACAAAAAAACTTGAAGACACGTATTTCAGACACCTGTTAGAACTCAATGAGATTAAATCTATTTTGATTTTGCCATTGTATGCCAACAATGTCTTTTCGGGTTTTATTGGTTTTGATGATTGTACAAGAGAACGAAAATGGTCAGATGATGAAATCTATATTTTTCAGACTCTTGCCAATAACATTTCTTCGGCCTTAGACAGAAATAGAAACATTGCTAAAATCAAAGAAAGTGAAGATGCCATAAAAGCAAAAGAATTAGCCGAGGCAGCCAATAAATCTAAATCTGATTTTCTTGCCAATATGTCGCATGAAATCAGAACTCCATTAAATGGTATTATCGGATTTACGCATTTACTCATGAAAACAAATCTTGAAGAAATTCAGGAAAAATACATGACTACGATTAATCAGTCTGCACATTCCTTACTTGATATCATCAATGATATTCTTGATTTCTCTAAAATTGAAGCCGGAAAACTGGAACTTTTTATCGATTTATATGATATTAAAAAAATACTGGGACAGATATTTGATTTGATTGTTTATGAATCCAATCAAAAGAAGCTTAAACTAGAACTCATTGTAGATGCTAATGTACCTAAGTATATCTGGACCGATATTGTACGTTTAAAACAAATTTTAATCAATCTTTTATCTAACGCTATTAAGTTTACAAATGAAGGTTCTATAACACTGACTGTTTCTGTGATAGAAAAAAAATCAGATGAAAATTACATCATTCGTTTTTCTGTAATTGATACCGGAATTGGAATTTTAGAGCAAAATCAATTAAAGATTTTTAAAGCATTCTCTCAGGAAGATAGTTCTACAACCAGAAAGTTTGGCGGAACTGGTTTAGGCCTTACCATTTCGAATCAGTTATTGGCGCTAATGGAAAGCCGTCTGCAACTTGAAAGCGAAATAAATAAAGGAAGCAACTTCTATTTCGATCTCAATTTAAATATCAGTCATAAAAGCATTACAGAGAAATACAAAATCATTACAAAAACAAGCGCTGTAGAATTACCTATAACCGAACAGGAACAGCAAAAAAAGGTAAGTGTTTTGATTGTCGAAGACAATAAAGTCAATATGCTACTTTTAAAAACTATCGTAAAAAATTTAAATGTTAATACCACTGTTTTTGAATGCGAAAACGGATATGAAGCAGTGAAACAAATAGAAAACATAAATCCCGATCTTGTTTTCATGGATGTACAAATGCCAATAATGAATGGCTACGAAGCGACAAAAGCCATTAGAAGTACAATATCCGGTAAAGATGTTCCCATAATTGCTGTTACAGCAGGAGCTGAAATAGACGAACGCAACAAATGTTTGTCTGCCGGAATGAATGATTATATCTCGAAACCGATCATTCGCGGAACAGTGGAAGAAGCTTTATCTAAGTGGATAAAATAATTAAAAGTTAATTGTTTTTTGATTACTGTATTTTCAAAAAAACACATAAATTCGTACAACTAAATTTTCAACAATCAATAAAACAATCTAATATGAAGTGGAGAGGTACACGAGAAAGTGATAATGTAGAAGACAGAAGATCTGTTTCCGGCGGAAAAGTGGCTGTTGGCGGCGGAATTATCGGTATCATTATTTTACTTCTAAATGTTTTTGGAGGTGAAAATGCACAGCTTATAACGCCTGTTCTGGAACAATTACAAGGCGGACAACAAACACAAACGGAAGCTGCTGCCCCGCTTAGTAAAGAAGATGAAGAAATGGGACATTTTGTAAGAGCCGTTTTGGCCCGAACAGAAGATACCTGGGATAAAATATTCAAAGAACATGGTATGACCTATAAAAAACCAAAATTGGTACTTTTTAGAGGATCAGTACAAACTTCTTGCGGTGGAGCGACTGCGGCATCGGGACCGTTTTATTGTCCGGCCGATCAAAAGGTATATATGGATTTAGGCTTCTTTGAAGAGCTTAAAACTAAATTTGGAGCCAAGGGTGGCGACTTTGCTATTGCGTACGTTATAGCGCATGAAATTGGGCACCACGTGCAGACTTTACTGGGAACGTCTGCCAAGATGCATCACGATCAACAGGGAAAAAGTAAAGCAGCTGCCAACAAACTTTCTGTTGCACTGGAATTACAAGCTGATTTTTACGCCGGAGTCTGGGCACACGACAATCAGGAATACATTGAAGAAGGAGATATTGACGAAGCTTTGAGCGCTGCCAATGCTGTGGGCGATGATGCCATTCAAAGTAAAATGCAAGGTCAGGTTGTGCCTGATTCTTTTACACACGGAACATCAGAACAAAGAATGTACTGGTTTAAAAAAGGATTTAAATCAGGAGACATTGATCAGGGAACTACTTTTGAAGAAATTTGATAATTTACAAATCAGCTATCTTAACCAATTAGGCATGACGTAACGGTCATGCTTTTTTTTTTAAAACTATCTCTTCAACGATACCTAACAGGTTTTAAAAACCTGTTAGGAAACATGGTTGAAACAAATTTCAAGTATTTAGAAAATTCAAAGTAATTAAGAAATAGAAAAATCTACATCGAAAATAAATATAAAAAATCCGCATAAATCCGTGTTTTCGCATAGCGAATCAGGGATCAATGCATATTGTT
>NZ_MUGW01000014.1 GCF_002217285.1 Flavobacterium hercynium | reverse complement strand
GAGATTCGGTTTTTTAAATTACAAACTTATAATGTTAATCTTCTAAATTGCCAATATCAAGGTTGTAAAGAGGATGTGGTTTTCCTTCGCTTCCCAAGCCACTATCAAGATAGTCTTCATAGTTTAATAATAATTGTTCTTCATAAGACTTTGTGTCATCTGTGTTTTCTTGAGCATTATAAAAGTAGTTGTGAAATGTCATAAAAGTAGTTTTAAAATTAATAAATCATCACTGTAACAATTGTTTAGCGTATAATCTAAAATTACCCATTTAACTTTCGTAGATTTTATATAATTTTTTTAAAGTATTGCTTAATTTACATTAGACAAATACTTCTTCGTTATTAGTTAATGGTTATGTATTTTTCACTTACATAAGTGAACTTGAAATGATACAAATTATGAGAAATCGCAAAAAAATGTTAAAATGATTTTGTAAGTTTGGAAGCATTAAATACTAATTAAAACCCAACGCAATACAAAAAAAGTGTTGCAAAACAAACAAAACTACTATGAGGAAAATTACTTTAGGCCTAATCGCCACAATTTCAATTTCAGCCATGTCTTTTGGACAAGCTACATTAGAAAACTCTTATACTTCAGATTGGGCAAGTAGTCAAAAAGATTGGGGCGTTCTTGATTCTACAGGAGGTCCTTTGAATGCCTTTAATGTTGAAAGTGGTATTTATTATTATACGCTAGAAATTCCTTATGATAATTTAGCTATTAATATAATGAGAATATACAATGAACAACATACATTAGTTAAAACAGTAAATTTACCGACAAGACCAAGAAGAATTCATTTTATTACAGATAAATTGTTTAATCAGGATAATTTGATTGAAATTTTATACGATGGCAGCAGTAATTTAACACTTATAAATGAAAATAGTACTGTATTACAAACAATTCAGGACAGACAACATGTACGGATAATCAAAACGACCAATAATAATTATAAGTTGGTAGCTAGTACAAATTCATCTGATAATAAGCTCTTATATGATGTGTACTCACTTTCCGGTAGTTTGTCAGTGCCTCAACAAGAAGAGTATTTAAAGAAATCATTTGTTGGTTATCCTAATCCTACAGATAGCATTATAAATATCACAAACAAATTAGCTAACGGAGAGAAAGGGATTTTAGAAGTTTTTGATACAAACGGAAAAAAAGTAATTACAAAAAATATAACGGGAGGAAGTGACGAAATAAATTTAGACGTAACTCAATTAAATAGTGGTGTTTATATTTACAAACTAAATGGACAAACAAATAAGTTTATAAAAAAATAATTTACCAAATGAATCACAGAGCAACTATGAACAAATGAAATTTAATGTTTATAGTTGCTTTTTTTTGTTAGTTTCTAATAAAATATCATAATTTAAATAAGTTTATGATATAAATATTTTGGCTCCTTCACGCTTTACTACAATTTTTTTCTGTCTCATTACAATGGATGAAATTTAGCTTTCAATTTTAAGAAATTTTAAAATTCGGTATTCTAAATTTGATCAAAAAAACAGAATATGCAGTTAAATTCAGATTCAATTTGGACAGTCAGAAAAAAAATTTCTCTTTGGACAAAATTTTTTGGAAATACAAAAAAGGAGAAACCGCTTAATACTCCAAACATAATTAAGGAGCAATGCAAAGGCTTGTTGATTGGGAATAAAAAGTAAAATCTTTTCTCTTTTCAACAGATATGGCATTGATTGAAAATAACGATGCAGATGCTATTCTGGCGGTTTATCCTTTTGCCCCGTCTCCAAAGATAATTAAGGCACTAATCGATTTTTCGGGTAAGCCTGTTATTTGTGGTGTCGGTGGAGGAACTACACAAGGGAAAAAGTCATTGGAAATGGCAATCTATGCGGAGCAGGCAGGAGCGGCAGGTATTATTGTTAATATACCTTTTCAAAATAAAGATCTGAAGAAAATAAGAGAAAAAATATCTATTTCAATTGCGGCAAGTGTTGCCTCCTGTGACTATCATTTTTTAAGAAGCAGAATTGAAGCTGGCGTAGATATTTTTCATGTCACCGCAGGAATTCATACCAATAAAATCTTAGAACAAATAACGCTTAAATTTCCGGGGTTTCCTGTTATGGCAACAGGGGGCAAAACGTTAAGCAGTATTGAAGAGGCTGTTGCTACAGGATCTATGGCTGTTGTGCTTTCGCCTCCTTCTAATAAAGAATTGTTTAAAAATATAATGGATAAGTATAGGAGTTTTTCATAAAATTATTTTCATTTGTTTTATTTGCATCAAAATGATAATTTCGCAGTTCGAAATTATAATGAAAAATTTATTGTTCCTGTTTTTTAGTTTGATGATGGTTATACGTCCTGTATTGCCTGTCATTAACTATGTCATTAATTATGAATACATCAGCAAAAATCTTTGTGAACAAAGGAATATAAAAAACAACTGTTGTCGTGGTAAATGCCAGCTAAAAAAAGATCTTTCGAATTCATCTAAAGAAGACAATAAATCCGGAAATTTTAAAAGTAATCTAACTAATTTCGACGTTGTTATTACGTATGATTATCTCAAGGTTATTGGATTTTCTTTTTTAAGAGATACAAAAAAAATATTTTCTCCCCGCAGCGTATCCCACTCATTAATTGATTATCTCTTAAAAGTCTTTCGTCCGCCAATAGATTAAGAATTATTTATACTTCATAATTCCTGTAACGGTTTGATGAATATTTTAATTTTAACATTGACTAAAGTTCAAATGTACATAGCTGCATTTGACCTATTGACAGCACACTAAAATCATTACTTATAATGAGAAAAGAGATATATTTTGTAGTAGCTTTGGCGGCTACACTACAAATCTATGCACAAAAAACAGATAGCATAGCCAATAAGTATACCTTAATGGACGAGGTGATTATTGAAGGAGTTAGAAAGTCCAAAGATGTTTCCAGTGAATTAGCTTCTAAATTGCCACTTAAAAACTTAGAAAATCCTCAGGTGACCGCGTCAGTTTCACCACAGCTTATTAAAAACAGAAATTTTTTCAATCAAGGCGAAATGCTAAAAAATGCAACTGGCGTTGCCCCAAGTTGGGCGGGAATTTCACCTTATTATTCCATCCGGGGATTTCGTACTCGTTCCAGCTTCAGAAATGGTGTAAACGGTTATGTTGCTTCTGATATGGATCCGATAAATATCGCTCAGTTAGAAGTGATCAAAGGACCAAGCGCCGTAATTTTTGGAGGTGGTGGTGCTACTATGATTACCTTCGGTGGACTAATTAATCGTGTTACCGTAAAACCCCAACAGACCACTTTTGCCGACATTACTGTAATGGGCGGATCTTACAATCTGCAACGGGCAACGCTTGATATCAACAGACCTCTTGACAAAGACGGAAAGGTTCTTGCTCGATTAACCGGTGCTTACAACTACAATGATACTTTTCAGGACCAGGGTTTTTCAAAAACATTTTTTTTAGCTCCCAGTATTTCTTACAAGCTTAGCGATGATTTAAATATCCAGCTTGATGCTGAAATTTTAAACAAAACGGCTACGAACAATCCGCTTTATCAAGTAGCTTTGGGGACTGCTAAATCGGCTAATGAACTCAATTTAGATTATTACAGCTCTTTCAATGATAACTCGGTTACGTTGAATAATAAGGCATTAAATATTTACGGAAAAATCATTTACAGACTTTCAGAGAATTGGAAATCCGAAACCAATTTAATTTTAGTCAATAATAAAACTCCGGGTGATTACATCCGATTAAGATTAGATGATAACAGTCAAAATGTGACACGAAGAGTGTACAGAATGTATCCGGAAAATATTACCAGTCAACAAATTCAACAAGACTTTGTTGGGAATTTTAAAATTGGTAATATGAAAAACCGATTAATTACAGGTGTTGAATATTACCATTATCTCTACGGGATTGCCAGTAAATCTATGAATTTTACTAAAGTTTCGGCTACCGCTACAGATCCTCAAAATGCTAATTTTAATAATGAATATATTTCTGATCAATTGGCTTCAAAACCGTATGGAGAGAATTATAAGGCAATACAGGATCATTATTCAGTATATGTTTCAGATGTTATTAACCCGCTGGAGAGTTTAAGTGTAATGCTTAGTGCCCGAATCAATTACATTAACAACAAAGGGACAGAGGATTTATTAATAGCTACAACTACCGGGGATTATACACAAACGGCTGTTTCTCCGAAATTGGGAATTAATTATCAGATCATTTCTGAAAGAATAGCATTGTTTGCTAATTATATGAATGGTTTTCAGGCGCAAGCACCGCAATCAATAAATGGGGAAATGACTAATTTTCAGCCCATCTATGGAAATCAATGGGAATCGGGAGTTAAAGTTTCCTTGAAAAAAAACCTGTTAGATGCCGTTTTGAGTTACTATAATATTGATGTAACCAATGTAGTAAGACAAAACCCAAATAATACGGCTTCCTATTTGCAAGATGGCGAGCAACGCAGTAAAGGTTTTGAAGCAGATTTAGAATCAAATCCAATAAAAGGACTGTTTTTGCATGCAGGTTTTGCTTATAATGACAGTAAATTTATTGTTTCTGATGCAGTCACTCAAGGTTTAAGACCTGTAGATGCTGGTCCTAAACTTTCTGGAACCTGGTACGTTAATTATGCTCCACAGTCAAAAGCTTTAAATGGTTTTTCATTAGGTATAGGAGGTAGTCATTATGGTAAAGATTTGATTATCAACAATACCAATGGTTCTTTTTACACGAATCCTTACACTTTGATTAACTCTGTTGTAAGTTTTGAGAAAATAGGTTATGTATTTTCGCTTTCTGCCAATAACTTACTGAATGAGCACTATTGGTACGGCGGTCGTGGTATGATTACTCCGGGAACCCTTCGTCAGATAGTTTTGTCTCTAAAATTAAAATTGTAATGTCTTATTTCAGAACTTCTGAAAAAAGTATATAAAGCCTTAGTTTAAACGAAACAGTTACCTCGGATTATTTTCGAGGTACTGTATTTGTTTTTTTTATTTTAGTAGCGTTGCTGTTTTAGAAAAAGAGATAAAGTATTTATAAAAATCTAAATATTCAATAACCTCTATACTGCAAAGGCGTCAGTCCAACTCTTTTTTTAAAATAAGTTCCAAAAAAAGATGGGTTTGCAAAATTTAACTCATCGGCAATCTGCGAAACTGTTAAATTAGAACTTTTCAAAAGTGCTTTAGCTGCCATAATTACCATTTCATCAATCCATTGCATTACTGATTGTCCATTAACTTCCATGATTATTTTTGAAAAATACTTTGGGGTTAAATGAAGTTTATCAGCATAAAATTGTACGCTTCGTTCTGTTTTATAGTATTCATACAAAAGTGCTGTAAATTTCATGTGAATCTCTTCCTTCCGATTTTTATATTTTGGCGCAGAACTGTTATTTTCTATAGAATACAACTGTAACGTTTTATAAAGCAGCGCCGTCAAAAAACTTCGTATAATTTCTTCGCGGTGAGAAAGATGTTCTTGATATTGCTGTACAATGAGTTCATGTACGGCCAGCATTTCATTAAATTGCTTTGCGTCAAGATGCCAGCATGTTTTTTCTTCTACTAATTTTATAATGTTTCCCACCTCTTTGGTAAGCTTAATATTGGAGATAAAATCGAATGTAAACAATACAAATTCAACACGTAAATCCTTACCCTGTTCATCAATTTGTACAATACTATTAGGAAGTATTATCGCTAATGTATTTTCCCGAACATCATGTTCAATAAGATTTATTTTGATTTTAGCCGCTCCTTTTTTACAAAACACCAGTGCTATACCATCCATAATATGCGGGTGATTGCTGTTGATAGCATGTTCCTCAACTTTGGTAGCATTGCGCGATACTATAAAACCTTCCAGATCAGTAAGAACATCCACATGGAGCTGGCTTGCAAAATGGGCTATAGAAATTGTACTGTAGTGTTCTCTATTAATCATAAATAAAAATCTTTTTATGGCAAAGATATAATAATGGCGACATTTTGAACAGTATTGAAGAAAAAATGGTTCTTATTACTTTACACTTAACAAAGACCTTTGTTTCATACTAAACTTAATTAAAGAGAAAATGAACAAATCAAAATTTACTCCGTTTACACTTTTGGGATCCTTATTGGTTTTCTTGGTTGTATGCTCCTGTAATTCTAAAGTGGATCTAAAAGAGGTGGCTGCTATTCCTGTAAGTATTCAACATATTAAATTAGATGACAGTGCCTATCAGCAGGAATATATTGGCACAGTTGAAAGTGATAAAACAGTAGAAGTTAGTTTTATTCTACCTGGAACAATTGAACAGGTATTGGTAAATGAAGGGCAAAGAGTAATAAAAGGTCAATTATTGGCAAAACTTAACACCACCTCTGTAAAGAATGCTCATGATGTATCGGTAGCAACTTTAAAACAAGCCGAAGATGCTTATAAAAGACTTTCTTCGATGTACGAGCAAAGAAGTCTTCCGGAGATTCAGTTTATAGATGTTAAAACTAAACTGGAACAAGCCAGAGCAGGTGAAGAGATTACGAGAAAAAATCTGGAGCAGTGTGCCATCTATGCACCTTTGACTGGAGTTATAGGTAAAAAGTACTTTGAAGCAGGAGCTAATGTTATGCCTGGTAGTCCAGTTTTTACAGTAATGGATATTGCTAATGTAAAGATTAAAGCAGCCATACCTGAGAGGGAAATTTCTAATCTGTACGAAGGATCAAAAGCCAAAGTAATTGTTTCGGCTCTTGACAATACTCCTTTTCAAGGGATTTTGACAGAGAAAGGAGTTTCAGCAAATCCGGTTTCACATACCTATGATATAAAAATACGCGTAAAAAATCCATCAGGCAAGATTGTACCAGGAATGGTCTGCCGTACCTATCTAGGTAGTGGTGATTCAAAAAGTACCATCATCGTACCGCTTCGTTCCGTACAGGTTGATTATTCAGGAAAGAGGTTTGTCTGGCTCAAAGATAAAAATGACAAAGCAGTTTACAGGGAAGTGAAGCTGGGCAATCTATCACAGAACGGCGTTCAGGTAAATAGCGGTCTTGTTGAAGGAGATCTGTTAATTACGGCTGGATATCAAAATATTAGTGAAGGAACAATAGTAAAAGCTAACTATTAACAAGCATTACAGATGAAAGAAGATAACTCAGTTATAGCTTGGGCTATAAAGTATAGTAAAATAGTATTACTGCTCATTACAACCATGGTATTGTTTGGAATGTACGCCCTGTATAAAATGCCTAAACAGGAATTTCCAGTCTTTACGATACGTCAGGGAGTAGTCGTGGGGCTGTATCCAGGAGCTACTTCAGAAGAAGTAGAAGAGCAATTGGCAAAACCATTGGAGAAGTTTCTTTTTACCTATAAAGAAGTAAAAAAGTCAAAAACCTATTCGCAGTCTAGGGACGGAATTGTATATGTTTTTGTAGAACTAAATGATGAAGTAAACAAAAAGGACGAAGTGTGGTCAAAAATCAAGCACGGTCTATCGACTTTTAAAATGCAACTGCCTTCGGGAGTACTTGCAGTGGTAGCTAATGATGATTTTGGGGATACATCGGCGCTTCTTATCGCTTTAGAATCTGATACAAAAACATACCGCCAGCTTAAAGATTATCTTGAAGTATTGGAAAATAAATTAAGAAAAGTAGAATCTGTGTCTAATCTTAGGCGCTACGGAGTTCAGGATGAGCAGTTGAGTATTTATGTTGACAAGGAAAAGGTTGCCAGTTACAGCATTAACATTTACAGCCTGTATCAAACCCTGCTTACGAAAGGAATGATTGGACCTTCTGGTGTGATTGATAATGACGAAATGGTAGTGCCAATTCATATTGCCCGACCTTTTTCATCAGAAAGGGATTTAGAGGAACAAATTATTTACTCTGATCCTCAAGGCAATCATATTCGTTTGAAGGATGTAGCCCAAGTAGTACGTGAATATCCAAAAGCATCCAGCTACACTATTAGTAATAATAAAAAATGTTTGGTGCTTTCTACCGAAATGCGAGAAGGGTATAACATTGTGCAGTACGGAACCGATGTAGAAAAGGTATTGAAGGATTTTGAAAAAACACTTCCTGCTGATGTTAAAATTTATCGCATTGCAGATCAGCCAGAAGTGGTAGATGCATCTATAAACACGTTTTTAAAGGAATTAGGAATTGCTATTATTGCAGTGATACTGGTAACAGTTGTTTTTCTCCCGATACGAGTGGCAGGTGTTGCTGCTTCGACTATTCCAATAACTATATTCATTTCTTTGGGATTGATGTTTGCTTTTGGAATAGAATTAAATACAGTAACATTGGCAGCATTAATCGTTGTACTGGGAATGATTGTAGATAATTCCATTGTCATAGTCGACAGTTATTTGGAAAAGCTGGATGAAGGGGTAGAACCGAAAAAAGCTACTATTGACAGTGCACGGGAGTATTTTAAGGCTATATTTTCGGCAACATTAGCCATCGGGATTACATTTTTTCCTTTTTTAATCACTTTTACAGGAATGATGTATGACTTTTTAAGTGCTTTTCCATGGACAATACTCATCACTTTGTCTATTTCTCTTGGTATTGCGGTATTGTTTGTTCCGTTTTTGCAATATTACTTCATTAAAAAAGGAATTCACTCTGCACCAAAAGGGGAAAAACGGAATAAATCTTTCATGGATTATGTGCAGTCTTTGTATGATGCTGTACTTGAAAAAGTGTTTTATTTTCCGAAAATTACTTTTTGTATCGGAATTCTATTTGTTGTAGTTGGAGTGGCAATGTTTGTAAATCTGCCTTTGAAAATTATGCCTACTGCAGAAAGAAATCAATTTGCAGTAGAAATATTCCTTCCCCAGGCAAGCGCCTTGGCACAGACCGAAATTGTGGCAAAAGATTTAGCAGATGTACTTTCAAAAGATAAACGCATTACTTCGATAACCACTTTTATGGGGACAGGTTCTCCAAGGTTTCATACCACTTATGCCCCAAAAATAGGAGGTCCTAATTTTGCGCAGTTTATTGTAAACACCGTTTCTAGTGAAGCAACAATAGAGCTTCTGGATGAATACACTGAAAAATATGCCAAAAGATACCCGCAGGCTTTTATTAAATTCAAACAGCTGGATTATCAGGCAGGAGTAGATGCCGATGTAGAAGTACGTTTGAGTGGAGAAAGTATTTCTGACCTAAAAAAGGTTTCAACAAAACTACAGGCAGAAATAAAGAAGCTCGATACGCCATTACGAGTTTACACCAATTATGAAGAAATACTCCCAGATATAACGATCAGCGTTGATCCGGTTGAGTCCAATAGATTAGGAATTAATGAAGGAATATTGGGAATTGGACTGACTTCAAGATTTGGAGGAATGCCTATTACAACGATTTGGGAAGGAGACTATAAAATTCCAGTAGTACTAAAATCAAAATGGGAGGGTAAAGATCCTCAAGGTGCCGATGTAGAAAATGAATATATCTCAGGTCTTTTTACTCCAGCAGTACCACTCAGACAAGTAGCCAAAGTGACTAATGGTTGGCACGAAGGGCAGATCGTTCGCAGAAACGGAGTACGAACACTTTCAGTCTATGTTGATTTGAAAAGAGGACAAAAAGCAAATGTAACTCAGGCAAAAGTCGAGGAAATTGTAGCGAATCTTTCTAAAGAAATAGACGACAAGAATATCACGGTTTCTTACGGAGGAGTTAAGTCGGACACTGACGAAACACTTCCTAAGATAGTTTCAGGCCTTCTAATTTCAATACTGATTATTTTCTTTATACTGGTTTTTCACTTTAAGAAAATAAGCCTTGCAACATTGGTATTTGCATCAACCTCGTTTAGTTTTTTTGGTGCTGCATTTGGACTTTGGCTTATGGATATGGAATTCAGTATGACAGCCGTTTTAGGATTGGTTAGCCTAATAGGTATTATTGTAAGAAACGGAATAATCATGTACGATTACATTGAAGAACTACGAAATCATTCAAAAATGACAGTACTGTACGCTTGTATCGAAGCAGGAAAAAGAAGAATGAGACCAATACTTCTTACTTCACTTGCCGCTTCAATGGGTGTAATACCAATGATTATTAGTAAAAGTCCGCTTTGGGGACCTATGGGCACAGTAATCTTTTTCGGGACCTTAATCTCGATGGTCTTTATCCTGACGATGCTGCCGCTGATTTATTGGATGACTTATAAAAACGAAGATTTGAAGTAAAACGCTTAAATAAAAAAAGGAATAAAAGATGAAAAAAGTACAAATGATGATGTTACTGCTCTGTCTGTTACAATATGGTTATGGACAGACACGGCTTACTCTGGAGCATAGCAGAAGTATGGCAGTTAAAAATAATAATAAGATAAAAAACAGCGCTCTGGATCTTGATGCTGCCAGAGAATCCAAAAAAGAAATGTTTACCAATTATTTTCCTAAAGTTACTGCATCAGTAATAGGAATGCAGGCATTGGATCCTTTGCTGGAAATGAAAATGAAAGGGGGAAATCTGCCTGTATATGATGGTAATATAGCCAATTTGGCAAGTGCATCCCAATTTGCTTATATGCCCGATGTTAATGTGGGATTGTTTAATCAGGTAGGATTAGGTTATATAAATGTTTTACAGCCACTATATGCCGGTGGAAAAATTAAAACAGCTAACGAACTTACAAGTTTAAACCTACAGGTAAAAGAAAAACAGCAACTTTTAACCAGCAATGAAGTTCTTTTGATGACAGAGCAGCAATACTGGCAGGTGGTTACCATACAGGAAAAGCAAAAAACGCTCGAAGGATACATTCTTTTTTTGGATACACTTTACAGACAGGTTAATGTTGCTTTTAAAAGCGGGATGATTATAAAAAATGACCTGCTGAAAGTGAGCATAAAACAACAGGAACTTCAAGTAAATAAGATACAGCTTGCCAATGGCAGAAAACTGGCTCTTATGCAACTCTGCCAGACTATAGGTACTGATTACAATACCGATATAAATTTAGAAAGTAATCTGACTGATCTTTCGGAGCCTGAAAATTATTTTGTAACCAATAATACGGTACTTCATAACCGCGCAGAATACCAGCTTTTTGAAAAAGCAGTCGAAGCTTCAAAACTGGAAACAAAACTCAAAAAGGCAGATTATCTGCCTAATTTGGGTGTAGGCGCAACAGGATATTATATGGATCAGTTTGAAACCAATAGTAACGGAGCTGCTAACGCAATGGTGTATGCTTCACTTAATATGCCTATTTCTGATTGGTGGGGTGGTAAGCATAAATTAAAAGAACTTAAAAATAGGGAGTCAATAGCTAAAAATACCTTGGAAGAAAGTAAAGGACTCTTGAGTTTGCAAATGGAAAAAGCATGGACGGATTTGACCGAATTATATGAAAAAATACAGCTTATTGAAGCTACCCTCGCTCAAACCGAAGAGAATTTATCAGTAAATCAGAAGAGTTATAAGAATGGAATACTTCAATTGTCAGATCTTCTTGAAGCGCAAGCTTTAAAGATAGAAACCGAAAATAAGCTTATCGAAGCCAAAAGCCAATATAGAACAGCTTTGACAAAATATTTACAGTTAACGGTAAGATGATTATGAAAAAATTAAAAGATACTTATTTGTTTCAGGTAAACTTTAGGGATAATTACGATGAGTTCTGGATTAGGGAAGATCTTGAAGAAATTAGTTCCAGTTTTGATTATAAACTTTTAGAAGAATCAAAAGTAATGATGATTGCAGCCAGCGTAATTTACGCTGGCGAAATCATTTTTGTTCTCAATCAATATAATATAGATTACAGTTGTTTAGTAGGTTTGGAGGTTAAAAATTAGGGAAAAACTAAAGGAATTATCTCTACAAACTTTAAGGAGAATTGAGAAATAAGTTAAATTGACTTTTATCAATTTTATGAGCGAAAAAAATCGTTAATTTGAAGAAATTCTCAAGATGATCAATAAAGAAACTTTTTTATTTTTACAAGACCTGAATCTTAACAATAACAAGCCGTGGATGGCCGAAAATAAAGCACGTTATAATACTGTAAAAGAAAACATAAAAATTGTCACTTCTTTTTTTGAAGCTTCGAAACCTTTGGTAGATTTTCTCAATCGTGGGATAGAATTTGAATCATGAAATTAGTAGGAATAGACGGTTGCCGATTTGGCTGGGTAGCAGTTTCATTAAGTGATAACTGCGCTTTTCTTTTCAAAAACCTGAATGATTTAGCCAAATATTATGATGATGAAACGCTTTTTCTGATTGATATGCCCATTGGATTACCAAGTGAAAATATAGATCGGAAATGCGAAATAATGGCACGAAAAGAATTATCAGCCAAAAGAAAATCAAGCCTTTTTCCAGTTCCTTGTCGTGAGGCTGCCTATGCTGAAACTTACGAAAAGGCAAGCCAGATTAATCGAAAAATTCTTCAAAAAGGAATCTCCAAACAAACCTGGTTTATCTGTTCCAAAATCAAAGAATTGGATGAATTACTTCTTCAAAATCAGCAACTTCAATCCAGATTCAGAGAATCTCATCCCGAGGTTGCGTTCCATTTTCTTAATCATAAACTTTCAATGGAATTTAATAAAAAAACGGAAGCAGGTCAGCTGGAACGTCTAAAACTTTTATCTCAATTTTCTGAAAATATTGATGTTATTTATCACAATACCATTCAAAAATTTAAACGAAAGGATGTTGCTAAAGATGATATCATAGATGCTTTGTGCTTGGCGGTGACTTTAGAAGAAATCGTTAAAAACGATATTTCGCTGGAAAGTGAAAATAAAGACGATAAAAATATTTCGATGCAAATAAACTTTTTCGATGTTTTAATTTTTAGCTAATTTTGATTGACAGTACTTAATGTTATATGAACTATCTACTGTTTTTTTCCATATATAAATAAGTTGCTGTTCCTTTTATTATTTGTTTAAGCAGAACGAAGAATCCCAGTTANNTAACTGGGATTCTTCGTTCTATTTTGTGATGTTTTGTGTGATCTACTTCCCAATACAAAAATTAGCAAAAATATTCCCAAGTAACTCGTCATTAGAAACCTGTCCGGTAATAAGTCCGAATTGGTATAAAGCTTCGCGAATGTCAAGGGCAATCAGGTCACTTGAAAGGTTTGTTTCAAGTCCGAATTTTACTTTTTGTATCTCATCTAAAGCTTTAATTAATGAATCGTAATGTCTTGTATTCGTTACGATAGTTTCGTTGTTGCGTAAAGCTCCGGTATTTACAAAAGATAATAGTTTGTCTTTTAATTCTTCAACTCCGATATTTTGTTTGGCACTTAGAAAAATTTGTTTCAAACTTAACGTTTCCAATTCGTGACGTGTATTTTCAAGTTCTTCTGGAGTAAGTTGATCTATCTTATTGCAAACAATTAAAATTTCTTTTAAAGGATATTTGTTTTTTATTTTCTCAATTTCAACAATAAAAGAAGCGCTTGAGTCTTTAAACTTTAAGCTATCAATAAGGTAAATAACAAGTTGTGCCTGCTCAATTTTTTCGAAAGTTTTTTTGATTCCAATGCTTTCTACAACATCTTTAGTTTCACGAATTCCGGCAGTATCAATAAAGCGAAAACCAACTCCGCCAATAACCAATTCGTCTTCGATAGTATCACGGGTTGTTCCTGCAATGTCCGAAACAATAGCACGTTCTTCATTTAGTAAAGCGTTAAGCAAAGTCGATTTACCAACATTTGGTTCTCCTACGATGGCTACAGGAATTCCGTTTTTGATTACGTTTCCAACAGCAAAAGAGTCAATTAAACGTTTTAAAACAAATTCAATTCTGTTTAGTAATTCATGAAATTGAGTTCTGTCCGCAAATTCAACATCTTCTTCTGCAAAATCCAATTCCAGCTCAATAAGCGAAGCGAAGTTCAAAAGTTCTTCGCGTAATTTTGCAATTTCATTACTAAAACCACCTCGCATTTGCTGCATCGCAATTTGGTGTGAAGCTTCATTGTCTGAAGAAATCAAATCAGCGACAGCTTCAGCCTGGGATAAATCAAGTTTTCCGTTTAAAAATGCACGAAGCGTAAATTCACCAGCATCAGCCATACGACAGCCTTTTCGAAGTAACAGCTGAATGATCTGTTGCTGAATGTAAGTTGAACCGTGACACGAGATTTCGACAGTGTTTTCACCTGTATAGGAGTTTGGTCCTTTAAAAACAGAAATCAAGACTTCATCTAGTGTTTTTGAATCATCTATAATATGTCCTAAATGCAGCGTATGTGTTTTTTGCTTCGTCAGGTCTTTGTTTTTGATGGATTTAAAAACCGAATTTCCAATACTAATAGCATCGGCACCTGAAATTCGAATTATAGCAATAGCTCCAGCTCCGGACGGAGTAGCCAATGCAACTATAGAATCTTGATTTATCATGGTGCAAAGGTATAAAAAAACCGATAAAGTTTCTAAAAGGATCAAGTAGACTAAAAGTGTTTTTAAGTATTGAAAACAGACAATTTTAAGAAGGTTTTAAATGTTAAATAACTGATAATAGTCAGGGTGTTTTGGTTTTAGAATGATTAAATTTGAGAGAAGAACTTTTAAAACTAAACCAAAATGAAAAAGATATTATTTCCCACCGATTTCTCTGATGCTGCCACAAATGCGTTTGTGCATGCCTTAGAATTTGCTAAAATTGTCAATGCCGAATTGATTTTGCTGCATACTTTTGAAATTCCGGTTTACGACAGTCAATTTTTTCCGGAGAACTATGCATCAATTTACAGTTCGATTGAATTGGCGAAATTTGAAGCTTTTAAAGAAGAAATTCCAAAATTAAGAACTATAGCGATCGAACGAAATGCAGAAGATATTGTAGTTAAACATCGTTTAATGGATGGTGATTTGATTTACAACTTAAAGAATGCGATCGAAGAAGATAAAGTAGATTTTGTAATTATGGGTACCACAGGAAACTCCGATTGGACAAAATTTTTTGTTGGTTCCAATACAAGCTCCGTTATTTCCGGTGTTGATGTTCCTGTTTTCTGTGTTCCTGTAGATGCTAAATTCAAGAAGATTAAAACAATCGGATTTACAACGCGTTACCGTGAAAAAGACAAAGAAGAACTTCGAAAAGTATTGAAGATTGCAAAAAAAATGAATGCAAAGGTGAGAAGTTTATATGTAAAAACAACAAGCTCAGACGTTGCTGAAAGTACTGTAAAAGAATGGGAAAGAGAGTTTGCAAACGAAGATGTAGAATTCCAGGTATTACCAAGTGATGAAGTAAAAGATACTATTCTGGATTTTGTGCTTTACAAAGAGATTGATGTTGTGGCGATGATTACCCACAAACGTTCTTTTTTTGAAAGTATTTTTGAATCAAGTTTTACAAAAAAAATGTCAAAAGAAATTTCAGTACCGGTATTGATCATGCATGAGTCCTAAATTTTAATTATTCGTGATGAAATTATATTCTAAAAGTTATATTTGTATTTCATCAAATTAATAAAATGGAAACATACCAAAATAAAGTTACGCATTACAATGAACTTTTTGATAAAATCAACAAAAGATACAACAGCATAAGTATTTTACGTTTAGTAAGTGTTTTTGTTTGCTTGTTTTCACTGTTTTATTACATAAAAACAAACGAGATACTTTACGTTGCTTTTGCTATTCTGTCTTTTGTTGGTTTTATTTTTTTAATGAGAATTCATTCTCGACTTTCTCTTCAAAAACAAATTACTACTGCATTGTTAAAAATCAATAACAATGAAATTTCATTTCTTAAAAGAGAAAAACTTCCTTTTGAAAATGGTGTAGAGTTTAATGATTTTCACCATTCTTATGCTTATGATTTAGATATCTTTGGAGATCATTCTTTGTTTCAAAATTTAAACAGAACCGCAACTTTTGTTGGAAAAAAAACACTTGCTCATCAATTATTAAAGCAATTGCCTGGTGATCAGATTCTGGAAAACCAGGAGGCCATAAATGAACTTAAAACTAAAATAGAGTGGAGGCAGGATTTTCAAGCTTTGGGTATTGTCAGTGCTGACACAAAAAGCGCGTATGATTCTTTAATGCATTGGAATTCATTTAATAATAATGTTTTATCTAAAGTTACTATTGCACTTTCAATCGTAATGCCAACCTTATTTTTTGGATTTCTGGCAGCTTATCTTGTTACTTCAAAAACAGTTTTACTATCTTACTTGACCTATATTTTTATTGGGAATTTAATGGTTTTAGGAAGATCATTTAAACAAATTCAATCTGAAATTGCTAAAGCAGACAATATTGATAAAATCATAAGACAATATAGTTTTTTGGTTGAGAAAATTGAAACGGAAAAATTTGAATCAAAAAAATTATCCGATTTACAAAAGCAACTTATTTTTGAAAATGCAGCGGCAAGTAAACACCTTAAAGATCTTTCGGAGTTGTTTTCTAGAATGGATACGATTAACAATTTTGTAACTGCAATTGTTTTTAATGGAACATTTCTCTTCAATCTTCACGTATTAAAAGCACTTTTAAAATGGAAGCAAAATTACAGTCCTGAACTTGAAAAATGGATTGCTGTTATTGGTGAGTTTGAAGCGCTAAACAGTTTAGCAAATCTAGCCTATAATAATGCAGATTTTGTTTTTCCTGAAATCAATGCTGAATATAAAATAGGTTTTAAAGATTTAGGTCATCCTTTATTGAATCCCGCAACCAGAATAGGAAATGACACTCATTTTTATCCTGAGCGTTTTATAATTCTAACAGGTTCTAATATGTCTGGTAAAAGTACCTTTTTGCGTAGTTTAGGAATAAATATGGTTTTAGGCGGAATTGGTTCTGTAGTTTGTGCTTCAGAGGCTACGTTGCATCCGCTTCCTGTTTTAGTTTCAATGCGTTTATCAGATTCTCTGGCAGATAGTGAATCGTACTTTTTTGCCGAAATTAAACGTTTAAAACAAATAATGGATGCTTTAGAAGAGCAACCAGCGTTTGTTCTGTTAGACGAAATTCTAAGAGGAACCAATTCTGATGATAAACGAAATGGAACAATTGAAGTAGTCAAAAAGATTATTGCTAAAAAAGCAGTAGGTGCTATTGCGACACATGATATTGAAGTATGCTTAACGACAAATGAATATCCTGATATTTTAATGAACCAATGTTTTGAAGTTCAAATTCAGAATAACGAACTTCATTTTGACTATAAACTCCGTAACGGAATATGCCAAAATAAAAGTGCTACTTTCTTGATGCAGAAGATGGGGGTGATTTAAAAATTTTAGATTCTAGACTTTAGATTTTAGATTGTTGGATTTGTTAGATTATTAATTATTTAAATTTTACTAAATAATCCAATGTATGAGCAATATTTCAAAATCAAAGTGGAATCTAAAATCTAAAGTATAAAATCTAAAATTCTAAAGAACTTCTTTAATCGTATTTACAAATGCTTCAACAGGTTGAGCCCCTGAAACGGCATATTTTCTATCAAAAACAAAAAACGGAACGCCTTGTACGCCAATTTCCTGTGCTTCAGTTATGTCTTCTTGTACTTCATTGAAGTAGATGTTGTTATTTTCGACAACTTCTTTTACTTCTGCAGCATCTAATCCGGCTTTAACTCCTAATTCAATTAGTGTTTGAGCATCATTTAGATCTCGTCCTTCTGTGAAATAAGCTTTGAAGAAAATTTCTTCCATTTCATCGCCTAATTTTTTACTCTTAGCTAAATGAATGATACGATGCGCTGTAAGAGAGTTTGAAATGATAGCTTTGTCAAAATGATAGTCTAAACCAACACTTTTTGCGCGTTCTACAACACCTTTATGCATTTGTATAGATTGTTCTACTGAAATACCTTTTCGTTCTGCCAGAAACGTATATACATCTTTGCCGGATTGTGGTTCAATGCTTGGATCTAGCTGAAAGCTTTTCCACTCAATTTCAAATTCTTCATTAGGAAATTCAGCTAAAGCCGTTTCCAATTGTCTTTTTCCGATATAACAAAACGGACACATGATGTCCGACCAAATTTCTATTTTCATACTACAAAAATAAGAAATATTTTTTCAGATTAAATTATTCTGTTTTCAAATTCAAAGAAGTAGTTTTTGTATAGTAGAAAGAAGTATTTTAGCACAAAATTTCCAGTAAAAATTACTTACTAATCTATAAACATCATAAAATTTTCAATGAAGAAAAATACGTTCTGTTTTTTGTTTATCCTACTTTCTGCCTCTTTAAATGCACAAGTTAGAGGTTCAGCTAATTTAGGTGTTTACCGCCATACTGATTTTCAGAATTCAGGTTATATCCAAGGTGGACTTGGTTTGGATGTTAAAGTGTTTAAGTTTCTAAAACCTGACTTCAATGTTACTTATTATTACGGAAAACTTGAAGATCATAATACTGTAAATGCATCCGGAATTGTCACAAGTACATCAAACATAGATGCGTCGGCTTTAAATTTTGGTTTTTCACCTAAAATATGTTTAAACAGTTCAGAAGATGGTGCTGGTGATGCAATTCTTCAAATTCTGCCAATGTATAACATATCACGAATTGAAGCGCACGGAAATTATGCTACAATAAATCCTAACAATCAGAATCAAATACTAACAACGAATAAAACTGCAACAGAATGGCAACATTCCATTGGAATTGGTGCTGGAGTAGATATTATGCTTTCTGATGTTACTTATGATTCTTTGGCCATTAATTTGTATTATACAGGAGTAGACATGGGTAAGGCAATGAATAATGTCTCTAAAAGCGAAAACAGATACGACAGCAGAACTTTAGGTTTAGGACTGAATTATTATTTAGGTTTTAAGAAGAGGAAAGAGTAGTAAATTGTGAATTGTTTATTGTAAACTGTAAACTGTGAAATGTGAATTGAGGATAACGAAACTAACAACAACAAACGACCAACTCAAAACAACAAAGAATAAAAAAACCGCAACTCTTATGAAGAATTGCGGTTTTTAGGTATAAAAAATGGTTGGTTAATAGCGATGCTTGTTTTTTTTACAATGATATGTCTTTAATTTGAAACTAAAAAAAATCCCTGTAACAAAAAGATGTTTTGATGTTAACTATTTAACATTACCGGCATTACCAACATAGTAACAGTTTCTCCTTCTTCTAAACCATCTACTGGAGTTAGAATTCCGGCTCTGTTTGGTAATGACATTTCTAACATAATCATGTCTGATTGTAAGTTAGTCAGCATTTCAGTTAAGAAACGTGAGTTGAAACCAATTTGAAGATCGTCTCCTTGATAATCACAAGTCAATCTTTCTTCTGCTTTGTTAGAATAATCGATATCTTCTGCAGAAACATTTAATTCAGCTCCCGCAATTTTTAAACGAATTTGGTGTGTTGTTTTGTTAGAGAAAATAGCAACACGTTTTACTGAGCTTAAAAATAAAGAACGGTCGATCATTAATTTATTTGGATTTTCTTTCGGAATTACGGCTTCGTAATTAGGATATTTTCCATCAATTAAACGACATGTTAGGATATAATTGTCAAATGAGAAAGTCGCATTTGAATCGTTGTATTCAATTTTTACTTCAGCATCAGAAGTTCCTAAAATACTTTTTAAAATATTTAAAGGTTTCTTTGGCATAATAAAATCAGCAACCTGAGATGCTTTTACATCTGTACGTGCATATTTTACTAATTTGTGAGCATCTGTAGCAACAAAAGTTAATCCTTCCGGTGAGAACTGAAAGAAAACACCTGACATAACAGGACGTAAATCATCATTACCGGCAGCAAAAATTGTTTTACTTACAGCAGTTGCCAAAACATCAGCAGGAACTAAAGTTACAGAAGGCTCTTCAAGGCTTACAGATTTAGGAAATTCTTCACCTGCAGCATAAGCTAATGCATATTTTCCTGAGTTTGAACTAATTTCAACAGTGTTGTTTTCTTCAACTGTAAAAGTTAAAGGTTGTTCCGGGAATGTTTTTAAAATTTCAAGTAAAAGTTTTGCCGGTACAGCTACACTTCCTTTGCTTTTAGAATCGATTGATAATGTAGCAGACATTGTAGTTTCAAGATCTGAAGCTGAAACTGTCAATTCATTATTGTCTAATTCAAATAAAAAGTTATCTAAAATAGGCAAGGTATTGTTACTGTTAATTACACTACCTAAAACTTGTAATTGTTTTAATAAGTACGAACTCGATACTATAAATTTCATCTGTTATGTTTTATTTTTTTTGAAAATATTTTAGTTCTGCTATAAACTAAGATACATTTTACAAATATATCGTAAACAATCTTAGTTTCGCAATTTTTTTTATTAACATCTACTTGCTATACGTTTTTTTTCTGATATAGGTAAATGCTAATCCGAAAAGCAGTAAAATAAGAATTGGAAGTCCGATAGTTATGAATTGGGTCTGACTATAATTTTGATAAACTTTTTCTTTGTCCAGCAGCGGTAAAGTAACATCCTTGCTTCTAATGTTAATAAGTCCGGTGTCATCCAGCAAATAGTTTACACAATTCATTATAAAATCTTTGTTGTCGTATAAGTTACCAGTACGCTGATCGTAACCTAGTTCTACAGGCATCAGGTTTTTATCAATTTGGTTTCTCGCCAAATCGCCATCGGCAATAACAATCATTTTGTTAGGCTTGCCTTGTGCTGTAAAAGAACTTTCTTTAAAAGGTAATACACGATTTTCAAAAGCCGATTTAAAATTTCCTTCTAATAAAACAGCCAATGGTAAATTTCCTTTGTTTAAATATTCTTCCGGCGTAGTTTTTTCCGTTACGATATTCAGATTAATTTCAGATGGTGTTCCAATAGTTTTTGAATACGGAGAAGATTGCAATAAAACCGTTTTTTTAATTCCGTTTTTCAAAGTGTCAATCGGGCTTGCAAAGTCAAATTTAATGCCACCTAAGTTTTTTACAATAGGATGCTGACTAGTTGGATAAACCTGCGGTGCAAATTTCCAGACAAAATCCTGATATCTTGTAGCGCTTCCTTGTTCGCCGGTAGCCAGTTTGATAGGACTTCCTTGTTCGTCTTTTACTAAATCTGGATTAATTCTGAAACCGTATTTGAAAAACATATCCGTAAGATTTAGGTTTCTAGGATAGGCTAGAGTAGCACCGGATTGATTGTATAAACTATCCATATCAGCTGCAACTTGATCAATCAACCACAACGTTTTTCCGCCATTCATGATGTATTGGTCTAATACCTGTTTTTCTTCGTCTGTAAAAGTTTCAGTTGGTTTTGAAATAATTGCTAAATCATATTCTTTTAAAGCGCTTAATGTTCCTGTTGCATTTTTTGCTACAGAATCTAGTGTAAAAGGAGCGATGTAATAACTTTCGCGAATTTGTCTCAACATTTGCGCAATGTTAACATCATTTAATTCTCCGTTTCCTTTTAATATGGCAACTTTCTTTTGTTTTGCTTTACTGATTTTGTTGATGGCATCGGCAATCGAATATTCTAAATGCTGAATCGATCCGATTACTTTTTGAGTAGTCGAAGCTCCCATAATGTTTTTTAACAAAGGAATATTAACCTCTTTGTCTTCGTATACTGCAATTGCCCAAGGAAAAACCATTGCCTGAGATTGTTTTCCTTTATCATCAACTGTAATGTTTATTGGAGTTAATCCTTTTTGATAAAGTGATTTTATAATGTCCGTACTTTCTGCTTTGTTCTCTAACGGATCAACAAATTCAAAAGCAATATTACTATTGTAAGATTGAAACTCTTCCAGTAATTGTTTGGTTTCTAATTGTAAACGTTTAAAATCTGCCGGCAAATCACCTTGCATGTATATTTTTATAGACAAAGGATCTTTTACCTGTTTTACAATTTGTAAAGAAGTTGCAGATAAGGTATAACGTTTGTCTTTTGTTAAATCGAATCGGTGGAAAAATAGTGTTCCAAGTATGTTTAAAACAATTAAAACAAAAACAGTAACACCTAATGTTTTGATATTTTGTTGAATAGATGCTTTCATTACGCTTTAAATGATTTTAATTGATAAACGGTAAAAGACAAAAACAATACAGTAATGCTAAGGAAATAAATTACATCACGCGTATCAATTACACCTCGGCTCATACTCTTAAAATGGTTTTGCATTCCAAATACAGAAATTATAGAAGAATATTCCGGAAGCAATGTAGCAAGACCTTCAAATCCAAAATAAAAGAAAAAACAAAGAAAAACAGCAATAATAAAAGCTACGATTTGATTTTCAGAAAGGGTAGAAGTAAAGATTCCAATTGAAGTATAAGCGGCAATTAAAAACAATAATCCAAAGTAAGAACCAATCGTACTTCCCATATCAATATTTCCTTCAGGAGCACCTAAGCCTGAAATTACTTTTACATAAACGAAAGTTGGTATGATGGCAAGTATTATCAAAAAGAAAGATCCCAGAAATTTTCCGTTGGCAATTTCCCAGACCGATAATGGTTTTGTCAATAATAACTCTAATGTTCCTTGTTTCCTTTCGTCTGAGAAACTTCTCATCGTCACAGCTGGAATCAGGAAAATTAAAATCCAGGGTGCTAATGTAAAGAAAGGCGTCAAATCAGCGTAACCAGTATTTAAGATGTTATAATCTCCTTCGAAAACCCATAAAAAGAGTCCGTTGCTAATTAAGAAAACGCCAATGACTAAATAACCAATTGGAGAACCGAAAAAAGATTTAATTTCTCGTAGAATGATTGATTTCATTTATATTTTTTTGTTTAATCGTTTTTTATTGTTTCAAGTTTAAAGTTTCACGTTTAATGTTCTGTTCGTTTTGCGAACTGTTTGATTCATTGTTTTCAATATTCAGATTTAGAATGTAACCTGAAACTTGAAACCTGAAACAAATTAATTTAAAGTGACAACCTTGTCCACACTCCATGCTTCGGGTTTTGCGTTGAATAGTTGTTTAGTGAAGGTCCAAACAGTATTAAAAAGCTCTGATTGTCTGTATCTTTCTAAATCTTCTTCTGTTTCCCAATAACTATAGGTGAAAAAGATGCATTTATCATTTTTATCCTGATATAGCTCTAAAAAACGATTTCCTTCAGCATTTCGTATTTTGTCTTTTACAGTTTCAAAATTTTCCAGAAAATCAGGAATTTTATCTAGATGAAAGCTCATTTTTACTATTCGAACAAACATATTATAATTTTCGATTTTAATTATGTTGATTTTAGATTGTTTAAAGCTAATAGTCAGTACAAGTGAGCAAAAATACCAAAATGATTGCTCTTTTCGTCATATTTTTTAGATATAAATGATGTTTTTAATTCTAAATCAACAGACCAAAAATGATATACTGTTTTTAAGTCAGGAATTGAATTGTAATTACGTCTCTGTAATTTAATCCCAATAAACTATTTGCAGAACCTACTTTAGAAGGGTTGCTTCTGAAAATGGCAATTTCTAAAAAACCGGCTTCATTAAAAATGGCTAATTTCTCGCCTTCATACGTTTTGATAGGATACTTTGCAGAAGATGCAATTGCCGAATAATTAGGTAAAATTGTTTTGATGTTTTTAGGTTTCATGACAATTTCATACGGACGTCCTTTTGCAACTTCTAGAAATTGTTTCTTAGAAATATTAGTTACAATATTCCCAAAATGATCAATGTAGATTACATATCCTTTTAGCGAGTTTCCATCGTTGGCAACCACAGCCTGTAATTCTGTAACCTCTTTGATAGTCGAAATTTCTTTACCAATAACATTTAGTAAACCGCCTTTTGCAATATGGCAGGCCACCTGAATGAAGATATCCAAATCGGTAGATTCTACCGGAAAACGATCATGAATATTTATCGAAACAATTTTTTGCGGAACAATCTTTTGCGTAAGCATGCTCAAAATTCCGTTATCAGCGCATATAAAGTAGTGATCGTTCCATTGCATGGCGATATGCTGATTCTCTTTATTGCGTTCAATATCAACACCAATTAAGTGTACAGTTCCTTTTGGAAAACTTAGATAAGATGCTCCTATAACGTAACTTGCTTCGGCGGTATTAAACGGATCAATATCGTGTGAAATGTCAATAATCTGAACATCAGAGTACTCAGATAAAATCTTACCCTTTAGCGAACCAACAAAGTGGTCTTTTAAGCCGTAATCAGTAGTGAGGGTAATTATTGACATCATTTTGTTTATAACTATTGATAGTATTTAAATCTAATTTTTATTAAATTTGAGAGATGCAAAGCTAATAATACTAATCTCATAAATGCAAGAAACAAAAAACAAATTGTGTTTTTTAAAATAGAACGACTAGTAAAAGCGTTTCATTTTTAGTTTGTACAAAAAGGATTATGTTTTGAAAATAGCTATTAAAAAATTGCAGTTCTGCTCTTGTTATTAAACTACGATTTGTACAACATATTGCAACTAATGTAAGAGCAAACAAAAAGACAAACCCGACAGCCTTTGACTAATAAAAAAGATTTAATTTTAATTTAAAACTACCGCATTTGAACGAAAGAATAATCGAGCTAATAGACATCGCTCCAAAAGACTTTTGGGGCGCTCAAGACACTCATCTTGAAATAATCAAAAAGTACTACCCAAAGCTTAAAATTGTAGCGAGAGGGACGACTTTGAAAGCATTTGGCGAAAAAGAAGTTTTAGATGAATTCGAAAAGAGATTCCAAAGGTTAATGTTGCATTTTACCCGATATAACAACATTGATGATAATGTAATTGAACGCGTAATTATGAGTGATGGTCAGGATGATAAAAAGGCATACGATCATGACAAAATACTGGTTCATGGAGTTGGCGGTAAATTAATAAAAGCAATGACGCCCAACCAACAATTGTTGGTCGATACCATTAAAAAAAATGATATGGTATTTGCAGTTGGGCCAGCCGGAACAGGAAAGACGTACACTGGTGTTGCAATGGCTGTAAAAGCATTAAAAGAGAAAGAAGTAAAAAGGATCATACTAACCAGACCAGCAGTAGAAGCAGGAGAAAATCTAGGATTTCTGCCAGGTGATATGAAAGAGAAATTAGATCCTTACATGCAACCTCTTTACGATGCTTTACGTGACATGCTCCCAAATGAAAAACTGGAAGATTACATTTTGAAGGGAATTATTCAAATAGCACCGTTGGCCTTTATGCGCGGACGTACACTTGATAATGCCTTTGTAATTCTGGATGAAGCTCAAAATACGACACATTCACAAATGAAGATGTTTTTGACCCGTATGGGAAAAAATGCCAAATTTATGATTACAGGTGATCCCGGACAGGTCGATTTGCCACGCAGAACTATTTCGGGTTTAAAAGAAGCGCTTTTAGTTCTTAAAGACGTAGACGGAATTGGAATCATTTATCTTGATGATAAAGACATTGTACGTCACCGATTGGTTAAAAAAGTAATTGACGCTTATAAACAAATTGAAAATCACGATTAAGTTTAGTTTTCCCAAATATCAAATGTAAATCGTAAAATGTGTTTTGATATTTATTAGTATTCGTTTTATTCCTGTTCTTTTTAGAAATGAATAAAACGAATATTTTTTTTAAAATAAAAGCAATGAAAAACATAGATGATTTTTACTTAAAACAAGAAGAGCCTGTAAAAGGTGTATTTCTTGCATTGAAAGAAATTATCTTAAATCAGGATGAAGACATAACAAATGTCCTGAAATACGGAATGCCATTTTTTTGTTATAAAGGAAAAATGTTCTGTTACTTATGGATTAATAGAAAAAATCAAAAACCGTATATTGGAATTGTAGAAGGAAAACATTTTGATGAATCATTTTTGATACAGGAAAATCGTTCGAGGATGAAAATAATGATGCTAGATTCTGATCAAGATTTACCTTTGCAAAAAATAAAATTGATTTTACAGAAAGCAATAAATTTATACAAATCGGGAATTATTAAAGTTTAATTATTTAAAATTCAATATTTAATCAAATAGTTAAATAAATAATAAACTTAGTTTATTTACGGTAGGAAAGGCTTCTGAACTTTGTTCTTCTGACCTTATTTTAGTAAATTTACATATCATAAATATTCGATTTTAAATATGACTTCAAAACATCAAAACATAAAAGTTGTAGTAAGCGACTTAGACGGAACCTTACTCAATCCTCAACACAGAATATCAGATTACACCAAATCAATTTTTCAGGAATTACATCAGCAAGGTTTTCTAATTGTGGTGGCTACGGGACGCCATCATCTGGATGCAATGGCAATTATTGAAACGCTTGAAATTCCTGTTTACTTAGTAAGTTCCAACGGTGCCAGAGTGCACAGTCCCGATCATAAAGAACTTTTTTCTTTTAATCTGGAAAGTGATATCGTAAAAGCAGCATTAAATGTTGATATCGATCCTGAAGTAACTGTAGTTTTGTTTAGAGAAAATATTTATCTGACTAACAGAATTAGCGAAAAATTAAAAGAATATCAGGCAGATTTAAGATACCTTCCGGAATTAGTAGATTATAAAACACTGGAAGATTTTGGTGCTATTAAAATATTTTTCTCGTGTGATGATCATGAAAAGTTAGTAGCTGTAAAAGATGCTATTTTGGCAAATTCTTCGGATACTTTGCATCATGCTTTTAGTTTGCCAACATGTCTGGAATTTATGGATAAATCTATTGATAAAGCAGTTTCAATAGAACGCGTTCTAGAAAAAGAAGGATTTACATTAGAACAGGCAATTTCATTTGGAGATGGTTTTAATGATGTTCAGATGTTAGCTGCATCCGGAAAAGGATTAATCATGGGTAACGCTCCTGTATTACTAAAAAAAACATTACCAGAACTAGAAGTTATAAAAACAAATGCAGAAGATGGAGTAGCACGATATATTGCTTCCGAAATTTTAAATAAAAAGGTCATAACATCATAAATTACAGTTATTTAAATTATCTAAATGTACAATCCCTGATTTCACTTTCAGGGTTTTTTTGTTTAAAATTGGTAAAATATTATATTTATTGATGTATCTCTTAGTTTTCATAGCACAACTCTCTGAAATAATTTTAAATTTGCAGGATAAAACAAAACACAACTAAGCATAATGAGCAATACAATCACAACTACAAATTTTAATTTTCCAAATCAGAAATCAGTTTACCGCGGAAAAGTTAGAGAAGTTTACAATATAAACGACGAACTTTTGGTAATGGTAGCAACAGACAGACTTTCTGCTTTTGATGTGGTTTTACCAAAAGGAATTCCGTACAAAGGGCAAATTCTAAATCAGATTGCTACTCGATTTATGGAATTAACAGAAGATATAGTACCAAATTGGTTGATTGCAACTCCGGATCCAAATGTAGCTGTAGGTCATTTATGTGAGCCTTTTAAGGTGGAAATGGTTATTCGTGGTTACCTTTCAGGACATGCTGCTCGTGAGTATGCAGCCGGAAGAAGACAAATTTGCGGAGTAACAATGGCAGAAGGATTAAAAGAAAATGACAAATTTCCTGAACCAATCATAACACCAACTACAAAAGCAGATAACGGATCTCATGACGAAGATATTTCTCGAGAAGCTATTTTGTCTAAAGGAATTGTTACGGAAGAAGATTATATCGTTTTAGAAAAATTTACTCGTGATTTATTTCAAAGAGGAACTGAAATTGCTGCAGAGCGTGGTTTAATTTTAGTAGATACAAAATACGAATTCGGGAAAACTAAAGAAGGTGTTATTGTTTTGATTGATGAAATTCACACACCGGATTCTTCTCGTTATTTTTATGCCGATGGTTATAAAGAGAGGCAAGAAAAAGGAGAGGAGCAAAAACAATTGTCTAAAGAGTTTGTACGTCGCTGGTTGATCGAGAACGGTTTTCAAGGTCAGGAAGGACAACAAATACCAGAAATGACAGATGCTTATATCGAATCAGTTTCTGAAAGATATATCGAATTATACGAGAACATCTTAGGAGAAAAATTCGTAAAAGCAGATATTACTAATATTGATGAGCGTATTGAGAAAAACGTAGTTGACTATCTTAATACGAAAGAATAATTATTCGCTTATTTTTTAAGCAAAAAAATCCGATACACTTTTAAATCCTTCAAGGATAAACTAGTGTATCGGATTTTATATTTTATAAATTATTGTTCTAGTTTGGTTTTAAGGTTTTCAAGTCCTTTTTGCAAATCTTTACCAAGCATTTGATCCATATTCATCATTGGAAGCATTATGTTCATAGGATACGGAATAACACCATTAATATTCCATTTTACTTTAGTTTGATTAGAATCAATGTTCTCCGTTGAAATAAAGGCTGCTGCTGTATCTTCAAAAGGTTGCTTAAAACGCAAATTATAATCAATACGTTTCTTTTCTGTAAGTTTTACAATTTCTTGTTCTCCAACACCAACTTCTTTCACTTTACTTTCCCATGCCGCGATTGCTCCAACAGCTCCGTCTGTTCCGGTATAAGTTAATTTTATTTTTGGGTCTGCTTTTCCCCAGGCGCTAAACTCATTTTGGTTTTTTAAATATTTCACATAATTAAAGACGCTGTCAACAGGTTTATTGATTACTATTTCTCTTGTTACCTCATATTTTTTAGGCATAAAATAAGCCGTAATTAATACAATCGAAAAAAGTAAAATAAGTACAATTAGAATTTTCTTTAATATTCTCATGATTTTTGGTTTTAAGGTGAACTGAATAGCCTGTAACAGATGAATGGATAGAATTCGATATTAAAAAAGTCTTATTAGGTTGTAAAAATACTAAAATAAGACAAATGGAAATATAAAAAACAACGTTTTAGTTTAAGTATTTTCTTTCATTGTAGATTTTTTTGAAAATATTTTATTTAGATGATAAATGTATAATTTAAGTGGCGATCGCTAAGTTTTAATGAACAAATTCGCACTTTTTTATACATATTATTATTCTAAAGTTAAAAGATTACAGTATTGGTTTTAATTTTTTGATAAAATGCGACAATTATTTTTGAAAAAATATTCGATATGGTGTAACATTTATACATTTGCAGCGTCTATTGGTAGAGAATTAGTAGTAGGAGGACATAATATTGTGAATTCATTAAGAAAAAGTTAAGTGCTAAACAAAACATAGTAGCTTGTAATACAATTTACTAATTTTGAATTAACATTTACAAATAATAAGAAGTAACGCATTATCAATCAAATATATTCAAATCAATTAAACAACAAAATCATTATGAAAAATTCAGTAATTTATTTAGGATTAGCATTAGTAGCATTCGCAAACGTTTCAATGGCTTCAGGTCACAAAGTTGTTGCGAAACAAGAAGTAGTATCAGTTTATGACGCAACACCATTAAACGTAGCAGTTGTAAAAGGAGATGTTGAAACAGTGAAAAAATTTATTGAGTACGGTGCAAATGTAAACGAGAAATCAGAAGATGGTATGTCTCCATTAATGACTGCTGCACGTTATAACAAAGTTGAAATCGTTAAACTTTTATTAGCTAGCGGAGCTCGTACAACTGATAAAAATGAAAAAGGTTACACAGCTTTAAAATTAGCGCAATTATCTAACGCTACAGAAGTTATCGCTCTTTTAAAAGACGTAAAATAAGAAATATTTTGAATTAGTATATAAAAGTGCTTCTCATGAAAATGAGGGGCATTTTTTGTTTGTAATATAACGAGAGCTATAAGCATTAAGCTTATAGCTTTAAGAAGTAAATAGTTAAATCACAAACCAAAAACCACCAACCACCAACCATCAACCATCAACCACCAACCATCAACCACCAACCATCAACCACCAACCACCAACCACCAACCACCAACTAAAACTAATAGAATCAAAAAAGCATCATTATACAATGATGCTTTTTCTTTTTTTAAACCAAATCAATCAATTGAACATTCAATTAATTTATCTTAAATATCGTTACTCAATAGGAGCGTGTTTTCTTCTGTTAAAGACCCAGAAAATAATCGGGAATACTAATAACGTCAGTATGGTTGCAGTTATTAATCCACCAATAATAACGATCGCTAAAGGTTTTTGAGATTCAGAACCAATTCCTGTTGAAATTGCTGCCGGAAATAAACCAATCGATGCCATAAGCGCTGTCATAACCACAGCTCTTGTTCTGGCTTTTACTCCCGTAAAAATGGCATCTTCGAGCGAAAGTTTTGCTTTAAGATTATGATGGAACTCGGAGATCAGAATTACTCCGTTCTGAATACATATTCCTAATAAAGCAATAAATCCAACACCAGCCGAAATACCAAAATTCATTCTCGTAAGGTGTAAAGCGATAATTCCTCCAATAATGGCAAACGGAACATTAGCTAATACTAATAATGAATCCTTCAAATTACCAAAGAGAATAAACAGTAAAACAAATATTCCAATTAAACTTATTGGCACAACTTGAGCTAAACGCGCACTGGCACGAACCTGATTTTCAAATTCTCCCGTCCATCCCACAGTATATCCAGCCGGAAGTTTCATTTTTGCTACTTTGGCTTGCGCTTCTGCAATGGTACTTCCTAAATCTCGGTCACGAACAGAGAATTTTACACCAATAAAACGTTTCGTATTATCTCTGTAAATGAATGCAGGTCCAGTAACCGTTTTAATATCACAGATTTCTTTTAATGGAATTTTTGCACCACTAATAGTTGGAACTTTTAATTCGCTAATATCCTTTTCATCTTTACGGTAATCTTTAGAGAAACGTACTCGTACATCAAATTTCTTTTCCTCCTCGTATTTTTGAGTAGCCGTTTTTCCTCCAAAAGCTAATTCTAAAACAGCCTGAGCATCACTTAAAGTTACACCATAAGCAGCCATTTTTTCACGATCAAGAATTACACTAATTTCAGGCTGTCCAACGTTTCTAAGAATTCCTGAATCTTTGATACCTGGAATATCTTTTATTTGAGCTAAAACCTCGTTTGATAATTCATCTAGTTTGTCAAGATCATCACCATAAATTTTCACGGCATTTGAAGCTTTAAAACCAGCTACTGATTCTGCAACGTTATCAATTACAGGCTGCGAATAATTATAGGTTATACCTTGGTGGATTTTTAGCTTATCATCCATTTCATTAATCAGTTCGTCCATAGAGATTTTTCTGGTCCATTCTGATTTAGGTTTTAAATCTACCTGAAGCTGAATAAATCCAAATCCATTCGGATCTGTTCCGTCATTACTTCTACCGGTTTGCGACAGTACATTTTTTACTTCCGGGAAACTTTCAAGATCTTTTCGAATCATAGCTGCAGTCTTTACACTTTCCGGTAATGATGAGCTCATAGGTAACTCAGCAGTAACCCATAAAGCTCCTTCATTTAATTGCGGTAAAAATTCAGTACCTAAAAATGTGGCCGAAAAGAAAACAGCAACTAATAAAACTGTAGATCCAATTAACGCCTTTACTTTATGTTTAAAAGTCCAGGCAAAACCTTTGCTAACTATTCGATCCCAGAAATTAACAAAAGGATTATTTTTTTCTTTTACATTTTTATTTAAAAGGATATGTGATAACACAGGAACCAATGTTAAGGTAAAAAGTAATGCTCCCATTAATGCAAAACCTAATGTGTAGGCAAGAGGAGAGAACATTTTTCCTTCAACTTTTTGGAAAGCAAAAATGGGTAATAAAGCCGTGATGATAATAAGTTTAGAAAAGAAAATAGCTTTACCCATTTCTGCTCCAGTCTTTTTGATCAGACTTCCTTTGGCAATTTTGTTATAGGCTGTCATTCCTAATTGATGTGCGCGGCGATCTAAAACAACAAACAATCCCTCGACCATAACCACCGCACCATCAATAATAATTCCGAAATCGACTGCACCTAAACTTAACAGGTTTGCACTCATTCCCATCATTTTCAGGCACAGAAAGGCAAACAATAACGATAACGGAATAACGATTGAAACCGTGAAAGTAGTCCTCCAGTCGGCCATAAAAAGAAATACAACACAGGTAACAAGTATGATACCTTCAAATAAATTATGCATTACCGTTTCTGTCGTGAAATTCATCAGATTATCACGATCATAAAAAGTTTCTATTTTGATATCCTTTGGCAGGACATTTTCATTTAAGTCTTTAATTTTTGCTTTAATTAAGGCTAAAGTTTCCTGTGGATTTTCGCCTTTACGCATTACCACGATTCCTTCAACAGCATCGTCATTATTTCCAATTCCGGTTTGTCCTACTCTTGGCATCGAACTTTCGTAAACAGCTGCAAGGTTCTTTACTAAAATCGGATTTCCGTTAGCATCATCAACAATAATGTTTTCAATGTCTTTTCTAGATTGCAAAAGTCCAACACCGCGAACCACAAATGCTTGTCCGTTTTTTTCAATAATATCTCCACCGACATTTAAATTTCCAGCCTCAACAGCATTGTAAACCTGAAGAGGTGTAATATTGTATTTTGCTAATTTTACTGGATCAACACCAATTTCGTATGTTTTAGTTTGTCCACCAAATACATTTAAATCTGCAACTCCGGGAACAGCACGCAATTGTTTGTCAATAACCCAGTTTTGGTAGGTTAGCAATTCTCTACTGTCTCTGCTGTCACTTTTTACTAAATATCTGAAAATTTCTCCCGTAGGACCATAAGGAGGCTGAACGTCCGGTTCTACATCATCGGGGAGTGCTACATTTTTTAGAAGATTATTTACCTGAAAACGGGCAAATGTATCATCAACACCATCATCAAAAATAATTTTAATAACAGATAATCCAAACATAGTAATACTACGAACACTGGTCTTTTTTTGCACAGAGTTCATCGAGATTTCTATAGGAGAAGTTACAAAACGTTCAACCTCTTCAGCACTTTTTCCATTCCACTGTGTAATGATAATAATTTGCGTATTTGTTACATCCGGAAAAGCATCAATTGGCATGTTTTTAAAGGAAATAAATCCTGCAACAGCCAGTAACCCGACCCAAAAAAAGGTAAATGCTTTATTCTTAAGCGAAAAAGCAATAATATTTCTTATGAATTTGTTCATGTCTTATTCGTTTAATGCGCGGTAAATAAATAACTGATTGTTGGTAATAACATTTTCGTTTTCCTTTAAACCGCTTGAGATGTAAGTAGTTTCTCCCACTTGTCTGTATACTTCAACTTGTCTGGTTTCGATATTGTTACGATCTTTAAAAATCATTACAAAATTTTTGCTCTTGTCAAAAACAATTGCTTTACTTGGAACAGCAATCATGGACTGACCTTCGTTATAAGAAAGTTTAATGTTGGCGTTCATATCAGGTTTAAGCAAATATCCAGGGTTATGTAACTTGATACGGGCTTGCATTGCTTTAGTCTCCGGATCAATAACATTGAAGATTTTATCTACTTTTCCACTAAAAACTTTATCCGGATAACTTAAGGTAGTAACAGCAGCATCAATACCCATTTTTACCTGATTGATATCCGTTTCATTAATGTTTGCCAATGCCCATACTTCACTAATTTCTGCTATATCAAAAATGTTTTCAGAACGGTCGCTTCTTAATAACATATCCTGATTAATGCTTTTTTGGATAATAAAACCACTAATTGGAGCTGTTACTTCATAGATAGATCCCGCTTTGATATTGTAAATTTTATAAGTCTCCTGAATTTTACCTAATTGAGACTGTGCTTTTTCTACTTCTGTTTTAGCCTGTAGTACGTCACTTTCAGAATTTAACTTACCGTCAAATAATTCCTGAGCTACTTTCAAACTGTTTTTGGCTACAAGAAGATCACTTTTTGCATCAATGAATTGTTTCTCAAAATCAGCAACATCAGTACTTTTTATTGTAGCTAAGACTTGTCCTTTACGCACATAATCTCCAAGTTCAACATTTACTTTAATAACATTTCCTCCCACAAGCGGATAGACATCAATCATTTTGTTGTTGTCAGCCGTAATTTTCCCATAAAAGCTTAGTTCATTTTTTACAGGCTGTGTTTTGGCTGCAGCAGTTGTTGTGGTTTGCAGCATATTATCACTAAGCGCAAAAGTCGTATTAGTGTCCGGATTTTCGATTTCTTTTTTACAGCTTGCAATTGACAAACTCACAAGAGCAATTCCTATAATTAGTTTATATTTCATCTTTATTTAGTTTTAAAATAAGTCTTTATTGATTGTACTATTTAATTCCTCAGCGGAGAAGGCTACTTTTTTCCTCATTTCATTTACGAGTACAGCAGCCTGATTGTAGCTTTCCATGAAATCAGTAAATTCAAGTAAGCTTATATTTCTTTTTTGAAAATTGGTTAAGATTCCATTATAAACTGCTTCAAAATCTGAGTTTACAGTTGGCTTTATAACGATGTAATTTTTTCTCGATTCATCCCATTTATGCCATGCAGCTGTAATTTCAGTTTTTAATTGTAACTCAAAATTTTGCTTTTCTATTTTTGATTGCTCCAAAATGGTTTTAGCATACTTAATGTTTCCTTTATTGGTATTCCAAAGCGGAAGAGGAATTCCAACATGAACATTGGCCTCGTTATTAAAGGCTCCACTTCGCTGATCGTAAGTAGCACCAACCGTAATATCCGGAATAGAAAGCGACTTTTGCCATTTTACATTTAATTCGTTTGATTCTATATCTTTTTGTTTCGCTAAATAATCAGGACGATTAGCAATAGCTTCGGTTTCAAAATTTTTAAGATCAAAAGGTATTTCCTGTATGTACTTATCGAATTCACCTTTAGGCACATCCGGTATTACATCTTCGGTTGTGTTTAATAACAATTGAAGATTAGATTGCTCTTCAATATTGCTATTTACAACTTCCATACGCTCATTCTTAAAGTTTAAGTATAAAGATTGTAAGCGTACAACGTCTCTCAAAGGAATATTTCCTTTTTCGGCCTGAATAGAGTAGGAGTTGATTAAAGATTCGATATGAGCAATTTGTTTATCGGTAGTTGCGATACTTCTGCTATTATAGAATACAGTGTAAAAGCTTTTACGTAATTGTAGTTTTAGAGTTCGTAGTAAGTCATTAAATTGTAGTTCAGCCAGTTTTTCATTGGTTTGAGCTAACTTTATTTCATTACGTTTTTTTTCGCCTAAATGAATAATTTGTTCGATTCCAAATACTTTTTGACCTTGTGTTCCAATATCAAAATATTTGTTTCTTTCAGGATTATAAGCATTTAGCTCTGCAGTTATTACGGGATTGTCCCAGATACGCGACTGAATAGTCAAAGCCTTCGAGGCGTCAATATTGTACTGAGAAGCCAGTAAAAAGAGATTGTTTTTTAAAAATTGACTTTCACACTCTTCTAAAGTGATTGCCTTTTGTGCTAAACCTACCTGATAAATCAAAACCAGAAATAGTACTGTAAATAACTTTTTCATTGTATCATTTTTATTTGATACAAAGATGTTATCAGGAGACTTTAAGACACCTTAATGATGAGCTTAAAAAATGCTTAAAAAAGGTAATTTTAAGAAAAGATTATACTTTTGATTCAAAAATAAGCTGAAACATATTGGTATTCTCTTCCGGAATGCTGTAATAAATTTGAGCATTGTGAAGCGTCAGAATTCTGTTAACAATACGCAAGCCTAAACCAAATCCAGATGTATCTTTGGCATTTTTACCACGCATAAAGGGTTGAAAAAGATTTTTTTGCTCTTCTTGGCTTAAAGTAGATCCGGTATTTGAAATGGATAGTATAAGAAGGTCTTCTTCGCAGCTAATTTTTACTTTAGCCTGATTATTGTCTGAGTAGATACAAGCATTTTTCAAAACATTGCCTAATGCTATTTCAAGTAGGTTTTTGTTGCCTTCTATTTCTAAAGCCTGATCCAGATTTTCATTTTCTTCTATTTCAAATAGAATTACAGAATCGGGCAAACTTTTCTTTAAAAATGCTATGGCAGAAAACAAAATTTCATCCATACGATGTACTTCTGCTATTTCATTTTTATTTGTATCTATTTTAGAAAGAACTAAAAGAGAGTTGATTAGTGCCGTTAATTGGTTAACGTCAGATAAAATATTTTGCAGGAAGTTTTTAGTTCTTACAGAAGTTGTACTATCCGTTATCGTATTCTCAATCTGAGCCGTAATTCGGGATAAGGGTGTTCTGAGTTCATGAGAAGCATGAGCTGTAAATTCTTTTTGTTTTTGATAAGAGATTTCAATTCGGTCCATCATGAAGTTAAACTCATTCGCAATCAAATCGATCTCATTTTTGTCTCTTTTAGTCTGAACTCGGGTATCCAGATTATTCTCATTTATATTTTTTATTTTCTGATGAAACTCACCCAGTGGATTCATTAATTTTTTAACAATAAGCGAAGTAACAACCCAGCACAAACAAGTAAAAAATATATAAGATACAATTAGTGTGTAGCGTAAAAAAAGTAATTTTCTTTTTCCGTAATCGTCAGTAGCAGAGATTAAAGCATAGAAATCTTTGTCTTTAGTGTCATAAAACACACCATAAACTTCATAATTTCCCTGTTGCTTAAAAAAGGTTTTATTTTTCTTCAGATATTTTAAATCGTCAATAGACCAGTTAATTTTAGCATCATCAATACTGCTGTAAATGAGTTTAAAATGAGAATCAAAAATTAATGTTTTCTCATCATATAGTTTATTGATGGAGTTTTGATCAATCATCTTCAAAAGCTGATTATCAACACGCTTAACGTTCACTAAAAGTTTAATATTCGATAAAGCTTTGATCTGTAATCGTTCCCGAAATTCTTCTTTTCTAAAATTAGAGTATAAAATGAATATCAATGTAGAAGCCAATCCAAATAGGATTGTAAACAACAGGCTTACTAAAAGTGATATTCGGTTTTTTAATGTCATTCGTGATCGCTTAGATAATATCCATAACCAATTTTCGTACGAAGAAGTTTGATTTCGTGATCTTTATCGATTTTTTTTCTTAAAAAATTAATATAAACTTCAATTGTATTTTGATTGGTTTCGATGTGATAATCCCACAATTTTTCAGCTATAAACTGCTTCGATAAAACTTTGCCTTTCGCATGTGCTAAAATCAAAATCAATTTAAATTCTTTTGGTGTCAGTTTAATTTCTTCGCCTGCGCGAAAAACTTTCATTTCCTCTTCCTGAATCTCTAAATCGTTTACAATAATTTTTTTCTCAACTTGTTGTGGAATTTCTTTTCGTCTTAAAAGTGATGATATTCTAGCGTATAATTCTTCAAAATGAAAAGGTTTCACTAAATAATCATCTGCACCATTATTAAACGAAGCCAATTTATCCTCAATCTGGCTGAAGGCCGTTAGCATAATAATTGGTGTTTTTTTATCAACTTCCCTAATTCCCTTGCATACTTCGATACCATTAATTCCGGGAACATTGATATCCAGAATAATTAAATCATATTCGTAAGGAAAATATTTTTTTAATAACAGAGATCCATCATAATAGGGAAAGCACTCGAATTGCTTTGAAGTAAAGAATGCTGATATTTCTTTTGATAAAGTAAAATCGTCTTCGAGTAATAGAATTTTCATGCTTTGCTTTTTATAAAGTTAATTCGGTTACTACAGTTTATAATAACCGAATTACTATTTTAATTTTTCTTATTTGAAATAAGAGAAGGTTTCGTTATTTTCAATCTTCAATAACGATTCATAAATTAATTGAATTACATTTTCAACATCTTCTCTATGAACCATTTCTACAGTTGTATGCATATAACGTAATGGCAATGAGATCAATGCAGAGGCAACGCCGCCGTTGCTGTAAGCAAAAGCATCTGTATCTGTTCCTGTAGCTCTTGAAGTCGCATGACGTTGAAACGGAATTTTGTTCTCTTCTGCCGTGTCAACAATTAGATCACGTAATTTATTTTGTACAGCCGGAGCATAAGCGATTACAGGACCTTTCCCCATTTTAAGATCGCCTTCTACTTTTTTATCAATCATTGGAGTTGTTGTATCGTGACAAACGTCTGTAACAATAGCAACATTGGGTTTAATCGTTTGCGCAATCATTTCCGCTCCACGTAATCCAATTTCCTCCTGAACAGAGTTTACGATATACAAACCAAACGGTAATGTTTTTTTATTCTCATGTAATAAACGTGCCACTTCGGCAATCATAAAACCGCCCATTCTATTATCGATAGCACGGCAAACAAATTTATTCTCGTTTAAAACCATGAATTCATCAGGATACGTAATCACACAACCTACATGAACGCCCATAGCCTCAACTTGTTCTTTTGTCTCACAGCCTAAGTCAATAAAAATGTTGCTTATTTTTGGAATTTCTTCTTTATCACGCAAGCGGGTGTGAATAGCTGGCCATCCAAAAACACCTTTTACAATTCCTTTTTTGGTGTGAATGTTTACTCTTTTTGATGGTGCAATCTGGTGATCAGAACCACCATTTCGTATAACGTAAAGCAAACCATCTTCTGTAATGTAATTTACATACCACGAAATCTCATCAGCATGTCCTTCGATAACAACCTTAAAAGGAGCATCAGGATTAATAATACCAACGGCAGTTCCGTAAGTATCCGTAATAAAAGTATCAACGTATGGTTTTAAATAATTCATCCATAGTTTTTGACCTTCACTTTCGTAACCAGTTGGTGAGGCATTATTAAGGTAGCTTTCCAGGAAAGCAATAGAAGTATCTTTTAAGATAGATGGAGTGCTCATAAAAATATTTTTTTGCTAATTTATAAATTTGGTATTAGAGTTGTATATAAATATATAATTTTACATTTAAATTATGACTCTATGAGATTTACTTACTTTGTTTTGTTTTTTATATTGATTTCCTTTAGTGCTCAGGCACAAGTTGTTCCTAAAGAAAATCAGGAAATGGGTTATATACTCACCGAATACGATTCTATTTCAAATGATACAATAGAATTACCAGAAATTATAATTACGAAGGAAAAACTGGATCCCGAATCGCAAAAACAGTTTTTAATTCTTCAAAATAGAGTTTACAAAACCTATCCGTATGCAAAATTAGCGGCTGATAGATTAACAGCTTTAAACAAAGGCATGGAACGTTTGAAAACCAATCGTGAAAAAAAGAAATATTTTAAAATCGTAGAAGATTATTTGAATAATGAATTTGAAGACCGACTTAAAAAACTTTCTCGCAAACAAGGTCAAATTTTGGTCAAATTAGTACACCGACAAACGGGAACAACAACTTACGATCTTATAAAAACATTAAAAAGCGGATTCAAAGCTTTTGTTTCTAATACAACTGCTAATATGTTCAGTATTAGTTTAAAAACAGAATACAAACCGTATGATGTAAACGAAGATTATTTGATAGAAACTATTCTGGTTCGCGCTTTCGAATCGGGTAGGTTGAGTAATCAAAAGGCAGCAAATCCTGTTAATTATGACAATCTTATAAACCATTGGCAACAAAAAGCCAGTCAGCCTAAGCCAGTAGAAAATTAAAAGTTTAATACACCAAATTTCTTAAAGACTTACAATTGATTTGTAAGTCTTTTTTTTGTTTTGGTTTTAAGGAATTGTTGGATTACAACTATTGATAAATTGAAGGAATTTACGTGTTTAAATATTTATTGTTTTTATTCGTTAAAAATGTTCTAAGACTACGATTTTGTTACATTTTTATCATTAAATTTAAATAAAGTAGTGATATTTAACAATTAATATCTAAAATTTAGTTTGTTTATTATGGTTTAATTTGTAGGTTTACTCTTTCCTAACAATTTATTAACCAAAATAACTATTTAATGATCAAAAAAATACTTAGTCAGATCATGATACTTTTCGCCGTCTCAGTATGGTCTCAGAAAGCGTCAGACAATGATTTAACTATTTCTGTTAATGGAAATAGAATTAAAACTACCGCAAATTTTAAAGAACAGATTAAAGCTAAAAAAAGCACAAACAAACAAATTCCGAAAATGGAATATACTTTGTTAGAATTTACAAAAATTCCATCTGTTGCAGAACAACAAAAATTAAAAAATCAAGGAATATCACTGCTTAGCTATTTATCAGGAAATGCGTACTATGCTGCTATTAGCTCTGATTTCTACAGTAAAAGCAGTACGGTGGATAACATCAAGGCGATTGTATCAGTTGATCCTGCTTTTAAAATAGATCCTTTAATTGTTGATAATGCCATTCCGGATTATGCTTCAGAAGGTAATGGTATAAAAGTCGTTGTTACTTATTTTAAAGGAGTTCAAACAAACATTATTAATCAGGATCTAACAGGTTTGTTTGTTAAATCAAATAAAATAGAAGTATATTTTAATAATGTTTATTTACAGGTTCCTAAAGAAAAGCTTTTAGAAATAGCTAAACTGAATTGGGTTCAAAATATTCAATTAGTTCCTCCACCAGTTGAAAGCGATAATAAACCAGGATTAACATCGCACAAAGCAAATATTTTGGGTTCAACGATTCCGGGGTTAGGTTATGGCCTAACAGGAAAAGGTGTGAAAGTAGGGGTTTGGGACGGAAATCTTGAGCCGCATAAAGATCATACAGGAAGAGTTGTAAACAGAGAGTATGAATCAAATTCTTCTCACGGAGATCACGTAGCAGGTACTATAGGAGGTGCCGGTTTACTAGATCCAAAAGCAAGAGGAATGGCTCCTGAAGTACAAATGTTCGGATGGAATTTTAATACACAATCAAACAATTTGTCTGTGCAAGCCGAAAGAAGACTGGCTGCAACTCAAGACGGAATTGAATTGACTTCAAATTCTTATGGAGTAAACTTAACGTCAGGTTTTAATGTGGGAAGATATAATACTGGTGATTTTGGAGATGATAAAGTTACAGTAGATTTTCCCTATCTTCTAAATGTATATTCTAATGGAAATGCGCAGGCTGCTTATCCGGCAGGGGGAGGTTTTAATACTTCTACAAAAAATTCAAAAAACTCATTGCACGTTGCTGCTAACAATCCTAATGATTTAATTAGTAATTATAGCAGTTTCGGACCAACAATCGACGGACGTTTAGTGCCTCAAATCGCAGCAGTAGGAACAGATGTGTATTCATTGGATTATAGCAACTCGTATCAGGTAATGAGTGGAACTTCCATGGCAACACCTGGAACGACAGGTACATTGGCATTACTGTATGAAAGATATAAAAATATTTATGGTGAAAAACCATTAGCTTCTTTAATGAAAGCATTGGTTACCAATACAGCAAAAGATGCCGGAAATCCAGGTCCTGATTATAAATACGGCTTCGGAAATCTAAACGGATTACGTGCAGTTAAAGTTCTGGACAAAAATATGTTTTACACAGCAGAAGTTGGTAATGGACTTACTTACGAAAAGGATATTGTTGTTCCTGCAGGTTTAGTTTCGCTAAAAGTACTTCTTGCATATTCTGATACTGAAGGTACTCCTGGAGCAACATCAGTTCAGGTAAATGACTTAGACATTAAGATTGTAAAAGATGGTGTTACAACTTTACCTTGGGTTTTAAATCCTACAACTCCAAATGCAAATGCAATACGTGGGGTAGACAAGATGAATAATATCGAACAGATTACACTAGATAATCCTTCTCTGGGAATTTACAAAATTATTGTATCTGGAACACGTGTGCCTCTTGGTACACAACAATTTTCAGTTGTTTACGATTATGTAGCTCCGGAATTAATTTTAACGTATCCTGTTGGTGGAGAAAAATTCAACACAGAAACAACAGAATATATTCGTTGGGATTATGAAGGAGATTCAAAACCTTTCACTCTTGAATACTCTGTTGATGGTGGAGTAAACTACCAATTAATTGCGAAAGATATTCCGTCTTCAGCTAGAAATTTTGCATGGAAAGTTCCTGCGGGAATAATTGCTAATGCCAAAATAAGAGTTATCGCAGGTTCTAAAGTAGACGTTTCAAAAGAGGTATTTAATATCATCCAAGAACCGAAAAATTTAGTTATTGCTCCTTCTGCTTGTGGAACTTCTTCTTACCAATTAGATTGGGATGCAATTCCGGGTTCTAAATATGAAGTTCTAAAAATGAACGGTTACAAGTTTGATGTAGTAGCAACAGTTACAAGTCCAACCTATACTTTTCCGAACCTTACACCAGGAGAGGACAACTGGTTTTCTGTACGCGCTATTGATATAGCTACTGGAATAGTTTCTGAAAGAGTAAGAGCGGTAAACGTAGAGCCAGTTTCTCAACCGGTTTTAAGCGCAGTAAACTTACCTTTCATTGAAGATTTCAATTCAAGAAAAGCATCTAATTATGTATTTTCAACAGGATCTACAGGATTAGTAAAATATGAATATATTGATGCAGTAAGATTAGATGCTGCAAAAATGGCAGGATCAGGAACTCCTTCTGCTTCTCCATGGGTAGCAAGTACAATTGCAGATGCATTTACAAACAACCCGGATTATATAAAAAAGGTATCATTTTGTGATATTGATGCTTCAACGCTTACAGGAAAAGCACTTCGTCTTAAGTTCAATTTACTTTGGAGCAGTGTAGGAGCAGCAAATAAAAACTTCTTCAGACTTGTAGTAAATGGAACTCCGGTTGCCAGCACTCAAAACGTAACCGTTTATGGTGGTGCAGCTTTATCAGGAGATACAGAACTATTATATGATTTATCAGCTTACGCAGGAACTACATTTAGTGTAGCTTTTGAATCAGTTATAGATAATGATGTTATTGTAGTTAGCAGTGAAAATGTTTACAGTGCGGTTTATATTGATAATGTAAATATTTTTGAAGCAACTTCAACAGATCTTGAATTATCATCGTTAGTTACTAACGCAGCATATACTAATGCTGAGACAGTAAAAATTAAAATTTACAATCATTCACCAGCTGCAGTAAGCAATGTACCGGTTTCATATAAAATTAATGACGGAACTGAAGTAACAGAAACAATCGCTGGTCCAATCGCTCCATTAAGCGAGGTATCTTATGATTTCGTTCAAAAAGCAGATTTTTCGGCAGAAGGTATTTTTACAGTAATAGCAAATGTAGATTTTCCTAACGATGCAGTGAAAGACAATAATACATTAAGTAAACAAGTTTTCAATATTGGTTCAGATATCTTAATGGGATCAAGACCTACTTTTACAACTTGTTCAGCGGCATTTACAGACGGCGGTTCTCGCTATGGAAATTATGGAGATCAGCTTACTCAGACGATTACTTTTGTGCCACAAACTCCAGGTAGCAGTATAAAAGTTGAATTCAGTGAATTTGATTTAGAACAAGATTACGACTACTTATATGTTTATAACGGGCCAAATACTGCTTCACCTTTGTTAGGATCATTCACAGGTAATGATTTGCCTACATCATTAACTTCTTCTGCAATAAATGGAGAATTAACATTTAGATTTGTTTCTGATCAGATTTATAATGAAGAAGGATGGGTTGCCGCTATAACTTGTGTTCCTAAACTAGCTATTAATGATGTAACTATTGCCTCGATAGTAGCTCCGGAAGTTTTAGGAAAGAAATCTAATGCACATGATATTACAATTAGAGTTACTAACTTAGGTCCAAATGCATTAATAGATTATCCGGTATTTTATCAGGTAGATAATGGAGCTAAAGTAACAGAACTAGTTCCAGCTATTGCTGCTTATGCTACAGTAAATTATACTTTTACAGCTAAAGCAGATTTATCAGCCGCTAACGCAGAGTTTATTATTACAAGCGGTGTAGATATTGCAGATGATAACGCAAGTAACGATATTCGTGCAAAAAAGGTATATAACAAAAATGACTTGCCAACGCACACTAATACAAATGGATATGCTATTTCTAAATTGAAATGGGATAATGTTGTAAATACGTCGGGAACAACAGCTTATTCGGATTTCAAATCAGTTAAAATTCCTGTTTATGCAGGATTTACATACCAGCCAGAAGTAACGATAACAAAACCAGAAGCGCCAATAAGCAGAGATCAGGTAGCTAATGTTGGGGTATTTACCATGATTGTTATTGATTTAAATGGTGATGGAAACCTAACAGATGAGTTTTATGCAGGAACATTTTGGGTAAACACATTGCAGACATCTGCATCGCCAGCAATTCCTTCAACGACTAGTACACATTATTTTAGAAATAATTTCTCACTTGTGGGAGGTCTGACAATTCCGGCAGGAACAACAGCAGGTGAAAAACAAATGCGTGTAATACACATGTTCCGTTCATCACAGGAATATTTCAATGTGGTTTTAGGGCCAACTTTTGATGGGTTAACAAGCTCAAGAGAAGATTTTGAAGTAGAGGAATATACAGTTAACGTACTGCCGTACACAGAAGCAAATGCAAGTGTAGAAAGAATTTCAGCACCATTTAAGCCAGGAAAAGCACCCGTAAATGTAACTGCCGTAATACGTAATTTATCGAATGCCCCAATTTCTAATTTCCCGGTAGCTTATAAAATTAATGGAGGTACTGAAGTTGTAGGAACATTTACAGCTTCTATCCCTGCAGGTTCAGTTGCTAATTATACATTCCCGACAAAAGCTAATTTAGGTACACCTGGGGATTATACATTAGAAGTTTATACTCAGTTAGCAGGTGACACAGATCCAACTAATGATTCGAAATCAATTGTTATTTCACATGTTCCAGATTATGCAACCAATGTTACAGGAACTTTTGATGGAATAAATGATTTTATCAAAACTGATGTTACGCCAGCTTTAAACTTGACAAACGATTATACTTTTGAAGCTTGGGTAAACCAAAAAGCGCCAACAGTATACGGAAGACTTTTAGATAAAAGTACAGCGTTAGCATTTATTCATAACGACAGTAACTTAGGTATCTACAAAGAAAATAGTTTAGTAGTTTCAATAACTACTGCTGCAGGTTCGTATGTAATCAATACAGCTGCAAACTCTATTAAACAAAAAACCTGGCACCATATTGCTTACACTGTAAGTGCGGCCAATGTTTACAAAGTTTATATCGATGGAGTAGAAGTAGTATACACAAGTACGGGTACAGCAGGAGCAGCTAGTTCAAATGCATCAGCTGCGACATATATCGGAAACAATGCAGGTTTAGCACGTGGTTTGAATGGAAACATAGATGAAGTTCGTATCTGGTCAGGTGTTCGTAGTCAGGCAACAATTATCGCTAATGCTACAACAAAATATATTGGAGACGAGCCGGGATTATTAGCTTATTATCCTTTTTCAGAAGGAAACAAGCAATTTGTTTTCGATCGTACCATTAGTGATAATACAGCTGTAGTAACAAATGCAGATACAGATGGTTTAGGAGAAGGTAAATTCTGGAATGTTCCGGTTTTGATGCAAGGTATAGATTTTGTAAATCAATTATCATCATCTTATGATGCGACAACCAAAACATATTCAGTAGTATTAAACGATGGTGCAGATGTTACAAGTGCAGTTGCAAATTTCTCTTTAGGGATGAATAGTATTGCTACAATTAACGGAAATCAGCAAGTAAACGGAGTAACAGCAAACGATTATACAAATCCAGTTACTTTTACAGTAGAAGGAAGAGGATTTAATGCAGGACTTGTAGAAAATTATACAATTAAAATCATTACAGGTTTAAGTAATGAAAGTAAATTACTTTCGTATGATTTCAAAACGACAGCGAATTCAACTTTGGCTCAGGAAATCAATACCGATATCGTAGGAAGTAATGTTACTAAAACAGTATTATTTGGAGTTGATATTGCTAATTTAATTGCAGATTTCGTAGTTTCGCCAGGAGCTTCGCTTTATATAGATGGAGTGTTACAGTCAAACTCGCAAACAATTGCAGCAGATTACACAAATAGTTTTGTAGTAACCGTAGTTTCAGAAAATAAACTTTCAGTAACAAACTATGTAGTTACGCTAAATGCTAAAAATAATGCAGCAAATATTATTAACTATACAGTACAAAACCAAGTAGGATCAAGTATTATAGATCCGGTTGCAAAAACGGTAACTGTTTTAGTAGATAACTTAGTTGATTTTGCAGCATTAGTTCCAACTTTCCAGTTATCTAATTTAGCAACATTGCAAATCGGAGTCGATCCTCAAATTAGTGGAGTAACTACATTGAATTATACTTTACCTGTAGTTTACGAAGTAGTAGCACAAAATGGAGATGTAGTAGAATGGACAGTAACAATAGAATATGCAAAACCAACAATTACATTATTGGGTGATGCAGTTGTTGCATTAGATAAAGGATGTCCGTTTACTGATCCGGGAGCTACGGCAAAAGACAACTTAGATATAGATTTAACTGTATTTATTGCTGTGTCTGGTACAGTAGATGTGAATACACCAGGTACTTATGTTTTGACTTACACAGTAAAAGATGGAAAAGATAACGAAGCATCAATAACACGTACAGTAAATGTTTCAACTACAGCTTGTAGTTTAGGTTTACCAACCAACGCGATTGAAGGATTCGTAATTTATCCAAATCCGGTTAATAACGGAAAAGTATATGTTGAAACAGCATCTGCTACAGCTAAGAATATTAGAATATCAGATATGTCAGGTAAAAAAGTCTTCTCTCTACAAACAGAAGATCAACAAATAAACCTTTCAGGATTATCAACAGGTGTCTATATATTAAATGTAGAACAAGATGGTAAAACCGCGACAGAAAAACTTATCATAAAGTAATTCCAAGCTTTCAATAAAATGTTACCTTATATACTAGGTACAAAGATTAAAATCAAAAACCCGAAAGCTTGCAAAAGCGACTCGGGTTTTTTTGTACCTATATATAAGGAGTATGTTATTCATAATCCTGCAAGGTTTCCCAAACCTTGTAGGTTTAAATAAGTCCAACTTATGAAGTACTATATAAAGGAGCCAACAACCTACCAGGTTTCCCAAACCTGTTAGGTTTGATATAGTAGATATATAAGGAAGAAGTATATTTTTCAGGAGCTGTTTCCCGCTGTGCGCTACAATCTTTCGCTTTTTAAAGAAAAAAGCGAAAGGATTTCCACTTCCATCGGGGCTATGGGAGCAGTTGAGCCAAGAACAACAACACAAAAAAGAAAAAACCTTAGCACCTTAGCGCATTTGCGTGAAAGAAAAAAACAAATTATAAGGAATAAAACCTGCGAAGTCCATAAAACGGCAAGTTTTAAGCCCCCAAAAATTGCGAAAACAGAAATGACCCCCTCAAAAATCCTACAATTACTAAAATAGCAGAAATTATAAGTTTTGCATTACCAGTGAGTTAAGAAAAAGTTTTAAAAAAGATGTAAATTATGTAACAAAAAGTATTGTAAATGTAAATAAAGGGTGTAGTTTTGCACCCGCAATAAGCACAAACGTTCACTGAAATACTGACAAGCAACTAAATCAAAGTTGAAAATT
>NZ_MUGW01000013.1:487-76704 GCF_002217285.1 Flavobacterium hercynium | reverse complement strand
TGGATAATTGTGGGGGATTTCAAGTTTAATTTAAAAGTTTAATGAGATCATAAGATTTTTTTAAAATAAAGAAGCGATTTTCATTTAAACAAAAGTAAAAATGACGTATTTTTGCATTCAAATACACTAAAACAAGCAATTGAAACGATTAGTAATCATAGTACTGTCTATCTTAATTTTGTCGCCATCCTTTGGCAGCTTGTTTGTATATGCTTCATTTAAAATAAACCAGAAAGAGATTGCCAAAACAATCTGTGTACAGCGTAAATTATCTTATAATAGTTGTAATGGTCGATGCGAACTTCAAAAGAGCATCAAAAAATATTCAGATAACGAAAGAAGAATGCAAGACAGTCTAAAAGATAAATTAGAACTTGTTTATGTGCAAAATACAGCTGATATTAACTTCAATTATGTAGTTGTAAAAGAAGTTAAAGAAAATGCTTCAATGTTATTCGAAAAAAAGCCAATAGGAGCTTCTAATCTTACTTTTCATCCTCCTCTCTATTTAATCTAGATTAAAAATTCAGTTTTAAGTTTGTAGAATAATATTTGATTGATTTCTAGTTTTTGGAATTGATCTATACTATAATGAATTTTGTTATCTCAATTATAAATAATATTCTTTATAGTTGTTAGTTTCTTATAGTACTCCAAATTTTAGTTATACTGATTTTTCTAATCATCATTCATTAATCGGATAATACATTTTAGTATTTATTGTTCCGATTATACCATCACTTATAGTTTTTATTTTACAGCATTTTGGCATGGATTTGAAATTCAGATCTAATGGTAGTATGCTTATATTTCAACAGTTTACAAAACACTAATTGATAATGAAATCTTTTAAAATTTTAGTAATCACATTATTTTATGTGGTTACTTCCTGTACTATTGACAAAACAGATTACGAAGCTGAATTAGGAACTGAAGTTCCTGAAAATTATGAATTTAAAGAAACTACTACATTTACCAGCGGAAACTACAAAATTAGTATTGAGTCTTTAAACGGAACTTTTTATAAGGGCTATAACGAACTTCATCTTAAAGTTATTAATGCTCAGAACAATCAGGAAATAAATACGTCTGAGGTGACGTTTCTGCCTCTACTGACTTCTACTGAAAATGCTACTTCGTGTCCGCATGATTATGCGTTATCTTATGACACAGTAAATAAATATTATGCCGGATATTCCGTTTTTACAAGTGAAAGTGCAGCTACAGCAAATTGGAAATTGTACGTTAGTTTTACGGCTGATAATCAAAAATATGATATTGCTAAAGATATTACAGTAGAAAAGCAGAGTAACAAAAACCTGAATATGACATCATTTACTGGAACAGATGGTGAACAGTATTTTATTGCTCTTGTTGCACCTCAAAGACCTACAGTTTCAGAAAATCCATTAGTTGCTGGAATCTATAAGTATAATAAATCTGTTACTGTTGGTGGAACTTTTCCTGATGCTTCTCAATTTTCATATTCTAAAGTAAATGGTTATACGTTAAAGTTGGACCCGAGAATGCCGGAACCATCAATGGGAAATCATTCTTCACCAAATAATAAGGACTTGACACAACAAAATGATGGTTTATATCATGGAGTTGTTAATTATACCATGACAGGAAATTGGACTCTTAATTTGATTATGATGAATCAAAACGGATTGATCGTAAAAGGAACTGTAGTTTCAACAGATTTTACGCCAGGTACAGAAGGAGCAAAAAGTGAACTTTATATTGATACACTATTCTAAAGCTATGAAATACCTATTAATAATAGTACTTTTTTTGGGAATATCTGTAAAGGCGCAAAATACACACGCGCATCATGACAGTATCAAGAATTTAGAAGAAGTAACAATAAAAAATACGACTAAAAAACGAATAGAAACAGAAATGAAAATGGCCGTTTCTGTAGATGAATTTTTGTCTTCATCAGATAATATAAGTTTTATCAAAAGAGGAGCTTATGCTTGGGAACCATTACTTAATAATATGAGTACCGAGCGTTCTACTGTAACTATTGACGGTATGCATGTTTTTGGCGCCTGTACAGATAAAATGGATCCGATAACATCTTACGTAGAAAGTAATAATCTGGCTGCAATTGATATAAAATCGGGGCAGGAAGGAAGTCTTCATGGTGCGACAGTTGCAGGAAGTATTGATTTAAAAAGAAGAAACACTGCATTTAGCATAGAGAGAAAGTGGAGCGGAGCTTACCAAAGCGGTTTTGAGATTAACAATAAGCAATTTTTCAACTTAGGTAATGTTTCGTATTCCAGCAATAAATTCGTTGCAGACGGTAGTATTTCGTATCGAAAAGCAGATAATTATAAAGATGGAAATAATGATGTGGTGAAACATTCACAATATAGAAAGTTCAATACTTCATTAGGATTGGCTTACAAAACAAGTGATTTGTCATCGGTACGATTAGATGCTATTTTTGATATGGCTAAAGATGTTGGTTTTCCTGCATTACCAATGGATTTGTCACTTTCACGTGCCCTTATAACATCAGCTTCGTTCAAACAATTGTTTGAAGAAGGATTGGTTAGAGTTGTTGATAGTAAGGTTTATTTCAATACCATAGAACATTATATGGATGATACCACTCGTCCGGAAAATTTGGTTCACATGGATATGCCAGGCTGGAGTACTACTTATGGACTGGTTTCTAAAGCGAATTTAAAAAGGAATGATTATTCATCTGAAATTCAATTAAATGCTTACGATAATTTATCAATTGCAGAAATGCGAATGTATCCGCAAGATCGAAGTAAGCGCACCATGTTTGCGTACAGCTGGCCTTGGGTAACTACAAAATATGCCGGACTTTCAATGAATAATTCATGGGATTTATCAGAGAAAAGTCAGGTGAATTTGGGTGGATCTTTGGGAGTAAATTACAATTTTTCGAAATATGTAGAGTTTAACTGGATTTTTCATCCGGGAGCACCTCAGGAAAAAACGAGATTTCTGCCAAGCCTTAATGCGGGTTACCAGCTTACGATCGATCAGTTTAATTTTTCTGTTGGAACAGGTTATGGTCATAGAGCACCTTCCGTTTCAGAAGGCTACGGATATTATATTTATAATAGTTTTGATCGTTACGATTATATTGGAAATCCTAATCTGAAAAATGAAATTTCTTATGAAGGAAATGCTAGTGCAGGATTCAAAAATGAACGTTTTAGTCTTCAGGGTAAAGTAAATTATTTCTACGTTCAAAATTATATTATTGGTCGAATTTTAAGTATGGGAAGCCCAATGAATTACCAATCTGTTGGTGTAAAAGGATATACGGCATTAGATAACGCAACACTTTTTAATATGTCAATGAATACAAGTTATGACATATTAGAACATCTGCATTGGAAAGGAACGCTTACATACGCAAAAGGAACAGACGATAAAGGAGGTAATTTGCCTTTTATTCGCCCGTTGAGTTACCAGACTTCGCTTCATTTTATGCACAATAATTTTGGTGTTCAAACTTCCGTTAATGGAGATTTTGCACAAATTAAATACAGTCCGGAATACGGCGAAGATCAAACAGCAGCTTACACTATTTGGAACATTTCAGCGAATTATACTTTTAAAATTAATAAGGTAAAAAGTGTTGTACAAGTTGGAGCCGAAAATATATTAAATGAATATTACAGTACTTATGCCGACTGGGGAAATATTCCTAGGATGGGACGTAATATTTTTACCTCTTTAAAATTCAATTTCTAAAAAAAAATGAAAAAAGCTTTTAGTATCATAATGACAATGCTATTTCTGTTGGTTTCTTTCCAGCAGGCATTGATTATTGTACATTTTAAGCTAAATCAGAAAGCTATTGAGCAAGAGTTTTGTATTAATAAAGCCAAACCTGAATTACAATGCCATGGTAAATGCCATGTGAAAAAAAAATTAGAGAAATCAGAAACTAGTGATTTAGAACTAAATAGTATTACTAAAAAAATAGAGGTTATTTTAGTTTCGAATATTGAATTTTCAGTTGAATTTTCAAAAATCATAAATATTCAGAAAATAACGATTTATAAAGGTCTTGGCAAATTAGAGCCTTTTTTAGAAGTTTTTGTACCACCTCCTAACTGTTAAATGGAGATTGACCGATTAACAAAAAAGAGAATACAATTACTTAAATAAACAAAATGCAAAATTTAAAGAAATACCTTTTACTATCAATCGCTGCAATGGCATTCGTATCTTGTTCAAACGACAATGATAGCCCTGTAGCGAATAATGTAACGTTAGAATTCAATAATACTTTTAAAAGTTCAACTATCGTACTTGGGGACGCTGCAGCAGCTTCAGCTACTACAAATACGTCAGCTGCGGGACAAATCCATCATTTTTCCGAATTAAAATATGTAATTAGTAATATCCGTCTTATCAAAGATGATGGAAGTGAAGTTCCATATAATATTAATGATTTAGATAAAGGAGCAACGGTTATAGATCAGGCAAAAGTGGCAACGCTTAGCTATGTTTTGAGCAATGTACCATCAGCAACTTACAAACAAATTAAATTTGGTTTAGGAATCAAACCAGAGCAAAACACATTGGATCAGGTAAAATTCCCTAATTTTTATGCAGCAGCTGGAGCTAATGATACAGAAATGATGTGGGAATGGGGTTCAGGATACCGTTTTACAAAGATCGAAGGTTTTTATGATACGGATAACAAAACAATGTCTATTCATACAGGAAGTACTGTTGCAGGATCTGAAGGAAACTATACGCAAGGTGTTAATGCTTACCGTGATATTACTTTAGATCTTTCAACAAATGCAGTTGTTGGAAATAATGCACCTAAGATTAAAATCAATGCAGATTTTGATAAAATGTTAAGTGGAAAAATAAATACGATTACTTTATCTACCGGAACAGAAATGGGAAATAATGCAACACCAAATATTCATACAGCAGCCCAAATGGTAAAGTTTGTTGATAATCTTGGCGGAAACGGTTCAAGCGATATCAGCGGAATGTTTTCTGTTAGTGGTGTACAAAACTAAGATGAAAATTAGTCGTCTGAATTATCCAATTCAGACGGCTTTTTAAAAATTTCCTGAAATTAATTTTACAATGAAAAAAATATTTAGTCTCTTGTCAATTTTATTGTTAGTAGCTTCTTGTAGTAACGACGATACTGAAGCGATTTATTATGATAATCCGGAGATTTCATTAAATATTCCAGCAGATTTTCCAGAAGTAAATAGCTTTGTAAGTTTAAATAAGCCAACAAAATATGGTGTAGCATTAGGAGAGAAGCTTTTTTCTGAAAAACGGTTCAGTACAGACAATACAATTTCTTGCTCTACTTGCCATATTCAGACAAGCGGTTTTGCAGATCATAATCCTCAAGCAATTGGGATTGAAGGACGAATAGGAATTCGCAATACGCCGTCGATTCAGAATTTAATGTTTATGAAGTTTTATAATTGGGATGGTAGCAAACTACAGCTCGAAACTCAGACTCTCGTGCCAATTATCACGCATGAAGAAATGGATTCTTCAATTTTGGAAGTAATTGATAAAATAAAAGGAGATGCAGATTATAAAGATTTGTTTCGAAAAGCGTTTGGTGATGAAGAAATTACGCCAGACAGAATTTACAAAAGTATCGCTCAGTTTGAATATACTTTGATTTCTACCAATAGTAAATATGACAAGGTAAAACGAAACCAAGGTGAAGCTTTTACAGAGAGTGAAGCAGCAGGATATAAAACCTTTCAGCAGAAATGTATGAGTTGTCATCGTACAGAATTATTTACAGATCAGAGTTTCAGAAATATTGGTTTTCCGATTAATACCAATTCTAACGAAGCGGGTCGTGGCAGAGTTACTGGAATCCCCGCAGATTTTATGAGCTTTCGTGTTCCTACTTTACGCAATATTGAAGTTACGGCTCCTTATGGCAGTTTTGGTCAGTTTACGACCTTAAAATCGGTATTGGATTATTTTAGTAATGGTGTTATAGATGCTGAAAATCTGGATCCTATTTTTAAAGATAATGCCGGAAAAATTCCACTTACGGAAGAAGAAAAAACAAATCTTATCGCATTCATGAAAACATTAACCGATCATGAGTTTTTAGGAAATTAAATAGTTACATCGATTTATAACTTAGATTTTTATAATATCTAAATAGGTGATCGTAAATAATCATTTCATACATTCTTTGTTTAGAAGTGTATTGTCTGTTTAGCATCATGTGTATATGATGTGCAAGAAAATCATTAATCGGAAGTTGAATTTTGTTTTTAATTTGTAAAGTTCTATCTGAAATTTGATTGTGTTTATCATTAATAATATTGAAAAAATCCCGAAAATCATCTTTCACTTTTGTAGTTAGACAGTCCACTATTTCATTGGATAATTCTTGATATTTTTTACTAAGTTCTTTTTTCAAAGTTTTATCTGCTTCGAATTCTTTTTTAAAAGAGCTTTGTAAATTATTTAAAATGGCAAGTTTATCTAAATCAGGAATAGAAAAGGAATTTAAAAAAGAGTCAATGGAACAGAGGCTAAACAAAACAGCAATTTCTTTCTTTTCAAATGTGTTTTTTAGTGAAAGGTATTGAATGATCATTTCGCTGTCTTTCCAAAATAAAAATTCAGAATCTTTCATTGTATTTTTTCCGTATCGCTCTAACTCTCTTTTATAAGTGTCAGTTTGAATTTTCCAAACTAAATTTTCTTTTAATAATGTATTGAGAGTGGGATATAGAGATGCAATTACTTTTGACAGATCAGTTGGTTTTTTTATTAAAAAACGTATTCTAAAATGCGAATCGGTGTCTTTGTATCTGATAAAAAACCATTGTTGTATTATTTGTTTCTTTTTTAGTTTTAAAATAATGGGATATAATTTTTCAAGTAAAATAAAATCGGTTGTTTGTACACCAGTATAAATTTTATAATACAACCATTCACTTCCTAAACATAAATCTCTTTGCATTAAACTCTTTCTTTATAAAATGGGACTATAAATTGGTTACAAAAATTCTGCCCGTTTATGTCTTTTACAACGGATTCTTCTGTAAATAAAAATTCTTCCAAAATAATTCTTTCGCTATTTTTAGTTGATTTTAAAAATAGGTGAATTCCAGCTTCAGTACCTAAATTCAATAAAAGGGTGTTGTCAAAATCGACCAAATTGACCAATTGCGGAATAGCTTTGTTTATTCTCCATTCTGAAAAAGAATCATATAAAACCTTATTTTGCAGATCTAAAAAAGAACTAATATCTGTATTAGCGATAATCCATTTTGCTTTAGAGAGTATAATGTTTTTATGTTCTACTCGTGGAAAATAACTATAATGCGATTCTAAAACTCCCCATGTAAAACTGAAAATAGGTTTTAGATTCTGCTCTTGTAGCGCACATAAGAAATGATACACTGGTAATGAATTACTTGAAAAGTTATGCGCGTTAGATAAACACGGAATTATCTCTTTGTTTAATTTCTTGGATTTTAGTAAAATTCGATCACCTTTGACAGATAAGAACAGATCATTTAAGTCTATGTTGTTTTTGTTTTTATCGAATGAATTGGCTAAATAAGTAATTTCATAATCTCTCAGAATAGGTCTTCTTAAAATATTTCCGGTTCTTGTTTGGGGAATATGCGCAATTTCAGCTAAAATTTTATCAGAATGAAACACTTTCTCTTTGGTAATAATCTCTTCAGTTAATTTATAAATCTCAGGATTTCCATTGCAAAATCGACCTAATAATTTTGCTGCACTTACATTTCCAGAAGATTCAACGCTTATTTTTTCGTTATTATAAACCTCAATTATAGTTGAGAATGTAGCTGGAATATTTTTTAAATCAGGATTAAAGTCTGGAAAATCAGTTTGTGATAAGACTATTTTTTTTCCTTTATTTAATAGACATTCTTGCAGTTTTTTTTCTAAAATTAATTCATAAGAATTCCAAATTTGATGTTCGGTTTTCTCTTTTTTAGATTTAAATGAATAAGCCTCTAATAATTCATGGGAATCATTCATGTCGTGATTCGGCGGATATCCTATTCCTGCTTCACTATCTAAAACCAGCATTAAAGGCATTTCTCTGGATTCGTATCTTTCAGCAAATACCTTGATGAAATCTTTAAGAGGAGCGTGTTTTTTTTGTTGAATTCCATTTAAAAAATACAATCCCTGAATTACTTTTTTTGGAATGTTACTGTTTAATGTATTTGATGATGTGCTTATATTTAAATCGGTTTGAAAAAGATGTTTTTCATCATAATCAAATCCTTTGTCGTTAATAGCACTTTTAATCTTTTCATATTGTTGTTCTAAAGGAATCAGCGAATGATCTAAACTTTGAAGCTGTTTTTTAATTTTTTGAAGAAAAAGATATTCATTGTTTAAAACAGGTATATTTTTTAAAATTTCCAAGGCAACCTCATATTCATTACTTCCAGTTACAGTAGGATCTAATTCACTTACTAAAAATTGAAAATCTATAAGCTGAAGAACAAATTGTGTAGCTGCTGTTGCTTCGGAAGTGTTTTTTGCTATAATTGAAGTAATTTCAGCTACAGTTAAACCCGATTTTGTTTCCTGCCTTATTTTTTGCAACAAATCTGACTTACGCAGTGCGGTAATTTTGTATTCTCTTTTTGTTTTAATTGTTTCGTACTCAACATACCTAAAAAAATCCCCATATTCATAAATTGAAGAGTTTGGAATATATCTTAAATTAAGAATAGCAGTTTTTTGATTTGAAATATTGTGTAACAGTGCAGCCCAAAATTCCATATCAAATTGAGAAAATCGAGTATGATATTCTTTAGCTGCTACAACAACATTAGTCTCATGACTAATTTCTCCAATAGAAGAACCAGTAAACAAACCAAAAGGAGTACATCGTGACGAAATGCGCGCTAAATATTTTAGTATTGTAAATTCAAATCTTGTTTTACTATCATTATCAATAGTGGATTCTATATTAACCCATTTATCCAATTCTTTTACTAAAGCTGGCGATGCCAGCTTTAGGCTTTCTTTTATGAAAGGGTTTTTGTAAATACTAATTATTCCTTTACGAGAATAGTTTTCGGATATATTTAAATAAAGTGATAATGGAAATAAAGGTAATCGAACAACATATTTTGAGAAACAAGAAATTGTATACTGCTCTTTCATTTTTTCTTTTTACTCACTTTTTCTGCAAGTTGCATTGCATTGTAAACATTTAAAACCCTACCGGATTTGGATAATTCTGAAAAGAGAACTTTTTTATCTTCTTTGCCGGGTACTAAAACATCTAGATTAAATTGATTTCCGGAATTTAAAATGATGTATTTGACTTCATTAACTTTAAAATTAGGATAATAAGTCCATATGAGAGCTGCAGTTCCGCAAACCATTGGAGCAGCTAAAGATGTTCCAGAATCAGATTCATAAGAATTGTTTTCTGTTGTTGAATAAATTTTCTCACCCGGCGCAAATAAGTCGACATTATACTTACCATAATTAGAGAAATCAGAAACAAACGTACTGTCTAATTTATGCGTCACAGACCCTACAGTAATAAAATTAGAGCAGAATTCAGTTTTATCGTTTGGATTAGAGTCATTTGGATAACGAGCAATTTTGTCAATATCATTAGCATCATTACCAGCACTGTGAACTAATAGTACATTGTGCTGATCAGCGTATTTAAACGCTTCCTGAACCCATTCATTATGTAAAGAAAAATCTTTACCAAAAGACATATTTATTATTTTTGCACCATTGTCTACAGCATAACGTATAGCCATAGTAATATCTTTATCATGTTCTTCTCCAAAAGGAGAAATGTTTAAAGGCATTATTTTTACTTCCTGTAGTATTCCTGTTATACCAATATCATTTTTTCTGTTAGCACCTATAATACCTGCAACTTTAGTGCAGTGATCCTGCATTTTTCTATGGCCTGCTTTATTATTACTAACATTATTATTGCCATATCCTTTTTCTAAAATTTGAGGATTGTCGTAAATAAGAAGCCGTTCATTATATTCTTTTTTGAGACTTTTATTTACAATAGAATCAAGGTATGATTGTTTATCTTTTATGTCTTCTAATGTTTTGTCATTCATTTCCATACCAATCATCCTACAGTTGATGAGGGCTCCCAGATCTTTGTCGTTATCATCACGTCTTTGCCCAAATTTCTTATCATTAATTTTATACTTCTGATACAAACTGTCTAATTGTTTATAGCTGTAATCTTCTTTAGGAAAAAAATATTTTAAAGTATCTTTTACTGTATGATAAAGTGAAATTTCATAATTCAGCGATTTCAGCCATCTTTTATAATAAGCATTCTCTTCATCAAATTTTTTCAGAGCTCTATTATATTCCTGATATTTTAGAATATCTTTTTTGTCAATTTGAGATAGCTTTTTATCTTTAAATAAAGGTTGCCATTCTTTTATGATACGTACATATTCATATTTATTCCAAACTACATAGCCACCACTTTTTGTACCTGTAAAACTCCATCCATTGATATCGTCGATATATCCATTTTGATCATCGTCAATATTATTATCAGGGATTTCTCTAGTGTTTATCCACAATTGACCCTGTAAATCCTCATGCTGTGAATCTATTTGAGTATCTACTACAGCCACAATAACCGGAATACTTTTTTTAGGTTGTTTGTTTTGGTTATACCACTTATCTAAAGAAATTCCGGGAATACCATCCTGTACATAATCTTTTTGATACCAGGTTTGTAGTTCTGAGTCTGTCAGATCTTTTTTTGAGATAAAATTGATGTTAGAATAATTAGAATTATTTACAGTTTTGCAACCATTAAATAAGTAACAGAATAAAAGAATTATGTAGAATTGTTTCATAAAAATTTTAGTTAAGATGGTCTTTTGTTTTTAAGTATTAAACTAACGACCACAACGATTGGATGAACCGCCTCCATTATTATGATTTGTTTCTCTTTGATTATCATTTTTAGTACCACCTTTTTTAATAATTGAATTTTTTAATTTTGCTATTTCGAATTTTTCTATTTCAAATTTTTTCATTCCTTTTTTCTCGCTTTTCTTTTTCATGATTTTCTTTTTTTTGGTAGCAAATATAGAATCTCATGTTTGCAAAATTTGTAAAAAACTTTTTGAACATGTCGAAATTCAGGAATTTCAGGTTATTTAAAAAGGGCAATTGTTTGATTTTTAGCGATTTAATTATTTATGCTGCAATCTAGTTCTTTAATGAAATAAGTGGGTTTTAGACCTGCTTTTTTGTAAAAAGCACTCGAAAACGATTCAGCGCTGTTAAAACCAAATTCTAAACCAAGTGCATGAATGGTATATTTTCGAAGTATTTTATTCTCCTGCAATTGGCTTATTGCATATTCTATTCTTAAATCATTTATGTACTGAATAAATGTTTTTCCTTTATAAACGTTTACTATTTTAGATACATATTTACTATTGGTATCAAATGCGGTTGATAACACTTGTACCGTAATATTCGGTTCCAGATATTCTTTTTTGTTCTCGAAACTATTCAGCTTTTCTAATATCGCATTTACTAATTCCTCTGCTATACCTGTACTTTCAATTTCTTTTTCTTTAATTTCATTACTGTTTATTGTAATTTTTTCCTTTATTATTTTTTCGAATCGGGATCGGTATTTTTTTTTGAGATGATATTGATATATTCCAAATGTTCCTACACCAATGGTGGTTAAAAATAAAATTCCTAATCCCCAATATGTTTTGACTTTATCATCGTTTAGAGAGATAATAAGATCTTCTTTTTCTGAAAGTAAGTGTGGTGTGTCGTATTCTTTATGTATCAATTTATTTAATTCTTTATAATTTTTTTGTAAAGTACTATCAATAGTCATGTATGTCATTATCCATTCTAATTGATTTTCTTTATCTCCTAAATTTTTATAGTACGAAATCAAATACGGATATCCATCTATAAACTCGGTACTTATTTCCTTTTTAGATTTATAGATAGAATCTACTTTAATAAAATTTTCTGCGGCTATTGTTTTTTTCCCTACTCCATCATAACCTTTTCCCAAATAAAAATAAGCTGCTAATACATTGCCAATATTGTCATATTTAATCATTTTTGGCAATGCTTTTTTAATGCTGTCTAGTCCTGTTTTATAATTTTTGCCTATTACTTGGTTTGCTCCCTCGTTTAAAACAAAAAGATATTTATATTCTTCGTTTTGGGTTATTTCCGATTCTCTGTAACCCAGTTTATTATAGTAGGTTGTTGAATCTGTATTCTGCAAAGATTTAAAACAATCTGCCAGACCGAAAATAATACTTTGATAATCCTGTGCGTATTTTAGACTTCTAAAATCTTTGTTCTTATAATAATTATAGCATTCCTTATATATATCTAAAGCCTCATTATATTCACCCAAGTCCTCAGATTTAGTAATACCTATATATTCTCGGACCTTATAATAGTAATCGATATTGGTTTTAAGCGCTATCTTCTCAGCCTCATTATAATTTGCCATAGCTTCTTTAAACTTGAACTGCTTTTTAAGGAAATCTGCTTTTTCGCAATAAGCAGCGACTGGAAAAGATCTATCTCCAGTGTTTTGAGAATATTTAATTACACTATCCAAATACATTATGGCTTTTTTTGTATTTGTTTTATAATATAAAAGAGCAATTTGATAATTAGCTTTGGCTTTTCTAATGTTGTTATTTTCACTTTGAGCTTTCGCCATGTACATATTTGTATAAACCATTTGCTTTTTAGGATTACCTACATTATTAAAATACAGATCATGTAAATCATCATAAGAAAGTTTTTTTAAATCTTTTTTTTGTGGCTTTTCATTTGATATTGTATCAGTATTTATTTTATCGAACTGATATGTTGCGAAGGCGGGTACTGTAAATAATAAAATAATAAAATATTTAAATTGGTTCATGTCATTTAATTTCTGTTTAAAAACGATGTTTTTGAGATTCAAATATAAGCAGAGCTAATTTGTATCTACATAATAGTATTAGTACCTATATTATTCTTTTTCAGTTACAAATGAAGAACTATCCCAAGTTTTATGGGATTCAATTTTTTTTAAAATTGAGCATCCCTCTTTTTAACAAAAAAAAAGATATTTTTTGTTTAGGCTCTTTAATAGGATAAAGAAAAGATTAGTACAAAAGAGGATTTGTACGTTTTTAGAAAATTTCATCGTGGGTGTTGCAAAAATAGTATTAAAATGTATTACAAAGGCATAGTAAAACTTAGAATTTTCTTGTTTTTTCAACCTTCTCATTCCTAGTTTTTTAAGATGGTGCTTGCTATATAATTCCTGAATTTCATGTCGAAATTCCTGAATTTCGATGTCGTTAGTTTGCGTCCGGTAACATGTTTATCTAGTTTTGACTTCAGAAATAAGAGATATGCTTACGGCAAACAATTGCATGAAGAAATGGATTACGCAATCTCTACTTGCCTATAAGTTAATTTTGAAATAGGTTTTTTTCATTGAAGTGTTAAATCGAAGAATATAATTATGAAAATAACCGACAACAAAGGATTGCAAATAGTAAGTAATATTATCGAGGAATGTGTAAGTACAGAAAAAATACTCTGTTTCTTGGAGAAAAAGGAAATTAAAAGTGTTAAAAATCCGTTTCCTAAGGGTGTAGTCTCCTACAGAGAACACACTCATTTTCATCTTATGGTTGTAACAGATCAATACGTAGCAAATGGCGCTACTATGCTAAGTGCAACTATAAAAGCCAAAACCGAAGGAAGATATTCTGCAACGATTTTAATGTATCCAATGTAGCTGCATACAGAGCAGAATGTTTACAAGTTATAAATGAACGAATTACATGTCAATATTATAATCAAGATTAAAAATATCCTCCATGCTAAACATTACTTTTAGTCAAACAGAAATAATTAATAAAATAAAATTATTAATTTATACAGAAGATCCGGAGATCTTAACAAAAGTTGACATTGATGATGATACATTGTTTCTCGAACCTTTATTGTTTTTTTACTTCAATTATAAAAGAGAAGAAGCTTTTACAAATCAATTTTTGAGGGAATTAATGCAAGGTTATTTTATTAAAAAAGAGGAAACAAGAATTAATCATTTGTTTTACGAAACAGAGATTACTTATTTGCCAAAATTAGGCTATTTCAAAAAGGATGAACCTGAATTTTTTGAGCCGATAGAAATGATCAAAGATACAAATATTGAAATTTTAAAACATTCATTCAATTTATTGCGACCTGTTTTTTCAGATACAGCAGGAAGATTAATTTCTGACTCTGAGATTACTTTTGGCAGTACATTATTTGATAAAAATATATCTTATTTAACGAATGCATTATTGTTTATCAAAGAAGATTCAAATGAACATTTTCAATTAATCGAGCAATGTTGTAAAAAAATATTGCTTTTTAAAACAGATCCGAATATTACAAATTCATTTTCAAGTGCACAAGCGCATGGAATTGCATTTCTGAATGTTTATCAAGATGAATATGATGAGGTCTTTTTTATTGATGATATTGCTCATCAAACGGGACATATTATTTTGACGACATTACTTCATGACCGAAAAATGATCTTTATTATAGATGAAGAACAGAAGGTTGAAGACTTGACTAAATTAAACGATCATAAGACTGTATACACACTTTTTCATGAACTTTATACCTATTATGCTATATTCTTGTGCTTAGATAATTCTTTAGCAAAGAATAGATTCAAAAAGAGACAAGAGAAAGAAGTGTTAGGAAGAATTGGTTTTTACTTATGCAAATGCGCTCACGATTTGGATAGATTTGATATAATAAATAGCTTCTACAATGGTGAAAGTAACGTTTTAACTGACCATGGGAAGGAAATCTTTAATTTGATAAGAGAAAAGTATTTTGAAGTTTCTAAAAAATGGCAGAGTATAACAAAAGAACACCACATGTTACTTTAAACTTAGAAAATATGAAATCACTATTATTAGTTCCTTTTACGTTTTATCCGTTTATTAACTTTGCAATTGCTCCAAAGGCGGATTATATAGCTACTCCCAAAGAAGTTAATATTGAATACAAAGAATTATTTATAGAGCGTAATAATGTCAAAATTTGTGTTTGGATTTGTGAACCTAATCAAGAAAGGTTAGAAAAGAGTCAATCGAAAACTATTTTACTTGCCTATGGGGATTACGGTAACATGTCTTACTATTTATCTTCTATTTCATTCTATACAAAATTAGGATTTACAGTTATTTCGTTTGATTACAGAGGTTTTGGAAAAAGCTCATCATTTAATATAAATTCTAATAGACTTTTTTATGAAGAGTTTGCTATAGATATGAAAACTGTTATATCTTATTGTAAAAGTGAATTAGGAATTAATAATTTGGGAATTGTTGCTTTATCGATGGGAACAATTGTTACACCTATTGCACTTCAGGGAGAAAATGCAGAATTTATTATAGCGGAAGGATGTATTTATGATATAAATACTTGTTTAGAAAGATTAAAACAAATAAAGAAAAGAGATATAGTTGTTGATACCAAATATGATCTTTCTAAAGAATGGAGTAAGATTAAATCAAAGATTTTAATTTTTGTTGCAAGTAAAGACGAGATTACAAATCTCGAAGATGCTCAAAAAATAGTTTTGCAAGATACTTCAAAGCGAAATTTATTAATATATAAAGGTGACCATTTGAGCATGTTGCTTGATGAAACAAATGTCGAAAATTATAAAAATAAAATTAGTCTGTTCGTAAATCGAAACTAAATAATCACTCAATAAATGTAACGGCATTACATTTTATTTCGATATGATGATTTTGACAGATTTAATTATTTAGGATGCATTAAAAAAAAATGCAGAATATTTTTTAATTTCAATTAAAGAATAACACAATATACATATCTCAATAAAAATACAAATTACAGTGAAAAATATAATTTTAATCATTTTAGTTTCGATTTCCCAGTTTCTTTATGCGCAAATAGATTCTGAAATAAAAAAGAAACAAGAAGCTATAATAACAGAATATGTAACTAATTGTGCGGAAGGTCATCATTATAGTATTATGATGGATGAATGGCAAAGCTGCCTTGATGAAGGTTTAAAAAAAGATAGCACTATTGCTGCTTTATGGCAACAAAAAGCAATGCCCTATTTTAAAGCCAGAAAATATGAAGTAGGAATGCAGTTTATTGACAAAGCGGTACAATATGACGCACAAAGATATCAGCCGTATAGAGCTTTTATAAAGTGCATTTTTAGTAAATCTTACCGTGACGCTATTAATGATTTTGAGGATTGTATTAAAAAATACGGAAACAATTATGTTATGGATCATACCTATAAATTTTATACAGGATTGTGTTATTTGCAATTGAATGAATATGAGAAAGCTGAAAAAATATTTAAAGAGTACAATGAAGATTTATTCAATAATAGGAAAGGATTGGAACATCCTACAGCTTTGTTTTATCATGGTATTACCAAATATGAATTAAGAAAATGGGAGGAGGCGATCATCTTATTTGATAAGGCATTAAAAATTTATCCCAATTTTTCAGATGTGAAATTTTATAAAGTAGTATGCTTATCGAGATTGAGAATTAATGAAGAAGAAGCCAGAAGATTATTTACTTCTGCCAGGGAAGATGCAAAACTTGGATTTACGATCAACGAAGATAATACGATCTATGAAAGATATCCTTATCAAATAAGATGGTAATTTTAATTACAAAAACTAAATCATGATCACAGAGAGAAACAAATTAATTACGGCATACTTATTTTTAGCTTTTACTATTTTACTGTCCATTTTATAAAAGCTTGATAAAATAGATTTTAATCCCTGGATAACGATAGTATTCGCGATCTTTGTTGTGTTTTACAGAACTTATATCTTTTTTAATAAGACCAATAAAAAATGACAGATCAAGCTCATATCGGAAATCCACTTATTCAGCAACTAAGTAAGTATGGATACCTTAGTGATGAAGCAGTAAAAGAGATTGATCGACGAACGAATTATTTTCTCAAAAAGAAAAATGAGCACTTTTTGAAGGAAGGACAAAATCTATCCAGTTATTTTGTAATTGCTAAGGGGATAATACGCGTTTATTTTCGTAGAAATGAAAAAGAAGTTAACGCTTGGTTTGGAGAAGAAAACCAGATTTTTGGTTCCATTTTGCCCATTTATGCCAATAAACCATCATTTGAGAATATTCAATTTCTGGAGGATTCTGAAATTTATGCTATTTCATCAGATGATTTGAATGAACTGTATCGTTTATACCCGGAACTAAATCTAATCGGACGAAAAATAGCCGAAGAAGTTTGTATCATTCTCGAAGAAAGAGCTGTTTCATTGCATACAGAATCAGCTACAGAACGTTATGAGACATTAATAAAACAGCAGCCCAATCTTTTAAACCGAATTAATCTGGGACATATTGCATCATATCTCGGAATTACTCAAGAAACGCTAAGCCGAATCAGAAAGCTGTAACTGATTTTGATCTACATCAAAAAATTCACTTTTTATATTGAGTTCCTTTGCAATTCAATATTAAATTATAAAAAATGAATTGGATTGCTTTAGTAATTGCGGGAATTTTCGAAATTGGCTGGCCATTGGGTATGAAAATGGCGCAACAGTCAGATAACAATAGTAAATATGTATGGATAGCTTCGGCAGTTTTATCTATGGGAATTAGCGGAGCTTTGTTGTTTTATTCTCAAAAAACAATTCCAATTGGTACCGCATATGCTGTCTGGACAGGAATTGGAGCAGTAGGTACACTTGTGGTTGGAATATTGTTTTTTGGTGATTCTTCAAATGTATTTAGACTTTTGTCTGCTACACTTATCGTTGCCGGGATTATTGGAATTAAATTATTCTAAATTTTCTTTTAGAATTATAAACAAAAAGAGTTGAATCTTATTAGTAAGATTCAACTCTTTCTTTATTCTAATTGGAATAACTAGAGTATAAGAGTATACGTTTTAAAAATTAGTGTTTACTTTTTTAGAACGATCTGCTACGTAAGACAGAAGCCATGTAATTTGTCCTTCTTTTGCAAAGTATACTTTTTTTGTTGCTAAGTTTGGAAAGCCTTCTAAAAATGAATACAAAATATTGTTTGCTGAGATCAGGTATGACTGGTCATAAATTTTTAAAACGCTCTCTGCTTCTTTGTTTGTTTTTGCAAGATTGCTGTACTTTACAAAATTGTTTTTAAGAACTGCATCGTAGTTGATAACATCTTCTAGTGTTAAAGGAACAAAGTGTTCTTTAACGCTTTCGTTAAAGTATAAGGTTACAAAAGACCATACAGCTCCGCCAGACAAATATATTTTGTCTTTTTTTGCTAAAAGCGGATTCGAATCTACCATTTCTTTTACTTTTTTGCGTAAAACAGTATTAAATTCAAAAGATTTTTCCTGATAGGTAGACATGTCGTTTGCCTGGTTTGGATTGGCAACAGATTTTTTAACGGCATCAGTAAGTGTCATCGTACCAAAATCAAGTTCTAAAGGAATAAACTCTAATTTGTTGTCAGCAAGCACATCGATATAACCTCCTTTGGTTCTTTGACCACCAATATCCAGTAGTAATGCGTTAGCATAATCAGCCGGAGGTATAGCACCTTTTACTAATACTTTTGCTTCTTCATCTTCGCTAATGATGTCAAGACTCTTGCTTGTTGACGAAGTAATTTTATTTCTCAATGCATCGATATTACGTGCTGATTCAAAAACAGGAGCGGCTACAATAAAGATGTTTTCTTCGGGAATTTTATAATCGGCTCTAATTTTAGCCAACTGTTCATTAATTATACTACTTACTTTTTTGATATCATCTTCTGGAACTCCACCAGTGGCAGCAATATGGTCTGCAAGAGCTATTCTGTCATTGGAGAAGTAAACAATTTTATATTCGGCTTTTTTAATGTTGTTTACATCAAGGACTGTAGTTTTTACTGCACGGCGTCCGATTTCAATTCCGGCATAAAAGTTTTTCTGAGCAAATGAATTGACGGAAAAAAATAAATTTAAAAGAAAAAATATTAAAAATTGGTTTTTGTTTTTTTTAAGCATTGTGTTTAATTGTAGGGTTTTAATAATGTAGAGGTTTGTGTGTGTTGTTTTTAATCTATGATTGTAGTAGTAAACTTAAAAAAGCTTATACTAGTAACTTATAAAGTAGAGAAGGCTTCATAATGTTTGACGTAAGTGTACATGATAAAACGAAAAAGTATTGATAATCAGAACTAAAATCCTGATTACTATAACTGTTAATATTTTTTGCAAATTTACAAAAACATCTACTAAAATAAAACCTGATAGTGAAGAAATAACATTAATTAATTATTAAGATAGTGGTGCAAACTTCTGATATATTATATTTTTGTACTATGTTGATGTAAAAATATACTATGGAAGTGATTTGCTTATTATCTTTTTAAAGAAAAATGCCCCCTAAAAATAGACTTATTATTAATTTCAGCATTAAACCAGTAATCGTCAGATGGCATTTGTTTTCCATTATAAAATCCATTCCATCCAAGATCTTTTTCGGATAATTCTTTTAATAATTTACCATACCTGTCAAATATTGTTACTTTTGAATTTTGAAATTTTTCTATATCATTGATATGCCAAAAATCGTTGTACCCGTCATTGTTTGGGGTAAAAAATTTGGGATAATCAATCAAAATAACTTCTTTAGCATCTTTACCACAACCATTTTTGTCTCTAATGTGAGTAATATAAGTTCCTCCTCGAATATTTTGGAATAAATTACTGTTTTGATAATTCACTCCATCTATAGAATATTCAAAATCACCATTACTTTCTGTAATAATTTCAATAAAATTATGATCAGTCAACTCACTGTATTTCACTTCTTTAATAACAGGGAGAGTCGAGCGTATTAATTTAAATTCGGTACTGTTTTCACAATATATTTCATTTTCAATTTTACCAGTTGTTAATGTATACTTTCCAGCATTAACTAGAATAGCCTCATAAGTATTGGATATAATAGTACCATTTTCAAATTTCCACTCGTAATGGTCAAAATTGTTGTCAATATTTATTTTCATTGATGGTAGTAGGTCACATAGATAATATGTTTTTTCTATTTTTGTACTAGCTACACTATTTACTTTTAAATCAAAACTTGTTTCAGAATAGCACAAATTATTTAATGTGTTTTCTACCCTAATAATTATAGTTTCAAGCCAAGGTCTGGTATTGTTGAATAATTTTGGTAAAGGACTTGGTAATGACTTTCCTTCACTATTAAAATATAAAACCTTTAAACCTGATTGATTGCCTATAATTTCCTTTTCTATATTTGATAGATCAAAACTACCAACACCATTACCTTCGTCACAAGAATATTTACTTAAAATTTTATTGATTTGAGGTTGAGAAGCAGTTTTTAAAACTAATGAAGTTTCGGTTTGACATCCGGATATCTTACTTTCAACCCTTACTTTTATTACCTCAATGTTTTTAGTGGTATTTGTGTATGGATTAGGGAGTGGGCTGGGTAGTGAATTTCCATTAGAATCAAAATATGAAATTTTCATTCCAACTTGATTTCCTAAAATATTGGTTTCTACATGTGAAGTGTCAAAATACTCAGAAAAACCATCATTGTTATCGTCACAGCCTATAAGTTCATCTAAAATGTTTGCGGTAGGTAATGAATTAACTATTAATTTGAAGTTAGATTCGTTGTAACAATTTGTATCCGTATTGATTACTTTTATTTTAATTTTTTCTTCCTTAGCTACTAAGTTACTTACAGAATTTAATGAGGTTAGTATTTTTTGACCATTTTCATGATAAAACTCTACTTTTAAATTTGTTGATATTCCTATTATTGAATTAACTAAAGGTTGTAAATCAAATACTGCAAAACCATTTGAATTATCGTCACATGTATTTATGTCTACTATGGCAGGTAAATAAGGTAATGGATTTACGATTAGATCAAAACTAGTTTCTGAATAACAACATGAATTGTTTTTATGACTTACTCTAACTGTAATTGATTCTCTACCTCTCACTGTATTTGTAAAAGGACTAGGTAATGAATTGTATTTTTTTTCTTTACCATCAATAAATGTCACAGTTTTATCAATTTGTCCACCTAAAATTTTTTGTGTAATTCCTGATAGATCAAATGATGTTGAAATACCAGTACCGAATTTATCTTCACATGCATAAATATTGTTAATCCCGTAAGCTTTAGGAGGCTCTGTAACATCAATTGTCTCAGTTAAAACTTCTACAGTTCCATCTTTAGCCGTTACAACTGCAGTAATTATATATTTACCATCTTCAGAAAAATCATGAAAAGGAGATAAGTCTGTAGAAGTATTAGTTGTTCCGGAGGCAGGATCACCAAAATTCCATATAACGGAAGCAATTTTTGATTTATCATCAATACTAAATTCTTTTAAAAATTCTGAACAAATGTTTGAGAAGTTCATCTCGAAGTGAGAGGTTACATTTTTTACATTTCCTGTTACATTAATGTAAAAATTAGCATTTGGTTTACCAAAAGCAGAAGTAGGTACATATTCATCATTAAATGTAGGCTGACCAGGTAAATTTGTACAATTTCTTTGCCACGAAACATCGTTGTCTTGGGCAGTACCTCCAATAAAAGTTAATGCTTCGCCATATTCAATTCCTTTTTGAACTTCTACGAGAATTTTTTTTGTACCGGCAGGAATTACTATTGGGGTATTAAAATCTACTTGTAAAATTTCAGAATTACGATTTATTGCTGGTGGAACCTGTCTCTTCTGACTGCTTCCTATTAAATCTAATTCGGAAAAAGAGGAGGGGAAATTATCGTCTATTTTATAGATGTTAAAATTAATATTTGCTCCCCATCCGGTTTTATTTACTGCGACCTGACCAGAATTAATAGTAAATTCTTCGTTGTCGGATATTCCAAAATCTTTTAATGTAAAAGTCCTTGCCCAATATATAGTTGAAGAAGAACAAGAATGAATATCTGTTTCTATTACATCATCACAAATATTATGAGAAAGCCTTACTTTTTCTCCTATAATTTGTGAGTCGACTGCTTCACCAGTAACATTGATGAAAAAATTTGCATTAGGAACTGGAATTGATAGATCTGTAGTAGGAGATAAAGAATTATAAGGATCGCAACCATAATACAATGATTCTCCAATATCTTGTTGTGTACCGGCTATAAAAATTTGTCCAGGTTCTGGATTGTAGAAATCTTTAATTTTTTGTATTGCAACCATGATCCTTTCTACGCCAGCAGGAATAACTACCGGTTCGTCAAAATCAACTTGAATAACTCTAGGATTTCCTTCAATTACTGGCGTTTTTTGCCAACCACGTGCTCCCCGTGCTTTTATAGGAAGTCTGGTAAAAGTATAAGAAGGATAACTTGCATCTAAACTGTAAATATAAAATTGAAAACTTGAACCACTATCAGATTTACTAATTCCTACTTGTCCGGATTTTATAATAAATTGTTCGTTAGGAGCTATGCCAAAATCAGAAAGCTTAAATATTCGCGACCAAATTTCATCTCGTTCACAAGAATACATATCAGTTTTAATAAGTGTATTTCCGATATTATTAGTTAAGGTAATTTGAGCATACGAAAATTGAAAGGAACTAAAAAACAAAAATAAGAGTATGTTTTTAACCATTTTTTTATAAAGTTTTGTAGTTTTTGATAGGTTGTAACATTACTGTTTTTTTTGCAAAATTATCATTTTAATTTGTATTTTTATTTAATTGGGACACCTAAGTTACCAGAAATTCTGACTTCTAAAAGTTTTAATTTTTGTTATAGTTATAGCGTTAATATAATTGTTTTTATTTAATTAAAATGATTTTGAAAATGAATTTTTAGATTATTCCCCAAATTAGATTAAAAAAACAACACCAACTATGATTGAAAAAAATACCAACAGCATAAATTTGAAATACATTTTTTTAGTTTTCGTTGCCGTTTTTTTAAGTACTATATCCCATGAATTAGCGCATTGGGGAATGGGACAATTTCTTGGAAATAAAATGACAGTATCGTTAAATACGGCAAATCCAATTTCAGGATCTTATTTACAGGAATGGCATAGAAACTATATAACCCTTGCAGGACCATTATTTACTGTATTGCAGGCAATTTTGTGTTACTTTTTGATAGTCAGGTATAAACGAATTGAAATTTACCCTTTTTTGTTTTTTCCGCTTGTAATGCGATTTGCAGCGGGATTGATAAATTTGAAAAGTCCAAACGACGAAGGAAGGCTAGGGCTTTCGCTTGGAATAGGATTACTCACTATTTCAATTTTTGTCTGTTTGTTTCTTTTTGTTTTAGTACGAAATGCAACAAAAGAACTCAAAATAAACTGGAAATTGAATATGCTAAGTTTTATTTTGTGCTGCTTATTTTTGCTGTTGCTAACATTTATTGATGCGAAATTTAAAATCAAACTTATCTAAATTCTTGGACTAATAAAGTCAATATGTATTAATGAAAAGTAAACTAAGAAAAATAGTTATAGATAATTTGATGTATTTATATATAGTCAGTGATAAATATAATTCAGAAAGTCAAACGAATACACTTACTGTAAAAGTATTTTTAGAAGGATATAAGCCAACACCTTTAACTATAGATTTTATAACTCTCGACCATTATTTTATGGGACAAATTCTAAAATCGGGTGTTAAATTAATAAACAGGATGCGTAATATAGAAGATACTGTAAATCTTAATGAGCCAAAATATATTCGGGAACTAATTCTGCAAGGACAAAAAAACGGTTGGAAAGGAACAAATAAATTTGCAAATCAAAATGGATTGGAATACTTAACCCAACTAGGGTATGAAACGGATATTTTACAGCCTGTCAAAATTAACCTTGTACACTAGAAAAAGTTAAAAAGCTGTGCATTATAATAAAATGCACAGCTTTGAAGGTTTTAAAATCGGAATAAATAACGAGTTAAAATATGTAGTGAATTTAAGTACAATTGAGTATTAAAGTTATTTTAAAACCGTTCTTTAAAAATTACTCCGGACTGATAAATGGATAATATTTTTCGTCTATGATAGGTTTGATTCCAAAGAAGTCATTCAAAACAGATTCGGCAGTACAAAAAGCACCTTCAACCCATGCCTGATCATTAGAATAAGTTTCGCCTACTATAAAAATATCGCAATCTGCTTTTGGAACAAGTTGTGATGGCTTTCTGATTTTTCGCTGTACATCACCTAAATCATAATGCGATTTATACGCGTGATAACCTGCGTTAAAAGGAGGAAGAGACCAATCCATATATCTGGTTTCCAGTGGTTCCGGTACATCAGAATAATCAGCTTCTGGTCCAAAGTGCAATGCAGCCAGTTGCGAGCGAAGCATTTTTATCATAACCGGAGTAGCTTCTTTCGGGCCTTCTAATGGTTGACAATCTCTTGACTCAGGAATTTCTCTCGTTGTATCCGGACCAAGTTCTAAGGCTTTCCAGAATGTAGTGTATTGAATGTCATCATAACTGGCAAGAATACCGTATACTTTTTTCTCTTTTTGGTTTAAAGCATTATCACCAAAATAAACCACTTGTCTGATAGGCATATCTGTAATACTCGGACCAATAGTATCCAATTCGGCAATAGCCAAAATTTGTTTTTCTTCTTTAAAAGTGAGACGTTCCTGAATTGCATTTTCTACAGCAGCAATAAAACTTCCTTTATCGTTAAAAGCTATATTTAGAATAACCGGATTTTTTGCTAATTCTATAGATTTTAAATAATTAGCTGGGAATTTTTCTTTTTTAAGTTTGGCAATTCCCTCTTGAGTCAGAAAATAACTTGTTAGTTTGGCAGGATAAGTTGGACTTCCGGCAGTAGTTTCTCTCCACCAAGGGCTTTTAAAAAACATTCCAACTTTGTACGAAGGCTCCATAAGGACAGATTCTAAATATAGTTGCACTTTTTCGTGATTCAATACATCCAAACCTTCTTTATCTGCATATCGGGTTGCCTGAGCCACCAACTCGATAGATGCTCTTGGCATAGCAAGAAATGCAGCATCACAAAATTTAGTTTCAGCAAGTGTATCCGGCGTTTCACGTTTTGCTGTAGTAAATTCAATACCGGATTTAGTATGCAAAATAGAACGCAATCGCGTATTTGGATAATAATTTAGTGTAATTCCTTTTTGTTTGGCCAGTTTTTCGACTTCTTCAAATAAACTGTCAAATAAACTGGAATATCCTTTTATTAAAGTTTTATATTGTGTTCCCGGTGTAAACTCATCATTAACGTTAAATGACTGAGCACTGTGACTATTTACGACGTTCGAGCTATAACCGTTACCATCAGCTAAATAACTAAAACCTTCTTGTCCAAGCATATCATAAGCCAGATTCCAATATCCGATTTCTTTTAATAAATCTCCTTTTTGAAAAATAGAACTGTCAGGCATATCAATATTGATTTTTCCTTCTTCATAAAACTTGCACCATTCTCTTCGGGTAGTTGGTCCCGAAGTCGCTGTTATTGCAACAGATTGTATTGTTGTAAAACCATCATCGGGTGGGCTGTCCTGCGCATAATCGTTAGCGAAGTAGGGAGCAGGATTATTAGAATTAATGTCAGAAATATACATGTTTTTAGAGCGCAAAGACATTAGAGGATCAGCAGATTCGTTGAACTCAATAGTATCTTTTTTTAAATCCAGTTCCTCAATCGTTTTGGTAACCAGTCGATGTCCGGCTCCTTGTGGAGTGCCGTCCCAATAAGAATATCTCATACCACCCAATTCGAGGTACGAATTGTTTTTATCATTCTTGTAATGCCATGTACAGACACGTGCACCTGATTCTCTGGTTCCTGGATTTTTTTTAGAAAAATCATATTTTCCCCAGTCATAAAGTTCTAGTACATCGCCTTTAATAAGCATTTTGTCGTTTTTTGTTTCATTAGAAGTTCCGTTAAGTAACCTCCAGGCCGTATAGAGTCCTGCTGCACCAGCTCCAAAAATAGAATACGTTTTCTTACTCATGATTGTATGTTTTTAGGTTGTTTGTTAGTTTTTAATAGGAGATTATTCATTGCCCAATCTGTACATTTGTTGTGCAAGATCTTTTTGAGGGATTATAATTTCAACCAAAGAAGGAAGATTTGTTTTTTTCTTTAGTTTAAGAAGTACATCGTCTAATTCTGAAACGGTTTCGGCTCGGTAACTGTTGGCACCAAATGCTTTGGCAAGTGCCTGATAATCCCATTTTGGAAGAATATCAAATTCATCAAACTTATGAGCGGGTCCGGCTTGAAACGAATCCATATCGACATATACCTGCTCAATCGCATATACTCCGTTACTCATTACAAAAATGACAGAATTGATATTGTATTTTACAAGCGTTGAAAGAGATTGTGCTATCATCATAAAACCACCATCTCCGGCTACAGTCCAAGCTTGTTTGCCACTGCCAAGCTGAGCTCCGGAAGCAGCTCCGGTTTCAAAACCAATACATTGCCAGGCAGCAGAAGAAATATAGGCGTTCTTAGATAAGCCATAAATATTTGTAGCCACATACATAGAGGAGCTTACACCAAAAGTCAAAACGATATCCTGTAACATTTTTTGCTTCTCTAAAAAAGAAACTGTATGCTCAAAAAAGCGGTTGAAGGTTATAACGTTGGGCGTTTCATTATATTTAGGATCCGAATTTGATCTCCATGGTTCAGGAAATTTGGGTTGAGGTGGTGCTATCGTTTTTAAAGGATACGAGTTCGATTTTTTGAAACGCTGAATTAGTGCTTCGATAAAATCTTTTAAGGTTACATTATTATAGGTAAAATAACCAACACGCATTTCTTGCGTAGTTGCCTGAATCATATCCGAAAACTTATTTTCTACCAGCCATAAATAGTCGTCAGTAATAATTGTTCCGAGAGACAGAATACAATCAGAAACTTCAACCAATTTAATTACTTCTGGTATCGAAGCCTGATCAGAATAAGTACCAATAAATTTATCTCCTTTTTCATCCAGTACCGTTTTTCCCAGTGAAGTTGTGGTGTACAATATTCCGCTTTCCTTAATAAGTTCTTCTAATAGATTAGACAAACCGTGTCTCAAAATTTCTACACCTGCAAAAATCAGTGGCGATTTGGCCTGCGTAATTTGAGTCCAAGCCTGAGAAACGGCATTTTCCAGCGCTGCAACTTCACTCTTTGGTATTTCAGCTTTTAGTTTTTTATCAGAAGGTTTTGGACAAGGTTCGCCCCAGACTTCTTTATAACATGCAATGTACACAGGACGTTGATGTGTAAGGGCAGCAATAATTAATTGGTCTATTTTTTCAGGAGCATCAACAGAATTACTCAAAGTTTCGGCGGCAACCGTTACTCTTTCATAAACTTCCTGATCTGCGTTGAGATTGCCGGTAGAGTGGTGGTAAAGTACATTGTACATACTTCCAATTTGTCGGGCATCTGCTCCGGGAGCAGCGCTAATTACAACAACAGGACTACGTTCTACATAAGCACCTGCAATAGCATTTAAGGCACTAAAAGTACTTACACCATATTGTAATGATACGGCTGCTAAACCGCGCGTACGTGCATAAGCATCTGCAGCATAAGAAGCATCCAGTTCATTAGACGTTCCAATTGTTCGAATACCTTCAAAGTTTTCTAAGGCTTGGGTAAAATGTTTGACATAGTCACCCGGAATCTGAAAAACTTCCGTAACATTTAATTGTTTAAGTCGGGTTAGCAGATAATCTGCAACGGTAAATTCTTTTGTAGATTTCATGTTTTTGCTAGTATAAATTGAGCGTTTTTATTTATAAAACTACTACGAGGGAATAGCTTATATAAAAAAAAGGGTATGAGTGCCGAATTTTTATACACAGGAAACCAAAATTGAAGCACGAGTTTGTTTTACGGTTTCAAAATGGAGGAAAGGGAAAGAGTTTGTGGAGTGATTAAAAAACTTAATCTTTTTTGTATAACTTTCGTGAGTAAATCAGAGGTCTTTCGTGTTAGGTAAGGCTATAAAGATTTTTATATTAAAAAAACAGATATGAAAAAAACACCACTACTATTAATTTTTCTTTTGGCACAAATAGTCGTTTTTGGACAAGACAAACTAGTTAAAGACATTGACAATGATGGCAAAAAAGATACGGTATATGTAGACGTGACAAAATCGACAATTGTATGTAGGCTTTCAACAAATAATTACAAACCAATACAAAGTAAACCTATTGAGATTTTGAATGAGACGAGTGGTGTAAACTCAACGAAAAATGGTTTTTACTTTTCTAATGATTGGATGCGTGCTGGTTACAGAAATCAATTTAGGTATAATGCCCAAACCAAGAAAATACAACTGATAGGTATGAGCCGATATGAATTTGGAAACGCTGCAAACGACGGAAGCGGAGAATCCAGCGTTAATCTCCTGACAACTGATTATATTGGGAATTGGAATTATTATGATGAAGCAGCAAATAAAGGGAAAGGAGAATTAGTGAGTATCCCAACTATTAAAACCAAAATGAAATTTGCAGTAATTAATTTAGAAGACTTTAGCGATGAAACTTATTTTAATTACGCCGAAAGATGTTCTGATTTATTTTATACTCATAAGGACGCAAAAAAGATTGGTTCACGTAAAAAGAAGTAAGTTTTTAGAAAGTATAATTTGTACATTGTTGATGTTGTTATAGTTGTGTTTACGGCATGTAAATAAAAATGTTTATATTGTATTTATGAATAAAGAATTTGAAAAGTATAAAGGAATTCATCCAGGTGCAGTATTGGGAAGGGAATTAGATAAACGAAATCTTTCTCAGCGTCCTTTTGCATTGTCATTAATGGAACATCCACAAACTATCAATGCTATTATTAAAGGTAAAAGAGATATGAATACAGCAATAGCTTTGAAAATCGAAAGTGCGCTGGATTTAGAGGAAGGTACATTGTTGGTCCTGCAGGCTTATTATGATATTAAAAAAGAAAAACAAAAATCACTACATCAAAAACGTCCTAATATTGATCATCTTAGAGAAAGTTTATTTTGGGATACTGATATTAATTCCATTAATTGGGATAAGCAAGCAAGTTCAGTAATTAGGAGAGTTTTTGAACGAGGTAATATTAGTGAGAAAAAGGAAATAGTAAAGTTTTACGGTTCCTCTAAAATAAAACCTATTATTAAAGACATGTCAAATAAATTTAGAAAAGAAGGGTAAAAATTATAAATTCTTCGCTGTGAAATCTGACGACTACTCAACGAAGAATTTATAAATCTTATAAACACTTTATTTAACTATTTAAAGAAGTTTTTCCTTTCCAGAAAGTAGTAAATAAAGTAAAAAGAGCATTAGCATCAATATCAATTTCAGAGGCTGAATACATTAACGTTAACTGATTGGTTTCTTTGTTATATGCCATATTCCAAAGCATTTTCGAAAGTCTTCCTTCGTATTTTTCAGGATTGTTAATAGTAACAACAACTAAGGTATCTCCTCCTGTTTTTTGAGATTCGATATTTGCTACATCTTCCCAGTTAACAACACCAAAAGATTTTGACATAGGTGTCGTTTTTCCATAGAAATTTTGATTGTTTAACTCAATTAAAGGACTTTTATCTTTTAAGCTCAAAACTGTTTTTAGCAACAGGATAAACATGATTAAAAAAGCTGCAGATGAAAATACAAGAGGCTTAGTTTTAAATTCATCATCAAATATTCCTGCAGAATAAAGAACAACAAGGAGTAAAATAATGCAAACTCCTAAAGAAAAGAATAATAGGTTTTTTGTTTTTTTTGAATTTCGGTATAATTGTATTTCCTTCTCCATTTTTTTGTTTTCTTCTGTTTAAGTTTAGTTAAGTGGTATTTAGAATAATCTCTATCAAAGGTAACTAAATTTAGAAAAAGAGTTTAAGAATGCCAGTAAAATAAGGGAGAATTTAATACCTAACAGGTCTTGAAGACCTGTTAGGAAATTTGGTTGAGATGTGTTATCCTGCAAGGTTTTCAAAACCTTGTAGGTATGTTTTTTATGATATTTAGATAACAAAAAAGCTATAAATGAAAAAAGCTTCAGATTTCTCTGAAGCTTTATTTTTAGTTTAAAAGTGTTTTTTTATTTTTTTAGCGTTTTGTCTGCAACTATAATTTTCTCAATTGCTCGAGGATTGTTATCGCCCAAATCTAAATGATAAATCCTATCGCCTTCGAATTCTATTTGATACAATATTTCACCTGTCATAGCATCAAGTTTAACGATTTCCCAAGTTGATTTATTGGTAGTTTTTCGAGTGTCTAAGGCTAATTGCCAATATTTTTTCTCTTTTTCTTCTTGTGTTATTTCTGCGCCATAATATATATTGTCACTCACTAAAGGTAATTTTCTTTCAAGAATATATTCAATCACTTTTTCATAACTATAATCCCAGCCTTTATCATGATCAACTATGTTTTCTAATTTACCATCTTGGTTAAAAAAGTATTGTTTACCGATTTTAATTTGTCTAAAGAGACTTGATGTAATACATTTAAAATGTATGTTACCATTTTTGTAATAGCTTTTTGCGATAGTATAATAAGAGTCTTTTTTAGTAAATGAAGCCCTAAAGCCTCCTAAAAAAGAACCACCAAACATTTTAGTTCCAGTATCATCAACTTTTCTATAGTCGTACATGCTAAATTCATTTCCTTTTTCAGGTCCAGCGTCTATAAATGCTTTACTAATTTTCAAACCGTCTTTGTAATTTTCAAGGTGCAGTTTTTCAAATTCTGGAGTAATGATAGGTCGTTCCATTGTATTGTGATTTAGTGTTTTTGTAACATTTTTGTTTTCTACTTGTGCTTTGCAACTGGCAAATATCACAAGAGCCATTAGTAAAGTTGTTGTTCTCATGGTGCAGGTATATAAAGTGCAGGTTCTGCAGTGGCATTGCTGTTCGCAACTACACATTGCCAATGGTACAAAAAGTATTGTTTATTCCACGGTCCATAATCCATCAAATTGCGGGTTGTTTTTTCTTTAAAAGAATGCCTGCCATTTCTTTGTGGATTTGTTGCGCTATTAAATATTGGATTGATGTGGTTTTTACTTTCCCAAGTATGAGGCAATTTCAAAGAATGGTATACTTCGTGGGCAGAACTGTTAGGGGCAGCACCGTCTAGCATCACAATATTTTTTGGTTCACTTCCGCTAGTAAAACCGCCAAGAGAAAATCCTGTCGGAGGTCCTTGAACATTGCTCGGATCAATATAAAAACCATGATGAGGCAAGTAAAAAATTCTCATGTAGTTGTCATATTTGTTTCCAACTCCTGTTTTTGCCTTTAGTTTGGTGTATAAATAATCATCTATACTTTTCCAGCCACTAGGCACAGTGGCGCCGTGCATAATATAGCATTTTAATCGTCCGCCATCAACATATTTGCTGTTAAAATCATCTCGAACAAGTGTATTAGGCTGACCAAAGCTACTTAAATCTAAATCTTCAATGCTGAAGATTGGATCGACGAGCGCTTGCCTCAAAAATTTTCGAATGATGGTTTTTTGTCCTGCTTCTGTAAATCCAGAAATTAAAAAACCTTCTTCGACTGTGGTGCTATTGCTATCAATATCCGTTTTCACATTAATGAGTACTATTTTTTTTACTTTTCGTTTGCTGGCAGCGTTGGGCAAAACTTTGAGTACTCCTGCAAGTTTTCTAACTTTTGTGGTATTTGCAGGATCTGGGTGTGCCATAATGGTGTAGGCTTTAATTTCTTTGTAAGCCGTTACAAAAGTCTTTTTGCATTTTATTTGTATTTCTAAGGTGTTAAAAGCACTTGCACCTGTCAATGTTTTGGTTATTTGCAACTGTTTCATTCGGTCTTCTGGTAGCGCAGGTCCATTCGCAGGTGCATTGGTTGCAGGTGCATTGGTTGTTGATGTGGTAAGAAGTGCTGGTACAGCAGGTGGTGGAGGTGTTGCGCCTGTGAATATTGTAATATCAAAAAATTCATTTTCAAATTCAATTATCAACTCCTCCGGGGCAACTATAACTTCAATTTGTAATTGCAAAATTGCAACAGCATCTACATTTTCATTTTCATTTTTATAAATTGATAATTTAGGTTCTAAATAATCAATACTTGCACCTGAGGCATCTAACCTATTCAATGAGGTGAAAATTCGATATTCGCTTTTTAGTTTCTCATACAAATCTTTAACGCCGTTGCCGTTGGTATCTGTTGTGTCTCCCACAAATGGACTGGCAACTGAATTGTTGTTGTAGGTTCCCAAAATAGTTTGGTAATCTACATCGCCATCAAGATTGGTTTGTCCAAGATTAGTTCCGTTACCTGTTCTCATCCAATCAAACATAAATTCAGCATTCCAGGTTGGGCTAGGCCTGAACATCACTGTTGCTTGCGCATCAATTACGCCTGCGGGAGGAACTACAAACCTTGGGTTATTAAATTCTATATTTGCCATATCAATTATTTATTACCTTTTATATTGGACTTTTTTATTTGAAATCAAATTTAAATTTTCTTCTCTAGTTACTATTATTTCGAATATTAGAGTCACTTTTATAATCTTAATTAGTAAGTGATATTTTTTTAAATTTACGGCATAAATGTATAAATAAAATCTTGTTATTGTAATTTACTTAATAGAATTAAATTTACAATTTATAAAGCGCAGATTGTTAAAAACTTAGAAGGTTTTTTGTTGAGTTTTTATTAAAAAAATAATAAAAAGAAGGATATAATGAGAAATGTTTTTTAGGTGTATCGTTAACAATTACATCTAAAATTATTGGCTAATATATAAAAAAAATTATATAAGAAAATAAAAAAGCTAAAAACGAAAAAAGCTCCAGATTTCTCTGAAGCTTTGTTTTTAGTAGCCCGTAGCGGAATCGAACCGCTCTTACATGGATGAAAACCATGCGTCCTAACCGATAGACGAACGGGCCTACTTTCTTAATTCGGGTGCAAAAGAAGAGAATATTTTTAAAACTCGCAATAGCATCTTTAAAAAACTTTTAGTCCGTTTTTGTTAAAATATCATTTTTGGGTATAATTCAGCATAAATATATTTCGTTGTTATATGGTGTATTCATTTGATTAATAATTGGTTGTTTGGATTGTAAATAGAGAATAGAGAAGATTTTCTTCCTCTTTTATTCAAAGAAAATTTTTTAATAAAATTTCAAAATATTTCAAGAATTATTTGATATGAAAGAATATTTTGATAGTTTTTGATTTGATTTTTGTTTTCTTTGCAATGACAGAAGTGCTTGCGAGAGGATTTTGCTCGTGAACGCAATCTTTTAGGAATAAATTTTATTGTATCTTTACAAAGTAAATTAGTTAATGATGAATGATAGTCAAGCCTTAGATATAAAAAATGATGGTAAGCTTGGTCAGTTGAAGGCGATTTTATATTTGTTACAAACAAATCTGGAAGAATTCAAAGATGAAGTAGACGCAAGTTATGCACTTCTAAAAATAGGAGAGAAAACACCTTTGTCTAAAGAATTGGAAAAAACACTTGAAAATCCAGTAAAAGAAATATTTCACTTTTCTAATAAGATAGATAGTCAAGTTAATCAAATACTTGATAAAATAATTAGAGGCTACTTTAAAAAAAATTACTTTGCCCTTGAAAAAGTTTTTAAAACAAGAGAAAGTCTAAACGACTTACATTATTCTATTGTTTTAAAAGAAGATAATAGTAAAAATAGAGACATCTTTTTTGAATTTTTAAATAAAATTGATTTAGCAAATATCTCTCAAAAGCACAACGTGTATTTTCAGTTTATTCCTTCGCAATTAGTTGATAGAATTAAGTTTAACGAAGAAATTAAGTTGGAGTAAAAATGGAGAGATTTTTGAATCAAGCTTCTCATAATGAGGAATTCCACAATTGTATCTGCGAAAATTTTTCTGATAAATTCTATGATTGGAAAATAACATCTCTTTTTTACACTGCTATACATTATTTAAAAGCTTTAGCAACAAAAAAAGGCATTGATATAGGACAAACACATCATGAAATAGAAATGAATGTCAATCCTGACAGACATAAACCAGTAATGCGTATAAGTAAAAATGCTTGGAGTGAATATAAAAAACTTTTACAGTATTCCAGAACTTCAAGATATGATGGTATAAACACAGATTTTGAAACTTTTGAACTGATTATGAAATCCGATTATGAGTATTGTGTCAAACATTTAGCAAATTTTAAAAAATATTTGATTGGTCAAGGACTTGAAATCTAAACCAAAGTTTATAAAACAACAACATCTCACTACATTTTCAAATCATTCTAAGTCGTATTTCTTTATATTTAGAACGGCCAACGGGTAATAGTTCGCCATTTTTAAGTAGCATATTATATCTTCCGCCTGCTTCTACGACTAATTTATCGGCTTCATGCCAGCAAAGAATATAGGATTTATGAATTCTTTGAAACGAAGAAGGAAGCAGTTTTTCTAATGATTCTAAAGACTTGTCATGTAGTTCAATACGTCCGTCTGCTAGATGTAGTTCGGTGTAGATTCCTGCGCCTTTGATGTATTTTATCTCTTTTATTGTAATGAGTTTAATCGTTTTTACTTTTCTAACGGCTAAAAACTGAATAGCTCCATTGGGTTGTTTTTCTGATGAGGTAAAACGCGTAAAAGCTTGCGAAAGCCTGGTCTCGTCAAATGGTTTGGGTACAAAATCTAATACGCCATAGTTAAATGCCGTAATAGCTTTATCTGTGTAAGCAGAAATAATAATGGTTTGAAAAGATTTTGCCGTAACACTTTGCAGAACATCAAATCCATCTTCGCCGTTTAAATTCAGATCGAGTAGTAATAAATCGATACTCTGCGTTTCAATGGTGTTTAATCCATTTTCGAGGGAATCAGAAAGCAAAATCTGGACTTCTTTGTCAAAAAAATCCCTAGTCATTCTTTCTATTCGTTTGGCAATTCTAGCCTCGTCTTCAATAATTAGAATCTTCATTTTATGTCAAAAATTTTAATTGTTGTAAGCCAGCCTTCCTGTACAGCAACAGAATCAAACTGCCAATTGTTACCGTAACTTTCATTCAGCCTTGCTTTTATATATTTAAAACCCGTTCCGTTGCTTTTGTCTTTTTTAGATTTTCGGTTTGCGGCTATCACTAACAAAGCATATTCTTTATAATTTGTTTCTTTAGAAAAACTCAAACAAAAACGAATACAATCTTGCTTTGGAGCCATACTGTGCGTAATACCGTTTTCTACAATAGTATGAATAATTGCAGGCGGAATTTCTTCTGTATCATCAATGTTTTTTTCTTCCCAATCATAACAGATTTCTTTGCGAAAAGACATTACTTCCAAGTGTTTTTGGCATAAAGCAATCTCTTCTCTTATGGGAATAAGTGTTTCCTCGGCAATAGTATTCATAATATCGAATTCATCAGCCAGCGCACGTATAAACACAACACCTTGCTGTGGCGATTCTTCGACCCAATCGATTAGTGAAGTTAAAGTATTGCGGAGAAAATGAGGCTGAATATTTTTCTTAATCAATTCTAACTGCAATCTGGACGAAAGCAATAACGATGCATTATGCGCTTCTTCGATAGCTTTTGCCCTTATGGTATGAAGATAAAGCATCGATAATACAATGATAGTAAAAGCGACAAATAAGCCAAAATCAAAAAACACAAAGTAATTTACAACTACACTTGCCAACAAGCCAGCGACAACAATTAATCCGCCTTTGACTTTTCGGACAGCTGCATTGGAGGCAATAATAATGGAAAAGAAGCACATGACGTAACTAAAATAGATAGCAGTTCGATCATAATGTCCGTAATAAATAATGTAGATCGCAAGCAAACTGAGGAGTAAAAGAAGTAAAAATAATTTCTTTTTTTTGAAGTTAAACTGAAGCATAAAATACCAGGGAACCAGGATCGATACGAAAAAGGTAAGCCAGCCCACGATCTTTAATCGGATATAATATTGGGTGTATGGAATGTCGATATAAAATTTGACATATTCAATAATCAACAGACAGAAGAAAAGCAGACAGATTATTCCGAAAACTAAAACGGTGGTTTCTTTGCGCGTACTGTTGATGTAAAGAAAAAAGTAATAAATAGCCGCAATAAGAAAAGCGCCAGCCATGAGATTCATAAACGACATAACAATAAGCGGTGAACGATGAAGCCTTAAATAGCTTTCGAGTTTGATACTCAATCCCCGATGTGCTTCTCGCAATTGAGTCTGTGTTCCGGTTATCGTGACTACGTGCTTGCCAATAGTAGCTAAATTTTCGGGTATTTGATAGTAGGTCATTTCCGTTCCGGGTACTTCGGCTTGACCGTGTTTCGCTATTTTACCGTTGCTTCCTACCAAAACGCCATCCCAATATACATCAAAAGCGCCAAAACCGTTCACCTGCAAGCCTAATGGAGTAGCAATGTTTTCGCGTTTGAGCAGTTCGAGAGGCAAATTGACTTTGAATATAGCATCTTTAGATTTTCCGAGATAATCGTGGAGGTATTCATCATTGGAATAATACGTTACATCCGATTTTACGTAATCAGTATATGGTTCACATGATGTAAACAAAAGCAGTAGAAAAGCGATAAAAAAGGGTAGACGATACATAAGATAAAGGTAGTATAAATATCGAAGAGAGAAATGCATTTCGAAAGCTCTTGGAGCCGTTTGCATGTTTTAAAAGGCGCTGTTTTCTTTTATCAGCTAATCTTGTACTGTAAAAAACACCTAACATGAAAACCCTGATAACGCTGATCACAAGCATTCTAATTTTATTTTTTTCTCTTTTTGGATACGGACAACAAGCCAGTGTTTCCGGAAAAGTAGCCGATAAGACCACAAAAGAAGCCTTGCCGTATGTAACGGTTTCCGTAAAAGACAACAATCAAAAAGTTGTAGTAATTGGCGTTACAGACGATCAGGGTGTTTTTAATTTAGAAGGATCGCTAAGCGGAAAAATGAGCGTTTCTTTTAGTTTTATAGGATATCAAAATTATACACGATCCTTTGAAGTTATTTCGGGTAAACCGAAAACCGAATTGGGAACCATTGATTTAGTTACAGATGCGGTAGAATTAAACGCGGTAGAAATTAAAGGACAAAAACCGAACATCAGCTTGAAGCTCGATAAAAAAGTTTTTGAAGTGGGCAAAGATGTGCTTTCGCAAAATGGTTCTGCACATGATGTTCTGAATGGCGTTCCGTCTGTTGCGGTAAGTCCAACGGGGGCGATAAGTCTTCGGGGCAACAGTAGCGTCTTGATATTAGTCAACGGACGTCAATCGGGTTTGACCCAAACTAACGCCCTGGATCAAATTGCAGCCGACCAAATCGATCGAATCGAAGTAATTACGAATCCCTCGTCGCGATATGATGCCTCAGGATCGGCGGGGATAATCAATATTATTCTGAAGAAAAACAAAAAAAGCGGTTTTAGCGGTCAGGTTCGATTGGTTGCGGGATCTCCCAATGACAGCCGGCTTAATCCAAGTCTTAATTTTAAATCAGATAAAATCAATATTTTTTCTAATTTCAGCATTCGTTCTTCTGATTATGTTGGGCTGTATACCACCAATCAGGCGACGACAAGCAACGGAACAACAAGCTACTTAAACAGTATTCAGAATGAAGATCGCCACGATGATGGAAAGTTGATTTATCTCGGCGCCGATTATTTTATTGATGAGCACCGCACCATTACAACGGCTTTTCTAAAAAATGCTACCAAAGACAATGACAAAACGCATTTAGTATACGATTACAGTAATGCTCAGCATGCAACAGACAGCACGTTAAGAAGAGAAGGAAGATCACTTGAAAAAAGAGATTACAATCAATTTGAGTTTAATTATACACAAACCTTCAAACAGCCGTCTAAAAAATGGACGATTGATTTGCAGTACGATTGGTGGAACAGCGACAAAGACTGGACTCTTTCGACACAACGTTGGTATCCGAACGTAGTGACTTATCCCGGGATTAGAACTAGCTCGATTGGCGCCAGCAAAGATTTACTGATTCAAAGTGATTTTATACAGCTGCTTGATAGTGTTTCGGTATTTGAATTTGGAGTTAAAACAGAAATTCGTAAAGTTTCCAGTAATTTTTTAGCGGAGCAGCAAGAAGGAGATGATTGGAATACCTATCAAAATATCGACAACGACTTGAATTACAACGAAACCATTGCCAGCGCTTATGCACAATACAGCAATAAGATCGGAAGGTTGAATTATATGCTCGGATTGCGTAATGAATTTACGGAAGTTGCAATTGCTGATGTCAGAAAAACGTACAATGCTGATAAAAAATACAACAGAGTATTCCCGACAGTAAATTTGAGTTATAAGTTTGAGGCTTCGACTTTGCAGTTAAACTACAGCAAGCGCATAAAACGTCCTTCTTTGTATGCCTTATATCCTTTTAATGAACTGACCGATTTGAATTCGCAATATGTTGGTAATCCAGCGCTTAATCCTTCTTTTACAGATGTATTTGAACTGACATTTCTTAAAACATGGAAAACCTTTACGCTCAATCCTTCGGTTTATTATCAATGGGAAAGCGGGTATATTCAGGATTTTATGTATCGTGAAAACGACATATTTTTTACAACGCCTATTAATATTCAGCATGAAATACGAAAAGGAGTAGAGGTCTCGACTTTGTACAATCCGTTAAAATGGCTGCAGGTAAATATGGAAATGAACTTTTATCATTTTAATCAAAAAGGAAATTATCAGGAGGAGAATCTGGATTATGAAGGACAAACATTTACAGGCCGCTTAAACACACAAATTAAACTGCCTGCAAAATTTAGTTTTCAGGGACGTTACAACTTTCGCGGAGCACAGCAAAACGCACAGACCAAAAACGATGCTTTGCAATCTCTTGATTTTGGTTTAAGCAAGATTTTATTCAAAGACAAAGCTACTCTTGTGTTTGATATAACCAATGCATTTAACTTGCGTCAAAACAAAAACACCACATCCGGTACAGCTTATTATGTTTCACAAAACAGTATTTCTAATGCTGCCCGCTACCGCTTAAGTTTTGTTTACCGCTTTAATCTAACAGATCCAAAAGCAATACGACAAGCTAATAGTGCCAATCGAAATTAATTATCGCAATGTAGTTTAACGTAATAGATTGTTTTTATAGATTGTTGTCAACGCAAGCGCTTCACTCGTGAGCGCAACGAAATTCAGATGCTTATTTGCAAAAAGATTTGACAAATATTTTTGTGTACGTAAAATATACGTACATTTGTAAAGCTAATATGAAGTCTACTCTTCGATGAAGAATTCGGAAACAAGTCGAGTACAAATGTCAAAATAATTAAATCAAAAAAGGCGTAATACACGATTACGCTAAATTATAAGGTAAAAGACACGCACACTCCAAGTGATAAAACAAAAACAAATACAAAAAGAACGACACACCAAATAGGAAACACACAAAACAAAAAAAACACGTAAAAATATTCAGTCACGAAAATCACCAAAAATTATGGCAACAATTATTAACGACCGAATTGATGTTCGTATTAGCAAAGAGCAAAAGGAGTTAATTAAGTATGCTTCAGTATTAAAAGGATTTAAAAGCTTAACAGAATTTATTGTTTATTGTGCAAATGCCGAAGCAAACAAGATCATTAAAGAAAATGAGATTGTGTTACAGACGTACGAGGACAAGAAAATATTTATGGATGCAATTTTAAATCCCCCACGTGCTAATGATAAACTTAAAAGGGCTCAAATGAACCATTCTGAATTTGTCAAAACTAATGAACCTAAAGATTGATGTCCTTAGAAAGGATCACGAAAAGAAGCATTTTAGTTGTGGAAAAATAGCATTAGATGATTATTTTCACAAGCAGGCTGGACAAGATGCCAGAAAAGATTTGTCTGTTTGTTATGTTGTAACAGATACAGACGAAGATGAAAACAAAATATTAGGATATTACACGCTGACAAACAATTCTATACCCTGGGCAGAATTTCCTGAAGAGTTAACGAAGAAAATACCCAAATCGTATTCTATACCAACTGCATTATTGGGAAGACTTGCTGTCGACAAGAACAATCAGGGAAGAAAATTGGGAGAAATATTATTGTTTGATGCGTTAAAAAAATGTTTGGAGGTTTCAGAAAAAATGGGACTTTATGCCGTAATAGTAGATCCGTTAGATGACGCGGCTATTGCGTTTTATCAAAGCTATGGTTTTATATTGATACCAAGTAATAAGAAAATGTTTATTACAATAAAAACAATAGAAGATTCATTTTCAAAGTAACAGTTACCGGTTTAACTTGTTTTCTGCAAACGATTTATGAATCACAAAAAAGGCTGAAAGATCTTGATCTTTCAGCCTTTTTTGTACGTATAAAACATAAAAAATCTAAAAGCTTATCACTTCGTATTTGAGAAATTATATGTTTTCTGCAAAATTATTACAATAAATGAAAAGTTTAAAAATAGTGCGTTATTCTTACTATATTGATTTAAAAAATTGAAAAAAAGTTACAAAATGAGATGAGTCGTGAAATTTTAACATTAAAATAGGGTATCTTCGTACAAAACAAATTGTTTTCTAAGAAATAGTCGTAATTGAATTAAAGCATTTGAGAAAAGAAATTTAATTCAATTCTAAAATATAGAAAAAATTCCTGCGCGAGGATAGACACAAATCCCAAGTGTCTTAAAACGATTGGGGTATTAACAAAATTCTTAAAACCTTGTATTATGTTAAAAAAAATTTTAGAATTAGACGGAACTCAAGAATTGACTAAAAATGAGCAAAAGTTCGTAAAAGGTGGCGTTACTCAATTTTGTGCTAATGCACTTGCAAATGGAGAAGCTATTTTAAAAAATGGACCATGTCCTGCAGATTATCCTATAGCTGATGGAGGATGTTGCTTCCCACCATTTTAATTAATAAAAAATATTTATTGTAAAAGCTGGAAAATTTAAGAGAGTAAGCTACCCCCCATAAAACGGTAACCAAATTAAAAAAATTAAGCGAATGCTTTTACATTGTTGATTGTATACCAATATACGATCTGTAACTATAGATTTATATTTTTTTAAGAAGAGAGGAACTTGTTTCCTCTCTTTTTTATTCTATTCTTCGTATTATTTTTTAGGTTGCTTATATTTATCATAAGCAGCGATTTCTTCTTCAGATAAAGGGATTATAGAAATACTTTTAAATCTGTTGATTTTCTCATTTAAGTCGCCTCCTCTTTTTCTATAGCTTTCTAATAATTCAATTTTTATTTTAACAAGATCGTTTGAGTAAATTTTATCAGGAAAAAAATCCATGTAACTCTTTAATTCTAAACCTTTAGCAATTCTAGCTAGCATGCGAATGTTTAGTTTAGTTCTTAACTTATGGTTTTCGATATTCCCAATATGCCCTTCTGAAACTCCAATTTTTTGAGACAAAGTAACTTGTGATAAGTTCGATTTTATTCTTAACTCTCTAACTTTTTCAATTAAATGAAAATCTAATTCTGATGTAATAATTTCTATAATCATTAAGCTTTATTTAATTAAGTAATAAAAGGATTAAAAAAAAAATTAACACATGGATATGTATTTATAAAAAGTGTTTTTTTATATTTGCCACATATTCATTTAATGGATATTAAACTTGAGATTCTTCATCAGAATATTTGAAGATTCGCATAGAATATCATCGAAATTTATCAGCCAATATTGTTTTTATATGAAAAAAAATAAAATCTCCTTTGAAACTACTTTTTGGGCACACCATGAGTTAGAAAACCCGTTTGAAGTTATTGATGCTTTTTTGGGTTCTGAAAATCTTGCTTACTACAAGCAGACTTTGAGCGAAATAGTCTTTTACAGAAGTAAAGACGAAATTTACAACAAAGAGTGTCCGGGAGATGTGTTTTTTAATTACACCGCGATTCGTTCTTTTCTGAGAGCGTGTTCAAGTTTATCATACAAAAGCAAAAAATGGAAGGTTAGGGAAGTGTCAGCCGAGAAAAAATCGATTCTTTCGCAAGCTTCCCTAACAACAGAAGAATACGAAAATCCTTTTATCGTGTTTGAAAATGCCTTCGCAGAACATTCCCTAGCCGACTTCGAATTCTTCCTTTGCGAAATAGTTCACCTCTCGTTACGCCCCACTATCGTAGAATTCGATTCGGATTTGCTAACGCCTTATATTCATGTAATTAAAATGCTTGATGCGAGTCAGTTGTTGTTGGAGAGTGAGGTTGAGAGGGTTGAGGTTAGTGAGGAGTTATAGTTATTGCGAGTGCAATGATTTTTCAGTGTTTTTAAAGAAAAATGTAATCTCTATCTTATTTTTTTATATAATATTGTAGCTTTAAAATGTATTGTATAACATATGTTTATCATTAGGTAAGTATATAAAATATCTTCATGTTAAATAATAGGAGAATGTAAAAAAACTAATTTTAAAATTATGGGAATATACAAAAGAGCTAAAAATATGTATGTTAAAATTAATAAAACTAGTACAATAATAGCAAAAACTTATTCGGTAACAGCAGAAAAAATTACTATAACAGCTACAGAAGGAAATCTTAATCTCGTTTCAAACAAAAAAGTAATATTAACAGGGAAAGAAGGAGTTGTTTTTGGGGATTATGTTGCTTCAATAGAAAAAAAACATCCTGAAATCATTGAAATTCAATTTATCAATGACAAAAACACCGTTTTAAAACAATCACTGATTAAAAACTTTGGAGGAATAAAGGGCACAGATATTTTATATGGCAAAAAAGTAAAAATAAAAATTATTACCAAAGAGGTTGAAGATGGTACAAAAATAAGTTTTAATCTTCAAGGAAAAACTAAAAGTATGAATCAGGTTTTTTTTGGACTTGACAAACTAAAATGGAATTTAGAAATAAAAGATAATATTTGTGAAACCGATTTTTTTGAATTAAAACCATTATGGTATAGTGAGGACTTAGAAAAATACAATGATAAAACGCATAAAACGGAGATAAAAACGGAGGATCTGAATAACTTTTACGTAAAAGGAGTATTAAGGGCTATACCATTTGAACTTCCTGAAAAAAAAGATTGGCTAGCTCCTATTGCTTATTTAAGGAATTATGAGGAATCAATCGGATTGTTTAATACAAATGATTTAGAGATTAAAGATTTACAAAGTAATTATGAAAATCATTTTATAAGTTCCAATTTAGAAATATTAAAAATAGAAAGAGACTTTTCTGAATTTATAAACAACACAAAAGATCTTACTATTGAGCAAATAAAAACTAGAGTTGAACATGATGCAAAATGTATTTGGGATATGTCAATGAAACAGGTTCAGTCTGGTAAACTTGACGACAGACCGTTATATTGGGCTAGAAATAAAATGCAAGTTCAAATAAAACGTCATTTTCTTTTTGAAGAAGACATTGATTTTGAAAAAAGCATAGTGAAAAAAGGAACAGAATTAGACAAAATAATTCAGGTTTTTGAAGGAAAAAGCAGAAATTATGCGGGAATAGATTTTAGTAAAGGTGGTAGTAAGAAAAAAGTTTTGATTACTGGATTTGATCCGTTTCAATTAGAATTTGGAAAAGATACTTTTAATCCATCAGGAATTGTAGCTTTAAATTCTCAGAATAATCTAAAATTATTAGATGCAAATATATTTGTACAAACTTGTATATTTCCAGTAAGATATGAAGATTTTGACAATGGAATTGTTGAAAAAATAGTTGCAAAGTTTATTGATGAAGTTGATATGATTATAACAACAAGTTTAAACGGAAGTAATTCAATTTTTGATATCGAAAAATATGCAATAGAGTTTAGAGGTGGTGGTACTGATAATATGAATATAGGTGAAGGCGGAGATGAGGAGAGATTGATAAGAAATATAAATAGTATTTATACAGAGACCACATTGCCTAAAGACAAAATTTTTGAAGAAAAAAATATAATCACAATAAATAATTTATCTGTACGATATGATATTGAAAAAGACAAAGAAAATGGTTCTGGTGGAAATTATCTGTCAAATGAAATAATGTATAGAGCAACAAAAGTTAGAGGATCTAAATCTAAAAAACCTGTTGGACATTTTCATTTAGGTAATTTAAAAACTCATAATAAAAGTGATATTAATCGAATGAATGAAGTAATTGATGTTGTAAATGAAATTATCATTAAAATTTTAAAGTAGGACTTATGAAAAAAATATTCTTAATTATTTTACTGTTTATTATTGTAAAATCTTATTCGCAAGCTTGCGGTTCCGGAATTTTTAAAATTGAATTCTATGTTGTAAACGAAGAAAAAGAAAAATTAACATATGAGGTTATAGATTTGAATGATGATAATTTAAATGTACTTATGTCTGATAACAAAATCGAATCCATCTACAATGGTATAATAATTAACACTGAGTTAATAAACGAATTGAATTTAAGTAAATCAACATCTGAGCAATTACCTTTCAAAAATATATTAGAGAGAAGAGGTACTATATCCAAAGGGAAATTAGAATTCAAAACTAGAGAACTCTCCAATAAGATTAGTTTGTTGAAAATAAAAACTAATAAATATGTTTTTTACATAATGGCAAATTTATTTGGAGGATGTAATAGAACTACATTTGTTATATTAGGAGAAAAACCAATTTTAGAATTAAACAAAATGTAGTTTTGTTTTCTTCAAGATACTTTTGCTCTTCGAAGAGTTCTCACAAAAGCTACAAGAATATCACCTACTTCGTATAAGTGTCTCTTACTTATTATTTACATCTCCACACTCATTTTATCTGTCAAAAAAATCCTGTAAAATAAAAAATACGGATAATAAAGTATAATGAAAAAAGTATATATTTGAAGCTGAATAATGTGTGAAAATTATCACGCTTATAAATGAAGGGGCGGCAATTTAGAGGGACTATAATAACCAAAAACAAACTAAATAATGACTTTCATTAAAACAATTTCTACATTTTTAATTACGTTTTTCATTGCAACTACAACTTTTGGACAAGCATCTAAACCCAAAACCAAAATTTTACTAATAGGAACTATTCATTTTGAAACCCCGCATACAGATCAATATGAACTAAAAGTAGACGATTTTTTAAGTGCTAAGCGACAAAGTGAGTTAGAAGATTTAACGAATGTGCTTGCTAAAACAAAAGCGACTAAAGTGATGATTGAAAGACCAATTAAAGATCAGCGTTCCAGCGATAGCTTGTATACCTTGTATGTAAAAGATCAGTATAAACTTCCCGTTTCAGAAAGAGAACAAATTGGGTTTAGGTTAGCTAAAAAAATAAAATTAAAGCAAGTAAACTGTATAGACAAATTCTACGGAATGCGTGATAGTCTGATGGTTGCGACTGCAAAAGAAAATAATGAACTTTATTTGCTGAAAGATTTAGGAACCACCGCAAAAGGACTGATAAGTGATTATGATGATCAGTTGAAAAAAGGTACCATAACCGAAGTTTTAAAACACATCAATAAACCTGAAGAATTAAAGAGAAATTTGTCAATTTATTTAAAATTTATGGCAAAGATTGGGGCAGGTAAAAACTTTGCAGGAGCAGAATCTGTTTCAGATTGGTATTTAAGAAACCTTGCTATTTATGCCAATATCGTAACTCAGGTTGATCCTTCGGACAAATACGTTGTTTTAATTTTTGGACAAGGACATATTCCTATATTAAAACACTTGCTGCAAAATAATGACGATTTTGAAGTCGTTGAAGTAAGCAGCGTACTAAAATAAAAGCCACAAATCGCCCTTTGGCAATCAAATACCTAAAACAAAATTTATGAAAAAAACTTTACTCTATAGTATTAGCGCTCTAATGCTGTCCTTTTTATTTACAAATACTATTTCTGCTCAGGAAGGAACACTAGATGAAACTTTTGGAATTGGAGGTCAAATTTCCAATAATTTTGGAGGAGCAAGTCACGTTATGAATGCTGCTTTGCAGTCAGATGGTAAAATTATAGTTATTGGCACCGCTACTCCCTTCGAAAAAAGTTCGAAATTTGTGATCGTTAGGTATCTGCCTAATGGAGATTTGGATAGCAGTTTTGATCGTGTTGGTGCTACTACGATTCTGGGTGGAAAAGATTTTGGTTCAGGAGCAATCGCAATCCAGCCAGATGGTAAAATTGTAGTTGTAGGAACTACCGAAAATAAGGTTAATGGCGTAAGTGAATCGGATATTATGCTTATACGTTATAACGAAGATGGCACGCTTGATTCTACTTTTGATGGAGATGGTATTGCAACAGCACCTTTGAAAAATTCACAGTCCGGAAGCACAATTTTATTGCAAGCAGATGGTAAAATTATTGTTGGAGGAACATTTTCACTTAATAATCCAGAACTTCAAACATTTGGGCTTGCACGTTTTAATTCAGATGGGAGTATTGATACAACATATGGTACAAATGGATTCGTACAGACTCCAAATATGAGCAGGGGTGTTTTAAAAGATATTAAGTTCATAGACAATGAAAATGTTATAGCTGTAGGATACAATTTGATAATATCGAATTTTTTAATGGCTAAATATGATGCTACAGGTAAGGTTATTACTAGTTTTGGATCAAAAGGCAATGGTATTATTGAAGAAAAATTTAATCAAATTGCATTATTAAACAACTGTGTGGTTTCAAAAGACAATCATATTTATGTGGCAGGTGCATCATTTAATGGTACAAAGTATAATGCATTTATTGGTAAATACGATTCTAATGGTGTGGTAGATACGTCTTTTGGTGTCAACGGTAGAATTGTTAAAGAATTTGGTAACAATATATCAAGTTTTGGAGACGATATCGCTATTGATTCTAAAAATGAATTAATTGTAGGCTATGGTGTAGGGCCAACCAGTAATTACGATTTTGCTTTAGAATCGTATAGCTTAGATGGGGTTCTAAATACTTCATTTGGGACCAATGGTTATTTTAGTACTAATTTTGGTGCAGGACATGATTATTTTCAAACAATGTTAATTCAGCCTGATGATAAAATTGTAATGATAGGTCAAAAATATGATCAGGTTATTGCCAGGGTAAACAATTCAAAGAAAGTGTTGTCAACAGATAATTTTACTGTAAATAGCACCGTTATTAATGTAAGTCCGAATCCGGTAAACGAGTTTCCTGTGCTTAACTTACAATTGCAAAAAGCAATAAATCTTTCGGTAGATTTATATGATGCAAAAGGAATATTAGTTTCTAGTCTGATCAAAAATAAATCTTATGCAGAAGGTTCTACAACTCAGGCTTTAAATCTTTCTAATAATTTAGCAAAGGGAATTTATTTTCTAAAACTGAGTAGCAATGGTAAATTAACTAAAACAATAAAAATTATAAAATAGAGTTGAGGTCATTGCTCCGTGCACGTATTGAGTGTAAATCTATTTTACGTACAAGCGAGGAGAAATCAACATTTAAAATTACAACATCAAAATATGCAAGACGAAATAATAAAACATTCAAAAAAAATACATTCTGCTATGAGTAATAAAGAACATTCTTTCAAAGAAAAAGTAAAAGAAGTACTTACTGAAATTTTAATTATTGTATTTGCAGTATCGCTTTCGATCTGGCTTCACTCTTGGAGCGAAGAAAGACATCAGCATAAAGATGCACAAACATTTTTAACTGGGTTGAAAGAAGATTTACAAAATGATATTTCAAATCTGGAAGATTCAAGAAAGACATTAAATAATACGCAACAACAAATATCATTTGTTTTGCATATTACACCACAAAAAATAGATAGTATTAAAGCCAATAATAAACAAATTAATTCAGGCACAAATTTCATCAATACATTAGTTAATAATGGACGATATGAAGGTTTTAAATCTAGCGGAAAAATAAATACTATAGAAAATCAAGAAATAAGAAATAAGATTTTGAAGTATTATCAACAAACAATTCCAGAAATAGCGTATACAGAAAAGTCATACGAAAAACTAACTTCAAGGTATGTAGATTTGTTAATAAATGGCAAAGAAGATGAGGATATATATGCAGCTTTACTAAAAAAGAAGACAAAGATTATTTTATCAGGTATTGATAATTTTACCCAATCCAGTAAAAAAACGTATGCAGACGCTATTAAGCAAGCAGGAGAAATTATAAAAGAAATTGACAAGCAAGAGAATAAATAAAAACGGGACGCAACCTCCTGTTGGCTCCAGTATCTTGCTTGTGAACATAATGCTTTATTTAGGTAAATGTAAATATTTGATTTTTTTCAGGACGAGAAAGTAATGTATTCACAAGCAAGATGAGATAGGAGGGGATCTGCTGATTTAGTAAATTTACACCAAGTATGTCGTTTCGACGTAAGTTCCGCTATGAGATTCCAAAAAGAATCGTAATAATTTGAAAAGTTACCATTTTTTGGTAACTTAGCTAAAAAAAATATGGGAAGAAATACCTCTATATCGCTTGGTAATCATTTCGAAAGTTTTATCGAACAGAGTGTAAATGATGGAAGATTTAATAACGCAAGTGAAGTTGTCAGAGCCGGTCTTCGTCTTTTGGAAGAGGAGGAAAATAAAATTGTAGTCTTAAGAAAAGCGATCAATGATGGAATCGAGAGTGGTCGTGCAATAGATTTTGATGCTAAAAAACATCTTAAAGTTTTAAAAGCAAGAAAATAATCAAATGGCTAAATATTATTTAACAAATAAAGCTGTTGATGATTTATCTGAAATTTGGGATTATACAATCAAAACCTGGTCTGAAATGCAAGCTGAAAAGTATTATGATTTACTTATGGCATCATGCGATGATTTAGCAAATAATCCAGAACTAGGCAGAAACTATGATATAGTAACGAAAGGAATATTAGGTTTTAAATCAGGTGAACATATTATCTTCTACTCAATTATATCAAAGAACGAAATAGAAATCGCAAGAATTCTTCATGGAATGCTAGATTTAAAAAGTAAACTATAAAGGAATTTCGCTCCCCGAAGAGTTCTCACGAAAGCTGTGCGAACGTCTCTGATCACATTCGTAATTTAAATCAAACATCGTTTAAACGACAAAAGCTCCACATTTCTCTGAATCTTTTGTCTAAGTAGCGGGAAGAATTCAAATATGAAAATAAAAGTTTATTCCCCTTTAAATCCTTTACTTAAAAAATACATTGAGTGTATTTACATACTCACACATACAGCAGAAGAAGAACCTGCCAAGTACATAACCTTTCCATCTATTTTTACCATTGTTTCCATAAGTGAAAAATCAAAAACGATTAATAAAGGAAATAAATTAATCATCGGGCAATGCGATGACAATAAGCTTGAAACAAATTTGGTGTCTAATTTCGATAAACCCGTGTATGTCGAGTACAAAGGAGAAATAAAAGAAATTACCATCTATTTTAAGCCGTTAGCTATTAATTCGTTCTTGAAGCATGAATTAAACCATTACAACAGCTCAAGCTTTTCTGAATTTTCACCTTTTGAAGATTATAGAAAAACGATGATTGAAATTCTTTCTTTGCAAAAGGATACTGAAAAAATTAAAGCTCTTGAAAATTATTGGTTATCCAAGTTAACAGGGTTTCAGCATAATTTCCTTGAAACTGTTTTGTCTGAAATTATGAGTGAAGAAAATGGTGCTTTAACCATTACAGAACTATGCAAAAAAAATGCTATTTCGCGTACCACATTAAACAAACACTTTGGCAGATACATCTGCAAAACACCATCTGAATTCAAAAAAATACTACGATTTAGAAATGCCGTAAATAAATATGCATCAAATAGCGCAAGAAACAACTTAACCGATATTACGTATTCTGTTGATTACTTTGACCAGTCCCACATGATAAGAGAATTCAAATCATTGACTGGGTTCTCTCCTAAAGTCTTTTTTAATAAAACGACTGCGCTGGAAAAAAAGCAAATTCACTGGCTGTTTTTATAGCCAGGTTTACATTTGTACAATTTTTGATTTTACGAGTAAAGTACTTTTGCCACTTAATCATAAATCGATACCGCTATGACAACCCGTCAACTATATTTTATTACCGCAATCTTCTTCACAGCTCTTTTACAACCTATTGTGGTTAACTCACAAAATTTGAAAAGTATAGTCGATCCGATAAAGTCTCAATTAAAAAATCTTGAAAAAGAAAATAATTTAAGTGGAGTTGTTCTAATTGCAAAAAATGGAAAGCCAATATATCGAGAAGCATTTGGTTTTGCCAATTTACCGGACAGCGTTAAAAATAAACCGGACACGAAGTTCAACTTAGCGTCCATAAACAAGATGTTCACAGGAATGGCTATTATGCAATTGGTAGAAGCAGGCAAAATTTCGCTTCAGGATAAAGTCGGTAAATATCTTTTAGATTATCCGAATAAAGCGGTTGCCGACTCTGTAACAATCCATCAATTATTAACGCACACTTCTGGAATGAACAGTTTTTGGGAGGAATACGACAAGGTTGCAAAAGAAAAATTCAAAACAGTTTCTGATTACCTTCCCTTGTTTGCTAACGCAAAACTATCCTTTGTTCCAGGCAGTGACTTCTATTACAGTAATTCCGGATATATGGTTTTAGGATTAATCATTGAAAAAGTGTCGGGTCAGGATTATTTTGATTACGTAAAAGAGCATATATACAAGCCTGCAAAAATGATTAATACCGATGCTTACGAATTGAACAATGCTATTCCAAATTTAGCTACAGGCTATACAATGTCATTGGAAGAACCTGGACAATGGAAAAACAATATTTTCTCCAATTTAGCAAAGGGAACTCCTGCGGGTGGAGGCTATTCAACAGTTGACGATTTGTTGAATTTCGCCAATGCTTTACAAAACAATCGTTTACTTAGCAAAGAAAGTACAGCTATTTACACTGCCGGCAGAGTGAAATTTAGAGATGGAATGTATGGATACGGCTTTATGGAAGATATAATAAACGGACATCGCGTTATTGGACATACTGGCGGGCATGATGGCATTGCTTGTGAACTAATGATTTATCCGGATTTGGGCTATACAGTTGTTATTCTGACAAATGGAGAAGTCGAAAATTATTGGGAAGTAAGTAATCTAATTAAAAAGCAATTAGCGGGTTCAACACCTTCAATGGATAATTTTTTTTACACTAAACAGGTAATTAAAACAGTATGCGATAAAGGTTATGAAGCCGGCATTAAGGAAGTAGAACAAAATTTAAAGAAACATTCAGTAAGAGAAAGCCTTGTTGAAAGATATGGTTATAAACTATTGTTCGAAAAAAAGACGAATCAGGCAATAGATTTATTTAAGTTAAATAATCATCTTTTTCCAAACTCAACTTATGGTTATTATTATATAAGTGAAGCATACAGAGTTTCAGGTCAAAAAAAACAAGCGATTGAATATCTAAAGTTATACATGCAAAAAGAGCCGGAAGACAATGATGCTAAATTAAAATATAAATTGTTAATGAAATAATTTTTGGAGCTGTGCGAATATCTCTGATTTCGCATTTTTGATCTAAATAAAATATTGTTTTAATAGGGGGAAGCATTCCAATATTTCATCAGTTTTTTTGATGATTATCATGCGATTTTGCATTAGCATCTTAATTGTAATATTGTAAAAAACTAATGTAAATCATTTAGTTCACAACTCCGTCAAAGTTATTATAAAAATGGTAAAGCCTGCGAAGTATCTATTTTGCAGGCTTTTATTTAATATTAAAAAGAAAAAAATTAGTTGCTGGTAACAGAATAACTGTTGCAGGTATAATTTAATCCGTTTGCATTTGTGCCGTAAGACGATGTAATTTCAAACCCGAATTGTACATCACCAACATTGATATCACCAATCCATCCCTTAGATTTTATCCAATTCAAAATCGCTTTGACATCGATAGTACCGCTATTTGTTTTTGTAGTGCGTAAAAATGAATATACATTATTAGAGCCGTTATTTCCTCTGTATACATTCCAGGTATGACCACCAATAGTTTCATTAGTAAACACTGCAATTGCAGCCCCAGTCGCTGAATAATTGTATGAAATTGGTTTTACATTACCCGTGCCATTTGCATTTCCGGTATAATTCATCCATAGCATTATTTCATGCGCTTTAGCAACATCCCAGATGTCATAAGAGGTTTCCCAAGCACCTCCTGAAGGAGTAGTTGCATTAAAACTAGTAGTAAGCGTGTTTATTTTACTAAGTACTTTACCAATATATTTGGTAGAATTTGGGTATGATTTAATTCCATCCGTGTTAGGGTGATTTGCCCAAACTCCCCATTGACTGTAACTGTTTGCCCATATAGACTGGCTGCCAGCTCCAGAGCCCCAGATATTATTATACACAGTATAACCGCCATTTGACCAGTTTGCATATTGAGCAGATGATGACCAGTTTGCTTTAACTTCAGCTTCGTTGTTAACATCGGTTGCTTCGCAACTGATAAACATACTGCATAATGCAGCAAATAAAAGAGTTTTCTTCATAAATTAGTAGTTTGATAGTTGATAAATAAGGGATGTACTAAGATATTGATATTTGGTTATTTGTTTAAGTATTTTATTACAGAAGATGTAATTTTTAAATTATTATTATAAAAAAACGCTAATTTCATTTTTAAAAGTACTAATCTTATTTGGTTATGGTTAAAATGACTATAATTAAAGCAGGAAAAATGCGAATTTCATAATTAACAGGAAGCCTAAACGAAGTAATTTGTAAGTTGAAGATTTTTTGTATAAATAAGCGTAAAGGAGGATAGGAGACTAGATTACTTTATTTTCCTAAATTAGCAACCCATACATTACCGGATTTTCCTGCTCCTATTTCAACATAAGTACTGTCCATCATGGCTTTGCAGTGGTCTATGCTATTCTTCCATCCAGTTACAACATTTACAGGATTATCATAATTTCGAGCAATTACTTCTCCTACGTAATTTCCTGTATAACCTAATATACTAGCTCTTTGAACAGGACTTGTGCCTTCTGGTGATATATGAGAAAAATAATTTCGTACATACATATCATGAGCATAATTAACTGCAGTCTGAGCTAATATTGAGTTACTTACTAGTTCGGGTACAGGCGGCATATCTTCGTCTCCACACTTACATCCGGTTATTCTTAATTTATTTACTTCAATCAAAATAGGATCAGTAACATTTGTATCAATAACAAGATCATCATTATTATCACAAGAAAAAAATAATGATATTAAACTCAAAAAAATAAAATATTTTGTAGACATTGAAAAATAATTGTTACTTAAAAATCTAATATAAATAATGGTTATGATACAAGATACGCAGATTGGATTTTGTCTTTTTATAGTCGCTAAACAATAAAAAATAGGAACTCAACCGATTTAATAGAAACGCACTGTTAATTTATAGAAAAAAGGTTGAATTTTGGAGATCGAAATAGAAAATAAAATTTACAGTTAATTTATCCTTCGCTTCCGCAATACTACTTTCGTGTGATACAAAGTGAAGTGAAAAAGTATATATTTGATAATAATATATTGAAGTTTATCACGCATATAAATAAGTTTGTTGCAATTGTGAGATACCTAATACCTACATTAATTAACCAGAAATAAAAAATGAAATTAACAATTACAATCGGACTTCTTTTAATTGGACACTTTACATTTGGACAAGACAGAATTCAAAAAATTGACAGTTTACTTAATTCTCTTTATTCAAAAGAGAAAATCAATGGAAATGTTCTAATTGCAGAAAAAGGCAAAGTTATTTATAGCCACAGTTTTGGACTTGCAAACGAAACAACAAAAGAAAAATTGAACGAAAATTCGATTTTTGAATTGGCATCTTGCTCAAAGCAGTTCACAGCTATGGGGATAATGATACTTAAAGAAAAAGGGAAATTGAATCTGGACGATGACATCAATAAATACTTACCAGAACTTTCTTTTTATAAAGGTGTAACTATAAGAAACTTATTAAATCATACCGGAGGTCTGCCAAACTATATGCAGCTTATGGATAGTTTATTTGATAAATCTAAAATTGCCACTAACAAAGACATAATTACTATATTTAGTAAACATCAACCAAAATTATTATTTGAGCCAAATACTAAATGGGAATATAGCAACACGGGCTATACACTATTGGCATCAATAATTGAGAAAGCATCGGGTTTGACATACGCTGAATACCTAAAAACAGCTATTTTCCAACCTTTGAAAATGAAAAATACCTTTGTGTACAATCGTAGATTATCGCCAAAGAAAATTGACAATTATGCTTTTGGTTATGTTTACTCAGATAGTTTGAAAAAATATGTTTTACCAGAGGAATTGAAAGAAACTAAAATCGTTATTTGGCTTGATGGTGTTGTTGGAGACGGATCAGTTAATTCAACTGTAAACGATTTATTGATTTGGGATAGAGCATTATATACCAATAAACTACTCACAAAAGAGGGAATGAAAGCCGTTTTTGAATTAGCAACTTTAAAAGACGGAGCTAAAAGAAATTATGGTTTTGGTTGGGGAATTGAAGAAAGTGCTGATTTTGGAAAAATTGCAAACCATGATGGAGGTTGGCCAGGTTATGTAACTTTTATCGATAGACATCTTACAAATGATAAGACAATAATAATACTTCAAAATCACAGCAACGTTTCAATTCCTTCTAAAGCAATTAGAAGTATTCTATATAATAAACCATTGCCTGTTGAAAAAATCAGAAAAGAAATTAGTATTACAACTGAAGAACTTCAAAAGTTTGTGGGGACTTATGAAGTTAAAAAAGATTATGAAATCAAAATTTCATTAGATAAAGACCAACTTTTTTCACAATTAACAAAACAAAATGCGTTCCCGATATTTGCAGAAAGTGAAATGTTATTTTTCTACAAAGTAGTAAATGCACAAATTCAGTTTGAAAAGAACGAAAAAGGAGAAATTTCAAATTTATTTTTATTACAGGACGGACAAAAGATAGAAGCAAAACGGACAAAATAGAAACTGCCACCAACATATGCTATAAGCAATTTGGGCATTAGGCTTAATGGAAAAATGGTTTTGTATTTGCAAAATTTGTCTTTAACCGAAAAATCCCGCATCTTTAATCCCCAACCTCGCCAAGCGACAGAACGTTGTGCGACACTTTAACTGAGCGAAACTTAATAAAATATATTAAATGAAAATACTAATAAAGCTTATAAGTTCAATTTTAGTTGCTCTAATTCTACTAAGCTTTACATGCGGTCAAAATTCAGTGGAAATTTTCGGTAAATTGAAACCTAAAAAATCTGAAATCAATGTTTCTCGATTGAGAATTTTGGTAAAAACTAATAACCTTATTTTAGCTGAAACAATAACAGACACTTTTGGTAAATTCAAATTGAAATTTATTTCAAAGACGAATGATAAGATTGATTTTTATTGCATAGGAATTGGGAGTGACACAATATTTCTAAAAAGAATAGTAAATATCCAAACAGATTCCTTAAATCTAGCATTTTCACTACCAGTAAAGTACAAACTAAATTTAAAAGGTAAAGTAATTTGTCCAATTTGTAAAAAAGCAGATAAAGTATTCAAAATTATATATATAAATACAAATCCGTATATTGGTGTTGGAGCAAAAGAAATAGATAACGGCGTATATGATATGTCAAATGTTAAATTAAAACAAGAAAAATACACTCCTATAGAACTTTCAAGGTATTCATGCCAACGAGATAGTATAAAATTTTAAAAAAGTGATCGCACAACAGCAACTATAACGGATTTGGGCAATTGCTTTAATGGAAAGTTAGTTTTTTTATTTGGGATGATTTGGCAAATCCGAAAATAGGACTTAATTTAGTCCCAAACCCGCTGTAGTGCCAGAACGTTAACGGTAATTAACCCGCTGAATGAAAAACTCAATGACATAATAATGATAGAAGAAATAATTTTCACATTACAACTAATTCAAATAGATTTTTTTACAGCTTTTGGGTTATTCACTTTCCTATACTTCATTTCCTCAATCTTTATTAGAAAACCAATTCTCAAAAATATTGATGAAGAATCTAATCGCTTTATTTCCTTCATTGGAATACTGTATTTAATACTATGGATTATCGGAATATTAGTTGAATTAAATATTCTGAACCAAGAATACAAAATCGAACTTTTGAATAGAATGTTTGGAAAATATTGGTTTGGATTTTGGACTCAACCTTTACTTTGGGTAATAATCACCCAATTGTTGCGATTCAAAACTATTAGGGGAAACATTTTTCTGCGAATATTATTTAGTATTTTATTGATGCTGTCAATAGAAAGAATGATTATAATAATTACATCATTTCATAGAGATTATCTCCCAAGTTCTTGGACAATGTATAACGAAATTGGAATTTATCCTTCGAATTTGGTGCTTTCATTATTTCTAAAAATCATTGTGTTTTTAGTTTTCGTTGGAATATTTTATTCAATCAATAAAAAAATAAAAAGTTTAAAACAACGCATAGAAAATAACTACCGCTAACACACGCTACAAGCAATTTGGGCATTAGGCTTAATAAAAAGTTATTTTTGTATTTGGAAGATTTGGCAGATCCGAATAATGGGCTTAATTTACTCCCAAACTCGCTGCCCGAAGTATTCTTTTAGAAAGCTTTGTGAACGTCTCTGACTTGGTACCCGCAATCTAAATCAGGAAAAATAATAATAAAAAAAAGCTCCAGATTTCTCTGAAGCTTTGTCTTAGTAGCGGGAACAGGACTCGAACCTGTGACCTTCGGGTTATGAGCCCGACGAGCTGCCTACTGCTCTATCCCGCGATGTTTCGGGTGCAAAGATACGCCGATATTTGAGAAATCCAATGAAAACTTTAAAAAATGTTTTATTTTCTGTATTGAGTTGATATGATTACCTTTGCGCATTAAATAATTCACAAATGTCACATAAAGCAGGTTTTGTAAACATCATCGGGAATCCAAACGTTGGAAAATCAACATTGATGAACGCCTTTGTTGGGGAAAGATTATCGATCATTACATCAAAAGCACAAACAACACGCCATCGTATTCTTGGAATCGTAAATGGCGAGGATTTTCAACTTATATTATCGGATACGCCCGGAATCATTAAACCCGCTTATGAAATGCAGGAGTCGATGATGAACTTTGTAAAATCGGCTTTCGAAGATGCTGATATTTTAGTTTACATGGTCGAGATAGGCGAGCAGGACTTAAAGGACGAAGCTTTTTTTAATAAAATCATACACGCTAAAATTCCGGTTTTGTTATTGTTGAATAAAATTGACAATTCAAATCAGGAACAATTAGAGGAGCAGGTAGCGTTTTGGACAGCGAAAGTGCCAAATGCTGAAATTTTCCCAATCTCTGCTTTACAGAATTTTAATGTACCGGAAGTTTTTGGAAGAATCATTGAATTACTGCCAGAATCACCAGCATATTATCCAAAAGATCAATTAACAGATAAACCGGAACGTTTCTTTGTAAACGAAACCATTCGTGAAAAAATCTTGTTGAATTACAGCAAAGAGATTCCGTATGCGGTTGAAATCGTTACAGAAGAGTTTTTTGAGGACGAAAAAATTATCAGAATTCGTTCTGTGATTATGGTGGAGCGCGAAACGCAAAAAGGAATTATCATTGGACACAAAGGTGCCGCTTTGAAAAAAGTAGGTATGGATTCTCGTATTGATTTAGAGAAATTCTTCGGAAAACAAATTCACATTGAACTTTATGTAAAAGTGAATAAAAACTGGAGAAGCAATGCCAATATGCTAAAACGATTTGGATATAACCAATAACTAGTTCTTTTAAAAAGACACAATATTATGCAAGTTTCGTACAAGCACTCTGTGAAAATATTTTGTGTATTGGTAGTAGTTTGCGGTCTGGCGCAATTTTTTTATCCAGAAGAGAAAAAAGTTGCGGCAGAATCTTTGGTTAAAGAAACGGAGTTAGCAGTAAAAGAAGATTCGACAGTTGTTGAAAATGAGGTGTTTTTTGATACTACGGCATGTTCTAAAAAGGATGTAGAATTGTTTTTAAGTACTTTTATAAAAGAATTTAATACCAACAAGGCTTCAAAAATTAATCGGTTTGTAGATAAAAATGATGGTTTGGCAATATTTGCTAAAGATGGAGTTTATCCTATTTTGAGTTTTTCTACTGTAATTGATGATTGGATTGAATGGTTCGATTTTAAAATTTCTGATGCTATATTTTTTGAGAAGTTTCCGGAATATATTGGAGATACTGAATTCGCGAAAACGGGATTTTTTTACAGGGATTACAAAAACAAATTCAGTTTAGATGATTTCCAAGATGATTATAGTAATCGATCTGATGAAGATAAAAAACCGTACAGAATTCTTGAAAAGACCTGTAATTACAGAGCAGATGCAATGTCTAAAGACGGTAGCAGAGTTTTGACTTTGTATTTTAGAATTTATAAAGACAAAAAGCAATTAGTAGCCATTAGTCAGGATACGGTCGATGATGTTATGTTTACGGAGCCGGAAAAAGAATTTATTAAAATTGATACTAAAACGGAGGTTGAAGCATTTTTAGCAGAAAACAAGAGGTTTTGTGACATAGAAAACAAAGGATATATTGATTTTGATAAAAAAGAATTGACGTATTGCGATTTTGGAGACAAACCATTTTCGTTTACAAGTTACAAGATCGATTCTGCTACAGCGCTTTCTAAAAAAATTAAAATTCGAGAAATCGAGTTTTATGACGCCCGTAAAAAGGAAAATTTCACGTTAAGATTATCAAATAAGGGAACGTTTACGTCTTATCAAATGGGAGCAAGGCCTATATATGTTTACAGTTCATGTAATTAATGACTTTTTAGGAATACATTAAAAACATCACTTTTTAAAACACGAATGTCCTAGCCCTGATAGAAGCGGAAATCCTTTTGTGACGCTTCTTTAGCGGAACAAAAGATTGTAGCGGATAGCAGGATTAGCTCCTGAAAAAAGGTTTAATCGGTTAATCGTTAAGTTGTTTAATTGTAGTTTTTCAGCATAGATTATTTAATCTTTCAATCATTAAATTTTTCAATCATTTAATCTATAATTTTCCCAATCCCCCAATAAAAATAATGGAAAAAGAGGTAGTGAATTAATCCGTTTTTTAACTGAATACTAAAAACTGATAACTGCAAACTAAAAAAGACTACCTTTGCAAAAAATTAAAATAAGGCATTTTGGATTTATAAGTGATAGAATTTTAGGGAACTAAAAATCTAAAAGCTAAAATCCGGAATCTAAAATTCAAAAAAATGAATAACATTGTTGCGATAGTAGGAAGACCTAATGTAGGGAAATCAACCCTTTTTAATAGGCTGATACAAAGAAGAGAAGCTATTGTAGATTCGGTTTCTGGAGTTACCAGAGATAGAAACTACGGTAAAAGCGAGTGGAACGGAAAAGAATTTTCTGTCATAGATACGGGTGGATACGTTCGCGGATCTGATGACGTTTTTGAAGGTGAAATCCGCAAACAAGTTGAGCTTGCTATCGACGAAGCCGATGTTATTATTTTTGTGGTTGATGTAGAAGAAGGAATTACACCAATGGATGATGTTGTTGCGCGCTTATTGCGTAAGGTGACAAAACCGGTTTTATTGGCTGTAAATAAGGTAGATAACGCAATGCGTGAGAAAGATGCAATTGAGTTCTATAACCTTGGTTTAGGAGAGTATTTTACTTTTGCGAGTATTTCAGGTAGCGGAACCGGAGATTTATTAGATGCTTTGATCGAATCTTTCCCGGAAAAACCAGAACCAGTTCAGGAAGAAGTAGTTTTACCTCGTTTTGCTGTTGTAGGACGTCCGAATGCCGGAAAATCTAGTTTTATCAATGCTTTGATTGGTAAAGAACGTTTCATGGTTACGGATATTGCTGGAACAACGCGTGATGCAATTGATACAAAATTTGACCGTTTTGGTTTTGAATTTAATTTGGTGGATACTGCGGGAATCCGTCGTAAGGCTAAAGTAAAAGAAGATCTTGAGTTTTATTCTGTAATGCGTTCTGTACGTGCTATCGAACATGCAGATATTTGTATTTTGGTTATCGATGCGACACGTGGATTTGAAGGTCAGGATCAGAGTATTTTCTGGCTGGCTGAAAAAAACCGTAAAGGTGTTGTAATCCTGGTAAACAAATGGGATTTGGTTGAAAAAGATACGATGTCGACTCGTGATTACGAAGAGAAAATTCGTAAAGAATTAATGCCTTTTACAGATGTGCCAATATTATTCGTTTCGGCTTTAACGAAACAACGTTTATTGAAAGCATTGGAAGCAACGGTACAGGTTTTTGAAAACAGAAAGCAAAGAATCCCAACTTCTAAATTCAATGAATTTATGTTGAAGGTAATCGAAGCTTATCCGCCACCGGCAACAAAAGGGAAATATGTGAAAATTAAATATTGTATGCAATTGCCAACGCTAACACCTCAGTTTGTGTTTTTTGCGAATATGCCACAATACGTAAAAGAACCATACAAAAGATATCTTGAAAATAAAATTAGAGAAAATTGGGACTTCTCAGGAGTGCCAATCGATATTTATATCAGAGAAAAATAATAGTATAGAAGTCCTCAGTAATGAGGACTTTTTTTATGTCTTTTTGTAAACGATGCAATGTTTTGTGTCGTTTTGCAGTTAGAGAAATAGGCTCGTAATTAAACCATTTATCGCTTTTGCAGTCTTATTGATTCAACCAATATATATATGACCAAATTATATTCGTATTTCCTGTTCTTCTTTGTGTGCTTTGCCGCAAGTGCTCAGAATTCTATTATCGTCAAAGGAACGGTAGTAGATATCAACACACAATTGCCTCTTGAAATGGCTACTGTTTATTTTACAACGGTAAAAGATTCTACTATTATTGAATATGCTACAACTGATAAAAACGGTTTTTTTAGCATCAACATGAAAAAAATAGATAAGCCTGTTTTTCTAAAAGTAAATTATATGGGTTATCAGCCTTTTTTTGAAGAAGAAAAAGGACTTACAGAAAACAAAGATTTCGGAAAGCTCTATTTGCTGGAAAGTGTAAATGCCTTAGACAATGTGGTCATTAAAACCGAAGCAGCGCCGATTACTATTAAAAAAGATACGTTAGAGTTTAATGCAGCATCATACAAAGTACGTCCGGATTCGAATGTGGAAGCGCTATTGAAACAATTACCTGGTTTTGATGTGGATAATGACGGAAAAATAACGGTTAACGGAAGAGAGGTAAATCAGTTTTTAGTAAACGGAAAGACTTTTTTTGATAAAGATGGCGCCATAGCGTTAAAAAACCTTCCTGCTGAAATTATAAAGAAGGTTCAGGTTTCAGATTATAAAACGAAGAAGGAAGAACTTTCGAAACAGGAATCGACTTCGGATTTTTCGAGTGTTAATATCACCATTGATGAAAAGAAGAATAAAGGTTTCTTTGGAAAAATTCTGGGTGGATATGGTTCTGACGATCGCTACGAAAGCAGTTTAATCATGAACTTTTTTAAGAACAAACAAAAGATTAGTGTTCTGGCATCGTCGAACAACATAAACTCAACCGGATTTTCTATGGATGATGTTTTTGATAATATGGGAGGTGGAAGAAACAGCAAAGGAGGAGGAGCTCAAAACTCCGGAAGCGGACGAGGTATTACGCAATCGCATTTGGCGGGAATAAATTATTCTGATGATTGGACTAAGGATTTGGAGTTTATGAGCAGTTACAATTTTTCGAATTCGATTAATAAAAACAACAGCAAGTCAGAGCAAACGAGTTTTTTACCAACAGGAAACATCAGAACTTTGGCCGATGCTACTACGCGAAACGAAAACACCGGAAACAACGCCAATTTTCAGTTAGAATATAAAATTAATCCAACAACAAGATTGGTTATTGCGCCAAAGCTAAATCAGTCGCGTTCGAACAATCGGGCATCATCATCGTCTTTTTCTGAAGATGAAAACGGAAATGAATTAAACGAAAGTACTTCGGATTCGTACACCGAAGGTTCTACCACTAATTTTACGAATAGCATTAATTTTAATAAAGCTTTTGACAAGAAGGCACGGAATCTAAGTTTTGTTTTTAATAACAGTAACAGCAAAAATGATTCGGATGGATTTAATGTTTCTGAAACCATTTTTTATCAGGACAATAAACCTAATGACGAAAGAAATCAAAACAGTAAAAATAATACAAGCAATGATGCTTATTCATTTGATGTTGAATACACAGAACCTGTAACGGATTCGTTGCGCATTCGCTTTGGATCTGATTTTGATTGGGCAAGTACGGTAAACGATTTAAAAACATTTGATTTTGATGCCGGTACACAATCGTACACTTCTCTAAATGAATCTTTAACGAATTATACAACTTCGAGAGAAAGCAGCGTTAGTCCGAAAATGGGACTGACCTGGCAGAAAAGCAAGTTTACGCTGAATATGAATTCCAGAACTTCGATTGTGGGGTATGACAACCATTCGTTGTACTTAAACCAGCAAACCGATCTGAACAGAAAATATGTTTTACCTTTTGGAAATGTGCAGTTGCGTTATAAATTCAGCCGCTCTAAAAATTTGACTTTTAAATACGATTATTCGAATGCGCTTCCGTCTGCAACGCAATTAATGCCGGTAGTCAATTTAACCAATCCGTTAAACTCGATTACAGGTAATCCGGACTTAAATCCGATTGAGAAAAACAGTGCAACAATAGATTTCAAAAACTTTGATTTCCGTACCCGCGCCGGTTACAGCGTTTACGCCAGAGCCGATTACTATAACAATGATGTGGTTTCTACCTCTATTTATGATGATAGCGGAAAACGAACTACAACGTATGTTAATATTTCGGGAACGTACATGACATCTGTTGGCGCAAATTGGAACCAATCGATAAAGATTGATGCGCATGTTTTGCGATATGGTTTGGGACTGGCAGGAAGTTATTCTTTTGATAAAGGATTTACGAATGCTGTCTTGTATAATGCAAAATCTGCAATTGTTACTCCAAAAGCCTATTTAACGTATGAATACGGAGACGTGCTGACGATTTCACCATCGTATAGTTTGTCTTATAATGAAACCAAATACGAGAATTATTCGAGAGATGCGAGTTCGAATGTTATTCACAGAGTCAATTTGCAGACCACAACGTATTGGCCGTCTAATTTAATTTTCGGAAATGATTTTGGATATACGTATAATTCAAGTATTTCAAGTGATTTTAAAAAGGATTTCTACCTGTGGAATACCAGTTTGTCTTATGGTTTTTTTGATAAAAAATTGTATGCAAAAGTTAAAGTATATGATGTTTTAAACCAAAACCAAAGTGCAACAAGAACTATTTCGTCGACTTCTATTCGCGATGAAGAAAATACGGTTTTGAAACGTTATGTAATGTTTTCACTAGCGTATAAAATAGGAAATTTTGTCTCTAATGAAAAAGGGAGAAAGAAAAGAGGTTAGGAGGAAGGTTCTGAGGTTCTGAGGTTCAAAGGGACAAAGGTTTTTCTGTCGATACGTATATTTTTTAGGTTCAAATGTTTTACCGTAGAGGCGCACTGCTGTGCGTCTAATTATAGAATTTCAAAAATTAAAATATAAAAAAAAGCGAGGTATGTTTATAAAAACTTACCTCGCTTAATGTTTGTGTAACTAACTAAATTCTTATAGAGAATATTTCAAAGTTACTCCATAAGTTCTTTGATCACCCAAAACGGCAGCATATTGTCCTGTGTTTCCACCTGCAGGCAATAATTGCTCGTAATAATCTTTGTTTAAAAGGTTACGTCCCCAGAATTGAACAGATAGTCCTTGTGAAGCACGGAATCCTAAACGAGCATTGAAAATAGCATATCCAGGTACTACTAAATATTTTGAAGCAGACGGGCTCGATGAAAATTCAGAACGTGCATACGAATCGACAGCTACGAAAATTCTTCCCGCATTTCCAAAGAATTTTGCATGATCAGAAAGTTCTCCACCTAAAGATCCTGCCCATTTTGAAGCCCCTGGCAAAGCACTTCCCGAAACATCTTTAAAAGATACCGGAGCCCCCGTTTCTTCTAATGGAAGCGGAGCGTTAACGAATGTCACGTATTTAGCATCTGTATAAGTAGCAGCGCCATTAAGCGTTAAGTGTTCATTTACAAAAATGCTCGCATCTAATTCAGCACCTTTTACAGTTACTTTACCAGCATTTGCAAGATAACCACGATTAACGCCTAATTCAGCTGCCTGAACATTCGTTTGGAAATTTTTAATGTCTGTATTAAAGAACGTTAAGTTAAAGATTGAATTTTTGAAAGGAGACGTTTTTATACCCGCCTCATAATGATTTACTTCTTCCGGTTTGATTACAGCAAGTTCAAGTAAAGGAAGTCCGGCTGAATTCGACGGAAGTCCCGCTACGTTAACCCCAACAGGTTTGTAGCTTTTTGCAAAAGTACCGTAAGCATTGATTTTGTCTGATACTTTATAAGAAACGGTAATGTTTCCTGAAAAATCGGTATCATCTGTATTTGATGAAAAAGCCTGATCTGAATACACTTGTCTTTTTAGTGCAAGCAATGCTGGATCAGTAGTCTGAAGACCTCCGTAAGTAGTACGAGCGTAATCAGCATCTTTTTTGTCATAATTGTAGCGTATACCCGGTAATACGTGCAGACGATCTGTAATAGCCCAGTCTAACTGACCAAACACAGCAGCACTCGATGCTCTGATGCGTGCATCAGTTTTGATTCCGTATCCTTCAAAAAGACCCGGAGTTTCCCATAACGCACTTGTTGAACTTTTAGAAAATCTCCATTGCGCATTACCGGATTCTTCTGTACCATCAGTTTGTGAGGTTTGATCGATAAAAAATACACCTACAACACCACTTAAATTTGAAGCAAGCTGACCTGCGTAACGAACCTCTTGAGTAAACTGAATTTGTCTTGTTGGGTTTTGAGATTTAGCCAAAACCTGTAATCCTGTAAAATCCCTGTCATTTGACGGATCCCAGTTCCAAAAACGCCATGCGGTAGTTGAGGTAAGTGTTCCGTTTCCAATTTTAGTATCTATGTTAAGCGATACACCACCCATGTCTTGTCCAGAACGCCAAGGTGTATCATGATCAATTTTACGATCAAAAGCATTTAAGCTAGGCAATTTATAATTTAAATCGGCAGTAATAGCATCAAACTGTCGGTATGCAGCTCTTTGTGTTGGCGCAACACCCGCAACTACCTGAGCATATCCGTCAGGACGTTGGGTTGTAATATCTGCTGCGAATATAATATTTGTATTTTCTGAAGGTGTATAGAGCAACTGACCTCTAATTCCCTGATTGTTTAAGGTATTGGTAGCTCTTCCTGTTGCCACGTTGTCAATTAATCCATCGCGCTGTGTTCCTGAGAAAGAGATACGACCTGCGATTTTTGAAGTTAAGGCTCCAGTAACCGAAGCTTTTGCTTGTAAAAAAGCATAATTTCCGTAGCTTACTTCAAAGTCTGCACCAGAAGTAAAACTTGGTTTACGCGTTGTAATATTAAAAGCTCCCGAAGTTGTGTTTTTACCAAACAATGATCCTTGTGGTCCGCGAAGTACCTCAATTTGCTCTACATCGATAAAATCTAATGTTGTTGCTGCCGGACGCGCATAGTACACACCGTCTACGTAGAAACCAACACCAGGATCGATACCGTCATTTGTTAATCCGAAAGGAGAACCCAAACTACGAATGTTGATTCCTGTATTTCTTGGGTTTGATGAATACAATTGAACAGAAGGAACTAATTCTTTAATACGGTTAACATTAAAGGCTCCTGTTTGTTCTGCTTGTTTACCTGTAATTACAGAGATTGCAATAGGCACATCCTGAACTTTTTCGATTCTTCTTCTTGATGAAACCACCACTTCTATAAGTTCGTTTTCTTCTTTTAAGGTTAAAGTTAAAGGGGATGCCGGAATAGCAGTAAGTTCTATTTCTGTGGTTTTATAACCTACGTATTGGATTAATAACGTTAAAGGTAATTTTCCTCTGGAATCAATTATGAATTTTCCTTCTGTATCTGTAACAGTGCTAAAAGTAGTTCCTTTTATTACCACATTGGCTGCGGGTAGAGGCGTATTTTCTGTAGTTGTAACGGTACCTTCGATGTTTTGTGCGAATGAAAAAGAGAAGGTAATTAGTGCTAATAGTGTAAGTATGTTTTTAATAGATGTCTTCATTTTATAGTATGTATATGTGATTAGTAGAATTTAAATTAAATTTTTTTTACCAACACGTACACATTAAAAATAAATTGTTTTTCACCGTAGTGAATTGACTATAATTGCTTTGCAAAAGATTTTTTGACACACTGAATAAACTGTAATGTAGTCCCATAGTTAAAATTTTGAAAATGGTTAGTTAAATATTTTTGCAAATATACATATAAATTCTATCGATTTACTAGGGATTAAAAAATATTTTTTTATTTCTTCACCAACGAAGCTATAGTAATGCCTTCCATTGCCTTCAAAGTTTTGTCTCTAATCAGCATTAAACCGTGTCTCAGACTGCATTCAGACTCGGTTTTACAATCGGAGCAAGGCTCGTAAAAATTTAAAGAAGCACATGGCAATAGGGCAATTGCACCGTCGAATAGACGGTGAATTTCTGCCAGTGTAATATCGTTTTTGGATTTTATCAAATAATATCCGCCGAATTTTCCTTGCTTACTGCTTACAAAACGTCCTCTTTTTAGATCTAGTAAAATTTGTTCTAAAAACTTTTTAGGAATATTGGCGCCATCAGCAATTTCCACCGTTCTGGAAATGTGATTTTCGTCTTGTTCTGCTAAATAAAGTAAGGCCTTAAGGGCGTATTTTGCTTTATGTGATAACATCTATATTGAATTATGAATTGTGAATTATAAATTATGAATTTTAATTTAAAAGCTTCTTTTGCTTTAATCTGAAACAAAAGAAACCTGAAACAAAAAAACATAAAATAAATTTAAAATTAATGTTTTACCAGCTTCCGCTTGAACCTCCTCCGGAGAATCCGCCTCCACCGAAACCACCTCCAAAGCCTCCGCCGCCAGATGATCCGCCACCAAAACCGCCTCCTCCGCCAAAGCCTCCGCTTCTGCCAAGATTGCTTAAAATGATAACATCTAATAAACTAGGACCGCCTCCGCTGTTATTTCCGGAATTGCCGCCTCCGCCTTTTTTATTTCTTGAAAGCAAAACTAATACAATTACAACAATAACAATAAAGGGCAAGATTGGAAAATCTTTTCCTTTGGTTTGTTTTCTTTCGCCTTTAAATTTTCCTTTAAAAACATCAATTATAGCATCTGTTCCTTTGTCAAGACCGTTGTAAAAACTTCCTGCCTTAAATTCCGGAATAATGATATTACGAATAATTGTTCCTCCAAGTCCTGCGGTCAGGCGATCTTCAACGCCATATCCAGGATTGATAGCAATTTTTCTTTCTTTTTTAGCCAATAAAATAACAACGCCATTGTCATCTTTTGCTGTTCCTCCAATTCCCCAGGTTTGCCCCCATTTGGTGGCAAGCTGACTTACATCTTCGTTTTGCAGACTTTCGATCGTAATGACTACAATTTGAGTTGTAGTAGAGTCAGAGTAACGAATTAGTTTTTCTTCTAATTGTTGTTTCTCTGTCGCACTCAACACATTAGCGTAATCGTATACAGAAGTCTGAAATTTAGGTTTTTCGGGAATTGTAAACTGTGCAAAGATACAATTACAGGTAAACAACGTGAATAACAAAAGGCTTAATCGAAAAATTCCTTTGGAATTTGATGTTTTATTTGGAAAAATTTTCATTAGTTAACCTTTTGAGATTTCGTTTGATAATTCATTGGTGTCTTCTTCAGACCTTGGGAAATACTTTTTTAATTGCTCTCCCGCATTCAAAATACCATCAACAATACCTTGTTTAAACTGTCCTGCTTTAAATTGAGTTGTCATGGTATCTTTGGTACAATCCCAAAAATCCGTAGCAACAACATCGTTTATGCCTTTATCTCCGCAAATTATAAAATTTTTATCGTCGATGGCAAAATAGAAGAGAACACCGTTTTGTAAACGGGTTTCATCCATTCTTAATTGATGAAAAACTTCTAAAGCCCTGTCAAAAGGGACTTTAGAAGTTGTTTTTTCTATATGTACTCTAATTTCACCAGAAGTGTTTTTTTCAGCCAGACAAATAGCTTCAACAATTTCTTGTTCTTCTTCCTTGGTTAAAAAATCTTCTACTTTTGACATTGGAGTTATGTTTGATTATTTGTTTTATTGATCTTTAAACTTCTAAATCTAATAATCTAAGAAGTCTAACAATCTGATAATCTAATTTTAGAATTTAACTTCAACCGGTTTTTCAGCACCAGCTACAGCTTCAAAATAAGGTTTTTCTTTGTATTGACTTAAGAACCAGTTGTTAGGTATAGCAAGAACGTAACCATTGTATTCTTGTACTGATTCGTTAAAACGAGTTCTTGCAGTAAGAATTTGATTTTCTGTACTCGCTAACTCATCCTGTAATTTCAAGAAATTTTCATTAGCTTTTAATGTTGGATATTGTTCAACAGAAACCAATAATCTTGATAATGATGAAGACACACCACTTTGAGCCTGGTTAAATTGAGCTAATTGCTCAGGAGTAACATTACTTGGATCAATTGTTACGGCTGTTGCTTTTGCACGTGCTTCGATAACAGCTGTTAAAGTAGATTTTTCAAAGTCTGCAGCACCTTTTACAGTATTGACTAAATTTCCAATAAGATCATTTCTTCTTTGGTATGCTGTATTAACATTTCCCCATTCTTTATTAACAGCCTGGTTGTATTTTAAACCGTTGTTTTTAATTCCGATTGACCAAAATGCGATGATAGCGATAAAAGCCACAACAACTCCTCCAAGGATTAACCATTTTTTCATATTTGTTTGATTTAAGTTTTGTTTATTGATTAGTTATAGTTCGTTTTTAATTTCTGTTAATTGTGTTTTGATGGTCTCTAATTTACGTATTATTTCGAATTTATCTAACGTTTTCTTTTGCCCTTCTTTTAGGTGTGTTTTAGCACCATCGAGCGTAAAACCACGCTCTTTAACCAGATGATAAATCAATTGCAGGTTGGTAATATCCTCTGGCGTAAACATTCTGTTGCCTTTAGCATTCTTTTTAGGTTTCAAAATGTCAAATTCGCTGTCCCAGAATCGAATCAAAGATGCATTGACATTAAAGGCTTTGGCAACTTCGCCAATGCTGTAATATCTTTTATCTTTTGAAAGCTCAATATGCATGATTTAATTTTTTCTATTTTTATTCCAAACTTACTACTTTTCGCAGTATTAATCCAATGATTGGTTTTCCAGATTCGCTAAATGCGAAATCGCCACGTATTCTACTGCAGAAATATTACCATAGTAAAAGTTCAGCGGATTTACAACCTGACCATCTTTGTGTACTTCGTAATGGCAATGTGGTCCTTCAGATCGTCCTGTACTTCCAACATATCCAATAATGTCACCACGTTTGACACGTTGTCCGGGTTTGCAATTGTATTTACTTAAATGTGCATACAAACTCTCATATCCAAAACCGTGCCTGATCACAATATGGTTTCCAAATCCGGAAGCCGCGTTATCTGCCCGTACTACAACTCCATCGCCCGTAGCATAGATGGGAGCGCCTGTGTTGGCGGCAAAATCCATTCCGTTATGCATTTTACGTACCTTAGTAAAAGGGTCTGTTCTGTATCCAAAACCAGAAGCAACGCGTCTTAAATTTTCGTTTTGTACTGGCTGAATGGCAGGAATGGCCAACAATAAATTTCCTTTTGCACCTGCCAGCTTCAAAATTTCATCTAAAGATTTAGATTGAACTGCCAATTGTTTCGAAAGCTTGTCAATTCTTTTGGTTGTGGTTAATACTAATTTAGAATTATTATATCCTTCCAAATCTTTATAACGCTTAATATCTCTAAAGCCGGATTTTCTGATCGAGTCCGGAATTTCGGTTTTATTAAAATATACTCTGTAAATGTTGTCATCCCGGTCTTCTATGGCTTCTGCCACAGCGTCAATCTCATCCATCTTTTTGTTTAAAATGGAATATTGCAATTGCAGGTTTTCAATTTCGCGGGCTTGTAGACGATCTTTTGGCGTTTCGAAGTAAGATGTATTTATTAAAAGTACAAATACTAAAAATCCAAACAAGGACGAAGCCACTAAAAACAGCACTGCATAACCGAATTTAATTCTTTTTCTGGTTTTTATTTTCTTATAAGCCAGATTTTCTGAGTCGTAATAATATTTTACTTTCGCCATATTTTAAAATACCCTATTTTTGCAGCTTGTAAAGTAGTTAGTCGAACAAATTTAATAAATGTTTCAGATGTTCCACAGCTTTTTCGCAATAATAAAAAACAATTAGATAATTAGATAACGTATTAGGGAGATAAATAATTATAATTAAAATTTTATTTCATTTTCTAACTGACACATTTTCAAATTATCACATTTCAATTGACACATTTTCTAATTAAATATGAAATCACAAGACGTACGTAAACAATTTTTAGACTTTTTTAAAAGTAATGGACATTTAATTGTTCCTTCAGCTCCAATCGTTCTTAAAGACGATCCAACCTTAATGTTCAATAACTCGGGAATGGCCCAGTTTAAAGAATATTTTCTAGGAAACGGAACTCCAAAAAGTAAAAGAATAGCCGATACTCAAAAATGTCTTCGTGTTTCAGGTAAGCATAATGACCTTGAAGATGTAGGATTTGATACTTACCACCACACCATGTTTGAGATGTTAGGAAACTGGTCTTTTGGTGATTATTTCAAAAAAGAAGCAATCAATTGGGCATGGACTTTATTGACTGAAGTATATAAAATCCCTAAAGAAAATCTTTATGTTTCTGTTTTTGAAGGAAGCAAAGAAGATAATGTGCCTTTTGATCAGGAAGCTTGGGATATCTGGAAAACGCTAATCGATGAAGATCGAATTATTCTTGGAAACAAAAAAGATAATTTCTGGGAAATGGGAGACCAGGGGCCATGCGGACCTTGTTCTGAAATTCACGTTGATTTACGTTCAGAGGAAGAAAAAGCATTGGTTACAGGGAAAAGTTTAGTCAACAATGATCACCCGCAAGTGGTAGAAATCTGGAATAATGTATTCATGGAGTTCAACCGTAAAGCTGATGGATCGTTAGAAAAACTTCCTGCGCAGCACGTTGATACCGGAATGGGATTTGAGCGTTTGTGTATGGCATTGCAAGGAAAAACATCGAATTATGATACAGATGTTTTTACACCTCTTATTGAGAAAGTAGAACAAATTACAGGTTTAAAATATACCGCTGATGAAATTAAAAACATTAGCGAGGAACAAAACAAAACCAATATTGCGATTCGTGTAATTGTAGATCACGTTCGTGCGGTTGCTTTTGCAATTGCAGACGGACAGCTACCATCTAACACAGGAGCAGGTTATGTAATTCGTAGAATTTTGCGTCGTGCTATTCGTTACGGATTTACGTTCTTAAACACTAAAGAGCCTTTTATCAATAAATTGGTTGAAGTTTTAGCGAATCAAATGGGAGAATTTTTCCCGGAGATAAAATCACAGCAACAATTGGTAACCAATGTTATTCGTGAGGAAGAAGCTTCTTTTTTAAGAACATTAGATCAGGGATTACAGTTATTGGATAACGTAATTGCACAAACTTCAGGTTCAGAAGTATCAGGAGCAAAAGCTTTTGAATTATACGATACTTTTGGTTTTCCTAAAGATTTAACAGCTTTGATTCTGAAAGAAAAGGGAATGTCTTTTAATGAAGAAGAATTTGATGCCTCAATGCAGGAACAAAAAAATCGTTCACGTGCAGCATCAGAAGTTTCAACAGAAGACTGGTCTGTATTGATTCCTGGAAATGTAGAAACATTTGTAGGTTACGATCAATTAGAGAATGATGTAAAAATTACAAGAATTCGTAAAGTTGATAGTAAAAAAGACGGTATTCTGTACCAAATCGTTTTAGATAACACACCATTCTACCCAGAAGGAGGAGGACAGGTTGGAGACAAAGGAACTTTGGTTTCTGCGAATGAAACGATTGAAATTATTGACACTAAAAAAGAAAACAATTTGATTTTGCATTTTGCAAAACAATTGCCGGAAAATATAAATGCTAGTTTTACTGCTAAAGTAGATACAGCATTACGTTTTGATTCTCAAAGTAATCACTCTGCGACACACTTAATGCATCAGGCATTGCGTGCGATTTTAGGAACACACGTAGAGCAAAAAGGATCATTGGTGAATCCAAATTATTTACGTTTTGACTTTTCGCATTTTAGTAAAGTTACAGATGCTGAACTAAAACAAGTTGAAGATTTTGTAAACGCAAGAATTCAGGAGCAATTGCCATTAATTGAAAGAAGAAACATTCCGATTCAACAAGCTTTAGACGAAGGTGCAATGGCTTTATTCGGTGAAAAATATGGTGATTCTGTTCGTGCAATTAAATTTGGCGAAAGTATGGAGCTTTGTGGAGGAACGCACGTAAAGAATACAGCGGAGATTTGGCATTTCAAAATCAAAAGTGAAGGTGCTGTTGCGGCAGGAATTCGTCGTATTGAGGCGATAACCAACCAAGGTGTAAAGGATTATTTTGCGAAGCAGGAATCGACATTACAGGAAATCAACGAAGCGTTAAAAAATCCACAGGATACTATCAAAGCGGTGGTTTCATTACAAGATGATAATGCTAAATTGAAAAAACAGGTTGAGCAATTGCTTAAAGAAAAAGTTGGAGCTCTTAAAAACGAACTTGAGAAAAATTTTGAAGTAGTTAATGGAATAAATTTTCTTGCGAAACAAGTTGATTTAAGTATGGCATCGACTAAAGAATTGGCTTCTGTATTAGGAAATTCTAAAGCTGACTCATTTATAGTTTTAGCATCAATCGAAGATGGTTTGCCAAACATTCATTGTTTTATTTCTAAAGAATTGGTAGCCGCAAAAAGCTTAAATGCAAATGCAGTTATTAAAGAACTAGGAAAATATATTGATGGAAACGGAGGGGGACAACCTTTCTTCGCATCCGGAAAAGGTAAGAATGCAAATGGAATTGCTGAGGCTTTGTCTCACGCAGTTGAGTTTGTGAAATAGTTTTTTTATTTCGCGCAAAGACGCAAAGTCGCAAAGTTTTTTAAGCTTTGCGACTTTTTTATTTTATAGATGTTGTTTTTTAAGTTTATGCTTTTTTTTAAGTATGACCGAGAATAAAATTAGTTCATAGATAATATCGGAAGACTGAGTCAAAAAATTTGCGCCTTTGCGTGATTTTTTCTTTTTCAAGGTTAACAAAACAACAAAGCATAAAAAAACTATTTACGTTCTCCAATTTGCTGACGCCACATTGCGTAATACAATCCTTTTTCAAGAATTAAATCGTTGTGTTTTCCAGATTCGATGATTTTACCTTGTTCTAAAACAAATATTTTATCAGCATGCATAACAGTTGAAAGTCGGTGCGCAATCAAAACTGTGATTCTGTTTTTGTCAGAAATGTTTCTGATCGTAGCATTGATTTCTTCTTCTGTAATAGAATCTAATGCAGAAGTAGCTTCGTCAAAAATTAATAAATTTGGATTTCTTAAAATAGCACGGGCAATCGACAAACGTTGTTTTTCTCCCCCGGAAACTTTAATTCCGCCTTCACCAATTGTGGTATTTAAACCATCCTCGGCACGTCGAAGTAATTTTTCACAACTTGCTCTTTTTAGCGCGTCGTGTAAATCTTCGTCGGTAGCGCTTGGTCGTACGAACAATAAATTTTCACGGATTGTTCCTGAGAATAATTGGGCATCTTGCGTAACAAATCCTAATTGTTTTCTTAGATCCAGTAAATCAATTTCTGTGGAATCAATTCCGTTGTAAAGCACTCTACCTTCAGCAGGAGTATACAATCCAACAAGAAGCTTAACTAAAGTAGTTTTTCCTGAACCGGAAGGTCCAACAAAAGCGACTGTTTCTCCTTGTTTAATATCGAAATTAATGTTTTCTACCGCTTTAAATTTGGCAGTTTTATGCTGAAAACTTACGTTAGAGAAAAGTAAAGATTGAATAGCACCAACATGTTTAGGCGATGCTGGACGAAACTCTTTTGGAGCGCTCAATAATGTTTTAAAGTTTTCCATTGAAACTTTAGTTTCGTTAAGTGCGATAATAAAATTCCCTAATTCCTGTAAAGGTCCAAAAATGAAAAAAGTAAAGAATACCATTGTCAATAAATCACCTACAATAATTTTTCCTCCAAATAAGAAATAGTACAACGTAAAGACAACACAAGTTCTTAAAAAATGTACTGTTGTACCCTGAATAAAACTTAAACTTCTGATGAAACGAATTTTTTGTAATTCAAGTTGAAGTATTTTAAAGGTATTCAGATTAAGACGTTTTTCTTCTTGATACGTTAGTCCAAGACTTTTTACAAGTTCAATGTTTCGTAAACTTTCCGTCGTAGAACCTGCCAAAGCGTTTGTCTGATTAACAATTTTTCTTGAAACAACCTTTATCTTTTTACCCAGATAAGAACTTACTAGAGCTATAATGGGTGCTGTAACTAAAAAGATTAATGAAATACGATAATCAATTCGGGCAACATAAAGAATAACAAATATGAATCCGATCACAGTTTGAAAAATCAAAGAGATCGAAAGTGTAATCAATTTTTCAGAATCAGAACGTACTTTGGTTAGTTTGCTTAACGTTTCACCGCTACGCTGATCCTCAAATTCAGCAAAAGGAAGATCAAGTGATTTTTTTATTCCATCAGTATACATTTGAGCTCCGGTACGTTGTATCACCACATTGGTAAAATAATCCTGAAAGTTTTTGGTAATTCGCGAGATCATCGCTGCACCAAGCGAAAGACCAAGCCAGAAAGATAAAGACTTTATAAATCCCATTTCATTTCCTTTGTATTTGTGCAGTCCAACACCGCAATCCTGCATTAATTTACCTGTAATAATAGAGTCTGATAAGCTGAAGCAAATGTTTATAGCGGCCATAATCAAAGCAAAAAACAAAAGCATTTTATGTTTGATTATATAAGAATATAGTAATTTCATAGGTGAGTTTAAATTTAGAGATGCAAAAGTAGTGAATAGTTTGACTTTGTAAAGTTCCTTTTCGTTATTAAAAAACTAAATTTTATTTTGCTAATTATTTTTAGTTTGTGTTTTCACGTAAAGTCGCAGAGTCGCGAAGTTTTTAAGTTTTTATACTTGTGTCCTTTGCGTCTTAGCGTGTTAATTGTTTTTAGTTTGATTTTCACGCAAAGTCGCAGAGTCGCGAAGTCTTTTAAGTTTTGATACTTGTGTCCTTTGCGTCTTAGCGTGTTAATTGTTTTTATTTTGTTTTTTCACGCAAAGTCGCAGAGTCGCGAAGTTTTTAAGTTTTGATACTTGTGTACTTTGCGTCTTAGCGCCTTTGTTTGTTATTTATTTTTATTTTGTTTTTTCACGCAAAGTCGCAGAGTCGCAAAGTCTTTTAAGTTTTTATACTTGTGCCCTTTTCGTTTTAGTGCCTTTGCTTGCTAATTATTTTTAGTTTGTATTTTCACGCAAAGTCGCAGAGTCGCAAAGTCTTTTAAGTTTTTATACTTGTGTCCTTCGCGTCTTAGCGCCTTTGCGTGCTATTTAATTTACTAATTATTTTTAATTTATATTTTCACACGAAACAGCAGAGTTGCCAACTTTTTTAAGTTTTGGTATTTGTATGTTCTTCACGTCTTAGCGCGTTTGTTTGCTGTTTAACTTATGGCTTTTTATTACTAAATAAGTTTTTGATTTATAATATTTTTAGCTTTTTTAATGTAGAAAGTGGAAAATGACAGAAAATGAGATTTCAGCTATTGTAGTTGATGTATGTTATAAGATTCATGTAAAACTTGGTCCAGGATTGCTGGAATCTGTTTATGAAGCAATTTTATATTATGAGTTAACCCAAAGA
>NZ_MUGW01000013.1:0-458 GCF_002217285.1 Flavobacterium hercynium | reverse complement strand
GATTAAATGTGGAACGGCAAAAGCCTTTACCTGTAGTTTGGAGAGAAGTAAAGTTAGATATTGGTTTTAGAGCAGATTTGATAGTTGAAAATAAAGTGGTTTTAGAAATTAAATCAGTCGAACAATTAAAAGAAGTTCATGGTAAGCAAGTTTTGACTTATCTTAAAATCACAAAAATGAAATTAGGTTTGCTGATTAATTTTAATGTTCCTATTATAAAATTAGGTATTAAAAGAGTAGTTAGTAATCTTTAAATTTTAATTCTTAAAAGTATAATATTAGCAAATAGATTTTCTTTTTTGTTTATGGTAAAAACAGAGTGGTTTTTTGGAATCATCTTTTTCAAAAGGTTTTTTTTATTTGTTTGCTGTAAATATTTTAAAGAAAAGAGCTAAGTAGAAATACGGAAAATTCTAATTGCTTTTTATTTTTATAATATAGTGATTCTGGCTTAAAGT
>NZ_MUGW01000012.1 GCF_002217285.1 Flavobacterium hercynium | reverse complement strand
TGAATTGTGAATTGTGAGTTAGTTGTAGTTGCATAAAATAATCTGTCGTTATTAACTCAAATTAAAAAGCAGACATAATCTAATAACTCACAACTAAAAACTCAAAAATTAAGGACTAAAACAAAAAATTCACAATTCACAATTCACAATTTATTACTTCTTAACGATTCCAAATTTCTTCACTAATCCGTCATATTCGTTTTTTGATATTGTTACCATACATCCGTGACGTACTTTTTCAGGAAAACTGTATTTATCCCAATCTGAAAAGAATGTATAACCGGAAGCCTGATACCAGGGACCGTTTAAATTATCAGCAATAGACAATCCGTAAGAAACGCCAGGATATTGCTCGTAATACATGTACCATATTTTATCGTCCGGAGAAGGAATCAACATTGGTGCTTCTCTAAAGTTTGGACTAATCGATTGTTGAGGCAAAGAATAAGGTCCTAAAAGTGATTTAGATTTGCCAATTCGAATTGTTTTTCCGGTTGTCCAGTACAAAGTTGGATAGGTTTCATCTTTAATTATAGCGTAGTATGAATCACCTACTTTTCTAATGAAAACATCGATAGTTCCCATATCCCAGTCAAATAAACGGTTTGGAGTTCCTTTGAAAGTTTTTAAATCTTTAGATAAAACATACAATGTTCGCTGACTTGCCCAATAACGCTCTCCATCTTCTTTGGTTCCCTCCAAATGTGGTGTATGCCAAGTCATGATAAATTGGTCTGAATCTTTGTCGAAGTATAATTTTGGAGCACCAATTCGCTGCAAAGCATGTGCATAATCGGGTGTACTTTTTAAATCCGGCGTGTAGTCTGAATGTTTTTTCCAGGTGATTAAGTCGTCTGAAACCCAAATATTGATGGTTTTCGCATCATCGCCTGTATTTCCGGCGATGTAATATTTTCCGTCTGGACCTTTACAAATATCCGGATGTCCTTTGTAATCTTCAAAAACTCTTTTTCCGCTATTTAGATTTTCCCAATGTAAACCATCGAGACTAACAGAATAATACAATCTGCCATAATCGTTGTGCGTCATGTGTGCAAAAAGATAGGCTTCGTTTTTTGCTTTTGCATTTCCCTTCACTTGTCCCGGAGGATCTGGCTGTTGAGCAGTTACAGAAAACCCAATCAGAACTGCTAGTAATAAAATAAATTGTTTTGTTGTTTTCATAAACTTTTTTAATGTGTCAATTAGTCAATTTGATAATGAGATAATTTTTGAAATGTGTTAATTAACTAATTTTCTAATTATCGCATTATCTCATTTCCTCATTATCTCATTTCCTCATTATCAAATTGACGTATTACCTAATTAACTTTATTCACCTCAGACGTCATCTTTTTGATTAAATCTGTTTCTGCTTTTATGTATGGCGTTCCGTCAGTATTAAGCACTTCGTGAAACCATAATTTTGGCGCTGAATCGTATTTTTTAGTCCAGCTGTCCCATGCATATTTGGTTTGTGTTTTTCCGTCAACAAATCCCCAGTTGATCATACCAACATTGTATTTTCTTGCAATTGGTAAAAATCCTGCAAAGGTGCTTCCGTTTGGTCTTGCCATGTATTCTGTACATAACAATGGTTTTCCGTAACGTTGTAATTCTTTGATAACTTTTTCGAATTCTGCAGGTGTATTATAGTTGTGAAAAGAAACAACATCTGATTGTTCAATCTGCATTTTGTGCATTGGTTCCATTTTTGCTTCTACGCTCCAGTCTCCAACCCAAACTCCGGAAGTTAATGGTTGTGAAGGATTGCTTTCTCTAGCCCATGCAAAAACATTTTTTAAAAGTGGCAAGATTAAAGCAACTTTATTTTTGATTTCAACTTTTTCGTAAGATGGTCCAGTCATATTATCCGGCTCGTTCCAAACATCCCAACCTAAAATACGCTCATCATTTTTAAATTTTGAAACAGTTTCTTTTACGTATTTTTCTAAGCGAGGGTATTGTGTAGAATCCTGTAAAACTTTTTGTCCCGGACTTTGTACCCAACCTGAATTGTGTGTGTGCGGTTTTGGTGCTCTTTGTTTTCCTAAAGCAGGAAAAGGATCCCAGCAGGAATCAAATAAAACAAACAATGTTTTGATGTGATGTTTGTCTGCAATTTCCAAAAATTTGTCCATACGTTTGTAAAGTCCTTCGGCATCTTGCTGGTGTAATAAATCGTGTAAGTAAACGCGCATTACATTCATACCAATACCTTCTGCCCAACCTAATTCCTGATCGATTCTTTTTGGATCAAATGTATCTTCCTGCCACATCTCTAATTGATTTATAGCTGTGCTAGGATAATAATTTGCGCCTACTAACCAAGGTTGTCCTGCATACCATGTATTGGCTTGTTCTTTTGACCAGATTTCTCTTTTTTCGACTACTACTGGTGCTGTTTCGTTTTTACTTTCTTCGGTATTATTTTTTTTGTTGTTGCAACTAAGCAATACAACTCCTGCCAACATTACTGTCAGATACAATTTTACTTTTTTCATTATGTATTTTATTATAGTATATGATTATTTTTATAAGGGAATCAGACTCGGGCTGGTCTGATTCCCTTTTTTATAATTCTAGTATTCCGGGTGTTGTTTTAAGTTTGGATTATTATCTACATCACTTTGTGGAATTGGCATTCTGTGATTTTTACCAACTGTAAAGTTTTTAAAATCAGGATCACGAAGCGCAATTTTATCAACAGAAGCCTGAGTGTCTAAATCTCCCCAGCGTTTTAAGTCTTCCCAGCGAACACTTTCTCCGGCTAACTCTAAAACTCTTTCAGTTTTTAAACGCTCTAAGAATTTATCGTGATCGTTTCCAATTTCAGGATGTGCAACTGCCAATGGGTTCATGTTTACACGAGTTCTTACCAAATCAACATATTGATAAGCCTCTGCTGTATTTCCTAACTCATTTAAAACTTCTGCATAGCGCAATAAAATATCAGCATAACGAACCAATCTGTAATTAACCTGATTGTAATAATCTTCATTATCTCTTTGGTAATCACGGCTTCCTTTTCTGAACCATGCTTCGTCATTATTCCATTCCCAGTTTCTATCGTAGGTTTTGTCTCCAAAATCAGCCAGTAAATCAGGGTAATATAAAGTCCATCTTAAACGCACATCAAGACTTCCGTCGATACTGTTTTCTTGTTTAAAAGCATCTACTAACCAAAAACGCGCTTGTCCATCAGACCATCCAATTCCTCTTGGTGCAAAAAATTGAGAACGGTTACTTGAAACTGCAGCATTTTGAGCCTCATCAGTTCCTCCTTTTCTTTGATCTCCAAACTGGATTTCAAAAACAGATTCGCTGTTGTTTTCATTTACGTCTGTGAAATTGTCTCTGTAGTTAGGCACTAAGCTATATTTCGCTCCTGCTCCTGTAACTAAGTAGTCTAAAGCACCTTTAGCTTCAGTCCATTTACGTTGTTGCATATATGTTTTTGCAAGAAAAGCTTTTACTGCACCTTTATCAGGTCTACCGGTCTGATCTGCCGGCCAACTGCCTGGTAAATCTTCAAAAGCTTCATTCAGATCTTTCTCAATTTGAATCCAAATTTCAGCAACGTTTTTTTGTTCCGGTAAATCTGCAGGTTCAGATGGTTCTAAAACCAACGGAATATCTTCCCAGATTACTGCTGCGTAATAGTAATTTAAAGCTCTAAGAAATTTAGCCTGAGCAATGATTTTCTTCTTATCCTCTTCGTTTTGAAAAGCAATATTGGGAACATTTGCTAAAACCTGATTACATCTAAAAATCGCTTTGTAGGTATCTCTCCAGGTTACTACATTTCCTTCCCAAAAATTATAATTAATGTAATTGAATCTTGTCCAGTCTGCCAATTCTGTCCACGGACTGTTGCTATATCCTTCATCAGAAGTTAAGTCTAAACGAAAATAGATCCATCTTGCCCAAACTCCATCTTTATAAAACATGGCATAAATTGAATTTACACCGGCTTGTGCATCACTTTCAGTTTTCCAATATTGATCTGTCGTTAAATCATTTGGGCTATTCAGGTCTAATTCGTTTTCACAAGCTGTAAAAACAATACCCAAAAAAGCTGCTGCTATTATTATTATTTTTTTCATTATGCTATTTTTTTTTAATTAAAAGCTAAACTCTACACCAAAAGAATACGTCTTAAGATTTGGGAATGAGCCATTATCTACACCTCTTTCAAAAATTCTGTTATCTCCAGTATTACTAAACTCAGGATCTAAACCTTGGTACTTCGTAATTGTAAAGATATTTTGTGCAGACAATGATAATCTCGCTCTCGTGATACCTGATTTTTCTAAAACACTTTTAGGAATATTGTATCCAAAACCTATGTATTTTAGTCTGATAAAATCGCCACTTTCTAAGAAACGATCACTATCTCCTCTTGAGTTTAAAGTTGAACCTTTTGTAACTCTAGGAAAATCTGTATTTGGATTTTCAGGAGTCCAAGGCTGAATACCTGTTCTGTAGTTACTATTGTCATCAAAACGATCTACAACACTTCTAAATCCATTATAAACAGTAGCTCCATGTGAAGCAATCCAGTTCATAGAAAAATCAAAACCTTTGTATTCTGCTCCTGCATTTAATCCCATTTCAAATTCCGGCCATGGGCTTCCTACTACAGCTTTGTCCTCATTTGTAATTTGTCCGTCACCGTTAACATCTTTAAAACGAATATCTCCCGGAACAGCATTTGGCATAATGGTTTTTCCTTCTGCATTTTTGTAGTTCTGAATTTCTTCCTGAGACTGAAACAATCCATCTGTTTGCAATACGTACCACATTCCTACGGGATTTCCACTGCGGGTCATTGTGTTACCGATAATGTTCTCATTTTGACCATTACCTAAAGAAAGTAGTTTGTTATTTACTTTTGTGAAGTTTACAGAAGCGTTAAAAGAGAATTCATTGATTTTTTTGCTGTAAGCTAACTCCAACTCAAAACCTTTGTTTTCTACAGTTGCAGCATTTGCAATTGGATTTCCTCCATCATTACCTGTACTTACTAAAATTGGGAATCCAAATAATACATCTTCTGTACGGGCAATAAAATAATCTGCTGTAAGACGCAAATCATTATTTAAAACGCCTAAATCTAATCCTAAGTTGGTTTGTTTTAATTTTTCCCAACGTAATTGAGGATTTGATAATTTTACCTGAGCTGCAGAAGGATATAAATTTTGATCTTTACCTAACACAATCTGTCCGAAATTATTAATGAAGCTTTTAGATTCGTATTCTCTAATATTTCCAGAACCCAGTTCTCCGTAACTTGCTCTTACTTTTAAATCTTTAATGAACTCTGATTTAAAAAACGATTCGTTGCTGATTCTCCATCCTGCTGAAATAGATGGGAAATTACCCCATTTGTTACCTTCGCTGAATCTTGAAGATCCGTCACGTCTAATAACAGCATTGAATAAATAACGATTATCATAATTGTACTCTAATCTTCCTAAGTAAGAAGCTAAAGCTGCTTCATTTAAAAAACCACCCACTACCGGTGAATCTCCCTGATTTAAAACTTCATAATATTGACCTGTTCCTGAATTCATTGGAAGGTTTCTCTTTGTTCCATAAATTTGATCGTACTTGTCTTTTTGAAAAGTCTGACCTACTAAAACAGTAATATCATGTTTGCCAAATTCTTTTTTGAAAGTCAGTGTGTTTTCAAACAACATTGTCTCTGATCTTCCTTTATTTTGATCTGTCTGAGATGGATCCTCAGGCTGGTTTAAGGTCCAGCTTCCTCTTTTTCTCATGTATTTATAAGAGTCAAAACTAGTCTCGTATCCAAAGTTAAAACGGTATTTCAACCATGGCACAAATTTTAATTCTGACCAAATATTTCCTCTAATTCTGAAATTTTGATTGGTAATATTTGAAAGATCTGCAAGTGCCAAAGGGTTTGTACCAAAAGTATCTGCAACTCCTTGTTTTCCGTAACCATAACCACCCGGATTAGCATCATCGTATAACGGAATTGTTGGTGTCATTCTGTACACATCAATAATTGGACTTCCTGACATTTCATCTGTTCTGGAATTACTGATTGCTAAATTTTCTCCAATACTAAAGATTCCTTTTGTACCGCTTGAGTTTACACGAAATGAAATTCTGTCAAAATCAGTTCCGATAACGCTACCTTCATTTCCAAAATAATTTCCAGACATAAAGAAGGTTGAATTATCACTTCCTCCTGAAAAACTAGCATTATAATCCTGCATCATTCCAGTTCTGAAAGTCGCATCCTGCCAGTCTGTATTAACATCCATATTTAGATTTTGTCTCGGAAATCCAGCATTATCATAAGCCATATTATTAAATTTTGCGAACTCTTCCGTTCCCATTAAATCATATCTTGGCATTACCGTAAAACTGCTTTTGGCAGAAACTTCTACTTTAAGCGGTCCTTTTTTACCTTTTTTAGTAGTAATGATAATTACACCATTTGCTGCTCTTGAACCATAAATAGCTGCTGCAGAAGCATCTTTTAAAACCTGAATCGATTCGATATCATTTGGGTTAAAATCTCTGTTTCCGCTTGTTACCAAACCATCAATTACATATAATGGGTTAGCATTCTGAAGATTCTTCAATCCACGAATTTCAACATTCGCTTCCTGTCCCGGACGTCCGCCACCACGAACTTTAACTCCGGTAACTAAACCCTGAAGTCCATCGGCAACTGTAGTTACCTGACGTTTTTGAATTTCATCTGCTTTTACTACCGAAACGGCTCCTGTAAGGTCTTTTTTCTGTTGTGAACCATATCCTACAACCACAATTTCGTCCAGTTTCATAGCATCTTCTCCTAAAGAAGCATTTATTGTGGTGTTATTGTTGATCGCAACTTCAACGGTTTTATATCCTTGCGAGCTAAAAACCAAAGTTTGATTTGGGCCTGCCGATATTTTGTAGCTTCCATCAAAATCGGTTACGGCACCATTTTGAGTGTTCTTTATGACAACATTTGCAAACGGAATTGGTTCTCCTGTTGGAGACGTCACTTTTCCGTTTATGGTTATTTGCTGTTGTGCATACGTTTGTTGAACTAATAAACTAAAGAAAAACAAGAGGTAATATCTCTGCTTTAAAATTTGAGTGAACTTTGTTTTCATTGATTTGTCATTTTAGATAGTTTTCTTTTTTAGTTGGTTTTGTTTTTGTTTTTTAAATTTTAGCCGTCTTTTATTCTAATACTGCACGACTTTAAATCAGTCTTTAATAATAATGTGTTCATATTAATTCAAAAATAGTAATGATGTATTTTTTAAAAGTTTATTTTATTGATACTCTATTTTTTTGGCCTAAAAATTATCAATATCATTTATTTAAAAAATCAAAGTAGAGGCTTTTAATTCAAAATAAAATGATTCATTTGTGTCAATTTCTATCTGAAATGATTCAAATTGCATAACTTCAATGAAATAAATATCAGTTTGCAACATTTTGTAGAACATTGACACGATTTGATTAAAATTTGCTTTTACCTTAAAAAACAGTACAATGCGTAAATTCTTTCTTTTTTTATTTTTGTTGATTTTTTCAATAAATTTTATTCAGGCACAAGAATATTATTTTAAACATTTTCAGGTTGAAGAAGGTCTTTCAAACAATACCGTTTTGACTTCTTTACAGGATGACGATGGCTTTATGTGGTTTGGTACCAAAGATGGTTTAAACCGATTTGATGGTTACCGCTTTAAAACCTATCGCAGTAATGCTGATCCTATTCATAGTTTGGGAAGCAACTATATTCAATCATTGCATGAATATAAAGGTGTTATTTGGGTAGGTACTGATAAAGGTTTATATCAATATAATAAAAACACAGATCAGTTTACAGTTTTAAACGAAGCTATTAATGATAGAATCAACGATATCAATCACGATAAAAATGGAAATATCTGGTTTATCTCCGGTAATATCCTTTACAAGTATTCTACCATTAAAAAAGAAACCAAAACTTTTAATCCTAACAAGTACTTTATTGTTACTTCGATTTCAAGAGATGTGAATGGGCAAATCTGGGCTTCATCCTTAAATAAAATTTACCATTATTCTGAAGAAAACCTTTCGTTCGAAAATATTCCGATAACTCCTCCTTCGGGTTCTGCAAATTTTAGAATTACGGTTATTTATGCTTTAGACAAAAACAATATTGCCATTGGAACACAAGACGATGGTGTTTTGCTTTATAACATTCCAACCAAAACAACTTCAAGTTTAGCGTTTTCGACTAAAAAGCCGGTTTATGTTCGTCAGTTTAAAATGAAAGATAATAACGAATTGTGGATTGCGAGTGAATCAGGAGTTTATGTTTATAACCTAAAAACGAAAGCCAACGTTAATCTTAAAAAAAATTACAACGATCCGTATGCAATTTCAGATAATGCTGCCTATTCTATAACCATTGACAAAGAAGACGGAATTTGGATCGGTACGTATTTTGGCGGTATCAATTATCACCAAAAGCAATACACACAGTTCAAAAAATATTTTCCTCAAAAGGGACAGAATTCCATTAGCGGAAGCGCAGTCAGAGAAATTCATAAAGATGATAAAGGTGCCATCTGGATTGGTACTGAAGATGCCGGTTTAAATCGTTTTGATCCAAAAAAACAACAATTTACTTCGTTTTTACCCAACGGAAACAAAAACGGTGTTTCCTATTATAATATTCACGCTTTGATGCCAAGAAAAGATAAAGTGTGGGTTGGGACCTTTGAGCATGGTTTGGATGTCCTGGACAGAAATTCAGGAACGGTGCTAAAACATTACACCGCTAATAATCCGGCATCAGGTTTACGCAGTAATTTCATTTTTTCTTTTTACGAAACAAAAAAGAAAGAACTGATCGTTATTACGACAATAGGTCTTTATCAGTATAACGAAAAGAATGATAATTTTGACATTCTGAAAACATTTCCGGAAACGACTCACTACACTACTTATAAAGAAGATAGCGACGGAAACTGCTGGGCAGGAAGTTATCGTGATGGTTTATTTTATTACAATCCGAAAACTAAAAAGAAAGAGGTTTTTATTTATGATTACAAAAATCCTAATGGCATTAGCAACAATTCGATTAATTACATTTTTGAAGACAGTACAAAAAACTTATGGTTTGCTACTGAAAACGGACTGAATTTATTTGATAAGAAAAACAGAACTTTCAAAAGATTCACGACTAAAAACGGATTTCCAAGTAATGTTGTTTATTCTATTTTAGAGGATGATGCTAAAAACTTATGGCTGACTACTTCTAAGGGTTTGGTGAAATTTAATCCTAAAACTAAAAACATTAAAATTTACACTACCGCAAACGGGCTTCTGAGCGATCAATTTAATTATGCATCGGCTTTTAAAGATGAGAACGGCGATATGTATTTTGGAAACCTCAATGGAATGATTAGTTTCAACCCAAAGAATTTTACAAAGAACAAATACACGCCTTCAAACTTTATTACCAACCTTCAAATCAATAATAAAGATATTGATGCAAACGCAACAGATTCACCAATAACACAATCCATATCGCATATTGATGAGCTGGAGCTGAATAATAACCAAAAGTCATTTAATCTGGAATTTGCAGCGCTAAATTATACAGCACCTGAACTTACGGAGTATTGGTATAAATTGGAGAATATTAATAATGACTGGGTTTATCTGGAACGCAACAACAAAGTATTTTTTACGGAACTGGCACCAGGCGATTATGTTTTTAAAGTAAAATCACTTAATAGTTTTGGGGTTTGGAGCAAAGAAGTAAAACTAAAGATTACAATTTTGCCTCCGTTTTGGGCAAGTTCGTATGCTTATTTCTTTTATTTTCTGCTTAGCTGTGGTTCGTTTTATTACATTATTCGTTATTCACAGCATTTAACGGAAATTAAGAATAATCGAAAAATAAAACACCTCAACGACGAAAAAGAAAAGGAAATCTACCAGGCTAAAATTGACTTTTTTACCAATGTAGCACATGAAATCAGAACGCCTTTGACATTGATAAAAGGACCTTTGGAAAAACTTTTGGTAATGGAACATCAATTACCGGAAGTACCGCAGAATCTTTCGATCATGAAAAAAAATACGTCTCGATTACTAAAATTGGTAAATGAATTACTGGATTTCAGAAAATCTGAGATTGGCGGCTTGAAGCTAACTTTTGTCGAAGCTAATATTTCATCAATGGTTCGAAATTTTCAATTGAGATTTACGCCTTTTATTGAGGAAAGAGAAATTGAATTTGAACTGGAACTGGGCGAAAAAGACATTTACGCTTATGTAGACAAAGAGGCCTTCAAAAAAATCCTGAGTAATTTAATGAATAATGCGATTAAATATTCAAAAAGCAAAGCTTCGATATCGCTTTCCAGCGACGACAAGAAACTGACTTTATTGGTGAAAAATGATGGGAATTTGATTCCGTTTCACTTAAAAGACAAAATTCTTGAACCTTTTTTCAGAGTGGAACTGGACACGACTTCCGGAACTGGAATTGGGCTTTCGCTGGCACATTCGTTAACGCAATTGCATCATGGGAATCTGCAATTGGTTTCAGATGCAAAACTCAATGTTTTTGAACTTGTTGTACCGCTTCGTCAGGAAGAAGAATTTATGTTTTACAATGAACCGGAAAACGAAGAAATTAAACAGGAAGAAATCAAAATAAAAACGGAGGTTGCTGAAATTGAAAACATCCATGAAAAAACACAGATTTTAGTGGTTGAAGATAATGAGGATTTACTAAAGTTCATTACGACTGAATTAGCTCCTTTCTATTCTATTCTAAAAGCGGATAATGGTGAAAATGCCTTGAAAATTATTCATAACGAGAATATTCAACTCGTTATAAGTGATGTTGCAATGCCGGTTATGGACGGAATTACACTGTGTAAGGAGATTAAAACGAATCTGGAAACGAGTCATATTCCTGTGATTCTGCTTACAGCAAAAAACTCGCTGAAATCGCAAATGGATGGTTTAGAAGTGGGTGCTGACGCATACGTAGCCAAACCTTTCTCTATGGATTACCTGAAAGTGCAGGCTAATAATCTGATCGAGAATAGAAAACAGATTATGAATTACTATGCAAGTTCTCCCCTTTCCCACATAAAAAGTATTGCACACAATAAAACTGACGAAAAGTTTCTGAAAAAATTGGATGAAGAGATTCTTAAAAACATAACTGACTCTGATCTGAGCGTTGAATCTTTGGCAGAAATCATGAACATGAGCCGTTCGACTTTGTACCGAAAAATCAAAGATATATCAAATCTAAGTCCGAACGAATTAATCAATATTGTGCGTTTAAAACGTGCTGCAGAATTGCTATTGAATGAAAATTTCAAAATGTATGAGATCGCAGAAAAAGTGGGGTATAAATCGCAAACGAGTTTTGGACGAAATTTTCAGAAACATTTCTCCATGACACCTTCGGAATATATTGCAATGAATAAATAGCAATAGATTTGATCAACAAATAAAAAAATGATTATCTAAAAATAAATATCGGCCGATCCTATGGATCTTTTTTATCTCCATCATTGATAAACACCGGATTAAAATCCGGTGCTACAATATTAGCGAGCCTATGGCTCTTTGACATTTGATTAATTATTTAATACCGATTAAATACCTTATTTAAAATTCCGTAGAAATGGTATATTTTGTAGCAACTTTTGATTAGCTTCTTTCAAGTAATAAATTTCATGTATGAAACTTTTTTTTATAAATATCAATAAAAACAAGTATTTCTACTCTCTGACAAATTACGTCGGTTTATTAGATTCGCAAACTCTAATCAATCAAAAACATGAAAAACAAAATAATTTTTTATCGCCATTTTCTAGAAAGAAACAAAATATTCTTTGAAATACTTACTGCTGTGGTATTAACAATAACTAGCATTTTTGTTTCTATACAAGCAAATGATATCGCGAATAAAGCCAATGCTATATCAAATGCTCAAACTGGCATTATGGAATTGGAAAATACTGCAAATTTAGAAATAAGAAAAAAACAGATCTCAAACGATTCTACCGAAACTGACAATATCACCAAATGGTCTGTTCTAAATAACAATAGTAAAATATCTAATTTTGAAATAGAAAAAGAATTTTCATATATAAATATCGTCAAAAAATTAAATAATGAAGAAATCAATATTCCCTTAATGGAATATATAAATCTTGACGGTAGATCTACTGAACAAAATGAAGGTCTAATATATGAATTTGACAATAAGAATTGTAGCCATAACGAATATTTAATGCGTCAAGGAATATGGGAATATGGCTTTACTCAAATCAAAAGTTTTATTCAAGTTTCATTTGACAATGTCTTAACAAAAAAAGTAACAAAGTATTATCAAATTGCACCTCTAATACAAGAAATCTCAAAGAGAGAATGGGATTTAATAAAAAAAGATTGGAGTGCTAAAAGCAGCAATGTAATACATTTAAAAGACATTGAAAGAAACGTTCAAATAATTAAAAATTATCACTAGAACCTAAATAAATATGGGCCGATCCTTTGGATCTTTTTTATCTCCGTCATTGATAGACAACGGATTAAAATCCGGTGCTACAATATTAGCGAGCCTATGGCTCTTGAGATATTTGATTAATTATTCAATACCGATTTAATACCTTAATATAAAATTCCATAGGAATGATCTATTTTGTAGCAACGGATTTCAATCCGTTGATTATATAACGATCGCAGCTAAAGTTCCATAGGAACGATCCATTTCACATAATTTAAAAAATGCTAATTAAAACAAATAGTTTCTATCTTGACAGCCCATTGGTTCTTACTTACCATTTAAAATTTGACGGAGACCGCATAAAATCTCTCGAAATTAACTAAGAAAATATAAACTTAATACCGCAAATCAGATCCTAAATTATGATCTTTGCAAATGAAGGAGAATTATGCAGCAAAATGATTACTTGCTGTATAATTTTCTTTTTTAATTGTAATGAAATAGCATGATGACCGATTTTACAGCAATAAAACAACTTTTTGACATAACTCAAAATAATGGGTTCTCGAATGAAGAAATAGCCACATACCAAAATGTGTGCGATAGCATTCCTCAAGTACTTTACGATTATTATCTACAATTGGGGAAAATCACAGCACTAAATCAAACTCAGGACAGACTTATTGAACCTCAAAAGCTACAATTATCTAAAGATGAAAACTTTCTGATTTTTTACGTAGAAAATCAATGGTCTTGCGTATGGGGCATTCATAAAAACGATTTACAAAGCAACAATCCGGCTGTTTATATGAGTTATGATGAAAACGAATGGAATAAGGAAACGGATTCTCTGACTGATTTTTTAAAGGCTATAGCACATCTTCAAGGCATATTTGCATTGCCATTTAATTCAGAAGAGTTTGCGTATATCAATAATGAAGAACTAAAAATCATTGAAACTAACTTCAACAAACGCGATTTTTCTTTTTCGCAATGGATAGGTGTTCATTTCTATGGAAATCATCCGGAAGAAGTGATAGCTGTTCTAAAAAATGATGATTATTACGACCTGATTTACGCCTCAAATAACAAACAACAGTTTACAGACCTACACAAAATACTAGGTGAACTTGGAGAATAAAAATTAAAAACTAACTAACTAACTAACTAAAAACAAAAAGCCGTTTTGAAATCTCAAAACGGCTTTTGTATGTTATCTTGGCTCGAAATGTGTAAAAGACTGCCAGTATTTGTCTTTGTAAATGTCGTAGCTTATTTTAATTGCTGTATTGTGCTTTTTGATTATTTCGTTCAAAACTTTTGGAGGTTTTCTAAACTCTTTGCACGCAAAATAAATTTCTCTTTTACTTTCTGCGGTTTGTCTCCCAATGTTTAGATAACCATCAGCATCTTTTAGTTCTGCGATTAATTCATCTTCTATTTGATTTAAAAGCTCATACGTAGCATTATCAGGCATGCCGTTATTACCTCCGTCAAACGGAATATCAACAGTAACTATCCAAGGATGTGATGCTTTTTTATCCCAACCTAAAACGTCTGTATTTATTATAGCGATTAGAGGACTTCCATCATGAAGGGTTGCTTCGAGTGCCGCATAACTATCGTTTTCTGTACTGTGTCGTAAGCCTTCGTATTTCTCTACAAATTCTTTTTCTCTCCAGATTAAATAATCTTTTAGTTTTTCTATCGGAATCAGTTCTTCGCGAATATCGTCTTTACCGGTTACCGTTAAAAAATCGATGATCGTTACCGAGTCTAATTCTCCTAAAAAGTTATCCAGAAAAATATAAATAGCATTGGTTATAACGCGTCTGTTTTCTTCTGTAAAATAATCGTAAACTACTGTTAGGTCAATCTTATCCGGAAAATCAGCGCTTGTAACAGGAAAAAAGGAAAGGTTATCAAAATTGAATTTTAAACCTTCCATTTCGATACCAAAATCCTTGCTGTTTGTGGCTGGTTTTAAGGCTGTAAATTTCCATCCGTCTAATTTTGGAGCAGCATCTACAAGCTCTTCGATTGCAAAAATATTTTTGATTACACCATCCGGTGTTAAAATTAATTCTACTGTATTGGTGTCAAACATTCCTGTGACAAAATAAAATCCAGATTGAATTTCACCCAATTTCGGTCCAATTTTGGCAAAAAAATCTCTTTCTATATTGTCTCTTCCACTAACCGTTTTAAAAAATTCCTTTTCATTTTTGGAAAACCAATCCCAAAATTCAGCATAAGACAAGGTTACGGGTTCAGCTTCTTTTTTACCGAACAAATTTTTTAGAAAACTCATTTATTTCAATTTATACTCTTAATTCAAAACTAATAACTCAAAACCTAAACCTTCTCTACAAAGTTCAGCTTGCTGTTTTTTCTGCTGTAGGTAAAGTAAATAAACAATCCTATTAGCAACCAGATTGTAAAGTAAATCCAGTTCCAAACGCTTAACTCTGCCATCATATAAAGGCAACAGATTAATCCTAATAGCGGAATTAAAGAAAGGTTTCTTCTAATTGCCCAAACTGCTAATCCTACTAAAACAAATAAGAAGATCCACATTGGAATTTTATGCTTGAACAAACTAAAACCTGATTCGTATTTGGATGCTTCATTAATTGGCAATCCTTTTACAACTTCAGCATATTTTGCGTCGTCATCCTGATATTGACTTAATAAATGCTCTAAATCTGATGTATCAGACGTTTTGTTTTCTACATCGAGGCTTTTTAAGTAACTTAAAACTTGTTCTGATTCTGTTTTATCTAAAGAAGTAATAATCGAAGTAGCGTCTATAATTTGTGGATCATTATTTATAAAAGCCATTGTTGCTTTGTTGTTGAAAGCAAAGGCATAATACAATCCTGCAGCCATTAAAACCGGTAAAATAAACTTCGAATTGATATAAGGTGTTTTAAATTTACCACGCGGAATTTCAGGTTTGTTCTGTAATACCAAAACACCCGCACAAACCAATACAAAGGCAAATAGAGTTCCGATACTGCATAAATCTGTTACCATTGTCAGGTTTAGGAACAAAGCAGGAATCGATACCACAAAACCGGTTACGATTGTTGCAAAAGATGGTGTTTTGAATTTTGGGTGTACGGTAGAAAACTTTTTAGGCAATAAACCATCACGGCTCATACTCATCCAGATACGAGGTTGTCCCATTTGGAAAACCAATAAAACGCTCGCCATGGCAATTACAGCACTTACAGCAATAATTCCGGACATCCATTTTAAATTCAATTTATCAAAAACAAATGCAAGAGGATCTCCAACATTTAATTCGTTGTAATGTACCATTCCGGTTAAAACTAAGGCAATGGCAATATATAAAATAGTACAAATGATAATCGCCCACATCATACCACGAGGTAAATCACGTTGCGGATTTTTACATTCTTCGGCTGTTGTCGAAATAGCATCGAAACCAATATAAGCAAAGAAAACTGCTGAAACTCCTTTTAGAACTCCACTCACACCATTTGGAGCAAACGGATCCCAATTGTCTGTATCTACATAAAAAACACCTACTGCAATTACCAAAAGAACCACACATAGTTTTACAACCACCATAACGTTACTTGCATTACGAGATTCTTTCATTCCTCTGTAAACCAAAGCAGTAATTAAAATAATAATGAATAAAGCCGGTAAATCTGCCACGAAATGAAATGATCCAATTGTAGGTGCAGTCGTCCAGGCTGTATAAGAGGCTTGCAAAGCAGGTTCAAGGTTTTGATATGCTTTTCCGCCCTGCATTAAAGCAGTAGCGTCTTTAAATCCGTTTGAAGCGGTTAAATAATCCATCTGAATCCATTGCGGAAGGTGAATACCACCACTCTGGAGAAGCGTTGTAAAGTAATCGCTCCACGATATGGCGACCGTTATATTTCCGACAGCGTATTCCATAATCAATGCCCAACCAATAACCCAGGCGATTAATTCTCCAAAAGCAACGTACGAATACGTGTAAGCACTTCCCGAAACAGGAACCATAGAGGCAAATTCTGCATAGGCAAAAGCGGCAAAACCACAAGCAAGAGCAGTAAAAAGAAACAAGAAAATAACGGCTGGTCCACCATCAGCACTTGCTTTTCCGATGGTACTAAAAATACCTGCTCCAACAATAGCAGCAATTCCAAATGCAGTTAAGTCTCTGGTTGTTAAATGTTTTCCTAATGCATTATGACCATCTGCTTCGTTTTTTGCAACCTGTTTCAGAATATCTTGTACCGTCTTTTTTCGGAATAAACCTGATAATGCCATATATGATTTTACTTTTAAAATTAAATTATTTCAGTCTTTATGGTTTTATTTTGCAAATAATGCAAAAAATATCCTGATTTCAAATATATAAAACGATTTTCTTTTATCCCGATTTTTTTTCTTTTGCCGGTGATTTTAACTAAAAATGCGTGATATTGTTTTTTTCGCCACGAATTCACGAATTAATACGAATTATTTTTTATGAATTTTATACAGATTTAAAAAAAAATCCGCGCCCACCTGCGCTTTCACGAAGTGAATCCGTTCCATCCGCGTCCTATCTTCTTATCGCAAGCAACTTCTCAAAATACTTACCGGATGCTGCGCTTCTCTGCTGGTTCCGTCAAAAATCTGATGACGACAGCTTGTTCCTGCAGCGGCAATTTTTACATTTTCAGCAGTTGAGCGCACTTTAGGAAACAAAGTATCCTCTCCCATTTGCATACTTACCTTGTAATGTTCTTTTTCGTAACCAAAGGATCCCGCCATACCACAGCAGCCCGAATTGTAAATCGTCACCACATTATTCGTTGGCAAGTTCAGCATTGCAAAAGTAGCTTCAACTGAGCTTAACGATTTCTGATGGCAATGTCCGTGAATTTTAATTTCTTTCTTCTCTTCCGAGAAAGAATCAGGCGTAATTTTTCCGTCAATGATCTCTCTTTTAAAGAACTCTTCAATTGTAAAAGTACTTTGCGCCAACCTTTCGGCGCCTTCTTTATCATCTGCCAAACGTAAATACTCGTCTCTAAAAGTCAAAATAGCTGAAGGTTCAATTCCTATCAGCGGTGTTTTAGGAGCAATCAGATCCTTAAAAATACGCACGTTAGTATTCGTTATTTTTTTAGCTTCTTCCAGAAATCCTTTAGACAAATAGGTTCTTCCGCTTTCTTCGTGATTTACAACCAAAACCTCATATCCCAGTTGCGTTAAAAGTTCAAAAGCATCAATACCAATGTTTACATCATAATAATTCGTAAATTCATCATTAAACAAATAAACCTGTCCGTTCGGAAATTCGGTAGTTTGCTTTTTCTGAGCGTCGAACCATTTTCTGAATGTCTTTTTAGCCAGTAAAGGCACTTCCCTTTCCGGTGCGATTCCCATGCTTTTTTTAACCAATGCCTGATTAGAAATAAAATTCGTAATCGATGGAAACAAACTTCCCATTTTATTCAGTTTTGCATTGTGTGCAAAAATCTTATTTCGGGTCGAGAATCCGTTTGCTTTTTGATATTGGTATAAAAATTCCGCTTTAAGCGTAGCCACGTCAACATTGCTCGGACATTCGCTTGCACAAGCCTTGCAGCTCACACACAGCTCAAAAACTTCGTATAACTCTTTCTGGTCAAATTTGTTTTCTTTCTCAGAATACGTTAAATATTCGCGTAAAGCATTTGCCCTGGCGCGTGTTGTTTCCTTTTCATTTTTAGTAGCACGATAACTCGGACACATCGCACCTCCTGCTGATGGCAGTTTTCTGCAATCACCCGATCCGTTGCATTTTTCGGCAGCACGCAAAATCCCCAAACTGTCCGAGAAATCCTGAAACGTTTTAATATCTGGTTCTGTCCTGCCCGACACCACACGATGATTCTCATCCATTTTTAAGGCATTCACAATCTTACCAATATTCAAAACCGAATTAGGATCAAACGCCAACTTAATTCGTTTCAGCAACTCATAATTCGTTTCGCCAATCATAAACGGAATAAATTCCCCGCGCACAATTCCGTCGCCGTGTTCCCCGCTTAGTGAACCCCTGTATTTTTTAACCAAAATCGCCACATCCGTTGCAATGGTTCTAAATAATTTTAAATCCGTAGTTTTCTTCAAATTCAAAACCGGACGCAAGTGCAATTCTCCCGCACCGGCATGAGCATAATAAATCGCACCTTGTCCGTGACGCAACATCATTGCCGAAAACTCCGCAATATAAGCCGGTAAATCGCTCAACTCCACCGCAGTATCTTCAATAGAATCAGCTGCTTTATCATCGCCCACAATACTTCCCAAAAGCCCAAGTCCTGCTTTTCTAAGTTCGTTTACCTTTTCGATATCCGCACCATAAATCTTTACGAGCGCATAACCAAAGTTGTTTTTTTCCAAGTCCGCAATCAATGCATTTGCCTGATTCTCGGCATCTTCCAAAACATTCGAAGCCACCTCAAACATCATTATCGCTTTAGGTTCGCCAACCAAAAAGAATCTGTTTTTAATATGTTCGCGATTCGTCTTCGTACAATCCAAAATCGTATCGTCGATCATTTCGCACGTATACAAATGATGCTTCATCGCCACCACCACAGATTCTAACGATTCCTGAATGCTGTGATAATGCGCCACAACCATAATATTATGCGCAGGTGGTAAATCGTCTACCTTTAGTTTGATTTCAGTCGTAAAAGCCAGCGTACCTTCGCTTCCGCAAAGCAATTTTCCAACGTTTATTGTAGGTTCCGTTCCGCCAAACAAATTCGATTTTAACAGAATATCAACCGCATAACCCGTATTTCGTCTGTGAATTTCAGGTTTCGGAAACTCTTTTATAATTTCATCCTGCGTAGCCTTAACCGAAAGTTCATCGTAAAGACTTTTATATATTTTATTTTCTAGCGTATCGCCTTTTGTTTTTTCTACAAATTCTGCCGAAGTCAGTTCCTTAAAAACCACCGTTGAACCATCGCTCAAAATCGCTTTAATTTCTACAATTTTATCGCGGGTTACACCATACCTGATCGAAGTCGTTCCCGAAGAATTATTCCCCACCATTCCGCCAATCATACAACGGTTCGAAGTCGACGTGTTAGGACCAAAAAAAACACCGTGAGGTTTAAGAAATAAATTCAGTTCATCGCGAATAACGCCGGGCTGCACCGTAACCGTTTTTTGAATCGGATCGAAATCCAGAATCTTTGTAAAGTTTTTAGAAACATCCACCACAATTCCGTCGCCCACCGTTTGTCCAGCCAGCGAAGTTCCCGCCGTTCTTGGCGTAATCGAAATACCTTGCTCTGCCGCAAACCGAATCAGTTTACTAATATCTTCTATCGATTTAGGCACCGCAACCGCTTTGGGTCTGATGCGATACACCGAAGCATCTGTAGAATAAAGCGTTTTATGAAGATCATCATACAAAAGTGTTCCTTCTAATGATGTTGCTAACTGTTGTAACTCCTTAATTATTGACATTATTGCTGAATTTATGGCTTTCTTTTCAACTACAAAAATAGCTTTTTTTTGAAGGTTCTGAGGTTCTTTTTTTAAAGGTTCTGAGGCTCTAAGTAGCAAAGGTTCTAAGATTTTTTTGTTAGACTTTTTAGGAGCTATTTCCTGCTATTCGCTACAATCTTTTGCTTTTTAAAGAAAAAAGCAAAAGGATTTCCACTTCTATCAGGGCTAGGATATTCATTTTCAAAACACCTATTAAGTTGATTTGCAGAATCTATTTCATTCCATTAAATTCATTTATGCATTCCCGCGAAAACATTTATTCTTTACACGAGGTTTTATTATATTTGCAGTCCTAAACACAAAGAATGAAAACAACAGAAAGCTTTGCCCGTGTGGTATGGTGGCGGTATTGGAAACAACTGCAACGCTCTTTGTGGCGTAGGACACCTTAGCTATGCGGGCTTTTATATTCCCTAAATACAAAGATTATGAGTACAAACAATCTTTCAAAAGAAACCGAAATCAAACTAATCGATTTTTTTAGCAACACCATTTCCCCCGAAGATTTGGCAAAAGCAATAAGAAAATTGAATTATGTACTTGCATTAGGAGTTCTACGAGAAGACCCAACACTCAAAAATGAATTAATTAACATCGAAAACAGCTTTTTTTGGCTCAACGAATTAGCCGAAGTCTTAGATCCTTATCTAAATTTGGAGTAAACTTTATTTTGATTTTACATTAAACGGAAAACCTCGATTTTTAAATAGATCGAGGTTTTTGGTTTTTATGTAATACTGTAAACATAAGGCGCTTCTAAAAGAACTCTATACGATTTAAAAATACATCCAAATGAAGTCCCTTCAGCTCCTTCTATAATTAGCCAACCCAATACTCCTTTACTAATAAGCTGATACAATTCATATTCGATAAATTCAGGAGTATAATTTAATTTCTGATATTGAGGATGCGTCCTCACAAACTCTGAAAATTTCCATTGCGTAAAATCAATTTCATCTCCTCCAATATCATAAGCATAGATAACACCATCTTTTGTAGCTGTGCAACCGCTTCCATGAAACCAATATTCAATTCCTTCAATAGTTCCTACTCTTTTAAAAAAAGTAGGCGAAAACGAACAAGGGTTAATATCTTGTTTATATTTAATTTTTAATAAAGTTTCAAAATACCTTATAAAATTGACGTATTCTGTTAAAATTTTTTCGACCATAGTTAATAATTGGAATTGAAGATAATTCATTTTTAATAACGTTAGGAATTAATACAGAACTTCTTCTCACTCTTTTCAAATCATTTTTCGAATAGACAGTTCAGATCAATTATTCCTTCCCCCAAATCCTCGTATTCAAATCGAGTTCATGAACAATATCATGCATAAATTGTACAATTGCACGATCTTCAGAAAAGAAATCAGGACCAGTTAATGAAGTACGAATTGAAGCTTCAAAATGATCTGCTTTTAATGGCAAAGCAACATATAAACTTGAATTTATAAACGAGAGAGAAATAGTTTTATCTGATTTATCATTTAATTTCAAAATTCCCTCAATTACCTTTGGAGTCAAAATATATCGGGCTTCGATTTGGTCTTTAGAATATGTTGTGAACTCTTTATTAAAACTGGCATTTTCTAACTGTACTCTTTCGCTATTTCCGGAATTAAAAACATTTCTGGATAACCAACCTCCAAGATCATCACCAAATTCTTTTGATCTTACAATTGTTGATACTTTAAAGTTTTTATTAAAATCAACAACAAAAATGATTCCTTGAAAAATAGGATACCACTTAGTTACTATTCCTTTATTTGTTTGTCTTTCTGATTTAAACTCTGCACGAACCTCTGAAAAACAAAAAGCTGTTTTATCTTGCATTCCATATATAAAATCCTGTGTAACAAATCGATCAATAACCCTTGTAAAAAGCATTGAATTTTCGAGTGCAGCATGCGGAACGCCATTATTAGGTTCAAAAACTAAACTTTTATTTATTTGTTTCAAAGCCAACGGAATAACCTCCGACTTATACTCTTCTTTATAGCTTTCTAGCTTGCCTTTAGTACGAGCATTTCCTAAAAGCACAAAAATGAAACAAAGAAAAAACATTACCGCCGCTATTATCTTATAATCGTAGTAAATTCCAACTATAACAATTAAATATGATAACTTTTTTAAATATGAATAAAACTTAATATTAGATGAAATATCAATTCTTTTCGTTTCTAATCGATCTAATATTGCTTTTAAAGACAGATCATTATTTAATTTAGAATCCATTACTTCTTAAAAAGATCTTTTGCACTTATATTTTGTCGTTCTTCCTCCAAAGTAGATAAAACCTCTATTTTTTTATATCCCAGCATTGCTGCAAATACATTTCCGGGAAACATCATAACTGCATTATTATAATCTGTAACCACTGCGTTATAAGTTCTTCTTGCAGCTGCGATTTGCTCTTCGGTTTCGGTCCAGGTTGTTTGTAAATTCTTAAAATTATCATTGGCTTTTAGATCAGGATAATTTTCAACATTCAACATTAACCCTCTTACACTAGTACTTAACTGAGCATCTAAACTAGCTTTTTCGGCATCGCTTACTTGTCCTGAAGTAGCTTTGGCACGTAATTCAACAATTTTTGTTAGTGTGTTTTGTTCATAATCTGCATACTGTTTTACAACTTCAACAAGATTAGGAATTAAATCAAATCGTTTTTTCAACATCACATCAATTGCTGAAAAAGCAATCGTTACCTGATTTTTCTTTGCAATAAAAGAATTATAAACACTTATAATAAATAAAAAGGCAACAACGATAAGTATTACTGTAATCATAACTTTGTTTTGGGGTTAGGCGCAAATATAAATAAAAAACGAAATCTTTCTTTTTTATTCTACTTTCTAAATCTCAAAACTTAATAAATCAAAAATCATCACAAATATCGTTAATCCGAAAATATTTTTTTCATTATACTTTATTCTTCAGATTTGTATATTTTAATATTGACTATATAATAAGTCAGAAACAACTCAAAAATAAAATATAGCAAAATCATCACTTGGGAATAGATATCAAACCGTTTCGAATTTGAAAATAATGGAAATTGAGAAAATGCGGCTAAATAAAAATTTAAAAATGAATTAATATAAAGTAGAAAAATCATAGATTTTTTATAATCGCGCTCTATTTTATATTCTATAAAAAGAAGCAATATTGATAAAATAAATATCAAGAATGTATAAAAAAGTGCAACCAAAAAATGCATTCCATGGTCCGTATCTCCATTGTGTTTTGGAATATATTCATCTAATTCTAAAAAAAACAATTCCAATAGAAATAATTGTATAAAAAAAAGCAAAAATATTACGTATACTACTCTCATTAAGATTTTAGTCTAAATAATTCATAAAGATTAAATGTCTGCATTCTTTCTATTATATAATAAAACAAAGAAAAATTGTAGTACAAAATAAACAGGTGTGCAAATTAAAAGATATGGGTTTTTCCATTCTACTGCATGTTCATTAAGGATTAAAAATAAAACTAACAGATTAATTAATATTAAAATTATTCTATTCTCTATACAACAAACATAATGTAACACTACATACATTATAATATTCACCAAAAACAATATTGTAAAAAAATAAACAATAATCGTAAATGTAACAATATCAGCTCGATTCCCTATTTTTAGAGGACTTAAAGAATAAATTAATGTTGACAAAATTATATTAGCGATAAACATCACAAATAAATACTTCAATATTTTTAACATGTTTCTTTAGATTTTAAATACAAAAAATCTTGTGTATACAACTTCATAATCTTCACCATTAAACCACTCTCTATCTTTTTTATATGAATTTTCACTTTTATTTATGAGATAATTTATTAAAATTAGACCTAATAGAATCTATATATATTCGTTTGTATTTCGACAAATTAAATTTTTTGTTTTTGAATTTAATTGTTTTTTGATATTGATATTGTCCCCAAGATTCGACATTTATACTATCCACATAAAAATTCGATTCTTTAAAAGAAATGCAAGTTTTAGAAAAAAAACCATTATTACCGTTATACTCATTTGAAATAATAAAACCATTATTAATGATATTTAACTCCTCATAAAAATTTGCTCTGTTATTCGATAATAAATTTTTATAAACTTTCAAAAACACACTATTAGAATCTATTGTTTTTGATATAACCAAAAATGGTGAATCAATTTCCAAATTTTCAGGGTAACAAGTACTATCTACATCATTTTGATAAAATGGCTTTAAGATAGCTATTGTATCAATTATGCTGTTATTATCAAAATCGATACTTAATGACTCATCACAATAATAATTTGAAAAAACAATTCCATATTTTTTTTTAAACCCTTCTACTTTAGCTAAACAATGATTTTCTAAAAAAAAATTGCTTGGTATGTTTATTGTATCATAGCACTTTTGCTTTTCAACAATTATACTTTCGCTTTTATTTTTACAGCAGGAGCTATAAAAAATAAACAGACTACAAATACAAATTAGGTATCTCAAAATAATTAGATTTTAAAAGTTGTCCAAAACATAGTACCAGATATAAATCCTGTCGATTTTAAGCTTTCATGTACTGCATTATTATTTTGGGATTTTGTTCTTGCTCCAGAAAACACTCCATTCTCATTCAAAATTACACCATCCTCTACATTTTTAAGAGCATATTCTTCTTTAGAAAAAATGGAATTAATTACCGCATTTCTATTTACTTTCGCTTTGTTTGTATCAATTGACCAAAAATCTAAAGCCGAATCAAGATGATCTTTCTCAATTGTTACACTTCTATATTGTTTAAATTTAGGATGATCTAGTTCTCCCTTTTTAGTAAATAAATCTAATCCATCCCAAAAATAAGAACTATTAGTCGGATCTGAATCACCTTGTAAAACACTAATCATTGCTGAACGTGCATAGCAATGAATATCAAAATTTGAAGTTGTTGAAATAGTTTTTAATTTACTAGTTTCTTCTACAGACGAATATCCAGTTTTAAATAATTCATTGAATGTATTTTTACCTCTCTTATATCTAGAATTCAAAGCATTATTGACAGTGTGAGCAATCCATAGAGCTGTCATTCTTGTTCCTGTTGTAGAAGCCTCATGATAAATCAAATATGAATTGTTAGCGAACTCTTTGTGTTTTATATTGACATCTTTTTCTTTTAATAATTTAGCGTTATTGTATGTTACAAAATTATCTCCATTTTTATCTTGCTGAGTAGATTTTCCATCGCAAACGTAAACATCATCAACACTTCCTTCAAAATCTGATTCATCTATTTTTCCTTCGTAAGTTCCATCTCTATTATAAAAATGTCCATTAACTTGTATAATCTTATCTTCAAATACTTTTACTGGTGGTTCTTCTGGTTCTCCATAAGTATACCTTTTAGCATAATAATTAATACGTCCTCCAGCATTAATGATTATTCTATTACCATACATACGCGATGTCCCACCCGTTATTTCGGTAATTTTTCCTTTTACTATTCGTGTTCTTGACATTTCTTTTTGTAATAAATTAAACTATTAGATTATCTTAATTTTGTGTAGTTCCCTCGTTACTATTATTCTGAATATCATTTTTTGAATGTAATTCGTTATTTTTTTTACTCTGTAAAGTAATATCAGAGCCTCCTATTACATTTCTATCTTTCTTTACCTCAGAATGTACATCGCCATCAATACTTTCAAATAATTCTCCTTTAACCTTCATCAAAAGATTTCCTCCAACTTCTATTTTGTTTTCTACACCCACTTGACTGGATTTATTTATAACTGCAGTTTCTACAATGCTTTGCCCTGCCATTGTTACAATATTTTCAGAAGCATCAAAAATGATATTCTTCGCCTTTATTCTGATCGTTTCGCTGGATGTTAAACTGATACTTTTGGTTTCCTCATTCAAATGCACTTCATTTCCGCTTGGGTCAGAAAGCCAAATACCCACTTTTTCTATAAACTTAAATACTTGTCCAAATCTGAATTTCCAGCCTTTGGTGCTGTTGGTCGAATCAAAAAATTCAGGTTTTGCTTTGCCGTTGTAGTGTGATCCTAAAATGTAGGGATGATTAACATTTCCGTTTTCAAAACTCACCAAAACTTCATCGCCTATTTCGGGTCTGTTATATTGCCCCCAGTTTTTGCCCGAGTATTGTTGCATGACGCGCATCCAATCGCTGTTGGCATCGTAATTGGCCCAGTAGAATTTTACTTTTACGCGTCCTAGTCCTTCGGGGTCGTTATTGTCGATTACAATCGCGGGTTGGGTATCCGCTTTTGCAGAAACTTCAATATTGGTATAATGCGGCACTTCTACATCTGCGGGAATGGCTTTAAATTTACATCTATATTCTCCATTATATTCTCCATAATGCGTGACTTTTACCGCAACAAGTTCATGGTACACTTCTTTGTTTTGAACGGTAAAGATTTGTCCAACACCAATAGGAACATACGCCATTCCGGTATAAATCGTACTGTTGGCATCGCGTGCTGCTACCTGACGCTGGGCTAATTCTTCGATCTCCGTTATATTTTTTACCTGATTGGTATACGATGGAATCGATGTATTGGGCAAGGCTACCACCAACTGATCGCGGCGGGTCATAGCCGAAAAACCGTCTGCGCTTCCTGTTGCGGTCACGGCTTTAGCGCTTTTTATGCTCAATGCATTGGTGGGATCGTAGCCAGCCAATGATGTTTTGTGTGATTTGAGTTTACTCTTGATGGTGAAATCATACAGGGTTACATAGTTTTTCAACTTGACTTTTGATGATTTCAGATTGCCAAACTGCATGCGCATGCCATCAAAATAAAACCATTCACCATGAAAGGCGGCAAGACGTTTTAGGAAATCAAAACTGGTTTCGTTGTATTGGGTGATTGCAGGAAACAATTTTTTGTAGCGAGGCTGAATGGCTTCGGACTGATAAAATTCGCCTGCTGTTTCGTCTTCAAAAATTTTCAGGGCAACTTCTTTGATGTTCTTCTCCAAAAATACTCTCGACTTGGGTTGTTCGCTTAAAAGAACGGTATGGCTAATTCCCTTGACATACAACCCACGCGGACTTCCTTTTTCATAAATCGATATGAGCTCGTTGATAACGCCCTTGCTCATGACTTTTATTTCGCCATTTCTGCTTTTGAAGGTAAAAATAACTTCGTTGGCGGTATACTTTCGAATTGCTTCTGCTTGCTCCTCGGGCGAAATGATCGTACTTCCGCTGTACATCCAGGTGAAGGAAAAATCATGATGTTCCATCATGCGTTGCGTTAGCTTTAAATCGGAGAAAAGTACTCTTTTGGTGTAACCGCTTATAGTTACCTGAATCTGATCTTTAAATGATGACGACATAGTGTAAAGGCTTTTAAAATATTTACTATCAGTTTTTTCGTAAAGTAAATTAAAACCGTGTTTCTAATTTGTCATAAAAATATCAGATTAAGCCATTTTTTTTGGATTGTTGATTTTTGTTTGTTGTTTCAGGTTTCAAGTTTCAGGTTTTCTTCGTCTGTTCGGCTTTCAGCCTCGGGTCAGGTTCACAATTCAAAATCCACAATTCAAAACTCATAATTCAAAATTCCAAACCCACAATCCAAGTTTCAAATTTCAAAATCCACATTTCACATTTCACAACTCACAACTCACATTTCACAATTCAAAATTCCAAAATATCACAGCATTTTTCCTAAATTTATATCCAAATTAATCCCATTTTAGCATTCCAAAAACAAAATACCTTCATAAAATAGCTTTTTAATGAACAAAAATATAAGCGCGCTGTATGAAATTGCCCAAAAAAAGACCCGTAAAATAATAGGTCTGATGTCTGGTACTTCGCTTGACGGACTAGATATTGCCCTTTGCAGTATTTCGGGAGCAGGCGAAAATACAATCGTAAAAATTGAGGAATTTGAAACCATCAATTACGACGAGGAAATCAAAACCGAAATTCGTAAAGTTTTTGCTCAAAAAACAATCGATTTTCAACACTTAGCGTTATTAAACGAATGGATCGGAATTCTACACGCCAATTTAGTAAACGATTGTCTGCAAAAATGGAATATTCCTGCGCATGAAGTCGATCTTATTGCTTCACACGGACAAACAGTACTGCATGCTCCAAAATTTTTACATCAGCAGGAAAAATTCCCCAATGCGACGCTTCAAATTGGCGATGGCGATCATATCGCGGTAAAAACAGGTATTATAACATTATCAGATTTTAGACAAAAACATGTTGCTGCAGGTGGCGAAGGTGCTCCTTTAGCCGTTTATGGTGATTACATATTATTCAGTAAAAAAAATGAAAACCGCATTATGCTCAACATGGGCGGGATTGCGAACTTTACCTATTTACCTGCTTCTCTAAACGCCGAAGCTGTTTTTGTAACCGATACCGGAACAGCAAACACCTTAATCGACATTTATACCAAACACTATTTTCCTGAAAAAAGCTATGATAAAGATGCTGAGATTGCACAAAACGGAACTGTAAATCAAACCCTTCTGGCGGAACTAAAAAGTGATGCTTTCTTTCAGAGAAGTTTTCCAAAAACCATTGGTCAGGAATTGTTCAATTTTGATTTTGTACAAAGAGCACTTGCAAAAACAAACCTGCAACAAATTTCGGCACCAGATTTGCTTGCTACGCTAACAAGGCTAAGCGCAGAAACAATTGCCGAAGCCATTTTATTTGTTGTTAAAAACACTGAAACAGCGCTTGAAAATTTTACCGTTTATATGTCGGGCGGAGGCGCAAATAATCCGTTACTAGTAAGTTGGTTAAAGGAATTACTCGCTTGCTCTTTCAAAAAAAGTGATGATTTGGGTATTTTAAGTGATGCTAAAGAAGCGGTTTTATTTGCCATTTTAGCCAATGAAACTGTTGCGGGTGGTAACTATAATTTTGGTACAAAAAAGGGAATTCCATCTGTAACAATGGGAAAAATTTCTTTTCCGGACTAAAAAAGAAAGAATCCTGCACAACTAATCGTGTAAATCGCCGTTCAAAAGACTTATTAACAAATAAATAGAATTAAAATTATAATTTCTTAATTATTTATTATAATCCGTTAAAAAAACTATTTTTGAATACTCTTTAAAAAAGATTGAAATGCAAAAAAATCCACACCTCCTATATACTATCTTATTTTTATTATTCTTTGGATGGAATGTAAATTCGCAAGAAAGATTACAACATCCTAAAACCGAATTTAGAGGTGTCTGGATAGCAACTGTTGTGAACATCGACTGGCCAAAAACGGCTACAGATGCAGTCGAAAAAGAAAAAGCCGATTATCTTGAAATTCTCGACACCTATAAAAAACTAAACTACAACGCCGTAATTGTACAAATTCGTAGCGTAGGTGATGCTTTTTACCCTTCAGAATTAGCGCCTTGGTCTCGTTTTCTAACCGGAAAAGAAGGTCAGGCACCTGCTCCTTATTATGATGCACTTGCCTGGATGATTGAAGAAGCCCACGTAAGAGGTTTTGAATTTCATGCGTGGATGAATCCGTATCGTGCTACGTTTGACTTAAACAAAAATCTTTTGAGCCCAACGCACGATGTTTTCAAACACCCGGAATGGATGATTGAGTATGGCGGAAAATTATATTACGATCCTGCTTTACCAGCCGTTCAGGAACATTTGACTAAAGTCGTAAAAGAAGTGGTTGACAAATATGATGTCGATGCCATTCATTTTGATGATTATTTTTATCCGTATGCCGTTGCCGGAAAAACATTTAACGATACTGCATCCTTCAAAAAATATGGTTCAGGTTTAACTCTTGGCGATTGGCGTCGTGCTAATGTGAGTAACTTTGTACACACGATTTCTACGACAATAAAAACGAGCAAACCCTGGGTTCAGTTCGGAATTAGTCCGTTTGGTGTTTGGCGTAACAAATCAATGGATCCAAAAGGTTCTGAGACACAATCAACTTCAAATTACGACGATCTTTATGCAGATCCTGTATTATGGATGGATCAAAAATGGATCGATTATATTATGCCTCAATTATACTGGAGTATGAATAATCCTCGTGCTTCGTATTCTAAACTAGTAAAATGGTGGTCTGAAAATTCTAATAACACAGCACTTTATATCGGACATGCTTCTTATAAAATCAGAAACGATGGCGACAAAAGCTGGAACTTTGCTGCTGAACTTCCAAATCAGGTAGATTTTGCGAGAAGTTTCAAAAAAGTAGGCGGAAGTTCTTATTACAGCGCTAAATGGTTTACAAGCAAAAACTTTGATGTGGTGCGTCTTTTAGGCGAAAATCAATATAAATATCCGGCACTTCCACCGGCAGTTCCAAATTTGAAGCGTATTGTAATTGACATTCCAACGGTGAACGAATTTTCAAAAGACAGTTTGTTCTTTAACTTCAACATCAAATCACCTTATAATACAAAAGTGCGTTATATTGTAATTTATGGAGCGGAGCATATTTCTAAAATCAATACAAACGATGCCACTCAAATTGTCGATAAAATAAAAGTTACAGAAACAGACAACAGCATTGCTTTTTCGATTCCAACATCAAAAATGAATAAATATAAAGCTTGTGCTGTGACATTTATTGATTATTTTGCGAACGAAAGTACTCCGACTACTATCGATTTAAAAAAGACATTTAAAATATACTCACCTGCGCAACCAAATGAAAACAGATAATACGCCGTGGTTCTGGATTCCGACACTTAACTTTGCATCTGGCTTGCCTTATGCTGTCATTATTTCCGTTTCGGTTTTAATGTATAAAAAACTCGGAATCAATAATGAAGATATTGGTGTTTACACCAGCTTATTATATTTACCATGGGTTATCAAACCTTTGTGGAGTCCGTTTATCGATCTGCACAGCACTAAACGAAAATGGTTTCTTGCCATGCAACTGGTGATTTCCATTGCCTTTATTATTGTTGGTTTTACTATTCCGTTAAATCAGTTTTTTATACTGAGTTTAGCTATTTTTTGGGTGGCTGCTTTTGCTTCTGCCTCCAATGATGTTGCCACAGATGGTTATTATTTACTGACTTTGGCCAAAGACCAGCAATCCTTTTTTTTAGGAATAAGAAGCACCTTTTATCGTCTTTCGCTTTTAGCCGGAAACGGACTTGTTGTACTTTTAGCCGGTTATTTAGAACATCAATACGCTGATAAAACAAAAGCCTGGTCGTATACCATGATTTTTGTTGGATTATTGATGGCAGCCTTAACCGTTTACAACTTTTTTACCACTCCAAAATCAGAAATAGTAAACCCTGAAATTGCATCTTCAGACGACAGTAAAAGTTTTACCTCTGTGTTTGTGAGCTTTTTCAAAAAGAAACAAATCGGAATTGTTCTTGCTTTTATTCTGGTCTTTCGATTAGGAGAATCACAATTGCTTAAAATGTTAACACCCTTTTTAGTCGACCCTGTAAATGTGGGCGGAATGGGATTAGAAACAGAAGATGTAGGTTTAATTTACGGAACATTTGGTGTTCTGTCGTTAACTATTGGCGGAATTCTGGGCGGAATTGCAATCTCCAAACAAGGATTAACCAAATGGATGCTGCCTATGATTCTGGCTATGCACTTGCCTATTCTTGGTTTTGTTTTACTGGCGCATTTTCATCCCACCTCAATTTATTATATTTACGCCGTTGTAATTATAGAGCAATTTGGCTACGGATTTGGTTTTGCTTCTTTTATGATGTTTTTGATACATGTTGCCGAAGGAGAATCTAAAACCTCACATTATGCGCTCGCAACAGGTTTTATGGCATTAGGAATGATGCTTCCGGGAATGGTAAGTGGATTTATACAGAAGTATCTGGGATACGGAAACTTCTTCATTTGGGTCTTTCTTGCTACAATTCCAGGAATTATTTTATCACGTTTTTTAATTTTCCCGAAAGACTTTGGGAAAAAATCTGAAGAAGTTTAAACCCCAAATCAAACATCTTACATATGGAAATCAATGAGAATTTGCAGGCCGAACGCAACCTTAAAGGATCTGAGTTCGAGAAAACAGGAAATTTAGATCAGGCAATTGAATTATATGAGGAAAATGTCGAGGAAAGCTTTAAAGGAAATCATCCTTATGATCGGTTAGCGACGATTTACAAAAACCAAAACGATATCGAAAACGAAATTCGCGTATTAGAAAAAGCAATTGTAGTTTTTGAAGAAATTACCATCGAAGACAGAATCGAAGGATTACCTAAACTTTTTCGATTTAAAAACCGACTTGAAAAAGCATTGTACACGAAAGCACAGCTTGCCAAACAAAAGAAAAGCAAACTGAAATAAAAATAAAACCATTCTAATTCCTGCATCATGATCCGTTTAAAAAGAACCAATTCTGACGATATCGATTTTATAAATCTGGTAGCTTTATTAGATCAGGATTTAAAAATCAGAGACGGAGAAGAACACGGTTTCTATAATCAATTCAATAAAATTGATAAAATAAAGCACGCCATTGTACTTTATGAAAATGACATTGCTGTAGGTTGTGGCGCTTTTAGAGAAAAAGAAAATTACAGCGTCGAAATCAAACGTATGTATGTTTCTCCGGATCATCGCAAAAAAGGAATCGCCTCTCAGGTTTTAACAGCATTGGAACTTTGGGCAAAGGAACTAAATTATCCTTTCACCGTTTTAGAAACCGGAAAAAAACAACCTGAAGCTATTGCATTATATCAAAAATCGGGTTATGCCGAAATTCCTAATTATCCCCCATACGAGAACATTGAAAACAGTGTTTGCATGAAAAAGACTTTACAATAATGAAAATAACAACTCAAGGATTAGAAAAAAAAATAGGGCAATTCTTTTTTCCTGCCGTTTTTATAAACGATACCGAAGAAAACATTCAGGAAACAGAACGTTTAATCAAAGAACACAACATTGGCGGACTAACCTTTTTTCATAGTCGTGCCAGCGCTGCTACGAACTACGAAAGCAAAAACAAAGTCGTTTTTAATGATGATAGTTACCAAAAAATTAAAGACCTAATCATTCGTTATCAAAAAGCCGCTTCTACCCCACTTTTAATCAGCATTGATGCCGAATGGGGCTTAGCCATGCGCATCGAAAAAACACCACAATATCCGTACGCTATAACACTTGGCGCTTTGCCTGAAAACAAAGCCGAACTCGTTTACCAAGTAGGAAAGCAAATTGGTTTAGATCTTAAATCAGCGGGAATACATTATAATTTATCGCCTTTGGCAGACATCAACAATAATCCTAACAATCCCGTTATTGGCTATCGTTCTTTTGGCGAGCACAAAGAAAAGGTCGCAAACTTTGCAGTCGAATATCTTAAAGGAATGTCTGAAGTTGGTATTTTAGGTTGTCTAAAACACTTTCCCGGACACGGAAACACCAATGTCGATTCGCATTTAGGATTGCCTGTACTAAACGAAACCTTAGAAGAATTACTGGAAAACGAATTGTATCCTTTTATTAAAGGAATCGAAAACAACGTCGACTCCATCATGATTGGACATTTAGCCGTTCCAAGTTTAAACGAAGGAAAAAACACATCGGCAACCTTATCAAAACCTATAATCGAAACCCTTTTACGTCAACAATTAGGTTATGATGGTTTAGTAATTTCTGATGCCTTAAACATGCACAGTGTTTCTAAACTTTATGAAACCAAAGGCGAATTAGAATGGGAAGCCTTTAATGCAGGAAACGATATTTTATGCTTTGCAGAAAATGTTCCCGAAGGTATCGAAGCCATTCTTAAAAATGCTTCACCGGAACGTATCGAAGAAAGTTTTAACCGAATTATGAAAGCCAAACAAAAAGTTGGCATTCTAACTCCTAATGATTTTACTTCAGGTGAATTAAATTTCGAAAAAGCATCGGCATTAAACCTTGAAATTGCTCAAAATTCCATTACAAAAATCATTGATCACTCAAGCAGCCAAACAGCATTTGAAGCACACAAAAACAACAAGTTAGTAAAACTTAGTTTGTATAAAAATACCGAAAACACATTTTTTAAAACTTTAAATTCTGAATTACATTCTCCTGAATTTGCTTTCGAAAATCTAGCCAATTCCGATATAAAAGCAATCGAAAAAGAACTTGAAAATTTCGACACCATCATTATTTCTTTATTTGTTCCAAAAGCAAAACCGCTGAATAATTTTGATGTCGATAATGAGGTTTTCGCATTGCTATCCAATTTATTGCAAAACAAAAAATGCATTCTCTATGTATTTGGAAACCCGTATGTTTTGCCTCTAATTTCTCACCTTAAAAAAGCAATCGGACTTTTTGAAGTGTATCAGGATTTTACCGAGTTTCAAAAAGTTGCGGGAATTCAATTTCTTGAAAATAGTTCATGCCCAGGAAATCTACCCGTAAATATTGAACTTCAATAACTTACAAAACCACACTTCAAAACAATAACAAAAAACTATTACGAAATAAATTTTTATAATTACTTCTTATTGTAAGAAACATTACTTATTGCCTACTTTTGCACCAGAAACTAAATTTTTAATTTAAAACGAAAAATATGTCTTTAGTAGGAAAAAAATTTCCAAGTATTGCAGTAGATGCTATCTCAGAAATGGGTGATAATTTAAAAATCAACATCTTTGAAGAAGCAGTAAACAACAACAAAAAAGTAGTATTGTTTTGGTACCCAAAAGATTTTACTTTCGTATGTCCAACTGAATTACACGCCTTTCAAGCTGCATTACCAGAATTTGAAAAAAGAAATACAATCGTAATCGGAGCTTCATGCGACACAAACGAAGTACACTTTGCGTGGTTAAATACTCCAAAAAACAACGGTGGTATCGAAGGTGTTACTTACCCAATCTTAGCTGATACAAACCGTAACTTAGCAAACATTTTAGGTATCCTTGATATCGAATCTACAAGCTACAGCGAAGAAACTGATTCAGTAGTAATCGAAGGTTCAAACGTAACTTACAGAGCTACTTACCTAATCGACGAAACTGGAAAAATCTTCCACGAAAGTGTAAACGATATGCCATTAGGACGTAACGTAAACGAGTACTTACGTATGGTAGATGCTTACACACACATTCAGGAAAAAGGTGAAGTTTGTCCTGCAAACTGGGAAGCTGGAAAAGAAGCAATGAGTGCAGACAGAATTAGTACAGCTGAATACTTAAGCGCAAACTAATTTTTTATAAAGGTACAAAGGTTCATAGGTACAGAGTGGCAAAGGTTTCTTTGCACAATCTACAAAGTTTTTAAACTTTGTACCCTTGAACCTTTGCTACTATAATACTTCTAAAAAAAATCGGTAAAGCTCACACAACAAAGCCTTTTTGTTACAATCATTTTACGAAGTTATAAAACTTTGTCCCTTTGAGCCTTTGCCACTTTGAACCTTAAAAAAAACAACATGTTAATCGACTTAAACGAAGATACGTTAGCAGATTTAGTTGCTAAAAACGAAAAAGTAGTAGTACAATATTCAGCTTCATGGTGCGGAAACTGCCGTATTATGAAACCAAAATTCAAAAAATTAGCAACAGAAAATGAAGCTATCACTTTTGTTTTGGTTGATGCTGAAAATTCACCGGAATCAAGAAAGTTAGCCAACGTAAGCAACCTGCCTACTTTTGCGACTTTTGTAAACGGACAATTAGTTGGAGAAACACAAACCAACAAACAAGAAGTTTTAATCGATTTGGTAAACGCAATCGCTTAAATAGAGCTTAGATTTTTAGACTGTTAGATTTTTCGAATCTTTATCTAAAAATCGAATCATCCAATAATCTAGCAATCTAACAATCAACAAAATGAAGTTACCAGTAATAAAACAATTAACCCAATTCATCGAAGAAAACGATCAGGATTACATCATTGAAACCATTGAAGTACTTGAAGCGATGACCGAAATTCCTTCATTAAAAGATGAAGAATTAGATGTAATTGGCGAATTAATTTCCAATATGTATGGTGCACTCGAAGTACACAAAATGGTAGTTCAGGGCACAGACAAAAAAGAAGCTCTAAATGCGTTTATGAAACGCGTTTTGGGTTCGATCGATAAATAATCGGCACAATTTTCTGAGAATAAAAACATGACACAAGAAAGCGTTTCTAAAAAAGAAGCGCTTTTTTTATGAGCATAATATAATTTGGGCGAGACACCATTAGAAAAAGGGGCTGCCTTTCTTTGTCTTCATTCGCCCCTTTCCCCAATGCTGTCGGGCTATCCGCGCTACTTCGGTAGCCAGCTCCTATCCCTCTCGCGAGCAACCAATTTGTTATCGTTAGCAACAACAAATACTTTTAGATTCAAATATTAATCCTTACTTTTGAGCCTCATTTTAATTTAAACAAACATCATGGCTTCAATAACATTAGGAGGAAATCCAGTTCATACTTCAGGAGAATTACCAACAGTTGGATCACAATTAGCTGATTTCAAATTAGTACAAAACGATTTATCAGTTGCTTCATTAAGTACTTTTGCTGGTAAAAAATTAGTTTTAAACATTTTCCCAAGTGTAGATACAGGAACTTGTGCTGCTTCTGTTAGAAAATTCAACGAAAGTGCAAGCAACTTAGAGAACACAACAGTTTTATGTATCTCAAGAGATTTACCATTTGCTCAAAAACGTTTTTGTGGTGCAGAAGGATTAGAAAACGTAGTAAACTTATCTGATTTTCAAGCAGGAACTTTCGGAAAAGCAAACGGTTTAGAAATTACAGACGGACCATTGGCAGGTTTACACTCAAGAGTTATTATTGTAGTTGATGCTAACGGAAAAGTATTGCATACAGAACAAGTTGCTGAAATTGCAAATGAGCCAAATTACGAAGCGGCTTTAGCAGCACTATAAATTATATCATTTACAAATGAAGTTTCAAAAAGATAACACTTTTGTTACAGGCCGTTTAAAAAGCATGTCATATGCTTTTAACGGCGCTGTAAAACTTATCAGAACAGAACACAGCATCATGGTCCAATTCTCATTGGGAATTATCATGACCATTGCCGGATTCTGTTTGCACATTACACCAACCGAATGGCTTTTTCAAACAATGGCAATCGGATTAGTAATGAGTATCGAAGGATTAAATACAGCAGTTGAAAAAATTGCTGATTTTATTCATCCCGATTATCACCAAAGAATCGGATTCATCAAAGATATTGCTGCAGGAGCGGTATTTTTTGCCGCAATGACAGCAATAGCAATTGGTTTGATCATTTATATTCCAAAATTTATTTAGGCAATACGTAACGCAAGAATGGCAAAAACAAAAAAAGAAACTGCAGAAAAAAAAACAGCATCAAAAATCGGGAGTTTAATATCCTGGAGACCTAACAAACAACAACGCTTTGTTTTAGGCTGTCTTTTGATACTATTTTCTATCGCACTATTAGTAGCATTCATCTCCTTCTACATCAACGGACAAGCTGACCAAAGCGCTGTTAGCCGACTTGGCGATCGCTCTGAGGTTGTTCAAAACTGGCTCGGAAAATTTGGAGCCTTTTTATCAGATCTTATTGTATACAAAGGATTTGGAATCGCTGCCTTTATATTTGTGCGTCTTTTTTTCCTTACCGGAATGTTTTTGGCTCTAGAGCTAGCTTTGAGAAAGCTTAAAAATATTTGGTTTTGGGACCTTTTTGCTATTATCATCGTTTCTGTTCTCTTCGGATTTTTTGCTACATCAGCACCCGAATTAGGCGGAACAATTGGTTACGAACTAAATTTATTTGCACAAGATTATATCGGAAAAACAGGAACGCTCCTAGCCCTTCTGTTTGGACTAATTATTTATTTGATTTTCAAAATCAAATTATCTCCTGAAAAAATTCAGTCATACTTTGATTCTACTAAAAAAGATTTAAAATCAGAGCTTAATGCTCTAAAAACAGCAAAACAACCTGAAAGTGCTTATAACTTAGAAGAATTTGCTGTTGTAAAAGAAGAAATTATAGAAGAAGATCCGGAATTAGACAACATTCACCTTAAAACGAATGATACTCAATTCGAACTCAATAAAGAGGCTCTAAAACCTACGATTATGAATTCGTCTGAGTTGGAATTAAATCCGGTTGTCAAACCTCTTCAAATGAACATTAATCCAATATCACAACCTCCTGTTCATACAGAAGAGTTTGTTATTGAAAAAGCCGAAGAAGAAGATATTATCGAAGAAAACCTGGCATCACGCTTAGTAGCTGATTTCGGTTTATTCGACCCTACCCTTGATTTATCGCACTATAAATTTCCAACAATTGACTTATTAAAAGAATATTCAACTGGAGGAATTACAATCAATCAAGAAGAATTAGAAGAAAACAAAAACAAAATTGTAGATACACTTCGTAACTACAAAATTGAAATTGCCCAAATAAAAGCGACCGTTGGACCATCTGTAACGTTATACGAGATTGTACCGGAAGCAGGAATCAGAATTTCTAAAATCAAAAGTCTTGAAGATGATATTGCCTTGTCATTATCCGCTTTAGGAATTCGTATTATCGCGCCAATCCCAGGAAAAGGAACAATTGGTATCGAGGTTCCAAACAAAAACCCAACCATGGTTTCTATGAAGAGCGTAATTGGTTCTGCTAAATTTCAAGAAGCCGAAATGGAATTACCAATTGCTTTAGGAAAAACCATTTCTAACGAAACCTTTGTTGTCGATCTTGCGAAAATGCCTCACTTACTGATGGCGGGAGCAACAGGACAAGGAAAATCGGTTGGATTAAATGCAGTTTTAACCTCTCTTTTATACAAAAAACATCCTGCTGAAGTAAAATTCGTGCTGGTAGATCCAAAAAAGGTAGAACTTACCCTTTTCAACAAAATTGAAAGACATTACCTGGCTAAACTTCCAGATACCGAAGATGCCATTATTACCGACAACGCCAAAGTAGTTAACACACTTAACTCTCTTTGTGTCGAAATGGACAATCGTTATTCGCTATTGAAGGATGCGATGGTGCGTAATATCAAAGAATACAACGAAAAATTCAAATCGAGAAAATTAAATCCCGAAGCAGGTCACCGCTTCTTACCTTATATCATTCTGGTAGTCGATGAGTTCGCAGATTTAATTATGACTGCCGGTAAAGAAGTCGAAATTCCGATTGCCCGTCTGGCTCAGTTGGCGCGTGCTATTGGTATTCACTTAATCATAGCAACACAAAGACCATCGGTAAACGTAATTACCGGTTTAATCAAAGCCAATTTCCCTGCAAGAATCGCTTTTAGAGTAACGTCTAAAATTGACTCGAGAACTATTTTAGATACTCAAGGAGCCGACCAGTTAATTGGACGCGGAGATTTACTATACACTAACGGAAATGATGTGGTACGTGTACAATGTGCCTTTATCGATACACCTGAGGTTGAAAAAATTACAGATTTTATTGGTTCACAAAAAGCATACGCCACAGCTTATTTACTTCCAGAGTTCGTTGGAGAAGAAACTGGCATTAATCTTGATATGGATATTTCTGATAGAGATACCTTATTTAAAGAAGCCGCTGAGATTATTGTCAATGCACAGCAAGGTTCTGCTTCTTTACTGCAAAGAAAATTAAAACTAGGATACAACAGAGCCGGTCGTTTGATCGATCAGCTGGAAGCAGCCGGAATTGTTGGTCCGTTTGAAGGCAGTAAAGCACGAAGCGTTAACATTTCGGACTTAAGTGCTCTTGATCAATTTTTTAACAATGAACAAAACTAATTCAATCATGAAAACAACAATTCAAGAAATCAAAAACAATTCTATCATCAACATGAGCAAAAAGTGTTTGCAAATGGCAATTGTATTGCTTTTAAGCTTCACTTCTATTCAGGCACAGGATAAAAAAGCCAAAGATTTATTGAACGAAGTAACTTCAAAAATCAAAAGTTACGATAATATTGCTATTGACTTTAAATACTCTTTAAACAACAGTAAAGAAAACATCAATCAGGACAGCAAAGGAAATGTAGTAATGAAAGGAAATCAATATGTTTTGAATTTCATGGGTGTTACTAAAATTTTCGACGGTCAAAAAACATATACAATCGTTCCAGAAGACGAAGAAGTTACGATCTCTAAAGTAAATGAAAAAGACGATACGGCTATTACACCTTCAAAAATGTTAACCTTTTTCAATTCCGGATATAAATTCAACATGGATATCGTTCAGAATGTAAAAGGAAGAAAAATTCAATATATAAAATTAGCACCTACAAACGCAAAAGATCAAAGAAAAGAGATTCTTTTAGGTATTGATGTTCAGACAAAACACATCTACAATTTGATTGAAACGGGTAAAAATGGAACAAAAACAACTTTAACCGTTAATTCTTTTAAAACCAATCAGCCTTTATCAAAAAATCAATTTACATTTGTAGCGAGCAAATATCCAAAATACTACATCAATAAATTAGATTAATTACAAGGTTGAAAATTTTAGACAAATACTTACTAAAAACATTTCTGATTACATTTGCTACGGTATTTGTAATCCTTTTTTTTATATTCATACTTCAGACCGTCTGGCTTTTTATCGCAGAACTTGCAGGTAAAGATCTTGACTTGATGTTAGTTATAAAATTCCTGCTTTTCTCAATGCCCCGAATAATTCCGTTGGTTTTACCACTTTCGGTTTTATTAGCCTCTATCATGAGTTTCGGAAATCTAGCCGAAAATTATGAGTTTGCAGCAATGAAATCTTCAGGAATATCACTTCAGAGAGCCATGCGCCCTTTGACTGTTTTTATATTAATTTTAAGTATCGTCGCGTTTTGGTTCGCCAATAATGTGATTCCGTATGCCGAATATAAATTCATCAACTTTAGAAAAAACATCGCTCAGGCTAAACCTGCAATGGCAATTGCCGAAGGTCAGTTTAATGACGTTGGTACTTACAATATTAAAGTCAATAAAAAATCAGGCGAAAACGGAAACATTCTGACTGGCGTTACCATCCATGAAAAAGCAAATAACATGGGTGAAAACAAAACGGTTATAAAAGCAAAAGATGGTGAATTAATTAGTAGTGAGAAATCCAGTATTCTTAAATTAGTTTTGAATGACGGTTACTATTATCAGGATGTCGTTCCTAAAAAATTTGAGGATCGTACAAAACTTCCCTTTGTAAAAGCGGCATTCAAAAAGCAAATCATCAACATTGATCTATCTGATTTAAGTAAAATCGATGAAGATAAAGAAAATGTGAGTGGAACAAATGGAATGCTGAATATTAACGAATTACGCTATACGCTTGATTCTTTAAACAAAAACTACAAAAACGAGATTGTATCCTTTACTGAAAACATCAATCAGCGAGTTGGACTTAAATTCTCACCAAAAATAAAAAAGACTGAGAAAAAGAAAAAAGCACTTCCTAATAATCTTTTATCAATTTATAACAACAAACAAAAAGCTGACATTTTAAGAATGGCCAGCAGTACTGTTACCAATAACATCTACTCAATAGAAGCCACTCAAAAAGAATTAAAAGACAAGCAAAGAGACATTAACAAACATTATACAGCGCTTTACGAAAAATTCGTAATTGCATTTGCTTGTTTCTTAATGTTTTTTATTGGAGCTCCTTTAGGTGCTATTATCCGAAAAGGCGGACTTGGTTTACCTATTGTATTCGCCATTTTAATTTTTATTACCTTCCACTTCATCAATACTTTTGGAAAAAGATTATCACAAGAAGGCGGAATGTCTCCTTTTCTTGGCTGTTGGATGTCGTCTTTTATCTTAGCACCATTGGCTATACTATTAACGTATCGTGCAACAAATGACAACGGACTTATTAGTTTTGATGTAATTACAGATCCGTTTGTAAAACTGTTCAACAAATTCAGTAAAGAATTTAGCTTTAAAGAAGAAATCATTACACTAGATTCAATTGAATTTAATACTGAAAGCGAAGAATATCTGAAATATTCAAAAATGGAAGATTCAGTTCTAATACGAATTGTAAAAAATGCAGAACAATTTGAATATACATCAGATCAGCGTATCACGATCTTAAAAATTCTTGAAACCAGAGGTATAACGCAAGATGATCTTTTAGCTGCAGGCGATTTGTACAATTTGAATTATTTCAAGTTGAAATATTACTTTAAGTTATTCCAAAATCAAAGTATTATAATATTCATTTTATACGCTATTAGTATTGGTCTCTCAGCAATAAGACCTCTAAGCTTTAAAATTGTTATTATACAGTTAGTCTGTCTAATTTTGTTTTACGTACTCGTTAACAAATCAAACAAAACTTTATCTGAAATCAGTAAAATTACAAACAAGTCAAATTTCATCAATCCTTACATAACACTAATTCTGGGATTCCCTTTATACATCTTTTTTTACTTCTACAATAAAAACAAGATCAAAGAAATTCTTGCAGAATTCAACAAATAACAACACACATTTACAATGTCAACAACAAAAATACAACTGAATACCATTGAGGAAGCAATAGAAGATATTCGTCAAGGTAAAGTAATCATTGTAGTCGATGATGAAGATCGCGAAAATGAAGGCGACTTTTTAGCTGCTGCTGAAAAAGTAACACCTGAAATGATTAACTTCATGGCTACTCACGGACGTGGTTTAATTTGTACGCCACTTACCGAAAGCCGTTGCAAGGAACTTGATTTACGCGCAATGGTTACCAATAATACTGATCACATGGAAACTGCTTTTACAGTTTCTATCGATTTAAAAGGAAACGGAGTAACAACAGGAATATCTGCTGCTGACCGTTCTAAAACTGTCGAAGCTTTAGTTGATCCTAATACAAAACCACATGACTTAGCACGTCCAGGACATATTTTCCCATTAATCGCTAAACAAGGCGGAGTGTTAAGAAGAACCGGACATACAGAAGCTGCGATTGATTTTGCGAGATTGGCCGGATTTAAACCTGCCGGAGTTATTTGCGAAATCTTAAACGAAGACGGAACAATGTCGCGTTTGCCTGAACTTATAAAAGTGGCTAAGAAATTTAATTTAAAATTAGTTTCTATTGAAGATCTAGTAGCTTACAGAATGCAACACGATAGCTTAATTGTAAAAAAAGAAGATTTCGATATCGAAACTCGTTTTGGAACTTTTAGACTGCGTGCGTACGAGCAAACTACGAATAAACAAATACATATTGCTTTAACAAAAGGAACATGGAATCTGGGAGAACCTATTCTAACCAGAATTCACTCTTCGCAAGTAAACAATGACTTATTAGGTACTTTGACCAACAATGCAGAGCAACAATTAGACGATATGTTCAAAGTGATTAATGAAAACGGTAAAGGTGCCGTAATTTTCATCAATCAGGACATGCAGGTTAATTTACTAAACAGAATTGCTGAGCTTAAAAATCTACAGGCCGAAGGTACAATGGAAGCTCCAAAAGTCATCATTGATAGCAAGGATTATGGAATTGGCGCTCAAATCTTACATGACATTGATATTTCTAAAATTAGATTAGTTTCTAATACAGAACAAACAAAACGTGTGGGAATGATTGGATATGGACTTGAAATTACTGATTACGTAAATTACTAATATATGGGAACAGTAGAAGAAAGAATTATAAAATCAGAAACGCGTATTTTTAAAGCAGTTTTTCCGAGTACAACGAATCATTACGACACTTTATTTGGAGGAACTGCATTGCATTTAATGGATGAAGTTGCATTTATTTGCGCTACCCGTTTTAGCCGCAAAAAAGTAGTTACGATTTCTACAGGCCAAATTGACTTTAAAAAAGCAATTCCGGCAGGTACTTTAATCGAATTAGTTGCAAAAGTGGATAGCGTTGGAAGAACAAGCTGCAAAATTCATGTTGATATTTTTATGGAACAAATGTATTCTGAACTTCGCGAAACCGTAGTTTCAGGAACTTTTTCGTTTGTTGCTGTTGATGAAAACAAGAAACCAACACCAATATTAGACGATTTAGAATAAATTTTAAAAAAATATAATTTTCATAAATACTGATAATTAGATATTTAAAAGTTATTTGAAAAAACTTCGAAAAAAACTTCGAAAAAAGTTCTGAGAACCGAAAAAGCGTCTTATATTTGCACTCGCAATCACACAACGATTGCGACATACTGGAGAAATGGCAGAGCGGTCGAATGCGGCAGTCTTGAAAACTGTTGACTGTAACAGGTCCGGGGGTTCGAATCCCTCTTTCTCCGCCAGTAGAAGTTTCAAAAGAAACTTTAAAAGTCAAAAGCCTTTAAACACTAGTGTTTAAAGGCTTTTTTGTTTTTACACACTTTTCAAAAAGCACATGTTTTATCAAAAAACGGTTACCCTATTAGTTACCCAGTCATTTTTTGAATCTTTTTTCTAAAAAATGGGTAACTAAAAAGAAAGAATTCCCCGGGAATTCCCTGCTATCAATGGGCTCTCTTAAAATTTTTAATTCAATTTGATTATTAATTTTAAAACTAGATAACATGTTAAAAGTAATTTTTTACCAGAAATCCGACAGAGTAAACAAGAACGGCGAATCTCCCATCTATGCGCGTTTGAGTTACAATGACAGACAAATTTCAATGTCAACCGGACAAGCCATCTTAAAAGAAAGGTGGGCCAGCACTAATAACCTTAGAAACCAGCTTAAAATTGAAAAGGAAATAGTAATCAAAAATCTACTAGATCTTTTCCAGCTTAATGCAGCCAAAAAATTCACTGAACTCTTCAGAATTGATCCTGAGGTTAACCTTCAATTATTAAAAGCTGAAATTACAGGCAAAGCCCAAATAGAACAGCCACAAGGGCCTACCATAATTGAAATTTTGGAAACATACAATATATATTTCACCAAAAGAGTGAGCTCGGGAGAACGTGCTCCAGCCTCACTGCAGAAATACAAAAGAGCCAAAGATCTGCTTTTAAACTTCATTAGCAGCACCTACAAACAAGAAGACATGTTAGCATCTGAGTTATCAAGCTCGTTTGTATTTAAACTGGAGCAGTTCCTTAAATATGACAGCAGTTTTAAAGATCAGACAGGCATCAAAAACAATTCGGTGGTAAAATATATGAAGATGTATAAAACTGCCTGCAATTACGCCATTAAAATGGACTTGATCATAAAAAACCCATTCAACATTTATGACGGCAGGCTGAGCGTAAAAGATGCTGTTTTCCTAACCCAGCAGGAACTGAATACAATCGAGAACAAAATATTTCCAACTCCCCGTCTGGAAAAGGTGAAGGATATATTCCTTTTCAGCTGCTACACAGGTTATGCCCCTGTCGATGCCTTGGAGCTGACCGAAAGAAACTTATCAGAAGATTCGACAGGAAATTTATGGATTATGACCAGCAGAGCCAAAACTGCCATTAGAGCCAATGTCCCAGTACTGCCTACTGTTGATAAAATTATTTCTAAATATAAAAACCAACAAAAAGGTCTTGTCCCGAAAATTTCCAATCAGAAAATGAATGCTTATCTTAAGGAAATCGCTGATGTCTGCGGCATAAGTAAACATCTTACCTGGTATGTTGCCAGACACACATTTGCTACCACGGTCACTCTAGGAAACGGAGTAAGACTGGAGAACGTATCAGCTATGATGGGACATACCAATACCAAGCAGACACAGCATTATGCAAAAGTTTTGGATGTAAACATTATGGAAGATATGGAGAAACTGAAATCTAAGTTTAGGTGACATACGCTTACCAAGAGACTTCTGAATCTAAGTCTCTTAAAGAGCTTTAATCCATTTAGAGTAAAAAAGTAAACTGAAACACATTATATGTTTTGCAGTACATTTCCAATTGCGTCCGCAATGCGGACGCAATTAACATTGACACAAAAAAGTATAGTCTTTTAGTTTTTAAAGTTTATCCTGTTTACTAATTTAAACACGTTTACATGTACTAATTGAACGACAGGAAAAAGATAGAGCCGATTTACGGTACTTAATTGATTAAATATCTTGCAGAAGAATAACAGCGTCAGTATAGAACTGGATTTTCATACCGCCAATTAAATTGGTATCGAAAATTTTACAGAACATTTCCAATTGTGTCCACAGTGCGGACACAATTTAGCTGCACACAATATAATCTCCTGCTATCTATTCATAATGAAGAAAAAAGAGAGCTCTATATTGCTGAAAGCCTTAAAAAACAATTAGACATAAGACCGCCAGCTAGAGCGACAAGTAAACAGTTTATTATGACAGAAAACAAGTGGGAATGAAGGTGTGTTAAACCTAGAACAAGAAATTTAACTGCTCTTTTAATAATCAGCATATCTATCAGATATTCTACTTCTATCAGAAACAGCAGTTCCTGCATTATCTTTATTAGCATATTTAAATGAAATAGCAGCATCTACATAAGCTTATATTTATACCAGCATTAAAAGCTAATATCAACACAACTCTAAAAGCTAATATTGATACATCACTAAAAGCTAATATTAGTACAGCATTAAAAGCTAATATACGAACAACATTAAAAGCTAATTATTATCTTTGTAAAAAAACAATGGCAACACCATCAGAAAATCTCGCAGCATCTTTACAGGTACTCCAAGAACTACAGCAGACTGGAATCATTGCAATTCCCTCGCGTTTAATTACACGCACGCACAGAGAACGTCTTGTAAAAAAAGGTTTTCTGCGTGAGGTGATGAGGGGATGGTACATACCTTCACGACCGGATGAAACTCCCGGAGAAAGCACCTCATGGTATGCCTCGTATTGGAATTTTGCCGGATCTTACCTCACGGAACGATTTGGCAGGGAGTGGTGTCTCTCTCCTGAAGAATCAGCCAAGATACATGCAGCAAACCTAACAGTTCCAGCTCAGCTACTGGTACGAGCGCCGCAGGGACGAAATCAGATAACAAATCTGCTACATAATACTGCAATTCTTGAAGTCAGGTCAAATCTTCCCGAAGAAAACCAGACAATCACAGACAAAAACGGACTTCGCCTTTACAGTACTTCAGCCTGTATAGTAAATTTACCCGAGAACTTTTACCAGCAGAATCCAACTGATGCCAGAACACTTCTTTCGACATTCCGAGACGGCACAGAAATACTGGCATTGCTTCTCGACGGCGGGAAGAGTGTAGTTGCGGGACGAATTGCCGGAGCATTCAGAAACATTGATCGTCCGAAAATTGCCAATGATATTCTAAATGGAATGAAAGCGGCAGATTATAACGTACGTGAACTAGACCCTTTTACACACAAAAGCCCGATTATATTTTCACAGCGCCAGATTTCACCCCATGTAAACCGAATGGAACTGATGTGGAACGAAATGCGAGAAGAAATCATAAAAATCTTCCCTCCCGCACCAGGTCTTCCAACCAATCAAGCCGCGTATCTAAAACAAGTTGAAGATAATTACATCAATGACGCCTACAACTCATTATCCATAGAAGGATACCGAGTTAATACAGACCTGATTGAAAGGGTACGCAGCGGCACATGGCAGCCCGATATCAATGAACAAGACAGACAGACCCGTGATGCAATGGCGGCCAGAGGCTACTGGCAGGCTTTTCAAATGGTTCAAAAAACAATTGAAACAATACTGGGTGGTACAAATCCGGGAACTGCCGCAGATAATGATCATGCCACTTGGTACAGAGAAATGTTCGCACCAAGCGTAACAGCTGGTATTATAAAACCATCTGATCTGGCCGGCTACAGAAATCAGCCGATTTACATACGCGGCTCAAAACATGTTCCTCCTGCAATGGAAGCCGTAAGAGATCTTATGCCAGCATTTTTTGATCTGTTAGCAACTGAAGAAAATGCAGGAGTACGAGTTGTGCTGGGACATTTCTTTTTTGTCTTTATACACCCTTACAGTGACGGAAATGGAAGGATTGGCAGATTCTTAATGAACTCCATGATGGCATCGGGTGGCTATCCATGGACCGTTATCCCGCTCGAAAGAAGAGCCGAATATATGGCATCTCTAGAAAGTGCAAGTGCCGGAGGCGATATCATTCCTTTCGCTTCATTCATAGCTTCATTGCTATAAAAAACATTTGAAATTGCCACAATCTTAGGGAACGATAAAATCAGTAAAATTAAGTTCTTCTAAGCTTAGGTTCTAAACTGTATTAGTTTCAGTAATCTTTAACGATTTTATCTGAGTTTGAAAATATGGATCTCAATTGTCGTTACAGTGTCACGACAATTTTCCTGTTAACTAGCTGTATAATGCTTGAACTTTATTTTCCCAAAGTTGATTCGGTATTAACTTTCTAATTGTGCCGACAGTGACGGCACAATTGGTTTTCACTATTGTATCCGCAGTTTGGACCTAATTGTATAATTGCCTATTATTTTTCAGTGCTTTCAATTAATTTGTCTATATTTTCTTTCACAAATTGTTCTAATTGATATGTCGCACCCCCTAAAGGTTTATCTAATCCGCGCATTGCATATTCAACTTTTATATTACTTTTTGAATATGCAGGTTTCAAGTCTTAGGTTCGAATCCTGCGCTCTGCGTTTATCACAAACATTACCGATTGTATATTTCCTTTTTTTTTACGGAATTCAACGAGTTATCTTTATGTTGCGGAGTCTGAAGCTCCTGTTTTTATTTTCTACTTCTCAATGTTTTTTTTCACAAAACAAATTGTATATATTGACAATTGACTGTTGTTTAAGTGAAGTCACAAGTTGATTTATTTCGCACAGTACATTTGCAAAAAGCAGAACCTTAGTAAAAACAGTACTCCTTAAGCTTAGGTTCAAAACTGTATTAGATTTTTATGCTATACAATTCACTATTCAAATTTGATGTTTTTATTTGGAAAATTCAATAAAAACAACTAACTTTAAAGTGGCATAATTATTGTTTGTTTAATTATTATCAACTATAAAGTTGTATTTTTAAATATTAATAGATATTTTTGAGACTTGTAAAATCAAAATTATGTCTACTAAAGCCATTGTCAAGTCTTTTTTACAGGAACTCAAACAAATAATAAAGACATGGGATATATTTTTTGTCAATAGACCCAAAAACAGCGTGCAGGATTTAGCAGACTTAGGAATTACCGCTAATTCCAGAAAAGAAATAATTGCTCAATTAGAAATTGAAGATTATTGTGAAGGACCACTACCTGAAACCCAATTTAATGGAAAGGAATTATGGATTTTTGGAAAAATTATTAAAAAACAAGAAGTTTACATCAAACTAACCATATCAAGCGCCACCAATAATGCCATTTGCATTTCATTTCACAAGGCAGAGCACCCTATGGAATTCCCGTTTAAACAAGAAATAGAAAAATTATGAAAAGTCCAATTACAGGCAAGGAAATGACCTTGAGAGCCAGCACAAGCCGTCTGGTTTTCCGTAAAGAAGAGTTTGAATATTTTCATTTAGGTTATTATTGCGAAGACAGCGATGAGCTGTTTACTACAACAGAATTAGATGAGATGAATCTAAATCAAGTTTACAATCAATACCGAGCCAAACATAACATTCTTTTTGCAGATGAAATTATAAGCATCCGAAAAAAATATGGGTTATCCGCAAATAGGATGTCCCAAATATTAGGATTTGGACCTAACAGCTATAGAAATTATGAAAAGGGAGAAGTTCCTAGTATGGCTAATGCTAATTTAATTCAGACAATATCAGAAGACTCAAATATATTTAGAAATCTGGTCCTTAGAAGTAGTGATCTGGAAGATGGTGAAAAAACCAAAGTGCTTGCTAAAGTAGATGCAGCAATAGAAATTGAACAGGCTTGCTCAGATGAGAATAAATACGTAAGCATGCTGTTTGAAAATATGCTGCCAAATGTTTTTTCTGGATATAGAAAACCCAACATTCAGAAATTTTCTGAAATGGTAGTATATTTTTCTGAAAAGCTACAGCCAACTGTAACTACAATGAACAAACTTTTGTTCTATGCAGATTTCTTAAATTATAAAAAATCAGCCTATTCAATAAGTGGGGCTAGATACATGGCTCATAATTATGGCCCTGTTCCTGTACGTTTTAATGGATTGTTTGATTATATAACAAACAAAAGAATGGTTGACACTCAAATTGAGGCTTTTGGAGAGTACGTTGGGGAGAAATTTGTTTTACCGCCAACAAAATCATTTAATCAAGATTTATTTAATGAAATTGAATTAGAATCACTACAGACGATTGCGTCTACATTTTCAAAATGTAATGCTAGCCAAATTAAAGACATTAGCCATCAAGAAAAAGCCTGGATAGAAAATGAGAAAGGCAAACGCAAAATCAACTACAATTATGGATTTGATCTGATTCACGTATAAACCTAACTTTATCATCCAATTTCCTGCTTTGAACTAATGCAAATATTTCAGTAGCTGCCCAGTAATGGCAAGCAGTACACATAAAAAAACCGCAGTATTTCTACTGCGGTTTTCGTAATTAAGAAATATTGTTAAAGTTCGACTGCTAAAAGTTCCTTAATAGCATGTTTCTCCTAAACAGTCTTCGAGACCTACCATAGTCCTGATGAATAATTAGTCATCTTGAAATCTCCAATGGTCTCGGCATTCCTGAAGCTTAGTTTAATCCCTTCTAGCAGGAAAAAACAAGAGTATTAAATTAACGTATCTTTAGAATGCTCGAATCCGGAAAATCAATATCCAGAAATTTCTTGATCATAGCCGTGACGACATCAATGCGGGTCCCTATTATTATATTTCTATTTTTAGTGGACCAGTCGGTCATTATCGCAGTCAGTTTAGGTTTTATAATTCCAGCTGCGAGATCAGATGGATCGGTGAACCATAAGCCGCATCCACTGATACCGTATAGGTACGGGCCCCTGCCGTAAGTTCCTTTGCTGCCATCATACACCTGTTTTCTATTATACGTCGCCACAACGTTCACGTAAGGATTTCGTCCAAACTCTTCGTAATACTCGGCTCCGATGGGAGCTGTGAAATGGAATAGTGTAGTGATGCCGAAAATATCGGTTTTATATTTGACTTTTGCCTTACTGGCGGGAAACCCCAGAAAAGAATAATATTCCCAAGGCTGGAAGATGTGGTTGACGGCCAGATCCTCGGCCTGCACAAAACTGTAGGACCTCTTGATATGCGGCAGGCAGTCGTCGTCCAATCGGAGGGCTGCAATATCCAGCTCATCCTTTTCGCGATTCTCTGTCCGATTGATGTAGGTATCGCCTCCCGGATAGATTATTTCATACTCCTGGGACAGAAAAATGAAAAACTCTCCGTGCCTATCCATAACATGGGCGGCCGACACAAGGAAATAGTGCTCCTGAATTTGAATAAACACGCCTGTTCCATGGGCTTTATAGTTGGCCTTGTCCAGCATGATGATGCAGGTGCAGCTCCTCATCGCTCCCATACTGGCAAACTGCAGGTTTCTGTACGATTCTGCCGGTGTTTCCATAAAATGATTTTAGAATTGATAATTTGCCGTTTCAGTTTTGGATTCAAACCAATAATAACCAAGCACTTAAACCATTAATCTTCAAGATCTGCTGTTTCAAACAGTTAATCAATTTGCAAATATGAAAACTTTTTCGTACTTTTGCAATATAAAATTGAACCAAACAAAAACCTGGTTTGAACGTTCATACAATTATTGTACTCTTAGCTTCCCTTCTCCTAGAAATAGGATATAACTGTGAATCTGTTAAACATTTCGATAATATCATCGAAACGACAGAACAGCACCAGACAGATGCTTCAGCGAATTTCGAAACAATTGAATATGTGTCATTTGAAGATGAATCACTTGAAGAAATAATATTTGAAGAAGAAACAGTAGTTAATGAAACATTTAACAGCGAATCTTTAGATAACGAACTTTTAGATAACAAAACGGTGGATATCGAAATGCCAGATGGCAAAATTTTCGATACCAAAGCCTTAAAAATTGAGACGAAGATGAAGAAAAAAACTTTAAAAAAAGGAACTGCAGCAGGTCAGTCAAAAACTGCAAAAAAAAGAACAGTTAAGAGTACAGTCGAAGTTCATCCCTAGTTTTTACAAAATATACGAAAGGCTGCCAAATGGCAGCCTTTTCTTTTAGGAATAGCCAACACGTCGAGCTTTCTTATTTCTAATAAATCATAATCTACTCCAGCGAAATCCGATTCGCCGCATCCCTCTTTTTTCTGGTCGATCACTCTATCATACATCTGCATTGTCTTGACGCTCCTATGCCCAAGCATTTTTGAGATCGTAAAAATATCCGTTCCAGCCGTAATCTGGAAGGCTGAGTTATCTCTTACTCAGCAACCCATAATTGACATAATTTAAAAAAACGGAGGATAAATTTTTTATTTAACAAACTTAATTTTATTCTCAATCATTACCCTAAATTTTATATCAACAATATGACTTACTTTTTGATCACTCTAATGTTTCACTTGCTTTAGGATTTATTACTATTTTCTGAATAAATAGTATCAAAAAAATTTCTGCAATCGAAAAAACATTCTATCTTTGCACCCGCAATCAGAGAATGACTGCATCTTACTGGAGGAATGGCAGAGCGGTCGAATGCGGCAGTCTTGAAAACTGTTGACTGTAACAGGTCCGGGGGTTCGAATCCCTCTTCCTCCGCCAGATGAAGTCCGAAAATCGACTTTTAAAAACAAAAATCCTTTAAACATCAGTGTTTAAAGGATTTTTCATTTGGAGTGGTATCGAACCCTGCTTGAAAAACAGTTACCATTGTGGTTACCCTCTCTATTTTGTGCTGCTTTTTTAAATCTGGGTAACTGGATAAATGCTGGGTTATGATTCATTGCTTCTCAGTATCTTATCGATCTTGCCGCTGTCATACAAAAAAATATCTCCAAGCTTAGTGTAGGGCAGAATTCCGGTCTGTCTGTATTTAATAATAGTGTTATTGGACAGCCCAAACATTTTTTTTAAATCTTCATTTCTGTAGTATTCAGGCCTCAAAACTTTCCCCTGGCTGATTTTTGAATCAATTGTTTCCATTCTTGCCAGCACAGGCTCTATCAACTCCTTCACTTTCATCACGTAAGATTGCCACTTTTCTTTCTTCATCATTGGTGAGTTTTTTACTTATTATTAATTTTTTCTTCTTTTAAATCTACCAGCTCTCCAGCCTTCTCTTACGCTCCTGCATTACTGCAATAAATTCATCTAAAAATTTAATCTGTTTTACCTTATAGGTATAGCCTTTACATTCGGAGAACTGCCTGCTGATCGACTTAATTTTCGACTGCCCACCCTCATCGCCGGCATATGTGAAATTATTTTCGAGAAAAAACTGAAACTTGCTTCTATTACTTTTTTGGTCTGCAGTATCAAAAAACAATAAACCTTCATCCATCAAAACATAAAACAGCTGGGCAAAGTCAATTTTGTTATAACAGGATTTACATTTTTCATTTGAAGAAATGGATTGCATTTTGTTTTCCCGGTCACTTACACTAATTAGATGTTCTACTAACCGGAGCCTTTCATCAAATTTTAATATAACCTTTAAGCACTTTATTAGCTTACCACTTTTCATTGTCTCTAAAATTTAGTCCCCATCCTGTAAATGAAAATATACACTGCTGCGTTTATTTTACTCCTTGTTATATACATGAAATATTTGCACCTATACAGCTTGCGTATGTATTTATAAGACAAATATAAAAATGCTTTTTGAAGTCAATCGGACTATAGTCATTGTTTGCTTTCTTTGTCTTTCAATGGCATAACGTTTATACCAATTTGTTTTTCAGGTGATGCCTGAAGATAGGTTATCTGTTGAAATAAAAAATTAAAAAGATCGCAGACTGATTAAAATACTGAATCACAGGAAATTTTTGTAGCCTTTCTTTTATTGAGTTCAGGTTGTTCTTTGATGAGAAGGAAACTCAATTTTACATCTACAATCTTCTGCGTTTAACCTTTCGTTTCATCCTATTGCCAAATGCCTGTTCCTCGTAATCCTCTGTCTGTGCCTGTGGCAATAAACCGCCCAATGCGTCAAAACTGTTTTGTTCATAAGTATGATGCATATTTTCTTTTATTAAAAAGTCAAGCATGTTAGGCGATTGGCCTATCTCTGTTTTCACAATAACATCTTTTTCGGAAACACAGCTTTTATGTACTGGATTTTCTGGTTTCCTACTATTATTCCACCAGTCGTTAAATGAATTGGCCGAGAGGTTTTTGCCAAGCTCAGAGCCGTTGCACACACAACGGGATTTGTGGTCAATAAAAGTTATGCCATAGATACGCCCTCCAGCATTTCGGCGTATAACTAAATTCATACCCTGTTCTAATAGTTTTTTCTTAAATTCGGATTCGTTAGAGACAGCCTGCATTACTGATTCGATCCTGCCTTTAACTGATTGTTTAGCCGGACTGTCTTTTAGATTTATCCTGCTTCGCTCATAGTGGGATTGCAGCTGTGCTAATCCTGCATTTTTTCCAAACAGCGAAGCCTTAAAGGGACTGCTTGCTTTTTCTCCCTTTTCATTTAACGCAAAATATACTAATCCCAGTTTTGGAATTCCATTATACTCGCCTTTCACTTCCTGGGCAGTAATATTAAAAAGTGAAAGTAAGGCATTATATGACCCAAAAGTTTGGAACTGGTAATATATAGGCAGATGGCGCAGTATCGAAGCCATCTGGCTTTTTATATCTCCTGCTTTATATTCAACAGGTTTAAATGTTGGGTTGTGTGCCTCTTGTTTTTTATCTATAGCTGATATAAGACTGTACTGTTTTTCCAACATCCTGCAGACTTCCATGGAACGCCTTTTTTCAAATTTATCGGATATTTTCCTCCCCTCCGCATCCACGCACACCGATACGATATGGATATGCGTACGGTCTATATCAGTATGTCTGAATACGACAAAGGGCTGATTTCCGTAGCCCATCTGCCTCATATAGTCTTGTGCCATATTCTCAAAATCAGTATTACTTACATTATTTTTCGGGTCAGGGTTCAGAGAAATATGAAGCACAGGTTTCTCCGTTTTACGATTAGCCAATAAGTGTAATTCAAAAGAACGGGAGAGCTGTTCTACGGAATAATTACCATCAGGTGCTTGAATTATCTTTTGGGTAAACAAGACCTGTGCACTTTCTTTTTCAAGTTTTTGATAATTATATGCTAATGCTCCGTACAAACTTTTGCCTCTTCCTATTTTTGCTATCATTTTTTTAGGTGTTTTTCTTCAAATTCCGCTGTAAGCTGTATTATCTTTTGAGCTAAAAGAGCAAATTCCATTGTTTGATTTACCAATTTGTAGAGATACACGGGAGCTTTCTTTTCGGAAAAATTACGGTACATAATCTTCACAACCTGATTGTAATTAACCCCAATAGCCCGAAACTGTCCGAATAAGGCAGTTAGAAGTATGTAATAATCCATTGTTGCTTTATCGATCTTAACTGTCTTGATCCCTTTTTGAAAAATACAGGCTGTAATAAAATGTGCCATAACATTCATGCCCGAGCTCTCAAAAAGAATCAGGAATCGTGCATTTTCCTCAGCGGTAAGACTGATAGAATAGCGATGGACAGCAGGGTCATCTTTAGGATGTCTGCCACCTTTACGGGGATTGGCTGTACTTTTGTTTTCCATTCCTATACGTACTAGTTATTATTTAAAAATAAAAACCAATATATTTTATTATCAGTAACTCCTCTTAGATTTGGAAATCTTTGGAAGCATTTGGCCTGATGTGTCTCAAAGAAAGGATAGATATTTTTACATGTAACTTTATTTTTTTAATCAAAGAAACAATAAAAAGAAAACCAAGGTAGGACGTGCTGGATCAGCCTGACCAAAAGACTACGGCATAATGTTTTGCTCGCGTGCTCACAAAACACCCTTCGGGACTTATTCCGTTTCCTTTTGGTCTGCCTGCATCCCGTCCTTTTAAATTACTTTCTTTTTCTTTTTTCCGTTTTTCTGTTTCTTTTGGAAATATATGTATGGTTTTATACAGGTAGATAAGGCTTTAACTGAAAGCTTATTTGCCTATTTACATAAAGAAGCATTTATGTCTTTACGTAAAAGCATAAATATGTAAAAGAGTAAAACTGTAAATACATATCTACATCAGTACAGTTCTGCAACTTCATTTGCTTACAGGGTTACAAATAGCTGTAAATGGGTCTATACTTTTAGCCTTATGCATATAACCAAATAAGTACGAGCAATTGTAAATGAGTATGTAAATTTTATTGTACAGAGCAATATAGTTACAATTCAGAGAAAAACTAAACTTAAGATCTTTGGAATTTACCGGAAAGGATTGAAGTCAGAACTGCCAATACTATTATGTTTTTTTTAAGCCTTATAAAGGTTGATTTTAAAAATTAATTATAAAGCATGAAATACCTGCTAAATTTAAAAAGGGCATCAAGCCCTTTCAATTAAATCTATTGCAATAATATTTTCGAGAGAAAATAGCAAGTTGTGTTTTGAGCTGCTTGAAATACTTTCCGCAGCTCAAAACCACTTGCCCTGCCGGGAGCTGGACAACTCCTCCGAAGTCGGCGTTTATTAGTTATATCCATAGTTTTATCTTCCAGCTTTCTTTTTTATAAGTTCTTTATTCACTCAGTTATAAAATCTGGACATACTTTCAGATTCTCAATATCTGATATTCAATAAAACTATTCATAGGCTTCTAATATATAATTAAGCACTTTTTTTCCAGCAATTAGTCTGGGATTTGCCAGCCTTATATTTGCGTTTAGATTTGAGAACAGTATAAATTTGATAGCTTTTGATAAATTTTTGGATCATTTTTCGAAATAATCAGTCGGAGTAATTCATATCATTCTACTCCTATTAAAACTGATAAAATGAGGATCATTAAAGAGATGATTTTAAAGATTGTCGATTGTAGTATGAATTTAATTCTTTATTGACAAGTTGTACTCCCAAACCGACAACAGTTTAACCAATTAATTTACAGAATTTTACATTATAATTTTTCAATTACATCGCCATGAAATTTAGTCCGCATCATAAGTATATTTTTATAGAAGTAATTTCCTTTCTATATATCCTGTTATTTGTGTATGCAGCAATAAGTAAATTGCTGGACTTTGAAAATTTTCAGGTTCAATTAGGACAGTCACCGCTGGTTAGTTCCTTTGCAGGAATTGTATCATGGGTTGTACCAATAACAGAACTGCTGATTGCTGGATTACTGCTATTTTCTTCAACACGGTTCTTGGCGATGTGGGCTGCATTCAGCTTAATGACCATTTTTACCGCATACATTTTCATTATTTTAAATTACAGTCCATTTGTTCCATGTTCCTGTGGAGGAATTTTAGAAAAAATGGGATGGCAGGAGCATTTTATTTTTAATTTTGTTTTCATGATCCTGGCCGCAGCAGGTATTCTGATACTGGCCGGTATGGTGCCAAAAGTGCATCTTATTTCAAAACCTGCTGCACTGGCCAGTGCCTTTTCTGTGACTACATTATTTAGCATTGGTCTTGTTGCTTTGCTCTTTATACTATCAGAAGACATAATTCATCACCGCAATAATTTTGTACGGAGATTTCCCAAACACCCGACTACTGGCAAAAAAACAATCCTGCTTCCACACGCAGCCTATTATATTGCCGGTTATGACAAAGGACAGATTTATTTAGGCAATCGGGCTGAACCGCTGGCAGTGACTATTTTTGATACGAGTCTTGTTGAAAAAAAGACAATTCATATCAACCTTCCAAAATATAATTTTCCTTATACTGTACCGCGTCTTGCTGTAAAGTCTCCCTATTTTTACTTTAGCGACGGAAACGTGCCGTGTATTTTTATTGGAGATACTCTCTCCTGGAAAGCAGAGCTTAAGATGTATGAAAAAGCATATTTTTCTATCCTAAAGCCAATTGATAATAACAAAGCAGTTATAAGGGCCATAGATTCTAAAACAAAAAACAATACACTGGGACTCTTTACTTTTAATAACAATACAGCATTAAAACTTAACGGCGGGCTGCTGCAGAAACAGGTAGACGGTGTATTTGATACTGACGGATCATTGCTTTATAATTCCCAGCTGGATAAGATAATTTATACGGATGCCTATAGAAATGAATTTCTGATAATTGATTCTAAGATTGGAAGTCATACTTCGGATCATACCATTGATACGACTTCGCGAGCGCAGGTTTCGGTTGCCAGCATTAAATCAAAAAACATCAAGACTCTGGCCAGAAAGCCTAAACTAGTGAATAAACTCACTGCAACTTTCGGCAATTATCTTTTTGTCAATGCAGCTCTCATTGGAAAATACGAACCTGAAATTATGTGGAAACAAGCTTCTATAATAGATGTATATAATGTAAAGGAAAACACTTATGCATTTAGTTTTTATATATACAATATAGAGGGTCGGACAATGGATGAATTTGTGGTTTTAAACGACAGGATTGTTTCGCTCAATGGAAGACATCTCACAATTGAAAAATTAAAAACCAACTATTACATACCTTTTTACCCATCAAGATAAGATCAGCATTTATGCTTTTAAAATACACTGTACAGTCCAGGGGAAGGTCGAAAACCTGAAAAAGAGTAGACCGTTAACATTAAATTTTAATATTATGAATACTAAAGTTTTAAGACCGGCGCTTTCAATATCAGCAATAGCATTTGCTGTATTTGGGGCCTTTGCATTTTCAGCTGTCCCTGAAAAAGGTAAACTGATAGATGTTTATGGGCATAACCCTTTAGAGGATTGTGATGTTACAACAGTAGAATGTAGTACCATACAAAATCCTAATGTTTGTAGAGTTAGTTCTGGAGGACAGCAATTGTTCAATATGAGCAGTCCGACTCAATGTAACGTCGAATTATACAGAAAAATCAATTAACTAATTTTAAAAAAAGCAGGAGGTTTGTAATCTCCTGCTTTAGTAATTATGATTTAAGGAATGCCGTTTGTAAGTGCTTCCTTTTGTTCTTTGAGATAATAGTCAAACCAGTTCCTGGTTTTTATTGTCAGGTCTTTTTGAAGTTCAGGTATGGCAATAGTATGCGCCTCATTCTCATAAAGAATAAAAACATTCCTTTTTCCAAGTCTTCGAAGTGCCATATGAAATTCGGCGGACTGTGTCCAGAAAATAGTCGGGTCTTTTTTCCCAGCCCAGCTTAGCAGCGGTGTTCTGCAATTCGCCGCATTTGGAAATGGCGCGTCTCGTTCGTAAGCTTTCCAATTTTCAAAAGGTGAAAATGGCATGCGCCCCTGCTGCGATTCAAACCGCCACGCATTTGAACGAGGTATAGCAGCAGAATGTACAAAATAGCTGCTTATAGTGTTCATAAGCCCTGAACCGCAGACGGCTGCAGCAAAAACATCGGTCTGGGTAATGATAAACGAAGTCTCATAACCTCCAAAGGAATGGCCGATAATTCCGATATGATTTTCCTCAACAATTCCCATCCGCTTTACAGTATCAACTGCATTAAGTACACAATTAAGAGCAGACTTTCCAGGCTCGCCCATTTGATAATATATGTCCGGCAACAGCACCAGATAGCCATCCAGAAAATAGGCAGACGGTGTGAAACCCATTGGTCCATATTCTGTGGGTATAGAATAATTATTAATTTCCTGGGACTGTCTTTCATAAACATGAACTACCATCGGATATTTCTTTCCCTTTATGTACCCTGCAGGTTTGTAAAGAATCCCCTGAAGATTTTTGCCGTTTTGATCATTGTATGTAATTATCTCAGCCGTTCCCCATTTGAATTTAGAGGCATCAGTATTGGATCGGAAGAGCACTTTGCTTTTCTGCTTTCCTGAAACAGCCATTAATTTTGGGGCATTTGAAGCTGACTGCTGGATGTAGATGTATTGTTCAGCATTTTTTGCTTTTTGTATCCTGCTGTTTCCGAAATTCCCAAACACCAATTTTTCTAATCTGCCATCGGTATTCCATTTATAATAGCCGCTGGATCCATCTCTGCCAACAGCCTGCAAAACCAAACCCGAGGAAAAATCAAATTTTCTGATCAAAAATTCATCCTGAGTAGGCTTTTTGATAACGGGATATAGATCCAAACAAATTCTATAGGTAATCTTATGCTTTCTTCCATTGGTAATTCTTCTGGCTTGTCTTGAACTGAACTCAATCATCCAGATATCATACCGATCATAAGCTATAAAATATTTATCATCAGAGGACCAGCCCGGACTGCCATACGGCGCAGGTGGACCCGCATCGTTTAGAATGCTGTCAGTTATAGAAACTGGAAGATCCGTTGTGAGATTAAGATGCTGTTTTTTAGCAATATCATAAGCCTGCCAATTGCCATTGCGGAAATAATGTATAAAATTTCCACTGGAAGAGCCTCCTATCATTCCAACTGCTGTTGACTGCTTCTCTAAAATCAGATGCTCTGCACCTGTCTGGATGTCTTTCAAGTACATGTTAGCTGGAGCGTAATACTCATATTGTGGTTCATATTTCAGCAGATTGTAACACAATGCATGTTTTCGATCTGCGGTAAGCATTGTTTGTGGATTCTCGATTGTTCCGATCTTCAAAATTTTACCGTGTGAAGGCGTCCACACAGCCGTTTTTGGTAAGCGATTTGGATTTCCAAACATTTTGTCTTGTGTATATTCCAGCGCTGTAGCAGAATCCCATATTTCATAAGCTGTAGTTTTTTGCTCCTGTTCAGGGTTGATATAGCTGAAAAATATACTTTTCCCGTCTTCTGAAAACCTCAGCGCAGAACTTGCTCCGTATGGGGTTATATTCTCCATCGACAATATTTCTGTTTCCCTGCTGTCAAGAATAGCATTTGTCCCCGATGCTGCATCATGATAGAATATTCTGTGATTTTTGGCAGTTTGCTTTGGGGTTTTAATCTCCTGAAGAAAAGAAAGAAATTCACCGCTCTTGCTCCAGAATAGTTTTTTAAATCCTGCATCCTCATCCTGTGCAATGGTCTTTTCTATAAATCCATTTTTCGGTTTTAAAAGTCGCACTTCATAACCAGTACTTATAGCCAAAATGCCAGAATTATTGATACTGAACTCTATGACATCATTGAAATTATATTTTTTGCAGGTGGATAACGCAATTATCGTCAAGTAATCAGATGAACCATTCTTATTTAATACAGCCAGGAGATTTTCTTCACTATTGAATTCGTGACGAATCGCATCCTTGAAATACTGTTTATTACCAGTGATAAGGTCATTCAAAACTAATCCTTTTTCCGGATCGGAAAATGTGAACCACCTGCCATCACTGCTAAAACGCGCATCAGAACATTTAGGAAATGACAGTCGCTTGGCAGATTTTATATTCTGTACAAACAATGTATCGACCCCGTAATCATAATGCAGATTATAAGAAATCCATCTGCCGTCTGGGGATAATGTCTCTGCTTGTATGGAGCTCCATTTTGCATAGTCAGCAGCAGTTACCTGCTGTTTTTGCTTTTGTCCATACAGGGATAACGCTGTAAAAAGCAGGGCTATCCAATATCCGGCTTTGTTGAAAAACGTTCTCATTTTAATAACCTGGATTTTGAGGCAGCAGATTCTGATTTAACAGCAGTTCTGATTGCGGAAGAGGTAGGATCATCTGTGTGTCTTTCCATCCCGGTTTTATTGGACTCAGCACAGCTGCTGCCTTTACTGTACGTTTCAGATCGAACCAGCGGTGTCCCTGTTCTGTAAAAAGTTCAAAACGTCGCTCTTTTACGATTGCGTCCAATAATTCTGTCTGCGTATCTGCGGCTGTATCCCCCAGACCGGCACGACGGCGAATTTTATTTAAGTCAGCCTTGGCATCAGACATATGTGACAGATGAGCATTGGCTTCTGCACGAATCAGGTATTGTTCGGCTAAGCGAAACAAAATGGTGTATTCCTGTGAAGAGGTAGTGCCTAAGGGCTGTTTGTATTTGTATGATGAATACCAAGAGCCAGTGGCATTTGAAACGGTTCGCACCCACTGTGTGCGACGCAGATCACCAGATTCAAAACTGGCTGTAAAGGAAGCAGACAGTGACGGTTTGGAAGGTGGTCCGCTTGAAAAGATAAAGGTACGTGCATCTTTAGTATTAAGCCCGGCTGTTCCAGGATGAAGTGCCCATATTGTCGCAGTGGACTGGCGCAGAAATTCCTTTGAAATATCATCAATCCATATGTACTTTGGATTATTAATTACTGATGTTGCTTTCGCTGCCGCATTGACCCAGTCTTCACGATAAAGGTATACTCTTGCTAGAAAAGCGGAGGCAGCTGCTTTGTTTACTCTGACTCTTTCCTGGGAAGGATATTCAACAGTTAATAATTTTTCAGCTTCAGTTACGTCATCTATAATATTGAGCCACACTTGTTCCTGGGCTGTTTTTGATACTGCTTTATTGGCGCTGTAATCAGTAGTTTTTATGTAGGGAACATCACCAAAGAGGTTTACCAGATAAAAATGAAGATATCCACGGATAAACAGTGCTTCACCTGATAATCGCGCCTTCTCATTCTCTTTTAATGACTTTGAATTCTGCAGTCCTTCCAGCATCAGATTCACGGCATAGATTTCACTGTAAGTGCTGTTCCATAATCCTGTTATTAAACTGTTTGAAGGCGTAATTGTATGGTTATTGAACTGCATAATTTCGACACTTGAGCCTGTATACTGCATTTCATCAGAGTAGTTTGATAAAAGACTCGACAGTCCATTCAGCGTGCCCGTAACCATTCCTTCCTCACGAAGACGGGCATAAATGTCAGCCATAGCCGCATCAGTGGTTTTAACATTTTCAAATACAGCAGGGGTCGTCAGCTGTGATTGCGGCGTATCTACTTCGGTAAAGCCTTCACAGGCTGTAAGATTGAAAAATACAGCTCCAAAAATTATTCTTATAATATTAAATCTTGTTTTCATGTGATGATGATTAAATTAAAAGCCAAGCTGAATGCCCATTGTAAACTGGCGCAATGGTGGAAGTGCTGAAGCAGACTGATTTTCAGGATCAGCTCCACGAAAATCAGTAATGGTTAATAAATTTTGCCCCTGCAGGTATACCTTTCCTGTAAAGGTTTTTGACCATGCTGATGGTATTGCATAAACAAGAGTCAGACTCTTGAGTCTCACAAAAGATGCATCACTATATGCTGCATTGCTGTCAATCAGATTGTAATGGCCTTCTAGTAATATATCATTCTGGCCAGTAGTGTACTGCTGCGATATTGCATTGACTCCGTCCTGCGGGAAATGGTTTGCCATAGCTGCAGGCTGATTTACAAATGAGCCGGGCAAGGCTGAAGTGTACAGATAATTCCTGCCGATCTGCTTTACAAACTGGAATAAAAAATCGAAGGACCAATTTTTATATGTCAACTGGTTACTCAGCCCTCCATAATATTTTGGAGAAGTATCGACGATTGTCTGACGATCGTCTTGATAGGTTATCTGCCCATCACCATTAAAATCCTGAAAAGTATAGACACCAGTTTGAGGATCAATACCTGTATAATTAAAAACTTTCTTGATAAAAAGTGATTCACCTATTACAAGCTGGTTAGCATACGTAGAACTTTCAAGCCCTGGAAAAGAAACCAGTTTATTTTTTGGTACAGTAAGGTTTACTGTACTTGTCCATGAGAAATCCCTGCCTTTCACATTGTTCGTGCGAAGTTCCAGTTCCACACCAGTATTTTCCACAGTCGCATCAAAGTTTGATTGGATAGAAGAAAATCCTGTAGTCCCGGGAAGCGGCACCCCGACCAATTGATTGGATGAGCGATTTTGGAACCAAGCAGCAGAAAGGAAGATGTTATCCTTTAAGAATCCGAGTTCCAATGCGACTTCAAGTTTTTTGTTTGTCTCCCAGCCAAAATCAGGATTATACAGACGTGATGGTAAAAGCCCTACAGTCCCATCATACAAATAAGGAGAAACCTGATAGGTATCCAGATACTGGTAATCTCCAATCTGGTCATTGCCTGTAATACCATAACTCCCGCGAAGCTTACCAAAACTGAGTATTGAATTGTACTGTTTGAAGATATTTTCATTAGAGAACAGCCAAGCTGCGCCAAGAGCGCCAAAATTGGCGAAACGATTATCGGGTCCAAAACGACTTGAGCCATCTCGACGACCTGTTAGGTTCACAATGTACTTTTTATGCCAGTTCATGTTGAGTCTGCCAAATAATGCATTGTAATTGTACTGCGTTACCTCATGATTCAGTACGGTCACCGTATTAGCCGCCGCCAAACTATTAATCAGGGCATCACTTGCAAATCCAAAGGCAGATTGTGCCAATTTTGTCGTTTTTTGGCTTTGGAATGTTGTACCCACTAAGAAATTGAGATCTATGTCACCTAATTCTTTTTGGTAGCTTAACTGTGGTTCTAAAATATATGATCTGCCAGTACCGGTAGACAGAAATAGAGTTGATTCATGTTCACTTGTATCATAGGGGCTATAAATACTTAGAGGGCTGGTTACATTTTGGGACAGCCTTGTATCGTTATATCCTATACTGGCCTTAGCTTGAAGACCCGGAAGCAGATTATAAGACAATACTACATTTGCAATAAGGTTCTGGCTTGTGGTAAGATATCTTCCATTCAGAAATGACAATGGATTAATAAATGTGCCGTTTTCCCAATTGAGACTTCCATCATTTTTATAAAGCTCCGGTGCGTTTGGAGCCAGCGTGTAGGCCCGCGAGGTTAAATCCCTGCCTGGGAGTGTATTTTTATCTCCTGAGTAAGTGGCGGAAAAATTAAGAGTAAAGCGTTTATCATCGGACTGGTGTGAAATGCTGCTGTTTACTGAGCCCTTTCCGTAATGAAAATCGCCTGGAAATACAGTTGTTTCTTTGTGATAAGTTCCGCTTAACAGGAATTGCGTATTTTTATTACCGCCTGAAATGGATGCCTGAACACTTTGAATGTAAGACGTGCCTCCAATTAATTCCTTCTGCCAGTCGGTATTACGATTTTGATCCCAAGTGCCATTAATATCGTAAGCACCTTCAGGATATTCAGTGATGCCATCATTAGCAAAAGCTTCTGCCCGCATCGCCAGGTACTGGCTCGTCTGCATTAAATCCATTTTTCTTGCCACTTTACCGACGGTAGTAAATGCATTGAAATTAAAACGTGTTTCTCCTGATCTGCCTTTTTTTGTCGTGATCAGCACCACACCGTTTGCCCCGCGAGAACCGTAAATTGCTGTTGCATCGGCATCTTTCAATACCTCAATACTTTCTATGTCCGATACATTTAAATTGTTTAGCGGATTTGTAACGCCTGAAATAGCAGATGCAGAAACAGTCGGATCTCCCAACGACTGCGATGAATATGGAACTCCGTTTACAATGTACAATGGATCATTGCCGTCTCCGCGAATACTGTTAAGACCGCGGATCTGAATGTTAAATCCGCCGCCCGGCACTCCTGTGTTTTGAGTGATGTTTACTCCTGCCATACGTCCCTGCATTGCCGCTAAAGGATTGTTGACAGGTTGTTTGTCGAAATCTGCGGCTTTAATTTTCGCAATACTTCCAGTGCGCTCTTTATCCTTAACTGAATAATAGCCTGCATTGACACGAACTTCCTGAAGAGTAGTATAATCATACTGGAGCGAAATGTGTACTTTTTTCCTTCCCGAAAGAGGAATTAAAGCTGTTTTAAATCCCATGAAGGACACAACTAAGGTATCATAAGGAGCTGCAGAAATAGAAAACTGTCCGCTATAATCCGATATCACAGTATTATTGGATTTGTTTTTTACACCTATTGTAACACCGGGCAATGGCGAACTCCCATCAGTTATAGTACCCTGAATTTGATGTTGTTGTAGTACGTTGTAGAAATGCCGCTTTGAGTTTGTAGCAAAAGAGGATAAGAAAGACGTACACAGCCAGATAAAAATTAGGCAATAAAGAGCTTTCCTATCCTTGTAAAATGAAAAATTATTCATAATATTGGATTGGTTAGTTAAACGTTGGTTTGATTGACTATGGTCCTCTATACTAGTTTGGTCGCTGTCATAGAGGGCCATTTTTTATTTTATTGTAGCTCTAATTGAGCTTTCAATTTAGATTTAAAGTTTAATTCATTGGCATAATCTGTTTTATCGTTTTAATGGTTTAAAATAAAAGGTCATAATTTTTCAGCCTGTCAATGTTGCAAGTATAGAATCGATAGGATAATAACCCGGCACTTGCTTTTACTAATTCAACAATAATAAAACTAATTGGCCGGGTATTACAAATAATAAATTAACAGCTACATCATATTCAAACTATTTACAGGTTAAACAAAAAGGCTGCGTTTCTTTAATATCTAAGGAGACTGCTTTGAGAAGTTGAGGTATAACCCAAAAAAAGAGGCGCGGAACTCAGCTTATTGTATAGGAGGTACTGGCGGTACCTTTACCACAAATAAGTGAGCCCACGCCCTTTATGGCGTGAGCATTTGCACTTATCATCTCGTGGTAATTTAAAAACGCCAGTTTTCCTATACGAGATTCAAAGCGAATGCTTCAAATTTTTTTATTGAAGAATCGCAAATTTAACAAAAAAGTTACTATTTGACTAGTTACAAAATCAAATATATTAAAAATAATCGGTACGTCAAAGCGTACCGATTATTTATTTTAGATATGGTTAATTGCAATGTGAAAAAAATTAGTGAAGAAAATATAAAATTAAAGACTGCACTTAGCCTGAGAAGGTTATTAGAAAGCAATAAAAATTATCCTCATAATGAGAATGATGTGGATATTATTGTAAAAAGTTACGGAAAAATTTCCGATGAAGGAGATATTAGAAAAGCTACTGTTTCAAACATTCTTAATGCTAAATCTGTAGCTAAATCAACAACATTAATCTTAATTTTGGAAGCTATGGGATTTTCTCTAACCGATTTTGCTAAAACATATTATTCAATAAGCGAATCCGATATTGTTGCGTTTAAGAAATTTCTTCTATCACGAGAATAAATTTTTAGCAATTTCTTTTATGTTTTTCATTCAGTCCTAACGATAATTTCGATGGAGACGTCGTAGTAAAATACTAACTAACACATATCATAATTAGATAATAATATGTGTTAATTGCATTTCTATTAATTACCAATTTTCTTTTGAGTTCTCAGAATTGAATAACTAACTTTCTTCTTCATAATATATTTTGTAAAATTTTCTACCTACTTCATCTGTTCCGCTTTCAATCAGTTTTTTGTCACCATGTATATATATATGAAAATTTTTATCCAATTTTAATACACTTTTAAAAACACGAGCTTGCTTTTTTACTGCTTTATTTGATATTTCAAAGTTCTCAGCAGGTGCGATTTCATTATCTTTCCTGAAAGTTTTATCAAAATTTTGAAAAGATTCGATTAAACTATCATCTTCAAAGACCTTTTTCTCGAACTCTTGTTTGTCGAACTTTTCATGATTCTTAAAATAATCTACTGAACGATTTAAAAAATCTATTTGATCCGTTTTAGTTACATCAAAATCTTCTAATAATTGTTTAGTAACAAATTGTTTCGTTATCCCCAAAAATTGCTGAGTTTGATGAAAATCATTTTTTATAGGTTGTACGTTCAGAAAATGTTCTTTCCAGTACTGAGCTTCTGTACTACGATTGGTATTATCAACTACAGCAATTAAATAGCCATCATCTTTCTGAATATTAAAAATTAGACACCCCTTATCTAATTTATTAACATTCATCCCTTTTTCATCTTTTAAATTAAATCCGTCATTAGAACTACAAACTTTAAGAACTGTATCCTTATTTTCGGATTTAAATACACCTATAGCATCTGCTTGTTCTTCACCGATCTTGCAATCTTTAAAATATACCATCAATAATTCCCCAGCTTTAATATGAGGATGTATACTTTTATCGTATAAATAACGAGCACCATTTTGCGACTGTTCAACAAACGAATTATTATCTTCAAATATTGAACTAATAAATTGATACATTGGATTCAATTCAATTTTTGGTAAAGAATAAAAAGAAAATAATTCTTCTAACTTGAAGTTAGTTTCTACTAACTTCTTAAAATATTGCTCAATATCTTCAAAATTAGTAAGATCATCAGAAAAGCGAACACCATCTCCATTATTTTTATTTCCAATAAAATGGATAATTAATTTATCCATTTTTCCTAATATCATATCTTTCATTTTCTAGTTCTTGTAAATATCGTTCGGTATTAATCCTTTCCCATCAATAAATTCATCTACAGTATGAAAATAAGTTAATTTGTTGTCTATCCAGTATTCTTTAGACGCATGTTCCACCATAATAATTTGAAAATGCTTATTTTTTTTCACTCTGATATAATCAACAAACGAATTTAGTAATGTAAAAGCGTCAATTAGTTTTGCTTTATCATCATTTTTCCCTTCGTAGTATGGAGTACTAGGTTGGTCTATAAATAAAAATTCCGGTATATGATCCTGTTCAATATTTAGTACATGTTCGTGTAGTCCTAAATAGAGACATAAATGCATAAACATGTAGTTCGAAGCACTTCCAACATTATCTAATGGAAACATTTGTCCGTCAGGAATTAATTGCAAAATCATTTTATCACTGTTAAACTCTACACGACTATCCTTATATGTTGGCAAAGAGTTCAATAAATTAAAATTTCTTTGAATACTTTGGTTTAACTCTGTTTTCATCAAAAATTTTATTTGTGACGTTTCTTGTGGCACTTTTGCCAATCTTTCTTTTTCCTCATTCAAGCTATTTAGTTTGATGGTATCAATAGGTTTGTTTACCTCTCTCTTTAATATCTGCTCATAAGCATATTTTATTTCACCAAGGGCAATAAATTTCTCTCCTTCTGATTGATAATTCTTTTTTATTTCGTTCAGTTTTGCTATTTGCTTATCTATTTCCTGTATTTGCGTTTTTAATTCTTTCACATCTCCTGTAACTTTCAAGGGTTCAGTGATTTTTTTTGAAAGATTAACCTTTATGTTTTTTAAAGAAGATTCTAATGATTCTACAAATAATTTTGTTTCATATGAATCTACTAATTGATCTGATAATTGTTGACTTAAAAACTCAATAGGCTGCAAGCTATCAGCAGATTTGTTAAGGTTCTTTTTATATAAATCATATTCTTTTTGGTATTGACTTATGGCATTAATTTGAGCTTGTATTGCATTCTTACTTTTGTACAAAGCATCAACTTCAGAAAATAATTTTGAATTTTCCGCAACTTTTTTTGTATTAGCAATCGTTTCTTTAATCATCAATATTGCATCATCTACACTGTCAATAGATTCGGAATATTCAATAAACTTATATGCTTTACATTTTTCGACCAGTTTAAATATTTCTGTTTCAAAATTTTTGATTTTATTCTGATTGCCTTTTTCCTGATTTTGAATTGCTTTTAGACTAGCTTCGATTTCTTGTAAGCGTTCAATCGCTTTGATATTCTCCATATCATTTACGCCAATAACTAAATCGAAAATATGACTTAACGCTTTATCGTATTCTTCTTTTCCATAAAATGTAGTGTCATAATACGTTTCTGGCGCATCAATAATTGTTTGTGTTAATGAGTTAAAAAGCAGAAAGTGTCTATACGAGATATTGAATGTTGTTTTACCTAATCCTTTTCCATAAGGAAATCTTAAGGCATCACTAATTCCAAATTCCTCATCTAAAATTGACTTAATTTCTGCAACTTCTCTATTGCCCTCAGGAGTAACAGGAAAACCACCTACATTAAAGGAAACATCAGAAGAAACAGAGCCATTGCTTGGGGTTCTTCGAACTATTGATATTTCTTTTTCATTTACTGTAAATCGAATTCCAAACCATAAGACTTTGTCTATAATTTCAGTTGGAATGGTTACTTTACCTGATAAAAGGCAATAATCTATTACATTCCAAAAACTTGTTTTACCAGTAGTTGAATCTCCAGTTATAACATTTACTTTATCGGGTAAAAAATCATAGCTTTTAGGTTCTGAATTTTCATCTTTAAACCAAAGTTTTATTTCGTGAAGTATAAATTTCATAATTGTATTTTAAGGTTTTTGTACAGCTGGATAGTAGTGTATTTTTCCAACATTAGTAAAAATTTCGGTATAACTTCTTCTATTTTATTAAATCGGTCTCCTAAGTTTTTGTTCTCTAAATTTAAAATGGCATTATTTACTATTTCGCTTCCTAAACTTACTTGATTGCTATTGCTTAATAATATCAAAGAATTAATAGCAACTGGCAATAACGACAAATATCTTTTATTGAAAGATGTAAACAATCTTGATTGCTCTTTTATTAGTTGCTCTAATTCTAAATCAGTATCTTGGTTTCTTGATAAATAACTTACCGTCCTGTCATCCAATAAAAATGGTAATATCAAACATGAACGCGCAATATCCAACCTTTCGACATTATTTAATATTGACAAAAAAATACAACTTGCTATTGCTTCGTTGTTATATACATAGTAAATTTCTTTCATTCCTTTTTGTATTTGTTTCCCCAATCAAAGTGCCAGCCTATTTCAAGATTATCGGATAGAGCATAATAATGTCCATTACTAAATTCAACACCTAAAGCTGAAAATCCTGGTATGGATAAATCTTGCTTTCTGATATAGTCAACTAAATCTATAGCTAACTCTTTAACTTCATCTTCTAAGTCATTAATAGATGAACCTACGTCTATTTGCCTCTTTATTTGCCTATATTTTGCTTTAAACTCATTTGTCCATATTTGGATACTATTATCTTTAAATTCTTTTACATCAGTAAGTAAAATAAAGTTTTCTTCTTCAGACCAATATGTAAAATGGTTTAAAAATTTAAGCATTTGAGTAGTATAGTCCCTAATATCATTTGAACCAGTTTGTATTTCTCCTATATCAAGCAATTGCTTTATGAAAACTTGATTTTCTAAGTCATCTGGCAATAAGACAGGGAATTCTCTTCTAGGTAAAGGTCTAATTTCCGTTGCTACTTTAAAACATTTCCCAAATCGCTTGGCAAAATCTTCACTCGAAATCTCAAATTTTTTCCGATCCTTGATGTCTAAATATTTTGCCATATTCAAATTTGATAATAAGCTTTCAAATATTGGATTAACTAAATCAGCTTGGTAATATTTTTCTAAAATTCTATCTTTAATTTTTTCTATTATCCCGTCATTATCAGTTTCTATTATTAATTTTCTTAAGAATACTTTCAGTTTATTTTTACCAAGCTTACCAACATTTTTAATGTACTTCTTTAATGTTTCATCTTGTGTTTTATTTTTTAATTCATTTATTTTCAATACAACTTTATTAATATCATTATCTAATTTGAAGAGAGTTAATGTGGTCATAAAATCATTATTATTTTCGCTTTTATTTGTAACTAAAATGAATTCATTTTCATTGAGAAAGCTAGAATTTTTCTTATCTGCAGTAATAAAATCAGTCCAATTGTTTAAGGTTTTCCATAAATCGCTATCTAAAGTAGTTAGATTCTGGATCTCCCCATTTGCATTCTTTACAATCGAATGTTTTGTCTGATACAAGATTGTCGTTCCGTCTTTCTTATCAATATGGACATCATCTTTAACTTCAAAACCAATCTTTTGTCCTTGTTTAAGATCAATTGCTAAGTACATGAAATAATAGAATTGATAATCAAATCCTATTGCTATTGGTCCGGCAGTATGTTTGTCTTGAATTGTACTCATAGATGAAAGGTAACATTTTAACAAATGTAAAGTATTCTTTACTAATTAAGTATTAGATATCTAAAAACAAAGTAATAGTTAGTAAACAAATAAAATGAATAGATTTATCATAACATTACGGAAAACCGTAACAAATAAATGATTTTGAAATTGACCCATAATGCGTATTTATACTGTATTTGGATTTCATATCTTTATTTAGATTTGTTGATAATATACTTTGATTAATGAAAACCAATTTTAATAATAAAAAATGCCAGAATTAGTTTGTCACGTTTTTAAAACAATGGCACGAAAAAAAATGCTTAAACTAAAGCTATTCAGAATTTATAGGCAACAACATGTTTTTTATTGATATTAATTTTGGCTCATATTCAGTTATTTAATTCGGACAAATAAATTTTAAATTTATAAATACGGAAAACCGTAACATATATAAATTCACATAGATTACTTTCACAAAGTAGTCTATTTTAATGTTCAATATATTGCACATTATATAGAACTTTTTTAGTATATTTGAATTTATATTTTTGTGCATAATAATAAACAAATTAAATGATGGAAAAAGTTAAAGAAGGAAAAATTGTGAAATTTCACTCTCCCCAAGCCAATGAAAATCCAGACCAGTTATATGTGGTTTTAGAAGTTATTGAAGACGCTGAAAGATCCAAGGCAAAAATTCAGGCCCTCAATACAGGATTATCTTTTCCTCCTGTGAATACTGTAAAGCTCGCGGATTTGAAAACAGTGAAAATAGATCCTAATGAACTTATTGGCCACAAAGTGACTATAATTAAGTCTGACGATTCTAGGGCCGAAGGAAGAGTGATTAAAGTTAGTGAACAAAAAATTGATTTAGATTTGTCATTAGCAGTAAAAGGTGTACAAACCAATGTCTTGCTTACTGTTGTTGATAATGATGGTGCTGAACATCTGGGAATGTTATTTATTGACCAGGAATAAATTCCTACAACCGATTAAAATTATCATCATGAACAAAACTGACGAAGAAAAATTAAAGCATCCATACTATAAGCTCATGGAATTACGCGGTGATGCACTGGAAACAGAATTAAATTCCTGGGACAGATTAGATTTAATAGAATGGCTTTCCTGGAATGACCGAAATGGTGTCTACAGAGATGAAGAATCTTTAGAGGAATTTGGTAATGTCTGCAGTAAAGAAGAAGCAATTGAAATAATCACACGGCAAATCATACAGGCATAATAAATGATCAATAAGGATAAGGATGCTAAAGAAACAGACAGAAAGATGGAAACATATCTTCATGACTGTCGGTTAAGAATAGGAGATACAATTCGCGAAATTCGGGAGAAGAAGGGATATAGTCAGGAACAATTAGCTGAAATTATGAATGTCAGCAGAACGACCATCTCTAAAATTGAAAATGGAAAATTTAATTTCAGTATAGATTATCTTTCTAAGTTTTCATGGTTTCTGGATTTTAATACAGCTATATTAAAAAATAAAAAATGATGATTTTATCTTTACCTTATTTAAGCCCTGACAAAAAATAAGTACGGAGAAAATTTCACAAAAGGTTACCAGTGTACTTCACTTTTAATTCTTTATTTACCCCCACTAATGTGGTATAATTATGACACATAACAAAATTCCTATAATTGATTTATTTGCCGGTCCTGGTGGTCTGGGAGAAGGCTTTTCATCCGTCTTCTCTGACAATGAAAGAGTATTTGATATTAAACTTTCAATTGAAAAGGATGAAAATGCACATAAAACTTTAGAATTAAGAGACTTTTTTAGAAAATTTGAGAAAGGAAAAATACCCTCCGAATACTATGAGGTTCTGAAAGAAAAAAATCTGCTCAGAAGAGAAAAACTAATTCTGGATTTATATGAAAAATTTCCCCGAGAATCAGCAGAAGCCAAAAAAGATGCCTGGCTTGCAGAGTTAGGAAGCGAAAATTTTCCATCAGAAAAAATAGACAGAAGAATTAAAGAATCTTTAAACGGACAAAAAAACTGGCTTTTAATCGGAGGTCCGCCATGTCAGGCATTTTCACTAGTGGGAAGATCAAGGGTCGGAGGTATTGACAATGAAGATCACCGTGTCTATCTCTATAAAGAATATCTGAGAATTATCGCAGTTCATCATCCAACTGTTTTTGTAATGGAAAATGTAAAAGGCCTTTTATCAGCTAACATTAACGGAGAAAAGGTGTTTGACTGGATTTTAAATGATCTGAGAAATCCGTCTTCTGTATTTAAAGATACAAAAGCTCCCAAATATAAAATTTATTCACTCTCCACTGAACCTCAAAGCTTTGATGCCTCTGGTAATCCGACTTACAGGGACGACAGGGATTTTTTAATTCAGTCTGAAAAATTCAGAATCCCTCAGAAAAGACACAGGGTTATTCTGCTTGGCATTAGAGAGGATGTTGATGTAATACCTGGGACACTCAAGCAGGGTCTCACAGAAACAGACCTGAAATCCATTATTGGTGATTTACCGAAAATAAGAAGCGGCCTGGGCAGATCTATAGTTTCCAGTGAAACTGTAAACGGGGCAAAGAAAAGAATTTACAAAAATGAAACCGATTCAGATCTCAACTGGGAACAGAAAATAAACGCAATGAAAGAGGAGATATTCTCATGGAAAGAATTCAAGAACAATCTACCGTTTAAAAAAGTAAAAACCTCCTCTTTTAGTACAGGTTCTGAATATATTGAATACAAAACACCAGAAAGCTCAAATCCATTGTTTGACTGGTATTATGATAAAAATCTGAAAGGTGTATGTAATCATCAGACAAGATCTCATTTAACGGAAGATTTAAAAAGATATCTTTTTGCAGGTATTTATGCTGAAAAATTTAAGCGGTTCCCAAGATTAACGGATTATCAGGCATATGGCGGGGAATTAATGCCTGACCATGTAAATGCTTTAAGTGGAAAATTCGCTGACAGATTCAGGGTTCAGATGCCTGATTGTGCAGCTACAACTGTAACAAGCCATATTTCCAAAGACGGACATTATTTTATTCATTATGATATGGATCAGTGCAGAAGTCTTACCGTCAGGGAAGCAGCTAGAATCCAGACATTCCCTGATAACTATCTGTTTTGCGGACCAAGGACAGCACAATATCATCAGGTCGGTAATGCAGTCCCTCCCTATCTGGCCTATCAAATCGCAGAAATTGTATGGGAGATCTTTAAGAAAAAAACAAGTACAAAATCAAAAATAAGATTTCGGGAAAAAAAAATCACCCATATTAAATAAAATCTTCAATTCAGGTTATTAACTGATCAATCTATGACAGATCCACAAAATATTACAAGCGAAGACGCTTCACCAAATCCTGAATACTTAATTAAATCTATAGCAGAACAGGGTTATAGTCTTGAAACGTCCTTGGCAGACCTTATGGATAATTCTATTTCTGCAGGAGCTGATAAAATTGAGATTCTTATTAAAATGGAACAGGAACCATTCACCCTTTTTCTGGCTGACAATGGCCGGGGAATGACAGAGGAAATCTTAAAAGCCAGTATGCAGTTTCCCAGCAATTCACCTGAATTTGTGAGAGAAGGTCTGGATCTGGGAAGATTTGGTTTAGGGATGAAGACTGCTTCATTCTCCCAGACAAGGTGTTTTACAGTTTTGTCCCGAAAGAAGGGTGAACAAAAGTACAGTGGACGAACCTGGGATGTCGATTATTTAAAAAAAGAAGGGAAATGGAGACTAATTGTAAACTCGGACGAAGATGTAGAAAATCTCGTTTCAGTTTATTCTGAACTCAGTAAAACATTTATCGGACAGTTTGAATCGTTTGAAGCCAATACAATTGTAATATGGAAAGGCCTTTATAAATTTGAAAATTACCTTGAAGAACAAAACAGACAAAACGCTTTAAAAAAAGAAATAACAGAAGTTACATCTGATTATTTATCACTTGTATTTCACAAGTTTATGGAGAAGGAAAAATTTCCTCTCAGTATACGGATTAACAACAAAACCTTATCTCCTTTTAACCCATTTCCTACTTACGAAACTGATTTTCGCCCGATCGCTTATAAACAGAGAAATTTCAGCACCGATACAATAAAAATGGAAGGTTTTGTTTTACCATCAAGAAGTATTGATGAATCAAAAAAAGGGCTCACCAACTGGACTACAAAAAATCGTGGTCTCATGGATATGGAAGGCATCTATGTCTACAGAGCTGACAGAATAATATTATTTGGCGGATGGAACGGACTTATAAAAAAAGCTCCAAGACTGCAACTGGCCAGGCTGAGAGTCGAAATTGGTAACAGTGTTGACCACCTGCTGCACTTAAATGTGGCCAAATCCCAGATTATAATACCACACGATCTTAAGAAAGCATTTGAAAGATATATTGAGGAATTAAAACTCGAAGCTGAAAAAGAATTTTTTAACAGGGGCATAAGAGATTTTTCAAATAACAAACAGCAGAATACAGAAAGTCTGTTCGAAAGGAAAGCAACTAATAAAGGGGTTTTACTGGAAGTTAATGGAGAGTTTCCCCTACTGAAGCAAATCAGAAAAGACATGTCTAAAGAGCAGTCTGCCAAATTTAATCTGGTATTAAAGATGATAAATACTTCAATAAATAAGATCCGGCATACGCATGAAGAAACATCTTTTCTGAATGTTGAAGAGAAGGATGGCCTGTCGTTACAGGATATAATTACATCACTTGAAGCACTGCATAAAGCAGGTTTTACTTCTGATCAGATAAAAAAAGACATTCTTCCGGGCCTGGGATTTGAAGAGTCATCATTTCCAGAGGAAATCAAACAACTTTTAAAATAATAGTTTATGGATAACAATAAATATACTGAAGTAATAAAAAAAATAATATCAGGTAAAGCATCTGAATATTCCACTGAAAACAGTCCTAATCTTCAATATTTTAAAGAGTTATATCCCTCAATCAGAGACCAGATAATTACAGTGTGTAAATTGTTTCAGTATCCTGAAGTTGATGATACTACAATGGAAAACTACTATGATATTGCAGCAAAAGAATATCTTTCTAATAATCCAATTGACATAGATCCAAGTAATTCCCTGATAAAGCAGGGTTTTAAAACCTGGCTGACATCCGAACGCAAAAAAGAAATTGAATGGAATTACAGCAACCGTTATTTTACACTGCTGGAAAATTCAGGACGCACCGAAAAAGTAGTTAAAGAAACCGTAAACTCCAGTTACGAAATACTGGAAAAAATGGGCGATCCAAAATCGGACAAACCTTTCTACGTAAAAGGGCTTGTAGTGGGAAGTGTTCAGTCCGGAAAAACAGGAAACTTTAATGCTGTAATTAACAGATCAATTGATGCAGGATACGGTCTGATAATAGTTCTCTCCGGAATTATGGAGGATCTGAGAAGTCAGACACAGTTAAGAATAGAAAGCGATGTAATCGGTACAGGAATTATTGATCTTACAACCGGATCAAAAGGAATCAAAGGGGTTGGTAAAATAACCCGCTTCGGAAACCAGGGTATTACATCTGTAAATCAGGTTTTTGGAATCACCTCTTATAAATCAGACTTTAATAAATCGCTGATTGACGCCGATTTTTCTATTGATCATACAAATGTTCTGGTATGCAAGAAGAATGTAAGTGTGCTTAAAAATTTAATTGTGTGGCTTGATGATTATCTCGAAGAAAATAAAGAGCGTCATAATATTCCACTTCTTATACTCGATGACGAAGCAGACAATGCATCCCTTAACAATGAGGGATCTAAAGGAAGGGACTATGCCTCTAAAACGAATGGACACATAAGAGCCCTTTTAGATTTATTTACAAGAAAAACATATCTTGGTTATACAGCTACCCCATTTGCAAATGTACTGCAGGACAGAAATGAAGTGCCGGAAAACAAATGGAGAGTACCTTATAAACTAAAAAGGGAAAATGAAGAAAAAATCCGCACCCAGGTTGATAATATTTTTCCCGATGATTTTATTGTATTGCTAAACCCACCATCAAATTACATAGGTGCAAAACAAATTTTCGAAACCTATGAACCTATCAAAAACAAAACTGGTCGCAAGATTCCTTTAGTAGAAATTGTTTCCGATACAATAGCTGAATTCCCTTCAAGAATAGACAGACAGACACTCTCAGGTGTGCAGAGTTTTCATAATAAAGATGAATTTGACGAAAATGGAGGTTATTTAAGTTATGATAGTTATAAAGACTATATAGCTTCAACACGCGCAACAAGAACTGGCGACGACTTTCCAAAAAATCTTCCAAAATCACTCATGGACAGCGTGCTGTGTTTTATATTATCAATTGCAATTCGTGAAAGCAGGAAGCAAAAAATGATATACTCAGCATCTTATATGCCACATCACACCATGCTTATTCATATATCAAGGTACTCAGCATGGCAAAATACGACAAGAGATAAAATAAAAGAGTATATTACTGATATACAAAGTAAAATTGAAAATGATGTGCAGACCGCACCGGATTCAATATTTGGAGTACTGGAAATAATCTGGTACAAATACTATTCCCACATTATTGAATCAATAGAAACTTATCTCCCGAAAGGTTATCATGATGAATTTCTGATTCCTATCACCTTTGAGTCCTTAAAAAATTATTTACCCGAAGCAGTAAATAATATTGAAGTTAAGGCAATCAACAGTATTACAAGAGACAGTCTGGAATACCCTAAGAATTCACCAAAGAAAATTATTGCTGTGGGAGGAAACAGATTATCCCGTGGTTTCACTTTAGAAGGATTAACTATTAATTATTTCATAAGATCTACGAACTTTTCTGATACCTTACTTCAGATGGGAAGATGGTTTGGTTACAGACCGGGTTACCTGGACTGCTGCAAACTTTTCACAACCCAGGATTCCAAAGACAAATTTGATTCCACAACCCGCACAATTGAAGAATTAGAAGTGGAATTCAGGAAAATGGAAGCTAAAAAGAAGACACCGGAAAATTTTGTTTTAAGGGTCAGAAAACATCCTGGAACTCTCAAAATTACACGCCCGTCCATTTTGAAAATGACTAATGAAGTCAAATGGTCCTATCAGGATGAATTAGAACAGACAACAGTATTTGATATTAAAAAGGAAAAGATAGATACAATCTGGGATTTTTTCCGCAAAAATATTGTTCCGAAACTTTCTGCTCCTGCCACAGACGGATTCATTACCTATAAAACAAATAGAGAAGAAATAATACATATACTCTCTTCTGAAAATAATTTTGACCCTGATTCAAGAAACGGCATGATTAAGTTTATTGAACTGTGCCGTGATAAAAATTTACTGGCTTACTGGACTGTTGCCCTGAAAACAAGAGGTAACGGGTCTCAATTAAAAGGTGTCGGACTAAATGATCCTGAGGGAATTAAACTTTCGGTGAGAAGAGGCCCGACAAATGGAAACGATGTCGATTATTTTGTTACAAATAATAAATTTAAAGCCTCCGGAAAATCCGCAAATATAATTTCGGGAGGTAAGGATTTTGCAATTTTACTGTCTGTTAACCAGATTACTGAGGCACAGGAAGATTTTTATAAGGAGCAGAAAGAATCCATTTTAAAAAAGGAACCGAATCTCTCGCAGGAACAGGCTTATGAAAAAGCAAAAAAGACAAATGTACCGGAAAGAGTTTACCGCGAAAAAATGTCTGAACAACAGGGGTTACTTGTGATATATCTCTTTGAAACAGAAGAAGTATTCCGTCAGAAGGATCCTGCACAGAATCCAAAACTCAGACAAATGTTTTTAGATAATAATTATACACCGGAAGTCCCTCTGGTAGGTTATGCAATAGGATTTCCACCAATAGACCCAGATCCCGGAAGCGTATATGTTAAAGGAGATTATAATATAGCTGACGAAGAACAGGAAGAGAAATATGAAGGTGATGAAGAACAAAATGATACAGATCCCACAGATTCCGCAGTGCCGGAAGATTCTAATGATTAATATATGGAAATTAAAGACCTTCAGAATAAATGGAGTATTATTACCCATTCACAAATAGACAAGGGATATAAATCTGTAATCCTTACACCCGAATGCAAATCAGATTTGTATCTTGGAATTAATAAGGATGCTAACAGGTGTCTGATATTGTCACTGCCTGAAAATCACAATGTCGATTTTAAAACTACAGTAAAAGAAAATCTGTCAATAGAATTTTTCAGAGACACTAACTTTATAGTATTAAAACTAATTGATAACAGTTTTTATGAACTCTTCGATGATTTAATTATATCGATGTATAACAGGATTAAGGATTTTTCAGACGTAGATGATTACTCAAAAGAATTTATCCTGACTTTTTATAAATGGAATGAATTTTTTAACGATAAAAATTCTTTTCTGCTTTCCCAGCAACATATAAAAGGTTTATTCGGAGAGTTGCTTTTATTGCAGTTTTATATTGATAATAATGAATCAGCGCATGTAGATGATACGCTTAACAGCTGGACCGGACCCTTTGATAAAAGACATGATTTTACATTTGACCGTAAAGACGTTGAAGTTAAAACAAAAACTGAATCTGCCCTGGATATTAGAATTTCAAGTGAATACCAACTGGAATCAAATCCTGATAAGGAACTGGAACTGGTGGTTATATCGGTAACTGAAAATGATGGTCAGAATTTAAAGTCTCTCATAAAAGAAATTAAAAATAAGATTCAGCATAAATCAGGTGACTATACCATCTTTTTAAAGGCTTTAAACATGATCGGAATAGACTTAAAAAATGCCGGGATCTATGATAATTATCTTTTTAAACCTGGTAGTCTGATAATATATAACTGCACAGATCCGGATTTTCCTAAAATTGTAAAATCACAAACTGCAGAAGAAATAAGCAGGGTCAAATACAGCCTGAGAGTCAGCTCATTAAATAATTATATAAAATCCCAAATAAACTTTTAATATGGAAGTTTCAGAATATCTTAAATACAGAAAAGACCTGCTGGACGATTCCAGGGATGAAGAAGGCTTCACTTCTGAGCCTTCTTTTTTAAACAAAGTACTGCCGTCCATGCTTGAAGCAAAATTAATTGACTCCGACGAATGTAATGAATCTTATTATAAATTTGATTCCGAAAAGCTTAAAATAAATGGCTATCTTGTTAATGAATCAGGAGAAAGGCTTCAGTTATTTATACTCAATGAAGACTCCATTAATATCACACAGTCAGAAAATGACCTGAAAATCAGTCAGAAAAATTATTATGAAAATCAGTTCAGCAGGGCGTTAAGATTTTTAAATAAAGCTATTAAACGTCATTTTGATGACGAGATTCAGGATTCAAGTCCTGTCAAGGCACTGGTATCCCAAATTTCTTCATCCCTGGGAATTGATCAGTTTGATGTTATTGAAATATTTCTTATTTCGGCAACAGCCACTGTAATGACCAGAGGTGAAGTATCCCAGCCTAAGCGCTTTGAATTTGACGATGACAAAATAAATATTTCATTCGCAAAAAATGACAAACAGGTCTCTAAGGAAATTTTAATTATTAAACGATTAATAGATTTAAACTTTCTGTACAGCGTTCTGATATCTCAGGGTAACAGAGAGCCTCTGACAATTGATTTTAAAAATAATTTTACAGAAAGAATTGAACTCATTAAAGCCGCGGATGAAGATAATTTTGAATCTTATTTATGTGTTCTGCCTGCAAAAGTTCTGGCTGATCTGTACCGAAGACACAGCTCACGTTTACTGGAAAAAAATGTCAGGTCGTTTTTGCAGTTCAGAGGTGTTAACCAGGGTATAAGAGAGACCATCAGGCTCACTCCAGAAAAATTCATAGCCTATAATAATGGTATCACAATAACCTCTACCGGAAAAGAGTTAGAGAAAAAAAACGGGAAATTATATTTAAAAACCCTCACAGATTTTCAGATTGTAAACGGAGGACAGACAACTGCCAGCATCTATTTTACAAATAAGGATGGTTTTAATATTGATAAAGTAAAAGTAATGGCAAAGATTAATGTTGCCAAAAATGTTTCGGAAGAAAACCTGGATGATCTTATTTCTAAAATAAGTCAGTATTCAAATTCCCAGTCTAAAGTTTCAAATGTTGACCTACGATCCAGAAATCCTCAGTTAACCAGGTTAAAAACTTTATCTGAAAGTATTATAACCCCATCTGGCCGTAAATGGTTCTTTGAAAAATCAAAAGGAGACTTTAATACCAAACTCAGAATTGCCGGTAAGGGAAAATTAAGAATCGAAAAAGAATTTCCAAAACAGGTAAGGTTCTCTAAAGAAGAATTAGGGAAGTATTTCACTGCATGGGGTGATCAGCCCTATATCGTAAAAAAAGGAGGTGAAAAAGTTTTCAGGCATTTTATTGAACAGCTGGGCGGAGACAGTGATAAAAAAGCGGTTACAATAGACCGGAATTTCTTTGAAACCCTGATAGCAAAAATAATTTTGTTCAGGGAATTGGAAAAATTGTATGGTCAGGGGAAAAACTCTATCGGACAAATAAGATCAGCTGTGATACCTTATTCGATATCTGTTCTTTATAAACATTTAGATGGCAGTAGGGGTGATAATATATTTGATTTAAATAAAATCTGGAACTCAGAAGGACTTGATAATGATCTGAGTGAATATATGAACAGCCTGATGATATTAATGAATGACTTAATTAAAAAATATTCAAAAAGTGATGACCTTGGAGAATATAGCAAAAAGAAAGAATTATGGGATGACATTTCAGCTTCAAAAGAAATTTCAGAATTTTTACAGTCAAAAAATTCATTACAGATATTTACTAAGTACGCCACATCCAGAAAAGAACTGGAAAAGAAACTAAAAACTAACTCTAAGAGTAAAGAAGTTGATTTCAAACCCTTGAAAGACAATATAAATATTCACTGTAAAACAATTGAATTCTATATAACTTTTGAAAAATTATTGTACGACAGTCTTACAGATAACGAAATAAACAAAATGTCAGCTATAAAATCAGCAATTCAGCAAAGACATAACTTAACACCGGATTTAATCTCTTTCGAAGAAAATTTAATTCATAAAACAAGAATCAGTCAGCCAGAAATATTTGATCAGATCCCATACGAAACAGATAAAGTACTTGAAGAAACATTTAATTATATTGTAAAGAAATATAATAGAGCAATTGACAAATCGGAAAATATAATTGCAGTTTTCGAAAAAACAGGTATTATGGCAAAAAATAAAGGAATAAAATATGATTCAGTTTTCAGTACAATAGGAAAAACATTAAACGATGGCTTTTCGCCAACTACCAAGGAGATTTATTTAGCATCTCTTTATGTTGCGACTTTATCTAATGGAACAGATCTCTAGAAAAGATCTTCTGTTATTGGCTGATGTCATTTATCCGGATGGTTAAGTTACGACAGAAAAACCAGGGAAAGTATTATGTGGAACGGATTAAGATAATCCGGTAAAAAGTGACTGATGAAGAAAATATAATTATCTGAAAAAATTATTGTTTATATGGATGTTCATAACCCTCAGCAAAGATCAAAAAACATGCGTGCCATTAAGTCTTCAGGAACAAAACCTGAACTTTTAATGGCAAAATCGCTTTGGTCAAGAGGTTACAGGTACCGAAAGAACAATAAATCAGTTTTTGGCAAACCTGATTTTACTTTTAAGAAACTTAAAGTGGCAATTTTTATTGACAGTGAATTTTTTCATGGAAAAGATTTTGCCACAAAAAAGAAACCAGCGACGAATTCTGAATTCTGGGAAAAAAAAATTCTGCGTAATATGGAAAGAGATCAGCAGGTAAACGAAAAATTAACTGATGAAGGATGGAAAATTCTGAGATTCTGGTCCAGGGAGGTCATTACAAATCTTGAAAAAGTTATCCTTGCTATAGAAACTATGCTTAAAGCCAATTAACCTTAGCATAAATATTCAGTCGTATTAAAACATCTGGAAAAGTGCAAAATAGTAAATAAACCCGATCTGAACAGCACTAAAAATAACTGCCTTTCTGGAAGAAGAATTTTAAAAATCTTTTTCGTAAGAAGAACAACACTTCGGAAGTAACCGCAATATAAACCATTTATGAAAAAAAATACGTCTCAGTCACTTCTAAGCCTGATAAACTCAATTCCAGTTGAAAAGTGGGATTACTATAATGGTATTGACAGGTTTAATAATATTACAAACCCATTTACTGAGTCGGTATCAGTATTTAATCATAAAAATTTTATTAAAAGATATTTTAAAAGAGGGGGAAAAATTAAAGTTCTTAAGACAACAGGAGTTTTTGTGGATCAGATCAGATTGCCAAATCATATTAATTCCGTGTTTTTTTTAGGAATTCTTTTTTATTATAATACTGATTTACACAAAAAATATAAGTTAGAAAATAACGACCCCGGCTATAGTACATTTCCATTTATCTGGTTTTTGATTGCTCTTTTCCATGATAATGCCTATCAGATGGAAATGGGAAACGCGCTTCAAGATGTAGTTTCTCTTGATGAATTAAAAAAACATTTCCAGATTGATCACTTTCTGTTAGATATAAATACAGTGGCAAACTGCAAACCTTTACAGGATTCAAGGGCAGATTATTTCACTTATAGAAAAGAAGTCTGGAAAGTTGCGGATCATGGAATAGTCGGAGGAATTTTGCTTTATGACAGACTTGTAAAAATAAGACGTGAAAAAAAACTGATTAATGAGGATAACTTATTCTGGGGTGAAAATTTAGAAAAGCAATACCTGCTTGCTGCCTGTGCCATTTCTTTACATAATATCTGGCTTCCGCAAAAAGGAATGGAACCCGTTTACGAAAAATACAATTTACATCAGTTAATTTCGTTCCAAAAAATAAAATTTGCTGATTTTCCTCTTTTCTATCTTTTAGCAATAGTAGATACTATTGAGCCGTTAAAAACCTACAGAGACGACAAATTCAGCGACCAGTACATTCTGGAAAACTTATATTTTGACTTTAAGTCCGAATCCGTTGAAGTTTCTTATAACGAACAGTCCAGCCTGGACTTTTGCAAAATGAAAGAGAAATTAAAATCCTTTGATAACTGGATTAATCTTGATATTAAAACATCCAAAAATAGTTTTGAACTAATATTTAAATAATAACAATGCAAGAAAACTATATTGCTTTAAAAAGTGTAAGTAATATGCTCGGGGAAAACTTTTTTATTCCGGCTTATCAGAGAGGTTACAGATGGACCAGCCAGCAGGTAGAGGATCTGTTAAACGATATAACAGAGTTTGTACCAAAAGAGATTCCGGATTCAGATAAGAAAACCTGGTATTGTTTACAGCCCATCATAGTAAAAAATATAAATAATCAATGGGACGTAATTGACGGGCAACAGCGATTAACCACTATTTATTTAATTCTGCATTATTTAAATCAGGGATATGCTGAAAACAGGAGAAAAACTTTATTCAAATTAGAATATGAAACCAGAGAAGGCTCTGCAGAATTTTTAAAGAACCACCTTTTTGAAGAAAAAATAGATAAGTCCAATATTGATTATTTTTTTATTTCTTCTGCCTACAATACCATCGCAAAATGGTTTGGCAAGCAGGATGAAAACTTTGATATAGGCCAGTTTGAGTCAAAATTTATGTTTTGCACAAAAGTAATCTGGTATGAGATTACTGATATGGATTCTATTGAAATGTTTACAAGAATCAATCTGGGAAAAATACGTCTTACCAACTCAGAGTTAATTAAAGCTTTATTTTTAAACAGCAAAAACTTTGGAGACAAGAATAAAGATAAAATTAAAATCAGGTTAAAACAGTTTGAAATTGCTGCTGAATGGGATAAAATGGAATATGCATTGCAAAATGAATCTTTCTGGTATTTTTTAAATAATAATGAAAGTGATTTTTCTACAAGGATAGAATACATATTTGAATTGATGTCTGATAAACCTGAAGATTCTGACGAACACTACACATTCAGATTTTTCAATGATATTTTTAAAAACAGAACTGAAAAAGAAATTTCAGATAACTGGCTGGCAGTAAAAAGATTTTACCAGACATTAGAAGAATGGTTTCAGGACAGAGAGCTTTATCACAAGATAGGTTTCCTGATAGCATCGGGTTCAGACCTGAAGGAAATTATCCGAAATAAAGATAAGAAAACAAAATCAGAGTATATTGAGTATATTAATCAAAGGATATCTGAAAAAGCAGACCGCAATATCGAAGAACTGGAATATAAGAACCTGCAGAGTGTAAGACGCATATTACTGCTCCATAATATACAGACAATGCTTAATAATACGCAGGAAACCAGCCGTTTTCCCTTTGACCGTTTCAAAAAGGAAAAATGGGATGTTGAACATATTTCAGCAATAGCCGAGGAAATGCCGAAAACAGAGCAGCATCAGAAAGACTGGCTTACACAGGCATCAAAACATATAAGAGACCTTCAGTTAACAGAAAAAATTAATACATACACTCCAGATCACTTTAAAGAAATATTTAGTGAAGTGCTGAATTACTTTAATGAACAAAATGTCCATGAGGACGTTAATGATATTTCGAATTTAGTTCTTCTGGATGCCAGTACAAACAGAAGCTATAAAAATGCTGTTTTTCCTGTAAAACGAAGTACTATTATAACCAGGGATAAACAGGGAATCTTTATTCCCGTCTGTACAAAAAATGTATTTATGAAATTCTATAATCCCGAGGTTATTCAGATGACATTCTGGAATGATTCGGATAGAAGTACCTATTTATCTGACATCATCAATACAATTAAAATTTATTCTTAAAAATTATACTGAATGAGCAATATTACAGAAACCTCTCAAAAACTAACCTTTCTTGAGTTAATTAAAAACACAAAGATTGAAATTCCGATAATCCAAAGAGATTATGCACAGGGAAGATCAGAGGAAAGTATTATAAGAAATAAAATCCTGACTACTTTTTATAATTCTATTCATAATAATAAAGATGTTGAATTAGATTTTATTTATGGTAATAAAGAGGATGAATTCCTGCAGCCACTGGATGGTCAGCAGCGGTTAACCACGCTGTTCTTGCTGCACTGGTATTTTGCCTGCAAAGAAACCACATCACATAATCTTAAAGATAAATTAAGCAATTTCACATATGAGACCCGTACAAGTTCCAGAGAATTTTGCGCTTCATTAATTCATATTGGTATTGATTTTAAAAAATTACTAAAATCAGATTACAGTGCTGCTTCTGAAAACAATGAGGTCTCGAAAACAATAATCAATTCCTCCTGGTTTTTTCTTTCGTGGAAAAAAGACCCGACAATAAAAGCAATGCTTGTGATGTTAGATGCAATACATCAGATGTTTATGCATACTGAAAATGGTCTGGAAAAATTAACAGAAGGAAAAATAAAATTCAATTATATCGAGCTGAAGAACTTTGGCTTATCAGACGATCTCTATATTAAAATGAATGCCCGAGGAAAAACACTTACTGCTTTCGAAAATTTTAAGGCTTTACTGGAACGAGCCGCATTACAAAACAACTGGGAATTACAAATTGAAAATCCCGTTGAAAAATTTTCTCATAAAATTGATACCACATGGACCAATTTATTCTGGCCCTACAGAAATAAAGACAACTTATTTGATACCATTTTCTTAAAGTTTATCAGTATTGTATTAATGACAACAAAAGAGGATAAAGATCTGATTCAGAAAATATTTAACAATTCTAATGAAATTGATGTTAACGACTTTGACCAAGATTCCTTTAATTATTTAAAATCTGTTCTGGATCTTTATCATGATGTAAAACCTGCAACTTTTGAATTTGATTTTCCTTTCTGGCAATACCTTGATAATAAGGATTCAAAAAACTTCTTTGAGGTAATTGTAAAAAAGGCTACTATAACATACCCACAGATAGTTCTTTTTTACGCACAGACAGAATTTCTTTTGAACAGAAACGAAAATACTACTTACAACTCTTTTAACGACTGGATGAGAGTGATCCGAAATATTGTCTACAATTCAACTATTGATAGTTCTGAAACATTTACGGGGGCTATTGCCCTGATAAAAGAATTAAAAAAGGGCTCTAACGATATTTACCTGTTCCTGAAAACACAGAAATTAACTTCGCGGTTTGCAGCATCGCAGACTCAGGAAGAAATTACAAAATCTTCAGTCATTCAGTTTACAGATAACAATAGAACTGTACTGTTTGAAACAGAAGACACTGATTTTTGCAGAGGCAGAATTAGTTTCGCTTTACATTGTACTGATTACAGTAATAATCCTGAGAAATTTGATGGCATTAAACTCAACAGAATAAAAGACGTATTTACAGAATACATTGACGATGAAGATATTTCGAATGATTTCCGAAGAGGGTTAATGACAATAGATGATAATCAATTTTACAACTATTGGTGGTCCTGGCTTCATGCAGTCAATGCACCAAAAAGGTGTTTAATAGCAAGTACGAATGATTTAAAAAATTTTGCATACCAGAATAATTTTAGAAAATATCTTAAAGAATTAATTATTCAGCTCACAGATCAAAATTTATCAGATATCATTAAGAATTATGAAATTCCGGAAAATATGCCCCGATGGAAACAAAGAATTATAAAAGAAGACCGGCTACTGGAATACAGCATTAAACATTACATAGCGATAAAAGATGACAATAGCTGCTGCTGGCTTATCCCTGGATCTAAAGTTGCAAATTCAAAGGAAGGGAAAGAGAAATGCCGAAAAATAAAATAATATTATTTCATTTCAAACAGAATTTACTCGATTACTATTGTGCTGTATGTTTAAATTGTTCTGGTAGTTTAACCACTTAAAGGAATAAATAAAACGTCTCTCATATCTAGTCCTATAAGTAATTTCAAATTAAATAATATATCCGTTCTACTAGAATTAATTCTATATTAGCAGTAATGAAAGCAGTTCATATTTTGGAACTATCAAAAAAATTAAAATTTCTACTGCTTTTACCAAGAATTTATATCTCTACGATCAGCATTTGTAAATTAATACATTAAAAATAATATATGCCAAATTACTATTGCGAATACTGTGGGACAAAAAGTTCCGGCATTGCAGGTCTGACTGCAAACTCCTGTCACCGTCACCCTGACGGAAAAGGAAAACATAAACTCTATGAAGGAACCGAAAAAACCCAGTATAGCTGTAAGTACTGCGGAACCTCTTCATCAACCATTTCAGCCCTTACCGGAAATTCCTGCCACAGACACCCAAATGGCACAGGAAAAGGAAAACACGTACCAGTACTATAAAAAAATAAAGAAATGAAATTCGATTTTTCAGAAATAGCAAACCTTAACGGTGTGACCAATGTCTACAACGATACTATTCCCGACGCCCTTCTTAAAAGTGCATTAGCGGATTTAAAATTACCAGATGATTCCGAAATAAATTACTTATGGAAGAAAAAGGGAAAGGCAGAAGCACTTGTTATAACACCTGCTTTTATTGCACTGGTAAATGAGAATAAGCAAGTAAGCAGGTTTGATTTCGATGAAATTTCACGTGCCTATTTTAGTCCTGATTCCTTTTTTTATCTTTATGATTTAAAAGGCGACAGATGTGCCACAATTCCTTCACGCTTTTTTGGACTGGAGTCAAAAAATGACCTTACAGCTATACACAGGGAAATCATCAAAGATTTTTTTAATGATAGGATCTCTTCAGGCCATTTCGCATATGATGTAGACAAATGCCTCGATATAGCCATAAATGAAATAACGGGATTATATGATTTCACAAAAGTAGCACAATTAGAAGAAAGTCAGAAACACGAATATGCTACAAAAATAATCTCCATTTATGATAATTTTATTGCCACACATGGTGATGAGATTATATATTATGCTTTAGAGTACTATTTAGTACTTGCCCTGTCTCTGAAAAACGAAAGTACCGAGGCATTAAAAATCGCAGACAATATTATAAATGACTCCGACGAGGATACTGATCTTGAATTTTGGTATTCTATTAAAGCTCACATTCATGATGATCTTAATCAGCTGTATAGTGCTATTATATATGCAAAAAAAGCACTTAAACTCAGTAAAACGACAGAGAGCAAATTAGAGCATAAAAAACAGATTTCTGAATTATCTGAGCGGTTTAATGCTGAATTTCTGGAAATGCATATTTCAGAAAGAAAAGTAATTCTTATTAGTGACGAATTAAAAGAAACACCTCCTGACACTTTCATTGTTCTGGATAAAAACAGTCTCCCAAAGGGCTTACTATTTGAAAATTCTTATGCAAAGAGTAATGAATTATATGTCGCACACCCTTTTATAAAGGGCTCTTATTTATCATTTTCAAATTTTGAGGCAGGTCTGTCAGCAGACCGTTTTGATGAGTTTTTCTACTTCGTCCAGTGTCTGGGTGCAAAAAAAATAACATACCGAATCGTAAAGGAAAACAGCTCCGGCAGGAACAAAAATAGCACTCTGGTCGCAGATTTATCTTTAGGTCTGGGAAAAGGACCTGTTAAAAATACAGGAAGTGCCGCCATGGAAAACGAAACCCGGTCTTCCGGTCAGGCAGAAACTTTAAATTCACGATCAAAAACGCAACTCTTTAATCCTGTAAAAGCACCATACATCCCCTGGGATCTGATCTGGTATCCCAATGAACTGACCTGGCACAGATTATACCAGCAAAGAGTCAGTGGTAATATACTGCAGCATCACGAGGTAATAAGTCTGAAGAATTCACTTGCACTGAGTGCATCTGAAAAAAATAATATAAAACTGGCTTTTAAAAACTTTTTTACAGATGCATCTGTAAATATTAATCAGCTTGTCGAAGAAAATTTTAATCAGAATGAATCTGTGGAATGGGAAATTGAAATTGAATTTGAATCTGTTGAAAATTTAACGGAGAATCATATCTCCCCAAATGCTGAGCAGCAGGTTTCCATAATTTCTGATGATGCAGAGAAAGAATACATGGACGAATTAAAACACATGCTCGAAGATGGTAATGAAATAAGTGACAGGGAGAGATCTTTTCTGGAAAGATTCAGAGAAAAAAAAGGAATCCTAAAAGACAGGGCTGATCAGTTAGAAAAGTCAATGATGGCCACCAGAAATTTAAGCAATAATGAGAAAGAATATCTCGAAGAATATCAGGAACTTTTAGCAGAAGGTGAAATCACTGAAAAAGAAAGAAGAATATTAAACAGGTTTGCCGCACGTTTAGGAATAGAAAATGAAAGGGCTCAGGAGCTTGAGAACAGCATAAAAAAATAATACTGTTCTGTAGCAGATTTACCCGCTGTTCAGATCTTTTGGACAGGACATGAAATCACTTAAAAAGAATAACAAATTTATCTGTTATAAAAAACCTCCGGACTGACAGTCTCAGGAGGTTTTTTTATTCTGGTGTGCAGTCAGACAATTATAATACCAGCTCTGCTGCCAGATACTTCTCCACTGCAGGCAGCCTTTCTGATTACTTTCTGATACTTCAGGTTTTATAATAATATAATGCATTTTCATTCGAAACGGACTAAAAGGGCAGCTAAGATAGTAGCGTCCTGATACCCCGTGCGCATAATGGACTGCGCTTCCCTTGCCCACCCTTCGGGACTTATAGCCCGTGATATCCAGCCACTACTGGTTTATTGCTTTCTTTTTTTCCGTTTTTTCTTTTGAAAATATTTTTTGGATAAGGAGAATTTAAAAAAGAATTCAGTAGTAACCCTTAAAACAAACCCTATGGAATCACAGGACGTATTACCAAAGATGGCATAAAGTCTTGTAATCCGCTCCATGGTCTTTGTCCATACCAGATTATATAACTGCTCGCGTGTAAAAGTGATCGTTTTCATAATATAGTAATATAAGAGCACTACAAACGAGACAATGCCAATTGATAGTATACAGCAAAAGAAAAAAATTATAAGGCGAAAACAAAAATACAGCTCAGCAGATCTCTCTTTTTGATTATTAAATCACATCCGCACTGTAGTAGTTATTTCGTAATTCGGTCCCCAGAATTTTCATTGCATTGGAGATATCAAGATTTATTTCTGCCAACAACTGGTTACTTTCCTTCCAGCCCTCCGTATGGGACACTTTAACCATTTTACTTGTTAATTTCCTGATTTCTTCCCGTACTTTCTCATCTTGAATCCGTTCCAGATACATCACTATATCCCTGATAGCATACAGCAGTTCATTACTGTTTTCCGCATTCAATATCCCTTGCTGCCACTGACCGCTGTCCTTCAGGTTTTGCATATCTTGAACGTGAAGTAAAGTTACCAGCCTAAGGGCTTTATAGGTGCTTTCTGAATTTTTAAATAATTATCGCGCTGGAATTCCCGAAAAATTTCCTGACGCTTGTAGATTTCAAGCTTGTTTTGTTTTCTGGAAACATTTCTTGTATTGATTATTGTAGTGAGTATAGTGGCAGAAGCTCCTACAACAGTGCCGATCAGGGTGCCGATAAAACCCCAAGTAAGTGGATCCATAGTGGAACGTTTTTAAATTTATATTCCTAAATAATTGATTAATGTATTTTAAAATGTCCAAGCCTTAGTTCATTGCAAAGTTCAATATTAAGCTTTATTACTCAAAATAAAAACACGTATTTATACTGATTTTTATTTCAAATCCTTTGCATAAATTTACCATACCACACTGAAAAACAAAAAGTTGCAACTTTACCCCTATAAACCTTTTAAACTTTGACAATATATTATTTGTAATAAATTTATCAACCTATCTAATGATATCCAATGGCTGCTACTGAGAAATCGATTATCAAAAGAATACTGGAAAAGGATGAGGAACTTAGGAAAGAAATTTTTCCAGAGGTTGTCCCTGAAATCGAAAATTTAACATTTAAAAATAGTGTGAATGAAAGTCTAAAGGGAACCTTAATTTCTCCCTTGAAATCCATAGTTACAGAGGAACACTCGGAAGAATCGATTATACTCTCACATCTCCGGCCGGTAATGTTAATTAGGGACAATAAAATTGTCCCTGAATTTTCAGGACCCGACAGTACGGTATGGAAAGAAAGACTCTTCGAAAAAAGCAGCATACTGGATCAGGTGATTCCGGCAATCGGCAGGATCGAAGTAAATAGAAATGCCGTTTACAAATGGGTTGGCACAGGATGGCTTGTAGATCATAATATCATCATTACCAACAGGCATGTAGCGCAGGTTTTCTGCAACAATAAAGATAAGTTTACTTTTAAAGCAGGGTATCCGGACGGGCTTCAATCCTCCCAGATCGATTTTCTTGAAGAAAGCAGCAGGAATGTAAGTCTGGAATACGAAATTGAAAATGTCATCTGGATATCAGAAAACACTCAGGATGATCCTGATGTAGCCTTTTTAAAAATAAGGATAAAACCAGGAGGGCCTGCTCTTCCCAAGCCGCTGTTACTGGCCGGGAAAATTTCAGAAGGAGAAGTTGTGGTAACTGTTGGCTATCCGGCAAGAGATCCAAATATACCTGATCAGGATCTGGTGCTGCGCATCTTTGGTAATGTCTATGATAAAAAAAGACTCGCCCCCGGCGAGATCACCAGTATCGACAGTACCACCATTACACATGACTGCTCTACGCTTGGAGGAAACTCAGGATCTCCGGTAATAGTCCTCAGCACCGGCGAAGTGGCCGGACTTCATTTTGCCGGTCTTTACATGAAAGAAAACTTTGCAGTGCCCGCTTCCAAAATCAGAGAACTTCTCGATAAGCTGCATCAGGGGACACTCCCACGGATGAATACCAATCAGCATCCGGCAAATGAATCTGAAAAAAGCATTCAAAATCCATCAGTAACTCCTAATTCTTTGCCTATGAAATCATATACCTTTGAAGTTAATATTCCCATTAAAGTCACTGTTGAAGTAGGAAATCCAGCGCTTCCCGGTCTTACTGCACCGCAATCCGATACTAAAGCCAGTTATGAGCAAGCGGTAGCGGCGGCAAAAGAAACCTTCTCAAATTATGCAGGCGTTATTGATGTGATTTCCGGATACCGGTTTAAACGTGGATGGATCACGGATGAAAAAGTAATTGTTGTTGAAGTAGAGGAAAAGAAAGATTTTCCACAGCTTAAGGCTTCGGGCACCGAACTGCTGCCACAGGAATTTTTAGGATACGGAATCGATGTGCGCACTGCCGGTCTCACCGAACAGCTTACTGCTCTGGGAGTAAATCTGTCACTTGTGGAAGAACTTCCAAGACCCGGATTATACCGTCCTCCTTCCGGTTTTGGGCTGCTACACATTACAGAGGAAATGGAAGCCATATTCCATGTTAGTCCTGATTCCGGATGGCCAAATCTCAAGAGCTTTATTGAAAGGACTAAGGAAACATTAACAGCCACGATATACGAATGGGAAGCAGAGCATATTAATAAAACCCTCTCGGACGCCATTACTGAAGAAAAAAAACTAAAGATGATTACCCAGAAGCCCGGTACCAAAGAAGCCGTTGAAGAGCTTAGTGGAAAACTCAAGGATAGATTTAAACATGTATGGGCATCTGTAGGCAGCAATAAAATCGTACCCACGGCCTACCATATAAAAGTGGCATCAAGAGATGATAAGGAATTCTGGCTCAGCAGTGGAAACTGGAAAAATTCCAATCAGGCGGATATTCACCCTGCCAAAGATAAATCGACTTCCATGACGCCTCTACTGACCAAAAATCGCGAATGGCATGCCATTATAGAAAACGTAAAACTCGCAACCATGTTCCGCCAATACATTGACTGGGACTTTGAAGAGGCCAAGCGCCTTCCCCTTGAAGAGGCTGTAACGGTACCTGAAATGTATTTCTTTGTTGCCCAGCCTGTCATTCCGATAGAGGAAGCAAAACAAGCTGCCAAATATTTCAATCCTCTGGAATTTAAAGGGATGCTGGATGTACAGGTACTGTTGACTCCCGACAGAAATGAAAGAAATGAATCTATTTTTCTAAGTACCGCAACAGAACTCATAGAAAGCGCAAAGCATACAATTGATATTGAAAACCAATCGTTCAATATGCTGAAAGAAAATGAAAGCCAGTTTGAAAGATTTTTTTCTGCAATTGTAAAACAACAGGAAAAAGGCATTAAAGTAAGAATAATATTCCGTGACCCGCGAGAATTTAATTTTAAGGAAGGCAGCGTCTCCTTACAGCGTCTGCTTGACAGGCTTAAAGATTTCGGCTTTGATACCGACAATATCAAGGTACAAAGGGCATGCCATACCAAAGCCATCATAATCGATTCTGAAGATAATCAAAATGCGGCAGTACTCTTTGGAAGCCACAACTTAACTACATCCGGTACGCTTTACAACAGAGATGCAAGCTTACTGGTAAGGAATCAGGTGGTTTCAAAATATTATCAGCAGATATTTGATTATGACTGGGAGAATCTGGCAAAACAGAATGCAGAAGAAACGACAGGCAAAATCATTATTGCTAAAGAAAATGAAACAGCTCCTGCAGGATTTGACAAAGTCTCCCTTAAGGAAATATTAGGACTTGTCTGAACCAATAGAAAATGTTGCATCACTCTAAAATAAAGAAAAGGTGCGCTTAAACGTCCCTTTTTTCTTTTTTATTTATTATTTAATTGTGACGGTATCAACCAAATCTGTCTGATTGATAAAAGCTCTTATAAAATCCTGCACTTCTTGCCTGCACTCTACAGGGGTCTCAAAAGAATTAATATGAAAATCATCATCCTGATCAGTATATGAATAATCTCAGTATAACTTTTAGAAATTAAGCTGCCTTTTAATTTAATTATTTCCTGCTGCTAGCGGCCGTTCAGCTCCTTACGAACCTGCAGTGTAACAGCTTTTTCCATTTTATAAATTTTAAATTAACACGAAAAGAAATCCATGATAAAATTAGAAAATAATTAGAGCTAGAAAATTACTTTAACACATGATCAAATTCTTTTTATCAAAAAAAGAATAAAAATAAAACCCTCCTCAATAGTTAGCATAAAATAGAAATTATTAATTGTTTTTCTAGTAGATTTTTATTTTTGATTAGATTATCTATCGCCTAAGCTATAAAACAGGTATTTTCACTTGAAAATACTAACACACAAGTAGTTACCTTTAACACAGGTTAATCATCCTCAACTTTATAGTACTTTGTTTATTATAAAATGGCAGGGTTGGTCTGGTAATTACTTACGGGAATATCCATTTTACTTCAATCATATGAAACGAGATACTCGAGATTATGTTTCTTCTATTCAGAAGCACATCCAAAGGAATTATAAAAGATGGTTCAGGACCTATTCGGGTTTACGTGGTGTGCACGTAGGCAAAAAGTATATTAAGGGCAAGCCAATAAATGAATATTCCGTTGTATTTCATGTGGATGTAAAAATAGGAGATGCTTCAAAGAAGGTCCCCAGTTATATTCGGGTTAATCATAATGGAGATAAAATCTTGGTCAGCACTGATGTTATTGAATCTGGCAAACTTGAGCTGCAGGGTATAAAGATGGGCGATACAGTAAAAAATGTAAATTCTACGATGGCAGGTACTATCTCAGTTTATATGCACGGAAATCATGGAATATATATATGCTCAAATATGCATGTACTGGCTCCTGGATTGCTAGGCCAAGGACAACTTTATTACGATATACGAAAAGAAAAAAATACACCCGAGCAGTTTATTGAATTCTACGATCAACAATCTAAATCGGAAGCCCGTCTTATGGTATCCAGATTTGATGGAATAGATTTTGGGATTGCTCAACTCAAGAATATTGGCGATATAATGGAAGATTTTAAAGGATACGGTCCAATGACTGGTTTCTTAACCTTGAACAACTCAAATTATAAATTGTTTAAAATGTTATTTAGCGGAAGGATATCGGGAGCAGCGAAACAATGCAAAATAATGGAGCTCGGTGCTATTAAAGAAACAGATTTTCAAGGCATCTTCCTGACCAATCTTATCAAACTCCAAAAATGTACTGATCATGGAGATTCAGGTGCTCCTTTATTTGATCTTAAGGGACGGCTCGCAGGGGTTATGGTTGGTTTTGACCAAGATTGGAGCTATGCCCTGCACATAAATGATATAATCAGATTTTTTCAATCAACTAAATTATAACTTATGAAAAATTTTACTATTTTATCTTTGTTTTTCTTTTTAAGCACTGGAATTTATGCGCAAAATTTTATGGTCAAAATTAATGGTCAAGAGTATGATGTAAATAATATTCCTCCCGACACAAAATTCTCAACTGAGGTAAAAACATTTGAAGTAAAAAAAATTGCTGTAGACAATCCAGCTAAAACTTTTACTATAAACAATAATTCTGTACCTCAAAGCTTTGCGACTGATGGTGCCTATCACAGTGTGACATTTCCAGCAGATATCCGTGGCAGTGCTACTGTTATAAATAACCAAGCTGGCCGTCAGGAAGTAGTTTTTCTTTTGGAAGCTCCTGAGACAATTACGCACACTAATGGAAATGTCAAAATTATCATGCCAGCGGATAAAAGCGCTACAGATTACATATTAAACAATCTTTTTAAAGGAATGATAAACCTAGTCGGAAAAACAGGGTTAAAACTTAAAGAAATCTCGAAAAATGAGTATAAAGGCCCCAACTATGTCCATGTGTTCTTTGATCAAAACGGTAATAGCCTGATACGGTCAATACCATTAGGAATAAGCAATTATAATTATGTAGTGCACGTTGTGTACATGGTTCCTGCCGATAATCCGCTTAATATTGAATATGGCTTTAATCAGGCAACGGCAGATCTTGATGAAGGGGTAACGATCCGTGGGGACGGAGACCTTAAAGGAAATGCGATTACTTTGGCTGGTGGTGAGACTGGGCAGACGGTTGTAAAAATGGAATGGCGCCACAAACAGGAACTACTAACTCCTTCGAGCTATGACATTACTTTTGATATTACCAGAAACAGTCTGCAATTTAAAAATGGCATCATGGAAACATTGGATCCAAAAGTAGTAGCTACAAGGGTTATTCGTATGAAACGCATTTATCATGGAAGCATAGATATTGGTGTAATAAAAACGAATCTAGAAGACCCAACATACAGCCTTACCGCATCTAGTACGGATGCAAGTCAAATGGTCGTAAAGAAAACAGATCAGGGTTCTCGAGTACTTGCCTCAGCAATGTATACTTTTTATCTCTCTCCAGTGATTTTGCTGGAAAAACTTTTCAGACCGGACCTTGTGAGAGATTATCAGATTGAGGGCAGAAGTTTTGTTGATGACCATCGTATTTATGAACGCATTTATCCAACTGTTGGGATAGGTCTGAGTAATCGTTTACTTGATAATATCTTTCTGGGTGGAAAATGGGAATTTATAAGAGGGGGATCATTATTTGTTGGTTATCATTGGGGAAAAGTCAATGTCTTTAGAGCGGTAGAAGATTTTGAATATGAAATCACTCCTATAACGCAGGCTGAGTTTAATCTCAAAACGGATACCGAGTGGCAGGGCGGCTTCTCGGCCGGATTAAATCTTGATCTGCGTATAATAACTAACCTGTTTAAAACAGGTACGAGCACGGCACAATAAAGAATTTAAAGTTTTTGTTGATAAATACAAAAATCACCAGTAATAAAATGATACTATAATAATAAAAAAAATACTTATGACTAACCTTATTATTCTCAGCGAAATTGCAATTCCCAAAGAATTCTTTACACTTCAAAGTATGCTAACCCTAACCGGAGCAACAGGGGTTGTATTTGTTGTTTCAAATGGCTTACAAAGAGCCTTCAATTTTAATCCCAAATGGCTGGCTCTTATAATTGCCGAAGTGCTGGCAATTGTGGGGGTTATTACAACAAAGCAATATGCCATAAGCGATTTTTTCGTTGCCATCGTTAACGGATTTCTAATTTACAGCACGGCGGTTGGAACAAATCAAATAACCGGGAAAGAGAATCAAGACCAATCATTGGCCCGCGGCGAAGTTTTACCGGAAGGAAGAAAAAATTTATTACCACCTAAACGTGCCTTTACCTCTAAATGGTTCTAATAGTTGGATATTAAAGCAATTGAGTTTAGCCAATCCTCACAGATTATTTTATTTGGCATCGATAAATACCAAAGCAAGCATTTAGCAGACCTGCGCAGCCCCACGAAAGATGTAGCTAGTCTTCTGCATGTCCTGACAAATCCACATGCGGGAAGCATTCCTTTAGAAAATATAAAAATAATCGAACAACATCAGCCTAAATCACTTGTAATTGAAAAAATACAAGATAAAGTTAATAGTGCACGCGATGGAGACAGTCTTCTATTTTACTTTGCTGGTCATGGCATTATTAATAATTCAAAATTTTATCTCTGCCTTGGTGAAACTGCGATTGACAATTTAGATAAAACCGCGCTTTCCAGCATAGAACTAAATGATTTATTCTCCAACTTCGGTGGAAGGGGACTCATCTTTATTCTGGACTGCTGTCGTAGTGCCGGATTTGCAGAGTTAGCCCCTTCTTATTTTTCTAACCTGAAAGAGAAGGACTTCAAAATTCTTTTAAGTGCTTCACGTTCAGAGCAAAATTCATGGGAATTAGAGAACGAAAATGGCACCTTATTTACTAAACATTTTGTACGTGTCTTGGCAGGTGAAATAGTTATTAGCCGAACGTCAGGGCTGATCTATTTTTCAGAACTCTTTGAATATCTTTCTACTCAGTTGGAGGAGGACCTGAGGCTTAATTACCCCAACGCCCCAAAGCAGGAAGTTGTTTTTACTGGGGTTTATAAAAAAGACCCTTTACTTTTTTTTCACAAAGACCTGTCGCTAAAACAGATGCTTTTGAAAACAACGAGATATTCCCGAGAATACATAATTAAAATTATTAAAAGAGCGACAGCAATTGCGGCAATTACAATAATTTTTGCGTTAGGTGTCACATTTTCAATTTTAGACAAATCTCAATTTGCTGTTATTACAGAAAGTAACGTGTCTGTTTATAAAGGAATTCATCACTTTGCTCTTTTGGGATTTCCCAAACATTTGTATACTCTCAACGTAAATGCGAATGACCTGTTACCCAAAAGCAAACTACGTAATAAACTAGCTTTAGCGGGAACTTTAGGAAAGCAAGTATTTCCAATGGTAATTGATGAATGCAATGATGGAAAAAAAGTTGAACTTTATACAGCCTTAGGCGAGATCTCAAAAGCGAGATCTATTGCACTGAAGGCAATATATAATAAAAATCCTTCGCAGTCACGAAATAAGTCGAACATTTTGAATTATTTTAAGTATATCCAGACACCTCGTGATTCCATCGTATTAATTTCTCTTATTTTAAATCCTTCGAATAGCGTACTTGACAAACGAGCTGCAATAGGTTGCCTTACCAGAATAAGCCTTAAGACAGCATCCAAATATGCATTTCAATGGAAGGTAAACCTTATTGAAGATTTCTATTCACAACGCGAAATTTTGAATAATATACAAAGTAAGGACAAAAAACAAGTCTCACAATACCTGAGTAAATTACTTACTGGCCATTTCGCGGCAAATCTAGTTCCACTAATTTTTGAAACAGCAATTCTTTATGATGTCAAGCTAAAAGACGACGATATAATTACACTGCTAAAAAATGTTCAATACAACGATGGTCTTGCTCTGGGGTATCTTATGAGAAAAAACAACTATGCTACACTTCAAAAACAATTCGAAAACTTTATCATACAAAGCCAAATAAAATTAAAAAAAGGTGAAGATCCAAATTACGATGCAATAAATTTTATACTAACAGCACTGATCGCACAGGATAAGCCAATTGGAATATGTGATCATTTACTAAATCTTTCAGTTCAGCTTCATAGTAATGAAAGTATGCAGTTACTTTTGGCACAATGTCCCGAAGTCGAAACTGAGTTACGTCAAAATCCAGAATATCTGGCTGAAAAGTTCCAGCGAGATCCCTTTATCATTTTAGAATTGGCAAGAAAAAAAATGGTCAACTATGCATTTATAGAAAATACGTTTAATCTGTTGCCAACACCATATCACCAGGAAATCCTTATAAATGCAATGGCTTATCTTAAAAGCCGTGAAGCAATACCACTATTATTAAAGCACTTACCATATAGCGAATCTGATATTTTACCAACATTACGTGTTGCCTCGATTAGGACGCTTCGCGAAATGAACGTTAAATTTGGTCAGTTTCCAGTTTCCATTCCTTTAGACTGGGATGATGTTACCGTTGAGGCACTACGCTGGAAAGCAATTACTGACAGGGCCGGGGTTAACAGTACGATTATATCCTTAATGCCCCAGAAAGACAAATCAATGTTGATAGCAAATTTGATATCTAAGGTTCAACCAGATCAAAAGTTGTTACAAGTGGCTAGAGAAGGTCTTTCAAAAAGCGGAGATGAAAAATTAAACGCAGAAATAATTCTGTCCATGTATGGCAACAAAACAGAGCTTTATGCGCTACTAAACAATAAAGAACTGGAGGTTCGAAATAATGCGATGAAATATTCCGGTTTCAATAAAAATTTTAAAAGTGTAGCTATTTCTATATTAATGATTTCGGATAATTTTCCGAATGAACAATTATCACTGCTTAAAAAGGAGCTTGAAATACAAAATGAGTTTTATTTAATGAATAAAGCTATTCGGGCGACAAGCATAGAAAAAAAGTGGCTTAGGGACATTATTTGTGAAAAATATAAAGAATATGTGACAGACGGTACGTTCTATTTAATGGATAAGGATTAAATTTTACTGTCTTTTTATAACACCTGAAACCTTTGCATTTGCTTTAAAACCTTTGCGTTGAGCAAATAATAAATAAAATCATTATTGCTAAAGAAAATGAAACAGCTCCTGCAGGATTTGACAAAGTCTCCCTTAAAGAAATATTAGGACTTGTCTAATACAAAAGAAGATGTTGCATCACTCTGACTAGTCCTAAAATAACGATACAGGATTAATAATAGTAAAAATACATTTTTTAGACAGAAGTAACTTCCGAGTTACTTCTGTCTTTTGTTTTATAAGTTTTCATTTTAATACTTCTTTGTAAGTACATTTGATTAGGAGTAAGCATATAGTTTGACCAATGTGGTCTAATCTGGTTATATTTATTAATAATCTCAGCTATCCGGTTTATCAGCAAGCACTTAAAATTGGAGACACCTTAGAGGTATTAGCCAAATTTATAGATCTTACGAAATAATAAGTATCAATTACTTTAATTAATTCTAATAAATACAATCTCAAATAAAATTAACTATCTTTTGGGTTATTTTTTAAAGATGTTGAAATTATTAAACATTCGATTGAAAAGTATTTAACTATAAAATATTCCCCATATATGAATATTAAAACGCAATCCGCTAAAGCTTTTCAAGATTGTAAAATGAAAGCTGTCAAAAAAATCAAAATTTGCTTTCATCCAAATTGTACTGAAAAATCTATAAACTCACATATACTTCAAAAAAATGGAATTCTGTCGACAATAGCTGAAGGCCGACATGTTATGCAGCCTTTTATTAATCAATTTAGTAACCCAAGTGTTTCAATAAAAGCAATCGGTTTAAATGAGGCTTTTTCCTTTAATTGTTTCTGTTTAGAGCATGATACTAAATTATTTACTACTATTGAAACTAACGAAATTGATTTTGGTAATTATAAAAACTGTTTACTATTTACACTGAGAACGATTTATAATGAAAAGTTCAGAAAATTAGTTAATGTCGATGTATATTCTTGTCTTGAATCCAATCACTCAAATCTTTATAACTGTTCAATGCTTAGAGAAATGTCATTTGAAGAGAATTTGGGAATAATGGACATAGCACGAACTGAAATGTTAATATGGAATGACATAAATAACAATACAGAATCATTTGTCTTTAGGGTTCGAGAAATTGAAAAAAAAGAAATTTGTTTATCTTCATTTTATAACTATGAAACTAGTCAGGAATTAAACTTTTATCATTATATAAACGGAAAGCAAAAAGAAGAAGTGGTTGACATTTTTATAAATCTATTTCCTTATAAAGATAAATCAATTTTAATGATGGGTTACAAAAAATCAGAAGAGAATTTAGTAAGCAAATATGTAGAAAGCTTTTTCAGCGATAATGAAGAAACGTTGGAAAGTAAAATTACTAATTTAATGTTCTTTCAATGTGAAACTTGGGCAATATCACCTTCACTTTATAAAATGCGAATTGAAGGAAATAATACTATATTGAAAGAGACATTAAAATTTTCCGCACAAAATGATAATGAAAGGTTATTCTTCGATATCAATATATTTAGAGACGACTTCAACAAAAAATTTAATATTTTTAAAAAAGAAAAAAGACTTTTAAAATAAAGTTTATGCCAAAAACTATTACCCGCTTCTTTTGCTAATTAGCGGTACATTTATAATAATTAAATTATAGACATAACACAAAAAGATATAAGTGTAGATGTTAATACTTCACAAAACAGTTAAAAATATATTTATGAAAACATATACAAAAAGAGAGTTAGCTTTAATTATTCATCAAATAATAAATAACAAATACTCTAATCCAGAGTATTTTTATGAACAGTTAAAAACAAACATTAAAGCAAAAATAAAAGCGAATAGTAAAACCGTTTTGACTGATGATGAATATTATAAAAAAGGATTAGGATTTGCGCAATTTATAATTGGGGATTTGAATTTGATAACTATTCAGCACATAGAATTTAGGTTATCAACGGACGTAATAAAAGAAGCTTCCGTTGGAATTGAAATAGCAAATTATAATAATTATTTTTTGAAAGCAGCAAAAGAAATTATTAGAGAATTTTTAAATGCAAAATTTAAGATCCATAAGGCAAAAAACAAAAAACACAATGGTAATCGAAAATGATCTATTCTAAATATAAATTATATAATTTATGATTCAATTGATTAATTTGTTAGATTTGTATTACTGCAAGAGTTTCTACATTTTTTACTGCTTTTACTTTATTAAAATTTCGATTAACTTAAAACAAATATTATGATAACTAAAATCCTGACAATAGAAGATGTTAAGCAATTTGCAAAACAATTGACAGCTGAAGGATTAAGTTTTCATCCCGATGATGATTTTAATGATTATATTAACTTCACAACAAACACGCCATCTTACACTAAAGAAGATGCTGAAGTAAGAAATGAATTAATGAATGAATGCTTCGAGATATGTGAGAAAGAAGGAGTAGATATATATGAAATTATGATGGAAGAACTATTACTAGAGTCTGGTTTAGACAAAATTATACCATTACCATCAAAACAATAATAGATTCTCAAACTAAAGACCTCTGTTATCAATATTCATTGCATTATTGTGCTAAATATTTATCTAAAAATTGCTGAAGGGTTTCATCTCCTCCATGATTTCTAAGTAAATTAAGTCTAATTTGCCTGTTTGATAATGTGGCGTCATTAAAGTCAGCATTTGTATATCCTCTGGGAATACCGACATATTCTTCAACATCTTCAACTGTCCAATTCAAACTATCGATTCCACGTTCAGTAAATAAAACCCGTGGATCTATGTAAATATCAAAATCTTTATAACATTCAGCAACAACATTAAGCACTTCCACTAAACATTTTTCAGAAAGTTCCACAACGCTTCCATTTGGAACTTCCTTAATTTGACTATTAGTTGGAACAAAAAATTGTGTTGAATCATAGAATATTCCTTCATAGATACTATTTTCAGGAGCAATTGGAATTATACCTGTTTTTTGTGCATGGTTTCTAAATTCAACGAAAGCTTTAGCTAACTTACTGCTGCGTAATCTTTCCTGCCTTATTTTATACCAATCGTCAAAATTAGGATATTTTGTCATTACGTACTGTAATGTAAAAGTTATACTTCTTAACGAGGAAACATATGCACTAAAAATATAATTGAATTTATCATCATGTGCATGAGTGTTTTTAAGCTCTTCTAAAAAATAATCTGCTTCACCGATTTTCCATGAAACAATATGAATACCTGCATTTGGAAATACGAATTTTTTCTCCATAGCTTCTTTGATTGTTATCAACGTTGTGTTTATAAATGGTGTCCGGAAGAAATTAGGCCTTGGTTTCGCTTTTGCCGAATTATCATGAATACAGAAATGCAATTTCTATTAAGTCTTTGGTGCAAATCAATTATAGCAATGATAAGCATACCAAGCTATTCTTCCTCATTTTTACGGTAGAGAATTTTACCTATTCCATCTATTATTTTTTGCTTATTTCGATTACTTACAGTTTCTCTATCCACTTCTTCGATTCCATTTGGTAAAATAACTCTTCCCTCAATTGAAATTGCCGGAATTGAATTATAAGAATGAATGACATAATTCTCATCAATTATTCCATTTAAATCAGCTGGAAGTCTAATTGCATAAATTACCCCTAAAGCATTACCAATATCAGAGCAAAGTATAAATAAATTTCTTATCAGTTCATTAATGTTATTATCTAATTCGGGATTTTCTGCAAGAGCATTGTTCACAACTTGCTGAGCTCTTCGAATTTTTCCAATTATCTGACCACCTTTGCTTATACCTGTTGCGTAATTAATTGCATTACCGCTAAGACTCGTAAAACTTAAACGCATATTGTTATTTAAGTAATGTCTTAAAGAACTTGCCATATTATCCACATCATAGTTTATGAAATTTTCACTTTCTAATAATTCTACTAGATTCACTACAGCGTTTTCATCAAATGGTGAGTAGTTTCTTTGAAAACCAATTTGCTCGATATGCTCCGAATAGTAATGTGATGTCCCGTGAAAAACGATGTATGGGTCGTTAACAATGCTTTCAGGAAAGATTTCTAGAGATTGGTCGTTGAAAATATATTCGTATTCGTTCATTTTAGGTTTTGTTGTTTATGGCTTGCTTAAAACTTTGTAGATACTCACTGCTTAATAACGCATATTAAACTCTTTAAAAATGTAAATGCGCAATTCATATATGATAAGAATATACAATACTACATAAAAAAAGAAAACTACAATTGAGGTTTTTGATAAATTGAGATTTATTTTTTTTCAACACAAAAAAACACGCAAAGTAGTTTGCGAACTACCGTAAGAAAAAAGTCGCTTTCCTCATTTAGTTTAATTGTCTTTCGCAGGCGAGAAAGGTTCGACCATAAGTTTTGCTTTCCAATTATTAAGACAACAGTTCATATAAAATATAATATCAGATATCAGATATCAAATATCGCATATTGCGATATGCGATATTTGAAATATTCGAGCCATAAATGAAGATGATTAAAGAATTAGAAAAACTAGAATGAATTCAGCATAATTTAACAGTTCATCTCGGAAATTTTCACCACATTTGTTGTGTATTTATACGAAGATTTTTTGAGTTACCCTATTGGTAACCCTGTTCTTAGAGATGATGTGAAGCCCCAATATCATTGGGATTAAAATAAGGCTTGCGGAGCCTCTTTCTCCGCAACACTTTGAAGCCCTCAATTTTTATTGAGGGTTTTTCTTTTTTTGGGTTCTTACTCTCCTTTTTTGTCACTTCGAAGAATAAGAAGTCTTCTTTAGAAACTCGACAAAGATTGGTAATACTTTAAGGAGCTACTTCAAAAATTCGAAAATTGAGAATTAAGCAACAAAATCGAATAGTTTACACAGAAAGCAATCTATATGTTTTTACTCCTTTAAACAGACTTCTAAGTGCTTTAAAACCGATTGTCGAAGTTTATTTATGTAAACAAAACAATCACTACAGATTTACACATATAATAGCTAACAAACCCAATTTTTACAGGATCTTTTTTTATATTTGATCCTCAAACTTTTTAATTGAAACCGCTTTATCGTTGCGCTTTCAAAAAATTGACACTCATTATGGAACAGAAAATACATCAGGGAAGAAACGTAAAACGTTTTAGAGAAATGCTAGGCATCAAACAAGAGACATTGGCTTTTGATCTGGGAGAGGAATGGAATCAAAAGAAAATTTCGATGCTGGAGCAAAAAGATGTAATTGAGGATAACCTGCTAAAACAAATCTCAGATGCTTTAAAAATTCCTGTTCAAGCGTTTCAGAATTTTGATGAGGAGCAGGCTGTAAATTTAATTTCTTGTAATTTCTCTGATAATGCAATGTTCAATAATAGAATTGAAGTTTTTAATAACAATTCGATTGAGGACATCAAAAAACTTCACGAAGAGAAAATTGCTTTATTCGAGCGTATGCTGAAGGAGAAAGATGAAATGATGGCAAGGCTTGAGAAATTAATTAAAAAATAGATTCCTAGGATAATTTTTATTCATAAGTAAGGCTCAACTTAATTGGTTGAGCCTTTTTTATCGTAAAACATATTGCTTAGAATTAATGTTTTGAAAAAATATCTGCCAGAGATTCGCTTTGAGCTATTACTCTATCAGCTTCCATTTTAGCAACATCTGGTGGATAACCATACCGCATTAATATTTTTTTTACAGTTAAGCGCAATTGTGCTCTAACATCATCACGTTTACTCCAATCTACTGTTGCATTTTTTCTGATAACATCAACTATTGTATGAATTAAATCTTTCATTTTATCATCATCTAAAAAAGAAGTTGAATCATTATCTTTAAGAATACTATAAAAAGCATATTCTTCGGGTGTTAAACCTAAATCCTTCGATTTTTTATCTTCTAATCGCATTTCTTTTGCGATTTCTGATAGTTCCTGTAATACTTGTGCGGAATCTATTTGATTGTTATGGTAACGTTTAACAACTGATTCAAGCATTTCGGAGAACTTTTTACCTTGTACTAAATTTTTTGCTTTACGAATTTTTACTTCGTCGCTTAATAATTTTTTAAGTAATTCAAATGCAAGGTTTTTTTGTCGCATATTTTTCACTTCCAACAAAAACTCATCTGATAAAATACCTACTGATGGGGCTTTTATCCCTGCCGCTTCAAAAATATCAATTACACCATCACTTGATAATGCTTCATCAACAATTTGTTTAATTGCAGTTTCTACTTCATAGTCTGATTTTACACCATTACTATTGAACTTGTTTATTCTTGATTTAACTGCCTGAAAAAATGCTACTCCATTTTTAATTCTATTAGCGTCTGCACTAGGAATAGACATTGCAAACAATCTTGATAACAAAGTAACTTCTTTTAAAAAGCGATTCTTTAAAGTCTCAGTTGATAGTATAAAATTTTGGGCTCCTAACAATATTTGTAATTTTTGAGCAGTTTCAGAAATAAAATAGGCTTTAAAATTATAGCCACTAAACATTTGTTCTATAATTTCAAACTTCTCTTTCATTCCTGCAATAGCTTCTTTTATATCAAATATTGGTGTTCCTTCACCACCACTTTGCAAATAGATTGCCATTGCGTTTCTTAAATCTTGACCTATACCAATATAATCAACAATTAAACCACCTGGTTTATCTTTGTAGACTCGATTTACCCTTGCTATTGCTTGCATCAAATTTGCCCCTTGCATTTTTTTATCAATGTACATAGTATTCAAACTTGGCGCATCAAATCCTGTTAGCCACATATCTCTTACAATGACCAATTTTAGTTCATCATTAGAATCTTTCATCCTTGTTGCTAGATTTTTGCGTTGTTTTTTTGTTGTATGATGTGGCTGTAATAAAATAATATCATCAGAAGCACTTGTCATAATAACCTTTATTTTTCCTTTGTCTATATCTGAACTGTGCCATTCGGGTTTTAGAACAATTATTTCTTCATATAGTTTAGCACAAATAGTTCTAGTCATACAAACTATCATTGCTTTCCCTTCAAAGACTTCTTGACGTTTTTCAAAGTGTGTAACTATATCTTTGGCAATGTCTTTTAATCTGTCAGGGTGTCCTACAACCGCATCAATAGTTGCTACTTTTTGTTTAGCTTTTTCTAATTGCTCTTCGGTAGCATCTGAAATAGCGTTTATTTCTGCATCAATTGTGGCTGTAGTTGCATCGTCTAATTTAATTTTTATTAAACGTGATTCATAACTAATAGGTACCGTTGCACCATCATCTACTGCTTGTTTGATGTCATAAACATCTATATAATCACCAAAAACAGCAGGAGTTGATTTATCTTCTTTTTCTATTGGAGTTCCTGTAAATCCTATGTAAGAAGCATTAGGTAAAGCATCACGTAAGTATTTTGCATTACCATAGCGAGTTTCCATACCATCTTCTGTTTCCACTTCTCTACCTGCAAAACCGTATTGACTTCTATGTGCTTCGTCCGCAACAACAACTATATTCGTTCTTACTGATAAAGTATTGTAAACATTGCCTGTTTCGGGTGAAAATTTTTGAATAGTAGTAAAAATTACACCACCACCAGAAACTTTTAATAATTCTTTGATGTGTTCTCTATTTTCGGCTTGTACTGGTTTTTGTCGTAACAAACCAACGCAGTTACCAAATGTTCCAAATAATTGATCGTCTAAATCATTACGGTCGGTTAAAATTACAATGGTCGGGTTTTCCATTAAAGGATGCGTAATGATTTGTCCGCTATAAAAAACCATCGTTAATGATTTACCGCTTCCTTGTGTGTGCCAAACCACACCAGCTTTTCTATCTCCATCTATGTTGTGTGTTGCCCTTATAGTTTGTTTCACTGCTTTTTGTACAGCATAATATTGATGATAAGCGGCAACTTTCTTAATTTTTGTTTGAAAAATTAATCCTGTTTTCTGATCTTTCTTTTCTTCAGACTCAAAAACGGTACAATAACGAATCAATTCAACTAAAGTTTTTCTATCTAACATACATTCTGCTAGAATTTGCAACTCAGTTTTAACTTCGGTATCATTATATTTAGGTGCTTTCCAAGGTAAATATCTCGAAAAAGGAGCAGAAACACTTGATGCTCTGGCTTCTATGCCATCAGAAATAATACAAAGTGCATTGTAGTAAAAAATGCTTGGAACGGTATTTTTATAAGTTTGTATTTGTTGAAATGCTTTTAGTAATGTTGCTTTTTCATTAGTCGCATTTTTTAATTCTATAAAGACCAACGGTAAACCATTAATATAAATTACTACATCAAAACGTTTTTCGTTATTGTTTTCTTTAACTACTAATTGATTGACGATCCAAAAACTATTATTTTCAACATTTTCAATATCTAATAAAGTAACAGCAATACCAATTGCACTTTCGTCTTTTGTATATTCAACTGTCACACCATTGACAAGATAATTATGAAAACGCTCGTTGTTTTCCATAATATCTTGTGTGCCCAAATTGATCACTTTTTGAAAAGCTTGTATTCGTGCCGATTCTGGCAAAGTAGGATTGAGTTTTTTTAAACTGTCTTTAAAATGATTTTCTAAAATAGCCGAAGTAAAGTTTTCTCTTTGTGTTTTTTTACTATATGATGCTACATCAGGACCATAAAAATAAGTATAGCCTTGATTTACTAATTGTTCTATTAGTGATTCTTCTATAGTGTTTTCGTTCATGTTTCAAACAGTAAAAATTATTATTTAAAGCAACATAGCATTTCTATTATCTACATATTCATTAAGCACATTTTGATAAAACTCAATTTTTTCAACAAATTCAATATAGTTAAAATCCCCATCAACATTTGTAATTTCTGCCAAAAGCATTGTTTCTTTAGCATGCGAATATTTAGCTTTTCGACACTCAATACCACTTTTTTTAAAGAAAGGAACAAAGCCATCATAAATATCATCTCGCATTTGAATATTAATTTTCACATTATCCTTTAGATAAATCCTGTAATTCACACGAAGCCTGTCATCTTTAAAAACAATATCCATATAGATTCCTATTTTTTTGTCAATTGAAGTTAATTCTTTACCTCCAAACCAGAAAGCAAGAAGTGCTTCTCTATTATTGGCAACTTCACCCCAACCAGCATTAAAATGTTCTTTATAATCATGAAAAAAGCGAACACATGACCACCGTTTCCAATCTTTTATTGGCCTTATGAGATAATTGTTTGACTCGATTTCGGCATTATTGAAATGTTTTTCTTTTATTTCTAAATAGCTGTGATATTGTGATAAAACATCATTATCTACAGCGGTGACTTTTTCTAGTGTAATTATATTCAAAAGATCTTTTACTGTATAATAATGGTAATTGTTTTCAATAATTTTTGATAAATCTACTTGATATCCTGTCTTGAAATATATAGGCACTAAAACATGACAAGTTTTTAACTCTGATATTTTGGTTAAATAGCGTTGTAACTGATTGGAATGATCATTGCTATGTACCTTATCTTCTATAATAATTCCATAAGTACAATCATTCATTTTGAAAGTAACAAATATATCTACTTTATGAAATTGTTGCTTAATTTCCAGTTCAGATATCTCTCCAATTGTAATATTTTGAAAAGCTACCAAAGATTGTAAAAATGAAATTCCTAAGTTGTGTAATTTCTCATTATCATTTTTAAATATAGGATTAGCCCATTGCAATAACCATGTTATAAATGCATCTTGGGTTAGTTCACTCGTAGCGTAGTTGAAAATATTGGGTTGGTTCATTAATAGTATTATGAAAAATATTATTCTATTTCAGTATCTTCTTCAAGAAGTCTATTATTATATTCTTCCAATGTATCTTTATAGCTATCAAAATCTGTATTAAACAATACTTCACTTGGTGAAAAGGAAAGTTCACCTACCATTATATTCTCTTGACTAGAATCTAACCAAGTGTTGAATTCTTGATTGTCAAGATATAAAATCTCTGGTTTATCAGATTCTTCATCTCTAATCTTGCGTTGTTCTTTTGCGATCATATATTTTTCTTCATATTCCAATTTTCTTTTAATAGTTCTCTTATTAGATTTGTATTTTTCAAATCTCTCAAAAGACTTTTCAGACCAAATTGAAATGAACCAGATTAAAATAAATGTTGAAATTGACGGACCTAAGAAAACATACCAAAAATTATGTATGTATTCCCAAAAATCAGTAGTTGGATAAAAACTTAGAAGATAATCTAATTTAAGTTTTTTAAATTTTGTACTTTCTACAAAAAGAAGACTGTAAACAAAAGTCCAATTATAAATTATCCAAGCCATTATAAAATAGAAATACATTGGACTAAAAAAGCGTTCAATTACAACTTCTTTTGTATCTTTTAGCATTTCTTTTCCTAAATCTTTTGCTTCTTCTAACATAAAAATTATATTTTTACACGAATTTCACCACTCATTAATCTTGGTAATAATTCATCTCGAGTTTTAGTGAGTGTCTCGATTTGCAATAAATTAGTTAATACTTTTTCAAACATAGGGTAAATAGAATTATCAAATTTTTCCAATATTTTTTTATTAGGAATTACACAATCAATATTTCTAAATGAAGATTTACTTATCTCCATAAAAGTTGATCCATTTGAAGCATTTTCAATTATTTTCATATTTTCTTTTAACCATAAATACATGAAATTATTTGAAAAATATTGTTCAGGAGCAATTGCAATGTATCCTTGATTTATTGCTAATTTAATATTTGTTAGTGCTAAATAACCTACAGGTGCTCTTGAAGACATTAGTAGTGTTCTTTTTGGTAATAGACCTGAACTAATCTTTTTTAAACCTTCTTTTGTGATTTTTTTTTCTGTATTTAAAAGAAATATTCCCTTTGAGTTACTTAAATCTTTTGGACTTGTCCAACTAATATCACCATTCCAATAATCAGGATTTATGGTACTCGGCGTTGTTCCTCCAAAAGTTTTAGTAACATCTCCTAGTTTTCCAATTCTCCATCCTTCTGGTAATTTATCAGTTATTTGATATTTACCAAACCATTCTTTAAAAATGATTTGAGCTGTTTCTTCTAAAGTTTTATTTTGAGCTCGTAGTAATTCAATCTTATTATCAAAAGCAACTATCAAGTCAACAATTTCCTTTTGTTCTCTTATATTAGGTTTAGGATAATAGAGTTTATAAACTTCAGATTGATATATAGCAGGAATAGAACTTCCACTTGTTAGTGATAATACTTGTTGATTGCCATTTTTTGAAATTAAATAATAAAACAAGAATTTTGGATTACCTATAAATTCCTTGAGAATTATTACACTTGGGTTAATTGTTGCTTCACCATATTCAGAATGATAATATCCAACTTCTCCTAAATTTCCCCTTGTAACTAGCAAAACATCTCCATCTTTAAGCATTATTTCAGGAGATTCTTCATATTTTAGTCTTGACAAATGTTTTACATTCTCTAATACTAATTGTAATTTAGATTTTATTTCTGTTCCACCAATAACGATTGGTCCAGATTCAACTAGATCAGAAGTTGTATATCCTTTCCATCCAATCCTACCTTGAATTTTTAAATCAGTTGAAAATTTTCCTTCTTCCCAATCTTCAGGTATTTTTCCAATCTTTGTTTCTTTATAACCTTTCATAATTGAATACCAATTTTAGCCAGTTGTGTAACTATTTCGTTATTCAGTTCTGATTCTTTATTCATTTGTTCTTTTAAAATACTTGTTAAGGTTGTCATTTTGGTTTCAAAAGAAATACCATCATCATCGAAATCTTCAATGCCTACATAACGTCCAGGTGTCAGGATATAGTTGTGGTTTCGTATTTCATCCAAATTTGCACTTTTACAAAAACCTTTTTCATTATGGTAGTTTTCTCTCTTACGCCAGTTGCTGTAAGTAGCTGTTATTTTTTCTATGTCCCCCTCTGCTAAATCACGATGCGTTCGATCTTTCATAAACCCCATTTCGGAGGCATCGATAAACAAAATCTCACGACTGTGATTACTTTTTTCTCTGCGTAAAAACCAAATACAGGCAGGAATTCCTGTATTGTAAAATAATTGTTTGGGTAAAGCGACAATGCATTCTACCAAATCGTTTTCAATTAAATTTTTACGTATTTCACCTTCACCGCTAGTGTTAGAGCTTAACGAACCGTTAGACAAAACTGTTGCCATCACACCTCGTGGTGCCAAATGGTACAACATATGTTGCATCCAGCCAAAATTAGCGTTCCCACCTGGAGGTATACCATATTTCCAACGTCCATCTTCTTGCAAAATATCTACTCCCCATTCACTTTGGTTAAATGGTGGATTAGCTAAAATAAAATCAGCTTTTAAGTCTGGGTGTGCATCTTTAAGAAAAGTCCCTTCAGTATTCCATGCCACAAACTTGGAGTTAATGTTACGAATAGCAAGATTCATTTTAGAAAGTTTCCAAGTCGTTTGGTTACTTTCTTGTCCATAAACGGTAATATCTTTTATATTTCCTTGATGCTCAGTTACAAATTTTTCACTCATTACAAACATTCCGCCACTACCACTTGCTGGATCATATACTCTGCCCTTGTAAGGCTCTATCATTTCTACCATTAATTTCACAATTGATTTTGGTGTATAGAATTGTCCTCCTTTTTTACCTTCGGCATTAGCAAATTCACCTAAAAAGTATTCGTAGACTCTACCAAAAAGGTCTTTTGATTTACCGTTTTCTATTTGCAATTCGGTGTTAGAAATTAGATCAATCAACTCCCCTAAAGAGGTTTTGTCTAAATTGGCTCTACCATATACTTGTGGTAAAACATTTTTAAGCTCTTTGTTTTCCCTCTCGATGGCTTGCATTGCTTCATCGATGGTTTGTCCAATTATTGGTAATTTAGCATTGGCGTGTATGTGGTTCCAACGTGCTTCTTTCGGTACAAAGAAGGTGTTAGCTGCTAGGTATTCATCTCGATCTTCGGGATCCGAATATTCATCGGCTTTTAGTTTATCATACAGCTCTCCAAAAGATTCGGAAATATATTTCAGGAAGATTAAGCCTAATACTACGTGTTTGTATTCAGCTGCATCAATATTTTTTCGAAGTTTATCTGCTGATTTAAAGAGTTTTTGCTCAAAAGTACTATTGTCTATTTTAGCCATTAAAAGAATTAATTTGTGATTGTCAAACTTACCAATAAATTAGCACTTTATCAATCATAATAATATTGTGATTTAGTTTGTAAAGTACTAATTTGTTAAAATTTATTTGACAATTTTTTACTTCTAACTATTATTTTCCGCAACACCCACATTTTGAAGCATCAGTTGGACCTAAACTTTTCCTTAAAGATTCACTTAAATTTGATTTATAAAAAGTTGTTCCTGCTTGATAATCATTAATGAATTTAGTTAACTCTGCCTTTTCAGCATCTGATAATTTTGTAAACTCATATTTGAACTTTTCTGTTTTTGTACTCATTTTTATAATTGTTTAATTAATATTTACCACAAACTGCACAGGTTGATTTTTCCATTGAGTATGGAATTTCATGACATCTGATACATTCTTTATTAAATTCGCGAAGAGACCATCTCATTCCTTTAATCCGCTCTTTATTAGTTAGATCATGTTTTACATCTTGCTCATTTCGAAATTTTAGTTTTTCATTCAAAATGTTATATTTTATGGTTAAATCATCAACAGAAGCTGGTGGAAATTGACCTAATGTTTTAAAGTCTTGTGCTAAAAGATTATGATCTCTTGTAGCTTCTAAAGAATACGCTAATTCATCATCCCATTTAAATACTAAAGCCAATGCTGAAAATATTAATTGTATTAACAATATTGGACCGGCCACATAAAGCGAAAGGCTTTGGATGTAATTGTTCCCATAAGTTAGTACATAACCTCCAAAAATTAATGGAACAATCAAACCAATAAAGTTTATTAATCTTAATCTTCTTTCGTACTTGTTTACCCGCTCTCCATAAATATAGGATTTACCATAACAATGAAATTTGTTATTATGGCATTCATTTCTAATATTCTCTGTACGAATTTCGGCTGCTTCCATTTGATAAAATTATTGAAAGAGATTTGATGAGATTTACGGAAAACCATAACCTACTAATATTTATCTCAACAAGTGTAATGATAAAATAAAATGCTACAATACATATTTATACTGGTTTATGGAGAGAACTAAATATCCAAAAAGCTATAATCATCGTAGGTAGATCAGGGAGAAACGTTTCGTAATTATAAAAGCGAGATGCTCGCCAGCTGGAGTTAAGAAATTAGTTCACAAGAAAGTAAAAAGCCATTTGAAAGAATTCTGAGCTGAATTATCAAAGTACAACCTCGCTCAACAAAGAGTTCATAATGGAAAACTGTGGGAATGTCTACCCTACTTCGCACTAACAATCTGAATCAAGTTTTAGTAAATCTAACTCAAACAAAAAAAGCTTCAAATTACTATGAAGCTTTTAGAATTGTAACGGGAGTTAATCAAAAAAAATAAAGAATAGATCGAATATTACTTTAAACGAACTTCTAAATTGTATCCTACACTTTAATCTATTTCGATTGTCAATTTATTAGATTTAACTTTAAGATTAGTTGAACCATTATCCGTTACATTATAACTTCCATTGTCGTTAGGAACGAATTTGTTGAAATAGTCCGTATTACTTTTGTACAGTAAAAAATCATATTCACTTGGTCCAAATTCAACCGTTCCTGTTGTTTTTGCTGAAAGTTGTATTTCTAAAATCAATGTTTTGATATAAAGTTCATTATCAATTTTTTCCATTGATTGTCTGTTTCTGAATAAATCCCAATCAAAATTTACAATCTCAAATTGTGGATCAATCCATTTTTCAAAACCATCTATTCCTGCTATATCATCAATGGTTTGTTCAACACCTACCTTTATTTCGTTTTCCTTTCCTTTAAGTGAAAGATTTTTAGCCGCAGCACGCTTTCTATATGTTTTAGAGAATTTCGAATACTCGTACAGGCTCAATGTAATGGTGTCTTTTTTATCGTAACTAGATTGGTCTGAAGACCAAATTACTTTTACAGCATTCTGGTCGGTTTTAATTTTTTCTACAACATTAATAGAAAATGGCGAAGTCTTATATACCTTTCCTTTATGTGTTACCGACAAAATCGGAAACTCTATTTTGCCCAGTTTTGTAGGTGTAGCATAGGTGTAAAAAGAATAAAATTTCTTAATGACTTTATCATCATCACCTGTCAGTTCACTTTCTCTTGTTCTGTTTAATGCATAGCTTAATTTATCAGTTAATTCCAAACCATCAATTTCCGGAGTACTACTCGAAATACTGTCCGGCATTTCTTCAAAATGAATACTAAAATCAAAAGATTTTCCAAGCTCTACTTCGGGTTGTACAACAAAATGAACAAATTCTTTTTTCTTTTTGATGTTGCTTTTGTTATTGCTTTTACTTTGGCAGGATACAATTGCAAAAGGTGAAATTATAATTATCAGGTAAAGGAAAAGAGTGTTTTTAAGTTTGTTCATTTTGGTTGTGTTTCTGAAGTGAATTAGTTTTTCGTCGGGCGAATATAAGAAATATTTTTACTACAATTTTTAACTTTTTTTATTATAAACAACTTCGAATATTATTAGAATTGTAGAAAAAAAAACACATCAAAAAAGCCACTTAACTATTTGAAAATCAAAACAAATAATTATTTTTACATTCTATTAAATACTATTGAATCGTTAATTTTCATCGCAATGACAAAAATCAAAACTAATATCAAACCTTTTCTTGTAGTAGAAAATGGAATAAAAGCAGTTGACTTTTACATACATGCTTTTGGAGCTATTGAATCAAAGAGATATTCGCTTGAAAACAATAAAATTTCATCCGTAATCACAATTGATGGTGCTGAATTTTATCTAAGCGACGAAGAACCCTGTGATGGCAGTCAAACTGCTGGACAATCCAATACTACCGCGCCTATTAGAATAATTTTAGAAACTCAAAACGCAGATAAAATATTTGAAGATGCATTACAATATGGGGCAACAGAAATTTGTCCCATAACAACTGAAGAAGACTGGAGAATTGGAAAATTAAAAGATCCTTTTGGACACATCTGGGAAATTGGCTTTCCGCTTTAAAAGAATATTCTAAAAAGAAAAAACACGATTCTATAGATTTTACAAATGTCTCCTTTTAACAAGGATACCACCAATGCATGGAGTATAATTTTCCGTTTTTAATGAATATATTTATATGTCCGTCAGAAACATTATTTTCATCCTCTCTTAACTGAATTACTTGTACCTTTCCTTCTTTATACACATCCATAGATCCAATATTTTTTGTCGCATTCGGAAATATTTTTTGCAAGTCGCTTATTGATGTAGAGGAGTCTAGCCTAATTCCTTTAAATAAAACAAAATTACTTTTTGTAAATTTAAATTCATCAACAGCTACTTTGTCTTTTGAGTTTTCAAATCGTGAACCCTCTTTGTAAAGATACTTGTCTTCCGGATCAACACTTCCATCTTTATTTTCAAAAATGGTATAGCAAGGCTCCTCTTCTAACAATAATTTAATGCTATCATTTTGTCCAAATACTGTTTCGAATTCGCTTAGCGTGAAATATTTTTTTAGCCTTCCATTAAAAAGAATATCTTCTTCTTTCATTACTTCATTTTGGAAATCTTCTATATGAGGAATGTCAGTAGTATAACTAGTATCCGGTTTACTTTTATTTTCAGAAATTATCTCTTCTGTTTCTTTTGAAGTATCTATTTTTTCAACTGATTTTATTTCTTTATTTCTACAAGAAACACTCAATACTAAAATTGATATAAGTACTACTATTTTCATTTTGTTCTTTTTTACAATGACCTTCAACCCACTAATACCCGCCATAGAATGACATCAATACAGCTTTTCGTCAGGCGAATATAAGAAATATTTTTACTACAGTTTTTTAACTTTTTTGAAATTGAAATAGAAGTACTTTTACGTTTTTTAAATCATTTAAATTCACCTAAATCATGAATTAAATACTTCGTAAACAGAATTATAACGTACTTCAAAAAACTAAAAAACAACAGATTCCAGAAATTCAATAACTTCACCATTTGGGCTATAAACCAGACTATTGCTTACGGTTATTGCTTTTTGAGCATTTTTCAAGCTCAATGTTTCTTTTTGAGATAATGCCGTTGCTCCGTTTTCTATTGCTTCATTGTAGGCTTTTTTGGCATCATCAACAATAAAGCAGATATGTAAAAGAGCATTTTCAATATGAGGATCTCCTTCCCTCCTTTTTCGTCCCTCGGTTGGAAAAGCTGCATTGCGATCGCAGATTTCGATATAACATTCAAATGCCTTGTTTTTCATCATGACGCAGCGCTGCAAATTGAACTCGGGTAAACTCCAGCTGTGTACTATTTCAAAATTTAAAGTATTGTAAAATTGTACTGTCTTATCAAAATCCTGCGCCTTAATAGCAAAATGATGAAATCCTTTTATGTTATTATTCATTATGATTACTTTTGAGACAAATATAGGTTCAACTGTCCGATATGTGGGCAACTCACAAAATTGTTAGTAATGAGAAAAGAAAGCTCCACAAATTTTGAAAATCAACAAACTCTTACTGATTTCTGCAATGCTTCTAAAACACTGCAGCTGATTTCAGGACGCTGGAAACTATCGCTGCTTTTTAGTTTACTGGAACACGATAGACGATCATTTTCAAATTTTAAACAGCTCTTGCCTGCAATAAGTGATCGAATGCTAGCATTGCATCTTAAACAAATGACTGACGACTTATTAATTACAAAAGAAAAAATCGAAGACGGTGTATTTTATACTTTAACTGAGAAAGGAAAATCATTAAAAAAAATACTCTCAAATCTGGCTGAATGGCAAATTTGAGAGTACTTGAAGTTTATATTTAATTTTTAGTAATGTCCTTTTTGTAATGGACAATAACAAACATGTCAATTATAAGCGATGGAGCCACAATTGAGTTCGATTAGAAATAATAATTGATTATTTTTTGATTATTTTAGATACGTAACTCTTACTCTCAATTTCAAACTTTATAAAGTAAAGTCCTGAATTCAATCCTGAAATATTAATTTTATTTTCAGATCCTTCCAGTAATTTTTGTCCGTTGATATTGAAAATTTGATATTTATCTACCTTTATTTCAGAATCTATAGTAATAAAATTTGTTGCCGGATTTGGGTATACATTGAATTTAGAAACTTCCAATTTATCGATTCCCAAAGTAGTAATTCCAAACTCATCTGCTCCACAATCAATTCTTCCTCCTTCAATTCTTAGTCCATTATAATAATCGGTTTCGGTACTTGCAGCAATGTAAGCTGGATTTCCTGCATTTTTACTTGGCGAATTGGTCAAAAGATGAAAATCAGGATTGGTGATAGTAGCGTTCGTCAATTGTGGATTTGCAAATATAGAATTTGCATTTGTTTTCGTTCCTGCCACAAAAGAAGCAAATCCTGTATATTGCGTTCCGTTCCAGTCTGCTGTTAATTTTGTTGTACCTGCCTGACAGAAAAAGGTATTGTAATTGAAAATTAAACCCGGTTGTGTTAATTCTGCATAGCTTAAAATATTTTGAGTTCGGGTATAAAAAATATTGTTTTCAATAGTACTATTTTCACTGTAAGAAAGATACAATTCACCGCTTCCGGAATTGCTGAAATCATTAAAATAACAGGTATTGTTCCTAAAAGAAGAATTAATAACTTTTCCTGAACCAGACGGATAATCAAATCCTCCCATTGCTACAGCACAAATTTGATTGTCGTAAAAAACATTATTTCTAATAATAATTCCATCGGTAGTCTGCCCAATTTTTTCGCAGCCAACCTCTACTCCATATCCATTATGATACGAGGTATTGTTTTCAACTGTTATATTTTTTCCTCCATCTATATAAATTCCTCCGGATGTTGAATAGGCTGCAATGCAATCATGAACAATATTGTTTTTAACAAGTCCATTTCTGGCCTGATCGTTTGCCGGATTTGGACAAGTGCCTTCGTGACCAATAATGTCGATACCAATATTCGTAAGATTATGAACGTTATTGTTAGTAACTTCAAACCCGCTGACATTTCCATTTACCGCAATTCCTTCGCTGTAACCTAACCTGCAATTGTACAATTCATTATTTTGTATTTTTAAGTTGGTAATTGGCGTTGTAGCGTTAGTACCAAAAACTATAATTCCTTGTGCATTTACGTTTTCGTTTACAGCCGCATTTACATTGGATGAAAAATGAATATCGTGTATTTTACAGTTTTTAATTGTAATGTTATCTCCACTTCCTTCAACTAAAATTCCCTGAGCCGTATTTTGAATATTGTTTTGCAGCTCAATTCCATCAATAGTTACATTGCTTTTATTCTTGATGGCAAGAATAGCATCTTGAGTAGTTAATCCTGTGGCATCAATAACAGGAAGTATCGCGGAATAATTTTTTAAGGTAATATTACTTTTCGCAATTGTAATTTTTTCTAAGTACGTTCCCGGAAAAATGTTTAAAATTCCATTTGCCGGCAATTGATTTAATCCGTATTGTATTGTTTTCCAAGGTGAAGCAAGAGAACCGGAATTAGCATTATTACCCGTTGTTGCAACATAATAGTTAGCTTGTCCGAAGCAAAAATTAGACAAAATACAAAAGATTAAAAGTATTGTTTTTCTATTGATTTTCTTTTTTTGAAACATCATTTGAGTTTAGGTTTAATTGTGGATTTGGTGTGTCAAATATATTAATTAAAGCGTTTTAAAATTTTTCTTGCTATACGAATATTTGACATAACCATTTTTTACACTTTGGAAGCATTGGCTAGTTCTTTACAATTTAGAATATCCAAAGAAAATCAAAATAATTAGTTGACAAAAGCAACTAATTTATATATTTGCGATAAATAAAATTTGTAATGACCAACATAACCTCCGAAATCAGATCGTTTAACCGATTCTATGTATCCCATTTGGATATATTGGATCAGTTTTATCTTGAAAGCCAATACTCAGTAACTGAAATACGCATTATTCATGAAATCGCGGAAGCTCAGCAAACAACTGCCAAAAATATATGTGGAATTTTAAATCTTGACAAGGGATATATGAGCAGAGTAGTCAAGCGCCTCACAAAGGATGGTGTGATTGAAAAATGTCATTCCGTAACGGACAGGCGTGCCTTTACTATTAAGCTTACGACTTTGGGTACCGAATTACTTAAAGAGTTGAATGACATTGCCGATGACCAAACAAAATTAAGAATCCAGAGTCTTACGACCAGCGAACAGGAAAAACTAGTGGACGCGATGGCCACTATAAAAAAACTGCTAAAGAATGAGGAAGATAAAATCGCGCCGGTCAACATTACTTACAGGTATGATTTAAGGCCAGGAGACATTGGTTATATCATTCATCTTCATGGTAAAATTTACAATAAGGAGTCCGGATTTTCATCGGAATTTGAATCTTATGTAGTGGAGACATTTCATCACTTTCTCGCAGATTATAGGCCAGAAAAGGATCGCTTGTGGCTGGCTGAACTGAATAATCAAATTGTGGGCTGCATTGCTATAGTACATCAGACAGATCTGGAAGCGCAGCTCAGATGGTTTTTATTAGATCCGTCTGTCAGAGGATTAGGGATAGGAAAAAAACTTTTAGGTGAGGCATTAGATTTCTGTCAAATAAAAGGATATAAAAACATTTATTTGCTTACCACAAACATGCAGGAACGTGCTTTGGACATGTATAAACAAGTTGGTTTTGAGTTAAGTGAAACCCAAGAAGTTAGTCAATGGGGAAATACGTTTCTTCTTGAACGCTACGATCTACACCTATAGCAATAAAAAAACTAGCCGTTGTATCAGGTGCGAAAAATTCTTTTTGAAGAAAAAAATCTGACTGATGCAACGGCTACTTTATTTTTAGAAGATATCTATTATTTTACTTTTGAGTAATGTTCTTTACATAACGGACAATGATAAACATTACAAGTCCGGAAAGCAGTGCTAATATTAAATAGCTGTAACTAAGGTTATACTGGTCTTTTGCCGGTAAAAATTTTATAATGAAGAAACTTAAAAAAGAGACCAAAATATAAACAATTCCTCCTGTGAGTCCACCAGCTATACCTGCATTTTTAGGAAAACTGCTGAGACTAAACACAAAATAATTGTTATAGGTGTAACCTGAACAGACATGAATTAGAAATGCAAAAAGTACTAATGTAAAAACACTGGAATAGAAGCCCACAGCTAAAATCATAGCGACTACAAAAATGATTTGCATCAGAATATTTATTGCCATTTTTTTATAGAAAGGAATTTTAATAGTTGCTTTACCAATAAAACCACCTGCCATCCATGCAAATCCAAGTATTAGAGAACAATATCCAGCCACTACAGGCGTAAGCAACAGCTCGTGCTCTATAATAAAAGGCCCTGACATATTGTAAACCATTACCATCGAATAGGCTAATCCGAGCATAAAAACGCCAAGCATAAAACTTGGTGTTTTAAGCATTTCCAAATAGATACCTCCAATTTTCTTTATATTGAATTCCATTGGAGCCTTTATTGTCTCACCGCCAAATACCATTTCAAGTACAAAAAATACTGCGGCCACTGCACCTAAAAAATAAAAATTGGCTTCCCATCCGAAAATTTCCTGAAGATATCCACCAATAAATGGCGCAATTATAGGTCCCGTAGACCAAATTATAGTAAAGATACTCAGGTAAATCTTTAACTGTTCTCCTTCAAAAAGATCAACAAAATAAGCTCTTTTAGCCACCACGATCCCGGCGACTGTAATTCCATGTATTAACCTCATCGTATAAATAAGATAAATATTTTGGGTATTGGCAATCACCAAACAGGAAAGAATGAAAAGTACCATCGCCGTCAAACTAATATTGTATCGGCCAAAACTATCTACAATACTTCCAATAAATAACTGAGCTACACCATAACTGATAAGAAATATACTTAAAGTCAGCTGTATCTCCAGACTACTAATATGAAGAGCAGTTCCCATAGAAGGCATTGACGGGAGATAAATATCTGTTGCAAACCCTGAAAGAGGTATAAGAGCAAAGGATATTAAGGTCGCTATTTTTTGATTTTCTTTTTTAAGCTTTTTATTTGAAATAATTTGCATGCGTATTTTTTAAATTAACTCGGCGGATATTTTTACCGATTTTCCGGTGCAAAGATCGGTTAAAATAGGAACATTGGTCTAAAAATTACTGTTTTTTGAGAATGACTTTTTTTAATGATTGAATCTTTCAAAGAATTCATACGTTCGAAGCAGCTGGTCAATTCTCTGACGGTTGTCTCCGCTTCTGGTCAATTCGTGGCTTGCTCCGGGCTGTCTTACATATTCAACTGGTTTACCTAAAACTTTAAGGCTTTTGTACAACATCTGACTTTGTGTAACGCCGGTGCGATTATCATTATCACCGTGGAAAATCAAAAATGGTGTATTGATATTTTCTACATAGTTAATTGGAGATTCGCGCTCTAAAATTGCTTTTGTTTTTTCTTCCCAAGGATAACCTCCGAAATATCTCGGTACCATTCTCCATACATTGGCTTCTCCAAAAAAGGTACTGAAATCATAAACGCCACGCTGACTTGAAGCTGCTTTAAATCGCTGATCATGACTGATAATCCAGGTGGTTAAATAACCTGCATAAGATCCTCCCGTAATAAAGAGTCGGCTTTGATCTGCCCAGCCTTGTGCAACCGTTTTGTCTAATGCTGTTAAAACATCACTTGCCGGTCCGGTTCCCCAATCGTTGATATTCGATCTTAAGAATTTTTCTCCGTAGCCTGATGAACCTCTTGGATTACTGTACACTACTCCATAACCCTGAGCTGTAAAAAATTGATATTCCAGCCACATGCTTCCGTCACCGGGACCAAACATAGACGCCGGACCTCCGTGGATTTCTGTTAACAGGGGATATTTTTTTCCTTCTTCAAAACGAGTGGGTTTCATAACCCAATATTCGATCTCAAGCCCTTTTTCGTTTACAAAAGTGCCTTTTTCCGGCAAGCTGATTTGTTTGTTCTCCAGCCATTTTGTATTGAACTCTGATATCAATTTGGGCTCTTTTAATTTCAAGTCAGCAACATACAATTCTGATGGATTTTTGACATCTGTCTTAGAGAAAACGACAACACCGTTGTTAATATCATAATCTGTAATTCCCTGATCAAATGAAGTAAGTGCTGTTACTTTTAGCGTATTGAGCGATACTGTGCAGATGGCAGATCCTCCATTACTTGATGATGTAAAATAAAGCTGTTTTTCATCTTTCGAGAATCTTACATTGTTGTTATTTCGATCATATTCAATTGTTTGGCTTTCCGCCGAAGGATTTTCTAAATTGAAAATTTTAAGAACCGGAACCGATAAATTATTGATGATACTTTCCTGATAAGCCAATTGTTTTCCTGAAGGAGAAACGGCCAAAAGTTGGAAAACCTGATTTTCGGCGCCAAGTAATTCGGTTACGTTAGTTCCGTCGGTATTGATCGTGTAGATCTTACTTTCCAGAACTCTGTCCGGATGTCTTTTCTCCTTGATATTTCCGCTAAACACAATTTTAGTATTGCTCACAAAAGATGGATTAGAATACGAATAAAATCCTTTGGTAATGGCATGTTCTTTTGCTCCCGGTTTTGCATCGATTATAAAAACATGCGAAAAACGAAGTTCACTGCTAAGTCCTGTTTCCGTTTGAAATTGGAGCTTATCCATTACTTTTGCTTTTTTGTCTTTTTCGTTATTGTCTAAATAGGCTCTGATCGCTTCAATACTTCCGTTTGGATCAGCTTTGGCTTTATTAACTATCAAGTTTTCATTGGCAGCAAATCCTGGTTTTTCATAACTCCAAACAGGTAATTCTTTATTGGGATTTAAAACCGAATCTTTAACCAACTCATTGATTTGAAGAGAAGCCGTAAACAAAATCTGCTTTCCGTCAGGACTCCATTTTGGGTTTCCGGCACCATATTTAGAAGTCGTTAACTGAACCGCTTCTCCACCTTCATCAACCGTAAAAAGGAATACTTGTGATTTTCCTTTTATGCTTCTTGTAAAAGCAATTTGTTTTCCGTCAGGGCTGAAAACCGGAGAACTTGATCCTTCTTTTCCAAAAGTTAATTGTCTTGGTTTGCTGTTCTTTGCCGTTTTAGTGATCCAAAGCTGTGTATCATAATCATAATCTAATGCGTTTTCCGGATTTTTAATGATACTTTTTACAGTAAAAACGGCGTTCTGCCCGTCTTTGCTCAATTCTACATCACCAACCGTTCTTATTTTTAAAAGATCCGTAACTTGAATTAATTCTTTTTTCTGCTGCCCGAAACAACTCACTGCTGCCAGAAGTAGTAAGGCGGTACTAATTTTATTTTTTATTGTATTCATTCCCCTATTCTTTTAGTTTTTACTGCTTTCTAATATCAATTTCATAAATTCTTCTCCCGAAACTTCGCCTTTCTTTTTAATGAAATCTTTTGGCGTACTATCTCCAATTTCAAAAACCAATGCTTCTGTTTTATAGGTTTCAAATAAATAACTGAATAAAGTAAAAGTCGGTGGTTTAAAATACAACGGTTTTACATGCGGTGTATAACCCGGAATTCCGTCTTTGACTTTGTTGAGCCAATTGGGCACAAAACCCGGAATATTACCTTTCAATTCGGGATCAACGGTATAATAAATATCATCGTGAGTGGAATGAAAATCAATCGAAAACAACAATTTATTTTCGCCTTTAATTTCATTTTTCAAGAAATCCCGAACTGCTTTTGTTTCCGGCTGATTGAAGTCATTATAATCCCGGTTTAAATCGATTCCGCCCGAATTATGTCTCCAAAAACCACCGTCGACTCCATCTGGATTTAAAAGTGGAATTACGTACACTTCAAATTTCTTTCTGAACTTTTTTGCCAATGGTGTATCGGCTGTCAAGCTTTCAATAAAAGCTTCGAGCGCATAATGTCCTGTAACTTCCGGCGGATGGTTTCTGCCCGAAATCAGGATTTTATTTTTAGATGACGTATTTCCAATGCTAAAAACCGGAATCTTGCGCCCTTCGGCAGTTAAACCTATAGAAGTTTCTGCTGTATTGTTTTTGTTTTTTAATGCAGAAATCCATTCCTTGATATCTTTAGAGGTTTTAAGTTCCTGCGCTGCAATCCAAGTAGTGTCTTTACTGACTTTTACTGTCAAAACATAGTTGGAATCTTTTTCTCTTTTTACGAAAGTTCCATTTTGAGAGGCCTCCCATTTTTTGCCATCGTTACTGATTTTAGCATTGTAGCGATGTTTTACATTCTGCGGATAATCAAACCGAATTTTGATTTCTTTGTTTGTTTTTGACCAAACTTTAAAAGCATACCAAGGACTTCCGTTAATTGGCGTGTTTTCAGGTGTAATCAAAACGCTGAATGTTGTTTCATCAATTTTGACAACTCCGTTTAGTCTTGCGCCTGCAAAGTTATTTCCGAAGAAAACCTCATCGCCTGTTTTATCAAAAACACCTTTCCATTGTTTTTGCACAGGACGCGTTACTGTTGAAACAGCCGTAATGGGATCTTGTCCTTTAAAAGTACTTTTTACCTGTGCATTTGCCGCTAAAGCAAATAGTACAACGGTTGAAAAAAATAATTTCCTTTTCATTTTTTTATCATTAAAATTTAAACCTGTACGATTTTACCATCGTACAGGTTCGTATACATTATTTGTCTAAAAGTGATTTCAGTGTTGTTTGAAGTTCTTCTCCGCGAAGATTTCTCGCTACAATAATTCCTTTTGAATCTACCAGATAATTGGCTGGAATTGCTCTTACACCATACAATTTGGCAATGGCACTGTTCCAGTAAATCAATTCTGAAACCTGAAGCCAATCTAAATTATCATCTTTAATTCCTTTTATCCAGTTTTCTTTCTTTTTATCTAAAGAGATGCCTATAATGTTGAATCCTTTGTCGTGATATTGTTTGTAAGCTGCCACAATATTTGGATTCTCTTTTCGGCACGGCGCACACCATGAAGCCCAGAAATCAACCAAAGTATATTCGCCTTTGAGGTTTTCTGAAAAACGAACTGGTTTTCCGTCCGGATTGTTGGCTGTAAAATCGGGGGCTTTTTTTCCAATTTGCAATCCGTTTAAAACCTTAACCAGTTCCTTTAGTTCTTTCACGTAAGTGCTATTTTGCTGGCTTTTATCTAACAAAGCAATATTTTGTGTGATTTGATCCGGAGTTAATCTGTACGACCAGTTTCTGTACAAAACATAAGCGGATACGATAGAAGCCGGATGTTCTGTGATGAACTTGCTGATTTCTACGTTTTTTGTTTTTCTGTAAACATCAAATAAATCCTGAGAAGCTGAACCTTCCACAACCGAAGTGCTGTAATTTTTTACCGGACTTAATTTTACCGTAATTGGTGTTTTTTCAAGGAAAACATACAGCGGAATATTGGCTGTATTTACGCTTAGACCATATAATTCAGACGTTTTTACTTTTGTTTTAAAACTGAAACTTCCGTCTTTAACTTTTACAGAATCAATTGTAGTAAACATTTTATTGTGGAATTTTTGCAAATACACATATTGAGCAACAGTATCTGCTACAGTTCCTTTTAATTGCAAATTATGCTCTTGTGCCTGACTTTGTGTTATGCCAAGAAATAAAGCAAAACCTAATAGTATCTTTTTCATTTTATTTGTTTTTTTAAGTGAAACCCTGACTAAGTTTCTAAGTTATTTTTAATACAATTTATTCGTTGCTAATTCGGTATTTGGAGCCGGAAAAATATAATTAGCTGCTGAAGGCACAACGGCTGGTGTTTGCAGTTTACTGTCTCCTTTCGCAGGAAGATCCTGTAGGTTTCTTAGTAAATCTAATCCGCGAAAACCTTCTCCTAACAACTCAATTCGGCGTTCTTTCCAAATAGCGTCGATCAGCTGTACTGGATCAGAAGTTACTGTTGCAGAAAATACATACGAAGGATCAGAACGAAGGTGAACCGCTCTTAAAAGATTAGCTGCTAATGTAAGGTCTCCGGTTTTAGCGGCTGCTTCGGCATAATTCAATAAAACTTCTGAATAGCGAACAACAGGAATATAATCTAAGAATGGTGACGGTTTTGCGTATTTTTTAAAATATTGTTTTCCGGAAACGGTTCTTGTTAAATCACGTCTTTTATCAGTAGCTCCCCACTGTGCATCACCCAAAATACCGGTCGGATTTAAATAATATTCTAAATTGGTATTGTAGATGTACGCTATCGCAGATTGTCCTGTATACGAATCCAAACTACTCATCGGAATACTAAAAATAGATTCAACAGTTGCATAATTGGACGAAAACAAAACGGTAATATCCGGCTGTAAGGCATGTTTTACTTCGCTGGCGGTGGTAGAAAACGGCGCTTGTGTCTGCGGTGCTAATTTTGCCGCTTCCTCAATTACTTTTGCCCAATTATTCTGCGAAAGATATACTCTTGTTTTTAAAGCAATTGCTGTGCTTACGTGTGCTCTTGTTGTATTCAAATCTGCGCTGGTATAACTCTGTGGTAGAGCTGCCTCTGCATCATCCAGATCTTTTAATATCTGCGTATAAATTTCTGCAACAGTACTTCTTGCCAAATCATTATTGGCTGTACCTGTTTCTGCTTTTAAACGTAAAGGAACTCCTTGAGATGCTCCTGCATCTTTATTGTAAGGCTGTCCAAAACTAACTACCAAACTGTAATATGATAACGCTCTTATTAATTTGGCTTCACCGATATATTCGTTGGCTTTTTGTTCTGTAATTACACCTTGATTTACAGCTAGTCCTTCAATTAAAATATTCGCTCTATTGATTGCTGAATAGGCTGCTGACCAAAGATTATTAATGTCATTTGAACCAGAGCTGTATGAATTGTTCCAACTTTCGTAACCTGTAAAGTTATTTGCCGTAATGTTGATGAAATCTTCGCCTCGCTGATCCTGATACAAAAGGAAACGTCCACCGTAAAGACTCGCACCTTTAAACGCTTTGTAAATTCCGTTTACCAAACCTTCAATTCTGGCGGGAGTTTTAAAAATATCCTGATCAGAAACGGTGGTTTCCGGTGTTATGGCTAAATCTTCATTATTTTCACAAGAAGTAAATAATAGTCCCGAAAGAAGTGCTACTGCTGCAATTGATTTTCGATATGATTTTATATATGTTTTCATTGTAATTTTTATTATTTATTAGAAACCGACGTTAAGACCAAATGTGAAAGTTCTCCCTTGTCCTACAGAATTCTTTTCTACTCCCATAGAGGTTGTTGAATCTCCGTTTGAAGAAGTTTCAGGGTCAGAACCCGAGTAGGAAGTAATCAGGAAAAGATTGGTTGCCTGCAGATAAAGTCTAACAGATGCTACTTGTGCTTTTTCTAAAATATTTTTTGGAAGCGAAAAACCAATCGCCAACTGCTGTAATCTTAAGAAATCTGCTTTTTCTGCATTATCAGAAATAGCATATCCGCTTGATCCGTTTGAGATAACATCATTATAAACCACTCTTGGAATATCTGTAACCTGACCTGGTGTTGTCCAGCGGTTTAAGACTTCTGTTGAATTGTTGTAAAAGCGCTGATCCAGAAGAGTTCCTCTTGTATTGTTCATTACTTTGTTTCCTCCGGAATACGTAAACCCTACTGTAAAGTCAAAGGCTTTGTATTGGAAGTTATTGGTTAAACCTCCGTACCAAACCGGCAGCGCATTACCCAAAACCTGATAATCAGAAACTGTAATCGCTTGCGCCGTTGTCCCGTCTAAGTACGTCCAGTTGCTTTGTCCAGAAGGAGCTGCTGCGCTGTATTGTACTTTTTCTCCATTTTTGTTTAGAAATATTCTCTGTCCGTTCTCCGGATTTACTCCTGCTGTTACGGCTCCATAAAGACTTCCGGCAGAATAACCTACTCTCGTAATATTATTGGCTTCTGTAGTGACCTGAGTATATCCTATAATATCTGTATTTCCTTCGGCAAGAGCCGTAACTTTATTTTTTACATGTGTATAATTGAAGGAAGCTTTCCATTGAAAATTTTCATTATTTACAATCGAAGCATTCAGACCTAACTCGATACCACGATTGTACATAGACCCAACGTTAGAAAGAATAGCATCTCCGGGAATTCCTTTTGAAGGTGATTGTGGTGTACTCAAAATTAATCCGTTTACATTATTATTGAAATAATCCGCTGTAAATTCTAATCTGTCTTTAAAGAAGCCTGCTTCAATTCCAATATTGGTCTGGTCGCTTGTTTCCCATCCTAAATTTTCATTTCCTGCCTGAGAAATAGCCCACGTTGATGCTGTTCCGTAAATGGATGCTCCATAAAGGTTTTGCGAGGCATAAGCTGACGAAAGGTTTCCGTTACCTACTCTTCCCCAGCTTCCTTTTAGTTTAAGTGAACTGAAATAATCTGTAATACCGCTGTTCTTAAAGAAAGATTCTTCGCTTACAGACCATCCTGCAGAGATACCGCCAAAGTTTCCGTATTTGTTATTAACTCCCAAAGCGGAGTTTCCGTCTTTTCTAAAGTTTCCTGTTATGAAATATTTCCCTGCATAATCATAAGATAATCTGAAGAAAGAAGAAAGAAAAAGTCGTTCTGACAAACCGTTTCCAGATGCTCTGATGGTTCCCCAGGTTCCCTGATAATTTTCAAAAAATGGGTCTGAAACGTTCGTTTGATTGGCTCCCCAGGAAGAGTTTTCGAATCTCTGAACATCGTAGCCTGCCAATGCGGCAACGTGATGATTTTGACCAAATCGTCTGTCGAAAGATAAACTGTTGGTAAAATTGTAATTATCTCTTAAAGCTGCAATATTCGTAGATGAACCGCTTGTAGCAAATGCAGAAGATCCAAGATTTGGACTCAAATAGGTTATATTATCTGCTCCTAATCTGTCAAATCCGTAATTACTATCAAATTTAAATCCTTCGAAAAACGTAATTGTAGCGTGTACATTTCCAACAAAATGATCGTTTGAACTAGTGTATTTACTATTTTCAAACAGCGCTCCCGGATGCCATAATGTATTGGTAAACAAATTATTTCCCGGATTTGCTGTTCCTGTTGGACTTAAATTATAAGTACCATCTTCATTATAAGGAGAAACGTTTGGAGGAAGCGCCAAAGCCAAACGTGCTGCGCCAATTAATAATAATCCGCTGCTGCTTAGCGAGCCTGTATTTTGTGCCTGATTAAATGTATTGTTATACGAAAGATTTCCGCCTAATTTCAACCAGCTGTTTACTTCATGATCTATATTAAATCGGGCTCCTTTTCTTTCGAACTCATTGTCTTTTGTAATTCCTTCTTGTTTGGAATAATTGGTAGAGAAAAAATATTTTGTTTTGTCTGTTCCACCGGAGATACTCACATTATGGTTTTGAGAAATGGCATCACGGTAGACCTGATCCTGCCAATTTGTATTAACGCGTGAACCATCTGCATTGTAAGAAGGGAAAAAAAGTGCCGAAGCTACCGCTGTGTTATTTCCGTTGCCACTTAAATTTTTACTGTTTAAAACGGCTTCGTTTTTAATATCTTCAAATTGAGTGTTATTTAAAAGTTTAGGAAGTCTTGTTGCTCTGGTAATTCCGAACCAACTGTCGTAAGTTACTTTTGCTTTACCTGTTTTTCCTTTTTTGGTGGTAACTAAAATAACTCCACCGGCAGCACGTGAACCGTAAATTGAAGTAGAAGCTGCATCTTTTAGAATATCAATCGACTCAATATCAGACGGGTTAATATCTGCAAGTGGATTATTGGCAACTGAATTCGTTGTAGACACTTCCCCGGAATTAACCGGAATTCCATCAATTACAATTAAAGGCGATGTACTAAGTGATATGGAATTGACACCACGAATTCGAATGACCGGAGTATCGTTTAAAACTCCACTTGGTGTTGAAACATTTACTCCTGAAGCTTTACCAATAAGTGCCTGTTGAAAACTCTGAACAGGAATATCTTTAATTGTTTTTGAGGTTACTCTGGCTGCAGAACCGGTAAACTCTTTTTTACTCTGTGTTCCGTAACCTACAACCAAAACCTCTTTCAAAGCTGTATTAGAAGGATTTAACAGAATATCATTAAAAGAAGAATTGACTCTTTTTTCAAGCGTTTCGTAACCAATATAATTGATAGTAACTACTTTGTCTTGTTGGGTTACGGCCAAAGAAAACTTTCCGTTTGCATCGCTGACAGTCGATTTATTACTTTCTACAGCCAGAATTGTAACTCCCGGCAAAGGTTCTCCGTTATCGGATCCTCTAACAGTACCACTGATCGTTCGTTCTTGCGCATTTACTTTTCCGGCAATTATGCTGAACAGAAAAATTAGAATTAATAATTTTTGTTTCATTGAGTTTGGTTTTTTAAAAATTGAACATGGAAATTCCCGGGCCAGTAGCAAAACGACCTATCAGTGAACCTGATAAAAACAGGAATGGTTTTAGAAAATATTAATGATTTTGCATTCGGAAAACTATAGGATTGTTTTCCTTTAAAGACATTTTATTTTTTTTGTAATCGGCATGTAATAATAGCTCAGTTTTCATCTTAGAATAGAATTTAATGTTTGATTGAGCTTATTCAGATTTTCTAAATGAAATCTATCTTATCTGTCCCGCAAAGCAGGAAGGATTTAGCACCTTATTGAGAAACAGGTTGCTAAGACTTCACAGGGCCTCTTCCCTCAGTCTTTCTGGATAAGTCTCGTAGAATTTTTTCTACTTTGCAAATATACATATTAATTCTACCGAATTAGTATAGTTTAAAATATTTTTCACGAAAATTTAAAACTAATTCCATTGCTTCGTTTTAAAGCATTGATTTTTAAATATTTATAGCTAAAAATATTTTAATCCATTTTACTGTCTACTACTATTTTGTCGGTAAAATATTAAGGATTAATGACATAGGATGACTCTTTTAAGCAAAAAGGAAACTTAAAAAAAATATATAAACACAAAAAGAACTATAAAAGATTGTCCTGAAAATTAAATCCAATAGGAAGTTTCTAAGATTTATTAAATAGCCATTTATAGGAAAAAGATTTAAACAATTTTGATTGGAATCCGCTTCACCCTCAAATTTGTCCGCTTTGCCATTTTTTTTATAGACAATGTACTATTGAGCCTATACTTTTGAACTCAATAAATTAATAGTAACAAATTATATAGTACAAAAAATGAAAACAATGAAAAATCTGTTTATAGTGTGTGTTATTTTAATCTCTTCGAATGCATTCAGCCAAAGTTTCTTTGGACAAATTGTCGAACGACTGCATTTTGGTGTAAAAGCAGGAGCTAATTTCAGCAACTTTACCAATGCAAACTTTGATACTGAAGGACTTGTAGGGTTTCATGCCGGAGCTATTGTTGGTTATGAAATAAACGACCATTTTTCTATCGAAGAAGAGTTTCTTTACTCTCAGCAGGGCGCTAAACTAAAAGGGAATTTTACCAATGACAGCGATATTAAGCTTTCTTATCTTAGTGTTCCAATACTTTTAAAGTATAAAATGCCAATGGGACTATTTATTGAGGCCGGACCGCAGGTTGGAATATTGATCGATGAGGATGTGAAAGCTTTGGGAATACCTGCAGGCAATGATTTTGCCGAAAAAATTGATGGAGGTGTTACTGGCGGTATAGGCTGGCAGTTTAAAAATGGTTTTGGTGTCAGCGCCAGATATTATATGTCTCTAACAAATGTTACAAAAAATACATATCCAGGTACAAATACAGACTTTAAAAACAGTAGTGCACAAGCTGGTGTATTCTATATTTTTTAGTAATTATCACTTTGATGAATTCTTTTCTGGAGCTCCTTTCAATAGGATGCTCCAGATTTTTTAAGCTTTTATTACCTAAAGGTTTAAGAAATAAATTATACTATTTCTGCTTTTGAAACACAAACCTTTAATTTTGTAACTTCATGCTGAGTAATTACATCCCCAAAAATGACAAACATCCGAAAAATAGTTAATGCAGAAAGTCTAAAAGAAATTCGCAATCTTAACATATCGCTGGTTGTTCTTGCTTTTCCGTGTATGATTCTTATGCTTTTTTTAATTGAGGAACACAGCAAAGAAATTTTTGTAATTGCCATGAAAACCAGCACCTACATGTTTATCACAAGCAACTTGCTGATGCTTATACTGAAACAATGTGCAAAAAAATATTCTGATGATCTCTTTAAGTTTAGATTATACAGGTATATCCTGAGTTATGCTACGGGTATTTCAATTTACTTGACCTTATGGCCTATTTTTGCGAAACTTGCACATATTGATCCGAGGCTAGATGATTATGAGTTGCTGGCAGGTTTTACGGCTATGGCGTGCTTACTGACAACTTTTATTCTGTTTCTTCATGATTTTGTCGTTTACAGGTACAACAGAAGACAGACAGAAATTGAAGTTTCATTACTGCAGTTAAGGACTTCGCAGGCAGAAAATCTGCTTCTTAAACAGCAGATTCATCCTCATTTTCTATTCAACTCTTTAAATACGCTCAAAGCACTAATCAAGAAAGATCCTGCACTCAGCGAAATTTATCTCATACAACTCGCCGACTTTCTACGATCGGCTGTATCACACAATAATAGCCAGACTGCAACTTTACGCGATGAACTTCGATTCTGTAAAAATTATCTGGAAATGCAGAAGATACGATTTGGCTCTGCTATCGACTGGGAAGTTGTTATTGTGGATGATGAGATTCTGGAAGGTCTTCTTCCTGTATTTTCATTACAGCCGCTGCTTGAAAATGCAATAAAACACAATATATTCACGAAGGAAAGCCCATTAAAACTAATTATACAGCAAAATGGAGAAAATATTGTTGTCTCCAATATCATTAATTACAGAAATGCAGGTGAAACCTCAACGCAAAGCGGACTTAGTAATCTTGCGGAACGCTACAATCTTTGGTCAGGAGAAGAAATTATAATTAAAAATGACGGTATTACCTTCTCGGTAAGCTTTAAAATAATCAAGAATGAAGATCGTAATCATTGAAGATGAACTAATAGTAGCAGAAGATCTTGCAACAAGTTTGAAAGAAATCAATCCTTCTATTGAAATATCGGCTATTCTAGGGTCAGTAAAAGAAGCGGTAGATTATTTTAACAACAATTCAGAACCTGACCTCATTTTCAGCGACATACAACTGGGAGATGGTTTATGTTTTGAAATTGCCAAGACCATTACTCCTACTGTACCTGTAATCTTCTGCACTGCATTTGACGAATATGCCCTTGACGCATTCAAAGCAAATGGAATCGAATATATATTAAAACCATTCAGTAAAAGATCTCTTGCCGATGCGCTGCTAAAATTTGAAAATATGCAGAAGTTCATGGCAGGAAGTATAACCCAGCGTTATGAGGATGCTCTTGCAGCAATAACGGCGATAAACAAAAATGCATCGACAACCATTATGGTCCGTTATCGGGAAAGACTTTTGCCCATTGCCCTGGACAAGATTGCTTTTTTTTGTATGGAAAATGATGTGGTATACCTCTATACTCATTTAGGAAAAAGTTATGCTATGTCGGAAAGTCTGGAAGAACTTGAAAACAAAATGGGGCAAAATTTCTTTAGGGTAAACAGACAATATCTTGTGAATCGTAATGCCATACTGGAAGCAACGGATTACTTTCCAAGAAAACTTAAAATAAATCTTGTTATCTCAACAGAGAAAGAAATTATTGTCAGCAGGGAAAAGAAAAGCAAAATTTTGGCATGGTTAGAGGGGAATTGATGCCATCTCTATTGCAAAAGATTATTTGTGTTTTTTAATCTTTACTTTTGCTAGTAGCAGATAACGCATTACATTTATAAACTATCCTATTGTGATCTTGAAAAACAAAAACCATAGTATTAAACAATTTGAACTTTCGCCTCATGCAAAGGCAGGAATCATTGTTGTAAATATGGAAGATCATAAAGTTGAAGAACACGATATCTCTAAACCACACCGTGATAATCACTGTCAATTAATGTTAGCCCTAGATGGAACATTCCAATTAAATATTGATTTTGAAAATGTTGAATTTACTGCTCCAGCCTTACTCTGTGTATTTCCTGAACAAGTACATCATATTATAGAAGTAAAAGATCCTAAAGGCTGGATGATTAGTTTTGATCCGTCGCTTATTAGCAAAGAAGTATTGCAGCTTTTAGAAAATAAAATAGACAACCCGCTTTTAATTGAAGGAAGATCTAATTTTTATCAGCAGCTTACTATTTTAACGGATTTGATTGAAAAAATACAGTTAGAAAATACAAATGTCTTTACTCAAAAAAGTATTCATTCTTTATTAAATGGTCTTTTAAGCCTAATTGCAGGAGAACTTGTTTCTAATTTATCTGTTGATAAAGAGAAAGAAAATCGCAGTATTATAATCAAGGAAACGTTTATAAAACTAACAAAAGAACATTTTAAAACCTGGAAACAGCCTGCCCAATATGCTTCGGCACTTTCTATTTCGGTGGCTCATTTAAATGATACCGTCAAATTATTAACTGGAAGTCCTGTATCTGTTCATATACAGGAAGCATCGATTATGGAAGCCAAAAGATTACTTTATTTTACAGACAAAAACGTGAAGGAAGTTGCGTACGAAGTTGGTTATGAGGAACCTGTTTACTTTGGAAAGCTCTTTAAAAAAATAACAAACCTCACTCCTCTTGAATTTCGGAAAAAATTCCGTGATTAGAACTATCCTTCCCTTCATTGAAACTACATTAAAAAACATACTACGACTAGCTTTGCATTGTAATTAAAACTATAATAACATGCAAAACGAAATCAATATCCCATTTGTACTTGACGCAGTACGAAAAGTGGGCGATGTCTTTTTAAAAGACTATAAACAAAATGTGATTCCTCAAACTATGGATATGCTTTTAAAACAATTAGAAGATATCGATACCTTATGTATGACTTCTTTAAAAGAAGATTTAGCGCTACAATTTCCACACATTCCCTGGTACATTGGTGATGAGTTTGACACTAATTCACAAAGAAAAGCAGCTGAATTAGAAGAATATTGGTTATGTGATGCGATGGATGGCGCCATACAATATCTGCAACATATTGCTGGATGGACTGTAAATTTAGCGCTTATTCGTAACGGAAAACCTTTCTTTTCGGTGATTTATGATCCATTAGCAAACGAAATGTTTTGGGCAAAAGATGGTGAAGGTGCTTTTATGAATGGTAAAGCACTCGAACTTAGTCACAAAACAGATTTGGCAGTAATGCTGGCTGTTTTTGAGTATGGACATCAGGATAAATCAAATACTGATTTGAATAAAAAAATTGGTTCTACCGTAACAAAACTACTTGATAATTTTGGAATCATCAGAAATTACGGACCCCACGGATTGCAATTAGCCTATGTAGGTGCAGGAAGAATAGATTTGTTCGTTCAGGAAGATCTTGATACTTATAATTGGATTACAGGATTACTTATTGCCAAAGAAGCTGGCGCTCAAATACTGACAACAGACGGATCTCCATGGAAATGGGGAAGTGAAAGCTTATTGGTTGCTGCAAAAAATGTTACTGAAAAATATTTAAAAATTAAATCAACAAATTAAAATGAACATAGCAATTATAGGAGCCGGAGCTGGAATTGGGTTACAATCTGTACTTCAAGCGCTTAAAAAAGGACATACTGTTACGGCATTATCCACAAATACAGATCAGATTCCAAATCATCCGAATCTAATTAAAATAAAGGGCAGCGCGACATCACCAGTAGATTTAAAACATGCAATTGAAGGTTGTGATGCTGTACTTATAACCGTTGGGACAAAAAATAAAAAAGCAACTACCCTATTTTCTGATATTGCCACTACGCTTGTAAAAGTTACTGATGAATTAAGCTATTCCGCACCAGTTTTGATAATTACAGGTTTTGGTGCTGGAGAAAGTAAAAATTATTTGAATTTTTTTATGCGAACCGTTATTTCGTTATTCCTTAAAGAACAATATAGCAATAAAACGATAATGGAAGGAATAATTACAAAAAGTAATATTGCATGGGAAATCGTAAGACCCGGAATGCTTACAAACGGAGATGTCAGTTCCGCTTATAAAACAATATCTAAACTAGAAAAAGGAGTCAAAGTTGGTAAAATTTCAAGAGCTGATGTCGCTGATTTTTTAATAAAAGAAGCGGAAAGTCCAAAACTGCTTTACCACTATGTTGCCCTAACTTATTAATGAATAAAAAAAGTAACATCGGTAATGCTGTTACTTTTTTTATAAGAACCTCTAATTAAATTTAGTAGGCGCTACACCAAATTTTTTCTTGAAACTATGAGAAAAATGCGAAAGACTTTCAAAGCCCAAATCGAGGTAAATGGCTGATGGTTTTTGATGCTTGATTTCTATGAGGTATTTAGCCGTATTAAGTCTCTTATCATTCAGCCATTGTCGCGGTGGTAAGCCAAAAGTTTTTTGAAAGTCACGCTTAAAACCTGCTAAGCTACGACCTGTAAGCCTCGCGAATTTTTCAACTGGTATGTTGAAATGAAAATTACTGACCATGAATCGCTCCAGATCTATTTTAAAAGGTTCTGAAAAATCGAATAAAAAGTCACGCAATTCCGGAAGAGCAAGTAATAATAATTTAACTGCTTCTTTAACTTTAAGAATACCCATTTCATCTGTCATACTTGCTCCCGAGTTTCGGGCATAAGGAACAATAGATTGAAAATATCCTTGCAGAAATTCGTTTGAAGGAATTAAAATATTGGGCGGACCGATATATTTTTTATTTGCTTCGAGCTTTTCCTCCAGCACAATTTTGCGCAACAAATCTTCCTGCAAGGATATTACAATTGTTTCATAGTTCGCTCCGGGCAACGGTGTTTTAGTCAGCGTTCCTACTTGGTTTTTTCCAATTAGCAGCATTTCTCCTCCAGTCATCAAAATATTCTGTTCAGAGGTTTCTAAGATAAACTGTCCTGAAACTTGTAATACTAAAGTATGGTGTTTCCAAAAGCATACTTTTTCTCTTCGTTCCGTGGAAAGATAAGAATAGAAAATAACCCCCGGAATAATTTCTGCTGGACTCGTCATTTAGCGTTGTAAGTAAGTGCCGCCTTGTATAGCGCCTATTGCAAAAGTAGTGTTTAAAGTGTTCAATTCTTCCTGCGTAAATAAAATATCCATTGCAGCGATATTTTCTGGCAGGCGCGATCTGCGGCTCATGCTCACTAAGGGCATAATATGATTGCTCTGCTCCTTTACCCAAGCAATCGCAATTTGTGTTGGCGTAAAGCCTTTATCACGGGCTAGTTGTTTTACTACTTCGACTTTTTCCAGGTTATTAATTAAGTTTGCGCCCTGAAAACGAGAGAAATGATTACGGTAATCGTTTTCTGCAAGTGGTGCTTTCAAGTCACCAGTCAATAAGCCTTCAGCAGTATTGGCAAATGCTACTATTCCAATACCTAATTCCTTTGCTGTTGGGAGCAGTTCATTTTCGATTTGGCGATCAGCGAGTGAATAGCCAATCTCCAGCGCGCTTATAGGATAAATGCTGTTCGCTTTACGAAGTTGCTCAGCTGTAATTTCTGACACGCCAATATTGCGTACTTTTCCTTCCTTAACAAGCTCTGCAACAGTACCTATGATATCTTCTACAGGTACACTGTCATCCATTCGGCTAGGCTGGTATAAATCAATAGTTTCGATACCTAAGCGAGTAAGAGAATAGTTTACAAAATTTTTAATGGCAACGGGACGAAGATCCAGTCCAATCCACTGACCATTATGAAAAATGGCTCCAAATTTTACGCTTATGAAAGCATCATCGCGCCTACCTTTAATTGCTTTCCCAATGAGCATTTCGTTATGACCGGCACCATAAAAGTCTCCGGTATTTAAAAAATTAATACCACTATCCAAAGCTTCATGGATGGTAGCAATACTTTCTGTTTCGTCTGGAGTTGAACCACCCCATATAGAAGACATACGCATACAGCCTAGACCTAGATTGGATACGAACGGGCCATTTTGACCCAACTGAATTTGTTTGATGTTTTTCATAGTACAAAGATCAAACTTCAACCTACTTTGCAGTTGTTTCTAAAGCTCAAATAATTTGTCTGTGTAGCTCATACGAAGTTTACAATTAAATCATAGCAGATCAAATTGACGAAAGAATTGCATAAAAAAGAATTTGATAATAGTGAATGTATTCAGCTTGTTAACTCATTAATCATTCCCTTAAAAATAAAACCATGAAAAGGTAAAACAGAATACCAATATATTTTACCCCATATTCCCCTAGGTTTAAAGGTTGCTGCTTGGTATAATGTGTTATTAAAAATTTTAAATTCTAGCCATGCTTCGCCGGGCAGTTTCATTTCGGCATATAAAATTAATTTTCCTTGCTCCTTATTGGCATATACCACGCGCCAAAAATCAAGAACATCTCCTGCATGAATTTCATGTTTGCTTGTTCTTCCGCGTCTGGCGCCTACGCCTCCAAAAATCTTATCAATAAAGCCACGAAGACTCCATAGCCAGTCTCCATAGTACCATCCGGTTTCTCCACCGATAGACCAGATTTTAGAAATGGTAGAATTCCTGTCAATAATTTTTCTTTTTCTTCTGTCAATAAAACAATCTTTTTTAGGAACTTTTAGATAATAAGAAACACTCCCTTTAAACTGTCCGCTGATTTGTGAATCTTTCCAGCTTGATGCAACAGCATCTTCGTCTATTTTTATAAGTGCTTTCTGCAATGCCAGCTTGTAACTCATCGGTTTGACATTTAATAAGTCATTAATTCTAGTGTCACAGCAAACAACTTCTACTTTCATACTGCTTACTAATGCCGAAGCCAGTTTAAAAGAAGTAGAAGTAATAAAATACAGCCAGTATGATGATAATTTAGGCGTCATAACCGGAACGATGTAAATATATCTCTTCAGTTTTTTTGCCTCAGCAAATTGTAATAACATTTGTTTGTAGGTAAGAATATCAGGACCGCCAATATCAAAACTTTCGTTATACGCTTTAGGATTTAATAATGATCGAATTAAAAACTCTAAAACATCAGCAATAGCAATTGGCTGACATTTAGTATTAAGCCATTTGGGCGTAATCATTACAGGCAATTTATGAACGAGATCGCGTATAATTTCAAAAGAAGCACTACCCGATCCTACGATAATTCCGGCTCTAAGTGTGGTGGTTGGCGTTTTTCCATTTTTTAAGATTTCCTCTACTGCCTTTCTGGAAGATAAATGTTTAGACAGTGATTTGTCATTGACAATACCGCTTAAATAAATAATTTGCTTTGCGTTTGTTCTGTTTATTTTCTCTTTGAAATAACTGGCAGAAATACGTTCAAGCTCATCATAATTAGCTGCGCCTGACATGGAATGAATAAGATAATAAGCTGCATCTATATCTTCCGGAATTTTTTCTACACTTTGCGGGTCTAAAAAATCAACTTCAATAAGCTGAATGTTTTTTGAAGCTTTATCGGGATAATAAAACCTGTTCTTATCTCTCACACAGCAAATTACTTCATGTCCCTGATCTAGCAATAAAGGTAAAAGTCTTTTGCCAATATATCCTGTAGCGCCTGTTAATAGAATTTTCATGTTTGTTTTGATTACATTTTAAAACTAACTAAGCCATAATCCATTTGAAAAATCTGTCCCGAAATTGATCCAGCTACTTTAGAAATTAAATAATCTGCCATCTGCGCAACTTCCTGAGGTTTTAAATAATTTTTAAGCGGATGACGCTCTATCATATTTTCTTTCATGCGGTCATTTCGTAAAATTGAAGCAGATAATGCTGTTTCGGTTATCGTAGGTGCGATGGCATTAATGCGAATTGTGGGAGCCAGCTCAGCACCTAATGATTTTACAAGCCCTTCTACTCCGCCTTTTGCAACAGCAATACTGGCGTGAAAAGGCATTCCTAATTTTACTGCAACTGTACTGAAAAGAACAATTGACGGGTTTGTTCCTTTTTTTAAAGCTGGGAGATAGTGTTGTATAGCTTTTACTGCTCCAATAACATTAATTTCAAAATCTTTTCTGAAATCATCAATACTCAAACTTAAAATAGGTTTCAGGTTTATAGATCCCGGACAATAAATAAGAGAATCGATACTTTCAATTTCAGGAAGACTGTCATTTAAAACATCTGCCGAATAATGAATTAAATTAGGATGAGAAATTTCAGGCGCCGTCCTGCTAATGTTATAAACCTGCTTGTCTTCTAATTGCTGCAGCAATATTGCACTGCCAATTCCCTTGCTCCCACCAATAATTACTATTTTTTCCATTTTTATAAATTTAAATTATTGTATTGCATTTGAAATATCATATTGATAAGAAATTGATTTTCAATATAAAGATAGTCATTGTTTAACTTTTATCGGATAACATTAAACAAAATAAATCTAATTAAGTACCTTAGCACTATTGCAAACAAAAAATGTTAGTCTAAACAGCTTATTGAGATGAATACAAAACCAAATAACTTTTCTGTCCTGGAACTGGATCGCATAATTGAAATGGCTTGGGAAGACAGAACCACTTTTGATGCCATAAAGTTTCAATTTAATTTATCTGAAGCTGACGTAAAGGCTTTAATGAAAAAAGAACTAAAATTTAGCAGTTACAAACTATGGCGCAAACGTGTTGAGAACTGCAAAACCAAACATGCAGCAAAACGTCCGATAGAAATTGATCGTTTTAAATGTAGCAGACAGCGTGCGATCTCTAACAATAAAATTTCAAAACGAAGATGAAAACAAAATTACATCACTACTTGAAAATTGAATAAGAAGAAAATAAATATTATGTGGTTCAAGCGTGATCTCCGTTTTACAGATCACGAACCTCTTTTTATGGCTCAGCAAGAAAACATACCGTTGCTTTTGGTCTATTTTTTTGAGCCTTCTATAATGGCACTCGATGATTCTGATGTCCGTCACTGGCGATTTGTTTATGAATCTCTAAAAGAAATGCAGTCTAAATTGAAGGCAATTGGGACACAGCTTTTTTATTTTCATAATGAAGTTCTGCCTGTTTTTGAGTATTTATCGAATATTTATGAAATTCAAACTGTTTTTTCACATCAGGAAATTGGCACTAAAATCACATTTGACCGCGATATTGCCATGAAGTCTTTTTTTGACGATCATGCCATTTTATGGAAACAATCGCAGTTGCACGGTGTAATCAGAAAACTGAAATCAAGACAAAACTGGGACGAACGGTGGGAAAAAGTAATGCGGGCAGATCCTAAAATGATTGATTTGAATGCTATTCAATTTGAAAGTTTAGATACCGATTTTTATCTCAATCTAAAAGGAGAAGCATTTTCTAAAGACATTACCCATCACAATGAAAATTTTCAACAAGGCGGTGAATATTGGGCTTGGCGTTATCTAAAAAGTTTTGCCCAAGAAAGACATGTTAATTACAGCAAACACATTTCTAAACCGAGTTTAAGCCGAAAAAGCTGCAGCAGAATTTCGCCTTATTTGACATACGGAAATATTAGTATGCGAATGGTCTATCACTATACCAATCAGTTTTATGAAACATCTCCGAACAAAAAAGCGATGCTTAATTTTGTTTCACGCTTGCATTGGCATTGTCATTTTATGCAAAAATTTGAAAGCGACTGCCGCATTGAATTTAAAAATATAGATCATAGTTTTGATGTATTGGTAAAACCTAAAAATGAAAATTACATCAAAGCATGGCAGGAAGGAATAACAGGTGTTCCTATTGTTGATGCTTGTATGCGATGTTTAGTAAAAACTGGCTTTATCAATTTTAGAATGCGCGCTTTGGTTGTTTCTTTTTTTGTTTTTAATCTCTGGCAGGACTGGCGGGAACTTCACTTTCTGGCAAGACAATTTCTGGATTATGAACCCGGAATTCATTACCCGCAATTACAAATGCAGGCAGGTGTAACCGGCACCGGCACTATTCGAATCTACAATCCCATTAAAAACTCTGAAGAACACGACTCTGAAGGAATTTTTATTAAAAAATGGGTTCCCGAATTGTCTAATATTCCGCCCCACTTACTTCATGAACCCTGGAAATTAGGTTTAATTGATCAGCAGTTATACGAATGCGAAATTGGAAAAGATTATCCGTTTCCGATAGTAGATATTGAAGAGACCCGAAAATATGCCAGTGAAGTTATTTGGAGCATCCGAAAAAAAGGAAAAAGCTTTTGATATAAGGTTTAAATTATTCGATTTTCTTTAAAATCTCCATCCCCTCATCCCAATTGGTATGTCCGGATGAAACATTGATATGACCCGCATTTCCGATATTTATAAATTCACTTCCCCAATTATCAGCAAAGAATTTAGCTCTCTCCAAAGAAACCCATACATCGTCTGCACTTGCCACTACGATTGTTTTAAAATTTATTTTGGCTTGTGGAATTGGTGCAAAACCGGTCGTAGGAAAAGTATATTGAGGAGCTTCAAGGTCACTTGGTGCTACAAGCAAAGCTCCTTTTATTGGTCTGTTATACTTGGTTGCCCAATGCGCAATTGTAGAACAGCCTAAACTGTGTCCAACAAGTACAACCGTGGAAAGATCGAATTCCGAAACTTTTTTGTTGATAGTTGCGATCCAGTCTTCACACGCTGGAGCGTCCCACTCTTGTTGCTCGATTCTGTGAAAATTTTCACCTGAATTCTGAAAATAAGTTTGCCAATGTTCTGGCCCTGAATTACCAAGTCCTGGTACAATTAAATAGTTAATCATTATGTTAGTTTTTATTATAAACGGGAAATTGTTTTCACATTCTTGAAAAATGTAAAAACGATTTGTAATGCTAGAAACAGGTTCTCTTTTTTACTAAACTTGTTTATGATTTTAAAGTAGAGTTCAGAATGATTTAAAAATTCTCTACTATTTGCACAACATAAATTTGTACATCACGGGGTGTAAAAATAATAAAAATAACGAAAACAACACTTTTAATTTATACCACGATTTATGATTAATCAATCTTTTTTTTTCATTCCTGCGATAACGCGCTTTCTATGTGTAAATCCCCATTCTGCTATTTTTTCAGTAAGTCCTTTTAGCGATTCTCCATAATCAGTTATGGAATATTCTACAGCAACCGGAGCTGTATTTAAGACCTTTCGCGAAATCAAATCATTCATTTCTAAATCTTTTAACTCTCTGCTTAGCATTTTACCAGAAATACCAACAACTTCTTTTAATAACTCAGAGAATCGCATCGGACGATAACACAGACAAGCAATAATAGATACTTTCCATCTGCCGTTTAATACATCCATAGTATCATTAATCGCTAAAATAGCCTGTGCGCATTCTTTTATTACTCCATCCTCTGCTTTCATACTGTTCACTTGGTTACTCATTTGTCACTATTACTTTTTATCATTAAGTGACAAATGTACATCTAAACAATATACTTTTACGCAAACATTTATACATAAGATATGGAATTAATAAAAAATCTGGAATGGCGATATGCTGCTAAAAAATATTTAGATAAGGTAGTCGATGATGCAACTATAAATCAAATTGTTGAAGCGATTAACCTCAGCGCTTCTTCTTGCGGAATACAACCTTACCGCTTGTTTGTAATCAGTAACCCTGAAATTAGAAAAAGTTTAGCCGAGGGATCTTTCAATACACAAATAGAGCATTCCTCTCATTTATTGGTTTTTGCAGGAATGAACAGAATTACGTCTGACTATATTACAACTTATGTTGCCATGATGGAACAACAACGTAATATGGAATCAGGTACACTTAAAGGTTTTGAAGATACTTTGATCACTCATTTTTCTACGCAAACTGCTGAACAAAATAGTGTATGGTCAGATAAACAAGCTTATATAGGACTTGGAACTGCTTTAATAGCTGCTGCTGAATTAAAAGTTGACGCAACACCTATGGAAGGATTTGATCCAGCTAAATTTGACAAAATATTAGGCTTGACGGAAAAAGGTTTGCACAGTTCCGTTATATTGTCTTTAGGGTATCGAGATGCTGAAAATGATTATTTAGCGGCAATGAAGAAAACCAGATTATCACTTGACGAATTTTTATTTTATATAAAATAAAAAACATTCAAATGAACTCGAAATAGTGTAGTCATCAATTTGAAGATTACTTCACTTTTTGATTTTATTAAATAACTGGACTTGGAGAAATCCTTGTCCAGTTTTATTTTATTTTTCAATAAAAATAAGCAATATCATTGAACGACGTCACTAATTTTATATTACGGGATTATCTGTTCCTTTCTTAATAGCGCAAACAACTCAAAAAAGGAATCTTTTGTACTTTTATAAATAGAAAATCCCAGATTTCTGCTTTTAGACATATCTGTCATAACCTCTAAGGGACGTCCAAGATCAAGATCTGTATGCCATGCCGATGCTAACTTATTTAAATCATTTTCTATCAATTGATTCTCTTTTACAATCTCTGTCCAAATGGATTGTTTTTTAGTTAATGATGCTTCAAGTGGTTTAATTGTTCCACTATAGCCTTCATAGTCAATCTCAAACCATTCGGCTATTTTAGGCCATAACCATTTCCAGCGAAAAACATCACCATTTGTAATATTGAAAGCTTCATTTTGAGCTTTGGTTGTTGTTGCTGACCAAAGGATTTGTTCTGCCAAAATTTTAGCATCCGTAACATCTGAAAGTCCGTTCCATTGTGCTTCTGATCCTGGCCAGATCAAAGGAAGTCCTTCTTTTTTACAGATACTTGCATAAACAGCCAATGTGGTTCCCATGTTCATTGCGTTCCCAATGGTTTTACCAATAACTGTATGCGGTCTGTGTACATTCCATGTAAATCCGTCTCTTGCTGCTGCTTTATAAACTTCATCTTCCTGAGCATAATAAAAATTAGGTAAATCTAATCGTGGCATTTCTTCTCTTAATGGAGTTTCCGGAAGTGTTCCCGACTTTGCATAGGCGTCAAATGGCCCAAGATAATGTTTTAAACCCGTAACCAAAGAAACGTGCTGAACTGTTTTTTTTAAAGATAAAACATTCAGTAAGTTTCGAATCATAGCACTGTTAATTCTAATATTTTCTTCTTCAGTGTCATTTCGCATCCAAGTAGTGAAGAAAACATGAGTAGGTGAAATATTCTCTAATGCTTTGGTTAGAGACTCTTCATCGAGTAAATCGGCAGCAATTGGAAGTAATCCTTCGATATCCTTTTTTTGATTTCTTGAAAGTCCAAAAACGGTCCATTGTTTTTCCAGAAGTTTTAAAGCGAGATTACTTCCGGTTATTCCTGTTGCTCCTACTACTAAAGCAATATTGCCCGTTGTATTTGGTTTAATTAATTGTTGAGAATCCATATCATATAAGTTTTCTACAAAATTAACTCTAAAACCAAACTCATAAAGATGACATAGAACAAGAAAACCGATTGATCTAAATCAATTATTTCTCTCCAAGTGTTGCATTCTTTTTAAGGCGACTGAGCGTTTCTGCAGAAAGACCAAGGTATGATGCTAATAAATTCTGGGGAACACGCTTTATCAAATCTGGATTGTTTTTTAAAATGTGCTGGTATTTTTCTTCTGCATTATGAGTATTAGAGCTGATTAATCTTCGCTCTTTTGTAATCAAACTATTTTGAAAAAGCAATCTAAAATAGCGGTCCATAATAGGGACTTTTAGCATTAATTCTTCAAATTCCTTATTGCTAATGACAAGAATATCGGAGTCCTCCATTGCATCAATACTGTAAAATGAAACTTCATCACTAAAAAAACTATTCATATCAGAAGTCCACCAACCTTCAGGTGCAAATTGGTTGATGTGCTCATTCCCTTTTTCATCGACATTATACGCTTTTAAAAGACCTTTGGAAACAAATGTCAGATAAATACAAGGATGACCTTCAACAACCAAAAACTGTCTTTTTTTTAGTTTTTTAGGCGTAAAAAAAGACTTTATCAGTTCCTTTTCGGACTCATTCAACTGAACCTTTTTTTCAAGATGTTCGAAAAATATATCGTACATAGAATTATAATTTCTTTTTAAGATTTACAAGCTATTACAAAGGTATCCTTTTTAGAGCTACTATCTTTTTCGGCAAAAAAAATTACAGTACTTTAATTTGAATTAGTTTTTTAACTTCTTAAGATAAGGCAGAATATGATTCTTAAAAATTATTTCTGGCTGCTGTATTTTTCCGTTTCTGAAATTTCCGGATGTTATGACGACAACTGCGTTTAGACTTGGAACAACAAAAATATATTGGCCACCTGCACCTCTGGCTTCGATAGATGAAACATTTTTTCCATTTACCTGATAATTATGATGCCACCATAAATATCCGTATCCATTTTTGTCTGTTGTGTTTTGTAAAGCAAGGTAATTTTTAAAGGAATCTTCCACCCATTTCTTTGAAAGAATACGTTTCGAATTCCACTTTCCGTTGTTAAGGTATAGCTCTCCAAATTTGATCATGTCTTTTGAAGTCAGGTACATTCCTCCTCCAAAATAAGGATTTCGATTTAAATCACTAAAAATAACATAGTTTGAAATCTCTAATTTTTGAAATAAATAATGATCCATAAACAATTCTAATGGCTCTGAAACGACTGAATCCATAGCAATTCCAAGTAAATACGGATTCGCAGACCCATAATTGGCTTTTGTATTTGGAGTGTTTATCATTGGAGTGTTCAATATTGTCTCTATCCAATCTTTTGACTTTTGATAATTATCTTCAACAGCAGGAGATTTTGGATTAGCATTAATGCCATAATCAATTGCATCTAATCCTGAACTCATCGTTAATAAGCTTTTGATATTAATTTTTGATTTTAAACTATCCTTTTGAACCTGATACTTTGCAGGTAAAAAATCAAAAATAGATTGCTCAACACTTTTGAATAATCCTTTGTCTAATGCAATTCCGGCTATTGCTGATGAAATACTTTTTGATGCAGAACGCATATCGTGTGGAACATTTGCAGTGTAACCTTCAAAATAATTTTCATAAATCAGTTTACCATTTTTTGAAATTAAAACGGAATGTGTATTAGGAAATGAATTGGTTGCAATAAGATTCTCTAATTCGCTTAATTCTGGAATGGTCGTTGCTTTATCTGTTTTGAAACCGCCAATTTTCCAATCTGTAACAGACTTTTTTAAATCGATTTCTGTGATTACATTTTTCCCTAACAATATTTCTAAATGAATTTTATTAGGCAGTAATTTTCCTTTAAATTGTAAACCGGTCTTAAAATCAGAAAATGTTATACTATCATTTTCTTTTTGAAAATTATCGCACCATGTTCCGGTAAAACGATTATCCCCCAAAACTGGGTAAGCTTGATATTCATTTTCTGAACCATTCTCTACACTTAAATAAAAATCTGGTGCTTTTAGTTCGTCTATCATCAAAATATTCCAATCTCCAACAAAAGAATTGTTTCCTGATTTAACTAACTTTAAATGGTAGAGCATTAAACCAGATTTAATAAACCCATTGATTGCTGTACCGTTTTTTGACAAAACACCCTCAAAAGATATATTTTCCGTAAAAGGAATTGTAATGCGATCAAGATTTACTGCATTAAATGGATAATTGATAATACTTCTATTGTTGTAAATTTTGAAAATAGCATTTTCAAATCCTAAATTTTCAATTTCTACTTTTAAATTGAATGTTTTAGCATTTTCGATTTTTCCTTCCCAATTATCGGTATAGTCAGCCATATCCTGTGCGGCGACAGAAAAAGAACAAAGGACGAAGAAAAAGAATAGGATGTTATGAAATCTCATTTTTTAATAGATTTAAAAATATGCTGCGAAGATGAGATTTTTAAGACTGTGAAAATTGTATAAAATTAACATTATCAAGTTTTCCTAAATAATTTTGAAGGAGTTGTGTTGTAAACTTTTTTGAAACTTGAAATAAAATGGCTTTGATCATAAAACCCACATTGATAGCAAATTTCTGTCATTGAAATTGTATTGGAAGCAATTAAGTAAAACGCTTTATTAACTTTTAATAACCTAATGTAATTCCCAAGGCTTGTACCAAAATATCTATTAAATTCCCGGGATAAGTGAATGGGATGAATTCCTAAAAAAGAACTTAAATTATTTAAAGAATAATCAATTTGTTCTTCTAACAAAAGTTCCTGAAGCTTGTTTACCCAATCCGGTTTTTTATCACTAATTTTTTTATTTTCTTTAATCGTACTGAAAAGCTCAATCATTAAAGATTCAATAGATAGATTTGAATATGAATCATTCATTTTGGATTCAATAAACACTTTGTTCATCAAGTTTTTAGTCACAGGACTTTTCAGGTTTATACTTCCTTCAAAATCTGTTAGCTGAATGTCATAATTGGAAAACCAATTTTCATTGAGTTCAATATGAAATCCTCTCGCAAATCCAGGAGGTTTTATATTGTAATGGGCATCTTGCCAATTGTGAAATAATAAGCTTCCGGGCTCTAAGTAATATGACTCTTTTTTGTTAGATTCAAAAAGTTTGCCTTGAAGCAGATAGGTAAAATAAGGATTTTCATGATAATGCCAATCTACTTTACTGTGCGTATATTCAGTATCTGTTATAATGATATTATCAAAAAGTGATTTTTGGTAATTTGTTCCGTAAAATTCTCCTTTTTTTAGTTGATCCATTTATTCTTTTAGATTTTATCCACAGCTTCAGAAACTATTTTTTCTTCCTTTTTCGATACTCCCCAAAAATAATCCAAAAACCTATTAAGAAGAAAAACATACCCAAAAATCCAAAAAATAATGGGTCAATCGAAAAGACGTACATACCGTTTATTTCTGCTTTCTCCGGATTAGTTGGATCATAGAAAACTTTAACCTTGCTTCCTTCGATATTATTGAACGATTTTTTTTCTACACAGGAAGTAAATTCTACTTGCTGCCTCGATTTGGTAACAAACGAAATATAAGGATAATAGACTGTTCCATTTTTGCTTGCTGCAGGTATGAATTTAGTAATTGTACCATTTGTTTCATTCGCATTTTCAAAAAAAGAATATCTGGTACTATATAGATAAAATGTTATTAGTAAAAAAGCTAAACCAGGCAAAAAGCAAATGTAAGTAGCAGCTAGAAATTTTCTCTTCATAATTTAATTATCTATTTTTCAACTGAAATAAGCAACATCATGGGACGACGTAACTCGTCTGTCATTTCGGGAATACTTTTCAGCATTTCTTCGCTTGGCATAGGTTCATTGACTTCGATTATTTTAAAGCCTTGTTTTATAAGTTCATTCAAGTAAGTGCTTATCGTTCGATGGTATTTTACAACATGTTCTCCTAAAAAAGAGGTATTTCTTTGTGCTTCTAAAAAGTAGTGATCAACACTCCAATACAACTTATTTCCATCTTCATCGTAAACCCAATCCTGAGAACCTTCTGCTGTAAAAATAGGATGCTCAACAGAAAATACAAACCGGCCATTTGGTTTAAGCCAATTGTATACATTACGAATAAGAACATCATATTCTTGCACATAATGAAAAGTCAGAGAACTTATTATAACATCAAACGTTTCAGTGGCGAATTCGACATCTTCAAGTGCATTTTGTTGGTATTTTATATTCTCCAATTGATTAATTTCTGCGGCTTTTTGAAGCATTTTTTTCAGAAATATCAATACCAATTGCAGACTGAGCACCATTTTCGATCGCATACCTGCAATGCCATCCGTAGCCACATCCTAAATCAAGCACTTTCTTTCCGGCAAAATCGGGTAACATTTGTTTTAATACATGCCATTCTCCTGCACCTTCAAGTCCTTTTTGGGAACGGCTCATTTTTTCATACTGCTCAAAAAACGAAACCTCATCATATTTATTTTCTTTCATTATTTCTTTATCGTAAATAGTATCACACAAAAATAATTTAAAAAAAAATATAACAGTGTACGGAATCAATAAAACAAGCAGTTACAATTCTCTCGATTTTCTACACAAACCAATCTTGCAACTAACTATTTTAATATCGTCATTCTAAAAATTTATTTTTAATTTAGATATAACACACAGTTATTTAATTTGTTAGGAGAATTTCACGAAAAACCGAGTATTATGAAAAAAACGGATTATGAGTTATTATTGAAAACGATTGGAAGTCCGAAAGAATATTCAGATGGGCTGTATTTAGTTTATATTGAACTTTATAAAACAACTAAAACTTTCAAAAAAATAATTTCAAAGCATTGTACAATACTATCTGAATTAGAGTTTGGTTATATCTGTGAAGTAAACATGCAGGGAATTCCGGAGATCGCACGTTCATTAGCATTAAAAAATCATGCTATTTACCAAATTGTGAGACTAGGGAAGATTACAAAGTAATTTTAATTAATATATTAAATAATTAGTCATAAAAAATACGGGGTTTTGAAAATAAGGGTGTTAAATATACCTAAAACGTCGATGTAGAACATTAAACTTTTCTAATACCAAGCATATTCCTTACATTTACTTTTTAAACATCATTATGGATATTACTGCAACATCAGTAGATAAAGAATCTCCTCTAAATCAGTTAATTCGTTTTTTTAATGGCTATTTTGCTCTTGATGAGAAGGAATGTAAAGAAGTGGTTCGATTATTCTCTCAAAGAAATATCAGACGCAGAGGTTATGTCCTGCAGGAAGGTGACACCTGCCGTCATTATTTCTTTATTGTTTCAGGTTGCTTTAAAATGTTTGCAGTAGATCCTTCAGGAAAAGAACATAATCTTCAATTTGCCTCTGAAAATGAATGGATAAGCGATCTTCATAGTTTTTATTCACAAGAACCGAGTCGCATGTATATCGAGGCTATAGAACCTTCTATCATACTTCAGATACAACATGATGATCTTTTATACTTATTTATTCATTATCATAAATTCGACCGCAATTTCAGGATTATTACCGAACATAAATATATAAATTTTCAGAATCGCATCTTGCAAAATATCAGTTCTACAGCCGAGGAACGCTACATTAGCTTTACAAAACAATACCCTGAGCTCCTCAATAGAATACCTAATACACAAATTGCTTCTTATTTGGGAATAACACCTGAATTCCTAAGTAAAATCAGAAAAAATATTGTGATTGAGCATTAATTTTTCGATTATATAAAGCATAAAATTATTATTCATTTTGAATAATAAGGTCTTTAAAAAATCCTTCGGTGCCAATGTCTACAAATAAACCAATTGCTCCCTTAGCTCCATACCCAAGTTTAAGATCATTTACAATCAAAGAAGGCTGTTTCCGGCCGTCTATATATAGTTTCGCCTGCTTTCCCTTAACTGCAATTTTAATGACAATCCATTTATTAAGTTCCATATCTTCATACGATTCATAAACTCCCGGAGCGGTTTTTCTGCTGTCAGTAAATTTAAAATCAGGATATGCAAAATATTGCGTAGAGCGATTTCTGCGAAGCTGATCCTCTGCCATTGCGTTTGCAGGTCTTAAGTAGATTGCTTCAAATTTTGAATTATCTTGATTGATGTGAAATGCTATGCCTATAAAACCGCGAGCATGCGAAGGAGCACTTCTTAGTATTTTACTCAACACCTTTACCTCGATAACACCCTCACTAAATTCAATGTTATTAATTCTGGAGAATGTAGCTTCATCATCAAGAAGGATAGTAGAATCTTTAACCACTCGTACTGCTTTGCTTCCGTGTATCTTACTCTGCGAAACGTAACTTCCAACTTCTTTGAGGTTTTCGTCGGTTAACTTTACCTTCTGTGCAAAAACAAACGAATTTAAGAACAACATCAGAATCGTATATTTAAAAATTTCCATCATCTTGTTTATTTAAGAGTATAATTTAATGCTGCAAAAAATAATTTACAGCGGGCCAGGCAACAGACCATTTTTCAAAAAAAGCACCGTGCCCTGCACCAGGAATAACACTAAGCTGACCCATAGTAATAGATTTAGAAGCATGACTAGCATTTTCTACGGAGATAAAATTATCATGATCCCCAACCATTATTAAAACAGGACATTTGATAGTACTAAATAATTTTTTGTCAGCCACAAGTTTTGTATTGAATTCATCCTGAACGCGAGTGAAAAGTTCTCCAAGTTTTTTTGGCTCCGGCATCAAAGCTAATTGCTGATCCCAAAAAGGTTTATCAAGTACCAAAGCCTGCTCTATAGTGATGGCATTGGGTGAATCTCCCGGATGCCTCTCTCCTGCCCCAATAACAACTAATTTTTTAACTTTATCAGAATAAATACTTGCAAGCATAAATCCGGTATATCCTCCATCACTAAAGCCAATTACGGTAACACTGTCTTTTGTCACTGCATTTAATATGGTTGCTGCATCTTTTGCTTTTAGCTGATAAGTGTGGGGTTGGCTTCCCATTTCTGATTTTCCATGCCCTCTTGTAGAAATTGCTATCACTTTATGATTTACTTTAAGACTATCAATAAAATGATACATCTCAAAAGTAGATCCAAATATTCCTCCATGCAGCACCAAAACAGGTTCTCCACTACCATAAATTTCATAATAAATTTTTGCATCTCCAGATGTTATATAATGTCCGGCTGTCGGATTATTGCCATAAGGAATCGTATTTTTTGGAGCAGGAATAGTCTGAAGTGCATATCTCATCACTTTTTGCTGCTCTTGAGAATATAGGACTGAAGAAAAAATTAGAACTACGGATAAAATGATTTTTTTCATATAATCGAACTTATACTGGAAATATATTGCTAGGACTTTCCTCTTGGATAAAATAGTTTAATAAAACCCTTAAATTAGTTTAAGGGTTTTTCATTATTAATACCCTGGTTTTTTATAAAGACTTTCTTTGTTTGGGCTTATTTCTTTATCATAAACCTCCTGTATCCAAAGATCTTCAGTCACTTCTGCTATAGCAATTGAAATTGCTTCTTCAGGTTTGCCTGTGTGCTTTATAATTACATTAGTAATTTCTTGTGCAATTTTTTCTTTTTGTTCTTCAGAACTTCCGGGATACATTTTTACAATTACGTGTGGCATGTTTTTTATTTTATGTTTAATTTTACTTGCAGGTCTAAGTAATAATCTGCCATACAAAATTGAAGTAAATTTAGTAGTGCCACCTATAAACATCTTTAAGAAATATTCTTAATCTAGTTTAATAATTCTAGTTATAATACATTAAGCTGATACACTTTTAACTCCGGTATATTTAAATATTTTCAATATTCAATTTACTGCTATAAAGGCAAAAAGGTTAAATACAATATAATTTATTCTTTGCTAATGTGCTTTCGATTAATAATTTCCGCTAAAACAGTAATTATTTTAGATGCGCAATATTAAAATAATTAAACACTATTATCCAGCATTTTTGCTTAACCTTGTAAGAAATAAAACATTACCTATATATAACAACCTTACTATCAGTGCTATTTTTAACCAAAAAAACAAAACCACATAAACCTATATTATGCTAAAAATCCTTTGCTTAGTACTTTTTACTTCTTCTACTTTTTATGCGCAGAATAGCTCAATTGACTGGCTGAATAAAAATGTAATTGCCTTAAAGTCTGACTCCTCCAATGATTTCAGTGATCTGAAATTTTTATCAAAAGTGCTAAAAGACAAGCATATTGTTGGTCTTGGAGAAGCTTCACATGGTACACACGAATTTTATTTACAGAAATCACGCATTATTGAATATCTGATTAAAGAAGAAAATTATAAAACATTAGCATTAGAAGCGACGTCTGCAAGTATCGAATCGCTTAACAAATTTATTCTAAATGGTGATGGAGATATAAAAACAATGCTAAAATCTATGGGACTTTATAATTCAAAAGAAATGTACGACTTATGTGTATGGATTATGAATTACAATAAGACCAAAACAAATAATGATAAATTCAGACTTGTTGGTATTGATCACGAAGATTATTGGGCAGATCCTTATACAAGAGATAAACTAATGGCAGAAAACTTTATTGCACAAAATTCGATTAGTCATCGTAAAACCATTATTTGGTCTCATAATCTGCACATAGCAAAAGATACCACAATGGCTGAATTTAAAGCTTTAGGATATTACATTAATCAGGAATTTGGCAATAAATTTTATGCAATTGGTTTTGACACGTACAAAGGAAATGTAAATGTTCTGGATAATGAAGGGCAATTGGAAAAACATGACTTTGAAGGAAGTGAAGGAACTTTTTCCAGCTTATTTGCTAAAGTCAAATATCAATTGTTTTTTATTGATTTTACAATAGCGAACAATCCTCTGAAAAATGAAGTTAACAAAATCACGAATCTGTATTCGAATTGGAAAACACCAACTCCTCTACCTGTAAAATTAGGATCTGATTTTGATGGGCTTATTTTTATAAGAAAAACTACTGCTTCAATTGGTTTAGAATAACATACAAGTAACGAATCAAAAATCCGTTACTAAAAAACAGGCAGTTCTTAATACAACTAAAAACATAAAAAAGGGGGAAAGTTTTTTCTTTCCCCCTTATTCTTAATTATTCAAAAAATGAAACGTATTATTTACTGCCTTTAATTCGTTTCCACTAAATTCAACATCAATAATGGCTGCTTTTCTTGGAGAAACTTCTGAGCTGCTAAAATGCGTATGCAAGACATAATGCATCTTTTGATCTTTATCAAAGAAGATATCACCATGACCGATTCCGTTTTGATTGGTGTTTTTTCTACTAATGATCGGACTGTTTTTTGATTTCTCCCAAGGTCCTAAAGGACTTTTACTTGTGGCGTAACCCACTGCGTAATCAATACTTCTAAAATCATTTGCTGTGTAAATCAGATAATACAATCCGTTGTGTTTAACAACTGTTGGTCCTTCTGTAACGGGCCAATTGGTATTTTCCGTATTTTCCCAAGGCAATGTTCCAGAGATACATTCGGTTAACGTTTCTTGTTTAATACTTTGAAGATCGTCATTTATTTCGGCAACAAAAATTCGGTTTCCGTTGGTAAGTCGAACGTAATACAAGTATTTTTTACCGTTATCATCAATAAAAACAAAAGGATCGATCTGATTTCCGGTTTTGATAATTGGTTCTTTTGTTACACTTTTAAATGGCCCCAACGGACTATCACTAACTGCTGTTGCAATGTTTTCATTGGCAGTGTAAATCATATAAAATTTATCTTTATAGGCAATAACCTGCGGTGCCCAAAATCCTTTATCTCCAAATGAATCTCCTTTTTTTAAGGCCAATCCATTTTGTGCTCCAACTGGTCCGTTCCAGGCTTTTAAATCAGGTGATGTATAAACCTGAAAACCTTCACCATTTACATTTCCTGTTGTCGTTCCATATAAGTAATATGTTCCTTTATCATGAAAAATGGTAGGATCAGCCAATAAAATAGTATTTACTTTAGCCTGAGCTTTAGTTTCTGCCTCTTTTACCGGAGCTCCTGCTTTTTCCTGTGAACACGCCACCAAAAAGCAGAATGATGTTACTACGATTGCTATTTTTTTCATTAGTTTTAGTTTTTACTATATAATATTCTAATCGCATTAGACAAACTTTTGCGATTAGTGTTTAAATTTTACAATTCACATCACAACTCACAACTCACAATTCAAAGATTATTTTGACGAAAACTGATAAAAAGAAACAGTGTGGTATTTTTGTCCTGGTTTTAAAACTATAGATGCAAATTTTGGCTGATTTGGTGCATCCGGAAAATGTTGTGTTTCCAGAGCAAATGCCGTTCTAAAATCATCTTTTGAACCTGATTTAAACGTATTTTTTGACTGCATGAAATTACCGCTGTAAAACTGTAATCCCGGTTCTTGTGTATAAACATCCATCGTAATTCCGGATTTATCTCCAGTAATCGTTGCAGCATGATTTAATCCGTTTTTCTTTGTTCCGTTTAAAGCATAATTATGATCGTAACCTTTTCCAAATTTTAATTGGTCGTCTTTCGTTTCAATTCTTTCTCCAATCGTATGTTTCGATGTAAAATCAAATGGTGTGTTTTTTACTGATTTTAATGCACCCAGCGGAATCAATCCTTCATCAACCGGAGTATATTCGTTTGCATAAATCTGTAATTCATGACCTAAAATAGTACCGCTTCCTTCTCCGTTTAAGTTAAAAAAGGCATGATTGGTTAAATTAACAACTGTCGTTTTATCCGTTGTCGCTTCGTATTCCATTTTTATTGCATTTTCAGCTGTAATAGAGTATGTTACTTTTACCGTTAAATTCCCGGGAAAACCTTGTTCACCATCTGGAGAAACATAACTAAAAACCAATGTATTTTCATCTGTTTTGGTAACATCCCAAACTACATCCTGAAAACCTTTTACACCACCATGCAAAGCATTTTTTCCGTTATTAAGCGGTACTTGATATTGTTTTCCTTCTAATGTAAATTTTCCTTTTGCGATTCGGTTTCCAACTCTTCCAATGGTAGCGCCAAAATAAGGTTCTGTTGCCGTTTTAAATCCCTTTGCACTGTGCATTCCAACGACAACATCAGTAGGCTTTCCGTTTTTATCAGCAACCCAAAGTCCTGCCAATCTTCCGCCATAATTAGTAAAAGCAGCTTTGATATCTTTATTTCCTATCCAATACAAATTGACTTTTTTACCGTCGATAATAGTATCGAAGTTTTTAGCTTCTAAAGCAGTTTCTACTGAATCTGTTTTTATTTCAGCAGTTTCTTTTGTTGCTGCATCTTCTTTTTTACTGTCTTTACAATTAAATTGAAAAAGTGCCAGCATTACAACTACAGCGATCTGAATGTTTTTCATTTTTATGTTATTTTGAGAAACAAAGTATTTGGCAGCATCAATTGAACCAAGCTACTGTCCTTCTCTGGTTATGGTTTTATATTTTCTATTTTGATGGAATTGCCAATTTAGTGTCTTCACTTACCGGTTCTCCTAAAACAGGGAAGCCGTTTGCATCCCAATCAATTTTTTGCATTCTTGGTGACCTTTTATTCCCACATCCTTCTCCCGGATTTGAATTCGCATGGTATAAAATCCAATCTTCTTTTCCGTCAGGAGATTTAAAGAAAGAGTTGTGTCCCGGTGCGTAAACTTTGGTTTTATCGGATTGTTTGAATATCGGTTCCGGCACTTTTTTCCAAGCCGAAGCATCTAATAAATTATCTCCTCCATTAAAAGTTAATAAGCCTAAAGAATAAAAATCTGTCCAACAGCCACTTGCTGAAAACACAATGAAAATTTTGCCATTTCTGGACAAAAACTGTGGGCCTTCGTTTACATTAACCTGAGCCGGATTTACATCATCGTGCAATGCTCCATGAGTTTCCCAATTGTTTGTTGGTGCAGAAATCATAACCCTGTCTCCTTCTATTTCAAGCGGGTTTTTCATTTTAGCAATGTAGATATTTTGCTGACCGTTGGTATCGCCTTCCCATCCTGCCCAAATCATGTACAGTTGTTTTTTATATTCAAAAACATTTCCATCAATAGCCCATTTGTCTGTCTTTGCTGCTATTTTTCCTTTAAATTCAAATTTACCTTTAAACGGATCTGATGCTTTATTTTCTAAAACATACATTCTGTGTTTATTGTTATCACCATCATCTGCAGCAAAATATACATACCATTTTCCGTTAATGATATGAAATTCCGGTGCCCAGATTTCTGACGAATAATCCGTTCCTTTTGGTGCCTCCCAAATAACTTTGCTCTCAGCATTTTTTAGATCAGAAAGGTCTTTTGTTTTCCAAAGTACCAGACGATTCTGCAAGGTATGCGTGTAATAATAATATCCTTTGTAGTACGTACTATACGGATCTGCACCCGATGGTAAAATAGGATTGGTGAATGTTTTTTGCTGCGAATATCCAGCTGAAACAATCATGAATAAAAAGAGGATTAAATATTTTCTCATTATAAATTTTGTGTTGTATATTTTTTATTGTTGCGCGTACTATTTTTGATTTAATGCCTCAATAACTTCTGTGTTGATTTTATTTACAGCTTTAAAGTCCATTTTGTCCACTTTTCGATCGTACGTCATAAAACCGTTTACTTCTCCTTCAACATCTGTAGTCTGCGTGTAAACTGCCGCTGAGAATCCTGTTTTGACATAACTTTTCAGAATTTCTGCGTATTTAATGTATTCCGCTGTTACTTCGCTTTCATTTTTAAATTTAACGTACCCCCAATTGTCGTTTGCTCTCCATAAATGTCCTTCAAGCGGAAGCCCTATTCCTCCGTATTCACCTAAAACGGTTACTCTTCTCGCATCATACAAATACATATTTGGTCCCGGGTAATGGTGTAAATCTAAAATATCTCCGGTCTGAAAATGATTTCCTCCACTTGATGAATTGGTTAATCGGCTTGGATCGTGATTTTTTGTCCATTCCGTTATTTCCACCGTTTTAAATTGTCCCCACGCTTCGTTAAACGGAACCCAGACTACGATACTTGGATAGGAATACAAGTGATCCATAATCTCTGCCCACTCTTTTTTGTAGATTTGTTCTGATTTTGCAGTACGCTGCAATTCTGTTCCTTCAAAGTATTTTTTGTCTTGCCAGATTGGCTGCTCATCTCCGCTTGGCATATCCTGCCAAACTAAGATCCCAAGTTGATCGCAATGTGTATACCAGCGTTCCGGTTCTACTTTTACGTGTTTACGAATCATATTAAAACCCAATTCTTTTGTTTTAATAATATCGTATTTCAATGCTTCATCTGTTGGAGCCGTATACAATCCGTCAGGCCACCAGCCTTGATCTAATGGACCAAACTGAAAATAATCTTTGTTATTTAACTGCATTCTCATGATTCCGTTTTCATCTCTTTTTGATGAAATTTTTCGCATGGCAAAGTAACTTTTTACCTCATCAACAACTTTATTTTTGCTGATCAAACGAACTTTTGTCTGGTATAAAAACGGGCTTTCAGGAGACCATAATTTAGGTGAACTTAAAACGATATCATTGCTTTCTCCTACAACAGCTTTTTCTTTGGCAATTTCTTTTCCTCCGTCATACACGACTATTTCTACGAAATCTCCTGTCTCTGCTCCTTTTACATCGGCTTTGATCGTGATGGTATTTTGATCAATATTTGGAGTGGTTTTTAATGCTGTAATGTTTTTAGCGTTTACAGGTTCAATCCAAACGGTTTGCCAGATTCCGGTAACAGGTGTGTACCAAATTCCTTCCGGCTTATTGACTTGTTTTCCTCTTGGCTGTGTTCCATCGTTTGAAGGATCCCAAACTTTAACTACTAACTTTTGATTTTTTCCTTTTTGAATAAATGGCGTAATATCAAACGAAAATGGTGTATATCCGCCTGTATGTGACCCTACTTTTATGTCGTTTATAAAAACTTCTGTTTTCCAGTCTACAGCACCAAAATGAAGCAGTATGTTTTTTCCGCTCCAATTCGATTCAATTGAAAAATTGGTTTCATACCAAAGTTCCTTTTTAGATCCAACTTCTTTCATCACGCCGGACAAGCTTGATTCTACTGCAAACGGAACTAAAATTTGCCCATCATATTTTGAAGGTGCTACTTTGCCAAATTCCTGAATAGCATAATTCCATAAGCCATTTAGGTTCTTCCATTGACCGCGCTCCATAATAGGACGGGGATATTCTGGTAACACTTTGCCCGCATCAACCTGCGTCGCCCATTTTGTTTTGATTTTGTCTCCTTGAGGTTTCCATTGTCCATGAATCAGACAGCTTAAAAAAAGCGCTACTAAAACAGTTATTTTTTTATTCATCTTATCTCGTTTTTTGCAATTATTTTCAAAAACTATTGCTGTTTATTTTCTTCTTTACCAGATAAATTACCAGACTATAGGCACATAGTCTGGCAATTTCAATCACTAACTCCCACTAACCATTTCTTTTTAATTGTGAATTGTAAA
>NZ_MUGW01000011.1 GCF_002217285.1 Flavobacterium hercynium | reverse complement strand
CTCTCCGAAGAGTTCCTTATGAAAAGCTGCGCAAATGTCTCTGACTTTGCGCAATTTTTTTGTTTTTTTATTACTTATAAATTTTATAAAAGTCTCTGACTTTTTCCGTTCATTTTTTTAATGTAAATACGTTAAATTTTATATTTTTAAGAGAAAAAAGATAATGAAAGAAGGATATGTGATAAGAGATCAAAAACTGCCACATTTTATAACGCCAACAGTTGTAGACTGGATAGATATTTTTACACGTCAAAATTACAGAGATATAATAATTGAATGTTTAGAGTATTGTATTAAAAACAAAGGAATGATTTTGTATGGTTATGTGATTATGAGTAATCACATTCACATGATAGTACAGTCTGAAGAAGGAAAGCTATCAGATCTAATACGAGATTTCAAAAAATTTACGGCAAAATGCATTTTAGAGAAAATACAAAATAGTCCTGAAAGTAGAAGAGAATGGATGCTGGAACGTTTTAAATTGGCAGCAGAAAAACATACTAGAAATAAAATTTATCAGTTTTGGCAGTACGGGAATCATGCTGAAGAAATATACAGTAATAAATTTATGTGGTCTAAACTAGATTATATGCATTTAAATCCAGTAAGATCAGGATATGTTGAAAAGGCATCAGAATATATTTATTCTAGTGCTAGTAATTATGTTAATGATTCAGGATTGTTAAAAATTGAAAAAGCTGATAATCCAATTATTGATGTTTTAGATTTGAAGTCAGTTTTGCGAAATAGTAATATTTAAAAAATTTTATAAAAATTAAACGTTTTTTTTATTATGCTGAAAGGCGCAAAGTCGGAGACATTTGCGCAGCGTCATAACACTTCGGGGAGCGGGGGGAATGTATAATCATTATTTAAATTTAACTAGATAAAAGTGAATATGAAAACTATCACACTAACTCTTTTTGTTTTGTTACTTTTAAATTCTTGTGCTTTGAAAAGAGAGCAGAATAAAAAGATTGCATTTACAATAATGGATAAGTCTATTACAGAAAATACCTTAATTACTTTACAAATAAGCAATAACACTAATGTAAATTATTATTTGCCAATAATAAAATCTTTCAAAGATCAAAAATGGTTTTTTATTATGTCTAATGAAGAACTCTCATTTTTTTATATTCCTTTTATTATTAGTAATGATGAAAAAGATCTTAGATGGAAAACTGAAAATTGTTTCGATGAACAGATAATGGATAAAGAGGTAGAACAACTTGATGAGTTATGGAAACAAAAGAAAATTAATATTACTATTGATGATTTAATTTTATTAAAATCAGGTAAAAACATAGAAATTAAAATTCCAATAAATTTACATATAAAGATTTCTAAATATTGTAAGTGGGATTTAGAGAATTTTAATGATCAAGAGCAACTTAAAATTGCAATAAATTACAACCAAAAGGAAAAAGAATTAGCAAATAAATTTTTAAGTTTCAAAACGCTTGACACTTTAAAAAAAATGGGTTATGAACTTTATGACAAAGGAATAATTTCTAATAAAGTTAATTTAATATTAGATAAGCAATAGTCCCTCGCTCTCCGAAGAGTTCCTTATTAAAAGCTGCGCAAATGTCTTTTGACTTTGCGCTTTTTTTTATTTTGGGTAATGTACCAGATGTGTTGGAGAAATTTGCGCAGCGTGATAATGTAATTTATAGAACACTCTACGAAACAGGTGAATCTTTTACAATTCTTCAAAATTAAATAGCGATTGAATATTGACATTTAATTCTCTGGCAATAGCAAATAATGTTTCGATTTTAGGATTAGTTTGACCTCTTTCAATTTTTCCTATGTGATTTTTTGCAAGTCCAGTTCTTAATCCTAATTCTTCTTGTGAGATTGGCTTGCCAGTCTCTTTATTAATACACTGATTTCTCAGATGCATTATACTTTTTCCTAATTGTATTCTCTCTTTTTTAAAGCCATTTTCTTCCATATTATAAAAATCGTTTTTAAAAGGAATAAAAAAGGCAATCTGTAGATTGCTTTTTTAGAAAAAGTATTATATTTGATTTGAATAAATAAATTGCGATTCTTCGTATAAAGTATTTGAAGAGGTCGCTTTGAGTTTCGCTCTTGAAAAATGATTTTTACAACGAAATGATAAGTAAGATTATGACGTTTTATAGTGTGGGCTCATTTATCATTCTTAGTGACATCCTTTGTTTTAAGCTTTGCATGAAGAAGCTGAATCTTTAAAAATTATATCTGTGAAATAAAAATTTTATCCCCTTTTATGCTCATTAAGCCGTTTACTTAATACATAAAAAATGGCTCTCTACCCTGTCGCCAAACGAGTATAGAGAGCCGTAACTAATCAAACTAACGTTAAATTAACTTATCCAATATTATGAATATTTTTTCATTTTATAAAGATAGGATAGTGCTTTAAATCACATCCGTATGAAAAAAAATAAAATATCTTTTGAAACTACTTTCTGGGCACATCAGGAATTAGAAAATCCGTTTGAAGTTATTGATACCTTTTTAGGTTCTGAAAGTCTGGCTTTCTACAAACAAACTTTAAATGAAATAGTTATTTACAGAAGTAAAGACGAAGTCTATAAAAAGGAATGTCCTGGAGATGTGTTTTTTACCTATACCGCCCTTCGTTCTTTTCTGAGAGCTTGCTCGGCTCTGCAACACAAAAACAAAAAATGGAGGGTTACCGAAATAGCTGCTGAAAGAAGGTCAATTCTCTCCCAAGCCTCCTTAACAATAGAAGAATACGAAAATCCTTTTATAGTGTTTCATAATGCCTTTGCAGAACATTCTTTAGCCGATTTTGAATTCTTCCTCTGTGAAGTAATTCATCTGGCTTTGCGTCCCACTATTGTAGAATTCGATTCGGATTTGCTTACACCATATATTCATGTAATCAAAATGCTCGACGCAAGTCAGCTATTACTCGAAAGTCAAGTTGAAAAAATTGAAATTAATGAATAGTCTTTCGATTTTTATGATAAATCAAATCTTTTGAAAAGGGATTTGGTTTTTATTACCTCTCTAAAAAACAATCTCAATAGTAGTCAAACTAAAAGCGCATGCCTACAATTCAGGAAAGATAGAAGTCTATCAGAAAGTAAACATTTAATTAAGTAATTTTCCAAATCATCAATACGGAATGCTAAGTGGTAAAATAAAGAATATATCTCTGACACCGGACAAAGAGGGCAACCTGTGGATTGATGTTACGCTACCCAAAAAATTAGAAACGTCATACCATAAAATAATCCCGTTTCAACAGGAGATGTCCGGAAATGCCGAAATCATTACAGAAGATTTGCGATTAATAGAAAGATTGCTCTATCAGTTTAGGGACATTTTTAGGAGATAGTGTGAGTCTTTCTAGATTATTACGCCGATAATGTATTTACAGAAAGAGTGAGAACCCGTTACAGTACAAATAGTGAAGAAGAATTAAAAATGATAAAAACTATTAATAGAAATTAGTCAGCTTTTTATTCGTAATTTTTTTGGAAGTCTTGCGGAATCATTTTGTTTTATAGTTATTTGTAAAGAAATTAAACTAAAAACATTATGAAGATCAAATTTACTTTATTAGCCACCATACTCTTTACAACATTTGCAAATGCTCAAATTTATGGAAAAATAGATGGTCTGTCTCTTGTTACTAATAATGTAGGTATTGGCAATGCATCACCATCAGCCTCTTTAGAAGTTGCTACTCCAATCTTTACTCAGGGAGTTTCTAATAATGCTCAAAAATGGTCTACAGGTAATCCAAGTTATGAATTAAAGCTGCAAACTATTTGGAGTAATCAGGGAATTAATCAAGAAATTATTCAGCGTTATAATAACATTGATTACAAGTCACTTGTTTTCTATGCTGGTAATGTTGGTATTGGTGTACCAAATCCAAATACAAAACTAGCTGTCAATGGTACTATCCATTCAACAGAAGTAAAAGTTACAGCGTCAGTTTGGCCTGATTATGTCTTCAAAAAAGAATATAATTTGCCCACACTTGAGGAAGTAGAAAAACACATCAATGAAAAAGGGCATTTAGAAAATATTCCAAGTGAAGAAGAAGTATTAAAAAATGGAATTTATCTAGGTCAAATGAATGCTAAACTTTTAGAGAAAATTGAAGAATTAACACTGTACATGATCGAAATGAAAAAAGAGAATGTTGAAATGAAAGAAAGATTGATCAGACTTGAATCTAAATAATTTTTGAACACAATTTGAATCAGAATAATTTAAAACGATAAAAGCTTCAGAGAAATTTGAAGCTTTTTTTTGTAGAGAGAAGTTTTTAAATAGCTCCCTATTTTTACTATTTATACTTACTTAAATCCAGATTAAGAATAGTACCAACTCTGCTAAACTCTTCATTAATCTTTGCATTCAAGGTTAATGGTTCATTATTTATTGGATGATTAAAAATTAACTGATGCGCGTGAAGCATCATTCCGGTAAGGTCATAATTCTCCAACCATAATTTATTTTGCTTGTTACAACCATGTGGACGACTTCCTAAAATAGGATGAAAAATGTGTTTGAAATGTTTTCGTAATTGATGCATTCGTCCCGTTTCTGGAATAGCTTCTACCAAACAATATCGTGAAGTTGGTCGATTGTTAAATTCTAACTCAATTTCGGAATTTTGTAAACGATGAAAGTAGGTTATTGCATTTTGTTTAATGTCATCATCATTGATTAAATCATAATCAATCGTAAGTTCTTCGGGTGACCAGCCACGTAAAATTGCTAAATATTTTTTTTCGACTTCGCGTGTGGCAAAACGATCATTCATAATTTTTAAAACCTCTTTGTCCAGCGCAAATAATAAGATACCGGAGGTTTTGCGGTCTAGCCGATGAATAGGATAAACGTGTTGTCCTCCTAATTGATTTCTCAATTCCTGAATAGCATACACTTTGGCATCGCGCGCATAAAAGGATTTGTGAACCAGCAATCCACTTGGTTTATTAATTGCTACAATATATTCATCTTGGTAAAGAATTTCTAACATTCGGCAAAAGTAGAAGAGATTTTGATTAAAAGCGCTTTTATCACTTATTTATTTCTAAACTGTTCTTTTCGCTTAATTCCCAACTTTTGATCATTTTCCATTAAAATTCCTTTAATGAGTTATAAGTATTATCTCTATATTTGGTTTAAATAAAATATGATGATTTCATAGGTGTATACAAATTGTAGGCAATGTTGAGAGGATCATTTCAAAACAAATTTTTACACTATATCAAAATGAATACTAACTTCGTTTCTAACGTACTTCTTTGGTTATCATTAATAGCGTTACCAGAAATAGTATTTTCTCAATCCACCGATTTTACCATTCAAGATGTAAAGTTTGAAAGTCAGGGCATCACTCTTGCTGGCTCAATTTTAACACCTAAAAAAGCAGTTGCAGCAGTCGTAATTGTTCACGGATCTGATCCTGTAAAAAGAGAAATGGAGTTTGCTAAACGTCTTGCCAAAGAAGGTATAGCTGTGTTCACATATGATAAACGTGGAGTTGGAGAATCTGGAGGTGTCTATGTAGGACCATCTGTTGGAACGAATAATATTGACACGACTAATCTTAATTTATTATCTGAGGATGCGAGTGCAGCAGTAAATACATTTAGAACCTATTTGAAAGATAAAAAAACACCCATTGGATTAGTTGGCTTTAGTCAGGCAGGATGGATCATCCCAATTGCTGCAAGTAAAAATCCACAAATAGAATTTATGGTTTTGTTTAGTTGCCCTACAATTACAACTCTGGAACAACTTCGATTTCAGTTTTATACTAATGGAAATAATAATTTTTGGGAAAATCATACAGAATCAGATGTTCTTGAGCATGTCAAAAATGATCCTGACAGGTATCAATTTATTGCTACTGACCCAAAAGAATCTTTGAGTGCACTATCAATTCCAGGTCTTTGGCTTTTTGGTGAAAAAGATATCCAAATTCCCGTAAAATTGTGTATTGAGCAATTGAATACATTTAAAGTTCAAGGCAAACCTTTCGAATATACCTTATTTTCAACATTAGGGCATAATACTACTTCTGAAAGTATTACTGAACCAGTTGCTATTTCCATTCAATGGATAAAACAGAAAGCTTTGAAAATTAACAAGCTTAAAGTATCTAAATAAGGCACTGCCTAAATTTCTCAGGCTTTTACTTATTCTAGTATCGGGAACAGGACTCGAAGGGACTCCCCCAAATATGATAACAATAAGAATAAAAAGAATTACATTTTTATCTTTATTGAAGGTTTTGTTTTAATAATCTACTTTGTGCAATAAGTATATAATTTTTAAGAGACTCATTTTTGAAATTAAATTTAGCTTTATTAAAAATCGCAAAATTCAAATCCAATAAATCTAAAACTTCTTTTTTTGTTGCAATATTTAAAATATTTTCAATATATAAAGATTCGATTTTACCACTTAAATAAGGATATTCATTTTCGCTATTAATTTTTTCAAGCAATCTATCTTTAAGCATAAGGAGAGCTTTCTTTTTCTGTATTTCACTCAAGTTTGAATTAGTCTTATTGAAGCTATTTTCCGACTCCTTGTCACCTAATATTATTTCATAATAATCTTCATAAATTTTATTTTCAATTGGGATTAAGTCACCAAAGTCTAATAATATTTTTCCTTGTCCTAAAAATTTTGTTCTTGTTTTAATTCCTTTTTTTATTAGGCTATATCCAAAAAAATCAATTGTATCATTCATCACAAAAATCCAAAAATCATTATTAGGAAATAATTGAACGATGTCATTTTCCAAATCTGTTAATTTGTCTTCTTCATCAACATTTTCTATGAATATTTTATCGAGTAAGATTAGCGTACATTCATTGACAAATGAAATAGAAACAGATTTTGGGGACAAACTTTTTATTTTTGAAATTTTACAATCGTATTCTAAATTTTCATCAAAATTTTGGTTTGTATCATTTGGAATTGCATCTATAATTATACCTGTGATATTTATTGACATGTTTGTTTTTTAATGATTTGAGCAGTATTCTAGATACAAAATAACTAAATTAATCGTATAAAGTAAAAACTAATTATCGACTGCTGGCGAGAGCGTCCGCTCGTGAATGCAACGAGTTGGTTTAAAGATGATTAAAACAAAAAAAGCTTCAGATCTCTCTGAAGCTTTGTTTTAGTAGCGGGAACAGGACTCGAACCTGTGACCTTCGGGTTATGAGCCCGACGAGCTGCCTACTGCTCTATCCCGCGATGTTTCGGGTGCAAAGATACGTAGTAAATACAGTTATACAAAGAAATATGTGAATTATTTTTAAAAACCTGCTTTTTGATTGATAATTTATTGATTTTAAATTATTTACAGTTCTTGTTTTTTCTTGTTTTATCGTTTGTATTCTAATAATGCTTTGTATGGATCGCCCTTTAGATCTAATAAAAGAGCAAAAGCAGGTTCGGTTTTATAGCCTTTTTGCTTGAGATTGATAATTTTTAATCTAAAATTATCACCTTCAAACTGTAAAATTTCATATTCAATAAGCATGTGTTTATATCCGTTCTGATCTTTTGTAGGGATGTTTTGTCCGAATATTTCAATTTCAAAATTACCTTTCTTAAAAGTAGCTACAACAGATTCGTGCTGATCAATTAATACTTTACGCCAAGTAAAATCAATTTCGTTTCCAAAAGTAGAAATTAGTTTTACAGTAAAATCAGCTTCATTTTTAAAATAACAAATAATATCCAGATCACTATTTTCAATCGCAATGTCAATCGGAATTGTGCCGACTAATATTGGATCATAAACTTCAAGAATATCTAAAATACGATGATGCGTTAAAGTCTCAAAAGCTTCAATTTGCCTTTTAGTTCCATTTTTCAGGTAATTGATAGAAGTGAAATCAATCATTTACTATAATTTTTATTCTCTTTAATTTCGTCTTCCAAGCGTTGATTGATATTGATTTTTGCGTTAGTAAAAACAAAAATGGTCGTTTTATATTCTCTTGCAAATCGATTCGTTATTTCACCAGCAATTTTAGAAGACTCAAAATAAGGACTCGTTTCTTGAAATTCAGTACTGTTTTCTTCGTGATTTTTAACGCGGATGAGGTTTTTGTACACGATATCAAGATTAAACCAATTCACATAATCGGCATTAAAAGAAACGGCTTTAATTCCTCTTTTTGTATAATAGTTTATCGCTCCCGCTTGTCCGTAATTGTCACAAAGAACAATTGTTTTGTCGGGATTAGGCAGTAAGGCGTATACTGAATCTGTTTTTCGGGCAAGTTCTTTCCAGCCCAGCATATCAGCAAAGTCCTGTGGTAGTTCATGATCTTTTCCGTCTTCCCATCGATGCTTACCGAACTCTTTATAATGTGCCGATATTTTTACAATATCCTCAGGGCTTTTATTTGGAAAGTCTATATCATACATTGGAAGAAAAAATAATAACGGAAGTAAAATGAGGACAGGTTTTAAATAACGTTTCCATCCGGATTGTAATAGTTGACCAAGAAACACGGCACCAAAAGCAATATAGATTGGATACAGACCAATTGCATAATAAGCTTTGGCTTTAAAATATATAAAGACTCCCAGCGTAAAAAGAAACGAGTAAAAGAAAAATAGGTTGTTTTTAAAAGGTTTATAAAACACCAATGCATAAAGTGCAGCAACTATAACAAAGAAAGCACCAATAAAGAATAAAATTTGTTCCTTTAAAAATCCCAGACGATTTACATTGATTAATTGAGTTTCCGACAATTCCTTCATGTGATGAATAACCGGAAATCCATTAGTGTATTGCCATATTAGGTTAGGAGCAATTAAAACGAGTCCTAAAACCAATGCGAAATAGATTTCTTTATGGGATAATATTTTCCTTTGTGGAGACAATAGTAGAGCCGGTAAAAGACCAATAAGCAGAAAAAGAATATTGTATTTATTTAGAAATCCAAATGCAAAGACTATAGCAGCTACAAAAAGCCATTTTGATTTTTCAGTAGTAATGTATTGAATGATACTATAATAAAATGCAGTCCAGCAAAGTACGTCTAATGAGTTAGGCTGATACAACATATTGATACGCAACAAAGAAGAAAACAGAATACATGTAGCACCTAAAATTGAAGCATACAAATTTCCTTTTAATATTTCGATAGTTTTCCAAACAATAAAAAGAGTAAGAGCACCAAAGAGAGCAGGAAAGAACCTTACCCAAAAAGTGGAATTACCAAGTAAAATAATCAGATAAGAAATCCACGAAGTAACAGGCGGAACTGATAGATAGCCCCAGGCTAAATGATGTCCCTGATCAAGGTGCAGGTATTCATCGCGTTGTAAATCATATTCCGGACTTACCAAAACATATTGCAAAACAAATTTGAAAATAATAAAACCGATTAGAATTATAGTTTTTTTTGTCATGCAGATTGTTGGTTTTGATTGGTAAAATGGTATTAGTAAAGCTAATATAGGATTTATTTTGAAAGTAGAATTACGGTATACTGATCGAAACATCAAAAACTAAAAAAGCTCCAGATAGATCTGGAGCTTTTGATAATAAATTATTGCGTGATAGTTATAAAACATTACTCTTCTGTAGCTGGTTCAAATTCCATGTGATCTACTATTTCAGCTTCGGGTTGTATCGGTTTAGAAGCCTTCAATGCATTAAATCTTTCCAGCTGTTCTGTTTCACCTTCTTCACCACTAAAGTATGGAAACACATCCATAATAGGAGATTCTGCTATCGCAGGAATCGAATATTCTCCCATCGTATTCTGCATTACATGCAATGTATTATCATAAGCTTCTCTAACATCATTGGCTTGTACCAGCATATACATGTTTGATTTTCTTTCTTTTCCGCTTTCTTCATCATAAGCCAATAAAGAAATTTTTGATTTAAACCATCTGTCAGCATTTTCAAAAGGATGAATTTCAGCGTAGTTCGCTACTTTTATATTTGTGATTTTAAATTCTTCACTTATGTAGGCAGCCATTTCTTCATTAATTCTGCTTTCCGCTTCTGTGTAAGATAAGGCATCTACCAAATAAGGTTCAGTCAAAACTTTTTGTCCCCCGGTTTCATCCGTCTTTCTATATTTTACTTTGCATTCGTACCAAGTTGCGCTCATTCTCTATATGTTTTTAAAGAGGGCAAAGATAGATTTTACAGAAAAACAAATGATTAAATCATTAAAATAGATATTCACAATTTAAAGTAATTTTCTGTATTTATGGGCTTTGTAGCCTGTAATTATGTCTTAATCTGTTATTAATCAAAGGTATTGTGGAAAAATTGGGATATAATTTTGTAAACAGTTTTTAAACAAATTTTTTATGAAAAAGTATTATTTTTTATTTTTCTTATTACTGAATGTAAGTATACTGCTTGCCCAAACCAAACAAAAGGTAACAAGTTGGGGAGCTTTGACGACATCATATAAGATTAATGATAATTTTAGTGTTCAATTGAATACTCAGGTCAGAGGTACAGATAGGTTAAAGGGAACACCATTGTATCTTATACGTCCAATGTTAAATTATAAAATGGATAATATAACGGTTGGATACGCATTTACAGAAAACTATAAAACGGTTAGTGAGATATCGGGTTGGTTGCCGGAACATAGGGCCTGGGAACAATATGTATTAAGCCAGAAAATATCCTTTTTGAATCGTAAAACAGCACTAACACACCGTTTTCGTCTGGAAGAGCGCTTTGTAGCAACAGGTATAGTCGATGGTGAGAGACTAAAGAAAGACAGTTTTGAATTTGCATTAAGATTCCGTTATCACATTAGAACTATGATACCGTTTCTGCAAAAAGAAAAGTTTACTTCAGGAGCTTATGTAGCACTTCAAAACGAGTTATTTGTCAATGCTATGAAAAGTGATAAAGTTACCAACGGAAAAGTGGTAGATCAAAATAGAGCCTATGTAGCATTGGGATGGCGTTTTAGCCCAAAATTTGATCTTGAAGCCGGTTACATGAATCAATATTCTGTAGGTAAGACAGCATCTGATGTTTCTAATAATATTGTGCATTTGGCTGGCACAATAAGACTATAAAAATTAGGCCTATATTGCAAAAACTTTTTATTTTTTGATTGTAAGACTTAGTACGTAAAATTATTATAGGGTATTTTACGTGTTAAGTTTTTTTATTTAATTGAATTAAAACCCTTCTGTAGGTATCTGTAGGGTATTTTAATGAAAGTATGTCCTATTTTGTTACAATTAAATTTATTTGGCTCTTTTCTGATGTTATTTGTAATTAAGTTAGCAGGCTAATTTTAAAAAAAATACTATGAAAAGGATTTTATGCATATTAAGTGTTGCATTTTTAGCACTAACTTCTTGTTCAAAAGACGATAATTTAGCTAAAAGAGAGGATACCTCTAAACCCGCTCCGGTTTTGGTGAAAAGAGAAACGTATACTATAGGAAGCAGAATGACAAACAGTCTGATTTCGTATGAGGGAAATAAAATTATCAGTACTACCAGTTCCAGCGGACGAGTTTCTAAATTCACATATACAGAAGATTACATTACTAAAAGAGAATCATATAATATGGCAGGTAAATTGGAATCTACAACGGATTATGTCTATGATAAAGGAAAGTTGGTAGAAAAGATTAGAAAAGACGGTGAAGACAGTGAATATTATTACAAGACTAAGTATATACATAACGGAAGCGGAATAATTATTTATCAGGAATTTAGAGTTACAATAGCTAACGGAGAAGAGCAAGCATCTGATTTTGCTGGAAAATACACTTACAAAAGCAGCAATTTGGTAAAGATTGAAAGTACATTTAATGGCGTAGATGCTATTACTACATTGGAATATGATAGCAATAATACTCCATACAGAAATATAAAAGGATTTAATTTATTACTAGGAGATGACTCTTCAAACTTTAATAATATTATTAAAAAATCGTATGTATTAAAAGAAGCAGATAGTGAGCCAAGACTTACAACTTATGAGTATAAATACAATACAAAAAATTACCCGACAGAGATGGTAATAAATTATTATTTTGAAAATTCTGTTTCGACTGAAATAACACAGTTTTCATACTAAATAAAAAGAGCCAATGCTTCCATAATGCAATAAGGAAGTATTGGCTCTTTTTTAATTTCAGAATATTTTAGTAATGATATAGCTGTAGGCCTATGAAAAAAAATTACATTTTAGTTTTTTATTATTTTCTTTTTTTAGTTTTGGACAGGCTCCAATTGGTCAGTATAAAGTTGTTTTTAAAGGATGGGCTAGAGGAGATAGCGAACAGGTTTTAGAATTAGACGTTTCTATTCCGGGTATTGCACCACGATATGAATGGACTTTGACTAACGGTTTTACCTCAGATCAGACAAAAGTAAGTCTGACCAATGCAGGAACCTATCATGTAAAAGCCACTTGATATTTAGGTTGTATTGCGCAAGATGATATCATGGTTTCGGTTAACAATACTATTATCAACTCAGAATTATTATTAAGCACTCAGGCTTATCAGGATGAAGAAGTAGTATTGGAGAATAAAGATTATTGTTTATTGAAAATGACAAAAGTCTGAAATATAATTCGATATTTTTTTGACTTCAAGCTTTGCAAATTGCTGTTTGATATTAATGCACAATTATTTCTTATTTTTTTATATTTAGTTTTAATTGATTTTTCTAGTTAAGTTCGCAGAATAATTGAAAAAATAGTATGAAAGTAATATTATGTTGTCTAAGTGTTTTATTATTGTTTTTAAGTTCTTGTTCTAATGATGATAATTCATCAAATGCGAAAACAGTTTTAGCTAAAAATATAGTTTCCAAAGAGAATGGAAAAGAACGTACACGTGTATTTACCTACGATGGTAATAAAATAAATACTGTTACGTTTTCAGATGGTTTAGTTTTTAAATATACATACACTGGGGATTTTATTACTAAAAGAGAAGACTATGCTGAAAAAGATGGCAAACTTAATTCTAGTTCTGAATTAACATATGAAAATGGTAAGTTGTCTAAAAAAATCGAAAGAGAGGTTGGCAGTAAGTTTTATCATGTAAATAGGTATATATATAATATAGATGGAACAATTTCTCTTGAACAGTCCTATGTTGATTCTGAAACAGGTATTGAAACGTATGATAGTAGTGAAAAATATACTTATGTAAATGGCAATTTGGTAAAGGTTGAAAGATTTTTTTCAGGTTCATATAATGAAAGTATAATCGAATATGATACTAAAAATAGTCCTTTTAAAAATATTATAGGATTTAATTTAATCGTAGGTGATGAAACTACTTGTTCTAATAATGTAATTAAAGTAACTCGTCTACCAACAGAAGGTGCTAAAACATATTTAGAAAAATATACTTACAAGTATGATAAAAATAATTATCCAATAGAACAAGTAATAACATATCAATTGGGTGATTATATTTTTTCTGAAACCAAGCAGACAAAGTTTACATATTAAGTTATAAAAAAGAAATATAAAAAGAGCGAATACTTCCTGAAATTTAGGTAAGTATTGGCTCTTTTTTATTGAAAAGAAAAATTCTGCTGTTTTACATATTGAAGAAATTACAAACCAATATAAATTATAGTTTAGTTTTTAACTAATTTGTGTTTCTGTAGTTTTTATATTATTAATAAGAGAAGATTTGTTTTTTACTGATTAGCCTTACAAATACTTCTGTTGTGTTAAAATTAAAATATGTCCTAATCTGATATAATTAATTTTATTTGCTTTTTCTTTTTTTAAATTTTCTACTTAAGTTCGCAGCAAAATTTAAAAAGAAAATTATGAAAAAAATTTTATGTTTAGTAAGTGCTGCGTTTTTGGTACTAAGTTCTTGTTCAAGTGACAGTGATTCAGCTAAAGAATCTTCAATTTTAGTTAAAAAAGTAATTTATACTTATCAAGATGGTACAACAACTAGTGATGTAAGTTACAATGGTAATAAAATAACTAAGATTACTGATTCTGATGGAGAGTTTACTACGTATACTTATACAGGAGATGTGGTTACTAAAAGAGAATCTTTTTATGAAGATGGCTCGTTAAATTATTCAACTCAATTTATTTACACTAGCGGAAAATTATCAGAAATTCTTAAAAAGGAAGGATCAGACAGCAAATTTAACTATAAAACTAAATATACACATAATGCAGACGGAACAATTGCTTATGAAGATTTTAGAGTTAATATCGCTACAGGTGTTGAAGAAGAATATGGTTTTATTGGAAAATATACGTATGCAAATGGTAATTTAGTTAAAGAGGAAAAATCATTTTATGGTTCAGATTCAGTAATTACTCATGAATATGATACTAAGAACACACCATTCAAAAATGTTACAGGATTTAGTTTATTAATTGGAGAAGAATCTTCAAGTAGTAATAATGTTGTTAAAAGTACTTTTAATTCAAAAGGAAGCAGTACACCAAGTAGTGAAGCTTACATTTTTGAATATGATTCAAAGAATTATCCAACAAAAATAACAACTAATACTCAGGCAGGAACTTCTGTTATAGTTGAAACAACAGAGTTTGTATACTAAAAAGAAGTTAGAATAAATAAAAAGAGCCAATGCTTCCTGAAATTAGGTAAGTATTGGCTCTTTTTTGTGCTTAAAATTTAAGTGTTTTTACTTTTTTAAACAATATTAAAAAATAAGAATTTTACATAAACTATAGTTTAATATAGGTCTTAATTTTATTTTTGTAGTTTTTTAAGTACTAATTAAAAAGCTATCCACTTTCACTGATTAGCCTTACAAATGCTTCTATTGTGTTAAAATAAAAATATGTCTTAATCTGATATAATTAAATTTTTTTGAATTTACTTCATTGTTCTTTTGTACTTAAATTCGTAGGCTAATTTAAAAAAATGATATAATGAAAAGAGCTTTATGTGTTTTAAGTGTTGCCTTGTTGGCATTAGTGTCCTGTTCAAAAGATAATGATTCAGTTGTTACTCCTGGTGATAAAGTAATTACCGATCCAATAGTTAAAAAAGAAGATTCAATAGTACTTCCTCCAATTTTGGTTCAAAAAATAATTTCTACAGATCAATATGGTACTTTAAATAATATAGTACTATATGATGGCAATAAATTAAAAAGTATTATGGACGAAGAAGGTAATAGCTTAAAGTACACGTATACCGGGGATTTAATTACTAAATCAGAAACAATATACAATGGTAAATTGATCGCTACTAATGAGTATACATACAATAACGGAAAGTTGTCGATGACTATTCAAAAACAGCCAGGCCGCGATTTTTATTATATAAAGAAATATACACATAATACTGACACTACAGCTGCTTATGCAAAATTTAAAGTAACTATCGCTACAGGGATTGAAGAAGAAACGGGTACTATTGGCAAGTATACCTACAGAAATGGTAATTTAGTAAAAGAAGAAGAGTTTATCAATGGCTTAGAATCAATAACAATAAATAAATTTGACACTAATAACAATCCGTTTAAAAATGCTGCAGGTTTCAATTTGTTGCTGGGTGATGAAAATACAGGTGTTAATAATATAATTGAAAGCAAATCAACTTCTGGGTCAGGATCGAACCCTAAGCCAAATAATATAGCATATGTTTATAAATACGATTCAAATAAATATCCAACAGAAAGAATACTAACCTATCAGGGATTAAGTTCAGTTGTAACCATAACGGAACAATATGTATATTAAACTATCAGCATAACATAAAAATCTAACATACTTATAAATAGGTGTGTTAGCTTTTTACTTAATGCATTAGCAAGTAATTTCTTTGATATTTTACTCTTTTATATAGAAAAATCTACATTGTGTTTTCAAATAGTACATACATCATTAATTATCTATTAGTAAATAACCAATTCCTTGTGAATTAGTAATTATGTACTATTTTTGCATTTTTTTAACACGGATATAATTACCATTTAATGCCAAAAATTAAACTCCTTTTATTTCTTTTCCTTTTTACCTTTCTATCTTATTCTCAGACAAAAGAGGCAACGATTATGGTCAATGCCCGAGCACAGAAAAACAGAATACTGCTTCGCTGGGCAATTAATTCGCCTAGTGAATGGAAAAAAGCGCATAAAAAGGGATTTGTAATCAATAGAATTACAGTGCTGCGTAACGATAAGATTTTGCCAAAACCGGAAAAAACACTTTTAACAGTTTCGCCTTTGCGACCTGATGTATTAGATTCATGGATAGATCTGGTACAAAAAGACGGTAATGCTGCCATTATCGCGCAAGCCATTTATGGAGATAGTTTTGAAGTTACAGGAGCCAAAGAAGGGGATATTTCAAGAATCATAAATATGGCAGATGAACTCGATCAGCGCTATACATTTGCTTTGTACGCAGCCGATATGAATTTTGATGCTGCAATCAAAGCAGGATGGGGTTATGTCGATACCAATGTAAAAGCAAATGAAGTGTATGCGTATCAAATCAGTGTTTTTGAAAGCCCTAAAGTTAAAAAAGCGTCCGCAATGGTGGGCTTACGAGACTATAGTGATTTACCCGCACCAACGGATTTTATAGCAATTGCAGATGATAAAAAAGTAATGCTTTCCTGGGATTACGAAACCTTCAAAAGAATTTATACTTCTTTTATGGTGGAGAAATCAGCTGACGGAACCAATTTTGCACCTATTGCCAATACACCTTTGGTCAATTTAAACGATAAAGAGGGGAATCCCTCAAAAACCATGTATTATGTAGATACGCTAAAAGTAAATGACAAACAATATCATTACAGATTATACGGTATCACCTCTTTTGGAGAAAAAGGAGAATTTACAAAACCTATTACAGCTACCGGAATGGCAGGACTTTCTGTTGGAGCAAGATTGACAGATTATAATATTATAAATTCTAATGAAGTAAATCTGATGTGGGATTATCCGCAAGAGTCAGAAAATGTAATTCAGGGTTACGAAATCAATTTGGCTCCGGACGATAAAGGACCTTATAAAGTTATTTCAAAACTTATAGCACCTACAGAACGAAAGTTAAAGTACAATGAAAAAGAAGGGCTTTACCCCTCCAATTATTTCACCATTACCGCTGTAGGTAAAAACAACCAGCGTCTTACCTCACAGAGTATGCTGGTACAGCCCGTAGATTCTATTCCGCCTGCCAGACCCATTGGGCTTGAAGGTGTGATTGACAGTCTTGGTGTTGTTCGCTTAAAATGGAAACCCAATACCGAACGTGATTTAAGAGGGTACAGAATTTTAAGAGCCCATAATCCTACTGAAGAGTTTGTCGATATTTACCACAAATCATTTAGCGGAACAGAGTATAAAGACAGTGTGAGCCTGAAAATGACCAATAGCAAAGTATATTATAAAATTGCTGCCGAAGACATGCGCTACAACATATCAGAACCTTCCGAAGCCTTAATATTAGATAAACCGGATAAAATTCCGCCCGCAGCTCCTATTTTTAAGGACTATGAAAGTGTAGACGGTAAAGTAACCCTAAAATGGATTCGAAGTTATAGTGAAGATGTGGTTGGATACAAATTACTCCGAAGAGAAAAAGGACTGCCCAACTGGATAGAGATCAAACAAATGAACGACACCATTCAGGAATATACAGATAACAAAGTAGAAAACAGAAAAGTGTATCAGTATGCAATTATGGCGATAGACAAAAGCAATCTTTGGTCCTCATTAGATCAGTCGACCATAACGGTTATGGTATTGGATTTTACACCCGTAAAAACAATTAATTTTCTGGAAGGCATTGTAGATCGCGAAAAGAAAAAAATAGTACTAAACTGGGACTATACTAAAAACAAAGAAAAGATTCTGGGAGTAAGTATTTATAAAAGCAGTAAAGGAAATCTGCCCACATTATGGAGGGAATTAAATGCAGATATCCGCACCCTAGAAGATCGCAATCTTAAAATAAACACAGAATACGAATATCATTTTATTCCCAATTTACAGAGTAGTACTCCTGCAAGACAGGAAATTTTAACCGTTGTATATTAAGCCTATGAAGAAGATTTACTTATTGATAATTTTATTGGTTACCAATTTTGGTTTTGCACAGGTAGAGATAGTAGGTAAAGCTACTTATCGTACTGAAGTAACTGTAGCTATGGGTAATGCAACAGCAGATGGTTGTACAGGAGGAGGATTAGGATATCTATATTTAAGTGGAATCGGAGCCGAAAGTGTTTTGAAAAATGATAATGATTTTTGGGAAGATAAAGGTGATTTTTTTACAAGAGACTATACAGATGCTAATTTAGCAACACATGTAGCTTTACACACTAGAAGAAGAACTAGGAGTGGTGGTTGTAGTGTTACGCAAGATCTTAAAAGTATTAGACCAATAGTTATAAATCAGGATATTACATATAAAGATTATAATAGTGATAAGAATCCTGACGGAATATTTGCTTATTTAGTTCACGGCACTCTAAGAGTAAATAGCTTTCCTAAAATTGATTTAGTAAATACTGATCCAGTAAGTGATATTATTGGTACAGAATCTTCTCTTGTTATACCTCAGATAACAGGTGTAGCACCGCAATATTTTGACTGGATGTATCATATTGAGGGAGATGATACACGTATTGTAATAAAAAATATAACGATTATAGTAGAGAATTGGCACCCTCTTCCAGCCGGATATCAGGGTAAGAATTCATTAAATATAAAATGTAAAGACTTTTTACCGGATGAAGCGGTTGGAAAAAAAATCTATTTAAGAGCAAGTGAACATGGAACGAAGGTTATATTACTATACAACTTATCTGCACCACATATTCTATCTGTTGAAGAAACAGAAACGAGATGTTTTGATACTAATGACGGTAGTAGTATAAAAATAAATTTTAGCAGGCCTTTAGAAGATAATGAAAAGTTGTCTTTGGATTTTGATGGTACTTTTACGGATGATATTACCAATATCACCAACAACGGACGTTTTCCGAGTGGAATGTTAGAGCGTGATAATTCATATACGGTTCGTAATTTACCAAAAGGTATAAGCTATCTTAAATTATTTGGATTTTTCACGAGAGCAGGTGTTGAGGAAAGCCTTTACATTAAGGATCCGGAACACCAGAGGACTTTCGAAATAACGTCTCCTACACCTGTAGATTTTTCGATTGCAAAAAAGAATGATGTTCTTTGTTATGGAGGAGGTCAGGACGGTGCCATAATAGTAACGGCAACAGGAGGTACAACCCGAGGAGGTCTATACCAATGTACCATAGACAATGGGGCAACATGGCAGAATTTTTCCAATGGAGCGGAACATACCATTACAGGTTTATCGATGGGAATTTGCTACGTAAAAGTAAGAAGAATCAAAGATGCAAATGATACTGTGGGTTGTGTTGCAAAAAGTGCCGGCAATGAAAAGCAATTATCACTTGAAATAGGGCAGCCTGCTGCTCCGGTTTCTTTATTTAGCTCTTCTACACAGCAACCAACTTTTTACGGTGGTACAAACGGAAGCATTACCGCTTCGGTAACGGGGGGAACACCAATTGCAGGTAATTCCTATTCTTATGAATGGAGAAATAGTAAAGATGAAGTAATCAGCAACACCAAAACCACAACACAATTTGGCGGAGGATTGTATGCCATTACCTTACAGGGTATTCCGGCAGATACTTATAAATTAACAGTTTGGGATGCTAATCATGGGGCTGCAGTGCATAAAGAAGGCTGTACCATAGTACCCGTAAATATCGTAGTTATACAACCAGATCCTATTGTAGTGACCTTGAGCATTCAAAAAACAATTTCCTGCAACGTGACCAATCAGTTTGGGAATGAAAGTGATATGGAACCTGTCGACGGACAACGAGACGAATCGCAGGATGGAATTCTAACTGTGAATGTAACCGGTGGAGTACCTTTTACAGGTTTCTCTAATGGAGGATTGCCGTACAAATACTTTTGGAAGAAACAACAGCAAAATGGAGCCTGGACCGCTATTAATGATGACGATGCCACTATTGAACATTTGTCGCACGGTAATTATTCCGTAAATGTCGAAGATAAAAACGGAATCCGACTAGGCGATTATGTCGACAATATTTTAACTGTAGAGCGCGATAGCATTCAATTTATGCAACAGCCTGATAAATTAGAATTAACGTTTACCAAAGAAGATATTTTTTGCAGTCAGGGCAATAACGGCTGGGCAAAAACACATGTGACAGGCGGAACAGCTCCGTACAAATACCAATGGTCTAATGGAAAAACAACAGCAGATTTAGCCGGTTTAAATACAGGAAATTACTTTGTGCAAATTACAGATGCCAAAGGATGTGTCGTACAGGGAAGCATCCTGATCGAACAGCCGAACGGTGTAGCAGTCAACGAAAACATCAAAAATCCAACCTGTTATCAGGGCAACGACGGAGCCATTACTTTAGCACCTACTGGTGGTGTTCAGCCGTATGAATACCGCTGGAGTACCGGAGCCAATACACAAAGCCTTTCGAATTTAACAGCCGGAAAATACACCATAACACTAACCGATGCGCAAGGCTGTATCCTGATTCAGGATTTTGAATTAACAGATCCTGCTCCGATAGTAATCGATTTAGGTCCCGACAGAACATTGTGTTACCAACAGGTTTTAGATTTAGACGCTTCTATTTCGGGCAATGCACCGCGATACGAGTGGACTTCAACCAACGGTTTTACTTCAGATAAAGCCAAAGTAAGTGTAACCAATGCCGGAACCTACCACGTAAAAGTAACCTCAGATTTGGGTTGTATAGGCGAGGACGAAATTGAAGTTGCGACCAATGATACCATTATCAGTTCAGAGTTTTTATTAAGTACTCAGGCCTATCTCGATGAAGAAATAATTTTAGTAAACACAAGCAGTCCGCGTGGGGAAAGCACCAAATGGATAACGCCTGAAGGGGCTGCCATTGTGGAGGAGAAAGACAATTTTATTACTTTAAAATTTAAAGACTTAGGAACCTATACCGTTTCGCTGCAACAAACACAAGGCGATTGTTATGCGATTTTCACTAAAAGCGTCATGATAGAAAAAAGAAGTATCATGCCCAATGCCGGGGCAGCAGAAAGTTCTTTTATAAAAGATTTTATAGTAACACCCAATCCAAGTGACGGAAACTTTAAAGTAATAGTAAACCTGGAAAATAACAGTACGGTAAACCTGAGATTGTTTACCTCAAACGGACAAAACGCCTTATTGGAGAAAAAGGAATCAGGCAAAAAGGAATATGAAATAGACTTTAATGCAACACTGGCATCAGGAATTTACATTTTAGTTTTAGAAACAGGACAGCAAACGCTTGTTAAAAAAATCATCATCTATTAAAATGAGAAACTTTTATAAAAATATAGTTTTATTTATAGTACTTATGCAGTGCTCCCCCTTCGGGGGTTGGGGGGCCTACGCGCAACTTTATCCCGTAAATCTTACTCCAATATTCAATGTACCGTATTCTGTTAAAATTTCGGAATATGCCAACAGCATGGATACCAAAATGCAGTTGCTTATTAACCCAACAGATTTTGCTATAACCCAAAAACAGGTACGTCTTAAATTATACATTCAAGGAAATCGTCTTAATATACAAAGCAGCGATTACATACAAGGACAAAGACCCATTTTTATCAATGGTGGTGAATTGCAAACCTTGACCAATACCGATATTGCGGCACTTTTTAGATTAGAAAACCTGCAGGGAATTACAGCGGCACAATACGCAGCGCCATTGCCGGATGGTATGTATAATTTTTGTTTTGAAATGTATGATTTCCTAACCAACGAAAAATTATCGCAAAAGAGCTGTGGAATGATGTATTTGCAGCTTAATGATCCTCCGATATTAAATATTCCGGCAAAAAACGAACAGATCGTTGCTACAGATTTTCCCAATATTCTTTTTAACTGGACACCACGACAAATCAATGCGACGAATGTATCGTATAAGTTTGAGTTAAAACAAATTATAGATCCTGCCATAGACCCGCAAATTGGGTTTATGATGGCACCTTTATTGCATGAAGAAACGGTTTTCAGCACTGCCTTGCTTTATAATTTATCCATGCCCATACTTACGCCGGGCATGCGTTATGCATGGCGTGTAAAGGCGATTTCAACCACAGGTTTATCTGAAAATGCGGTCTTTAAAAATGATGGGTATAGTGAAATCTTTTCATTCAAATACGCGACCAACTGTAGCGCTCCAAACTTTTTGCTCAGTCAGGCACAAAGCGCCAAAAGTGCTAAAATTACCTGGCAAAGCCAGTCCGGAAACCGAAAATTTCACGTACAATACCGTACAAAAGGAGTAGCCAAAGCAGAATGGTTTTCGGTTTATACGCAAAACGATCAGGTAACGCTCACGAATCTGGAACCGGAATTAAGTTATGAATTTCGTGTAGGGGCTACCTGTGAAGCAGAGCAATATGGTATCGACCCAAGTTATGTATACAGTAACATTCAGGAATTTAGAATGCCGGAGAAGAGTAATGCCGTTCAGGCTTACAACTGTGGGATTCGTCCTGCGCTAAAAATCAGCAATCAGACACCACTTACCAATTTAATTCAGAGCGAAACCTTTACTGCCGGTGATTTTCCGGTAACGATTCTGGAACTCAGCGGAAAAAGCCCTTACTCAGGACTAGGTTATGTTGTAGTGCCTTATCTGGCAGATACTAAAATTGCCGTAGAGTTCAATAATATTATCATCAATACCGACTATCAATTGATTAATGGTATTGTAGAAACAAGTTATAACCCGGATTGGAATAATGTTGCAAATATAAAAGAGCCTTTTGATGATCTTTTAAAAGCTGTATCTGATTTAATTAGTAAGCAAGAACAATTATTAGCGGATAATAGTGATGGTATAAAAAATCAGGAAGAATTTGAAAATATTTGGATTGAATACGAAAAAGAATCTAAAGAAAAATTTGATCTATTATTTAATTCAGGTGATTTACCGCAATCGATAAAAGACGATATTACTAAAGTTGCAGGTAATACTTTTACAGCTTCAACAGAAAATAATGCTCCTAAAGTAACGGAGTTTAGCAGTAAAAAAGAAGAACTAAAAGCCCAAAAAGAATTAATAGAAGCAATAAGTCAGACAAATAAAACATTTGATGAATTGGTTTCTTTTTTGGATTTGGAAACAGTATTAAAATGTAAAAAATGTGATGAAGCAAAGAAAGTTAGTACAGTTCAAATTGATAAAATAGGATCTTCTAGTTTTTCTTTTAATCCCTATAATAAAGAAAGATACATTTGTATTTTGGGATCAATAATTAAAGGAGAGTTTAAACTAAAAAAAATAGATGCAAAGCAAGCCAATGCATCGGATAAAAAACTTTTAGAAAGCACCAAAAAAGCTTTTAATACAAATAAAAGTATTTTTTTGGCAGTTGTTCATACCGACAATCAATTAGTTGAATGTAACGTCAAATATGCTTCTGATGAAATTTGTAGTGCTGATAAAAAAGTTTCTGCAAAAACAGAAAAAGAAATTGCAGAAGAAATTTCAGCATGTTACGATGATAATAAAGCTAATTTTATTTTACCGGCTTTGGCAACAGCAGCCAGAAAAAATCAGTCAGTTGAATTTTTCTATAATAATGAAGTGTACCGCTTCATCAATAATCAAGTTGAAAAAGTAGAAAATCCGTTAAGCGATGAACAAATTAACAATGGAAACTGGACAGAAGATTCAGATGTTAAAATCCGTTATGAAATTAGCAATAATGGCGTTATACAATATAAAGCATTAGGTTTTTGGAAACAATTATCTATTGCAAATGGAAAAACAGCAGATTTAAAAAAGCTTTCAAAGGAGATTAAAGAAAAAGCCAATACATTTTTTCAAAAGTATAAAGTAGTAAAAGCAGATTTAACGCCAATTAAAGCGGGTGTAGATTTGAATAAAGATTCAGAAGAATTTGCAGACGGAGAAAAGATTGCTTTAGACAATAAAGCTTCCTTTTATAAAATTTCTTCAGAGTTAATAGGCTTAACAACTACTTTTCTGAAAAGTGCTGAGATAGAAGAACCGACATATTTGGCTAGTTCAAAACCAATTACAGTTGTTCACGCACCAGGACTTGTTACCGGAACAATAGAAAGTGGTGCAACGGTTGTGACAGATATTACAAGCCTATGTTCGATGATTTATGACTTGTCTACTGATGAAAAAGCAAGAACTGAAATGCACGCGGGGCTTGTTAAGCTAAAAGATGTAGTTAAAGATGAGCCTGCTGGTATTATACCAATTTTTGCTCAAATGCTAAGCGGTAATACAAATGACGAATGGGCAGCGATAGCAAAAGATCAAACTGATGAAGGTAAAAAAGGACATTTATATTCAAGAGGTGTTGTAACATCTGTAAAGAGTGCTATTGTTGGTGGTGCGCTTATTACAAAATTACCTGAGCTATCTGAGAAATTAGTTGAGAATATTAAGAAGGTTAAGAATGCAGTAGAGCTAGTTGGTAAATATGATTGGGGCACTGCAAAGCGATATTTCGCACATATTCAAGATATTACAGGCAGGCAAGTGTTACAGGTACAAGTTGACAAATTAAAAGAGGCGTTGAGAGCTAAAGAATATAAAAAACTTTCTCCGGCTGAAGTGACAAAACATAGAAAAAAATTCACATCAAAGGTTAAGAATAAATGTATAGAGGATTGGGAACGTGAAACTGGGCAGAAATGGCCAAGATATACAGAAGAAGTTTTAGATAAGAATGGAGATGTTGTACGAGCAATAGGCACTCCCTATGATGCTCATCATATTATTGAAAATCAATTTGAAGGACCTCACGAATGGTGGAATATGCATCCAGCAAAGTTTCCTGATGAGCATCAAGGAGGTATACATGGAGCAGGATCGCCAAGTAGAGAATTATTTAAATAACAATTAAAAAAAGTAAAAATGTTTGAAAAATTTAAAAAATATATAATTGAAAATAAAAATCAAGAAAATAATTTGAAACATAACTTTTATAAAGTGAAGTTTGAAAATATTAGAGAAACAGAAATTTCAATCCAATTACCACTTGAATTAAAATTATTTTATGAAGAAGTAGGCTATGGTTTTTTTTACAAAAAATTAGATTCAATAGACAGATTGCTTTCTCCATTGCAAGTAAAACAAATTAATTTAAGAGAAGATTTTTACGAGTTTGACCCAGATTTAGAATTATTCAAAGCTGATTTTTATAAAGACAAATTAATTTTCTTTGAAATTAATGATGGAAATTATCTATTAATTAATAAAAGAAATGATCAAGATAAAAATGCGATATATTATTTTGACATAAAAATAGCTGATTCTCTTAGTGAGTTTTTGAATCGATTTGATGATGAGGGACATTATTTTGAATTAGATGAAATGTCATAAAGAACAGCTTATCTATTAAAGTAAATGTTTTGCTCTCTGCTCCTGTATCTTTCACAAGTAAGATATTTGCGACAGGATTTAGGGAATTGTTTAAATAACATATTAAATATTTTATTATGAGTTTTGAAAAAGAATTGAATTTTCTAAAGGAAAATGAAAATCAAGATAACTTAATTAATAATAAAATTAGAAGTAGTGTTCCCGAAATTAATAGTTTAAAGGAAAGTTATCCAAATCTACCTAATGATTTTTTTGAATATTTATTAGAAGTAGGTTCAGGGAATATAATGGAATCACAGTTTAAGGTAATGAAAGACTTATTTGATTTTAATGATTTAGGATTGGAAGATATCTATGATTTATCCGATAATATTAAGCTATTTGGTGATAATTATTCAGGTGATTTTGCCGGATTTGATATATTATGTAATAAAGATGAAGTTATTGAATTTTGGCACGATTCAAATGAGCTTCATTATACAGGAAAAACATTTAGAGAGTATATCAGAGAAAAAATGCTGATGGAGTAGATATAGCTGGTAGTATTTTGGATATGCAAAGAATAAATACAGATAAAGTTAAGTGATAAGGTATCTTTCTTTTTAATAAAGAGAGCTTAATATATGCTAAATAGAAAATAAGATATACGTTCATTGAAATAGAGAAAAGATGATTTACTAATTGGTCTGAATATGGAGTTGCAAAAAATCTTTTTCTAGCCAAAAATAAGTTTAGGCAAAAGTTGTGGTCACTAGCGAGACGCTCGCGAAAGCGGGGGAAATACTTTTAAATGTGTATGAGCATCAATTTGAATTTTATCCAGCGGCGCGTGGAAAAGTTTTTACAATAATAGAAAAATAAATATTATGCATAATTTGAAAAATATTCTTGAAATTTATAGAAAAGAAAACATAAATACCGACGAAATTATGTTCATCGAGATGATTGATAAATATAAGAGTTGGCAATCAATGACTGATCGAGAGAAGTTTCAAGATAAAAAGCAATCTTATTTAATAGATACTAAATTTGGTGGATTTTCTTTAGAAATTGAATATGAAACACAAATTATTTTCTTTTTAGAAAATTTATTGTGTTTTTTTGAAAGTATTAATGAGCAAGAATTTTTTCGGGAATATTTATCTCTTAGTCAAGAAAGCAAAATACTATTTCGTATTTATTATTTGTTGTATAGTGAAAAAGAATTATTACTATATACTAGAAGCTCAAGAGGAATAAAAATTCACATTCCACTTGAAACTTTTGAGAATCTAATAAATCAAATAAAATTTACTTCATTGTATAAAAAATACTCACTAGAAAAGTTATTTGAAGATTATAGTTTATTATTAGAATTATTTTCAAAAAAGCCTTTTGAATATGATGAAAAGTAAAGTGTTAATGCTACCTAGACTTGTTAATTTAGATGACTATATTGAAGGAGCAGCCCCCTCGCTGACGCGAGTGTCTCTCTCATGAATATGATGGAAGTTTTATTCTAAATAGAAGATAAAATTTAGATTCATTGAAATAGAAAAAAATATAATTTACTAATTGGTCTGAGTATAAAATCAAGTTTTTTTGTTTTAGAAGAGATTTATTTTAAAGATTATAAATTTAGAATTAAATATTAAGTTGTTTAAAATGAAAACATTAGATATAAATACATTTCCTAAAGTAGAAGTGTCGGAAATAGAATCAGTCTTATTAGCTCAAATGACTGAAGATAATGCTAATTTGATTACTTGGATTGAATTTTCTAATACTTTAAGCGCAGAACAAAAATTAGAAGTTTATAATAAGCGTATTGAACTGTTAAGAAAAATTGAAAAGGATAATTTTGAATCGATGAGCTCTGATGAAAAGAAAATACAAAATGAAAATTTTAACAAGAGCATGAATAATAATCATTTTACAGGTAATATGGGAGATTTAAAAGGAGAACATAGAAACAATAAAAAACATAAATGATATAATTTTACGAATGCCTACGTTGCTTGTGATATGTTCGCTTAAGAGAGGTTAATTTCTCAGACGTAATTCTGGCTTTATAATAACTAAAAATATGCTAAATTATATTTTTCAAATAATTTTTTTAATTCTAATGATGTATGTCTCTTGCAAGACTAAAATGTTGTTAGTATCTAATTATTTTATAGGCTTCTTTTTATTGTTATTTTTTACGTGGTCAAATTTTGAAGGAGTAACAAATTCGCTAATGATTAGAATCATGATGTTTATGTTTAATTTAATTTTTTATACTGTTTTATTCACGTTTTCATCATTTATCTATTTTGATAATGAAGATAATAAAAGACATTATTTTATAATTCCTTTTATCTCATATTTTGTTTTAGCATTTTTAGAATCAATTACATTAAACGTTGATGATTCATTTAGCTCTATGTTTGTGCCTGTTTTTATTGCTTTTTTTCCATTGTTTGTTTTAAAACATTATTTAAAGTATATAAAATGATAAGGTTTTATTCTAAAATAAGTTTATGCAAAGGTTGTGTTAATGAGGGAGACGTTTGTGCCGCTGGGGATGTTAGTATTACAAGGTAATGTTACAGAATTAGAATTGCAATTATTAATGAGAAAAAAATCGTGGTTTTAAAATGTAATTTTTCATAATGCTTGTAAATTTTTAAAGAATCAAGAACTAGTTTTAAAAGTTATAAAATATTTAGAGTGATGATTAATATTAGTGAAAGAATTTTGAATAAAAAAGTAACTGGAATTTATAATAATTTCTTTGAACAAACCTTAATGATTTCTTTTGAAGATGATTGTATACTTAAATTTAGTGGATGTGCAATTGTTTTTGATTTAGGTATGATAGGACATATTATTTCTTTCGTTTCTGACAGTGGCACATTAGGAATGGCTCTTGAATTAAAAAGAATTAAACTAGATCCAGAGGAATATAATTATTTATTAATAAGTAGAGATATAAAAGATTATGAGAATAAAAATGAAATTGTTATCTCATATAAAAAAATGGAGTTTAAAAATAATAATTAAGTACTATATGTTAACTTTTTAATGTTGCAGTGGTATGGTGATGTATCGGATTTGGTGATAGAAATTAAGAAGACAATAAACTTCACGAACACTTTATATGGACAGAGTAAGAAACTATAATATAATATCTCAAAGATTTGTTACAGAATCTTATGATATTCCTTTTGTAGAGACTAATTGTAGAAATGGTAGTAAATACGATGTATTTATTGAAGTATTTGATACCGATTTCACAAAATCCTTTTTTGAATATTTTAATATATTTAATTTATATGCAATTTATATTGTTGATGAAGGAGATGATTCTAGTTATTTTAATTTAAACATAATTTCAAAATATAACAATTATGGAAAGGACATTGTTGTGGTGAAAGCAGAGCTCAACTTTTTTATGAATATAGAGTATAATAATAGAACCGTAGTGGCAACACCATATTTTTTTAAATCTGATAATTTTGAAGAATTGAAAGTAGAGGAGGTTTTAAATGATGCATTATATTGGAAAGAAATTGTAATTGGAAGTTTTAGAAAAAATATTGTTAAGATCGATATTTTAAAATTATTAGAGAATGTTGAAATTAAAAGTGCTATAAAATTTTATACTGATAGAACTGAGGCTAATATAGAAGATATTCTAAGATTGAAACAAGACGCCTTAGATACAAATGCAGAATATATATCTAAAATCGAAGTTAGTCTTAATAAATAAAATAAAGCTTGTATTATTATGATTTAGCTGGTTAATGATATCATTAAAACAACTTGAAATATAATTCCTTGTCTTGTCCTGAAATAAGTTTACACAAAAGGACAAGAACGAGAACGTTGAAAAAAACAAAAGAATATAAATAAAGAATAAAATGAAAAACAAAATTACATTACTGGTAGTACTACAACTTTTTTTAATGCTGGGAGCTTGCAGTTCAGATTCAGGAAGCGATTCAGTTCCTACACCAGAACCTGTGGTAGTTAAAACGCCAAAAATAACTTCTTTTTCAAAAAACTCAGGAGAAATAGGAGAAACCATTACGCTAAGTGGTGAAAACTTATCAGATAAAATTAGCGAAATCAAAATAACTTTTGATGAAGTTAATGCTACAATTATCTCAGCAACAACAAAAGAAATTACTTTTATATTACCTAATTCAGAGAAAGTTTTGCCAAAATTTGCTCTAACAATAGCTGACAAAAAAGTGATAAATGAAGTTAAGAACGATTATAAGGGTGCTATTGGAATTTTACCAAAACCGTCTACTTCAGATTGGTTTACTATGGAAAATACTTCTTTAATAAATGATTTAGGGATTCACAGAATTCAACAATTAAGTGAAAGTAAATTATATTATTCGATAGATACGAATACGTCGGAGGGAACTAGCATATATAGAACACTTGATGGAGGTATTACTTGGATTCTATGGGCTCACAATACTTTAAGAGGAGGTTTTTATGTTACGGCGAATGATGAAGGATGGGCAGATAGAAGTTTTGCATTTTCAAAAATATCAAAAGAGGGATATTTAGGATTTGATGAATTTGCCAAATTTGAAGATAATCAAAAAGTTAGTGTATTTAAAGCCACGTATGTTGATGACGAAATGAAAAATGGAACGTGTGTTACGTATAAAGGAAAAGTTTATACAACCAATGACGGTATTAATTTTAGAAAAGCGTATGAAGTAAATATAACAGAAAGTGATGTTTTTTCTCTTTCTCTAAGCACCCAAATTGATAACGATCATATGTGGGTCATTGGTTCTAAAAGGATGAAGGGTAGAAATGATAATCTCTTAGATGATAGGCCTTTCATTTTGTTTAAAAATAATACAACAGATGGTTGGAAAGAGTATCCGTTTATTGATGAAGTAAACAGATGTTTAGCCAAAGAAATATATTTTGTTGACAAAACCAATGGTTTTCTTTTAATTGATAAGTATAATGATAATACTAAAATAGAGACTAAGTTATTTAAAACAGCTAATGGAGGTGATTCTTGGGAGCAGATTTATAACCAGCAATTTTTTACAAAGTTTACCTTTAAAGATGCTAATACAGGTTGGGCAATTGCTGAAAATAAAATATACAAAACTGTAGATGGAGCTGCTACCTGGACACTTGATTACACTCATGACCAGCCAATTAAAGCTATTTCGTATAAAAACAATGTGGTTTGGGCAATTTCTACAGATAAAATTATCAAGCGTTATTTAAAATAAAAATCTTCTTCAGGAGTACAGAATAAAAAACATGAAAAAAAATATTTTAGTCTTACTGGTATTGCTATTAAGTGTGGGCAGTTTTGCTCAAAAAATCAAGATAAGCAAAGGAGAGATCAAACTCGATAACAAAACAATTGGGTATGTCGAAGGGAAAAAGCCAAATTTTAAAATCTCGAATTTAGAAAAAAGTTACAGTCTTATTGTTGAGTTAAAGCAAGTATTACCGGTTCCTGCTATTCCTATTATGCTGTTAAAAAATGAAGGAACAGCGAAATTCAATGAAATTGCTTTTACGCTTGGAAAGTTTAATCCTTTTAATAATGAGAAAAGTGTTATAGCGGCATTGGTGGAGCATCAATATTTGAGTGCAGATGGTTTAAATGCAGCACTAACGGAAAGCTTTATTAATGGAGAGGCAACGGGTGTTTCTGCCAAATTATTAGCAGAGCAAAATGAAAAAGACCAGATAAATAATGCTATAAATGCGTATAAATTAACGATTGATGATGCAGGTACAATTTACAGTATAAAAGCACAAAATCCGGATCCAAATGATAAAAGAATCGGATATGTAAAAATGACATCACCTTCTAATAATGGAGAAGTGCAATACGAAATTCTAGATTTAGACAATTATCTTACAGCAACCTGGTTCGCAAGAGGAGGTACAATGTTAGATTATAATAGTTTTTTGAATCAGGAATTAATCACTGCTGACAGAAGGATATTCAAAGTACCATTTGATAACAGTGGTAATCCCATAGGTTATAAAATGAGCAAAGATATAACCGCCATGAATATAGTAAGAGCTTTGATAGGAGAAGGTTACACATTGCAACATCAAGGCATGGAGATCGAAAACAGAATTAGAGCTCAGAACATGCAGCAAAAACAAGAGCAGGCAAAATTGAATCAGGAAAGGTATGAAGCTGATAAATTAAAGTCAGTAAATATTTATGATAAAAAGGGATTTGTTGTTAATGAAAAGGGAGAAAAAACAGCAGGCGTTTTTAAGATAGAATTTGAACAAATCGCTTCTGAAAAAATAAATGGAAACAACACTTTTGTTCCGGGTCAGAAATTGTATCAGACAGATAATAAAAATATTTATCTCGCAAAATCAGGAATTCGTTTTTGTACAGAGGAAAGTAAAGAATGTTTTATTGGTTTAACTGCTAAAGGCGGAAGTATATTGTCTTCAGGAATAAGAGCTTTAAATGGTGATAATGCAGTTTTTTACAAGATTTTGCATGAAGATAATGGTCTTATGGTTTTAGCTTCTCCAAACAATTTAGAAGAATTAATACTAAAAATAAAAGCTCAGGAAAACGGTCTTTTTACTACTAAAGTAAGTAATGGTAAGTTAAAGAAAAATGTAAGCGAGTATCTGAAATGCGATGCAGTTGTATTTGAAAAGCATGATTTTAAAACGTTAGAAGGATTGATTAAAGTTTTAGAAGATTACAAAAGCAATTGTAATAAGTAATAAAAAAGAATAAAAAGAATAAAAAGAATAAAAAGAATAAAAAGAATAAAAAGAATAAAAAGAATAAAAAGAATAAAAAGAATAAAAAGAATAAAAAGAATAAAAAGAATAAAAAGAATAAAAAGAATAAAAATGAAAACAAGAATTTTAACAATAGTAGCATTGCAACTTTTTTTAATACTGAATAGCTGTTCCAGCTCAGACAATGAGTCAGTGAACATTGTAGATAAAGAAGAAATACAAACTGACTTTATAGCTGAAAATCAAGGTGATTTTGTTATAACGACTGATAATTTGGTTTATAATGTAAACATTAAATCTGATAGAATATATCCTTATATTGAGCAAATTGATGCAGAAGGAAAAACAACAGTACTTAAAACTTTAGATTTTACTTTTCCTAAGTTAGTGTTTTCTCAAAGTGGAGAACTTTTGTTGATTTCGCCAAATAAGACTAATGATTCAGATAAAATATTTCGATTTGAGAATAATTTTCAACAGTTAAATCCATTTTATGTGATGCAGGCTGAAAGCTCTCCTTTTGCGAAATTAGCTAGACTTGGAATTATTTGTAATGCCAATGATGGTTCCTATTTTGTTTTTGATTATACAAGCAATAATATAAAACGTATTATCCCTGAGTTAGGTACTGATGTTTTTATTGCAGGTTCAGGAAAGGAAGAAATAAAGGATGGTGATGGATTAGAGGCAGGATTTGGGGGTATTACAAAGATACTTTTTCATAAAAACATTTTCTATTTAATTGATAACAATTATAAAAGTAATGGCACTTCTGATGGAATTTCTTATATCAGGAAATTAGAATTTTTGAATAATAAATGGACAGTAACAACATTGATTTCGACACCAGGTGTGAATGTATATAAGGATCTGGCTTTTGATGCAAATAATAATTTACATGTTGTCGTTTCAGAAAAAGGAATCTATAAATTGAATCTTCAAAATAATGATTTATCCCTTTATAAGGATTGGAGTGTTAAAATTAGAAAAGATAATAGACAATATTATACCAATTTCAAAACTGTTACAGGCTTAAAGTTTAAAGGAAACGTGATGTATCTGGCAACAAGTGACTTGTTAATTAAAATTTCAGATTATCAATCTAAATTTGATGCATTAGGTAAATAAAAACTGTCTAAGATAAAACACTACAACCTTAAAGAAGTTGTAGTGTTTAAAAAAATACTGAATGAAGAAAACTTTACTTTTATTATTATTTATTGTTATTACATCATGTTATCAGGAAACTTCTATTTTGATAGAAGGCGATTTTACGACTTCGTATGTAAACGCTGATGAATCGGTTCCTGTTATCATAAAAATCGACAATCAGGTTACCGGTGCTGATACCTATCAATGGGAATTTGAAGGTGGAAGTCCTGCAACATCCTCGGAAAAAAATCCGGGGGAGATCTTGTATGAAAAACAAGGTACCTATGCTATTAAACTGCACCTTACCAATGTAGACGGAGAAATCCGTGACATTAGCAAAACAATTGAAATAAAAGAGGGAATTCACATTCAGTTTAAGCATGAAATTATAAAAAGTACTTTTTCACCAGTTGAGGTAGTACTTACTAATACAACACCCGGAGAAGGTTTAACCTTTCAGTGGGATTTTCAGGACGGAATACCAGCTTCTTTTACCGGAAAAACACCGCCTAATGTAGTTTTTACAACACCGGGAGAACATATAATTACCCTAACAGTTTCTAACGGATTTGAGTCAGAAAAACAAATTCAGACCATCAATGTAGCGCCTTATCTGGTGAGTGCCTTTGTATATGAATCAAAATTTGAAGACGATGATTATCAAAATCCGGTTGTAATTAATTTCATAAACAAATCAATAAGTGCTACAACTTATAAATGGACATTTGAGGGCGGTTCACCTGCCACTTCAACAGTAGAAAATCCGGTTGTGACTTTCTCTACAGTGGGAGAGCATCAGGTTACGCTGGAAGTTTTTAACGATAAAACAAGTCATATTTCCACCACATCAATAACAGTTTTACCCGATACCAATCTACGTGTTCTTACCGATGTGCAGTTAGGAATAAATGCAGCGCATACTACGAATAGTGTAGGCGCGATGTTTTCGACGACAACGAGATTGGTGTATAAAGCCAATGAAATTACAGCGCAAAACAGTCCTTTGATCGATATCGTTTTTCAGGGTTTAAACAGCAATTTTGGTTCAAACAAGTTCATTTCGCCGGATCAGGCAGGTAATTTTGGTTTTCTGCCCTTGAAAAATGCACAAAATACAGTCTTTATCAATTCACAAAATTTATGCAATTGTGGTTTGAATTTTACAGAAGCCCAATTTGATGCCATGGTAAATGATAATCCCCTAAAAGGATTAAATATAAATTATAGTGCGGCAGGAGCACAAGAATTTGGCAATACGTATCCACGTATCATTTTGTTTAAAACACAAGATGGACGAAAAGGCGCCATTAAAATAAAAGAAATGGTCAAAAACGGAACGGAGTCCTATATTTTATGTGACATCAAAGTACAAAAACAATAAGGTCGCTTACTAATGATAATAGAAAATAAAAAGAATTTATTTTGGGTGTTTGTTGTTTTTGTCTGTTTACTAAGTAAAAACGCCTACGCACAAGATGTTGATTTAGAAAATGTTTACAAGCCTAATTTTAAAGTAAGTGGAGCATTAAATGCCAATACCGTATTTTACGATTCGAATCAGGACAGTTCTCGTGAGCCTTTTACGTACTTGCTGTCGGGAAGTTTAAATTTTTCAGCTTTCAGCTTTAGCGTACCTGTTTTTTACAGTATTACGAATCAGGGAGAGAATTTAGGTTACACAGCACCTTTTGATTTTAACCGAATTTGTATAATGCCAAAATACAAATGGATCAAAGCCTATATTGGGAATGCGAGTATGACTTTTTCTCCTTATACCTTAAGCGGCATTCCGTTTAAGGGAATTGGTCTGGAACTAACACCAAGAGGACCTTTTAAAGTGAGCTTGATGGGAGGACAAATATTTAAAGCAGTCGCAGAAGACGAAGCTTTAGGCGGCGTTCCGGTATACGAGCGTTATGGATATGGTGTAAAAACGAGTTTCGAAAAAGAAAAGTATAAAATTGGGTGGATTGGTTTTTATGCCAAAGACAATGCAAATTCGCTGCAGTTTGTAGGAGAAGAGAAAGGCGTAACACCAAAAGAAAACTGGGTAAACAGTTTAACTTTTAATACATCGTTATTAAGTAATTTAACTTTTGATGTGGAATATGCCATGTCTGTAGTCACTGAAGATTCCCGTGCCAATTACAGAGCAGGAGGAAATTTTCGTGATAAAATTTTTTCGGCAAAGGAAAACACCGAATATTTAAATGCATTGAATGTCAATTTCGATTATGCCATTCAAAAAAGCAAATTAGGACTAACATACGAACGTATCGATCCCAATTATTACACTTTAGGCGCTATGTATTTTAATAACGATTTAGAAAATATTGCACTGCGGTTTTCGCGTCCTTTTTATAAGGATAACATTAACTTTTCTGCCAGTCTGGGATATCAGAGAGATAATCTGGCACAAGATAAAAAACAGGATTCCAAACGTGTAGTAGGATCTTTGAATATGAATTATAAAATTTCAGATCAGTTAAGTTTCAACGGAAGTTATTCTAATTTCTCAACTTATACCAATAAAAGACTGGATCAGTTTGAGATTATCAATAATCCTATTGTGGTACCTGCAGATACTTTAAATTACAGGCAATTGTCTCAGAATGCCAATTTTAATCTGACCTACGCTTTTGGAAAAAAGAAAAACCAAAATGTAAATTTCAATTACAGTATTGCGGGTCAGGCCAATCAACAGGGAGGCGTGATCAGACGAGGACAGGCAAGCACCGTACAGAATTATAATCTTGCTCATACAATCAACTTTACAGGGATAAAGACATCTTTTAACAGTTCGATAAATTATACAGAAAATCAGGTGTCTCAATTTGATAATTCATCTGTAGGAGCTTCAGTAGGAGTTTCTAAAAAATTATTAAAAGATAAAATGAATACCAATTTCGGTTTACTCTATAATAATACGGAGAGTAACGTAACCAGTAGTTCCGTTTTTGGTATCAAGTTCAACAACACGTATATGTTGCTGCAAAAACACAATTTTACATTAGGTCTGATTTCGATGTTTCGGAGTTCAACAGGCCGACCTCAAAATAATGATTTAATGTTGAATTTTAATTATGGATATTCTTTCTAATGAAATTAAAATCCAAAAATATAAAAGAAACTGCTATGCTCAAATTCATAACAATGACTACTTACACGCCGACTAAAAAGACAATTAATTTACAGTTATTCTTTTTACTATTCTTATTTGCTATTTCATTTTCGTATGGTCAGGATCTAACCGCTTCAAAAGAAGTAAGTGCGGCATCCAGTACTATAACCAAAATTGAAAAAGCGGACCGCTGGGTAGATAAATTTTCCAATCAGGAACTAACAGAACTTCCGGTGGGTATCCGCAACACGGTAAGCAATGTTCAGTACTCGATCGGAATTACAAAAGCTATTTTTTCTCCTGAATATACTACGCTAACTGTTTTTTGCAGAGTAGATATTCCACAAAAGGATAAAAATGGGCAACCCATGCAATTGTTCTTTGGAGCAAATGATGTAAAACTATCACATCAGGGAGGTATCATTGGCGAAGCAAAATTGGTATTACTGGGTAATGTTGAGATTCCGTTTAGTGAAAACAAATGGCAAGTATCCTTATACGGTGGTTTTAATATGGACACTGGTGCTACGGCAGATTTAACCTATGTAACCATAGATTGTGATGGATTTAAAGAAATGAAAATTTCCGGAGCAGTAGAATTTTCAAGGGACTTAATATTGCCTATAGATCCGGTATCAAAAACAGTTAATGAAGCCAAAACAACCGTTACTAAAACGTATTACAACGGAAAACAAGTTCCAATTCCGAATAGAGTTAGAGGAGAGTTTAATTTTATGGCAGGCAACTGGAATGATATTGTAGTAAATGTAGATTTGCAGCCTTTTGTTTTAAAAGAGAAACGAAATGGTAAAGATTATGATGGGAATTTTGAATTTATGGTCAGTAATGCCGTACTGGATTTAAGTGATCTTAAAAACAGTCCCGGTGTAGCTTTTCCGGATTATTACTTCAAAAACGGATTGCTGATGCCAAGTCAGGAATCCTGGAAAGGAATTTTTATACAGAATTTCAGGGTAGGTTTACCAAAAGAATTTCAAACCGGTGAAACGGCTTCCAAACAGGAGCGTGTAACCGTTGGAGCTCAAAATCTTATTATAGACCGATACGGTGTTTCAGGAACATTTTATGCCGATAATGTTTTTCCGCTGGAGCAGGGCGTTACAAGCAAAGAAAAAGCCTGGGCGTATTCATTGGATCATATTGATGTAACGATTGCTGCCAATACATTTGTAAAGGCCAATTTAAACGGGCAGATCCTTTTACCAATAAGTAAACCAACTACGGAAAAGAAATCAGAAAAAGATGCAAGTGGCAAAACGACTAAAGCAGGTCTGGCTTACAATGGTTTTATTTCGATGAACGAATACCGTTTAAACGTAGTTACCAAAGACTCCATTTCATTTGATTTATGGAAAGCCAAAGCGTTGCTACTACCCAATAGTTCTGTGGAATTAGCGTTAGTAGAAGGACGCTTTTTGCCAAAAGCCAACCTAAACGGAACGATATCCTTTGCTACCAATAAAAAAGCAACAGACGATAAAGCCGTAGAAGGAGATAAAGCAATTGATTTTAAAGGAATTACTTTTGAAGATCTGCAATTGCAAACTGTTTCCCCGATAATTTCAGTTCGAAATATGGGTTATGCAGGCACCGTTTCGTTTAGTAATTTTCCTGTTTCGATCGGTAATATAAACGTTGCGATGGACGGCGACAATACCCGAATCGATTTTGATCTTGGTATCAATTTAATGGATGCTGTAGGAGCAAGTGCCACCGCCAGAATTGGTATAAAAGGAAAAATGTACGATGACGGCATCAGGCAAAAATGCAGGTACGACGGATTAGATCTGTCGGCTATTAATATCGATTGCAAATTTGGCTCATTGAGCATTAAAGGAGGTTTAATCTTAATGGAAGATGATCCTGTATATGGAAATGGTTTTAATGCAGATCTGGAAGTCGATATTGCTAGTATAGTGAATGTTCGCGCCAAAGCTATTTTTGGGAGAAAAACATTCCGATACTGGTATTTTGATGCAGCAGTAAAATTTCCGCCTACACCCGGAACTCCTTTTATGATTACCGGTTTTGGAGGAGGTGCATACTATAAAATGCGAAGAAATTCAGATATTCCTATTGGTGATTTTTCTACATCGGGTTTAAGTTATACACCGGATGAAAAGATAAATTTAGGATTGAAAGCCTTAATTTATTTCCATATAGGATCAGAAACGATTTGCGATGGCGAAGCAGGTTTTGAAATAGCGTTCAACTCAAGAGGAGGAGTAAACAGACTGGCTATTTTTGGTAAAGCAAATGTTATGGCTAAAATACCGGGTATGAAAAAGATCAATGATCTGATCGGAAAGGTTGCTGGTGACGTAACGGCAAAATCAAGTTTTTTAGGCGTAAGCGAATCCGATCTTCAAGGCTCTTTTGCCAGTAAATATATTCCGGAAGCCAGTAAAGCAATTCCAGGCCCACTGTCTGCAGATGTTGGAATCAGAATGGCAACAGCAATCGAATTTGACTTTGAGCACAATTCACTGCACGCCACCATGGATACCTATATTAACACACCAGGTAATTTCTTATCAGGAACAGGACCCGGAGGAAGAGCGGTCTGGGCTGTTTTTCATAAAGATCCGCAGGACTGGTATATGTATTTGGGAACACCGGATGACCGATGTGGTGTAAAAATAGGGGTTGCAGGACTATTCCTGAAAACAACCAGTTATTTTATGGCAGGTTCAGTTTTACCGGGAAGTCCGCCACCACCGCCGGTTGTAGCAAAGATTTTGGGAGTTGATGTCAAAGAACTGGACTACATGCGTGATGAAAATTCATTGAAAAACGGAGGAGGAATGGCGTTTGGAGCCAGCTTAGATTTTGACACAGGAGACTTAAGTTTCTTGTTGTTCTATGCTCGTTTTCAGGCAGGAATGGGCTTTGATATTATGCTAAAAGATTACCAGCAGGCAAGATGTTCTAATACAGGCGATCAGGTAGGAATAAACGGCTGGTATGCTAACGGACAATCGTATGCTTATCTGCAGGGTGAGCTGGGTATTAGAGTTAAATTATCTTTTTTACGATTAAAAGTTCCAATTATTTCGGGAGGTGCAGCAGTACTGCTACAGGCAAAATTGCCAAATCCGGTTTGGATGCAGGGTTATATGGCAGGGAATATGAATATTTTGGGAGGATTGATAAAAGGAAAATTCCGTTTTAAATTTGAAATAGGAGAGCAATGTCAGTTCGAAGACGGATCTCCGTTAGGAGGTATTAAATTAATTACAGATGTAACCCCAAAAGAAGGTTCAGGAGATATTGATGTATTTGCAGTACCGCAAGCAGCTTTCTCTATGAAAGTGAATGAAGCATTTGTAATTCCTGAGGATTCGGGAGATGTAACTTATAAAATAATACTGGAAAAATTTAAAGTTTTTGATGGAGCAACTGAAATACCGGGTGTGTTTGAATGGAGTTCGATGAAAGACAGAGTAAATTTTGTTTCTAAAGATATTTTACCACCTAATAAAAAATTAAAAGTACAAGTAGAAGTAAGTTTTCAGAAAATGATAAATGGAGTGTTCCAGCCTATAAAAGTTGATGGACAAATTGCAAAAGAATTTGAAGAAAGAAGTTTTACAACAGGAGGTGCACCAAATTACATTCCGTTAAATAATGTACAGTATTCGTATCCGGTGGTCGATCAGAAATATTTCTTTGAAGAAGAATATCCAAAAGGTTATGTACAGCTTAAACGAGGTCAGGATTATCTGTTTGATGATGGCAAATGGGAAACCAAAGTAAAATTAAATGAAGATGGCACTTCAAACATAAAGGCTGCTGCTTTTACGTATGAAACAAACTCCAATCAGATTTATTACGACTTGCCAAATATCGATCAGCAGAAGAAGTATAATTTTTCTATTGTAAGCAGCTTAAAAACAGCTACGAGAAATAATACTGTAAGCAGTACAAGATCAAATAGTATTAATAATGAAGGTAATGATATTGAAATAAAAGAAAATCAGGCAGATGCATTGTCCAAAGCCGAAGGTGATATTGATCGACTTAATTATTCGTTTACTACCAGTAAATATAAAACGTATCTTTCTAAAATGAATTCGATAGCGACAAGAAGTTACAATTTTGGGGTATTGTATTCCGATGTTATTTTCCTGAGTAACTCCATTAACAGTGATGAAGCTTTTGATCTGGCAGATCTTCAAGGAGTAACCTATAGTGACAATAAACCTTTGATTGCAGCTCAGTCTAAACTAAATGATGAGTATTTCAGAACAGATATATTTCCTTTTTTGTATAGAGATTATCCTGTAAATGATTCTTACACTATAAGAAATAGAAATACAGAAGAATATGGTATTGTACCGGCAAAAGCAATACCGCTAAACGCGTATTATATGACTAGTATTGAAAATGATATTAATCATAGCTGGACGAAGGAAAATTTCCCTTATAAATACAACATGCCATTATTATACAAGGAAGATTGGGTTGATCTGAACAATCAGATTATGAACGATTATTTTGATGGAGTAGCAGCTAGTTTGTCGATTGCAAAACGCTTTATGAATAGTAGATTCTTGTTTATGCGATATGGTAATTACGACATTGAGATGAAGTACAACTTACCCGGAAATAAAAAATCCTCTGATTTTACGTATACATTCAAAAACAGAAACAGTTTTAGATAAGTTTTAAAACCGTAATTTCAAAAGTTACGAAAATTTAAGAAAGCCAATACACCCTAAAAAGGAAAGTATTGGCTTTTTTGTTTCTGTTAAGTACGTTCTCAATTGCTAACTATTTATTGTATTGCAAATTTAAAACTGCAGTGCTTTTTTTTGTAATTTTTTAAGTGTTAAGTTTTCTGGCTTTTCATCAATATATTGCTATTACAGATGTTTGTATTGTGTTAAAATGCAATTATGTCTGATATTGTTACAAATAAACGTCTACAACTGCTATGGTATTTCTTTTTGTATTTAAGTTTGAAAAATCAATCAAAATAAGTCGCTAATTAGAGAATTAAAAGCTTCTGCCTTTCTTAAGTCAGATAGTTTTAATTATGTAGTGCAAAAATTGATTTAATTATTTTATTAACATGTAAATTAAGTAGTAATGTCAAAAATCAAACTTTTTTTACTCTTATTCTTTTTTGTTTCTTTAACGTATTCTCAATCAAAAGAGACTGCTATTGTGGTTAATTCGCGAGCTCAAAAAGATAAGATATTAATTCGTTGGGCTATAAATTCACCAATTGAGTGGAAAAAAGCCCATAAAAAAGGATTTATAATCAATAGGATTACAGTTTTGCGTAATGGTAAAATTGTGCCAAAACCGGAGAAAACACTTTTAACTCCTACACCGCTGAAGCCAGATGTTTTAGATGCTTGGCTTGATCTGGTACAAAAAGACGGTAATGCTGCCATTATTGCGCAAGCTATTTATGGAGATAGTTTTGAAGTAACAGGAGCGAAAGAAGGCAGTATATCCAAAATAATCAGCATGGCTGATGAACTCGATCAGCGCTACACCTTTGCCTTGTACGCAGCCGATATGAATTTTGATGCAGCTGTAAAAGCAGGATGGGGATATGTTGATACCAATATAAAAGAAAATGAGGTTTATGCCTATCAGATTAGTGTTTTTGAAACTCCTAAAGTTAAAAAAGCCTCTTCTATGATTGGATTAAAAGACTATACTGATCTACCGGCACCAACAGATTTTATAGCCATTGCTGATGATAAAAAAGTAATGCTTTCCTGGGATTATGAAACTTTTAAAACAATCTACACCTCTTTTATGGTAGAGAAATCAGAAGATGGTATCAACTACAAGCCTATTGCCAATACACCTTTGGTAAATTTAAATGATAAAGACGGTAGTCCGTCAAAAAGCATGCATTATATAGATACACTAAAAGTAAATGATAAGCTATATCATTACAGATTATATGGCATCACTTCCTTTGGGGAAAAAGGGCAGCTGACCAAACCAATTACTGCAACTGGAATAACAGCGGTATCCGTTGCAGCAAGATTAACAGATTATAGCATTATAAATTCTAATGAAGTAAATCTGGTATGGGAATATCCGCAAGAGTCAGAAAATGCAATTCAGGGGTATGAAATTAATTTGGCACCAGATGATAAAGGACCCTATAAAGTTGTTTCAAAACTGATTGCGCCTGCGGATAGAAAGTTTAATTTTAAAGAGAGCCTCTATCCTTCCAATTATTTTAAAATTACGACGGTTGGTAAAAACAACCAGAGACTTACTTCTTACAGTATGCTGGTACAGCCTGTAGATTCTATTCCACCGGTCAAACCAACAGGACTTGAAGGTGTGATTGACAGTCTGGGTGTCGTAAATTTAAAATGGAATCCCAATACTGAACGTGATTTAAGAGGATATCGAATCTTAAGAGCGAATAATCCTGATGAAGAATTTGTAGATATTTACCATAAATCATTTACAGGAGCAACGTACAAAGACACTGTAAGTCTTAAACTGACAAACAGTAAAGTGTATTATAAAGTGGCTGCCGAAGATATGCGATACAACATATCAGAACTTTCAGATGCCTTAGTTCTGGATAAACCAGATAAAATTCCGCCATCAGCTCCTATTTTTAAAGATTATGATATTAAAGAAGGTAAGGTAACCTTAAAATGGATTCGAAGTTATAGTGAAGATGTGGTTGGGTACAAATTAGTGCGGAGAGAAAAAGGACAGCCGGAATGGGCAGAGCTTAAGCAAATGAACGATACGATTCAGGAATTTACAGATGAGAAGATCCAAAACAGAAAAATATACCAATACGGAATCATGGCAAAAGATAAAAATAATCTTTGGTCATCGTTAGAACATTCTACTTTAACAGTTACTGTATTAGATTTTAAACCTGTAAAAGCAATTAGCTTTCTTGAAGGAACTCCAGACAGGGAAAAGAAAAAGATAGTTCTGAATTGGGATTATGTTAATAACAAAGACAAAGTTTTGGGAGTAAGTATTTATAAAAATGTAAAAGGATTTCAGCCAACACTATGGAGGGAAATAAATAGTGAGGTACGAACATTAGAGGACCTTAAACTTAAAATGAACACGGAATACGAATATCGTTTGATTCCTAATTTAGAGAGTAATAACCCTGCGAGGCAGGAAATTTTAACAGTACTATATTAAGCATATGAAGAAAATTTACTTAGGAATATTTTTAATGATTTGTTTTAGTAGCTTTTCACAGATAAATATAAGTGGTGATGGTTATTCTACTTTAAGAGTTACTGGAAAAGTAGGGAATAGTGGAGGTGTCTGTCCTAACAACAAGATTACTGGAGGATTGCAGTGGATTGCAACAAAAGACAGGAATGGTAAATATGAAACTATCGTTCAGGGTAATGCGTCATATCCCGATAATGGGAAAGCATTAGCAAATGAATCTTTTGATTCTAACACTATAATTTTTAGAGATGATAAACAAATTACGGAGTTAGTTATAGGAACTAGTTACAAACCAAAAGGCAACAGGTGTTTTGGTAATGATTTTACAGATCAAAAAATTAGTATTACAGGAAACTACGATAAATATTTTGACTTTTCTAATTTGAAACTAAATCAGCCTGGTGAAGTACAAATTAATGTTGATCCTGTCATTAATTTGACGAATCAGGATACAAACAATACTTTTATTGGTGCAGAATCGTCAATTGTTGTTCAGGCAATAGCAGGTGTGGAACCTCAGTATTTTGAATGGATGTATCATATCGAAGGGGATAGGGTGTATCGTCAAATTAGTCCAGTTCGTGGATTTTGGCAAGATGTCTGGAACGATCTGCCAAGTGGTTATCAGGGTAAAAACTCATTGAATATAAAAGCAAAAGATTTTTTGCCGAAAGAAGCAATAGGTAAAAAAATCTTTCTAAGAGCTAGTAAAAAATCAGACAATGCTCCTATAGAATTATTTTATGCTATGTCAGCTCCCCACATTGTATCGATTGAAGAAATTGAAACAAGTTGTTTTGATACTACAGACGGAAAAATAAAGATCAATTTTAGCAGGCCTTTAGAAGATGGTGAAACATTGACTTTGGATTTTAGTGGAACTTATCAAGGAGATATTTACAACATTAGTAAAGATGGAAATCTTGGAGGCGGAAAATTAGCTCCTGATAATTCTTATACTATTGAGTATTTAGCAAAAGGGAAAAGCCATTTAAACTTACTGGGATTTTGCAAAAAAAATGGCTATAATGCCAGTACTTATGTAAATGATCCGGAACATCAAAAAGATTTTGAAGTAACCTCGCCCCCAAGAGTAGACTTTTCGCTTGTAAAGAAGAATGATGTTCTTTGTAGCGGAGGAAGTCAGGATGGAGCCATTATAATAACTGCAACAGGAGGTTCAGCTAAAAGAGGTATTTATCAATATTCTTTGAATAATACTGTAACATGGCAAAATTTTTCAAATGGAGCGCAGCATACCATTAAAGGTTTATCGGTAGGAACTTATTTTGTACACGTCAGAAAAGTAAAAGATATAAATGATAAAGGAGGGGGCTGTTTTGCCCAAAATGCTCAGGGATCTAATAAGTATTTGTCAATGCAAATTGATGAGCCCGCTGCTGTTGTATCTTTATATAAAACTTCTACTCAAGAACCTCCTTTTCATGGTGGAACAAATGGCAATATTACTGTTTCCGTAACAGGAGGAACACCAATTAATGGTAATTCGTATATGTATGAATGGAGAAACAGTAAAAATGCTGTGATCAGCAATACGAAAACTACCACTCAATTTGGTGGTGGTTTGTATGCTATTATTTTAAAAGATGTTCCAGCCGATATCTATACTTTTACTGTCTGGGATGCAAATTATGCAACAGCCGCAGATAAAACCGGTTGTACAATAATCCCGGTAAATATTGTGTTGAAACAGCCTGATCCGCTTGAGGTGACGTTGAATGTTAAAAAAACAATTTCTTGTAATGTCACCAATCAATTTGGAAATGAAGCAGATATAAATCCTGCTGATGGACAGAGAGATGAATCACAAGATGGTATTTTAGAGGTGAATGTAAAAGGTGGTGTGCCTTTTACAGGTTTTAATAATGGAGGACTACCGTACAAGTATTTTTGGAAAAAACAGCAGAAAAATGGTAGCTGGATCACTATAAATCATCATGAAGCTACTATTGAAAACTTATCACATGGTAACTATTCCGTAAATGTTGAAGATAAAAATGGTATTAGGTTAGGGGATTATGTAAACAATGTTTTAGTCGCAGAGCGTGATAGTATTCAATTCATGAAACAGCCTGATAAATTAGAATTAACTTTTACTAAGGAAGATATTTTTTGTAGTCAAGGAGATAATGGCTGGATAAAAACAAATGTTAAGGGAGGTACACCACCTTATAAATACCAATGGTCTAATGGCGAAAAAACGGACAATATAACAGGTTTAAATACAGGTAATTATTTCGTGCAAATTACAGATGCTAAAGGATGTGTCGTACAGGGAAGTATACTAATTAAGCAACCAAATAGTATGTTGATTAATGAAACTGTTATAAATCCGACCTGTTTTCAAGGAAACGATGGTACAATTAACTTAGCACCAACAGGAGGTGTTCAGCCTTACCAATATATCTGGAATACTGGGCAAACTACTCAAAGTATCTCTAATTTAACAGCAGGGAAATATTCAGTAACATTAACCGATGCACAAGGTTGTATTTTGATTCAGAAATTTGAATTAAAGGATCCAGCTCCTGTACCTATAGATCTTGGAGCTGATAGAACAATATGTCAGGATCAGATTGTAGATCTGGACGTTTCATTTCCATCGGCTACAAAATACGAATGGACTTCGACTAACGGTTTTACATCAGATAAAGCAAAAGTAAGTTTAACTGAAGCAGGAATATATAAGGTAAAAGTAACTACAGATTTAGGCTGTATTGGAGAGGATGAAATTGAGATTTCAATCAATAATGCTAAAATTAGTTCAGAATTTTTATTAAGTACTCAGGCCTATATGGATGAAGAGGTAATATTGATAAATACAAGTAATCCTTTGGGGGAGACAACAAAATGGAACATACCAAATGATGTTACTATTGTTGACGAAAATGAGCAATACATAACCTTAAAATTTAAGGATTTAGGAACTTATGATATTTCATTAGAGCAGACTCAGGGCGAATGTTATGCAATTTACACTAAAAGTATTATGGTAGAAAAAAGAAGCATCCTGACCAATAAAAATGCAACAGGAATTGCTTTTATAAATGATTTTATAGTGTCTCCTAATCCAAGTAATGGGAATTTTAAAGTACTTGTAAATTTAGAGAATGAGAGTCCGGTGAATCTACGATTGTTTGCTTCTAATGGTCAAAGTTCCTTATTACAGAAAAAAGAGGCAGGAGAAAAAAAATATTTATTTGATTTTGATGTAACGCTATCCTCCGGTATCTACATTTTAGTCTTAGAAACAGAACAACAAACACTTGTTAAGAAAATTATCATCTATTAAAAATGAAAAACTTCTATAAAAATATATTTTTATTTATAATCTTTCCTCTTTGGGGAGTAGGGGGATTTGGCTTGGCGACATATGCCCAGTTACATCCAGTGCAGCTTAATCCAACATTTAATTTACCGTATGCGCTTAAAATTTCGGATTATGCTAACAGCGCAGATACCAAAATGCAGTTAGTAATTAATCCTACCGATATTTCTATTGCGCAAAGACAGGTAAGGCTAAAATTATACATTCAGGGAAATCGTTTTAACATACAAAGTAGTGATTACATTCAAGGGCAAAGGCCAATATTTATTACTGGTGGCGAATTACAAACATTAACTAATGCAGATATTGCAGCACTCTTTAGATTAGAAAATCTGCAAGGAATTTCGGCCGCACAATATGCAGCTCCATTACCGGACGGGATGTATAATTTTTGTTTTGAAATATATGATTTTATTACCAATAAAAGACTGTCGCAAAAGACTTGCAGTATGATTTATCTGCAACTTAATGAACCGCCAATACTTAATATACCAGTGAAAAACGAGCAGATCGTTGCTTCAAATTTCCCGAATATTCTTTTTAATTGGACACCTCGACAGATCAACGCGACCAATGTTTCATATAAATTTGAGTTAAAGCAAATTCTCGACCCTAATTTAGATCCACAAACTGCATTTATGATGGCTCCTTTACTTCATGAACAGACAGTTTTTAGTCCAACTTTATTGTATAATTTATCTATGCCAATACTTATACCAGGTATGCGTTATGCATGGCGTGTAAAGGCTATTTCGACAACAGGTTTATCTGAAAATGCAGTTTTTAAAAATAATGGTTATAGTGAAATATTCTCTTTTAAATATGCTGCTAATTGTGCTGTTCCAACCTTTTTACTTAGTCAGGCACAAAGTGCCAAGACTGCTAAGATAACATGGCTTAGTCAGCCTGAGTACCGAAAGGTTCACGTACAATATCGAAGAAAAGGAGTAGCTAAAGCAGAATGGTTTTCTATTAATACCCAAAATGATCAGGTAATGTTAACTAATCTCGAACCTAACGAAAGCTATGAATTTCGGGTGGGAGCTACCTGTGATTTACCTCAGTATGGTACTGAACCAAGTTATGTGTACAGCAATATTCAGGTATTTAAAATGCCGGAAAAAAACAATCCGAAATTAGTATACAATTGTGGTATTGAGCCTAAAATAAAAATTAGCAATCAAACACCCCTTACCAATTTGATTCAAAGCGAAACATTTACAGCAGGCGATTTTCCGGTCACTATTTTAGAACTTACAGGAAATAGTCCATATTCTGGAAAAGGCTATATCGTCGTGCCTTATTTATCTGACACGAAAATTACAGTTCAGTTTAACAACATTATGGTTAATACAGATTATCAATTAATCAGAGGTATCGTTAAAACAACTTATGACAGTGCCGGGAAAATTTAAGAAAAGAATTTCTACCTGAGATTATGAGATGGAAGCCTTTACAAGGACTTTCGATATGTAGGCAATCTGATTAAATGTACTAGGAGTAAAAAATATTACACTTATTAATATTCTGGGATATTGATCGGTAATGGGTTTGCTATGCTAAGTCAATAAAGAAAAAAGAAATTAACAGAAAACTATCCAAATGAAGAAAACTTTACTCTTACTATTATGTATAGTTATTACGTCATGTTATCAGGAAACTTCCATTTTGATAGAAGGTGATTTTACAACTTCGTATGTAAATGGTGATGAATCCGTACCAGTGACTATAAAAATTGATAATAAGGTGACAGGTGCTGATACTTATAAATGGGAATTTGAAGGAGGGAGACCAGCTACATCATCTGAAAAAAATCCCGGTGAGGTACTATATGAAAAACAAGGCAGCTATGGCATAAAATTACATCTTACCAATGTAGATGGAGAAATCCGTGACATTAGCAAAACAATAGAAATAAAAGAAGGAATTCACATTCAGTTTAAGCATGAAATTATAAAAAGTAATTATTCACCAGTTGAGGTAGCGATCAACAATACAACACCAGGAGAGGGATTAAATTTTAAGTGGGATTTTCAGGAAGGATTACCTGCATCATTTATAGGAAAGACACCACCAATTGTAGTTTTTACAACACCGGGAGATCATGATATCACTTTAACAGTTTCTAACGGATTTGAGTCAGAAAAAGAAGTTAGGACCATTAATGTGGCACCATACTTAATGAGTGCATTTGTGGATAAACCCAAATTTGAAGATGATGATTATCAAAATCCGGTTGTAGTTCATTTTAGTAATAGGTCAGTTAGTGCGACAAGTTACAAATGGACATTTGAAGGAGGATCACCTGCAACTTCAACAGAAGAAAATCCGGTTGTGACTTTCTCGACTGTGGGTCAGCATCAGATTACACTGGAAGTATTTAACGATAAAACAAGTCATATCAGTATTGTACCAATAACAGTTTTACCGGATACGAACTTGCGGGTATTTAATGATGTACAGTTTGGGATAAATGTGGCTCATAACACTAATAGTGTTGGAGCGATGTTTTCTACTACGACAAGATTATTGTACAAAGCCAATGAAATTACAGATCAAAGCAGCCCTTTTGTTGATATCGTTTTTCAGAGTTTAAACAGCGATTTTGGTTCGAATAAGTTCATTTCTCCGGATCAGGCTGTTAATTTTGGTTTTCTGCCATTGAAAAATGCACAAAATACAGTATTTATCAATTCGCAAAGTTTATGCAACTGTGGTTTGAATTTTACGGAAACCCAATTTGATGCAATGGTAGATGATACATCAATAAAAGGATTAAATATAAACTATAGTGCAGCAGGAGCACAGGAGTTTGGATTTGCTTATCCTCGTATCATTTTGTTTCAAACGCAAGATGGACGAAAAGGAGTTATTAAAATAAAAGAAATGGTCAAAAAAGGTACTGAATCTTATATTTTATGTGATATCAAAGTTCAAAAACAATAATGTTGCCTGTCATATGATGCGAGAAAAGAAATTGTTTTGGGTGTTAGTCGTTTTTGTTTTTTTTCTAAATAAAGATGCGTACGCACAAGATATAGATTTAGAGAATGTTTATAAGCCCAATTTTAAAGTGAGTGGAGCTGTAAATGCCAACACGGTATTTTATAATTCGAATCAGGATATCTCTAGGGAACCTTTTACCTATCTGCTTTCAGGAAGTTTAAATTTTTCAGCTTTCAGCTTTAGTGTTCCGGTTTTTTACAGTATTACCAATCAAGGAGAGAATTCTGGTTATACATCGCCTATCGATTTTAATCGAATTTGCATTATGCCAAAATACAGGTGGATCAAAGCATATATAGGAAATACTAGTATGAGCTTTTCACCTTATACTCTGAGCGGAATTCCATTTAAGGGAATTGGTCTGGAACTAACGCCAAGAATTCCTTTTAAGATTAGTTTAATGGGAGGACAAATATTTAAAGCTGTCACAGAGGACAGAGCTTTAGGCGGAGTTCCTATATATGAGCGTTATGGATATGGTGTAAAAACCAGTTTCGAAAAAGAAAAGTATAAAGTTGGATGGATTGGTTTTTATGCTAAGGACAATGAAAATTCGTTGTTTTTGGGAAGAGATGAGAAAGGTATAACACCAAAAGAAAATTTGGTAAATAGTTTAACCTTTAGCACATCGTTATTGAATAATTTAACTTTTGATTTTGAATATGCTATGTCTGCCTTAACGGAAGATTCGCGTGCGGATAAAAGAAAGGGAGGGAATCTAAGAGATAAAATATTTTCAGCTAAACAAACAACAAGTTACTTGAATGCATTAAATGTTAATTTCGATTATACCATTCAAAAAAGTAAACTTGGTTTAACCTACGAACGTATAGATCCCAATTATTATACTTTGGGTGCTATGTATTTTAATAATGATTTAGAAAATATTGCACTACGCTTTTCACGTTCTTTTTATAAGGATAAAATAAATTTTTCAGCAAGTTTAGGGTACCAGAGAGATAATTTAGCCAAAGAGAAAACGCAGAATTCCAAGCGTGTCGTTGGGACTTTAAATATGAATTACAAAATTACGGATCAGCTTAGTTTTACCGGTAGTTATTCCAATTTTTCAACTTACACCAATAGAAATCCGAATCAGTTTGAACTCATTAATAATCCAATTATAGTACCTGCTGATACGCTTGATTATAGGCAATTATCGCAAAATTCGAATTTTAGTTTAATGTATGCTTTTGGAAAGAAGAAGAACCAGAATGTAAACTTTAACTATAATATTGCGAGTCAGGCAAATGAACAAGGAGGTGTGATTAGAAGGGGACAGGCAAGTACAGTACAAAATTATAGTGTTGCACATACAATCAATTTTGAAGGAATTAAAACCTCCCTGAACAGTTCGTTGAATTACACAAGTAATCAGGTTGCAACATCAGATAATTCAGCTGTGGGAGCTTCTGTAGGAGTTTCAAAAAAAATATTAAAAGATAAAATGAATACCAATTTCGGGTTGCTGTACAATACCTCCCAAAGTAATATTACAAGTTCTGTATTTGGCATTAAATTCAATAATACTTATGCCTTATTGCAAAAACACAATTTTACATTAGGTATGATTTCGATGTATCGGAGTTCTTCCGGTAAACCCCAAAACAATGATTTAACGTTAAATTTTAATTACGGATATTCTTTCTAATGAAATTAAGATCAAAATAAAATAAAAAAACTGCTATGATTAAATTAATAAAAAACAATGCTTTTTTGTCTTTGCGGAAGATAAAAAAAATACAATTAACACTTCTTGTCTTGTTGTTTACATTTTCTGTTTCTTACGGTCAGGAGTTAAACGCTTCTCAGGAAATTACTAAGGCAGTAGATGCTATAGAAAAAATTGAAAAAGCAAATCGTTGGGTTGATAAATTTTCAAATGATAAATTGACAGAACTTCCGGTTGGTATTCGTAAAACTATAAATAACATTCAGTATTCGATCGTAATTAGAGAAGCGTTGCTTTTACCGGAACATACCACTTTGGCAGTTTTTTGCAGAGTTGATATTCCGCAAAAAGATAAAAACGGGAAACCAATACAATTATTTTTCGGAGCAGAAGATGTGAAATTATCACATGAGGGGGGTATAATTGGAGAAGCAAAATTGGTACTGCTGGGAAATGTTGACATTCCGTTTAGTCAAAATAGGTGGCAAGTGTCATTGTACGGCGGTTTTGATTTGAAAAATATTCCCTTTGCAGACTTAACATACCTAACAATTGATTGCGACGGTTTTAAAGAAATGAAAATTTCCGGAGCAGTGGCGTTTTCAAGAGATTTAATTTTACCTATAGATCCAGTATCAAAGATGGTTGATGAAGCTAAAAAAACGATTACTAAAACCTATTATAACGGAAACCAAACTCAAATTTCAAATGAAGTTAGGGGTGAATTTAATACTACGATTGACAATTGGAATGATATTTTAGTAGATGTTAGCTTAGATGCTTTTGTTCTAAAAGATAAAAGGAATACTAAAAATTATGATGGAAATTTTGAATTTCTGGCGAGTAATGCTGTACTTGATTTGAGTGATATCAAAAACAGCTCAAATATAGTTTTTCCAAACGATTATATGTTTAATGGGATATTATTGCCAAACGAACAATCGTGGAAAGGAGTATTTATAGAAAATTTTAAAGTTGGTTTACCAAAGGAATTTAGAACGAATGATTCAGAATCAAAAAAGGAGCGCGTAACTGTTGAATCACATAATCTTATAATAGACAAATTTGGAGTATCCAATACTTTTTCTGCAGATAATGTTTTTGCTCTTGATGAAGGAATTACAAGTACAAAAAAAGCATGGCATTATTCCTTAGAACATATTGATGTAGCAATTGAAGCTAATACGTTTTTAAAAGCTAATATAAACGGTGTAATTCTTTTACCTATTAGTAAACCAACTCCAAAAAAAGATCCCGGCTCTAGCGCAGATCCTACAAAAGGGGAATATGGGTCAATTGACCAGTTAATAGACAGTTTTAAAATTCAGAATGTAGGTTTACCATATACAGGTTTTATTTCAATGGATGAATGTCAATTGACGGCCGTTACGAAAGATTCTATCACCTTCGATTTATGGAAAGCGAGAGCTCTTTTGCATCCCAATAGTTCTATTGAATTAAAATTAAAAGACGGTCACTTTTTGCCAAAAGCAAACTTAAATGGAGTTATTAATTTTGCTGTCAATAAAAGAGCGAATGACCTTGCTCTAATAAAAGGTGGAAAAGCTATAGATTTTAGATCTATTATTTTTGAAGACCTTCAATTACAAACTGTTTCTCCTTATATAGCAGTTAGAAATATGAGTTATAAAGGAAAGGCTCGTTTTGCTAATTTTCCTGTTACAATTGGAGATATTAAGGTTGTTTGTAATGACGATACTGCCCGAATTGATTTTGATCTCGGAATTAGTTTAATGGATGAACTTGGTGCTTCTGCTTCAGCCAGGATTGGTATAAAAGGGAAAATGGATGATGATGGCGTAACACAACAGTGGAAATTCGATGGATTAGATTTATCTGGAATTACAGTAGACTGCCAATTTGGGGGAATAGGTCTTAAAGGGAATTTAATTCTAATGCAGGATGATCCGGTATATGGTGATGGTTTCAGTGCAGATTTACAAGTTGATATTGTAAAGAAAATCAATTTTAAAGCAAAAGCGATTTTTGGACGATCAACCTTTAAATACTGGTACTTTGATGCAGCAGCACAAATAGAAGGTATAGCTGGATCGCCTTTTATGATTACCGGTTTTGGGGGTGGTGGTTATTATAAAATGCGTAGAAATGATAATATTGCTATAGCCAATTTTTCGCCTTCGGGTTTAAGTTATACACCTGACGAAAGTGTGAAATTTGGTATTAAGGCTTTAGTTACCTTTTTCATTGGTTCAGATGTAACATGTAAAGGAGAAGCTGGTTTTGAAATGGAGTTTAATCAAAGTGGAGGAATCAATTCCATGTCTCTTTTCGGAAAGGCAAATCTTCTTCCTAAAGTAAGTAGTTTACAAGATATTACCAAGTTGATTGCTAAGGTAGCAGCTGATAAAAGTGGAAAAGAGAGTATTTTAAGCGTTACCGAAAAACTTGTAGATAAAGGGGATAAAACTTCTAAAATTAAAAAGAAGCTTAATAAAGCAAACAAAACAATTCCAAGTAAAATGCATGATAATTTGGGAATTACAATGACTTTAGGGATTGAATTTGACTGTGTTAATAATTCTGTACATGGGGAAATGGATACCTTCGTTAATACACCTCTTGATATTCTAAAAGGTACTGGAAAAGACGGAAGGGCAGGAGCAGGAGTTTTTCATTATGATGAACAAGACTGGTATCTGTACAACGGAACACCTGATAACAGATGCGGTATAAAATTAGGATTTGGCGGAATCTATGTAAAAACCGGAAGTTATTTTATGGCTGGTACAGTTCTGCCTGGAAGCCCGTCGCCACCGCCGAATGTTGCCGATGTTTTAGGTGTTGATGTGAAACAGTTGCAGTATATGCGTGATGAAAATGCGTTGAAAAATGGAGGAGGAATTGCTTTTGGAGCAAATTTACAGTATGATACAGGTGATTTAGGTTTCGCACTATTCTACGCTCGTTTCCAGTCTGGATTAGGATTTGATCTAATGCTGAAAGATTATCAGCAGGCAAAATGTTATAATACAGGAGATCAGGTCGGAATAAACGGTTGGTATGCAAACGGACAAGCGTATGCTTATCTGCAGGGAGAATTAGGAGTTAAGGTTAATTTGGCTTTGGTGACATTAAAAGTTCCTATTATTTCCGGAAATACTGCTGCAATACTGCAGGCAAAACTGCCAAATCCTGTCTGGATGCAGGGGCATATTGCCGGAAATATGAATGTTCTTGGAGGATTAATTAAAGGAAAATTCCGTTTTAAATTAGAATTAGGAGAAAAATGCCAGTTTGAACAGGAAACTCCATTGGGTGGTATTAAAATAATAACAGATGTAACGCCAAAAGAAGGTTCCGGCGATGTTGATGTATTTGCTGTACCACAAGCAGCTTTCTGCATGAAAATTAATGAAGCATTTGTAATTCCTGAAGAAGATGAAGATGTGACTTATAAAATAATATTAGAAAAGTTTAAAGTTTTTGACGAAGGAAAAGAAATTTCGGGTTCTTTGGAATGGAGTGCTATGAAAGACAGAGTGAATTTTATTTCCAGTGATATTTTACCACCACGTAAAAAACTCAAAGTACAGATAGAAGTGAGTTTTCAAAAATTGGTAGATGGAATATTTAAGACGATAGAAATTGACGGGCAGGTCGCAAAAGAGTTTGAAGAAAGAACTTTTACCACAGGAGGTGCTCCAAATTATATTCCGTTAAACAATGTACAGTATTCCTATCCTGCTGTAAACCAGCGATATTTCTTGGAAGATGAGTATCCAAAAGGATATATTCAGCTCAAACGTGGACAGGATTATTTATTTGAAGATGGACGATGGGAAACAAAAGTAAAATTAAATCAAGACGGAACATCAAATTTTAAGTCTGCTGTGTTTACATACGAGTCAAATTCTAATCAGATTTACTATAATTTGCCTAATATCGATCAGGAGAAAAAATATAACTTCTCTATTGTAAGCAGTTTTAAAGGAGATGCTACAAAGAATGGCTCAGGTAAAACAAAAGTAAATGCGAATAAATTTACTGATGAAGGAAATGATATTGAAATAAGAGAAAACCAAGCTAATGAATTATCTAAAGCAGGAGGAGAAATTGATCGTTTAAATTATTCATTTGCAACAAGTAAGTACAAGACATTCAGATCTAAGATGAATGCTATAAAAACGAAGGGGTATAATTTCGGTGTTCTTTATTCAGATGTTATTTATTTGAGTACAACTATAGATAGTGACGAAGCATTTGATATTGCAGATTTGCAAGGAGTATCGTACGCAGACAATAAGCCTTTGATTAGTGCAGAGTCCAGATTAGATGACGAATATTATAGAACAGATATATTTCCTTATTTGTATAGAGATTACCCTTTAAACGGTACTTATCATATTACGCAAAGAGATACAGAGGAATATGGTGTTGTACCTGCTAAAGCAATAACGTTAAATGCTTCTTATATAAACAGTGTCGAGAATAACGTAAATCATGCATGGACAAGACAAAACTTCCCGTTTAAGTACAACCTGCCATTGGTATACAAGCAAGACTGGACAGATTTAAACAATCAGATTATTAGGGATTATTTTGACGGAGTTGCAGCAAGTCTACCTATTGGAAAACGTTTTTTGAATAGCAGTTATTTATTTATGCGTTATGGTACTTATGATATTGAACTCAAGTATAATTTACCAGGAGATAAAAAATCTTCACCGTTTATATACACGTACAAAAACAAAAATAGCTTTAGATAAGTTTTAAAACCGTAACTTCAAAAGTTACGAAATTTTAATAAAGCCAATACGTCATAAAGATGTGTTGGCTTTTTTTGTGGTTTTTTACGTATTAATTAATACACTGTGTTTTTCAATGAATGTGCTCTACAGGTATCTGTATTGCGTAAAAACGCAATTATGTCCTATCTTGTTATAAATAAATTTTTTCGATTGCAATGCTGCTCATTTTTGTATTTAAGTTTGAAAAATTAATTAAAAAGTAGTCAATATAAAAAGTTGATACTTCCTATTTAGTTCAAATTAGGGAAGTTTTAACTATGTGCAGGCTTAATTGATTAAGTAATTTTATTAATATGAAAATTGAATAGTAATGCCAAAAATCAGAATTATTTTACTCTTATTATTTTTTACATCATTATCATATTCTCAGTCGGAAGAGGCTGTTGAAGATGTACAAAACAATCCATCTGATCTTTCAGAAGATTTGGTTTTAGAAAAAACGCATGAAATTCCGCTTGCTGCTCCAGTTTTTAAAAATTATAGCAGTACAGAAGGCAAAGTAACCTTAAAATGGATTCAAAATGATGGTGAAGATATTGTAGGATGCAAAATAGTACGAAGAGAAAAAGGGCAGCCGGACTGGATAGAAATTAAAGAAGTAAATGAATCCATTACTGAATTTACAGATGATACGGTTGAAAATAGAAAAGTATACCAATATGGGATTATGGCAAAAGATAAAAATGACTTGTCGTTTTTAGAGGATTCTGCCTTAACAGTTACTGTGTTGGATTTTGCACCCCTAAAAGCAATTGGTTTTCTGGAAGGAATTCCAGACAGGCAAAAGAAAAAAATAATTTTGAATTGGGATTATGCCAATAATAAAGACAAAGTTTTAGGAGTAAGTATTTACAAAAATGCTAAAGGATCTCCACCAAAATTGTGGAGAGAACTAGATAGTGATTTAAGAACGACTGAAGATTTCAAACTTAAAATAAACACAGAATACGAATATCATTTTATTGCCAATTTAGAGAGTGATAATCCTGTAAAGGAGGAAATTTTAAAAGTGGTGTATTAAGCTTACGAAGAAATTTGCAGAATAATTTAAAGTCATCGTAAAAAATAAAGATGGGACAAATGTATAACGTTTGTCCCATTTTTTTTATTCTTTAAATATTGGTTTTGAAGTTACTTGTTTTTTCAGGAATAGTAAAATTATTAAGAAAACATATTGTATTAGTATAATCGACACTTAATTCAGAGTAAAGTGTATTTTTTTTGTAAAGCCATGTTCGTAAACAAATCCGGGAAGGAAGACATTCATCTTAAATAGATTTTTATTTGCTGAAACAGTTTCTTGAGCATGGAGAGTGGAGTAAACGCAAAAAAGTAAAAGAAGAGCGTATTTTAATTTCATAATAATATTAGGTGATAGTAAATTGAGAGCAAAAGTAGGATTTAATTTTCCAGAAGCCAATACTGCTGATTTTTATCTGTAGAGAAAAAAAAGTACTTTTGACTGCTTAAAAAAAGAACAAAATCCAATGATTAAAATAAATAATGACCAATCGTTTTTAGTAGAGAATACCTTGTTTTCTTTTGCTTTAGCAATTGAAGCCGCTGATGTTTTTAATGATTACAATACTATTATCACAGGAATAGGAAAAGTGAATGCAGCCTATGAATTATCAAAAATAATTCAGAATAAAAAACCATCACTAATTGTTAATCTTGGATCTGCCGGAAGTAATTTTTTTAAGAAAGGAGATATTATTTGCTGTACTAAATTTATCCAAAGAGATATGGACGTTCGTGGTTTGGGATATGAACTCTATGAAACACCCTTATCAGGATTGCCAACCGTTTTAGAATATGGTTTAAAAATGGATGGTTTGCAGGAAGGAATATGTGGAACAGGAGATAGTTTTGAGATGGGGCATTCAAAAACGGCATATAATGTTGTAGATATGGAAGCGTATGCTTTAGCGATGATTGCCATGAAAGAAGATATTCCGTTTTTATGTCTAAAATACATTTCAGATGGAGCCGATGATAATGCCGCAGAAGATTGGCTCGTTCAGGTTCATAAAGCTGCAGTCGCTTATGGAAATCTTTTGAAGTTGAATAAGAATGAAGATGTAGTAGAATGAGTTTCTTTTAATAATGAAAAATGCGCAAAAATAAATAGCCTGACGACTTTACGTTTTCAGGCTATCTTTTTAGTATTATAAATTAAGTAAATCATGGTTTGCTGGTAGGGGGCATTAGAATTGAACCTTTTTATAATAGCACATTTTTATTAAAATTATTTACCAAGAACCCATCCTAAAGTAAAGTTGGCAATAGGAATAATTTTATTATCACCACTCGTAATACTATAACCAATTCCGCCATTTAACCCAATATTGAAGGCTCCTTTGTAAGTACGTTGAAGTCCCCAGACAGGTCCTAAAAGAAAAGATGAAGTATATTCATTTTCATTTATTAAAAAAGATGGAAAATAGTATGTAGCATTTAAAGCTACAAAATTCCCCGAGTTATAACGAGTTTTTTTTCCTTTATCAGCTCTTTTAGTAAGATTATAATAATGGCGAAATTGTTCGCTTATGGTAGGAAATAATGGCCAATTTTCTCCCTTTTCAGAATTATTGCTATATCCAAAGCCTAAATAAAATTCAGAATGAAGTGTGTTTTTCGTTGTAAAGCCATGTTCATAAACAAATCCGGGAAATAAAACATTGATCTTAAACTGATTTTTTTCGACTTTTGGGATTTCCTGAGCATAAAAATTAATGCTTAAACTAAAAATAAAAAATAAAACGCATACTCGTTTCATAGTAAAAAAATAAATAATGTTGATAATATTGTTTGAAGAAACAACGATTGTGTTAGCCGTTGTATTCGATCGGAGCTCTTTCAATATCAATATGTAAGGAAGGTGGTGTTATTAAGTAGAAAATTGTAATCCAGACAAATATGAATTGAATAGAGCAATTCAATAGAAGTGGTTCGCCTTTGTTTTTGGAGTGATATTACCAGTAAAAGTAATTCGATCGCAAAAATAATACTTTATTTTGAGTTATCAATCGATATTAACTTTTTTTGAAATTTATTTATCTATTAATCAAGTAGTTTGCTAAAATTAAAGAGAATGAAGAAATAATTTCAAATCAAAAGGCAGGAGATAATTTTAGAGAATTTATTACTTGCTCAGCAATTGAGAGCATTCTGGGGAAAAATGCAGATGCAGCACTAACTGCTGCTATAGTATTAGCAGATAATACTGTAGTTTCGGTTGCGGTGTAAACCGTTGCAGCTGTTGCTCCTACAGCTGTTTCAGGAAGTAGTAATAGGGCAAGTACTATAATTAAACTTATACCCATTCCTGCCCCTATTATCATGATAAGTTCTTGTTTATCTGATATGTTAGAATTCCAATAGTTATTCAGAAAAGGAGTAAGTGTTAATTCAAATGTATGTTGACGCATTAATTTTCGAATTTCAAATGCTACTTTTTCTAGTACTCTTTTAGGAACCATTTGGTTATTTCCTGTTGAGTGTATCTCATAAAGAATCAATCCATCCTGCCCATTACCATTGTTGTATCTAAAAGTTGGTTTATAGCAGATCCATTCATATTTAGGATTTTTTGAACTACCTAAGTTGGAAAGTAAAGGAATAATAAGTTGGTTTTTGTCTGGTTTCCACTTAGAATAAATGACATCAATTTTAGTTGGTCCAATTGATTCTCCAGTACTTATTTGAGTACTGTTTATTTCATTCTCAATAAAAGGAATTACTCCTTTTTCAAGAATTTCCTTTTTTGACTCTAAGTCTTCAATAATAGTTTTTGCTGCCTGGGATTCTGTTGTAACTTCGACCATTTCAAAAATAATTTTATTCGGCTCAAATCGAATGCCCAGCATATCAGGTTTTCGAAGACCTCCGGATAATTTAGAGAAGTCTTTTTTATTGGAATACATATTTCTAAAATCTGATCGAAGCCATTTGAGAATAATATTTAATACTTTGCTTTTAGGTAAGCCTCTTAAATAATATTCTGAATATTGTTTTATGCCATCAAAAATGTTACTACTAAATTGTTCAACAGATTTAAAGGCAATATCTCCTCTGTAGTCATCAGTTAAATAGCTAAGACCAGTTATAACATATGAATTTGATTTCCCATACTGTTTTTCATAATAATTTTTGAAATAGGTACTGATCCATATTTCTGCCTGAAGGGCTTCGAGAGTGGGAAATTTATTATTTACAGGTCTATTTGGAACAAGACAGTAATTTTCAAAAAAATCAATAGTAGTACCCATATCAAAGTTGGAATTAATAGGTTGGCAGATCAGCGTTATTTTGTAAATAGACCAATGTGGTTGGCAGTATTACTTCCCAAGGAGTACCTTCGGCAATGGCTCCTGCTAAATCATCTGTTTGATTTCTTAATTCATCAGCAATTGCTATATAAAGATCATTTAGTGAACCATTTTTATTTTTAATAAGGGGAGGGTTGCCATCTTCACCCCATATTTCTCCAGTTTGCATGTAGTGAGTTACCACATCATTATATCCAGGTCTTACCGGGATAACTACTCTGGCTGAACCTGCTTGCAAAAATTTTGTAAAAAGAGGATCATTGTCATATTGTACAGATTTTCTAAGCCATTCTTTTTTTCTGGACCAGAAGTACGAATAAAATAAATAGGTGATGTTTTCCCATTCAAATGCCTGTTCAAAAAACTGAATAATTTTACCCTCCTGTAAAGCATCAGTAATATCGAAATCAGGAGGATTTGATCCGTGATCTTTCATGGCATCAAAGGTACCAAAGACACTTGTATCGGTATCCATGAGTATTTTTATACATTGTTTTTTAAATTCTGTCTTTTCAATTTCTCTGTTAATTTTTGGATTTTGACCGGTTATCATAACGCCTTGTTGTACTTCTTGAGCTGCTATTTTTTGCTCATATTCTAGCTGCATGGCTTTGTAGGCAGTCATAATTTTTTCATAAGTCAGAATTTGCCATTGCTCGTATGTTTCCGGTAATCTTTCTACAAGGGCATATAAATTAATAGAATACGAAAGAACATCCGAACAGTTTACAGAAACCTGAATGATACTATCCGGATAAAATGTATGAAATGGTATAGTATCATTGTTACTATTATTTCCAGCTAAAAATCTTTCATCAAATGCACTGTCATCTTCATTAATTTGTCGGTCATGATCTAAAATCCGAAATATTTTATTGCCTACTGTTAGTTCCATTTTAGGAAATGCAGTCCATATTGCAGATACGTCAAACCAAACTCCTGCGTTGCACTTATAACCAGCAGGTACAATTAGCTCTTTATTGTTTAGTGAAAAACTGGGACCTTCTTTTTTTCTGTCTTTTTCTTGTTCATCCCTTACTAAAACAGTCATACCTTCTTTAGTAATTGCTGTGGAAACGGTTTTGTAAGGAACAGGAGGAGTAGTTACGCCAAGTACATTGTAATCTCGAATATAATTCTGAAAATTATGTTCAGTAATGTCTTTATGCGTGATGAGACTTCCATCTGTTTTCCATTCATTACCATCGAAATTCCATTTATAAGGAGCAATAGGAGGGATGATATTTTTTTTAGGTTGATGGGTCTGGGTGTATTCAAAAAAAGCAGATGGTTCAGGGATTATAAATTCGAACATTAAACGTTTACCGTAATTATAAATCTGGGCTTCATAATATTTATCAACCCAACGATAAATACCTACTGCATGATCGGTCTTGTCTTTATTATCGATACCATGAGTATTTATTTCCTCTACTTCATGGAGTTTTTTTGTGGTGCGTTCTTCTTTTGTTTTTTTCTGTATTCTTGATACTGATTTATCAATTACCTCTCTTGCAAAATTTGCTGAGGTTTTATTAGATTCCTGACTGGAAGTACTATAAGCAAAATCACCATAGGCTCCAAATGTTACCATGCCATAAGATCCGGATACGGTAATACCCGCTTCTACACTCATTTTTTCTTCAATCGTTTTTTCACTTTCCTTTTTTAATTCAAATCTTTCTGTTGTTTGGGTGTCTTTTGTATTTTCTTCTTCAGTTTCGGTAGAAAAAGTAAATATATCTTCAGTACGGTCTAAAATGCGGTGTTTACGTTCTTTATATTCGCCACGTAAAACATTTTCTATATGTGCTACTTCACCTGTCTCATATTTTTTTAAAACCTGTTTTACTACTTTTAGTTCGCCAATTCCCAACGGCTTTATTGAGGGCAAAATGCTATTTGGAGATAATAATACAACCGTTGGTATTTCTTTATTGCGGTTTTTAAAATTTCCAATTAAGGAAGAAAATCCTGGGAAAGAATTTGCTTCCTGTGGTGCCCCCTTAATAAAATCAGGGTCGTTTATATTATTGGCTATTGAATAAAGTTTATCTAACTTTATCTGAAGTTGCGACAAAGGTTCGGTTATTTGAAAATTCTTAGAGACAGTATTGAAATTATCTAAAAACACTTTGGTTGATTCCCTCATGTTGTCAAAGCTTTTTTCATTTATTGACAATCTGTTTTTGAGATAGGTGATTTTTCCTTTTCCGGTTACAGAAAGGTTATTGGTTTCTAATTCAGAATTGTTTTCATAGTGTACGCTTTTTATTTCATCAATAGCTTTGTGAGTGTCTATAATATCAACCCAAAGTTTATTGTATTCTTTTAATTTACTGTCGTTTTTTTCTTCCTCTTTATGGTTTTGAGGTTTAGATGTTGTTTTAGTGCGATTTGAAAACAAATTACTTATAATCGGTTTAGCAGATAATACTTTTTGCAGAGCTTCAAAATTAGAAATTTGAGAATCATATAGTACTTGTAACAAATGAAATGCTCTTAAAGTCTTTGTTACAATGTCAAAATTCTGAGGTTCATTCTTTGATAGAATATAATAGGCATAATAAAGATCCCAGAACATATCAAGCAACTTTTTCGTTTCAGAATTGTCGGAATATAATTTAACAGAAGTGCCAAGGGAACTTTCGACCAATTGATTTAGTTTGTCTGTACTGAAAGTAGCTGAATTAAAAGAAGATGCTATATCAATTAATTTTGTAATAGCTGCACTCTCTTTAGAATTATTAATTTCATGTTGATGAGAGTTGATAAATTTTCTTACAAGATATATAATATGCGTATCATCCTTTAATACTAATTCTCCAATCGGTGTTTTCTCAACAGTTCTCTTATCAGTAAAAAAAAATGTTTCCTGATCTTTTTTGTTTATAGAAACCGGAGGTCGGAGTGCTACAAATTTAAAAATGTCTGTTTTAATTATTGATTCTGCCATTTTATTAAATTTTTAGAATTAAATTAAATTTTTACTTTGAGATTTCAGACGATGGAAAAAATAAATTAAAAAAAACAAGGAACGATATGCTATTTTTAAAATGAATCACTTAATGAATTAACGTCTTAATAGCCTAAGATTGTTCTGTTTTGTTGATTATTTGTGTTTATGTATTTGAAAAAAAGGTGATTACGTTTTGTAAACTTAATGATTTTTATTTATATAAGCTTTAGTAAGTCAGAATAATAATGTTAATGAACGATAATTATAATTCTTTAGACTAATAATGAATAAATTTAAAGTAATACCTAAAAAAGTAATTTCTGAATGATAAAATTGTATAGGATTTGGCTTGATAAGCGAGTTTTTTTAGAAATAAAAAAAGGGAAGATATTTTAATATCTTCCCTTTTTTGTGGAGTCGCCGGGAATCGAACCCGGGTCCAAACAAGCAACTAAAGAGCTTTCTACGCGTTTATTTCCTGATTGGATTTTCGATGTTAAGCTAGGTCAGGAACAACCACTCAACACTTATCTTCTTAATTTCAATCTCCACCCGAAGCTCATGGAAATCTAGGTTTATTTTTACGGTTCCCCTATACTGACCGCCACAAACCAAGGCTTTCAAGGAGAATCCAGCTTTCCTATCTGATAGGAACGTGGCTTAATCTTACTATAATTCGGATTATGCAGCTAAAGCGTAGTTATTTTCGCCGTGTAAAATTGTAAGATCTTATATTTACGAGCAAGGTCTCAATGCTCGACGTGCTTACTTTTCAATTCGACTTGCTGTCAAAACCAGTCGACCCCAAAATTGAGTTTGCAAATTTAGGCTTTTTGAAGTTAGATTAACAATAAAATTTACTTAAAAATTTAATTATTCTTCATCCTTGAAATTAAACGGATAATCGCCGAAAATGGGAGCCAATTTCCGAACGGCATAAGTCTTTCTGGTCATTTTGTTTGATAAGGCAATTATCGTAACATCTTCGTTCATCAGCGTGATGTACGATGAGGTGTTACCGTGCCACCAGCCATTATGAAAATAGTAATTCTGTCCTGAATTCCAATTGATCATGCGGATACCAAGACCATAATTTTTCTCTCCTTTTCGCTCATTGCTGTAACCGGTGTAAACCTGTTTAAGAAGTTCCGGTTTTAAAAAATCAGGTGAATTTCTTGAGCGATCAAATTTTAATAAATCTCTTGGAGTTGAAAATATATTTTTGTCACCGTAAACATTATCCAGATAATCAAAACCAATTTCAACACCATTACCTTTATAAGAAGGCACAATTTTTTTTCTTTCCTTATCATCATCAAAAACATAAGTATGTGTCATTCCAAGAGGTTTGAAAATCATCTCTGACATGGCTTCCTTATAAGTAAGACCTGTTATTTTTTCGATAATAAGCGCCAGCATAGCATAATTGGTATTGCAATAGCTGAAACGTGTACCGGTTTTGGTTTCTAAACCAATATCTTTTGTAGCAAGGAGTTCTAAAATATCTTTATTCGTTAACTGATCGTGTCTGTCCCAAACTGTTTTATCATGATCTGTAAAATAAGCATAATTACGCATTCCGGTTCGATGTGTCAGAAGCATTCTGATCGTACAATCTTCGTAAGGAAAAGTTTTAAGAATTGTATTTACTTTTTGGTCTAATTCAATTTTGCCGGCGTTTACTAATTTTAGAATCGCTGATGCGGTTAGAACTTTACTTACCGATGCAATATGAAGTGGCGTATCAGCTGTAATGGTTGTGCCTTCATTTTTATTCGCAAAACCATTGTATCTTTCAAAGATAATCTGACCGTTTCTTGCGACCAAAAAACTGCCGTTCATCGTATTATTAGGCCAGTTTTTAGTGTAAAAATGGTTAATTCTGCCTGTAACAGAATTTATATAGGCTTGAGATATTTTTTTTTCAGCAGCTAACGGCTTCATTTTAGGTAACGTATCTTCGATCGTTACAATTTCTTTTTCTACTGCTTTTTTATCTTTTCCGCAAGAAGCTAAAACCAGGGATAAAAAAAGTATTTGTGGTATATTTGTTTTTCTAAGGAAGCTCATTTTCATCATTCTTTAAAAACAAATATATAGAATTCAATACTTTTGTTTTGTCATTTTTCGAATATGCGGATAATGGTTTTAACATATTTTTAACTTCTTTTTTTGTTACTAGATTGTGCACCAGCTATTAAAGTTATGAAAATCTTTTTAAAGAGAAAACAACAACAAAAATTTAACTTATTTTGTTATATTTGAAACAAATTGAGTTTAAAAAGTTATATTAATAATTATCTTAATCTGATATAAATGAAATTTGGAATTATAAAAGAGAGAAAAAACCCACCAGATAGACGTGTCGTATTTTCACCAAATGAGCTCGCAAAATTAAAACAACAATATCCAGACGCCTCTGTTGAAGTAGAAAGTTCCGATATCCGTATTTTTTCTGATATTCAGTATAAAAGTTTAGGGATTTCTATTACAGATGATATTTCAGGTGCCGATGTCTTATTTGGTGTAAAAGAAGTTCCTGTTGATAATTTGATTCCAAATAAAGCGTACTTCTTTTTTTCGCATACGATTAAGAAACAACCTTATAATCAGAAATTGCTAAAAGCGATTTTAGAAAAGAATATTGATTTGTACGATCATGAAACGATTGTAGACGATCAGAATCGACGTTTAATTGGTTTCGGAAAATATGCCGGAATGGTTGGCGTGTACAACGGAATCCGTGCTTTCGGAATAAAGTTCGAATTGTTTAAATTGCCAAAAGCAGAAACACTTTCAGGAAAAGACGCTTTGATTGCGCAACTTAAACGTATTACGATGCCGGCTTTGAAATTTGTAATTACAGGAACCGGAAAGGTGGGAAGTGGTGCTAAAGAAATTCTGGATGCCATTAGAATAAAAGAAATTACAGTCGATAATTATTTGACTAAAAAATACACTCAGGCTGTTTACGTACAGTTAGACGTTTTAGAATACAACAAACGAATCGATGGTCAGGAACTTGACTTTAAAGATTTTGTTGCACATCCTGAAGCCTATGTTTCTAATTTTGAAAGATTCACGAAAGTATCTGATATTTATTTTGCTGGTCATTTTCATGCTGCCGGAGCACCCATGATTTTGACAAGAGAAATGCTAAATGCAAGCGATTGCAAATTAAAAATTGTGGCTGATATTTCGTGCGATGTAAACGGGCCAATTGCTTGTACATTGCGTTCTTCTACAATTGAAGAGCCTTTATACGGATACTTTCCATTAGAAGACAAAGAGGTAGATGTCTTTCATCCTGCAGCAGTTGTTGTAATGGCAGTTGATAATTTACCATGCGAAATCCCAAAAGATGCGAGTGAAGGTTTTGGAGAAATGTTTATGGAGCATGTGGTTCCTGCTTTCTTTAATGGTGATAAAGACGGAATTTTACAACGCGCTAAAATCACAGAGAACGGAAAATTAACACCACGATTCAGCTATTTACAGGATTATGTAGACGGGAAATAATTGTGAATTGTGAATTGTGAATTGTGAATTGTGAGTTGTGAGTTGTGAGTTGTGAGTTGTGAGTTGTGAGTTGTGAGTTGTTTTTACGTTATAATAAATTTTAAAAAAAATAGCTTTCTATTTAGAAAGCTATTTTTTTTAA
>NZ_MUGW01000101.1 GCF_002217285.1 Flavobacterium hercynium | reverse complement strand
TAAAATCTAAAATCTAAAATCTAAAATCTAAAATCTAAAATCTAAAATCTAAAATCTAAAATCTAAAATCTAAAATCTAAAATCTAAAATCTAAAATCTAAAATCTAAAATCTAAAATCTAAAATCTAAAATCTAAGAAGTCTAACAATCTAACATCTATCGAGAAGCATTAAAATCCGTAATAATATTAACCGCTTCGTTCAGGTAAGGATTTGTTTTTAAGTTATTGATCTGATATTGGTTTATAGTTTTCTCAGAAGGATACACACCCAGTAAAAATTGATTAACCGTTGAGTTGTAAACATCTAATGGATTACTGTGATCGTTAAATGTGTTTATTTCAGACCATAGCGTGTTTAAAGTCTTTTTTTGTTGAAAAACCGCATCCAAAGTCATTGGAATTTCTGCTTTAGGTGTATTCACCATCTGATCAATTTTAGTGTTTATTTTTTTGATGTCATTAAAATAAGCATTATCGGCCAGACGAACCGTGCTGCTTTTCGCTATTTTATCGATTACAGCTCTTTTTACGTAGGTTTTGTACTTTAAATTAGATTCTATACTGTCGTTTTTAATTGCAGTCGGAAAATCACTTTCTTTTTGATACACGCCTTCATAAAATTCAGGTAATACAACATCAGGTTTAACACCTCCGTTTTGGTGGCTTTTACCTGTAACTCTGTAAAACTTATTAATCGTGATTTTCAAGAAATCAGTATTTTTCTCCTCATCAAGAGAAACTATAGTTTGCATCGTCGCTTTACCAAGTGTATTACTTCCTAAAAGTAAGGCACGGTTATAATCTTGAAGAATTGATGAGAAAAATTCACTTGCAGAAGCCGTATTGCTATTAATTAAAATCACAATTGGACCACGGTAAATTAAACCTTTATAAGGATCATTAATAACCGATTTTTGATGCTTGTTGTCTACCACAATAGAAATAGGACCATAATCTACAAACATCCCGGCTAGTTTTATAGCCTCTTCCATAGATCCTCCACCATTATCAATAAGGTCAATAACCAGACCTTTGATGTTATCTCTCTCCAATTTAATTACTTCCCTTGCCACATCATCAGCACAGCCTTTTGGACTGCTTCCGTCTAAATCAGCATAAAAACTAGGAATTTTTATATATCCAATCTTATTTTCTTTTCCTATAATAAAGCTGAAGACAGAATTCTCCTCGTCCTTCATAATTTGCTTTTCGATATACACATCAAAGCTTTTACCGGCATTTCGTTTTAGTGTAAGCAAAATACTTTTATTCGACTCAGATAAAATCATAGTAGAAATAGACTCTAAAGAAGCGCAGGATACTTGAAGTGTTTCTTTATTATTGGACACTGCCACAATTTGGTCTCCCTTTCTAATAAGCCCCGTTTTAAAAGCAGGACCATTCGGGTCTATTTCAT
>NZ_MUGW01000100.1 GCF_002217285.1 Flavobacterium hercynium | reverse complement strand
CATCTTTATTAAAATTATACAACTTTACTTTTTTTGTCTGAAAATAGAGCTTATTACTTTCAACATAAATATAAAAATCTCCTTTAATTTTATCCAATTGATCTTCACTTTTATTTACAGATACATCTGCAGAAATAAGATTATCAATTATAAAATTTTCTAAGACATCTTTATCTTTAAGTTTTGCATTAGCATATACTAAAATTATATCATCAACGTATCTTCCATAAAATGCAGGCTTCAATTTATTTTGCACTAAAAAATCAAAATTAACTAAATAATAATTTGACAAAATTGTTGAGGAATGTAAACCAATTGGCAAAACTTTCTTATTTGAAGAAATAATTTTATTTTTTACTAATATTTCAGAATAAGCCAAATGAATATCAATTAATAATTGATTTAACCATCTAATATGTTCTGGTATTTTCTCTTCAAATTTGTTTAAGTCAAAATCAATACTATTGTAGTAATTTTTTATATCCAAATTCAATATAGCTACATCTAATCCTATTTTATGAAGATCTTTTGCAGTCTGAATACCTTGATCTCTCCATTGAGAATAATTGATATAATATTTTTTAAAAAGTTTTATTGAATTTTCCTCAAAATCATCATCGGAATTTCTCTCCAATCTGTTTCCATAACAGTAAGGTCCCAATTCTTTATCAAGATATTTACCTATTTCCATTATCCACAAAATCGATATGATATGAATTTCAACGGGGCAATCTATAAAAACGGTAACTCTATCAACCAAATATTCTTTTTTTTTATTTTGATTTGTATATAAAAAACCACTACCATCAAATCTATCATCAGAAAAAGATTTAGGCATTAATGAAAATTTTATTTCACCTATAAGTTCATTTATACTACTCTTATTATTTGATTTATAATTCTGAATCTTTTCAAATAATTTTGTTAATTTTGAGTCGATTTCATCATCTTCATATTTTGCAATACTCATTAAAACTGATAGGGAATTCTCATGATAAACATGTGATTTTAATCTTCTGTATGCTAATTTAATATGTTCTAAGGTCATCAAGATATTGTTTAGGATGTTTCAAATATAGAGTTTTAGATTCATTATTTAAACTTAACTCATTCAGTTTATGGAAAAACCAAAAAATATTAAAATTTCGAGTTTTAAAAATTTGAAAAATCCTAATATAAGTGTTGAAATTTCTTTATTTAATGAATTAAAGAATATTAAAACAGGAATATTTCAAGATCAAATTTTAAATTGCAGAAAAGCCTACAATCAAGGTGAAAAGGATATTTACATTAAACTTAAAAGCCAATTACCATCTGTCACATTTTCAGGGGTTTTTAAAAATGGTAGAAAAATTCAAAATTTAGAAATATATAATA
>NZ_MUGW01000010.1 GCF_002217285.1 Flavobacterium hercynium | reverse complement strand
AACAATATGCATTGATCCGTAAAGAAGCCTAAACTATTTTTTATAATACTATAAATACAATTCCTATAAGAGATCCAATAAGGAGTGCATTGATTAAAGAAGCCGATTTGTTCTTTTTTACTTCTTGTAATAATTCTTCATTTGTCAATTCTGAAAGGTTTTTGTGTTCCATCTTTTTTTTATTTAGTCTAATATATCTTCATTTATAAAATCGTATCCATTAAAAATTAATTGCTTTAAATACTCCTCAAAACTATCTGCTATTACTTTGAGTTCGTCTGGATCATGTAGATAACGTACCACTTGACCGACTTTTCCTGTTGGAGATGGACTAAAATCTATATATAATTGAGAAGTTCCTCCATTATTCATACAATCAGAAAAATGAAGCCATTTTAGGTTTTCAATTGTATTAGTAATTTTATCATCGACTTCTACATCTTCATATTGTCTTTGAATATAGTCAGAGTAGTAAGTTGATGCCTGATGTTCGTTGTCTATTATTTCTTGAGACGATAATAGATAATACGGATATTCGTGCATATCTGATCCGAGAAAAAAGAAAGTGATCTCCTCACCGGCGTATTCTCTCCAATACGTTCCGTCTACATATTCAAGCAGACTAATTAGAGCTGGTGGAATTTCTGGATATATTTTTTTAAGTTCTTCAATGTTTTTTTCTGCTAAGCCATGTTTTATTGTCTCAAAATGTTCCCATAACTCTTTTCCATCATTATCAAAATAAGCCTTCTTAAGACCTGTTATGTAATTTTCTGTCGTCAGATTCATTTATCTATTATTTGTTTTGTTTTTTCTTAGCTAATATAAAAAAACTTTGTTTAAAACAAGGACGTAGAAATACGCGTTAATATTCAAAAAAAAAGATTTCCAATAATTATTAATTATCGGAAATCTAATTTAAAAATTTTATTTATGTTGGAGATTATAGTAACTTTTACTTTTACTTTTTCCAGTAAGGATGAATTATTTTATTTTGTTTTTTGCTTACAACTAATAATATAATGGTTGCAACTAAGAGAATGATGCTTGCCTGAATACTGCCTTCAGGACCAAATGCACCACCTGTTATATATTCGGAACCGTGTAATTTTGCTTCTATCAAACTGCTTGTTTTTTCATTTCCAGATGTGATTGCGCCATAAATTCCCGATTGTGTAAAATTCCATGCAAAATGTAAAGCGATAGGCAACCATAAATTACGGCTATAAATATAAGCTGTACCTAATAAAAAACCAGCCATTGTAATACATAAAACTGATAAAAAACTACTATGCGGATTGGCTAAATGTAAAGCTCCGAATAATAGCCCAGATAATGCAAGAGAAAGATAGCTTCCAAGCTTTTCTTCTATAATTCTAAATATAATACCGCGCACTAAAATTTCTTCAATAATAGCAACAGTAAACATAAGGGCAAACGGAATAAGAATATGTGATATAGGATTTACAGTAACAATGGTATAACTTCCGTTTAGGTAAATGATTAAAATGATCAATGATTGTAAGACGAAACCAACTAAAATCCCCAAAATTAGATTTTTTGCAAGTCCATTTGCTGAAAATTCAGTTACAGCTCTTTTTTCATAGTTTCTAAAGAATAAAATATAACTGATTACCGCCGCAGAGGATACAAAGAGTCCCTTAAGTAAATTTCTTAAATTTTTATCCAGAGGAGTTAACCCAAGTAATTTTGAAGCAATCTGTTGTCCTATAACAACAACTGCCATGAAAACAAGTAAGGCAAGTATTATTTTTGTGATAGGTGAATTGAATATTTTTTGTTTGGTAGTTAAGGTTTCCATTTCGATTTGGTTTAAAGATTAATTTAAAGCAAATGTAGAAGGGATGAAAAACAAAAAATAGAATGAAATTTGCCTTCTTTATAATTTTTGAAATTGTTTTGGCAAAAATCCCGTCTGATTTTTAAAAGTTCTGATAAAATGACTTTGATCTGCGAATCCGCATTCTAGGCCTATTTCGGTTAAATTAGTATGGTTCGATTGAATAAGCGAGAGCGATCGGTTTATTTTGATACGGCGCATGTATTCACCCAAAGTGCATCCAAAGTATTTTGGAAAATGTTTTGAGATAGTAATAGGATTAAGTTGCAATACCTGAGCCAAATCATGCAGATTAGGATTTTCATTCCAGCAATCATTTAATAATTCCTGTAGACTTTTTACCCAAAAGGGACTTTTTTCTAATTTCGATAAATGTTGATGTGAGTTGGATAATTGTGAAAAAAGCATAGTTATGGTGTCGTTAGAAAAAGTATCAGCAACAAATGTTTCCTTATAAATTTTCAGAATCAAAAATTTGGTCAAGGCTTCATTTTGTAATGATTTCTCAATTACCGCTTCAGATATTTGAAGTTCTTTTAATAGATTTTCTTCAATTTCGATGTTAATATTTTTTGATGGAAAGAGTGTATTCTGATTTAAATGTAGTTCATCACTATGATAAAATAGTAACGAACCGGCACCAACTGTTTCGCTAAAATTTTTACGTTTTTCCGTCGTTCCTCCTTTTAAGAAAAGTGTAATATGTGCATTATTATGCGAATGCCAGCCCTCATATACCTTGTTTTGGTACTCGGTTTCTATAACCGAAATTCCTTGTGTGGTGTTAAAGTTGTTTTTAGTATTACCTAAGTATTTCTCTTTTTCAAGTTCGTACATTCAGAGATTAATTGTGTGGTATTGGAAGAACCAAAGTACTAATTTATTTCGCAATGTAAAGTCAAAATAGGAATATAATTCAGGGAAGTTTTCAGAGCTCTAACTGTAGTATTTTATTAGTCATTTGCAATAAGTCTTGCTATGATTCCTCTGTTTTTCTTTAAAAAACAAATTAGATTATCTATTCTCCTTAAGAATATTTACTTTTATGAATGCAAAAGAGTTGGTTATTTCTGAATCGACAGTTAAAGTATTTTTAAATGAAGTGTAAAATAGGATTCGTTGTGCTGGCAATCATTCATTTGTTTGTATTTGAAACGGCAAAAGCGCAACAAAAAATTACAATTGTAGCGGCGGCTAATCTTAAAGTAGCTTTAGATTCTGTGAATACTATTTTTAAGAAAGACAATCCAGGAGTAAATCCTCAAATTATATATGGTGCTTCGGGTAAATTGTTTGAACAGATAAGAAAAGGTGCTCCGTTTGATGTATTCTTTTCAGCCGATATGGAATACCCTGAGAAACTGCAGGAGAAAAAAATGACAGCTTCTAAAACTAAAATGTATGCGGTTGGAAAACTAGTGATCTGGAGTAAAAAAACAGATCCTAATGTAAAAAAAATGAACAGTTTTCTAGATGCCGGAATTAATAAAATAGCCATTGGAAACCCAACGACAGCACCTTACGGTGAAAAGGCTGTAGAAAGTTTGAAATTCTATAAAATATATGATAAAGTAAAAAGCAAACTTGTGTTTGGCGAAAACATTACACAAGCCACTCAGTTTGTAACCACAGGAAATGCCGATATCGGAATTACAGCTTTATCGCTTGTTTTAACGCCCAATATGAAGAAAGAAGGCGGTAAGTATTACATTATTCCTCAGCAAAGTCATTCTTCGTTAAAACAAGGCTGTGTGATTCTGAAAAAGGCGAAGGGAAATGCAAATGCATTGAAATTTTATAATTTTATAGCTTCGAAAAAAGCAACAGCAATTTTAAAATATTACGGATACGACACCAAAACAAAATGAATGTACTACAAGGAATTATAACCGAAATTAAGTCACACGAAGGTTTGTCACTGGTGAAAGTAAAAGCGAATGATTTTGTTTTTTCGTCGATTGTTTTAGATACGCCTGAAACTGCGGGTTATTTGAAATTGGATAATGTCGTTAAAATTATTTTTAAAGAAACGGAGGTCATTATTTCAACAGCTTTAAATCCAAATATTAGTATTCAAAATCAACTGCTTTGTCGTGTTGAATCCATTAAAAAAGGTGTTATTTTGAGTCAGGTTACTTTAATGGCTGGTAAACAAACAATAGAATCGATCATCACAACGAATGCTTGCGAGCAATTAGCATTACACGAAAATGACAACGTAATGGCATTAATAAAAACCAATGAAGTAAGCTTATCTGCTCATGATTAATTTAAATCCTTTATGGCTCACCGCAAAACTGGCTCTGATTACAACGGTAATTCTGTTTGTCGTTGCTATTCCGTTGAGTTATTGGCTGGCATACAGCCGTTTTAGATTCAAAGCTGTCATTGAGGCATTAATTAGTTTGCCCTTGGTTTTACCGCCTTCTGTTTTAGGATTTTATCTTTTAATCGCTTTTAGTCCGGAGAATAGTTTTGGAAAGTTTTTAGCAGATTACTTAGACCTGCGACTGGTTTTTACGTTTCAGGGATTAATTATCGCCTCGATTTTATACAGTTTGCCTTTTATGGTCAATCCTATTTTATCGGGTTTTAAAAATCTTTCGCCAGCTTTGCAGGAAGCTTCTTTTACTTTAGGGAAATCAAGATTGACAACCATTACCAAAATCCTGCTTCCTAATATTCGCGCTTCACTTTTTACAGGAATCATCATGACATTTGCGCATACTTTAGGAGAATTTGGCGTTGTTTTGATGGTTGGGGGAAGCATTCCGGAAGAAACTAAAGTTGTCTCCATTGCGATTTATGAAGAAGTAGAAGCCATGAATTATCATAATGCGAATGTATATGCTGGAATATTGTTTGTGTTCTCCTTCGTTATTTTGTTAGCGGTACATTTAATTAATAATAAATCCAGAAAAACCACTCTTTACTAATGATACAGTTTAGTGCCTATAAAATGTTGCAAACGGCTGATGGTGAACTTCCTTTAGATGTAAATTTTACTATCGAAAAAGGAAAGTTTATTGCTGTCTATGGAAATTCGGGAGCCGGAAAAACTACCATTTTGCGCATTTTAGGGGGATTAACAGCTGCAGAACAAGTCAACATAAAAGTAGATGATGTGACTTGGGATGATGCTGAAAAAAAGCTTCACTTGGCTGTTCAAAAACGATCTATTGGTTTTGTGTTTCAGGATTTTGCTTTGTTTCCTAATTTAACGGTAAGAGAAAATCTGGAGTTTGCATTATCTAAAGGAGATTCCAAAGAAATCGTTTCGGAATTAATTGATTTGATGGAATTGCAATCCCTTCAGGATAATAAACCGGAACGTTTATCGGGCGGACAAAAACAGCGTGTAGCGTTGGCAAGAGCAATTGTTCGCAGACCGAAAATTCTATTGTTAGACGAACCTTTATCGGCTTTGGATGATGCGATGCGATTCAAGCTTCAGGATTATATTCTCAAAATTCATCAAAAATATGAGTTGACTACTATTATGATTAGTCATTCTATAGCTGAGATTTTTAAACTTTCAGATCATGTTTTGGTGATCGACAAGGGAAGAATTACGAAAGAAGGAACACCGGAGAATGTATTCTCAGAACAAAAAATAAGTAGTAAATTTCAGTTAACAGGTGAAATAATCAGTATCAAAAAAAGTGATATTGTTTATGTCGTTCAGGTTTCTTCAGGAAATACTATTGTAAAAGTAATTGCGACGGAAGAAGAGGTAGCAAATTATACAATAGGACAAAAGGTTCTGGTGGCTTCAAAAGCATTTAATCCGATAATTCAGATTTTATCTTAAAAAGCATTCTAATATTTTGCTATATTTATGCTCTGCGAAAGCTTTTTTCTTAGCATATGATCCAAATCATAAAATTTATTATGGAATAGCGCTTTTTTTGCAGAAAATAACCAAGAACATTTTTTTTAACTAGCAGTATTCATTTTAAAACATACTGAAAATACCTGAAAAATATGAAAGTAAAATTTGCAGTATTTATGTTGTTTCCGTTACTCGGATTTTCACAGCAAACTCCAACAAGTGCAAACGATTCTTTAAAAGCCTCTAATGTTTTTATGCTCGGTGAAGTAATTGTAACACATCATCAAAACAAGGATACTTTGAACAGAGTAACTTCTGCAAAAATGGAATCTCAAAATAGGGTAGATGTTTCCAGAGCTTTGAATATGCTTCCCGGAGTTACGCTTACAGCATCAGGACCCAGAAATGAATCTATGGTTTCGATACGCGGATTTGATTTAAGACAGGTTCCGGTTTATATGGATGGTATTCCGGTTTATGTTCCGTATGATGGTTATATAGATTTGGCACGATTTACGACTTCTGATTTGGCTGCCATTGATGTTTCAAAAGGTTTTTCATCGGTGTTGTATGGACCAAATTCTTTGGGAGGAGCCATTAACCTTATTTCAAGAAAACCTTCAAAAAAACTCGAATACGATGGCACTTTGGGAGCCATAAATGGTAATGGTTATCGAGGAAATATTAATATCGGTTCTAAGTTGGGCGATTTTTATGTTCAGGGAGGTTATTCGTATTTAGACAGAAAATCTACCAGAATGTCATCGGATTTTATTCCTGTAAAAAATGAAGACGGCGGACAACGTGATAATTCGTATCGGAATGATCAAAAAATAAGTTTTAAAGTAGGATGGACGCCAAGCAAAAAAAGTGAATATGCAATAGGCTACATCAATCAGCAAGGCGAAAAAGGAAATCCTGTTTATGCTGGAAATGATGCTAAAAATTCTCTTCTGGCAAATCCTCGTTTTTGGCAATGGCCGGTCTGGAATAAAGAGAGTTACTATTTTATTTCGAATTCTAACCTTGATGATCAGAATAGTTTTAAAACAAGAATCTACTACGATAATTTTAAAAACACGCTTAATAGTTTTGATGATAATACGTATTCAACGCGAACAAAAGGATATGCTTTTCAGAGTCTTTACGACGATTATACGTATGGAGGAAATGTAGAATACAATACGCAGCTTATTCCCAAAAATGATTTAAAAATTGCGGTACATTTTAAAGAAGATGTGCATCGTGAACACAATCTGGGAGAGCCTGTTCGTCATTTTAATGATAATACCATTTTATTTGGTATCGAGGATATTTTTAAAATTTCAGATAAACTAACTGTAATTCCCGGAGTGAGTTACAATATTAGAAAAAACCTTCAGGCAGAAGATTATAACAGTACGACCAAACTGATTTCTGATTATCCTGCTGCCGGAGCAAGTGATGCGTACAATATGCAAATTGGTGCTTTTTATCAGCTGAATACGCTTCAAAAATTAGGGGCAACAGTTTCGCAAAAGACACGATTCGCCACCATCAAAGATCGTTATTCGTACCGAATGGGAACCGCGATTCCAAATCCGGATTTAAAACCGGAAACAGCATTGAATTATGAAGTAAATTATACCGCTCAGTTTTTTGAAAAAGTAACTTTCCAGACTGCTTTGTTTTACAGTTCTCTGACTGATGCTATTTTAAGCGTCAGCAATGTGCAACCCGGAAAAGCACAGATGCAGAATTTTGGTAAAGCAGAATATCGCGGCGTCGAAGCCCAAGTGAATTATTCCATTTTAGAAAATCTGTCTTTCAATGTTAATTATACTTATTTAGAAAGAAAAAATGTGACTAATCCGAGTATTTATTTTACGGATGTTCCCAATACAAAAGTAATGGGAACACTAGAATATGCGCCTGTTTCTATTGTGAAGTTAATAGCAAACACAGAATTCAATTCGTCCAGATTTAGTACCAGTTATGGTACCCGAGTTGCGGATTATACCTTGTTAAACCTGTATGCTTCAGCAAAAATCTTGAAAAACTTTAGCCTTGATGCGGGAATAAGCAATATATTCGACAGAAATTATAGCCTTGTTGAAGGATTTCCAGAAGAAGGCCGTAATTTTTTTGTAACGCTTCGTTTTTTTAATCGATAAATCGCATGCAACTCTTTCATTATAAAAAGATAATCTTGTTTTTAGTTCTAGCAACTGCGGGAATACTTATTGCAGCTGCAGACATTAATCCGTTTTATACGGATCCGTACAAACTGGAATATCCCGATTATTTTGGTAATAGAATTAGTATTCCAGCCGATAATCCCACTACGAAACAAGGTGTTTATTTAGGGAGAATGTTGTTTTACGAAACCAAATTATCGTCGAGCAAAACAATTTCCTGTGCCAGTTGCCATCAGCAGAAATTAGCTTTTGCAGATTCAAAAGCTTTTAGTTCCGGTATAAACGATATGCCGACCAAGCGTAACTCGATGTCGTTGTCGAATCTTTTGTGGGTGAGAAACTTTTTCTGGGACGGCAGAGCAAAAGGTTTAGAACAACAAGCTACTTTTCCGCTAAATGATCCGCACGAAATGGGTAATTATTTGGAACAGGCTGTTAAGGATCTTCAGAGAACTAAAGAATACCCGCCACTTTTTAAAGCCGCTTTTGGTACAACAGAAATTACAGTAGATCGTTTGACAAAAGCAATTGCACAGTTCGAACGTACGTTGATTTCAGCGAATGCGCCATATGATAAATACCTTAGGGGAGAATACAAACCGACTCCAGAAGAATTAAACGGAATGGAGTTGTTTATGAATTCGCCGGTACCAAGTAAAAATAGTCGAGGTGCTAATTGTGCACAATGTCACGGTACGCCAAAAATGTACATGGAATTGTTTCACAATAATGGTCTTGATTCTATTCCCAAAGATATAGGACGCGAAGAAATTACGGGAATGGAAAATGACAGAGGAAGATTTCGTGTGGCAACACTTCGGAATATTGAACTCACAGCGCCATACATGCACGATGGAAGATTTAAAACGCTTGAAGAAGTTCTGGATCATTATAACGAACACATTCTTTCTAGCAGAACATTAAGCTTATCTTTACAAGATCGGTCTAATGTCGAAAAAGGAAAAACGCTGGGATTAACAGCTCAGGAGAAATCAAACATTATTAGTTTTTTAAAAATGCTGACCGATACTGATTTTGTTAACGACCCTAGATTTGCTAATCCGCATTTGAAGAAAGTAAAGTGAAGAAGTAAAATTAAGAGGTACTACTAATTATTGATGTAAAAGTTCCGTAGGAACGACATATTTTGTAGCGGCGGATTTTAATCCGTCAATTGTATGGCGATCATAATTAAAGTTCCATAGGAACGACCGATTTTTTCCAATAGGAAACCTAACAGGTTTTTAAAACCTGTTAGGTCTGATGTTTAAATAAACTGACAACTTTAATTATAAAAAATAAATCAAAATGAAGAAAAATATTTTTGCACTAACTCTATTATTATCAATGTTTTTTACAACCTTTTCAACCACTTTATGGGCACAAAAAGCAACTAAAGAAGCAGCTGTAAAAGTAGAAGGAGAAGTGCTCAAAACATTATCATTAACTCTTTCGGATTTAGCGAAGTTACCGCATGTAGAAGCGATTATGAAGGACCGTGACGGACAGTTACAGCATTATTCTGGAGTTCCTGTATTTGAAATATTAAAACAAGCCGGAGTTACTTTGGGCAAAGAACTCAAAGGAGAAAATTTAACGAAATACATGCTGGTAAGAAGCAGTGATGGTTACGAAGTTGTATTTTCGTTAGCTGAATTAGATCCTGTTTTTACCAACAGAGTTATAATTTTGGCCGATCAAAAAGACGGAAAGCCTTTGGCGGATCGAGTTGGTCCATTTCGTTTAGTTGTTCCGGATGAAAACAGACCTGCGAGAAGTGTACTTGAAGTCTCGAATTTAATCATTCGCTTTGCGAAAGAATAAGGAATCAGATTAAAAACTAAGAGCAATTTTTACACCTTCAATCTTAATTTAGTAGGCGGATATCCAAATATCCGCTTAAAAGCAATACTAAAATTAGAAACATTCTGGTAACCGGATAAATGACTTATTTCCTGAATAGAAAGCGAAGTATCAGTCAAATAATGTCTTGCCTTATTCATTCTGATTTCCTGTAAATACCCAAAAACAGTATCTCCAAAAACAGTTTTAAAACCTTCTTTCAATTTGGTTTGATTTACGCCAACTTTGCGTGCAAGATCTACAATCGTAAACGGATTATCAATGTTTTCTCTAATTAACGATGCCGCAAATTTTATCTTTTCGATATCATTTCCTGCAAGTTGCGCAACTTCTTTTTTGCTATCCAGACCATGATGGCTTAAAGCAATAAGCTCGTAAACCTTGGATTCCATGTAGATTTTTCGGGTAAGACCTTTGTAAAAACAGTTTTTAATATCCTGAATTACGCCAAAAATTTTAGCACTGATTTTAATCTCTCCTTTGGCTAATGTAGTACTGGTATTGTTGTGAATGTTATCAATAAATTGATCCATTGCTTTAGATTCTCCTTCATACTTGGTAAGTACATCAAGCGGAAGGTGAACATCAAACGTATTATAGATGATGTTTTTTTTGAAGTCAATTTTAGCGTGGTTATCTTCTTGAGACAGAAATGTAATGTTTCCAGACATGGGTGCTGCAAAACCAGTAATCGAACTCGGATTGATGTACCCAATTTTTTGATCGGAAAGATTAAAATGCATTTCTAATAACGAAGTTTCTCCTCTTCCGGAAATGGCAACATCATCATGCAATTGATAATTTCCCTGCAAAATTGATAACTCGTCAGTAATAGTGTGTTCGTGATAAAGAATATCGCCTTTTGGAGTAACAAACCGGATATCTTTTTCGCCTTCAATTTGTATTTCTGAAAGTCCTGTTTGAAGCTTTTCATTAGTTTCCAGAAAGTCGGCAAAATCATTTGAATCTATTTTAAATGCCATTTCTTATACTTCTAAATTCATAATTAATACTTCCACTTTCATAAATGCATCCATTACTAATCAAATACTTTTGCAGTTGCAAATATAATTTATAATAAGTTTAAATAAAAACAGCTTGACACTTAAATTGAATCTTATTTTTATGTTCCTGACTGGTTTTTTCTACGGAAATGCCTGCCCGGTATACATTCATGTCGAGGACAATCTCGGAAACTCATTATCAAATATAACAATTCTTGTAGATAATAAAGCTATTGGAGTGAGTAATAGTGCCGGTATTCTTGAACTTTCACTGGAAGAAGGAATCCACCATATAGAAGTACTAAAAAACGATGGACTAAAAACATTTCAGACTGTTTCTGTTGTTTGTGGTGAAAAGAACCATTTCAAATTTACTTTAAATACATCCAATGCTGATTCAGCTAAGCTAAGCGAAGTTCTCGTACAAAGCAAAACTGTAAAAAAACAGATTGAAGAATCTCCTTTTTCTGTTCAGGTTATTGATTTTAAAAAGCAATATGACAAAGCAGGTGATGTTGGTGATTTTTTAAACAGAGCTTCGGGTGTTAAATTAAGAACAGAAGGAAATATTGGTTCTCAGGTACAAATCAATTTGGGAGGTCTGCAAGGAAAAGCAGTACGTATTTTTAAAGATGGAATTCCGATTGAATTGTTCGGACATGGTTTTAGCCTTGGCACAATTCCGGTAAACATGCTCGACAGAGTTGAAATTTACAAAGGTGTAATGCCTATTTATCTGGCTTCTGATGCTTTGGGAGGCGGTGTAAATATGGTAACCCGAACATCTAATAAAGATTTTGCAGAGGTGTCGTATGAGATGGCTTCATTTAACACACACAGAGTGACGGCAAACTTATATCTTCAGAATAAAAAGAATTTCTACGGAGGATTTAACGGATCGTTTAATTTTTCGGATAACAATTATAAAGTAAATGTGCCAGTACAGAATAGCACTAACGAAGAGTTTAAAAATGTCAAACGTTTTAACGACATGACGAGATCGAGTTACGGTGAAGCTTTTGTGGGATTAAAAGACAAATCTTGGGCAGATGATCTTCGTTTGACTTTAATCTATTCTAATTTTTACAAGCAGATTCAAAATGATGCTCAAATGGTTAATGTTTATGGAGAGGCATTTTCTAAGGAGCAGAATTATACCGGAATGATCAATTACCGTAAAAAGTTTTTTGATGATAAACTAAAGGTTAGTTTCTTAACCAATTACAGTCACTTTAACACCAGATTCATTGATACAGCAAGAGTTCGCTACAATTGGGATGGCGAAATTATTGGAGAAAATTTACAGCCGGGTGAAATTAGAACTGGAAATAATCAGCGAATGAAATACAATTTTGTTTCATCGAGATTGAATATGGAGTACCAACTTTCAGATCGTAATTTCTTAGAATTTAGCGAATTGTTTTATTCTCAAAGAAGAAAGGGAAGTGATCCGCTGGGAGCTATTTCGGTAATAGAAGGTGTCGATGTGTTAACCGTTCCTGCTACGTACAGAAAAGATAATATGGCTTTGGCATGGCGTTCTCTATGGCTGGAAAATAAATTAGAAAGTATTGTTGCAGGTAAATACTATCATTACAATACACAAGGTTACACAACAGATAATTACGGATTTGCCTGGAAAGCTTCTAAAGATGATAGTCAGTTTGGGTATTTAAGCGGATTGAAATGGGCTGAGAAAAATTATTTAGTGAAGTTGTCTTATGAATATGCAACGCGTCTTCCTGATGAATTTGAAGTTTTTGGTGATGCCAGAATGGTAAAAGAAAACCTGGATCTTGATCCGGAGAAAAGTCATAACTTAAATCTAAACGGACAATATACTATTGATAAAGAAAACAGCAGTCTGGTATTTTCTGCTAATTTGTTTTACAGAAAAGTAAAAGATATTATTTTCCTGCAGCTTGATATTCCGTTTAGCCGATACATCAATTATGAAAGTTCTGAAATAAAAGGTTTTGAGTTTGAAACTAATTATACACCTGTAAAATGGCTTACAACAGGATTCAACGCAACGTATCAGGATATTAGAAGAGTTGGAATCCAGGAAACAACTTTTAAATATTTAAACGATTCGAGAGTTCCTAATATTCCGTTTTTGTTTGGAAATTTTTGGGCAAACACTTATTTCAGAAATACGTTTAAAGACGGTGATAATTTAAATTTCACATGGAATGCCAATTACACACACCGCTTTTTTCTGGTAGCCATTCCAAAAAGTCAGGAACCTTCTTTATTTGAACCTGTAAAAGATTTTCAGACTTCATTGACCATTCCAAAAGACGGCAGGTTAGGTCAGTTTTCTAATGATATTGGTGTTTCCTATCATTTTGCGGATCAGAAAACAACTGTTTCAGCAGAATGCCGAAATATTGGAGACGTAAGATTGTATGACAATTTTAATGTTCAAAGACCCGGAAGATCCTTCCACCTCAAACTAGTTTATAATTTTTTTTAAATCAACCCTATAATTCACATTAAATATGAAAAGAAGCAACTCACTTCGTTCAGTAATGGCAGGAATAGCCGCTACGATGCTTTTATTTTCTTGCAGCAGCAATGACGATAACAAAGAAGAAATTGAGCAACCAGAAGAACCAGGTACAGAGCAACCGGTAGATGTTTTACCAAAAGATGAAACTTGGGTTATTTACAATGGTTCACCTGATTGGTCTGGTGGTATCTATGCATTAAACGACAATAAATCAAGAGTAATCAACCTTTCAGGATTGTCATTTTTACAATTGAAATCTTCATTAGGAGGAAGAGCACTTGGTAAAACTTTGTATAAAGTAAACGATGTTTCGAACACGAAACAGGGAATCAACAAAATGGGATTCAATGCAGCTGGAAACATTGTTGATCAGGGATTTTTACCGTCTCTTTCTAATGCTTACGAAAGTAACTTCTTAGTAGTAAGTGAAACAGAAGGATACTACTGGGATAAAGTAAGAGGTGGATTGAAATTGCAAAAATTCAATCCAACCACAATGGAAAGAACAGGCGAAATTGATTTTTCTTCTTTATCAGAAGGACAACCTTTAGAATCTGTTGGTCAATTGATTATTGCAAAAAGAGACAACAAATTATACCTTGACTTACTGTTAGGAGACAAAGCTGCTGGAAACTGGCAGGTAACTCCTGTTGTTAAAGAAGTAGCTATTGCAGTTTATGACTTAACAACTGAGAAAATCGAAAACGTTACTAAAATTGGTGGAACAACTAATCTTGGTGTGTTTATTGACCACATTTTATGGAGTTTAGACGAAGTTACCGGAGATTTATACTTTGGAACTGTTGCTGACATGAAAACACAGCCTTCTGACTTTTCTTCTAAAATTCTTAGAATTAAAAAAGGAGAAACTACATTTGATACGACTTTCGCACTTGATATGAAAACGTACCAATTTCCAGCTGAGTTCAACAGAATTTTTGCTCACAACGGAAAAATTTACACTACTATTCCATCAAGAGCAGTTTCTTACTACGGTGGTGGACAACACGGTGTTCGATACAGAGATGATGTTTGGTTCTGGAACGAAATCGATGCTACAACTAAAAAAGCAACTCGTTTGAATATTCCACCAGATAATTTTTACTGTACACAAAATCCATTCTTCCACAATGGAGAAATTTATTTTGTGTCTAACAGCACAGGAGACGGTTTTTCAGGTGTTAATCAATACAATCCTGCTACAGGAGTAATTAAAGAAACTTTCCGTTTAAAAGAAAGTGGAAGACTTCAAGGATTCAATATCATTAAGAATTAATTCTTTATAAGATAATAAAAGAGACCTGCTTATTTAGATAAGCAGGTTTTTTTATGTAAAAATCGCAGTAAAAAACAAATTCGTTTTTATACAACTTCAATTCGTTTATTAGTAGCTGCCGTTTCTTTTCCCCATTGCGCAATAGATTTTAGTAATGGAATTAGCGTCTGACCAAATTCAGTTAATTCGTAATCTACTTTCAAAGGAGGTTTGCTGGTGTGTACCGTTCGTATAATCAAACCGTCTTCTTCTAATTCTTTGAGCTGTAAGCTTATGGTGCGTTCTGTAACCATTGGAAGTTCTTTTCTTAACTCATTATAACGCTTTTTTTGAATTAAGTGAATAAGAATTACTGACTTCCATTTACCACCTATGTATTTCATTGTCAGGCTCGTGCTGCAAGGAAATTGTTTGTTGTCTATACAATACATCTGTTACTATCATTTTTGACCGTTATTGCAAAGATAAAATACTATACTTAGTTTTGCAACTATAAAAAGTATAGTAACTTAAATTTTAGAAAAAATGAATTTTTTAGACCTTGCAAAAAGCAGATACACAGCCAAAAAGTACAATGAAACCGAAAAAATTGCTGACGAAAAAATACAGCAGTTAAAAGAGATTTTATGGTTAAGTCCATCATCAATTAACAGTCAGCCTTGGAAGTTTGTATTTGTTTCAGACGAAAAAACAAAAAAACAATTGGCAGGAGTTTCCTGTTTTAATGAACAAAAAATCAATGAGGCAAGCCACTTAGTTGTGTTTAGCGCAATTGATAATGTAGAAAAATTTGAAGAACAAATCAATCAAAACTTACCCGAAGGTTCAATCGGCTATTACAATCAGTTTTTGAAACCATTGCCGGAACCAGAAATAAAATCATGGTTACAGCATCAGGTATATCTTGCTCTTGGTTTTTTCCTTTCGGCTTGTGCCAGTTTAGAAATTGACAGCACACCAATGGAAGGTATCAAAAAAGAAGAGTATGACAAAATACTAGCATTAAATGGATATAAATCACTTTTTGCAGTTGCAATTGGTTACAGAAATCCGGAAGACAGCAATCAGCCAGCTTTAAAACCAAAATCAAGATTAGCCTTAGAAAAAACGATTCATTCTATTTAATCGAAGCTACAATTAACATAAAAACTGACATTAAAATGATACTAAGAAAAGCCGTTATTGCTAGCTTTTTTGTGCTGTTAACCATTACGGTTGCAGCACAAAAAGCAAAACAATTTGATACAAAGGAATTGCCGCTAAAACCGGAAGTTTTTGCAACTGTTCATGAATCAGTTGGCAACATTGCTTTTACTAAGCAGGGAGATTTAGTTTACAGTCATCATCCTTTTTTCAATCCAAAATTCAGAGTCGTAAAATACGATGCGAAAACCAAAACGACCGCACCATTTCCTAACGAACGATGGAATACACCACGCACATCAGACGATCATTATCTAAGTAATGTGTTGGGAATTAGAAATGATGAAAAGGGTATTGTCTGGATGCTCGATATGGGACAACGAAATGCTGTTACACCAAAAATTGTAGGTTGGAACACCATTACAAACCAATTAGAAAGAATTTACTACCTGCCGGAAAGCTCGGTGGTTACAACTTCACAACCCAATGATATGGTAGTAGATACCAAACACGGTGTTTTTGTAATTGCAGATGAAGGTATTGGAAATGGTGGCGATGGAAGTACAGCAGCGCTCATTATTGTCGATATGAAAACGGGCAAAACCAGACGATTATTACAAGGTACAAGAACTACATTGCCTGAAAATTTACCAACGATCATTAACGGAAAACCATTAGCCGTAAACGGAAAAAACCTTTTAGTAGGCTGTGATGGAATTACTGCCGATAAAAACTTTGAATGGCTGTATTTTGCACCCTTAAACGGAAGTAAACTTTATCGTGTACAATTTACCGATTTACTCAATGAAAAATTATCAGAAACCCAATTGGATCGAAAAATCGAAACCTATTCAAAAAAACCAAACAATGGCGGACTAAGTATTGATAGTGAAAACAATATTTACCTAACCGCAATGGAAAGTAATAGTGTTGCAGTTGTTCTTGCCAAAGATAAAAGCGTACACAATTTGATTACCGATGAAAAATTGCTTTGGGCAGATGGTGTTAGTTACAATGTTGTAGATGGTTACATGTACGTTTCGGCAGCACAAGTTCATTTAGGAGCCGTTTTCAATGATGGTAAAAATTTAGCAACAGCACCTTTTTACATTTTCAGATTCAAACCAGTCGCAAAAGGAGTTCCATTTAGATAGTTGTTTAAGCGTTTATTTGTTTAATCGTTTTGGCTGTTTATTGTTTTAGGTTTTAACAAACAGCCAATTTTTAATTTTTAATTCTCAATTTTTAATTGTTTTTAATTGTTTTTAAATCTTTCAATCTTTCAATCCTTCAATCTTTCAATCAAAAAATCAAAAATTCAAATCTTAACGTACAATTTATGTTGGAGTAAACTTGCGGTCGTATCCTTGTGAGTTAAAAGACAAACTAATGATAAGGGCACTATTTTTATTCTTCCTTTTTGCAGGATCTTCCTTTGGACAACAGATAAAATTTGAAAACTTTACAACCAATCAGGGACTTTCTAATAATTCAGTAGCCGATATAGAAAGTGACCAGGATGGAGGATTGTGGATTGCAACCTGGGACGGTTTAAATTATTTTGATGGTTATAATTTCAAGGTTTTCAAAAACAGTTTTAGTAATCGAAAGTCTATTTCAGGTAATTACATTACGAATTTAGAGAAAGATGCTAAAGGACAAATCTGGCTCATTACTAAAGAAGGACATGTAAACCGATATTTGGGAAATGATGAATTTGAGGAGTTTAAATTTAAAAGGATTCCAAAAGAAATTCACTTGTCTCAAAAAGGAAACCTTGTCGTAGAAACGGCTTCAGAATATTATGAATTTAGAGATAAGACTTTTGTTGAAGCACCGCATTATATAGTAAAAACAAAAGATGTTAGTACTCTTAAAAATATCCTGCTTAGAAAATATCCTAAAGTAATTATCAAAGATATTCTAAAAGACAAAGCAGGAAATATATGGTTTGCTACTCGTGAGGACGGATTGTATATGATTACAAACGAATCGAATGAAAACAATATAGTACATTATACAGCTGATATATATTCGTCGTACGCTATTAAGAGTAATGAAATAGAAACAATACATGAAGACGATTTTGGCAATATTTGGTTAGGACAAAAAGATGGAGGTCTGAGTATGGCTTACAAAGGTTCTGAAAAAATAAATTGTGTAGTGCCACATCCTGTCAAAGAACCTTATTTACCGGCAGAAACTATTCGGGCGATTACCAAAGACAATCACGGTACAATCTGGCTGGGTTATTATACCAAAGGACTTTACCGCTACAACGACAAAACTCATTTTTTTGAAAAATTTAAAACAGACAAAGCCGGCTTACACCCCGATTGGGAGCGTATCCGGTCTTTGTTTACGGCAAGCGACGGAACAATCTGGGCAGGAACGTATAATGGAATTATACGTATTTCAGGAACTAATTACACCAGTTATGAAACCAATGCGATAGAAGGAATTGCTATTGACAGATGTTATTCGATGTACGAAGATCAAAACAAGCAGATTTGGATGGGCTGTTGGAATGGTCTGGCTAAATTTAATTTGACAACGAATAAGTTCGAGAAATTTAAAGGACAGGAATTAGTAAATAAATTTCATATTCGATGTGTTAAAAAAAACAATCAGAATCTTATTCTGGCAACAGAAAATAATGGAGTAGTAGTATTTGATTTAACAACCGGAACTTTAAAAAAAATCACTACCAAAGAAGGCGTTTTAGGCAATAGTATTTATTCTGTTTTAGTAGACAACAGATCCGATAATTATTGGATTGCTTCTTTGGGAGGAGTTACCGTTTATAATAAAAAAAGTGGCGTAGTAAAAAACATTACAGAATTACAAGGATTACCAAGCCACATGGTATACGGATTGATAGACAATGGCGATAAAGTTTGGGTGAGCACAACAAAGGGAATCGCTTCTGTAGATAAAAAAAGTTATACCGTTACGGCGTACAATCCTAATTACGGCTGGCAGGCAACAGAGTTTTCTGAAGGTGCTTATTATCAGGATTCCAAAGATAATTTGTTTTTTGGAGGTGTAGACGGACTCAATTATTTTAATCCAAACGCTATATACACCAACAATTCCAAAGCTAAAATAAAATTGAAAGTGGACGGTAGCGAAAATTATCTGACTGTATTAGAAAAAAGTTTTAGTGATAATGCGATAGAAATCGAAGTCATTCCGATCCTATTTCCAAAGAAAAAGAAAACAGATCTTTATTATAAATTAGAAGGAAAAGATGAAAACTGGAAGCTCTTAGCGCCCAACAATAAAATAGAATATTCCCGTTTATCTTCCGGAGATTATACGTTTTTGATAAAAGAAGGTAAAAACGGAACTCCGCAACCTGCATTTTTCAACCTTCATATTACCAAAGCATTCTACGAAACGGTTTTGTTCTACATTTTGTTATCCGGTCTTATAATCTTAGTATGTGGAGTTGTCGTTTACATTAAAAATAAAAAAGCGCTTGAAGAGCAAAAGTATCTCGAAGAACTGGTAAAAGCGAGAACGGCTGTTATCGAAAATCAGAAAAAAAATCTCGAAGAAATTAATGCTGAACTTGATCTAAAAAACAAAAAGATTGAAGAACAGAAAGAAAAACTTTTAAAGCTTCACAGTAATTTTAAAGATCAGAATTTTGAAATAGAAAAGTTTAAAACTTTTATGCTGACGGAGTTTCAGGAACCCATTTCGGCTATAATCAAAATTTCCAACTCCATTAAAAAAGATGCTGAAACCCAACGCGTTCTGACCATACAGTCGGGTAAGCTGGTGAATCTTATCTCGGAATGGAATTATTTGGAGCATGTAAAAGATCTTGGACCGATAAAAAAATCGGCAGCCTATTTATTTCCCGTTTTGAAAAATAATGTAGAGAAGCTAAAAAAGAGTTTGCAGCTCAATGAAGTTAACTTTAATTGTGAAATTGATAATTCGGATCGTTTTGCTGTAGTAGATGTGTTACGTTTAAAATTAGCATTACAGTATTTGTTTAATGATATCTGCAAATATTCCGATAAAGACAGTACGCTGAACATCGAAATTAGATATGCAAATAATGCAGTAGTTATCAAAGCTGTTTCAGATAGTGAAATCTTAAAAAACAATTGGAATACTATTTCGAATTACAGTCCTTATTTTAGAGCTTTTCAGGTTTTATTACACGATTTAGGAGGAACATTTACACCAACTACAGCAGAATTTTTTCAGGCGATATTACAAATCCCTATAGAAGTCGTTGAACCGGAATCCAATTCTAAAGAAACCATTTCGTGGAAAAATTTTACCTACGAAGATCAGTTTTCTTCCGATAAAAAATGCCTGCTTGTTTTTGGAGATCCTTACAACAGCCCGGCGGCCAATCAGGTTTTAGAAAGCGAAAATTACAATTTGATTTATGAAAGTACCGTTTCCAATTTAAATGCGGTTATCAAACAAATAGATGTAGCGGCTTTTGTGTTTTATCAGGCAACATTTACTAAGGAACTCATGAACTTTTTGAGATTAAATAAAGAAAACACCAGTCTGAAAATACCAATGATTTATATCTCCGAAGATATTAATTACGAACTCGACGAGCAATTATTAGAAATTGGTATCGATACACATATTAAATTACCGGCCAGCACATCATTTGTCAGAAAGAAAGTAGACAGTCTCATTGATCAGAATAGAGAGCCTGTACGGGAACATAAAATTCAGCAAAAAATATTCGAGATTCTTACCGAAGACAATGAACATATTACGCCAAATGAAAAGCTTTTAAAAAAATCATTAGAGATCATAAAAGAGGAATTACAGAACCCATCTTTTAATGTTGAGATGCTCGTGGAGCAATTGGGGATATCAAGAGTAAAATGCTACCGTTTGTTTAAAGAAACCTTAAATCAGTCTCCTTCGGATATTTTAGTATCACTTCGACTTCAAAAAGCAGAAGTATTGCTAAAAACAAAGCGACTGAACATTTCTGAGATTAGTTTTGAGTGCGGATATAACGATCCCAAATACTTTGGACGTTCGTTTAAAAAGTATTTTGGTAAAAGTCCGAAGGAATACAAAGAGTATTCTGCATAGAATTTCTGTTAGGGCTGTATTTACGCAAGGTTAGGATAATGTTAATGAACAAAATTACCCCATTTTCACCGTTAATTATGTCCTAAATTGACGCAAAAGTCCTCTTTCGAGAAACAAAATTACCCCTATTAGCAAGTTGCATAAAATACTTTTGGCTAAACGAAAAAACGTATTTAAATGAAAAAATTTTATGCATTGTTAATTCTTGCTTTAGGATGTATGTCATATTCCTATTCGCAGACATCGGTATCAGGAATAATACTTTCTGGCACGGATAAAATACCATTACCAGGAGTTTCAGTCCATTTAAAAGGACAGGCAAAAGGAGCAGTTACTACAGATTTTGACGGAAAGTTTTCAATTAAGTCACAGCAAAACGCAGGTATTGTAGTAGTGTCTTATGTGGGATTTCAAACAAAAGAAGTTTCTTATTCAGGTCAGGAAAAATTGACCATTTCTCTTACTGAAGAGGTTAGTACTTTAAATGAAGTTGTTGTTGTAGGTTACGGATCTCAAAAAAGATCAGATGTAACAGGAGCAATTTCTTCTGTAAAAAGCGAAAGTTTTAACAAAGGAGTGGTAGCCAATGCAGGACAGCTTATTCAGGGTAAAGTTGCAGGGGTAAACATTGTAGCGGCAAGTGGGGAACCAGGAGCTAATCAGGATATTATTATTCGTGGAGTAGGTAGTTTACGTTCCGGAACAACACCGCTTTATGTAGTAGACGGATTTGCTTTAGACAATACTACAAATGGTGTTGCTTCGAATCCTCTTAACTTTATCAATCCGCAGGATATCGAAAGTATAGACGTACTTAAAGATGCATCTGCTGCTGCGATTTACGGTTCAAGAGCTGCTAATGGAGTTGTTGTAATTACAACTAAAAAAGGATCAAAAGGAAGAACACAAATAAACCTTTCGATGACTACCGGAATTTCTACATTAGCCAATAAAGTTGATGTTTTTAGTGCTAGCGATTTTAGAACACAAGTAGGCGCTATCAACGGAAAATTATTGGATGGCGGAGCTAATACAGATTGGCAGGATCAATTAACACGCACGGCAATTTCTCAAAATGTTAACTTATCGATGAGCGGAGGAACTGATAAATCTACATATGCGGCATCGTTAGGTGCAGATAATCAAGAAGGAGTTTTGAGAAACAGTGATTTAAAACGTTATTCAGGGCGTTTAAATTTAACTCAAAAAGCATTAGATGATAAGTTGAATGTTGCTTTTAATATGACAGCAACTAAACTTGAAAATTCAAGACCGGATGCAAGAACAGTTGTTGGAAATATGCTGACAATGAATCCTACAGACGCACCTTATGTAAACGGAGAACCAAACGTTAATTTAAGTAATGATGTTTTGAATCCTTTTATCAGTGAGAGTATTTATTCTGACGAAGCAAACAACAATCGTATTTTGGCTAATATTTCACCATCTTACGAAATTGTAAAAGGATTGACATATAAATTCAATCTAGGAGTAGATTATTCATCTTCTGACAGAGACATTCAGGTTTTACCGTACAGAACAGCAACACAAACGACTTTAGGATCTTTGAATACTGTTTTTACCAGAAACAGCAACGTTTTAACGGAAAATACTTTAACGTATACCTTCAACAAAAACGCACACAACTTTACCGTTTTAGGAGGTCAGTCTTTCCAAAAAACACAAGTAAGTCAAAAAGGATTTAATTTAAGAGGATTCCCAACAAATGGGGTTGAGCCAAAATATCAGACACAAACAGCTAGTGAACCAACAACACAATCTGCGTTTGCTACAGAAAATGAGCTTCAGTCATTCTTTGGAAGAGTAAACTACGGATATGATAATAAATACATGCTTACAGCAACAATGCGTGCTGACGGTTCTTCTAAATTTGGTAAAAACAACAGATATGGTTATTTTCCATCAGTTGCTTTAGGATGGAACATCAGCAAAGAAAGTTTCTTAAGTGATTCAGAAGTGGTAAACAATCTTAAGTTAAGAGCAAGCTGGGGACAAACAGGTTCTCAGGAGATTCCTTCTAAAATTACAAAAGCAAGTTATACAGAAAGTAATACAGGAAACGATACGTACCCGTTAGACCCATCTGCTACAGATTTAAGCGGATATCCTTACGGTTCAATTTATACACGTTTGGCTAATCCGGATATTCAATGGGAAGTTTCAACACAGGCAAACGTTGGTTTAGATTTTAGTTTATTCAACAACAGATTATCTGGAACAATTGACTATTTCAACAAAACAACAGATAATATCTTATTAGAAGTAGCACCGCCGGATCCTATTCAGCCTACAGCAAAATACTGGACAAACATTCCAAACATGGAAATTGTAAACAATGGTATCGAGTTAGCTTTAGATTACAGCAGTGATAAAAGCAAAGACTTCTCGTATAGTATTGGAGGAAACATTTCTTTCACAAAAAACAAAGTACAAAACTCACCTTATCAAATCCTGACAACAGGAGGAGCACAAGGAGGAGGACAATCCGGAGCAACGATAAACGGAGTGCTTAATGGTGAGTCTATTGGTTCTTTCTACATGTACAACTTTAAAGGTATTAATGCAGCGGGTGAAAATGATTTTGCTGACACTAATGGAGACGGAGAAATTCTTGACAATGACCGTATCGTTGCAGGAAGCGCATTACCGGATTATGTGTATGCATTCTATTTGAACTTTAGATACAAGAATTTTGATTTAGGTTTAAACTTTAACGGAGTTGGTGGAAACAAAATTTACAATCACGTAGCGATGACATCATTCAACAGAGGAAGTTTAGCAAACTCTTTCAACACTACAGACAGAGCTTCACAATTTCCAAACGAATTGTCTACAAATTCTAATACAGTTTCTACAAGATACTTAGAAGATGGTGATTTCTTACGATTAAATAATGCAACGCTAGGATACAATATTAGCCCAAAAACTATTGGACTTGATAATGTAATGGACAATTTACGTCTTTCGCTAACAGGACAAAACTTGTTCTTAATCACAAAATACAGTGGTTTTGATCCTGAAATAAACACAGGAACTTCAGTTGGTGATATCCAGTCTTTTGGTATCGACTACTTCAGCTACCCACGAAGCAGAACTATTTTATTGGGCTTAAACGTAGCATTTTAATCAAAAACAACATAACATGAAAAATAAAATAATAGTAGCAACCCTTGCATTGAGTTTATTATTCAATTGGAGTTGTACTGATCTAGAAGAGAATGTATTAGATGAATCTCTTAACGGTAGCGGACAAGGAGATGCAGTGAGCGGTGCAATTGCTCCGGCTTACGGTCAGGTAATATCAACATGGTACCACACCAATAATTTTGGTTTGCAGTTAATTGCCAGCGACGAAGGTATTTTGCCTTACAGAGGAGGAACAGACTGGTTTGATGGCGGAAAATATTTAGCCGTTCATGCTCATACTACGACACCAACAAATGATCTGGTTACTACAACATGGAATGCACTTACTAAAAATATTTCCAGAACATTATCAGCTATCGAAGTATTAACGCCTCTTGCAGAAGCAGGAAATGCAGAAGCACAAGGAGCACTTTACGAAATGAAAGCATTAAGAGCATATCTTAACATGCTTACATTAGACAGCTGGGGAATTGTGTTTAAAAAAGAAATATCAAAATCTACTTCAGAAGTACTTCGCGGAGCAGAAGCTGTTTCTTATATCGAAAGCGAATTATTATCTGTTGCAGATGTGATCAATAAAGACAAAGGACCTGGTAGAATGACACAATCAGCAGTTTGGGGGCTTTTGGCGAGATTATACCTAAATGCAGGTGTATATCGTGATCCGTACGGTGCAGCAAAATTTGCAGCAACAGACATGGATAATGTTATTAAATATACAGACAACATCATAAACTCAGGTAAATTTAACTTATCACCGGAATATTTTGATTTGTTTGATGATAATAACAATTCAAATAAAGAAATCATTTTTGCATTGGATCAGCGTGGTGTTTTAAAAGACGAAAACAACCGTTGGGCATACTGGTCTATTCCGGGATCAATGTTTCCAAGACCTGAAAAAATTGATGCAGACGGAACAGATGGTCCTGCTATTACATCAGATTTTTATCAAACATGGATTAATGCGTATGGCAGCGTAGATCCGGCCGATGCAGATTCAAGATTCTACAAAGACAATGCAAAAGTACCAGCACACCTAAAAGATCTTACAGGACTTAATCCGACAAATGATCAAAATCATTACTACTGTGTAAAAGCAGAAGATTTTGAAATCGACAGAGGAATCATGAGAGGAATTCCGTGGGCTGCAAGAAAAGATGCCAGTGGTGCATTTTTTAAATGTGATGGCGGATACAGAATTTATCCTGTGAAACAAATTAAAGGAAACGGACCAGATAAAAACGTTGGGTATGTTGATCTTAAATTGAAAGTCGATTTTACGAACGAAGGAAGTTTGCACTCATCAGGATACAGAGTTTCTAAATACCAATTTAGTCATACTTCTCCTGACGGAAACACCTACAGTAGTGTAGATATCGTATTACTTCGTTATGCTGAAATTTTTATGATGCGTGCTGAGGCTAAATTAAGAAAAGGAGATAATGGTGGTGCTTTAGCAGATATGAATACAGTAAGAACGTCAAGAACAGCACGTGCTCCAATTCCAGCTGCTTTACCGGCAATAAACTTAGATATTTTGTATAGAGAATATGGATTCGAATTTTACTGGGAAGGTATAAGAAGAACTACTCAAATTCGTTTTGGACATTTTGAAGATGTTTGGACTGAAAAAACAGATACTGATGTAAACAAGAGATTGTTCCCAATTCCGCAAGTAGCAATTGACGGAGCCTCTAACATCGCTGGATATTTAGTACAAAATAAAGGATATTAAGAAAGTTTGTTTATTTGTGTTTAATCAGAAGGCTGCTATTCACAGCAGTCTTCTTGTTTTTTATTTTTTTAAGAGAGGGTAGTTTTAAAATTTTTGAAACACCCTGTTTTACTTTTTTATTCTTTTTAACCTACACAAAAAAAGCTGTTTTGCGGCTTCATTTTAAGTATAAAAACAAGCTATAAATCTGTTTTTATTTTAACGACCTTTTTGCCCCAATCCTAAAGTTTGTTACCGTTTTCTCAAAATTCATTAATTTATTTCAAATGAAAAATTCATTTTTAGTCATTACAATGTTCCTGTCTTTTATAGGAGCAGGTACCCTGTATTCTCAGGATTTACTTAAAATACATTCGCATAACGATTACAATCAGACAATTCCTTTTTGGGATGCTTATGCCAATGGAGCATCGTCTATAGAAGCCGACATTTTTTTGAAAGATAATGCCTTGTATGTTTCGCATGATCAGGAAAATATCACTGCTTCCCGAACATTAGAAACATTGTATTTGAAGCCTTTAGAAACTGCTTTAAAAATGAAATATAAAAAAGAGCAACAGCTATTTTTTTTAATCGATATAAAAACAAATGCCGAAGCAACACTTAATAAATTAATTTCAGTTTTAAAAAAGTATGAAACCTTAACCAGTGATAAAAATTTAAAAATAATCATATCCGGAAACCGACCAAATCTGGAAACTTACACTAAATATCCATCTTTTATATATTTTGATTTTCAGGAATTAGGGACATCAATTTCAAAAGAAAATTGGGAAAAAGTAGCAATGGTTAGTGTTGATTTCAAAAAATATTCCGTCTGGAATGGTTTAGGAAGACTAACGCATGAAGATCTTGATAAAGTAAGTGCTGTTATTGCAACCGGAAAAAATACTGGAAAACCTTTTAGATTCTGGGGATGTCCTGATACAAAATCAGCTTGGAAAGCTTTTACAGAATTAGGCGTTGATATCATTAATACCGATACACCATACAATTGCGCGCAGTATATAAAATCATTACCTAAAAGATTGGTAACCGCTACTAATTTTTCAAATGTTTATAAGCCGAGTTATAAAACAGACCAGAAAGACCTTCCGGTAAAAAATGTAATTCTTTTAATTGGCGACGGAAATGGATTGTCACAAATTTCATCAGCCGCTTTGGCTAATAGCGGAGCATTGTCTGTAACACAATTAAAAAGTATCGGCTTTATAAAAACACAATCAGCAGATGATTTTATAACCGACTCTGCAGCTGCCGGAACCGCTCTGGCAACAGGTCAAAAAACAAACAACAGAGCCATTGGAACAGATTCTTTAAAAAAGCCAATGGTAAATATTATGGAGCTGTTGCAAAAAAGAAATTTCGCTACAGGTGTAATTACTACAGATGAGGTTACAGGTGCAACGCCAGCTTCATTCTACGCACACAAGGTAGAAAGATCAGATACAGAAGGAATTGCAAAGGATTTACTGAAAAGTAAATTGAATCTGTTTGTTGGAGGCGGAGGCAATACATTTAAAAATGCCACTTTAGAAACTAAGTTTAAAGTTTTGAAGAATATAAATGAAATGCAAACCACAACTGCTGATACCGTTGGTGTTTTTATAGCTCCCGGCAGAGTACCATCTGTTTTAGAAGGTCGAGGAAATGCTTTAGCAGATGCTACAAAAAACAGTCTTGAATTTTTAAGTAAAAAGAACAAACCTTTTTTCTTAATGGTTGAAGGAGCACAGATTGACAGTTTTGGACACATTAATAATGCTGCCGGAATCGTAGCCGAGACTATAGATTTTGATACAGCCATAACAGAGGCACTTATGTTTGCAGACAAAAACGAAGGCACTTTAGTCGTAATTACAGCAGATCACGAAACATCAGGTTTTGGTATTCCACAGGGAGACCTGAAAAGCCACAAAATAGAAGGCGATTTTATAACCAATGATCATACTGCGACAATGGTACCTATTTTTTCATACGGACCACATTCGCAGGATTTTCAAGGTGTTTACGAAAATACAGAAGTGTTTCATAAAATACTTTCGCTATTAAAGTAAGGCGAATTACAGAGGTTATAAAATGAGCTTTTAAAAAATAGAAAAATGAAAATAAATGCCAAAACAATCCTTTTTTTAAGCATCTCGTTATTTTTAGAAATGACGGTAATTGCTCAGGAAAAAGTACATACTTACGTCGACCCGATGATTGGTTCTGAAGGAGTGGGAAGAGTTTTTGTCGGGCCTTCATGTCCGTACGGAATGGTAAAACCAAGTCCAGATTGTACAGCAGGACCTAACAGCGGTTGGTTGCCAATTCCCAAAGAAGTAACCGGTTTTAGTCAGGTGCATGTAAGTGGAACAGGAGGAGGTCCAAAATACGGAAACATTCAGATAATGCCTTTTTCAGGAGGATTAGACAAACTCGATCAGACATCTTTTAGAGCCGAAGAAAATGTAAAGCTGGGGTATTACGAAACTGTTTTTAAAGAAAACGGAATAAAAACCGAAATAACAACAGGCGAAAAAGTTTCCTTTTATCGTATTACATATCCCAAAGATCAGGTCAAAGCTTTAAAGATTGATCCCGGATTTTTCTTAGGAGAACAAGAAGAGCCTGACGGAAGAGAAGCACAGCAATTTGTTGGTTCACAAATAGAAATAGTTTCTGATACAGAAATTCGTGGATACAGCAGAATTCGAGGCGGATGGAATAATGGTCGTGCGTATACGGTTTATTTCTGGGCCGTTTTTGATCAGCCTATTGCGAAACACGTTACTTACAAAGACGGGAAATTTTATCCGAATGACAGAGCACAATTTGATTCTGGAAAAAAAACAGCGGCATTGGTTTCTTTTGGAAACGAAGGCAAACAAGAGCTTAATGTAAAAATTGGAATTTCATTTTTGAGTGAATTAAAAGCAAAAAACAATATAAAAGTAGAAATTCCACATTGGGATTTTAATGCCGTTTTAGCGACTTTAGAAAACAAATGGGAACAGTTATTAAACCGAATCAGACTTTCGGCAGATACTTCTGTCGATTATAAAAAAATGTTTTACACAGGTTTGTATCATACGATGATTATGCCTGTAGACCGAACAAATGAAAATCCGTTATGGACGAATAACGAACCGTATTATGATGACTTCTATACGATTTGGGATACATTTAGAACTTCAAGTCCGTTAATCACCTTAATTGATAGTAAACGTAAGGTAGAAATCATTAATGCAATGCTGAATATCTACAAACGAGAAGGTTATTTGCCGGAAGGCAGAAGTGGTAATGATAACGGAAGAACACAAGGCGGTTCGAATGCTGAGGTAGTTTTAGCCGATGCTTTTGTAAAAAACTTAACCGGTATCGATTATGAATTAGCTTTAAAAGCGATGCTCAAAGATGCTACCGTACCACCAGGAGGAAATGAAGAAAAAGAAGGTCGAGGCGGTTTACTGGATTATATACGATTAGGATATGTACCATACGGAACGGATCGTGCAGGAAACAGAACTATCGATTATTCGTATAACGATTACAACATTGCAGTTGTTGCGAAAGGGCTCAATAAAATGGAACTTTATGAGCGCTACATGAAACAGGCAGACAGCTGGCAGAACTTATGGCGCGCAGATTATACGGACAAAGGAGCAACAGGATTTATAATGCCCAAAGATGCTAATGGAAAGTGGTTAGACGATATTGTTTTTGGAGAATCAAAAATTCAGAAACCAACTTTTAAATATACACCTGTAATTATCGAATCGCCTTGGTACGTTTGTCATTGGTGTGTATTCTTTTACGAAGGTACTTCATGGGAATATTCATTTAGCATTCCGCATGATGTTCCGGAGCTTGTTCGCAAATCAGGTGGTGAAAAAGCCTTTGAAACCCGATTAGATACTTTTTTCAATTCAAATTTATATAACGTAGCGAATGAACCTTCGTTTTTAACACCATGTTTGTATCACTGGATCGGAAAACCGTATTTAAGCAGTGACCGAATAAGTACTATCATCAAGAATAATTTTAATACATCACACAAAGGTTTACCCGGCAATGATGATTCCGGAGCCATGTCGTCTTGGTTGGCGTTTCACATGATGGGATTGTATCCTAACGCAGGACAGCCATATTATTTACTGAATACACCTTTGATAAAACAAACAACCATGACATTAGAAAATGGTAAGAGTTTTACAATCAGTACTAAAAAAAGGAGTGATAAAAACAAATACATAAAAGCTGCTTTTTTAAACGGAAAGCCACACAACAAGGCATGGATTTCACATGATGATATTATGAATGGAGGTGAACTCCTTTTCGAAATGGATTCGAAACCTTCGGCTTGGGGAACAACAATTTTACCACCAACAAAATAAAGATACAGCAAATGAAAAATGCACTTTTATCCCTTCTTCTTTGTGCCTTTTATCAGTTCGCAGGAGCGCAGAGAAGTGTACCGGAACTCAAAAACAATACAACCTTGCATTACGAATGCAAACTGCATGGTCAGACAAGAGCCTTGAAGCTAACCGCAAACGTAAGTTCAGATACGCTGGTTTTTCACTTGGAAACCAGAGGAGTAAAAAGCGATATCGTAATTGCACAACAAGCTTTAAAAAACGGAACAGCATTAAGTTTTAATCAAGGCGAAAATACAGCTGTTTTGCATCTAAAACCAACCGAGACTTTTTTTATGATTTCGCGTTCAGCTTATCAGGATTTAGTACAAAACAATAAATTTGTATACAACAATACAACCTATGATGTGGTAAATCCAAAACCAAATGATGAGGTTTTCATAGAAGGAAAAGCAATAGATGTGCTGCATGTAAAAGCACAAATTGACAACACAGCATTATGGATTATAAAAAATCCTGATTTTCCGATAATCTGTAAAGTCGATAAAAATCCGCTGGGAATAGATTTTACTTTAATGAAAATAGAATAGAAGTAATTAAAGTTATTGTTTATCGTTATCCTAACAGGTTTTCAAAACCTGTTAGGTATTTCATGTAAGATTTAAGATAAAGCCATTGGCTTAACAAATTTTTGTAGCGCCGGATTTTAGTCAGGCGTTATAATTATGTATAAAAAAAGTCCCACCGAAGCAGGACTAAAGATTTTCATCTACGGCATATAGCCTTATTGTGATAAGATTAAAGATTAGAAATTTTAATCAGTTACAAATGTATAGAAAAAATAAATTGATTCTAATGAGGAAAACCGTTTTTTGATATATTTTTTTTATGTTACATTTCGTACGTAATAAATTTTAAGAGATATGGCAAAGATTTTAGGATTAGATTTAGGTACAAATAGTATTGGTTGGGCATTAATAGATGATACATTAAATAAAGTATTAGGTATTGGAAGTAGAATATTCCCTATGGGAGTTGAAAATCTTGGAGATGGCGATAATGAAATGTCTAAAAATGCAAGTAGAACCGGAGCAAGAGGAGTTCGACGTCAATTTTTTAGAAGAAGACTAAGAAAGAAAATTTTACTTCAAAAACTTTCTGAAAATAGTATGTGTCCAATGGATTCTAAAGATTTTGAAAACTGGAATAAAACAAAATTATTTCCAACAGTTAAGTTAGCAAAATGGTTTGCATTAAATCCTTATGAGCTTAGACAAAAAGCTCTAAATGAAAAATTATCATTAGAAGAAATAGGTAGAATTTTTTATCATTTAATTCAAAGACGAGGATTTTTAAGCAATAGTAGAAAAGGAGGTAATGATGATGGTGCTATTTTTAAAGGAAATCCAAAAGAAGGAAAAATTGGAATTGATGATACATTAGAAAGCATTGAAGGTAAAACACTGGGTTCTTATCTATTCGAAATATATCCAAAAGAAAATCAACCTTTTCAGGATGGCTTGGAGAGAATTAGGAATAGGTATACAACTCGTAAAATGTATGTTGATGAATTTGAATTGATTTGGAATAAACAAGCGCAGTTTTATTCGAATTTAGATTTAGAATTAAAAACACTATTTGGAGGAAGAAAATTAGACGGATATAAAGAAGATGGAATTTTGTTTCATCAACGCCCTTTACGTTCACAAAAACATTTGGTTGGTAATTGTACTTTTGAACCAACAAAAACTAAATGTCCAATAAGTGCTATTCCTTTTGAAATGTTCCGAATTTATCAGTGGGTAAATACAGTAGAATACAATGGAAAGAAAATTTCTCAAGAAGAAAAAGAAAAAATAATTGAACTATTGTTATCTTTTGATAAGATTGAGTTTAAGAAATTACGAAAAGCAATTGGTAAAGAAAGCGCCGAATTTAAATTCAATTATAAAGATGATGATAAAATAGTAGGAACATACACTATATCTAATTTATCAAGTAAAAAATTCTTCGGTAAGAGATGGTTTGATTTTTCGGAGAAGGAACAAGAAGATATTTGGCATGTTTTGTATTTTTTTGACAGCAAATCAAATCTTAAAGAATATGCTATTAAGAATTGGAATTTTACCGAAGACCAAGCCATTGCGATATCAAAATTTAATGTAAAAGATGGCTATGCAAGTTTAAGCAGAAAAGCAATTGGAAATATTTTACCTTTTATGCAGCAAGGATATACCTATGATGTTGCTGTTGTAATGGGCGGAATTAAAAACGCTTTTGGAGATAAGTGGCAGAATGATACCTTTAAAAATAATCAAAAGCAGTTGGAACTAATTGATAATATTGAAGATATTATTAGATCAAAAATTTCAGGAGGTTTTATCGATAGTATTAAAAATATAATTTGTAAAGAATTTGGATTTGAGGATAAGCAATTAAAAAAACTTTACCATCATTCTATAGTTATTGATGTAAAAAGGCTACTGGACAAATTACCAACTGATAAAGAAGCTGATAAAGAAATTCAAGCTATTAGAAATCCTATTGTCATTACAGCGTTGTTTGAATTACGTAAACTCGTTAACGAATTAATAGATGAACATGGACAGTTTGATGAAATAAAAGTTGAAATGGCTCGTGACTTGAAAATATCTAAATCACAACGAAATAAGATTCGCAGAGATCAAAAACGATTAGAAAGAGAAAATGACAGAGTTAAAACTGAAGTTGAAAAATATAGCAGAGTTTCTCACGATACTATTTTAAAATTTAAACTTTGGGAAGAGTGTAAACAAACTTGTCCATATACTGGAGCTTCAATTCCTATTGCTAAACTGTTTACAGGTGAAATCCAAATAGAACATATTCATCCATGGAGTCGTTCACTAAATGATAGTTTTAGTAATAAAACATTATGCTATGCGAATGAAAACAGACTAAAGGGAGATAGAACGCCGTTTGAATTTTATGGAAACGATGAATCGAATTGGTCAAGTATTAAAGAAAGAGCATTAAAATTATTTTCAGATACAAAAGAATATCCGAATGCATACCAGAAATTTAAAAGATTTGTGCAGTTAAAATATGACGACGATTTTACATCGAGACAACTCAATGATACTAGATTTATAAGTAAAGAAGCGAAAAATTATTTAGCACAAATTTGTAATAAAGTAGTTGTTTCGCCAGGTCAAATGACTGCAAATCTCCGTCAGAAATGGGGCTTAAATAATGTTTTAAATGAAGAGAATATTAAAACGCGTGCAGATCACCGTCATCATGCGATAGATGCTTTAGTACTGGCTTGTGGCAAAACGAGTTATTTGCAAGAGTTATCGAGATGGAATCGTTACAACAGAAACTATGATTTAAAAAAGTTTCCTCTGCCTTGGGAAACCTTTAGGTATGATGCAGAAAAAGCTGTGGATAAAATATTAATTTCACATAAAAGACTTAAAAACATTGTAACTGTTAGAACAAATAAAACCGAAAAAAATGGAAATACTCATAAAAATACAGGAGTAGCAGCGAGAGGACAATTGCATAAAGAAACTGTTTTTGGAAAAAGAAACTTTAATGGAGAAGAAGCATTTCATATTAGAAAAGCAATAGATAGTTTAACGACTGAAAAACAACTAGAAAAAGTAGTAGACGAAACAATAAAAAAAATAATACATAAAAGGATTCAGGAATTGGGAGGATTTGTAAAAGGAACAATTCCTTTAAAGACTTTTTTTATAGTTGATCCAAACGGAGTTAAACAACCACAGATTTTTTTACCTAATAAAAATGGGAATCCTGTTCCTATTTTAAAAGTAAGATTGAAAGAAAATATAGGAAAAGCCGAGCAGCTAAAAGATGATTTAAATCAATGGGTAAATCCAAGAAACAATCATCATGTACTTATCTACAAAGATGAGAAAGGAAATTTAAAAGAAGAAGTAGTTACGTTTTGGACGGTTGTGGAAAGAAAAAGAAAAGGTTTTCCTGTTTATCAATTACCAATAGATGGGATAGAGATAATTACTACTTTACATATAAATGATATGTTTTTACTTAATTTAGATGAAGATGAAATAAACTGGAGTGATTTAGATTATGAAAGGTTAAACAATAATTTGTTTAGAGTACAGAAGTTGTCGTCTAAATTTTATGAATTTAGATTAAGTTCTGAGTCATCGATACAAAATAATTTTCAGCCTTTTTATATTCGAATTAACAGTTTTGGTGATGGTAAAACAGGTTGGAAAACTTTTAAACCAATTAAAGTTAAAGTTTCTGTAAGTGGAAAAATTCAAAAAATGTAATTTCATTTCAAAAATTTGGTATGATTTTATATCTACTTAAATTGTTGATATGACATGACATGACAAAGTATATTCTTAACTACTCCTTATGAAGAGTGATTGAAAATCAGATTGAGGCAGAAGAATTTATTATCAAATTAATGTAGATAAAAAGAAAGAAGTGATTAAAAGTATTTGAAGGTAATATTATAACGGTTCTTTGACATAAATTTCCGAAATTTTAATTTCTAAAAAACAACTTAAAGATTAATAAAAAAAATATTTTTAGATTCGTATGGTAGGAGCATTTTCATGTTGTGGTTTGATTAAAGATTAGAAAACATGATATTTTTGTACCAACAATCTCACCGTTCCAATTAGTTGTGGTTTGATTAAAGATTAGAAAACACGATATTTATATTCTTTCTATTTATTGAAGCTGAGTAGTTGTGGTTTGATTAAAGATTAGAAAACACGATATTCCTTATCCAACAAGTTCAACATTCGAATTGTTGTGGTTTGATTAAAGATTAGAAAACACGATATTAAATGCTCGTCTGTTTTAGTGTTCCAAATAGTTGTGGTTTGATTAAAGATTAGAAAACACGATATTACGTTATGGAAAAGAATATTTATCAGATATGTTGTGGTTTGATTAAAGATTAGAAAACACGATATTATTGGGGCGAAATAAAAGAAAACTCTATACGTTGTGGTTTGATTAAAGATTAGAAAACACGATATTACTTAGTTTGGATAAACTCAGGTAAACAGAGTTGTGGTTTGATTAAAGATTAGAAAACACGATATTGTCTGGTTTTTCCGGATCGACGTAAGGCTTGTTGTGGTTTGATTAAAGATTAGAAAACACGATATTACTTTAGCCCTGTTCGGTTTAAACAGTTTCGTTGTGGTTTGATTAAAGATTAGAAAACACGATATTCTACTTCAAACCTTATCCATTGCAAGCCCTGTTGTGGTTTGATTAAAGATTAGAAAACACGATATTCCTGAATTCCAATTGCTACATTATAAGCCCGTTGTGGTTTGATTAAAGATTAGAAAACACGATATTTCCAAAAAACATTTATTTTACCAGGCAGGAGTTGTGGTTTGATTAAAGATTAGAAAACACGATATTTAACATATCCAGTTTTATTGCAATAAACTAGTTGTGGTTTGATTAAAGATTAGAAAACACGATATTTTTGGCAATAGATCATACGGCGTACATTGAGTTGTGGTTTGATTAAAGATTAGAAAACACGATATTTATTCAGAATGGATTGAATTTACATTCTTTGTTGTGGTTTGATTAAAGATTAGAAAACACGATATTATTTGATGGAGAAACCTATTACAAGTACGTGTTGTGGTTTGATTAAAGATTAGAAAACACGATATTCACCTGCTGCAAGATATAAGATAACCGGAAGTTGTGGTTTGATTAAAGATTAGAAAACACGATATTTCAAAACCAATTACTTTAAAATCTTCGCATGTTGTGGTTTGATTAAAGATTAGAAAACACGATATTCATTGGACGAAACGGAATTATTTAAGACCGGTTGTGGTTTGATTAAAGATTAGAAAACACGATATTTATATCTAACGAGGTTAATGCGTCTACTATGTTGTGGTTTGATTAAAGATTAGAAAACACGATATTACAAGTTATCTATTGGAAAGAGGAAACTAAGTTGTGGTTTGATTAAAGATTAGAAAACACGATATTTTATACTTCATTACATTTTATTTCTTTCATGTTGTGGTTTGATTAAAGATTAGAAAACACGATATTCTATATTACATTTATTTATATCTTATATTTGTTGTGGTTTGATTAAAGATTAGAAAACACGATATTATCAATCCTTCTTTAATATCTATCATTGCGTTGTGGTTTGATTAAAGATTAGAAAACACGATATTAAAAAGCTTCGCAGAAAGCCAGCGGGACCTGTTGTGGTTTGATTAAAGATTAGAAAACACGATATTAATAATCCTCCAACACCTCAGGGGTTTGGTGTTGTGGTTTGATTAAAGATTAGAAAACACGATATTTGTTCGGGATTGGCATTAGACCGGTCCCTAGTTGTGGTTTGATTAAAGATTAGAAAACACGATATTAGGGAAGAATGTCACGCCCGCATCAAGAAGTTGTGGTTTGATTAAAGATTAGAAAACACGATATTGTTGATACGGCAAACAGTGAGCCTTGGTATGTTGTGGTTTGATTAAAGATTAGAAAACACGATATTTCATTTTTTTTTACATTATATTCTTTTATTGTTGTGGTTTGATTAAAGATTAGAAAACACGATATTTTGCCTTGTTTTATTTTTATCCTTCATTACGTTGTGGTTTGATTAAAGATTAGAAAACACGATATTTATCCAAAAACAAAACCTTATCCCCACCGCGTTGTGGTTTGATTAAAGATTAGAAAACACGATATTTGATGTTTGGAATCAGTTAAAAGAAATGGTGTTGTGGTTTGATTAAAGATTAGAAAACACGATATTTACTTGACTCTATTGGAAAATGGGAGAACAGTTGTGGTTTGATTAAAGATTAGAAAACACGATATTTTGATTTGTTTACAACTACCGTAGTTTGTGTTGTGGTTTGATTAAAGATTAGAAAACACGATATTTTTGATCCTGCAAACTATTCAAAGCATCCTGTTGTGGTTTGATTAAAGATTAGAAAACACGATATTTTTCTGATCCGGATGCCATCAGGTATTTTAGTTGTGGTTTGATTAAAGATTAGAAAACACGATATTCCTTCCCAAAAATTAAGAGGTGCAAGCTGGTTGTGGTTTGATTAAAGATTAGAAAACACGATATTAGTTGGCTTGTTTGCTTCTCATATACAATGGTTTATATACGAATATCGTTTAGAAAAATGCCTCTTTTATGCTTTGATAATTCATAATTGAGGCATTTTTTCAATTGTAGCGTTTATTTTTTGAATGGAGACAGTAAATGTTGTTTAAATAATCAGTGTCAGAATAATTCAAGTTGCGTCGGTTGAGGAGCTGAGGGTTGAGCTGCTTTTCCCCAAAAATTCAAAATATTGCCAAATTGTTTATCGGTTATTCGCAGTACGCTTACTTTTCCTAGGGGAGGTAAAAGTTTATGAATTCGCTTTTCATGAACATCGGCACTTTCGCTGCTTGCACAATGACGCACATATACAGAATATTGCATCATCGAAAATCCATCTTTCAATAAATTGGTTCTAAACCCAGATGCATTTCGCCTGTCTTTTTTTGTTTCTGTGGGGAGATCAAAAAAAACAAACAACCACATTATTCGATATCCGTTAAGCTCCATAATGCTGGATATTTAATTTTTTTCCTATTTCCTGTAAAGCATTGTTGGAGAGAACTAGCAGTCTTTTGTAAAGCAATCATCAAAGGACTTTTTTCATCCTTAAAATAAACTGTTCTGGTGAGAATTTGTAATAATTCAGCCTTGATAACCGTGTTTAAATCTTGTTCATCAAAACGCTGCATAATTTCATAAACTTTTTCATCGACAATAGGACGAAACGGTTCCATAATATCATCGGCAAGGGCAAAAGCATTATACTTGCTTTTATGATGAATGCCTAAGGTGTTTAATAATCCACTTCCCGAAAGTGCCCTTGCAGTTGCGGCTCTTAAAATGGCATAACCATAATTCAAAAAATTATTAGGATAGTCACCATAGCGTTCTCGCTTAATACCATCAAATTGTAAATTAGGCTGAGGGAAATGTTTCCAATATTGCTGTGCCGCAACCCCTTCCATATTAGAGGAATCACCACTTAAAACTTTACTGGCAAGAAACACAAAAGTGTTTTGTTTTGATTTCGTTATTTTTTCGAGTAATTGACCCTGATTTTTAATCTTTTCAATAATAGTTTGTTGCCACAATTGTTTCTTTAGTGGTATAGAAGCTTCAATTTGATTCTTGAATATTTCCTGCTGAATGTGATGACTGTTAAGATTCAGTAACATTCCATTAGGTAAATGATTCTTTCCGCAGATTATAATAGAAGTGTTATTCTCAACAAGTAAATTCACCGCAGGAATACTGAGGTAAATTTCGTTATGATCTAGAACCAGAAAACCTATATCTTCAATCGGGATAGTACTTTCCTTGATTTCTGATTTTAATACTAGTTGGTTATTTTTTGCTGTAATAGAAAACTTGTTTTCAATTAAAATAGTTCTTTTTAGCATAACTTTAATTATTTGTTTAAAGTTCTAGTTTAAAGTTCTTATTTTTTTACGGTTTTCCTCAGTTCAAGAATTTAGTTATTTTTTATACTAAACTTTGTATGCAATCTCTAACACATTAAAATCTTTTACTACAATATCGATCGTTTGTACGGAATTTTCTATAATTATTTAAAAAAAAGCAGAAGTTGGAAACATATAATGATAGCGCCGGATATTAATCCGGCGCTATCATTATAAATTAGGTAATAAACATCCATCGGGTCGGTAGATATTTTAATTTCAAGACAATAAGAGTGTATAAACTGTCTTCATAGGTTATCGTATTACTTCTAATGGCGCACCTGGTTTTGGGCGATAAAGGAACATTTTGTATTCAATCGATTTACCACTTTGTGGATCTTCTCTCATTAATGTAGAAAGATTAATATAATATTTATCGGTTTTGACTAAAGCGACCATTTTACCGCGGCCATAAAAGCGTAACATATATTGATCGAAAACAAAAGGAGCAAGTTCATTAACATCTTTCACCCATGCGTCTACTACCATTTGAGATTCATACATTTTGGTAACGTAATGAGCTTGCTCCATTTCAAATTGTTTTTTGTAATATTTAAAAGCAAGTGCATTTACATCTTTGGTATTGTAGTATTCTATTAGTTCTTTATAAAAAGCTTCTACTTCTTTTAGAAGTTTATCTTTATCTTCTTTGGTTAAATCGGCTCCATTTTGCCAACCTTCAATATCATTTTCATAAGGAGCAATTGCATCAAACTCTAAATTTACTTCGTAATACGGTAGTTTGCCTTTTTGTGCAGGCAATTCATAACGTAAGGCTTCTTTAAATTCGTTTACTTTTTCCAATACATATTCCCCATAGTTAATGCTGAGTTTTAAAGCTATATTTCCCATGTCGATTTCATGTCCCATATTATATTCTTTATCTACAGGTGGTGTCATGCGAATGGTGAGTTTTTGCTTTCCTGATTTTAGTATCGCATGATTAATAGGTTTAGAACCTGACATAATGCGAGGATTGTATTCTTCAAAGACTGGAAAATCATTGATCAAGGCTTCAAAGCTAAAATTAGCAGCCTTTTCTATGTGCAAAGTATATGTTGGGTTATAGTCATATCTTTTTACTTCGTTATAAATGTTGGTTACTTTTTTTACGTTTTCTTCGTTCGTAATGTCTTCTTTATTTATTTCTTTTTGAGCACAAGAAAATAAAAAACCAAAACAGAATAGGAGGGTATAAACTGTCTTCATAGGTTTATCGTATTACTTCTAGTGGAGCACCTGGTTTTGGGCGATAGAGGTACATATGATACCAAGTAGCTTCACTGGTTTCAGGGTCTTCTCGCATAAGTGTAGAAAGATTAATATAGTATTTATCAGTTTTCACTAAAGCGACCATTTTACCGTTACCATAAAAGCGCAGCATGTAGTGATCAAAAATAAAAGGAGCTGTTTCATTAATATCTTTTACCCATTCATCTACTACTATTTGAGACTCATACATTTTGGTCATATAGTTAGTTTGTGCAATTTCAAACTGTTTTTTGTAGTATTTAGAAGCAAGCGAATTTACGTCCTGCTTTTCATAATCTTGTATGATGTTTTTATAAAAATCTTCTACCTCTTTGAGCAGTTTGTCTTTATCTTCTTTGGTTAAATCTACGCCGCTTTGCCAGCCCTCGATATCCTCTTGATAGGACGCTATGGCATCAAACTCTAAATTGACTTCATAATAAGGCAGTTTGCCTTTTTGTTGGGGCAATTCGTATCGTAGAGCTTCTTTAAAGTCTTTTACTTTTTCTAACACATATTCTCCGTAATTGATGCTGAGTTTTAAGGCTATATTTTCCATGTCAATTTCATGCTCCATATTGTAATCTTTATCTACAGGAGGTGTCATACGAATGGTGAGTTTTTGTTTACCGGGTTTTAGTATAGCATGATTGATAGGTTTAGAACCAGAGATAACGCGAGGGTTGTATTCGATAAACATAGGATAATCATTGACTAAGGCTTCAAAAGTAAAATTGGCAGCTTTTTCTATGTGTAGCGTATAACTCGGGTTGTATTTGTATGTTTTTACTTGGTTGTAAATATTAGTTACTTTTTTTACGTTTTCTTCGTTCATAATATCTTCTTTATTTATTTGTTTTTGTGCACCAGAAAATAAAAAAGTAAAACAGAATAGGAGGGTGTAAACTGTTTTCATAGGTTATCGTATTACTTCTAGTGGAGCACCTGGTTTTGGGCGATGCAAATACATGTGGTACCAAACTGATTTACCAGTTTTTGGGTCTTCTCGCATAAGTGTAGAAAGATTAATATAATATTTATCAGTTTTGACTAGAGCTACCATTTTTCCGTCACCATAAAATCGTAGCATGTATTGATCGAAAATAAATGGTCTAGTTTCATTGACGTCTTTTACCCATTCGTCTGCTACTATTTGTGAATCATATATTTTGGTTTGATAATTGGTTTGTGCAACTTCAAATTGTCTTTTATAGTATTTTGAAGCAAGGCTATTTACATTTTTGGCATCATAGTATCCTATCAGTTCTTTATAAAATTCTTCTACTTCTTTGAGGAGTTTATCTTTATCTTCTTTGGTTAAATCGGCTCCATTTTGCCAGCCCTCGATATCGTTTTGATATGGGGCAATGGCATCAAACTCTAAATTTACCTCATAATAAGGCAGTTTGCCTTTTTGTACAGGCAGTTCATAGCGCAATGCTTCTTTAAATTGGTCCACTTTTTCCAAGACATATTCACCGTAATTAATGCTTAGTTTTAAAGCTATATTTTCCATGTCGATTTCATGCCCTATATTGTAGTTTTTATCTACAGGTGGTGTCATGCGAATGGTGAGTTTTTGTTTGCCTGGTTTTAGTATCGCTTCGTTAATTGGCTTAGAACCTGACATAATGTGAGGATTGTATTCTATAAAAATGGGAAAATCATTGACTAAAGCTTCAAATGTAAAATTGGCAGCTTTTTCTATGTGCAAGGTATAGGTTGGTTATATTCATACATTTTTACTTGGTTATAAATGTTGGTTATTTTTTTTACGTGTTCTTCATTCATAATGTCTTCTTTATTGATTTGTTTTTGTGCACAAGAAAATAAAAAAGCAAAACAGAATAGGAGGTTGTAAACTGTCTTCATAGGTTATCGTATTACTTCTAGTGGTGCACCTGGTTTTGGGCGGTAGAGATATATTGGGTATGCAGAAGCTTTACCTGTTTCTGGATCTTCTCGCATAAGTGCAGTGAGATTAATATAGTATTTATCGGTCTTGACTAAAGCGACCATTTTTCCATTACCATAAAAACGTAGCATGTACCCATTAAAAATAAAAGGGCGGTCATCATTAACATTTTTTACCCATGCGTCTACGACCATTTCAGATTCATATATTTTGGTTATATAATGAGTTTGTTCCATTTCGAATTGTCTTTTGTAGTATTTAGAGGCAAGAGCATTTACATCCTGATTTTCATAGTCTTGTATGATGTTTTTATAAAATTCTTCTACCTCCTTAAGGAGTTTGTCTTTGTCTTCTTTGGTTAAATCTACACCGTTTTGCCAGCCCTCGATATCCTCTTGATAAGGCGCGATAGCATCAAACTCTAGATTGACCTCATAATAAGGCAATTTGCCTTTTTGTTGGGGAAGTTCGTAGCGCAGGGCTTCTTTAAACTCGCTAACTTTTTGTAACACATATTCTCCGTAATTGATACTGAGTTTTAAGGTTATATTTTCCATGTCGATTTCATGTCCCATATTATACTCTTTATCTACAGGTGGTGTCATACGAATGGTGAGTTTTTGTTTACCAGGTTTTAGTATAGCATGATTGATAGGTTTGGAACCAGACATAACATGAGGATTGTATTCAATAAACATTGGATAATCATTGACTAAGACTTCAAAAGTAAAGTTAGCAGCCTTTTCGATATGCAGGGTATAGCTTGGGTTGTATTTGTATCTTTTTACTTCGTTGTAAATGTTAGTTACTTTTTTTACGTTTTCTTCATTCATAATGTCTTCTTTATTGATTTGTTTTTGTGCACCAGAAAATAAAAAAGTAAAACAGAATAAGAGTGTATAAACTGTCTTCATCATTTATCGTATTACTTCTAATGGAGCACCTGGTTTTGGACGATGCAACATAAGTCCATAATAAGTATAATTTCCTTTGGCATCCTCTCTCATTAATGAAGAATAATTGATGTAATATTTATCTGTTTTGACTAGAGCAACCATTTTTCCATTGCCAAAAAATCGCATAACATATTGATTGAAAATAAATGGTTTAGTATCATTAACATTTTTCATCCATGCATCAACTACTATTTGAGAATCATATATTTTAGTTTGATAGTGGCTTTGTGCAATTTCAAATTGTCTTTTGTAGTATTTTGAAGCCAATGCATTTACATCTTTGGCATCATAATATTTGATCAGTTCTTTATAAAAATCTTCTACTTCTTTGAGCAGTTTGTCTTTATCTTCTTTGGTTAAATCAACCCCGTTTTGCCAGCCCTCAATATCATTTTGATACGGTGCAATAGCATCAAACTCTAGATTGACCTCATAATAAGGCAATTTGCCTTTTTGTTGGGGAAGTTCGTAGCGCAGGGCTTCTTTAAACTCGCTAACTTTTTGTAACACATATTCTCCGTAATTGATACTGAGTTTTAAGGTTATATTTTCCATGTCGATTTCATGTCCCATATTATACTCTTTATCTACAGGTGGTGTCATACGAATGGTGAGTTTTTGTTTACCAGGTTTTAGTATAGCATGATTGATAGGTTTGGAACCAGACATAACATGAGGATTGTATTCAATAAACATTGGATAATCATTGACTAAGACTTCAAAAGTAAAGTTAGCAGCCTTTTCGATATGTAGGGTATAGCTTGGGTTGTATTTGTATCTTTTTACTTGGTTGTAAATGTTGGTTACTTTTTTTATGCTTTCTTCGTTCATAATGTCTTCTTTATTGATTTGTTTTTTTTGAGCGCAAACCATCAGGCTGTAACTCAATAATAGTGTGGTTAGTAGTTTTTTCATGATAGTAAGTATATTTTATCGGTTTGATAGTCCCATTGCAAAAAAGTGATGTCACCTTTGTACTCTTTTTTAGCATCAAGTATTGGTTTGTTTTGTTTTTTATCATATTCGTCGTTTATAATAAATATAGTTCCTGTGGCTGAGAAGGAGAGTTTAATTCCTTCAAATTCTATTTTTGTTTTCACAAAAAAGCCATTTTCATCGATACCGTACCAGTCTTTTACCCCAATTACGGCTTCAGCGGTACCATTATATTCAAAAGATGCTATCGTTTCGTAGCCGAGTGTTTTGTATTTGTTGGATATGTTTATCTTAAATTCTATAGCTGTTCTAATACTCGATCTGCCCGCTTTATGAAACTCTTTAAAACCCGCCAGTTTGTTGTACTGAAAATCGATAGTGGTGTCTATTTGCCCTGATACAACAAAGTTCAGGTTTACGGCACTCTGGTCGTCAGCCAGTATGTAGGTAAGACCGTCAATCGCTTTTAATACCGCATAAGCAATAGGGTGGCGCCTACATAAAAGCTCCAGAAGATCCCATTGTATGGCAACGCCCAAAAGGGGAGTGGCTTTGAGTTGAAGATCAACACCCACACCTAATCTGCCTTTCAGTTCCGGATGTTTTTTACCATCTATAGGATCACACGACCAGGAAGCAGCAGCAGCGATTTTAGGATATAGCATTTTGTATTCAACCGGTTTGCGTTGCAGTCTTCCCATCAAACCGTCAATATCTTTCTCATCCTTTGGGTTAAACGGTTTTTGATCAAATGTGCCGTCAAAAATGCTAATCAGGTTTTTTACAAGATCAATGTTGCTTTTGTAGCATTCGTACATTTGTCTGGCAAATTTGTCTGTCAACTCATTTTGTACAGCACCACCGTAATGTTCTTCTCCAAAGGAAAGTGTCATTCTTCTCAGGATATCAAAAACTTCTTTAAAGCTCGTTCCTTCACTTACCGGAGCTACAGCTGTTTGTTTTGGTTTTAGCTGATATTCGTCTGTAAAATGTTTTGCGGCACGATCGAGCGTTTCTTTTCTCCTTTGGTTCTCGTTGTTTACTTTTGGGGAGTTGCTTTCATTTACCTCAAAGTTGGCTTTATCTTTTTCGTCGGCGACATGCTGAAAGGTTTTAAGCGGAGCAAAAGTACCGCCCTTTCTGTTGAGTTTTTCTATATCATTTGCTTCGACATTGAACCCCACCTTTAGCGTCCATTTAATATCAGGGTATATCGCTATATTAATATCCTGCTGAAAAGCACAGGTGTCGGTACGAATCGATATTTTTTTGATATAACTTTGGCTTAAATCAGAAAGACTGCAATACTGCATGGCTTTCATAAAAGTGCTCATAGGATTCTCATCTTGCGGAATATCATAATTAAAAAAAGCATCAAACTCAACCTGATTTTCTCTGATGGCTACAATACCGGTTTCTTTCGAAACAACTTCTTTTTGAGTAGAGTTAAAGCCAAACAGGCTGCTGCTATGACTTGATGATGAGGTAAACAGTGGTTTTTCTTCTTTTTTAAGCAGGTGTTCCAGTCGGGAACCTGCTTTTGGCTGCAGTTCATAATCTAATGGAATAGCCAGTACGGCAATTTCATTGTTATGATGCGTGGGCTCTGTGTTACAATCTAAACTGTGAAAATCAATATCTAAAATGTATTTTTCTTTTTTTCCGGCTATGATCTCAACATCAAAATTGGTTATTGCTCTTTGCTTGTTTATCGCCGAATCAAACAGAACAAGTCCGCCCGCTTTGCCTTGTTTTTTTAATTCGATTTTGTCGTAACGGCAAGGTCTGAAACTTGAAATAAAGGTTTCTACTTTCCCTATAAAAGCGACATTGTTTACCGGTTTTCTTTTTTGTTCGTATTTTTCGCCATCCCATGCGATTAGCAATTGCTTATGTTCAGGTACAGGATATTTTTTCTCCGTGTACATACATTCTGCCGTAAGTAAAATTCCCTGACATCTTCCTCCATCAAACATCCAGTCATGATCGATTAAAACTGGAATTTGTGCTTTTTGAACATGGGTTTGCGATTCTCCGTCTATCTTAATTCCGCCTGAAACGCCTTTTATACCTTCTTCATTCTCTTTTAATTCAGCCGTCAGCACTTCACATTCAAAGCTTTCCATTTTACCGTCTGGTTTGGTATCATTGGGCTTGTATTTATCCTTGTCCCATAAGGTCACCGTAAGATCGACTCCAAACATGTCTATGGTGTAAATGTTGAGCAGTATTTTTGAGCCAAATTTTACCGTTGTCGTAATGGGATTTCCTTTAAAATCTGTCCAGACGACATTTATAATTTGTGGTGTTCCTTTGGCGCAGACGTATAAACCGAACGGCGTGTCTCCAATCGCAGGATCATTATCGGTAAAGGCTTCAACCCATGCAAAACCGCCACCAACAAGAAGTTTAGGGAAATTAAAATCTTTTTGGTAATGCTTAGGTATTCCGATGCTTAAATTCGGGTTGTGCTTCATGATTTTATTCTTCATACCATTTCCCACTACTTCCCAGCACCAGCTTAGGGTTGCCAGTTCCTCTTTTATTTGTTTGTCGTAAGCAGCTACATCTTCTTCATATTTTTTTTCTGCCAGTTTTCTTTTTGTGTGTCTTTCTACATAATAAATTCTATCCCCCTTATCAGGCATATCAAGAACTTCTTCCGGAGTTAGTTCGCGAAAAGGAGGTAATGGTTTTGGAACATTTTCATGAAAACATTCCGAAGGAACAATTTCTACTGTAAAAGTTCCGCAGGAAGAGAGCGTTAAACAGCCCATACTTTCATCGTATGTTTGACCGGAAACCAAAGGCATTTTAGGGATTATACGTAATTTTTGGCTCATATATTTTTAGTTACTTATACTTTAATTTTCAATCATCAGGCTTTTGTTATTAAGATCGTAGAAGTCCACACAGGGAAAGATTTCATGCAATATTTCGGGATTGCTGTCTTCGATTTGTTCTGCCATTTCGGGGGTTTGTCCGTGATCTTTTACGACAATACAATTCGGGCCTCCAATCGCACAGCCGGCCATACTGCTTTCTAATAATATTTTACCCCCGTTGGACAAAACTGTTTTTTCGTAAAAACCGGTCCACTGGGTAATGACCGTTTGACAAGGTAAATTACCATTCGAGGAAGGCTGTAGGGTACAGTTCCCAAAAGTGTTTTTTTTCATTGTCTTACCAATATCCTTATCGGTAGCAATGGGTTTGTCTTTTCCTTGCAGATCGTTGGCGAAATGCTTCGACTGTGCTTTTACCTGTAATTCATCGGTTTGTGGTTTTTCACTAAACTTGCATTGACAGAGTGCACCTTGTATTAAGTAGTGGTTTTTTTCCATGGATTTTGTCTATATTCGATTATTTTTTTCTTTTTTTTGAAAATAGAGAAGATGCGTTTCCACAAGCTTTTTTTAACATCTGGCGGATAAGGCCCGGGAATGTACAATTGAATAACTTTCGGTGGGGATCCCAAAATCATTTGATCTGATTTTTGTTTTTTTTTCGGTACAGCAATTGTCGAAATATCAAAAATGTAATCCTCGTCTTCAACTGGTATGGATGTTGGCGTTACTGGCACAGCCTTTTCCGTTTTAGCGGGTCTGAAAGTGGCACTCTCCGGCAGGTGATAAAGTTCTATTTTAACAGTTTTTTGTTTTTCTTCCTGCAAAGTGATTTGGTATTCAGCCACGATCGAAAAAATACTATTGTCTTCACTGTACAATTGATATTCTACATTCATTTCAGAATGAACTGGTTTTACTTTAACTCCTGCTAAGGTGTTTTTTGGGAAAGTACGATGCTGTAAGATTTCCTGAATCGATCTTTTGTCAACGGCACTGCCTTTTAGCTTAATGACAATTTTATCGGTGGCAGTGTAGTTTTCTTCTAAAGACTGTTCGACTCCGTAACGAATGTGTTTATTTCCTAATACGGGTGATTTCCAAAAATAATCCAGCGATTCATTGTGCTGATAAGTGGTGTAAATAGGTCTAAAATAAAGATCGAAGAACCAGGTTTCGTAAAGAGAAGTTGTTAATACCGTTTTGTTGTATAGCAGTTTTTCGGTCTTCTGGAGAAGAGCAGATATTATTTTTCCTTTGTAATAAAGGGATAAGTTGTCCTTAATTTTCTTCCATCGCTGTTTGATGTCGGCATGATTAAGTATTTCCAGCAACAGATTTTCATCACTGACTTTTAGTTTCAGTGGGTAAAGTGCTTGTGAACATAAATCTGCTATCTGTTCTGTTTGAGAAGCAGCAATAGCATTGTCCAGATAAACTGTTTTTCTATCGACTTCAAAAATAAAACCGTCCTGAGCGTAACTGTGGGAACTGTCAACGGCTATTTCATAAGCTATAGTATGAACTAATTTGTTGTTCTCAAAAACCTGACAGGTATAACCGTAGGCTCTTGTTTCTTTAAAAGGAGTAAAATCTAGTGTAGTATCTTTTTCTAAGAAAACTTTTTTTAAATCTGACATAATTACTGTAATTAAGCAACTCTTAATTACCTGTAATACATGACCATAAAAAAAATAAAACCCACAAACGACCCGTTATTCGAGATTATAAAAATAGTCAGGAATTACGGGTAAATCGGGTTTGGAATTGCTGCAAGATAAGATGTTTTTCTTACTTTTTAGCTGTGGGATATAAAGAATTTTCTAGTTTTTTTATAATTTTCTGATTTCGAGTAAGTTGATTATGAGTTATGAATTATGAATTGTGAGTTGTGAAATGTGAATTGACAATTCTTGACTCTCAACAACAAACTCTCAACAACAAACCACAAACCCAAAACCACAAACTATTTTTTCCTGCCTAACCAGATTAAAAAACCGCTTATAGGTAAGGTTGCAGCAAAAAGACAAACTAAAAAGGCTAGTATTTTGGTTGGATATCCGTAAATACTTCCGGTGTGGATGGGGTAAATTAAGCGCCTTACTTTATCTCCTGTTGAGAACAATTCATAAGGTCTTGATTCTATATTTTTAGCTGTATAGCGATCAAAATAGGCAGCGCTGGCCTGATTAGGAACTGCTTTTTCCAGATTTTCTTTAATAACAAAAATACTATTGATGCTGTCATTAGGCATTCTGATTTGCGTATTGCCTTTGTACGGAAAGATACTATCAGTTGCTTTTAAAATACGATCATAAAAAGCGGTTTGATTTAGTTTAGGATCTTCTTTGGTTGGGTTTTTTACCTTCGTAGATGGTTTTTTGGTTGTACCGTCGGCAAGAAGGTAAATTCCACTTTCAAACCATTTAAAAGACCATGTTAAACCTGTTAAGCAAATGATGAGAAGTACCAGAAAGCTATAAAATCCAAAAGTAGAGTGAAAGTCCCAATTGACTCTTTTAAAAGAAGCATTCCATTTAACGGTCAAACGCTGTTTGAGATGTTTTATCTTTTTTGGCCACCATAGTATCATTCCGGAGATCAATAAGAAAACAAAAATCAATGCGGAACAACCGGTGATAAATTTTCCAAAATCACCCATAATCAAATGACGGTGCAGGTCTAAAACAACCGAAAAAAAGCGGCTCTTTTGAGGTACAGCTGCCAGGACTTTTCCGGTATAAGGATCAATAGAAAACAGTATCGATTTTCCTTTGGTATTTTTGCCTAGAATTCGGAGTGTACGATCAGGAGCATTAAAGGTGTAAATGCGGTTTATTTTTTCGACAGCATGCTGTTTTTGAAGAATAGCAACACAGTAATCAATTGTTTTTTTAGGTGCTGCAACAGTAGCGACAGTATAAAATTCAGGATTGACATACGCATCAATTTCATCTTCAAAAACCAAAAGACTACCTGTTAATGCTACAATAAAAACTACAAGCCCGGAACCAAGTCCGAGCCATAAATGTAGTTTTCCTATATTTTTTTTCAATGTTTTATTCATATAAATTCTTTGCTGGAATTCAAATATAGTAAAGTGTTTTTTAAAATGAATACCCAAGTGTCAGCATCCAGTTTTTTGGAGCACCCGGAAACAAACGAATATAATCATAACCACCAACCCAATAGGTTTTATTGGTAATATTGTTGGCATTAAGCTGTATTTTAAATTTATTGATGTTGTAGTACAAAGCTGCGTTAAACAAGGTGTAACCCGGAATAGTCTGCGTTGCATTGTTGCTTAAATTACGCGTGGTAACAAAATTAGATCCCATAGCAATTCCGAAGTCTTTTAAGGCTCCATAAGTAAAATTGTAGCGTGTCCAGATGTTTCCCTGTTGAACCGGAGTATTTGGTTTTTGTCTGCCAATTTCTTCTACTATCGGACTCTCTGTGATATGCGCTTCATTATACGAGTACGCTACAGATACGCTCCATTCGCGTGTAATGTTTCCGTTAACATCAATTTCAATTCCTTTTGATTCTTCTTTACCAATCGCTCTCAGTAAATCGATATTAGCTGGATCGTTAGCACTGTACAACGTGTTTTTTTGTTCAATTTTAAACAAAGCAAGCGTTACAAATAATTTTTCTTTAAACCAGGACGATTTACCTCCAAATTCAACCATATTACTTGTTAATGGATCAAAAGGTCCTCCCGCATTTGGATTCGATAAAGAAGAAGCTGTTTGAGGATTATATCCCTGAACATACGTACCATAAAGGTTAATGTTTGGATTTACGGTATATGTCAAACCAAAACGTGGTAAAAACGAATGTTGTTTTACTTTGTTTTCATTGTCTTTGGTGTAATTTTCTCTATCTGAGTACTCATCATAACGAATTCCCAATAAGGCTTGAAAAGCGCCAAATTTAATATGATCCTGAACATAAACGCCATACAATGAGTAATAGGTTGGGTCAAAAGGACGCGCCTGATAAAAATACTTACTCATGTCCTTCAATTGTTGTGATCCTGTTGGATTACTAAGATTAAAGTGTGCTACGTTAGGAACAGGATTTCCCTGAGCATCTAATAAGTAGGCACTTTTATTGTTAGGATTATAAGTCGCAATAGATCCTGTGTTGTCAGCATTTCTGTATCCTGTTGCCTGTAATTGAGAACCTCCTGCCGGAACTTGTTCTTGTGCATAATCATAACCTGCAATCAAATTATGGCTTAGTGCACCGGTTTTAGCTTCATACTTTAAAAAGCTCGAAAGATTGTCAATATAGCGCTTACGCTTACGCATAAAAACCTGCATTTCAATAGCTGTTGGAATAGTGGTTCCATCAGCATTTACAGCATATTTGTTTGCACCACGATGCTCTAACAGGTCTTCGTTGTAACCTGTACGAATATAAGAAGCAGAGAAAGATAAACGATCTGTAAATTGGTGATTTAAAGATGTTGTTACGATATACGTTTCCTCATTCAGGTAATCGTTGGTTGAGTTCAATGATTGAGATGTTTTCGTCGAATAAAGATTGTTCTCATAAGTAGACTGACCACGATCTAGTATACTTTTTGAGCTCGTATAAATTAAATCGAAATTTACACTTGTTTTATCATTAGGTAAAAACGAAAGAGAAGGAGCAAAGACAAGATTTTTATCAAATTGTAAATCTCTAAAACTATTCGCATTTTCGTAACCAAGATTCAAACGGTACAAAAGTGATTTATCTTCCGTTAGCGGTCCGGTAAAGTCAGCTAAAGCTCTTAAAGTATTAAAACTTCCTGTAGAAAAACTAACACTGTTTGCAGCCTGATCTAATGGTTTTTTAGTTACACGGTTTAACACTCCACCCGGAGAAGCATTACCAAACAAAGCCGATGACGGTCCTTTTAAAACTTCTACGCGTTCTAAGTAATTTGCTAATGGCTGTTTCCAGAATCCGGTTGAAGTTCTTAATCCGTTTAGCAATTGTGTGTTACTTCCTCCATTAATTCTAAATCCTCTAATCGAAATATCATCGTAAAAAGTAAATTGACTTACACCACTAAAGTTTTTAACGATTTCACCCACACGAATCGAGCCCTGATCTGCAATTAATTCCTTAGTTGCATACGAAACAGCCTGAGGCAAATCTTTTAAAGCTATTTCGGTTTTAGCTCCAATAAATGATTTTGTATTTCGGTATGATTTTTCTTTACGGCCTGTAATTTCAACCGTTTGCAGCGTATTAATGTTTTCTTTTAAAACAATGTTAAGTTCTAGTTTTTCATTCTCCTGTAAGTCAACTGTTTTTTCCTGAGTAGAAAATCCCATTCCAGTAAAAACTAATGTATAAGTTCCCGGAGTTAAATTGTTAAACTGAAAATAACCTTTTTCATCGGCAGTTGCGCCTTTTTTAAGATTTTTGACAGATACAGCAGCGAAAGAAACTGCTCCATTATTTTCGGAATTTATTGTTCCCGTAATTTGTGAATTTTGTGCATGCCCAATGCTAAAAAAAGCAAGCAGCACAAACAGATAAGTAAATTTCATGGCGGTTATTTAAATTTTAGTGGTGCAAATTTATCGTTATTTAGATTAAATACAAATAATAAAGATTAATCTCATTTTTTGAAATCGGATCATTGCAGAGCGATAATGTGCCAGAAATTGAAGTTAGATAAGATAAAATTTTCCATTTAAAAAAAAGTCACTTCTAGTTTTAAATGCTTTATTTTGTGTGTTTTATGTTTATTTTTTATTGTTTTGTTTTCTTCTGTATAATTGAAAAAAGGATATTAATTACAACGCACCAGAAGAAAAAAGCAGGGTGTAAACAACGAAAATTACTTACCTGAAAGTAACTTATTTTATTTCGTATGTAAGATAATTTTGTAAAATAGACTTTGAAAATCCATGTAAATAACTGTTTTTATTGCTTAATCATTCATTAAAATACCGTAAATTAGTGTAAAAAGCACTTTACAATTATCACTTTAAATCTTACTATGTACCTAAAATATTTAATTACGTTCTGCATTTTAATTTCGTTTAATGCTAATGCTCAATTATTCGAACACGATAAAGATTTTCGTGCAGCCGATTCTCTTTTAAAAGAAGCTAGTTTTTCTGTCCACCGCGACAATTATTTCTTATCCGGAGTACCCTTAAATGGTCCCATTACCAGAAACTCTGCCGATGTAAAATATCAGGTTAGTTTTAAACAGCGATTAAATTCAAAACCAATTTTAGGCGGTTTTTTTCCGTACTTAATGTATACACAAAAAGCATTTTGGGATATCTATGCCAATTCAAAACCCTTTGCAGAAATTAATTTTAATCCGGGTATTGCACTTGTTCGTCCTTTTTATCTTGCCGGTGGAAGATTAACGTATGGAACAATATCCTTTGAACACGAATCAAACGGAAGGGATTCTATTTATTCCCGAACGTGGAATATGCTTGCCTTTTCTTTAAAATCGCAAATTTCTCCACGCTGGACAGTGGGATTGCGAGGCTGGTTTCCGTTAGTAGATAAAGACGATAATCCCAATCTAACCAATTATGTTGGTTATGGTGAAGCAAGTGCTTCTTACCAGATCAAACCGGGGCGCTGGAGTGCAGATGTTTTGTTTAGAAAAGGAAGCGGATTACTGAATTATGGTTCGTTGCAAACACAGCTAAACTGGAAACCGTATGCAAACGAGAATTACTATCTTACACTTCAATGGTTTGTTGGTTATACCGAAAGTTTAATAGATTATCAGAGACAGGATAGTATGCTTCGTTTAGGATTTGTCATCAAGCCCGAAAATATGAGTATTTTTTAGAAAATTCAAAACGGAATATAAAAGAGCACGAAATAAAGACCAATTTTTTGGTGTCGTTCGTTTTTACTTATATTTACCACAAATAACCAGTACAAATGAAAATAAAAACCAACATAACGCGCTATAGTAATGTCATTCTTTTTTTAGGAATTTTTCTTTTTTCGATTCCATCAAAAGCGCAAAATGAAACTTACGCTGTTCCATCGAAACAAGATATTGCCGATACAACTTTTGTCAATTTAAAAGACTACAGTAGGGATTTTATTTATGACATGAAATATGCTACAGAAGATAATTTCTTAAAAGCAAAAGTATACGATTGTGCTGAGTGTTTTCTACGCCTAAAAACGGTTAAAGCTTTGATTGCAGCCAATAATGATTTTATGAAAAAAGGTTTTAAAATAAAGCTTTACGATTGTTATAGACCTTTATCTATTCAGAAAAAAATGTTTGTGCTTGTTCCAAAACCAGAGTATGTAGCAGATCCAAAAAAAGGCTCCATCCACAATAGAGGAGGAGCCGTTGATATTTCATTAGTCGATGCTAAAGGTAAAGAAGTTGAAATGGGCACTTCTTTTGATTTCTTCGGATTTCAGGCAAGTCACAATTATACTAATCTTCCTGATGCTGTAAAAGCAAACAGAAAATTTCTAAAAAAAGTGATGATCGAAAACGGATTCAATTCTTTTGATTCAGAATGGTGGCATTATAATTTAAAAACAGGTTTAAAAGATAAAGTCTCCAATCAAAAATGGAATTGCGAATAAACTATTCCACGCAACGAATATTGTCTATGAAGTATGTATTGGGCTTATACGTTTTTTTAGTAAGCTCAGAAACCAATTCACGCTTCACAATATAGTCCTCTGTATTCGTTAAATACTTTACTCTCATAATGCTGATAGGCGAATTTTTAAGTTCCTCAAAATTATCTTTCAGGAACATAAAAATCCCTGTTGTAATACGGTTGTCAGAACCTTTTTCGCCCTGAATAAACGTACCACAGTTTTCTTTATCGATATGAATTAAAGTAACAATTTTTCCGTTTTCTAATTGTAAAAAAATCTTTGAGTTTTTATCAAAACAATTTGCTTTTATAAACGTATTGCTTTTTTGAATAAGCTGTAGATTCAAAGTTGGTAAACCATCTGTTTGTGCCAATGAAAAGAAAAGATAATCAAATGTTCCCCCAAAGTTTTTCTCACTAATCATATATTCGTTAGTTACTTTGTAAGTTCCGATAGAGTCTTTTACGTTAGCACTGTATTCACATGGTTTTTGAGCAAATGCACAAAGATTTAATAGAAAAAAAGTTAATGTAATTAGTTGTTTCATTTTTAAGTAATTTTTCTGCAAATTAAAACTATTTTGTTATCATTTTTATCAGTTGTAAAAAAACAATAAACATTTCCGCCACTTTTTATTTTCCATTTTTTTCTAATGTTCTCTACAGTGTCCGGAAAATTTCGTGTTGTAACATTGGCCTGCTGATTCGCTAGTGCCGTTTTCATCTCATTTTTACTGTACGGAATGACCTGTTCAGTTTCAAAAGTTCTTCCCGGAAAATCAATTAAAACTTCAGATGTATATAAGTGCGAGTGCTTATGCAATTTATCTAAATTAAAAACTGCACTTACCTGATCAAATCCTCCCGATTTCATGATCGCTGCATTGGGTTCATAGACAAATTTTTGAGGAAGATCGAAAGTTGCAAAAGTGTTTTCGCTGTCTAAAACAAATTCAAAAGTTTCTGTTGTATCTTTTAGAATATTAGCCGTTTTGATAGTGATATCGCCTTGATACTGATTGTGAATTTCGAAAAGCAATTCTTTTACTTCATTCTCTAAGGCAACAATATGAATGTTTTTGACGAATTTTAATTCCGATAAGCCAGCAGAAATATCCAATAATGGTGCTGTTTTAATTAATACAGCATTCGCTTTTTCAAAATAGAAATCTAATAATTCAGGAACATTGGGTAAACAATCCCGGAGCATAAAGACTTTTCCTTTCGCATCATTTCTGCGTGAAGGATCAATATAGATCCAGTCAAAATTTTGATTGGTTTCGCTTAATACATCCGTAGAATCATTGTTGTGAAAAGTACAATTTTCTACTTTTAAACAATCAAAATTATGCTTTACAATGGCAGATAAATCAGAATTGATTTCGCAATGCGTAATGCTCTCGAACTTTTTGGAAAAGTAATAATCATCTACACCAAAACCTCCGGTAAGATCAATTAAGGTCTTTCCGGAAATAAGGGAGGCTTTATAGATTGCTGTTTTTTCAGAAGAAGTCTGTTCTACAGAAACTCTGCTGGGATAAATAATATTTTCTGTCGAAAACCACGTTGGCAATTTCTCTTTTGCTTTCGTTTTGGCTTCAATCTGATTTAGAATTGAAATCCATTCTACTTCTGGAAACGGATTCTTTTGAAGCGCTAATTTAGCAACGGAAATACCACAATTTTGAGTTATAAATTCTTGTATGTTTTTATTTAAAATCGATTCGTTCAATGCTAGATTCTTTCGGTTAATACGGAGACAATTTTGTTGTCAGGAAAAAATTCTTTTAAAATTACTTTTATCATCGTAAAAACCGGAATGGCGATAATCATTCCCACAATTCCAAAGGTAATTCCGCTTATTAAAATAATTAAGAAAATTTCTAACGGGTGCGAATTTACACTTTTTGACGAAATGATAGGTTGGCTAATGTTATTATCAATAGCCTGAACAATCAAAAATCCTATTACGACATAAATAGTTGTAGGTAAAATTTCAGTTCTGAAATCCTGACCAATTAAACTAATCATCGTTAATATAGCGGCTAATATGGTACCTATAATCGGACCCAAATAAGGAATGATATTTAGGATCGCACATAAAAAGGCAATTACAAAAGCGTTTTTATTTCCAAATATGATTAGTACAATAAGGTACAAAATAAAAACAACGGTTAGCTGCAGCAATAATCCGATAAAATAACGGGTTAAAAAATGGTTGATCTTAATTACTGAGTTTATGATCTTGTCTTCGTTGTGATCCGGCAAAATTTTTCTGGCATTTGATTTAAAGTTGTCCTGATCTTTTACAAGGAAAAAAGTAATAAAAAATACAGAAACTAATCCCATTCCCATATCGGCAACAAATATCATAATAGAATTAATGAAGTTGGTAAAATAGCTAAAATCCATCATTGACGTAACTTTAGGGTTGTTAAGTACTTTATTAAAATCTAAATGCTGAATATTAAAGTAAGCTTCGATACTGCGTTCTGTTTCAATAAATTGTTTCTGGAGGCTATTGGTGTCTAAAAGTGATAAGTTATTGGCTTGAGATATAATTAGAGGTACAAATAGCAATATAAAGCCAACGATTAATAATACAAACAGAATTATAGTGACGGATGCTGCTAAGGAATTTCCGAATTTGAGTTTGTTTTTTAAAAACTGAACCAGCGGATTAGCAATAAGGCATAACAATAAGGAAATGCATAAATAAACAATTACAGTTTGTATTTCGTATAAAAAATACAAAACAATTCCGACTACTAGTATAGTGGCTAAGGCTCTTAATATTCCGTTTGAAATGACTTTCGATGTGATCATAATTTAAGTTTAGAATATAAATGTAGTCAAAAGCTTTGGGAATTTTAGTATTGAGCACAAAAAAAGCGAGATGGTTAAATCTCGCTTTTAGTATTACAATTTTTATTTTTTAGATTCCAAATGCCGCTCTTGGACCACCTGTTGCGAAAATAGCTGCGATTCTGCTTTTTTGACCGTTTGTAAACATGTACATAGCGTTGTCATTTACATAATCCATATAGTTCATTGTCATTTCTACAGGAGTTCCTGAGCATGTGCTGTAATGTGGATATGCTGGCGCACCATAGTTTTCTTCATTATGTGTTGGAGTATCACTTACTAAATCACTTCCGCAAGTAGCATCTCCCCAAATATGGCGTAAATTCAACCAGTGACCCACTTCATGAGTACCTGTTCTTCCTAAGTTAAATGGCGCATTGGCAGAACCTGATAAACCAAAATATTTAGGGTCAATAACAACACCGTCAGTAGCAGCAGCTCCTCCTGGAAATTGCGCATAACCTAATATACCGCTACCAATAACCGCTGACCACATGTTAAGTTTCGTTGTTGGAGATGTTGGCGCAAGACCACCTTGAGCTACTTTTTTCATAGCATCATTATATCCCCATGAAGATTTTGTTGTAGATTTTCTAATTACCTGATCTAAAACAAATCTAATTCCTACGTTTGCTTTTACGCCAGAGAATAGTGCAGGAACATTTGCAAAATCAGGGTTTGTTGCATTAAAATCTTTGTTTAATACATCAATCTGAGATTGAATTTGTGTATTGGAGATGTTTTCTGCTGTAGTTCTGTACAATACATTTACTACAACCGGAATTTCAATAACACCGTTTACTAAACGGCCTGTTAGTAGGTTTTTGGCTGTAAAAGCCTCAATTTCATTCATTCTAATAGCAAGAGTAGGATCTGCTTTTAGTTGTGCAGCTAATACTTCCTGAGAAGCACATCCGCGATGTGCAGCAACAGCGCTTAAGTTAGAATCTGCAGATTCAGATTGATCATTTTGACAAGAAAACAGCAGTAAGGCTGCGATTGCAGAAAAAAGAACCTTTTTCATAATAGTTTGGGTTTTTTGTTAAAAAAATTACATTTGGTTAATAATTGAAACAATTTTATAACAAAAAAATTATGCGACAAAATATTTATATTAAAAATTTTGTGATAAATCTTACAATCCCTTGTGTTGTCTGGTTCTTAC
>NZ_MUGW01000001.1 GCF_002217285.1 Flavobacterium hercynium | reverse complement strand
AAACCTGTTAGGAATAAAATTTCGTGCATCTATTGTTGTTTTTAATATTCCAATTAATATTTTTTTATCGTTGAACTTTTATAATAAGAATGAAACAAACGTTTATAAAAAAAACCGTCTGAATTATTTCCAAACGGTCATTTTTTATATAATTATATTTTTTTTGAACTAATTAATCGATTTATAATGCGCTATTTTGCATTTTATTAATTTTTTCTACTTTTTGAGGAGAATCAAATGCTTTTTCAAAAAGTTTGTTTTTTTCTTTAGCAAATTTCTCTACCGCCTCTAGTTCTTGGATAGTCATTTTAGGACGACCAGCCCAAAAACTAGTAGATTTTTCTATCTGCTTTTCTACTAAGTCTCTTAATTGTTTTGTTATCATAGCGTTACAAATATAGTGTTTTTTTATTATTCCAATAATTATTGATTATTTTTTAGTTTAAATAAAACAAATTGATAGTCAGCTGTTTTGTCTTTGTTGTACTTTTCAATATGTTTTACTGTAATATCATTTTTGAGTGATGTAAGGTCTTTTTCCCGAATGGTTCTTTCGTGTTTTTTTTCTTTCCTAAATATTGTTTGCTTTTTTTCAATAATTGTTATTACCTCTTTTATTTTACCTCCTGATATATCCAAATATTGTTCTAAACTACTAATATTCGAAGATATTTTTTGTTTGTATAGTCGATGTTTATGCAATGTGTTTCCAAAAAATAATATAGTGCAATCTGGATTAGAATTGAAAAAATGAAGAATACACATAAAAACAGTAGATAAAACTTCATCATAATCATTGTTGTTCGTCTCAGCTAAATCATTAACTACTATTACATCTCCATTGTTTTCAAAATTTCCAAAACCTACATTATACCAATTAAGGCTTTTATCAACAGGTGAAATGGAAACTATTTTGGTAATTTCCTGTGTTCCTGTACTAATGAATCTAAATTAATGAACTTCATTAATAATACCTTCAAAATTATAACTATAAGCCTTTTCTAAAAAATCCAAATCTTATCTTTTTTCAATTCAATCTCAAATATAAATTTCATTTTCACTTAATATGATAATTATAGGGTATTAAATTTTACTGCTGTTGCCTAAATGTTCAATAAAATAACCTTAGAGGCAAAATAGATTTAGTAACAATTATTTATAAATTATTATTTAATAGTAATTGTCTTGACAATGCGATTATTGAAAACTTCTTAGGAACATTAAAATCAGCGTTGTTTTATCTTAAAAAATACGGTTCCATTGATCAATTAAAACAGGAGATTATTGAGTATGTTAATTATTATAATTATGACAGAATAAAACTTAATCTAAATGTAATGAGCCCGATACAATATCGAGCTCATTATTATAAGAGTTAACTATGAATTTGTCTAAACTTTTGGGTGCAGTCTATAATTGGGTCTTTTTTTAAATGGTGGCACGCCCCAATTACAACAAGAATGCCAATAGAATTCCGAGTACGATCATGGAAACTTTGGCAATATTGAATTTATGTCCTTCACTGCTTTCGAAGATGATGGTCGATGAAATATGGAATAAGATACCAATTACGATGGCGGTTATTTCGGTGTAATAATCGTTTAGGATTGGTAAAAATTCGGAGGCAAATGTTCCTAGTGGTGTCATTAGGGCGAAAGTAAGCATGAAAGCAAATATGGCTTTTTTGTCTAAATCGGCATTGATGAAGAATGTGGTTAGAATGACGGCAATTGGCAAATGATGAATCGCAATTCCGACTGCTAAACCATGATGATGACTTACGGGAAAACCTTCCAAAAAGGCATGAATACACAAGCTGATGAACAGAAGCCACGGAATTTGAGACATTTTTGCATGTCCGTGTACGTGTCCGTGTTCTGCTCCTTTAGAGAAAAATTCCAGGATGATCTGAAACAAAATTCCGATCATGATGAAGATTCCAATATGGGAATTGTGTGATTCGTAAACTTCAGGCAACAAGTGCATTACCGTTAGGGATAATAAGAAAGAACCGCTGAAGGCCAACAGTAATTTTAAGTTTGTTTTGCTTTCTGGTTTTATAAACAAAGCCACACCATATCCTAAGAGTACAGAAAATAAGGGTAGTAGATAATTCATTTGTTCTAATTAAATCGTTGATTTGTCTAATTGGTCAATCGGTTTTGTTGGTTTGCTTAAGCGATTAAACAAAGTAACAGTTAAACGATTAAAGCTATTTAAAAATCATGATCAATCTTTCGCTTTCGGTTTTATGGAATTTTTTGAGTTTGTAATCGCCAAAAATATCTAAAAGATAAATTCCGGCTTCATCCATTAAATACTGAAAGTCTTTTAAGGTTAAGGCTTTTACTTTTTCGGTAAAATGGTACTTTCTGCCTTGATCCTCAAAATCTATTTCTTTTAAAATATGTCCGTCTTCAACGTATCTTTTAATTTTGAAATCGATTCCGTCAACGGTTTTTGTTTCTTCCGGAACCAAAGTTTCGATTACGTTAGTTACGTTCATAAAATCGATTACTGCAAAACCGTATTCAGATAAGCTTTCTTTAACGGCTTTTAGGGTAGTAAGGTTGTCTTCGTCATTTTCGAAGTAACCAAAACTGGTAAAAAGATTAAAAATAGCATCGAATTTTTCATCAAACGGTTCACGCATATCGTGTACTTTGAAATGAAGGGTTTCGTTGCTGTTTTTGCTGGCTTCTGTGATGCTGTTTTCAGATAAATCTGCGCCAAGAACATCGAACCCTAATTGATTAAGATAAATAGAATGACGTCCTTTTCCGCAAGCCAGGTCTAAAACTTTTGCTTTTTCGGGCAAGTTTAGATAGTGCGTTAGATTATCCATAAAAATCTGAGCTTCACGATAATTTCTATCTTTATAAAGAATATGATAATAAGGTGTATCAAACCATGATGTAAACCAGTTTTCAGTATTACGATCCTGATTTGGTGTTGATGAGTTATGCAATTCAGACATTTATTCTATTTCAATTAATTCAAAGTCCGGCAAATTTAGTGTATTTTTGCCGAAAAATAACTATTTCGTTACGATACCTGTAGATATGCTCTTGTGCAACATAGATTTGGTTATTTAATTCAAAAATAAAGATGGAAGAAAATTTTAAAATGATAGCCAAATGTTTTTTTGGTTTTGAAGAAATATTAGAGAATGAATTGCGCGCACTTGGTGCTCAGGATGTTGAAAAGGGAGTGCGAATGGTAAGTTTTAAAGGAGATAAAGGTTTTATGTATAAAGCCAATTTGTCGCTTAGAACTGCTCTAAAGGTTTTGAAACCTATTTATTCGTTTAGAGCTAATAACGAACAAGCATTATATAAAGGTGTTTCCGGTGTGAACTGGTCTAAATTACTGAATGCAAATCAGACTTTTGTAATTGATGCTACGGTGCATTCGACTTATTTTAATCACTCTGAGTTTGTTTCTCAGAAATGTAAAGATGCAATTGTGGATCAGTTTAGAGAGAGAACGGGACAACGACCAAGTATTGATAAAGCATTTCCGGATTTGAGAATCAACGTTCATATCGATAAAGATCAGGTTTCTATCGCATTAGATACTTCTGGTAATTCGTTGCACCAACGTGGTTACAGAACGGCAACTAATATTGCACCAATTAATGAGGTTTTAGCGGCTGGAATTTTACTTTTATCAGGCTGGGAAGGGCAATCGCACTTTTTGGATCCGATGTGTGGTTCTGGAACTTTTTTGGCAGAGGCAGCGATGATTGCCTGCAATATTCCGGCAAACATAAACAGAAAGGAATTTGCTTTTGAAAAATGGAAAGACTGGGACAATGATTTGTTTGATCAGATTGTAAACAGTCTGATGAAAAAAACAAAGGAGTTTCATTATACTATTAAAGGTTTTGATAAAGCGCCAAGTGCTGTAAACAAAGCGAAAGACAATATTAGAAATGCGAATCTGGAGGATTATGTGACAATTCAGGAAGATAATTTTTTTGATACCGAGAAAGCTGTTGAAGGAAAACTGCACATGGTTTTTAATCCGCCTTATGATGAGCGTCTGGATATTCACATGGAAGAGTTTTACAAGAATATTGGTGATACTTTAAAGAAGAGTTATCCTGGTACAAACGCTTGGTTTATAACGGCAAATCTTGAAGCTTTGAAGTTTGTTGGTTTAAAACCATCTCGTAAAATCAAACTTTTTAACGCTAGCCTTGAAGCGCGTTTGGTAAAATACGAAATGTATGAAGGAAGTAAGAGAACGAAATTTCAAGTTTCTGAATAATTTAAATTAGTTACAAAGGTGCAAAGGTTCAAAGGTACAGAGAGAAAACTTTGTCGCTTTGAACCTCTGTAACTTTGAGCCTTAAAATAAAAAAAATGACAAAATTACAAGTAAGAGCTTTTTTGTATCAGTTAGGATGTTTTGCAATTTTATTTATTGCGTCTCGATATGTAATTGCTATGTATACTGGTTTAACGGGACTTTGGATTCCGATGACGGCTTTTATCGTAGCAACATTAATCTCTCCTAAATTTCAATCAGTTCGAACAAAAGACGGTGAAAAACTTTTTATGAAATGGATTTTTATAAAAGGAATTAGGGAAATAGGATAATCTTAAACTATTGATATGAAGAAAATTGGACTTATTGGCGGTATTAGCTGGGTTTCGACGTCAGATTATTACACACTTATAAATAAGGGCGTAAATGAAAAGCTTGGAGATTTAAACTTTTCTGAATGCCTGCTTTATTCGTTTAATTATGCTGATATCAAAAGGAATAACGAAAACAACGATTGGGATTCGACTTTTAAAATGCTTTTGAAAGGTTGTGAGTTTTTAAAATCGGGTGGGGCAGAAGCAATTGTTTTGTGTGCCAATACGATGCATTTAATTGCTGATAAACTTGAGGGAGCTATTGGTCTACCGGTTATTCATATTGCAAGTGAAACAGCGATTGAAATACAGAAACAAGAACTAAAAAAGGTAGGTTTACTGGGAACTAAGTTTACGATGGAACTTGACTTTTTTAAAGATAAATTGACAGCAAAAGGTATTGAAGCTATTATTCCAACAAGTGAAAGTGATAAAGATTTTATTCATCATACTATTTTTGAGGAATTAGGCAGAGGTCTGGTAACGGAAGCAACTAAGAAACGTTATCTTGAAATTGCAAATGAAATGATTAAGAATGGTGCTGAAGGAATTATTTTAGGTTGTACTGAGATTCCTTTGGTAATAAAAGCGGGTGATTTAGTAGTTCCTATTTTTGATACAACTTTGATACATGCAAGGGCAGCTGTTGAATTTCAGGTTTCTTAAGTAAAATATACAATATAACAAAAGCCCCGAATTTTATAATTCGGGGCTTTTGGTTGTTATAGCTTATTTGAAATCTATTTTTTGATTTCAGGAATAATTACTTTTTTCTTGTAAAGCGGAATGAAGTACGAAACAGTATAGTTGAAACCAATTCCGAAACTTCCATCGTATGTTTTGTTGAAACCCGGAATGTATAAATTATCAAATCCAGAAGGTTTTGAATTCATAACCAAAAGTTTTAACTGAACACCAAAACCAACAAATACATTGTTAAAAACTTTAGCTTTAAGTCCTGCAGTCACTTCTAGCCAACCTGCTGAAAGTCCGCTGTATTTTTGTCCTTCAGTAATTGCAGGTAATTCGCCAAAGTAAGGGTTCGGATTATAGATTTTGTAACTATTGAGGTCTTGACTAAAAGTACTGAATCCGCCACGTAATCCTATAGTTATCAGGTTTTCCATGTCGAGCCAGTTTTCATACATATTGTAATCAAAACCTGCTTTTATGTACGTTCCTGTTGCTGTAGAGTTCAATCGGGTATCGTCTGTTGTTTTGTCTTCGAAACCAAGCTCTGCTGCCAGGTAGTATTTTTTCGTTAAACGAAAATCTCCTACAACTTCTATTCCTTTGTAATCTTTGTCGTAAAAACCGCGGGTAAGTTTGTATAAATCGACTCCTACGCGCAAACCATAACGATCTGTTTTTGGAATACTGTCTTTCAATATTTCCTTAACAGCCGGTTTTTTGGTTTCAGACTTTGTTTTTTCCTGAATAATTTCTTTTGTTACTGTTGTATCCTGGGCTTGCGCCAAAAACACTGAAAACAATAAACAAATACTAAAAATATACTTTAAGATGTGTTTCATTTTCGCGTTCAATGTTAGCATTTTTTACTTCAATAACCTGCATCCATGGACCGTCAGCGTCTGGAAGTTGTCTTTCGAAAGGGGCTTGCGTATTTAGCTTAAATATGGTCTTAAAACCACAAGCTCTGGAAACATAAGCGTTTTGTCTCGTATAATTAAATTTTATAGCATCAGTGTTAATAAATGTAGCATCGGTGCTTCCTGAGTTTAATATAAAACTATACGTTACAGTGTCTGCATCTGGTTTTAACGGAATTGAAATAGAATCACCACTTGTTAGATATTTGGTTTCATCTATTGCTGTTTTATTAAAAACAATACCTTCTGTTTGTCCTTCGCCAATAACTTTTAAACGTGTTACTTTTTTCTTTACTGACGGGATATTTATATCATAGAATGAAATAACTAATCGTGGAGTTGTAGGCGTATTTGCGTCGCAAATATCGTCTTTCTCACAACTGGAAAAACCAAAAGCGAAGAGTAATACGAAAGCAATTATTTTTTTCATGTATCCTTTGTTATTATCGAAGTTCTAAAAGTACAACATTTTCGACATGGTGAGTTTGCGGAAACATATCAACCGGGCGAACGCGTGTTACTTTGTATTTTTCGTCCATTAAAGCTAGATCTCTTGCTTGTGTAGCAGAATTACAGCTTACATAAACTACTTTTTGTGGCGCAATTTTCATGATTTGGTCAATAACGGCTGCATGCATACCATCTCTTGGAGGATCTGTTATAATTACGTCCGGTTTTCCGTGCTGAGCGATAAAAGCTTCGTTGAATACCACTTTCATGTCACCAACAAAAAACTCACAATTGGTAATATTATTGCGTTCAGCGTTTGCTTTAGCATCCAGAATCGCTTCAGGAACACTTTCTACACCAATTACCTTTTTAGCTTTTTTAGAAACGAACTGTGCGATAGTTCCCGTTCCTGTATATAAATCATAAACGGTTTCATTGCCTGAAAGTCCTGCAAAATCGCGCGTTATTTTGTACAATTCATACGCCTGATCAGAGTTGGTCTGGTAGAATGATTTTGCATTGATGCTGAATTTCAAACCTTCCATTTCTTCCAGAATATAATCTCTTCCTTTGTAAAGTTTTATATCCTGATCGTAGATGGTATCGTTTTGTTTTGCATTTACAACATATTGCAATGAAGTAATTTGCGGGAATTTCTCGTAAAGATGATCTAAAAGAAGTTCACGATTCTTTTTGTCATTTTCGAAAAACTGAATCAACACCATGATTTCTCCAGTTGAAACAGTACGAATCATTACGGTTCTTAGTAAACCTGAATGTTCTCTTGGGTTAAAGAATGCCAAGTTATGCTCATTTGCAAATGCTCTGATTTCGTTTCTGATCGCGTTGGAAGGATCTTCTTGTAAATGACATTTGTTGATGTCCAGGATTTTATCCCACATTTTTGGAATGTGAAAACCTAAAGCATTTCTGTTTCCAAGATCTTCTGTGCTGTCAATTTCTTTTTCTGTTAACCAACGGCTGTTAGAAAACGAAAATTCCATTTTATTTCTATAGAAAAACTGTTTTTCTGAACCCAAAATAGTTTCGAATTCAGGAAGTTCTACTTTTCCTATACGCTGTAAGTGATTTTTTACTTCGTTTTGTTTGTAATGCAGCTGTTGGCTGTAGTTCATATTTTGCCATTTGCATCCTCCACAAACGCCAAAATGCTCGCAGATTGGTTCGATGCGGTGCTCTGAAAGTTCATGAAATTTTACGGCTTTGCCTTCATAATAGGCTTTCCTTTTCTTAAAAGTTTGTACGTCAACTACATCTCCCGGAACTACATTCGGAATAAAGATTACTTTTCCGTCAGGTGCTTTGGCTACTGAAACTCCTTTTGCTCCAGCATCAAGAACCTGGATTTGATGAAAGACAACTTTGTCTGTATTTTTTCTTCCCATAGCGCAAAAATAAGTGTTTGTAAACTTTTACAAATTTTATTTTTGAAAATTTTTAGATTTTTTTTTAAATAGTGGTTTAATTAACTTTAATCGGTAACTTTGTTATGCACAATCCCAAATTCTGCAATCTTAATCTATTAGTTCTGTTATAAATTTATGAAGTTGTATCACAATCTTTCACGAATTAGTTTTTTGAAAAAAAGCTATGCGTTCAAATTTTTATTTGTCGCTTTTATAGGAATTCACATTCCTTTGATCGGAATTTTATTTTTTGTTCTCTACTACGATACAAATATACCTCCAACGTCTGTTTTGATTTTTTCTTTAATCATGACATTATTGGCTACATTAGTCACGCTTTTGGTTTTGAATCAGTTGATTAAGCCAATTGCAAAAGCATCAAAAGCATTAGACGATTACAGAAGCGAAAGAAAATTATCTGTCTTACCAACACAATATGGCGACGAAGCAGGTTTGCTTATGTGCAATATACAAGATTCTATTTACGAGGCAGAAAGTTTTATACACGAAAAACAGGATTTGATTTATATGCTTTCTCATGATCTGAAAAATTTTGCAGGAAACCCACAAGGTCTGGCAAAATTGATTATTAGCGAAGAACCTTCAGAATCTGTAAAACATTTGGCTGATTTAATTTGCGAATCAACCAATCTGCAATTTAGGTACATAGAGAACTTTATAAAATTATTGAATGAACAGGATCAGGTTGTGAAAATTAATCATGAAATTAAATCGGTATCGTTTCGTGATATACTGCCTTTTATTAATGAACAGGTTGAGCAGCGTCTGGTAGATAAAAATATCAAGTTAAACTTAACGATGGAAACCACTGAGGAGAAACTACGAATCGACGAAGGTTTGCTGGTTCAGGTCTTGGTAAACTTAATTAGTAATGCTATTAAATTCTCTTATTTTGACAGCGAAGTAAAAGTTCGTATCTATAAAGAAAATGCAGCTTTGATAATTACGGTTGCTGATAGCGGAATTGGTTTTGATCAGAATCAAATAGATGAGCTGTTTAAAAAGTTTACTACCATGAGCCGATTAGGGACAGCAAATGAATCTTCAACTGGAATTGGCTTGTATTTGTGCAAAAAGATTATTGAGCGCAGCAAAGGTCAGCTAACAGCAGCCAGCGAAGGTAAAAATAGGGGAGCCGAATTTAAAATTGAATTTGAATTGTAAGTAAAGTGAAATAGTAATTGCATTTTAGTTTCTTATTTCGCTTGTCGGATTTTTATAAGTTCGTAGTTCAGAATCGTTAAGAAATAAAAGCACAAGTCGGCTGTGATCTTACCCAGAATAATTCCGAAAAAGTAATTTCCACAAAGAATCGGCATCCAGTACATACAAAACGGACGTACCACTAAAAAATCTAAAAAGGCAGGATAACCAAACTCTAATGCTAAGTTTTTTATTAGCGACAATATATCTTTGGAAGTCGTAGGCTGATTTAAAGCTTTGTTTTGCTTCGCTATTTTTTTATAGGATGAAAAAATCATAACACCATAAAAAGCCAGATATTCTGCAAAGGTAATAAGATATGCAGTTGTTAAGCCGCTATAAATTTTACTAAAAGAAGAAGTTAAAAGTGCTGCACTGGTACTTGCTAATTCGGCGTATTTGTATCGGTTAAACCACTCCTGGAATTTTGATTTTGTAAGCATGATATTTTTTTGAAGGAACTATCCAAAGGTTCAGAGTTGCAAAGGCTCAAAGGTACAGAGGTTTTTTGTAGCCGCGAACATTTGCAGGTATAAAAAATATTAATTTTTGAAAGGTTAAAGCGAAGCTAAAAAGAACTTATTTTTATTATTTACCTTCATCAAAAGAACCTTTGTGTCTCTGAACCTTTTTATCTTTGTTCCTTAAGAAATCTAATCAAATAAATCAGAAGAAAGATAACGATCTCCGCGATCACAGATGATGGCTACAATTACTCCTGATTCTAGTTGTTCGGCAATTTTTACGGCAACAGCAACAGAACCTCCGCTGCTCATTCCTGCAAAAACACCTTCTTCAAGCGCCAGGCGTTTTGTCATTTCTCTTGCATCTTCTTCGCTTACATCAATAACTGTATCTACTTTTGAAGCATCAAAAATTTTAGGCAAATATTCCTGTGGCCATTTTCGAATTCCCGGAATCTGAGAACCATCGCTTGGCTGTGCACCAACGATTTGTATGGCCGGATTTTTTTCTTTCAAATAGGTCGAAGTTCCAATAATAGTTCCGGTTGTACCCATTGCAGATACAAAGTGTGTTACAGTTCCTTCGGTATCATTCCAGATTTCAGGACCTGTTGTTTTGTAATGCGCTTTCCAGTTGTCATCATTCGCAAACTGATTTAACATCAAATATCCGCCTTCTGCTACTTTTTTGTCCGCATAGTCGCGTGAACCAATAATTCCTTCGCTTGCAGGCGTTAAAATAACGGTAGCGCCATACGCACGCATGGTTTGTGTTCTTTCTTTGGTAGAATCTTCCGGTAAAACCAGTTCGATTTCAATTTGAAACAATTGTGCAATCATTGCCAGAGCAATTCCGGTATTACCGCTGGTAGCTTCTATTAATTTATCTCCTTTTTTAATATCACCTCTTTCAACAGCTGCTGCAATCATGTTGTAGGCTGCTCTGTCTTTTACACTTCCTCCCGGATTGTTTCCTTCAAGTTTTAGTAAAAGTTTTACGTTTTTATTTTTAACCAGATTGACAGTTTCCATCAATGGCGTGTTTCCAATTAGGTTTAGCAGTTTTTGTGGTGCCATTTTATTTTTTTTCTTTTATTTTAACTTCAGTAGTAGTGGTGTTCAGTACAATAGAATCGGGTGGAATTGATTTTGTAACCCAGGCATTTCCACCAATAACGCTGTTTTTGCCAATAATTGTTCCACCTCCCAAAATTGTGGCATTAGCATAAATGCAAACGTTTTTTTCAACTGTAGGGTGGCGTTTTGCATTTTTCATTTCCTTGCTTACGCTTAATGCACCTAATGTAACACCCTGATAGATTTTTACATGTTTTTCGATAACGGTTGTTTCACCAATAACAATTCCGGTGGCGTGATCAATAAAAAATGGTGATGCAATAGTCGCTCCGGCATGAATATCTGTTCCCGTAATTCGGTGTGCATATTCACTCATTAATCTGGAGAACAAAAGCAAATCCAACAGATACAATTCATGACTTAATCTGTAAATAGCGATAGCGTAAAAACCGGGGTAACCTAAATAAACTTCGTCGATACTATTAGACGCAGGATCATTTTCTAAAATATATTCGGCATCCTGATTGAGTTGTTCAAGAACTCCGGGTAATTTTTCTAAAAAACGATCCCAGATCGATTCGCATAAATTTTCCGGTTTTTTGCATGCTAAAACGGCAATTTCTTTAAAACGAAATTCGAGTTCATCTATACTATCATCTAAAGGCGCATTAGAATCAAAAAGAGTATAAAAAAGCTTTTCGGTAAAATCTTCTGTTTTAGTTTTGATTCCGTAATTTATATGAGAATGGCTTTTTAAAGCTTTTATATTTTGTATGATTTGATCTTTTGACACCATTATAAAATTGGATGGATAATTTGAAACGCTAAAAGTAAGGCGTTTTTTGGAAATAAAGGCAGGAATTATTTAAAGAAATTTTGTTTTAAGAATTGTATTTGTGATAAATGGACGGTTATAAAAGTTCCATTTTTTATATGATTCTTAAGAAGTTAAATGCGTAAATTAGCGAGGAAAAAAAATATAAAATGAAAAATAATCAGACTTTTGTAAGTGCTATTTCTAACCTTTCTTTTCCTGTTAATGAAAAAATATCCGGAAAAGCGGTTCATGATCCTATATTGGGACTTATACTAAAAGAGCATCCTTCGTTTTGTGATGAAGATTTTATTTCTGTTAAAGAATTAAATCAATACCGACAAAAATACATTTCAAACTATTTATCAATTGAAATAGGAGCGCTGTCTGATCTTGAAAAAAGTGTTATAACCTCATTAAAAGAAGATAAATCACTGGTAAGCATTGTTGAAGATGAAGAAGAAAAAAGAAGTTTTGGACAAAAAATAGCTGATAAAGTAGCTGATTTTGGAGGTAGCTGGACGTTTATCATTTCATTTTTACTTTTTATTGTAATCTGGATTGGGTCGAATGTGTATATTTTGGTCAACAAAGGATTTGATCCTTATCCTTTTATTTTGCTGAATTTAATTTTATCGTGTATTGCTGCACTTCAGGCTCCTGTAATTATGATGAGTCAGAATCGCCAGGAAGAAAAAGACAGAACTCGTGCTAAAAAAGATTATATGATTAACCTGAAATCGGAGTTGGAAATTAGAATGATTCACGATAAAATAGATCATTTAATCATGCATCAGCAGCAGGAATTAATTGAAATTCAGAAAGTGCAAATCGAAATGATGAATGATATTCTGAATCAAATTAAGAAATAATTTGGGATTGAAATTATAAATAGAAATGTTTGTAATAATAACTGATAACCATACAAACGACATTTATGATGGCAAAAAAGTAAAGCGGTTTTTTGTATTTCTTTGAAGCATCAAAATAATAAAAAACAACAAATCCTAAGAATAATAAGGTCGTGTAAATGGCTGGATACATTTTAAAGGCCGCCAGAAATTCGCCTTGAAAGAGCAATAAAAGCGCACGCTGAAAACCACATCCTAAACACTCAATTCCGAATAGTGTTTTAGACAAACAGGGCAGCATAAATTTTTCGAGATTCACAGGTTTTGTTTTTACAATTTTACAAAAAAATATTCAATAAGATTTCAATAGGTGAGAACTCCTATTTTAAAGTTTCTTACTTTTGGGCTTTTATAGCAAATAAATATGAAAGCTTTTAAAATAATAATAATGCTATTGGCAATTTCGGTTGCCTTATATCAGCAGGTTGCTGCAGAGAAGAATATTTATATCATGGTAATTGCAATTGTAGTTTTCATGTATGGAATGATGCAGCTAAGTGCAAAAACACCAAGTAAAAATCAAGATAAAGAAGAACAGGATGTTGACTAAAGGAGATAAGGTTTCTGTTTTAGACGAAGCCATAAACGGAGTAGTTATTTCAGTTAAGAACAATGACGTTTTAATTGAAACAGAGGATGGATTCACGATGACGTTTCAGGTCAATGAATTACTTAAAATACAAGATTCAGGTAGTTTGATGAATTCTATTAAGAGAATTAACGTTGATGAAATTACCAAAGAAAAAACAGAACCAAAAGCAAGAAGTTTTGTAAAAGAAAAGAAAGACAAACGCGAAGTCTCGGCTCCGGAATTTGATTTGCATATCGAAAAACTGGTTCCTAACAAACGCGGTATGTCCAATTATGATATCCTGACGTTGCAAACCGAAACAGCACAACGACATATTGAGTTTGCGATTCGAAATCGTATTCCAAAAATTGTTTTTATTCATGGTGTCGGCGAAGGAATCTTAAAGGCAGAACTTGATTTTTTATTAGGACGTTATGACGGAGTAGATTTTCAGGACGCCAATTATCAAAAATATGGCTTGGGAGCAACAGAAGTTTACTTTAGACAAAACAACAAGTAAAACAATTTCAAGTGTAAAATAATGCTTGAAATAAAACAAAAAATTAAACGTCCGTTTTCTAAGCTAATTTTAAATTAGAAAGAAAACGGACGTTTTATATAAGATTCATTCTGCCCGTAAAAGAGACAGAATGAATTGGATTTTTGTTTTAATTGGTTTGCGTAACCAATTCTCCCACTAAGAAAGTTTTTCCTAAGTTGAATGTGTTATTTCCTTTTCGGAGTGTAGCATTTTTAAGCACAATAGTATGTTTGAATGATGTTTCTGTAAAAGTAGTTGTTGTTACTTCTATAATTCCGCTTACGCTTTCTGCACCGTTAACTCCGGTCCAGGTTTCTTTTAATACTATTGAAGCTGGCAATGTACCACAGAAAGCAGCGTCACTTAAAACGTTTCCTGTATAAACTTTATAAGCCAGTTTATTTGTTGTCTCACCAATTAATCCTGTTCTAGGAGTGTTTGCTGGTGTCGCTTCGTTTTTAACTAAGTCAGCAGCTATGTTATCAATAGTAATTGCTGAACTTGCGTTAAAATTGTAAATCTGTTTTGATTCAGCACATTGACTTGCAGACTCATCAAATGCTAAATCTAAAGTGTTCTCTGTATCAATAGTTGATTTAAAATCTCCAAAAATAAAAGTCTCCTGCGTTTGAGGGCCGCTTGGTTTTTGGAATGTTATATTTTTGAACGTAATATTGTGATTATAAGCCGTAATTCTAGTCGCTCCAGTTGTTTCGTTGGTAGTGTAAACCGGTACCGTTATAATTTCCATTTTTCCGGAAGTAGCAACCCATTCTTCTGTTACATTAGGCGTTGTTGGAGGAATAGCATTACAGATGTTAGCAGTTGCTATTGTGCCACTGTATGCTCTGTAAACAACACGATAGGTACTGTTATTGATATCAAAAATATACGGTTCATCTATTAGTGATGGATCTGTACCAAAAGTCTCCAGCGGAACCTGCACTAATAATGCTTCCTGACCTTTTAATTTATAAATAAGTTCATTTGTAGTAGAACAGGCCTGAGATGTGGTAACTTGTTCAAAATCTATTGTGTCAACAGTTAAATCACCATCATCGCATCCGTTTAGCATTAGGGCAAATAATAGTAAGCTTGCGTATTTTTTCATCTTAAAGTTTATTTGGGTCAAAAATAGTGAAAAATTTGGCAATTGATATTTAAGAATAGACAATTGATATTTCATAACTTTGCCACGATGAAAAAAGTATACCTCGATAACGCCTCTACAACTGCCATGCGACCTGAAGTAATTCAGGAAATCACAAAAGTAATGACAGACGATTTTGGAAATCCATCTTCGACACATAGTTTTGGACGAAATGGAAAAACAATTTTAGAACTTTCCAGAAAAAGCATTGCGAAACATTTCAATTGTTCTGCTCAGGAAATTATTTTTACTTCCGGAGGAACAGAAGCTAATAATTGGCTTTTAAGATCGGCAGTAAAGGATCTTAAGGTAACACGAATTATCACGACTAAAATAGAACATCACGCTGTTTTGCATACTGTACTTGTTTTAGAGCAGGAATATGATATTCAGGTTGATTATGTAAAAATTAATGCTGACGGAAGTATTGACTTAACACATTTGTCAAATTTATTGTCGGATGAACAAAAGACGATAGTTAGTTTAATGCACGTAAACAATGAAACGGGGACGATATTAGACTTAGAGCGTGTAAGTGTTATTTGTAAACAATATGGTGCTTTATTTCATTCGGATACTGTACAATCAGTTGGAAAAACGGAAATAGATTTGCAAAAAGTAAATGTTGATTTTATTTTAGCAAGTGCTCATAAATTTCACGGACCAAAAGGAGTTGGTTTTGCTTTTGTTCGAAAAAATTCGGGATTACAGCCCTTGTTTTTTGGAGGAGAACAGGAAAAAGGACTTCGTGCCGGAACGGAAGCAGTTCATCAAATTGCGGGAATGGCAAAAGCATTGTCACTTTCGTATGAAAATTTAGAGGAAGAGAGAAAATACATAACCGATTTAAAAATGTATTTGATTGCGGAACTTGAAAAGCATTTCCCCGGTTTTAGAATCAATGGTACAAAAGAAGATTTTTACAATATCATCAACATTATTTTACCTTTCTCAGAAGATAAAACAGCGATGTTGTTATTTAGTCTGGATATGAAAGGTATTGCAGTTTCAAGAGGAAGTGCCTGCCAATCAGGAAGCATAAAACCATCGCATGTTTTAAAAGAAATGCTTTCGGAACAAGATTTAAAACTGCCTAATCTTCGAATTTCGTTTAGTCATTACAATACCAAAGAAGATATTGACTGGCTGATAGAAAGTTTAAAAACCGTTTAACAAAGTCAAAAGGCGAAAGTCAAAAGTCAAAAGTCAAAAGTTGAAAGTCAAAAGTTGAAAGTCAAAAGTTGAAAGTCAAAAGTTGAAAGTTAGAAATTTAAACACAAAAGACACGGAGATAAAATCTAAAATCTAAAGTCAGAAATCTAAAATTACTTACGTATCACTTTTACCTGTGAATCGTTTGTTAGTTTAATAATCGTAGAAGATTTTCCGTTTATTTTATCCTGATTTAACTTTACCACATAATCAACTCCTTTTATGATTTCAGGACTAATGTCTTTGAAAGCAATTGGTGTAGGTTGTCCTGAAATGTTTGCAGAAGTAGAAACCAAAGGTTTTTTCATTCTCTCCATTAGTTTAAAGCAAAATGGTTCTTTTACGATACGAACACCCAATGATTTGTCTGCAGCAATTATATTTGGAGCTACATTTCGGGCATCATCAAGAATTAATGTGGTTGGTTTCTCAGAAAGGTCTAAAATTTGCCAGGCAACTTCCGGAATATTCTTAAAAACATTATACATCATTTTTTCGCCATTCATCAATACAATCATACTTTGTGTTTCTGCACGTTGTTTCAGTTTGTAAATTTTAGCAACAGCGTCGGGATTTGTAGCATCGCATCCAATTCCCCAAACCGTATCTGTAGGGTAAAGAATAATTCCGCCTTCTTTAATGATTTCGTAGGCTTTGTGTACTTCTTCGTTGATGTCCATTTTAATAAAATTATTTTTGGCAAAGATAATACAAAGTTTAATTATATACTTTTAGTTATATTTGCAAATAAAATAAATATAAAAAATGCAACGTTTAATTTACCTGATAGCCTATCCAATTTTATTGATAATATCGATTTTGCCTTTTCGAATTCTTTATATTTTGTCTGATTTTGTCTTCTTTTTTGTATACTATGTTTTTGGGTATAGAAAAAAAGTGGTTAGAGAGAATTTGGCTTTGGCTTTACCTCATTTGTCAGCAAAAGAACGATTGGTTATAGAAAAAAAATCATACAGCCATTTATGTGATATGTTCTTGGAAATGATAAAAACGATGGGTATTTCTAACAAAGAAATAGATAAAAGATTCGTTTTTAAGAATCTGGAAGTTTACAAGTCTCTTGAAAAAGAGGGTAAAAGTATTGCTTTGATGTGTTCGCATTATGCTAGTTATGAGTGGGTTATCTCTATGAATTCTAAGATTGAATATGAAGGATATGCTCTTTATAAGCCTATTCAAAATAAATATTTTGACAACTTAGTTAGAAAAATACGATCAAAATTTAAAGCTCATTTACTTCCTATCGATAAGTCTATTTTACTGATTGATAATAATTTTCATAAAAACATTAAGTCTTTATATGGTTTTGCAAGTGATCAATCTCCAATTGTAAGATTAAATACATATTGGACAAAGTTTATGGATATTGAAGTTCCTGTATATGTTGGAGCAGAAATGCTTTCTAAAAAATTTGATATGAATGTGATTTTTTTGAAAGTTAAAAAATTAAAAAGAGGTTTTTATGAGGCTGAATTTGAGATTATTTCTACAAACGTAAAAGAAGTTCCTAATTTTGGAATTACAGATATGTATTTAAGAAAAGTAGAAGATCAGATTATGGAAGCTCCGGAATATTATTTTTGGACTCATAATCGTTGGAAACATAAGGATAGAAATCCAAAATTTTTAAAGCCTAAAAAATAGATGTCCTTATTGTAAAAATTAATTAAAATAGTTAAAATGAAAATCATATTTCATGAAAATCAATTATCGTATAGAGGAACATCTAACGCAGTATATAATTACGCTCTTTTCAATGAAGAAATATTGAATAATGAATCAATAATTTTATATAATAAAAACAGTAAGCACAACTATGATTCTGCAGTAGAAAGATTTAGGAAAAAATTCAAAGTAATTGATTATAGTGAAATATCCGAATTAGAAAAAATTGTAGATAATGAAAAAGCAGATATTTTCTATGCTATAAAATCAGGAAAAAAAGATGGTGTAGAAGTTTCAAACTGCAAGACCGTAATTCATGCTGTTTTTAAAAATTATGAGCCACACGGAGATGTTTATGCTTATGTTTCTGAATGGCTTTCGCAAGAAATGACAAATGGTGCTTCTCCTTTTGTACCCCATATGATACATGTTGAAAAAACTGATTTCAATTTGCGTAAAGAACTAAATATACCAGAGGATGCCATAGTTTTTGGACGTCATGGAGGGGATAAAACATTTGATATTTCCTTTGTTAAATCGGTAGTGAAACAAATATCCAGAAAAAGAAAAGATATTTATTTTTTATTTTTAGGTACCAATTCTTTTGTTTTTAGAAATATATTCAGACCTTATAAAAATATTATATTTTTACCTTCAACGGTTGATGAAATTTACAAAGCTAAGTTTATAAATACCTGTGATGCTTATTTGCATGCCCGAAAACAAGGAGAAAGTTTTGGTATAGCTATTGGAGAATTTTCAATTTCGAATAAACCTATTGTCACTTGGGCAAATTCAAAAGAAAAATCGCATATTGAGATATTAGGTGATAAAGCAATACTTTATCAAAATAAAGAAGATTTAACCTCTGTTATTGAAAATTTTACCCCTAATCCTGCAAAGGATTATGATGCTTACTCAAAAGAGTATTCACCAATTAAAATTATGGATAAATTTAAAAAAGTATTTATAGACGATTAATAATTAATTTATCGTTGTAATTTTTTAAGTTCAACGTAGCGAGCATAAACACTGTACGCAAATAAGTACGACAACACAATGCCTCGATAACCATCAAGAAACCCAAGTTTTAAAATATAATAGCTTACAAAAGTAAAAATAGGATGAAAAACATGCATGATTAGACTGTATTTTTTTCCTTTTAGGTTTTTTTCTTGCGCTTTCAATCTTCCATAAGAGGCTACTTTTTTCTTAAAAATAAAATAATCATAATAGGTATAATGAATCATTTTGTTTTTTAAGGTGGCTTCTTTTCCGTTTATTTCTAATTTTTCATGTACTAATTTATCGGCTTGATACTGGCATTTGGTTTTATCAAAAAGGCGTAATACCATATCTGATTGTGTACCTGTAAAACGCATGGCTTTCTCCTTAAACATAAAAACTCTTGGCATAGAATAAGCTTGAGCAGTAGGACCAGTTTTTAATAAATCAACAATTTCTAGCTTTAATTTAGGTGTAAGTCTTTCATCTGCATCTAGAAAGAGTATCCAGTCATTTTTGGAATTATTAATCGCAAAATTTCTTTGATCGGCATAATTTTTAAATTTGTTTTGAATCAATTTTACATGCGAAAATGATTTTACGATTTCAATTGTTTTATCTGTACTGTAAGAGTCAACAACGATTATTTCATCTACAAATTCTATTTCTTCTAATAATTTACCAATATAACGCTCTTCGTTGTAGGTTAAAATTAATATAGATAGTTTTGTGTTATTAGTTGACATTAGGTAGTATTTAAAGATTGTTTTTTTTTGAAAGTAAAATTAATTTTTTTTATAAAATTTACGATTTTATTTTTAAGTAATTCATTGCGCGGGGACTAATCCAGGTTTGCTTCTGTATGGCATTAAAATAATAAACGGATAAATTTTTAAGCATCAATCGATTTACTTTTAATTTTGGTATGAAAAATAAAAAAAGACTTAAAAGGGTCAGAATTATTTTCTCCACAAATACTCCTAAAATCAATAAACTGTGTAGGTAAAATTGTATTCCTGTCGAAAATTGATTGCTAATATAAACGTGTTTAGAGATTATGACTTCCGTTTTTGTAAGTGCTTTTGTGTTGACATTTAATCGGGATGCGCCTCCGTGTTGATGAAAAATAGTAGCTTTTCGAGTAACAGCAACTTTTCCGTCATTATCAAAAACCTTTTTGCAAAGATCGACATCTTCAAAATATAACCAGTAATCTTCGTTCCAGCCTTTAATTTTGTCAAACCATTTTCGGCTTATAAAAATGACTGCTCCGGTTACCCAATCCGGGTAAAATAAATCATTAGTATTGTTAAAACGTTTATCCAGTTTTGCTTTATTCAACTTTCTGGAAAGAGATCTTGTGATTCCGAAAAAGCGTCCTAAAGCTGGAAATAAGTTATTCTGTTTGTAAAAAACGTTATTCTCATTGATTTGCAAACAAGACAAAATTCCAATTTCAGGATGCGAAACAGCTTCTTGTAATAAAGTTTCCAGGGCTTCAAAAGTAAGTTTTGTATCTGGATTTAAAAAAAGGAAATGGTTTCCCGTAGCAAAACTTGCACCAAAGTTGCAACCATTTGAGAAACCATTATTTCCAGAATTTTCTATAAATGTAAACTTGGAATATTTTTGCTTAAAAACTGAAAATTGTCCGTCATTAGAAAAATTATCTACAATGATAACTTCGAATGAGAATGTTTTCGAAACAATTATATTAATAGATTCTAAGCATTCATCTAATGCTTTCCATCCGCGGTAATTGACAATAATTATTGAAATATCCAATAGAATTTTTTATAAAGATTTTTAAAAGAAAACGAATTATACCGCTACATCGTATTCACGAAGTGCATTGTTTAGTGAAGTTTTTAAATCTGTCGAAGGTTTACGAGTACCAATAATTAAAGCACATGGAACCTGAAACTCACCTGCAGCAAACTTCTTAGTATAACTTCCAGGAATTACTACTGAACGAGCAGGAACAAAACCTTTCATTTCAACAGGTTCGTCACCCGTTACATCTATAATTTTTGTAGAAGCAGTCAAGCAAACATTTGCACCAAGAACAGCCTCTTTACCTACATGTACACCTTCTACTACGATACAACGAGAACCAATAAAAGCACCGTCTTCAATAATTACAGGAGCAGCTTGTAAAGGCTCCAGAACGCCACCAATTCCTACACCACCGCTTAAGTGAACGTTTTTACCAATTTGAGCACAGCTACCAACAGTTGCCCAAGTATCTACCATTGTACCTTCGTCAACATAAGCACCAATATTTACATAACTAGGCATCAAAATAACACCACTGGATATATAAGCTCCGTAACGTGCAACAGCATTTGGTACTACACGAATTCCTTTTTCAGCATAACCTTTTTTAAGTAACATTTTATCGTGATATTCAAAGATACCAGATTCTAATGTTTCCATTTTTTGAATTGGGAAATACATAACAACTGCTTTCTTAACCCATTCGTTTACCTGCCATCCATCACCAACTGGTTCTGCAACACGTAATTTTCCTGTGTCTACTAATTCTATAACTTCTCTGATAGCATCAGTAGTTGTAGTTTCTTGTAATAAAGCTCTGTTTTCCCAAGCTTGTTCAATTATAGTTTGTAAAGAACTCATAGTTTTTAATTTTTTGCAAAGATAGGTTATTTGGGGAAAAGTGAAAAAAGTAAAACGAATTCAAACTGTTGTAAATATAACATTTTGTTTTTAATTTGATAGAATATAGTAAAATCCTTGTTCTGATTTTTTATAAAATAAGGATCTTTAAAATTTATTATATGACAATTGTCAGGTTTTGAGTTTTATCTTGTATCTACTTTTGCAGCACTAAATTCTCTAAGTAATTTATGAGAAATTACTAGAATTAACTTAAGATAACCTAAATAATTCACTAGCTATGAATCAGGAAGATCAATTTCAAAAACCCCAAAGAACACTTATAGATAAAGAAGTTTCATGGGATAAAACTCAGGTGATCATGAGTAAAACAAATGCATTCGGAATCATTGAATATGCCAATGAAGTATTTGTTGATGTTTGTGGGTATGAGGATTATGAATTAATGGGACAGCCTCACAATATTATTCGTCACCCGGATATGCCAAAAGTAATTTTCAAAGTACTATGGGAGAATCTGAAAAACGGAAAAAACTTTCATGCAATTGTAAAAAATTTAGCCAAATCGGGGAGATTCTATTGGGTTATTACAGATTTTGAAATTTGCAGAGATGAAAATGACGCAATTGTAAATTACATCGCAAGAAGACAAGCTGTTCCTCAGGAAGTTATTTCTATGCATATAGAACCGTTATATAAAAAATTACTACAAATCGAAGCGGCAAGTGGCGTAGGATTTAGTGAAAAATATCTTATAGGATTTCTCGAAGAGAAAAAGAAAAGTTATGTTGAATATATTAAAGAGCTAATCGAAGAAAATGATAAAGCTCATAATAAGTTTGTGCAACAGGAAGAGCATCCAGTATACGAAGAGGAAGAAGAGGAAGAGAGAGGTTTCTTTAGAAGATTATTTAATAGATAATTATGTAGATAATAATTATATTTTTTTAGGTTTTGAATAAATTGGATAAAAATCCGTTTTGAGTTTTTCAAAACGGATTTTTTATTGCTTATAATGAATAGTATTGTAGATACAGGTTTTCTTTACAGCATTGAGATTTATGAAAAATTAAAATATACTATCTTTGACGAAAATTATACTATGCCTAGAATCCTTTCTATAGATTACGGACAAAAACGAACCGGAATTGCTGTTACAGATGAATTGCAAATTATTGCATCAGGATTAACGACAATCCCAACGCATACTTTAATTGATTTTTTAAAAGATTATTTTGCTAAAGAAAAGGTCGAAGCTGTTTTAATTGGAGAGCCTAAACAAATGAATGGACAGCCTTCAGAAAGTGCTTCAGTTATTAAAGGTTTTGTAACTCATTTTTCTAATATTTTTCCGGAAATGAAAGTGGTACGTGTAGACGAACGTTTTACCTCTAAAATGGCGTTCCAAACCATGATTGATAGTGGGTTAAGTAAGAAGCAACGTCAGAACAAAGGGTTAATCGATGAGATTTCTGCTACAATCATGCTACAGGATTATCTATCATCAAAAAGATTCTAAATCAAATACTTTTTGATTTAGTTTATCGCGTTTTATTTTTTAAAATTTCCTAACTTTTATCATGTCAAAATAGTTTTTTTTTGCAATTATATGAAGTATCTTTGCATTTTAAATAAAATACTGTTATGCCTGACGATATAATACGTTCCAATAGTGAAGTAGTACTGATTGGAGCCGGAATAATGAGTGCTACTCTTGGAGTAATTTTGAAAGAATTACAACCTGATATTAAAATTGAAATTTACGAAAGATTAGATGTTGCTGCAGCCGAAAGCTCTGATGCTTGGAATAATGCAGGAACAGGACACGCTGCCTTTTGTGAATTAAATTACACTCCCGAAAAGGCAGACGGAAGTATCGATCCTAAAAAAGCAATAAGTATTGCAGAAGCTTTCGAGGTATCTCGTCAGTTTTGGTCTTATTTAGTAGAACAAAATAAAGTTCCATCTCCGGATAATTTTATTAAAAGTGTACCTCACATGAGTTTCGTTTGGGGAGATAAAAACGTTGACTATCTTAAAAAACGTTTCGAAGCTTTACACAGTAATCCTATTTTTTCTAAAATGACTTTTAGTACAGAATTCGAGCAGCTAAAACAATGGATGCCGCTTGTAATGGAAGGAAGGGAAACGAATGAAAAATTAGCAGCAACACATATGCCAATTGGTACCGATGTTAATTTTGGTGCATTGACAAGAAGCATGTTTAATTACTTAGAAAAATTGGACGGCGTTGATTTATACTTTAATCATGAAGTTAAAAAATTAAAACAACGTGATGATAAATCATGGAGAATTAAAATAAAAAATTTAGCAGACGGAAAAACAAGAAAAGCATATACAAAATTTGTTTTTATTGGTGCCGGAGGAGGTTCTTTGCCATTACTTGAAAAAGCTAATGTACCAGAAGGTAAAGGATACGGCGGTTTTCCTGTGAGTGGACAATGGCTAAAATGTACAAACCCGGAAGTAATTGCAAAACATCAGGCTAAAGTATACGGAAAAGCAAGTGTAGGAGCACCTCCAATGTCTGTTCCGCATATTGACACCCGTGTAATTGATGGAGAAAAGGCACTTCTTTTTGGACCATTTGCCGGATTTTCGACCCGTTTCTTAAAAAACGGTTCTTACCTTGACTTACCATTATCTATAAAAGCAAATAATTTATTCCCAATGTTATCTGCGGGATATCGTAATATACCATTAACAAAATATTTAATCGAACAGGTTCGTCAGTCTCCACAAGACAGAATGAAAGCGTTACGTGAATATTTGCCGACAGCACGCTCTAAAGACTGGAAATTAGAAAAAGCAGGGCAACGTGTTCAGGTGATTAAAAAAGATGAAAAGTTAGGTGGTGTTTTAGAATTTGGAACGGAAGTAATCAATACACACGACGGAACATTAGCTGTTTTATTAGGGGCATCTCCTGGTGCTTCAACAGCAGTTTCTATTATGGCAGATTTAGTAGGCAGATGTTTTGCAGATCAAATTAAAACGCCGGAATGGGAAGCGAAGATGAAAACAATGATTCCTTCTTTCGGAACAACATTAAATGATAAACCGGAATTGTTAGAAGAAATTAGAAAACATACTTCTGAAGTTTTAAAATTAAATAATTAAAATTTCATTTAGAAGGTACAAAACATGAGGCTTAGTTATTTTAGTGGTAACTAAGCCTCTTTTATATAATCCAACGCATTGTCATCATGATTTCAAAAGATAAACCAGCAGCATTAATTTTAATAGACATTCAAAAAGGCTTCGACAACATTGAATATTGGGGTGGAGAAAGAAATAATCCAAATGCAGAAGAAAATGCAAGTGCAATATTAAAACTTTGGAGAGAAAATGAATTCCCTATTTTTCATATTCAACATTGTTCTTCAAACCCAAATTCATTACTTAACGAAAATAATGAAGGAAATGAGTTTAAAGAAGAGGTTAAGCCGCTTGCTGGAGAAATTGTAATTAAAAAGAATGTAAACAGTGCTTTTATAGGTACTGATTTAAAACAGCAACTAGACGCTGCTAAAATAGAAACACTTGTAATTCTGGGTTTAACGACAGATCATTGTGTTTCGACAACAACGAGAATGGCAGGTAATTATGGATATGAAACTTTTTTGGTTTCTGATGCTACTGCTACATTTAATAAAAAAGGAGTAGATGGTCAGGATTTTAGTGCACAATTAATTCATGAAACAGCTTTGGCTAGTTTAAACGGAGAATTTGCAACGGTAATTACAACTGATTTTCTAAAACAAAATCTTCTTTAATACTTACCAAAATACTTACCAAGTAAAAGAATTATTGCTTTAAATCTTTGGTATTCTTTAGAATCTTTTCAGACAAGCTGCTCATCCAGATCAATTGTTCAATTACCATTGATGCTTCCTGCATTTTTGCCTGACGGGTTTCAGTATCTAAATCGTCATCAGTGGCTAAACGTGTAAAATTAATTCGTTTAAGTTCTTCAAACTGTAAAGTAACATCTTCTTTGTCAAAAAATATGTGCGCTATATTATTTTCATTTTTTAGAATAGAAATAGATTGATCTAAGTTTGAAAGTATTGTTTTTATAATGTAATTGAAAGATTCTGAGGCTGAAGTTGTTTTATGCGACTGAATATAAGTGGATAAGGATGCCAAAGCAGAAAGCAGAGAATGGTTTAAAACCACCAATTTATTAACCAAAGGAAGTGTTTTTTGCTTTGATTTAGGTTCCTGCATCATACGCTGAAAAGACGTCATTAAATTACCAACTTCTACAAAAGCATTTTTTCTTGCCAGTCTGTAGGTAGTCGGAATTTCTCCTTTTTTATTGTAATAATCTGCGATCTCATTTAAGTAATTTCTGTTTGCTCTTACTGAATTTTCAATATGCGAAGGCGTGTTGACAAATTCCCATGCCGGCCATAAAAACTGATTGGCAAAGTACGCTAAAATGGCTCCCACAAGTGAATCCAGTATTCTGTATTGAATCACACTAACAATATCCGGGGTAAGAATTCCGTAAATGAAAACTACATACATCGTCACAAAAGTGGCACTGACTTTATAATTTACTGATGCAAATGAAATTCCCAGAAGCATACACACGATCGAGAAAATACTCAAGGCAATATGATTCTGTATAAGAGAAACAATTCCGAATGCCAGTATACCACCCAAAATAGTTCCGAAGATTCTATTATAAGAACGTTCTTTTGTTAAGCCATAACCAGGTCGCATAATTACAACAATGGTTAGCAGAATCCAATAGCCATTTTCGAAGGGAAGCAGCTCACCAATAATGTATCCAATTAAAATAGTAATGGTCAATCGTAAAGAATGCCTGAAAATCGAAGAAGAAAAACTTAAATTTTCAATTAAAGTACGGATAGGATAGTATTGCGGAGTAAGGAATTTTTCCAGCTCCTTATCTTTGTCTTTTAATTTAAAGGATTGCATCGCAAGTGTAAATGCCCTTTGGATAATTTTGATTTTACCAACTTGATTTTTGGCATATTTCAGCATGTTGGTTAGCATAAGAACGCCTTCGGCAGCAGCATCTTTGCTTAATGATTTTTCGTAATCAGAAATAGCAGTTTCCAGCGCGCTGAGTTCGTTCTTTAAATCATTTTTATCTGCATAAACAGCAAACGTATGAACGTTTTTCGACAGCTTTTTTAAACTTGAAGCAAGTTTGTAGGCGACGTTTTGGTACGTTCGCAGAACTTCCGGATACTTGTCAAATTTTTCATGAAGTTTACTATGGTCAAAAGAAGTGTACAAAGCCAATTCCTGAATTTCAATCAGCGTAATAAAAACCAAAAGCATTTTACGGTTTTGACTTGATCCGCCAGAAGAGTTTTGATTACCGATAAGAACCTTTCTTAAGTCTTCATTAATTAAATTCAACTCAACCTGAACGCTCAATTGTTTTTCTATAATCGCTTTTCTATCGGCTTCAGGATTCCATAAGTCGCCTCTTAATTTTAAATATTTTGAAGTCAGTTTAATGCCTTCGGCAATTTGTAATTCTACATATTTGTACGGTTGTAAATAATGATATACAAGCGAAACAAGCAAGTACAGCATTCCTCCAACAAAAATAAAACCCGAATATTGAAAAGCTTCTATTCCTTTGTGCAAATGGCCAAAAGATAATGAGATAGAAAGTAAAGCAGAAAACGACACCAAAGTTGCTCGTTGTCCGTAAACAGAAATCAACGAACAGAAAAATAATAATAAACCTAGAAAAGGATAAAATAATATGGGAACAGCATGAGCAAGATTTACTAATAAATTAACACCGGAAACAATAAGTGACGCTACAATAAGACCTTTTACTTTATGTTTTAAAGTACTAGGAATATCGCTGGGATAGGTATAAAAAGCACCTAAAGCGATTGTAAAACCAATTTCAAAATATCCGAAAGAAGATAAAATTATAACAGGAACAACAGAAGCAATTGTTACCTTCGAGGCGTTAAAAAAGGAAGTGCTGTTAGTAAATTTCGAGATGCGTTCAAACATAAAGTATCGTTTACTAGCAAAGGTAAGAATTGTACGAGTTAATTTGGCATAATTATGGATGAGATTTATAGAGCAAAGTAAAAAATGCGAATATATATTGTTTAGAATTTTTCATGACTATTTTTTTACTATTTTTGCCAGCTGAATTAAGAAGATAAAAATTCAGGTTTTTCAGTAGATAATACATTAAAATAATACAAATGATTTTACCAATTGTAGGATATGGTGATCCGGTTTTAAGAAAAGTAGGAGAGGCAATTACGCCAGATCATCCAAACTTAAAAGAGACAATAGCAAACATGTATGAAACCATGTACAACGCTTATGGAGTTGGACTTGCTGCTCCGCAGGTAGGTTTAGCCATTCGTTTGTTTGTTATTGATACAACACCTTTTAGTGATGATGAGGATTTGTCAACAAAGGAGCAAAGTGATTTAAAAGGTTTCAAAAAAACGTTTATCAATCCTAAAATTGTAAAGGAAGAAGGAGAAGAGTGGAGTTTTAATGAAGGCTGTTTAAGTATTCCTGACGTGCGCGAAGATGTTTACAGAAAACCAACGGTTACAATCGAGTACTGCGAAGAAGATTTCGTTGTAAAAACAGAAGTTTTTGATGGTTTAGTAGCAAGAGTAATTCAGCACGAGTACGATCATATCGAAGGCGTTTTATTCACAGATAAAATATCTTCTTTGAAAAAACGTTTAATTCAAAAGAAATTAAAAAACATTACCGAAGGCAAAACATTTCAGGAATATAGAATGAAATTTGCTGCCGCTAAAAAAGGAAGATAAATTGTTCTGAAAATAGTTCAGAACAAATAAAATATAATAAGTCAAATTCTTAATACTAATTTTAATAAACATGAATTTAGAGAAAATTTTAGCCATTTCCGGGAAACCGGGTTTATATGTATTGAAAGTGCAAACTCGTACAGGTTTTGTGGCAGAATCATTATTAGACGGAAAAAAAATAACAGTAAACTTAAAAAGTAATGTAAGTTTATTGTCTGAGATTTCAATTTACACTTACGAAGGCGAGAAACCATTGACAGAAGTAATGCAACGTATTGCAACTAAAGAAAACAAAGGTCAGGCCATTTCTCACAAAGAAGATAATGCTACATTAGCTGCTTACTTTAAAGAAATTTTACCGGAATATGATGAAGAAAGAGTTTACCCTTCAGATATTAAAAAAGTATTAAACTGGTACAATACACTTCAAGGAAAAGGTTTAGTTACTGATTTAGCTCCTGCTGCTGCAGAAACTGCAGAAGAAGCTCCGGTAGCAGAAGAAAAACCAAAAAAAGCTCCGGCTGCTAAAAAAGCTAAAGCTAAAAAAGAAGAGTAGATTACTGCATTCAAATATATTAATCCTGTTGAGATGTTTTTCTTGACAGGATTTTTTACTTTTACAACTTTCGGTTACAATCCAATAAAATTTTAAAAATGAGTAAAGAACTTCAACTTCACGCTTTCGAAAGATTATTAATCATTATGGATGAATTGCGCGAGCAATGTCCTTGGGATAAAAAGCAAACTTTACAGACACTAAGACATCTTACTATTGAAGAAACTTACGAATTAGGAGATGCTATTTTGGATAATGATCTAAATGAAGTTAAAAAGGAGTTAGGTGATCTATTATTGCATATTGTTTTTTATGCTAAAATTGGCTCAGAAACCAATGATTTTGATATTGCAGATGTATGTAACGAAATTTGCGAAAAGTTAATTCACCGCCATCCTCACATCTACAGCGATGTTGTTGTAAAAGACGAAGAAGAAGTAAAACAAAACTGGGAGAAATTAAAGCTTAAAGAAGGTAAAAAATCTGTTCTGGAAGGTGTGCCTAGAAGTTTGCCGGCACTTGTAAAAGCAAGCCGAATTCAGGATAAGGTAAAAGGAGTTGGTTTTGACTGGGAAGAACCACATCAGGTTTGGGATAAAGTACAAGAAGAATTGCAAGAACTTCAAGTTGAGGTTCAGGCAGGAGATCAGGATAAAATGGAAGCCGAATTTGGAGATGTTTTGTTTTCTATGATCAACTATGCCCGCTTTTTAAATATTAATCCGGAAGATGCCTTAGAACGTACTAATAAAAAGTTTATTAAGCGTTTTCAGTACCTTGAAAGTAAAGCCGGAGAGTTAGGTAAACCTTTAATGGATATGACTTTAGCAGAAATGGATGTATTTTGGAACGAAGCAAAAAAGCACTGATTATTCAGCTAGCTTTTTTAATGCTTTTATGTCTTTTATCACAATCTTTTTTCCAACTAATTCAATTAATTCCAGTTTATTAAAGTCAGATAATAATCGTATACAGCTTTCTGTAGCCGTACCAATCATACCGGCTAATTCTTCTCTTGTTAGGTGTACTCTTAAAGATTTGTCTGCATCTTCACCAAAAACGTCGTGAAGGTACAACAAGGTTTCGGCTAATCGCTGTTTAACCGTTTTTTGTGCTAAAGCAATTTTATCGTTATCAGATTCTTTTAAATCTTCGCAAATAGATTGCATAAGATTCATTGAAAACTGATTGTTATTGTTAAAAAAATCAATGATTTCTGATTTTGGAATAAAACAAACTTCCATATCAGCAACTGCTTTTGCAGATAAATTAGCAGGCTCATTACTAATCATAGAACGCTGACCTAAAAGTTCTCCTGATTTAACAAGTTTAACGATTTGATCCTTTCCATTAGCACTTAATTTAGAAAGTTTTCCAACACCATCTTTTACACAGAAAACACCATTGGTTATTTCTCCTTCTTCAAAAATTGCTTCGCCTTTTTTAATGGTGTAGGTCTTTTTGCTATTAGCCAATTTTACGACTTCCTCTTTGTTAAGAGCTTTCAATGAAGAAAGTTGTCTAACAATACATTGATCACATTTATTCATAGCAAAATTAATTTAAAGCAAAATTAACTATTATTGGTATTATATGGTAAAATATTTTGAAAAAATAAGACATAATTAAGTAATTTGTAGTATTTTTGCTTGTATATTTGATGTTAAAACTATTTTGGTTCCTTTTTTACATGACAATTGTCATAGTAATTCTTGCTTGTTATTTTGAATATTTGTCTTATTAAAAAACAAATTTATGAGTGAGCAAAGTTGCTTCCACTGTGGGATAACCATAGTAAAAAGTGAAGAAATCAATTTTGATGATAAAAATTTTTGCTGTAATGGATGTAAAACAGTTTATGAAATTTTTAGTCTTCATGACATGACATGCTATTACGATTTTGAAAAATCTCCTGGCGCCACTCCAAAAGACATTCAGGGCAAATATGATTTTTTAGAAAACGAAGCTATTCTGGCAAAAGTTTTAGAATTTCAAGAAGCAAATACTGCGATTGTTTCGTTAAATATTCCACATATTCACTGTAGTTCCTGTATTTGGATTTTAGAAAATCTAAATCGTATTCAACCGGGAATTAACGCATCACAAGTTAATTTTCCAGAAAAAAAGGTTAGAATAACTTATAATTCAGATGTGATATCCCTAAAGAGTATTGTATATCTTTTAAGTTCAATAGGTTATGAACCATACATTAGTTTAGAAAACTACGAAACAGGAAAAAACAATGTTGACAGAAGTTTAACCTATAAATTAGGTGTCGCATTCTTTTGTTTTGGAAACATTATGCTTTTGTCTTTTCCTGAGTATTTCGAAATTAAAGAATTTTGGTTAGATAATTATAAACCTTTTTTTAGAGCTCTAATCTTTTTTCTGGCCTTGCCAAGCTTTTTGTATTCGGCAAGCGGGTATTATGTCTCGGCTTATAAAAGTATCAAATCAAAAATGTTAAACATTGACATTCCTATAGCGTTAGGAATTATTGTCATGTTTGTTCGAAGCACCTTTGATATGGTAATGGATTACGGACCTGGTTTCTTTGATAGCCTTGCAGGACTTGTCTTCTTCATGTTATTGGGTAAAATGTTTCAGATAAAAACGTATAGCTTTTTAAGTTTTGAGAGAGATTTCAAATCCTATTTTCCAATCGCTGTCACAAGGATCAATCCTGATACTACAGAAGAAAGTGTGCCTATTTATGATGTTTTAAAAGGAAATAGATTATTGATCCGTAATCAGGAGCTCATTCCTGTTGATGGTATTCTGATAAGTGAAAAAGCAGAAATCGATTATAGTTTTGTTACAGGAGAAGCAGTTCCGATTGCTAAAAAATCCGGAGATAAAGTTTTTGCCGGTGGAAAACAAATAGGTAAAGTGATCGAGATGGAAGTGCTGCACTCAGTCTCACAAAGTTATTTGACGCAATTGTGGAGTAATGAGATTTTTCAAAAGAATGTTGTGCAAAAACACAAAACAATTACCGACGCAATTAGCAGATATTTTACACCAATTTTACTATTGATAGCTTTTGTAGGTTTTGGATATTGGATTTTTATAGATGCAACTACAGCCTTCAATGTATTTACAGCAGTTCTTATTGTTGCTTGTCCTTGTGCGCTGGCACTTACAGCACCTTTTACGTTTGGAAACATTTTAAGGATTTTAGGGAAGCAAAAGTTCTATCTTAAAAATGCGTTGGTAATTGAGCAACTGGCAAAAGTCGATACTATTGTTTTTGATAAAACCGGAACGATAACAACCAATAAAAAAGCAAATATAGCCTATGACGGAAAATCTATTTCCGAGGAAGATAATACTATCATAAAAAATGTACTTCGAGGATCTAATCACCCTTTAAGCCGAATGTTATATGATTTTCTGCCAGAAACGAAAAGAATTAAATTAGATGATTTTCAGGAAATTACAGGAAAAGGGATTTTAGCTGTTGTTGGTGATAAGCAAATTAAAATAGGTTCAGCCAGTTTTGTAGGCAATCCAAATTTAGATACTTCAGAAATAGAAAAAACCAGTTTACATATTAAAATTGGGGAGCAGTATTTAGGAAAATTTGTTTTCAAAAATCAATATCGCGATGGGCTTGAAAACTTGTTTTCAAGACTTAATTCAAATTATCAAATCAAAGTACTTTCCGGTGATAATGATGGAGAGAGAGAAAACCTGGAAACCATTTTGCCTAAAAATACAGAATTGGTTTTTAATCAGAAACCAGAACAAAAACTTGAATTCATTAAAAAGCTACAAGAAGAAGGAAAAAATGTAATGATGGTTGGTGACGGATTAAACGATGCAGGTGCACTGGCACAAAGCAATGTGGGCGTTTCTATTTCTGAAAATGTGAATGTTTTTTCTCCGGCTTGCGATGCTATTTTAGATGCCAATGAATTTTCAAAACTGGATTACTTTTTAAAATTATCACACAATGCGATCACTATTATCAAAATGAGCTTTGTCCTGTCTCTTTTGTACAATGTGGTGGGACTGTCGTTTGCTGTGACGGGTAATTTAATGCCTTTAGTGGCTGCTATTATTATGCCTTTGAGTACCATTACCATCGTCAGTTTTGTGACTTTGATGAGTAATTTTTATTCAAAAAGAAAATAAAAAAAAGGATAAAATATTGAGAATGAACTAGTATGATGTTAGAGTTTAGAGGTGTTTAATAAAAACGCTTCACTATGATAAATGTCATATTTATTCGGGACTTAACTCCCTAATTTTGTTAAAATAAATTTACGATATGAGTGTTATTTATCTATTGATTTCAGTGAGTATTTTCGTAGCGATAGGTTTTTTTATTGCCTTTATTGTGGCTGTAAAATCTGGACAATACGATGATGATTATACCCCTTCCGTCAGGATACTTTTTGACGATGAAACCAAAATTACACCTCGAGATAATAAACCAAAAATAGAAGAAAAACAAGTATAATTATGGAAATGGAACAGTTTTATTACGACAACAAAATTGTAAAAAAATTCATTTACGCCACCATCCTTTTTGGGGTCGTGGGTATGTTAGTAGGACTAACCCTGGCGGTTATGTACCTTTTTCCCAACATGACAGATGGTATCTCGTGGTTGAGTTACGGACGTTTAAGACCGTTGCACACCAATGCAGTTATTTTTGCTTTTGTTGGTAATGCTTTTTTTGCAGGAATGTATTATTCGATGCAGCGCTTATTAAAAGCAAGAATGTTCAGTGATTTTTTAAGTAATCTTCATTTCTGGGGATGGCAACTTATCATTGTGGCAGCTGCAATCACTTTACCTTTAGGATATACTTCTTCAAAGGAATACGCTGAATTAGAGTGGCCTATTGATATTGCTATTGCTCTTATCTGGGTAGTAATGGGAATCAATATGATTGGAACCATGTTACGCCGTAGAGAGCGACACTTATATGTAGCCATCTGGTTTTATCTGGCAACATTTGTTACAGTAGCCGTTCTTCATATTTTTAATAATATTGAAATTCCGGTTTCAGCATTAAAAAGTTACTCTGTTTATGCAGGTGTTCAGGACGCATTAGTACAGTGGTGGTACGGACACAACGCAGTAGCATTTTTCTTGACGACTCCGTTTTTGGGATTAATGTATTATTTTATTCCTAAGGTTGCTAATAGACCTGTATACTCTTATCGTTTGTCTATTATCCATTTTTGGTCTTTAATCTTTATTTACATCTGGGCAGGACCACACCACTTATTATATTCTGCTTTACCAAACTGGGCGCAAAATTTAGGTGTAGCTTTCTCAGTAATGCTTATCGCTCCATCTTGGGGAGGTATGATCAACGGACTTTTGACATTAAGAGGTGCGTGGGACAAAGTTCGTGAAGAACCGGTATTAAAATTCTTTGTAGTTGCAATTACAGGATACGGAATGGCAACTTTTGAAGGACCAATGTTATCATTAAAAAATGTTAACGCAATTGCGCACTATACAGACTGGATCGTTGCTCACGTGCACGTAGGAGCATTAGCTTGGAACGGATTTATGTCATTTGGTATTATTTACTGGTTGATTCCAAGAATGACTAAAAGTAAATTATTCTCCAATAAATTAGCCAATTTCCATTTCTGGATTGGTACGCTAGGAATCATATTATATACATTACCATTATATGTAGCAGGTTTTCTTCAGGCTTCAATGTGGAAACAGTTTAATCCGGATGGTACATTAACGTACGGAAATTTCCTTGAAACAGTTACTCAAATTATGCCAATGTATTGGATGAGAGCAATTGGAGGTACTTTATACCTTGTTGGAATGTTCATTTTGGTTTACAATATCATTATGACTGTTAAAGCTGGTGAAACAATTGAAGACGAATTAGCACAGGCTCCGGCTTTACAAAGAATCAGCGGAAGCCGAATTCATGGAGAGAAATTCCACTCTTGGTTAGAAAGAAAACCAATTCAGTTAACAATATTGGCAACGATCGCCATTTTAATTGGAGGTATTATTCAGATTGTACCAACAATTATGGTCAAATCAAACATACCAACCATTTCAAGTGTAAAACCATATACACCATTAGAATTAGAAGGTAGAGATTTATACATCAGAGAAGGTTGCGTAGGATGTCATTCACAGTCAGTTCGTCCGTTTAGAAGCGAAGTAGAGCGTTACGGACCACAAGCAAAAGCAGGAGAGTTTGTTTACGATCATCCATTCTTATGGGGATCAAAACGTACAGGTCCTGATTTGTTAAGAGTAGGAGGAAAATACAATGATAACTGGCATTTCAATCATTTCTGGAATCCACAAAGTACTTCTGCAGCTTCAATCATGCCAGGATACAAATGGTTGTTTGATAACAAAGCAATGGATGTTTCTTTAACTCAAAAGAAAATGAAGGCAATGGTTTCTCTTGGAGTTCCTTATTCTGAAGCTGAAGTAGCAAATGCACAGCAGCTTTTAAGAGCACAGGCGATTTCTATAGAAAAAAGTTTAGAGAATGATCCTGATTATGTAAAAAGCTACGAAGAAAGCAGAAAAAAAGCTGCAATAAAAGGCGAGCAATTTGTTCCTATGAACGAAAGAGAAATTATCGCTCTGATTGCTTACATACAAAGACTTGGAACAGACATTAAAGTAAAAGATACTTCTAAATTATAGCACAATGTTCGAACAAATAAAACATAATATGGAGACCATATCGGGTATAGAGATTTACCCGATTCTCTCTCTTTTGATATTCTTTCTATTTTTTGTAGGCTTAGGCTTCTGGGTATTTTCATATCAAAAAGATAAAATTAAGGAGATGAGTGAAATACCATTAAATGAAGGAGTTAGTATAATCTCAAAAGATATTTAAAATGAAAAAATTTTTCCCAGTATATGTAAGAGTACCGGTGATTTTCTTCATCGTATTCGGTTTAATGGAATTTTTTATAGATTCTGGAGACAGAGCTGCATTTATAAAATTTCCAATGGTTTCGGTCTTTTTATTCGTTTTTCTTTTCATTTTGATTGCAATTGAAATTACATTAAGTGCGGTGAACCGTATCATGTATCAATTGATGACAGCTGAAGAAAAAGCAAAATTGGAATACGAAGAAAGTTTAAGCTTTAAAGAAAGCGCCTGGTATAAAAACCTAATGCATAAGCTTACCAAAACTCAGCCAATTGAAAGTGAAGCTGATTTGTTGATGGATCATGATTATGACGGAATCAAAGAATTAGATAACAATTTACCGCCTTGGTGGGTGTATTTATTCTATATCGGAATTGCATTTGGTGTCATTTATTTTGCCAGATATGAAGTGTTCGGAGGCGACAATCAGGAAATGGAATTGAAGAAAGAAATGGCGCAGGCTAAAATTGATGTTGAAGAGTATCTAAAAACTGCACCTGATTTGATGGATGAAAAAACAGTTATTCTGCTTTCAGATGCACCAAGTCTAGATGCCGGAAAAGAAATTTTCACAACAAATTGTGCCGCTTGTCACCGTGTAGACGGAGGTGGGCAAATTGGTCCTAACCTAACGGATAATCACTGGATTTTAGGTGGAGGAATTAAAAACCTCTTTCATACAATAACCAATGGTGGTCGAGATGGAAAAGGAATGATTTCCTGGAAAGGAACATTAAAACCAAAAGAAATTCAAAAAGTAGCAAGTTATATTTTATCGCTGCAAGGAAGTAATCCAAAAGATGCAAAAGAAGCTGAAGGTGAAGTTTGGGTAGATGAAGATGCAGCAAAAGAAGATGTTGCAGCAGCAAAATAATAATACCACAATTAAGAATTAAATATCATGTCAAATTTACCAGACGAAGCATTTAGAAATACCATTGGAACGATTGATGAAAGTGGGAAGCGCAAATTTATATTTCCAAAGAAACCGTCTGGTAAATTTTATGATTACCGCAAATGGGTTAGTTATGTCTTATTAGCTATTTTAATTGCAAACCCATTTATAAAAGTTAATGGAAACCAATTTATGATGTTCAATGTAATGGAACGTCGTTTTAATATATTTGGATTTCCTTTCTGGCCACAGGATTTTTATCTCTTTGTAATATCACTTCTCGTTGGTATTGTATTTATCATTTTATTTACTGTTGTTTTTGGAAGAATTTTTTGTGGATGGATTTGTCCGCAGACCATATTTCTGGAAATGGTCTTTCGAAGAATTGAGTATTGGATTGATGGTGATCGTGGAGCTCAGTCCCGTTTGGCAAAACAAGAATGGAATGCAGAGAAGATTAGAAAAAGACTTATTAAGTGGACCATTTTTTTTCTAATTTCGTTTGTAATAGCCAATGTTTTTCTGGCTTATCTTGTAGGCAGTGATGCATTATTTTTAATGGTTGAGCAAGGACCAATTCAAGAAGCAAGTAACTTTATTGCACTGCTGATTTTTACAGGTGTATTCTATTTTGTCTTTGTATGGTTTCGAGAACAGGTATGTATTATTGCATGTCCTTACGGTCGATTACAAGGTGTTCTTTTAGACAACAAATCTATAAATGTAGCGTATGATTTTGTACGTGGAGAAAAAGAAGCCGGACGTGCTAAATTTAGTAAAAAAGAAGATAGAGCAACAACCGGAAAAGGGGATTGTATCGATTGTCATCAGTGCGTACATGTATGCCCGATGGGAATTGATATTCGAAACGGAACGCAATTAGAATGTACCAATTGCACCGCTTGTATTGATGAGTGTGACACGATCATGGAAAATGTTGGTTTACCAAATGGACTTATTCGTTACGCTACAGAAGATGAAATTGCTAGAAATGAGCCTTTTAAGTTTACTGCCAGAATGAAAGGTTACACAGCCGTCCTGTTGATTTTAATGAGTGTTTTTGTTGGAATGTTGTTTTTGCGAACAGATGTTCAGGCAATTATTTTACGTTTACCAGGACAGCTTTTTCAGCATAAAGGCGATCAAATTAGTAATGTTTATACCTATAAAATCGTTAACAAAACCGTCAAAGATTATAATGACATTCATTTTGAATTAATCGATCAAAAAGGGAATATTCGAAATGTTGGTAAAACACATTTTAAAGTCAAAAAAGAAGGTATTTCGCAAGGAACACTTTTTATAGAAATAGATCAGGTACTTTTAGAAAGTGATAAAACCAAAGTTAAGATTGGTATTTATAACGGAGAAGAATTACTTGAAACCACTACTACAAATTTTTTAGGACCACGAAGCTTTAATTAGAAAACATAAAGTGTACCAAGTAACACATAAACGGATTACTAAATTTAAAAATACTTACTATGAAAATTAATTGGGGAACAGGAATTGTAATTGCTTTTGGATTATTTATGACCTTTATTTTATATTTTGTTTTTGAAGTACAATCAAACAGCAAATATGATAATGATTTAGTTGTAGAAGAATACTATAAGCACGATTCGCATTTTCAGGATGAAATGGCAAGAATTCAAAATGCGCATGACTTGCAAAGAAAGCCTTCTATTAAGTACACAGAAAATGGTGTGAAGATCGATTTTCCGGCTACAATGCAGAATGAAAAAATCAAAGGAAACGTTTTGTTGTACAGACCTTCTAATAAAAAGTTTGATTTTAATACTCAAATAGTGTTGAATAACTCTACTTTGTTAATTCCGAAAAATAAATTGGTTAAAGGACGCTGGGACGTCAATATGGAATGGCAGTATGATGGCAAAAAATACTTATCAAAAGAAGTAGTTTATGTAAATTAAAACAGTTCAAAATGTTGTATTCAGCTTTTATATTTGGATTGATTAGTAGTCTGCACTGTATTGGTATGTGCGGACCAATTGCTATGATGCTTCCTGTAGACCGTCAGAATGAAGCAAAAAAAGTAACTCAGATTGTAACCTATCACTTAGGACGTTTAACGGCTTATGGTTCAATAGGTTTAGTTTTTGGATTGCTTGGAAGAGGTTTTTTCTTAGCCGGGTTACAGCAAAAAATCTCTATTTTTATTGGCTTAGCTATGATATTGGTAGTCTTGATTCCGGAGCAATTGTTTGCGAAGTATAATTTCTCAAAACCGGTTTACAAAGTAATTTCAAAAATTAAATCAAATTTAGGAAATCACTTTAAAAATAAAAGCTACAAATCTCTTTTTATAATTGGTTTACTAAATGGCTTTTTGCCTTGCGGAATGGTATACGTAGCGTTATTTGGCGCAATTGCAATGCAAAGCGCCAGTTTGGGTGTGCTGTATATGATATTATTCGGTGTGGGGACTTTGCCCTTAATGACGCTTGTAGTATACGTAAATTCAATGATAAAGATGCCATTCCGAAACAAAATTCAGAAAGCGATACCTTATGTTGCGGTAATTATTGGAGTTTTATTTATCCTTAGAGGATTAGGTTTAGGGATTCCGTATATTTCTCCTTCTAATATGAGTTTATTTGTGCAACAGACTCCAAACTGTCATTAGAAACGACACATTAAATTTAGCTGCAATTTAATTATACAGTCATCGAAAACAAACTTGTTTCCGGTGATTTTCTTTTTAGACGTAAATCAAACGCCATACAGATATTACGAACAAAGGGTTTTCCTGCCTCGGTAATTGTAATTTTATTTCCTTCTATTACAATTAGATTATCATTTTCTATTTCTCTTAAATCTTCCAATACACTTGAAATTTCATCAAAGTAAAGCGATTCTGAAGTCCAGGTTGTTTCGAATTCGCAGGTTAAGTTTAGAATGTGTTTGCGAATAATTAAATCTTCTTCGTTTAAAATATGACCTTTTACTACAGGCAATTTATCTTCTTCCAACAATTGGTAGTATTCCTCTAACGTTTTGGTATTTTGAGCAAAACTGTACCAGCTGTCACTTATGGAGGAAACACCCAAACCAATCATCACTTGTGTTTTTGATGCGCTGTATCCCATAAAATTACGATGTAATTTTTTGTTCTCAGAAGCTTTATGCAAACTGTCAGATTGTAATGCAAAATGATCCATTCCAATTTCGTGATAACCATTTTGGGAAAGCATTAGTTTGCCTGTTTCGTATAATTCTCTTTTCTCTGCATCTTTTGGAAGATCTTCGTCATTAAACCCACGCTGACCATTTCCTTTTATCCAAGGCACATGTGCATAGCTGTAAAAAGCCAATCGGTCCGGTTTTAAGGAATTTGTTTTTTCTACCGTATCAATAACGTCTTTAAGAGTTTGAAAAGGTAAACCAAATATTAAATCATGACCTATTGAAGTATATCCAATTTCTTTTGCCCAAAAAGTTACTTTGGCAACATTATGAAAGGGCTGTATTCTGTGAATTGCTTTTTGCACTTTTTCTGCATAATCCTGAACACCAAAACTTACTCGGCGAAAGCCTAAATTATATAATTTTTGAAGCTGTTCATAAGTAGTATTATTTGGATGTCCTTCAAAACTAAATTCATGATTGTCTGCTTTTTTGGCAAGCGAAAAAATACCATTAATCAAATTCTCTAAATTATCAGATGAAAAAAAAGTGGGGGTTCCGCCACCTAAATGTATTTCTTTTATGATTGGTTTTTCAGGTAAAACTTTGCAATATAAACTCCATTCTTTTAGAACTGCTTTGATATACGTTTCTTCAACAGAATGGTTTTTTGTAATTCGTTTATTGCATCCGCAAAAAGTACACATACTTTCGCAGAACGGTAAATGAATGTATAAACTAATTCCGTTTTCTGAATTACTTTCCGCAAAGGACTTTTGAAGAGATTGTACCCATTTTTCTTCTGTAAAATTTGCCTCATTCCAGTAAGGTACCGTTGGATAGCTTGTGTATCTTGGACCCGGAACATTGTATTTTTGAATTAAAGAAGTTTTCATAAAATTAGATTTTAGACTAACAAAATTAATTTTTAGTAGTATTATATAAAATGACAAATATCATATAACAAAAAAGAGACTCATAATGAGCCTCTTTTTACTGAATTAAATAACTAACACTAAATAGAATCCTGAATGATTTTAAGCCATTTTTTTGCAAACTGGTGATCTTGATAAGCACTTATTTGTTTGATGCGATCATCATCAAAATCATAAAAAGGTATGATGATTTTTTTATCGCTTTCTCTTTGTTGAAATTCGTAATCGATTTTAAGAATAGTATCTGAGTTTCCGTCATGTGTTAAAACCAGTTTACATGAGGACACAGATTTTAAATCTACAAAAATCGATTCTTGCTGATTAGGATTAAAATTCATTAAAATGAATCTTCTGTTATTATGATCTATGGTCAGCGTTTTATTACTTTGAGATTCTGTTAAATCAAAATCTTCGGGATGATTGGGGTTAAATTTCTTTTTAATATTTAAGATCTTAGCTTTATTTGCAGCACTAGATCTTGCAGTAAAATATACAGGAATCGCTACTATGATTGCGATTACAATACCAATTATGGTTACACTTGTTTCCATTTTTTATTTTTTGAATTCGATTAAATAATATGAAATGTCAAGTTACTTTCGTTCAGAAAATAACATACCTGACTTAGAAGAAAAACTATTCTTCTACTTAAAAATTCAAAAATTTAATTACCAAAAATAATGGAAGGGATAGAGCAATAAGGATATCTTTTTGCTGTGATTTGAAAATTGATTTGCAAAATTAGATACTGATTTTACAACCTGCTGACCAGGAATAACGATCTGTAAATAATCAAACCATTTAACTAAATTAGGATGGCTCGTTTTTAGATTTGCAGCAAATTGGTAACCGGATTGTGGCTGAATAAAATCTGAAGCATCCAGATAATCCAGTGAAAAATTGGTGTCGGATTTTTGGGTTTCGGTATTTTGCACAGGAATTCCGTTTGCTTCAAAAGCAAAAGACGCCATTATCACAAGTGCGATACAAATAACCGTTTTACGAATCCAATTCATGGTGGCGAATTTAATTCATAAAATACAATTAAAGAAATTTTAAGGAATTAATTAACGATTAGTAGCGCGTTAATTTATTCTAAATATTCAAAATCAACTAAGTAAAGAAAAAGGTTTATTGCTGCATTTTGAAATAGTAATCAGCTGAACGTTTTCCGCTACCGTAAAATAAAAAGAAAACACAAACTAAAAATACTGCTATTGCTAAAAGTAAACTTTCAGAACGCAGATTTCCCATAGCGTTTATTAGAATTGCGCCTAGCAAAATAGGCAGTTGTGCAGTAATTGCCCAACGGGTTAATAATCCAAAGACAATCATAATGCCGCCAATCATGTGTGCCGGAGCAATATAATGCAAAAGAAACATTCCGCCTCCGAATTGGTCGATGGGAGAAATCAGTTCATGCAAATATTGTGCGTTGGTTACAAATGAAACTCCTTTCATAAATAAAAATACACCCAATGCAATGCGCACCAAATCTACTGGTAAATAAGTGTGTGCGTTAGCCCACTTATTTAAGTTTTTTACATTTTCCATGATATTAAGTGATTAAAAAGACATACTAATGTACAAAATTTTAATCACTTAATGTGTTAAGGTATTGAAAATGAGTTTTTTATTAGTGTTTTAAATTCAGGATTAAACCTGAATAACACCTAAATTAAATTGTTTTTCAATAGGAGCGTGGTCAGCAGCTTCGATACCCATAGAAATCCATGTTCTGGTATCTAATGGATCGATAATAGCATCTGTCCACAATCTTGAAGCAGCGTAATACGGCGATGTCTGTTCGTCATAACGTGCTTTTATTTTATTGAAAAGTTCAGCTTCTTTAGCTTCGTCTATGATTTCTCCTTTTGCTTTAAGCGAAGAAGCTTCGATTTGTGCCAATACCTTTGCAGCCTGAGTTCCACCCATAACAGCTAGTTCTGCGCTTGGCCATGCAAAGATTAATCTTGGATCATAAGCTTTCCCGCACATCGCATAATTTCCTGCTCCATAAGAGTTTCCTACTATCACAGTAAATTTTGGTACAACAGAATTACTTACTGCGTTTACCATTTTAGCACCATCTTTTATGATTCCGCCATGCTCTGATTTTGATCCTACCATAAATCCGGTAACATCCTGAAGAAAAACGAGTGGAATTTTTTTCTGATTGCAATTGGCAATAAAACGTGTTGCTTTGTCTGCGCTGTCCGAGTAAATTACACCGCCAAATTGCATTTCGCCTTTTTTGGTTTTAACCACTTTTCTTTGGTTGGCTACAATTCCAACAGCCCAGCCATCAATTCTGGCATAACCGGTAATAATGGTTTGACCATAACCGTCTTTGTAAGGTTCAAATTCAGAATTGTCCACCAAACGATTAATGATTTCCATCATATCGTACTGCTCATTTCTGGCTTTTGGTAAAATTCCGTAGATATCATTAGGTTCTAGAGCAGGTTTCTCCGCTTTAATTCGGCTATAACCCGCTTTGTTGTAGCTGCCTATTTTATCAACAATATTTTTTATTTTATCTAAGGCATCTTTGTCATCCTTAGCTTTATAATCTGTAACACCTGAAATTTCGCAATGCGTTGTAGCACCGCCAAGAGTTTCATTATCAATAGTTTCTCCAATGGCTGCTTTTACTAAATAGCTTCCGGCAAGAAAAATACTTCCCGTTTTATCAACTATTAGTGCTTCATCACTCATAATTGGTAAGTAAGCCCCACCAGCAACGCAACTTCCCATTACAGCGGCAATTTGTGTGATTCCCATGCTGCTCATTTGAGCATTGTTTCTAAAGATTCTTCCAAAATGTTCTTTGTCCGGAAAAATTTCATCCTGTAGTGGCAAATAAACACCGGCACTGTCTACTAAATAGATAATAGGCAATCTGTTTTCCATTGCAATTTCCTGTGCACGCAGGTTTTTCTTTCCCGTAATAGGAAACCAGGCTCCGGCTTTTACAGTAGCATCATTAGCAACAACAATGCATTGTTTGCCTTTTATATAACCTATTTTGATGACAACACCACCGGACGGACAACCGCCATGTTCAGCATACATGCCATCTCCAACAAAACCTCCAATTTCAATACTTTTCGTATTATCGTCTAATAAATAGGCGATACGTTCACGTGCTGTCATTTTTCCTTCGGCATGAAGTTTTTCAATACGCTTTTCTCCACCACCTAATTTTACTTTGGCTAATTTTTGTTTTAATTCAGAAAGTAATAGTTTATTGTGATCTTCGTTTTTATTGAAGTTTAAATCCATAAGAAATTGATGTTTTTACAAAATACTGTTGGCTAATTTACAAAATCAATTTATAAATCAGATTCTTCGTATCATAAATTAAGAATTTTAATTGATTTTGTATATTCTTTAAACGTGAAGCGCTATGAGTATAAAACAAAAAAACAGAAGATGATCTTCTGTTTTTTTTATAACTTATTTTTTCGATTATTTTTTAGAATCGCAAACCATTCGTTTTAAGATTGCCCATTGCTTTAAGGCATCACGAGCTTCAACAGCAGGATAACCCAGCATTGTTTTTCCGGCAGCAACATCACCTGTAACTCCGGATCCTGCACCTACAGTTGCTCCATCACCAATAGTAGTATGATCTTTTATAGAAGCGCTTCCGCCAATAATAACACCATTTCCTAATGTAACAGAACCTGCTAATCCGCTGTTTCCAGCCATAATACAGAATTTACCTAATTTACTATTATGTCCAATTTGTACCAGATTGTCAATTTTACAGCCATCACCTAAAATGGTTGAGCTAAATTTTCCACGGTCCACACAAGAATTTGCTCCAATTTCAACTCCGTTTCCTATTATTACATTTCCAATTTGTGGAATTTTTACTAAACCTTTTTCACTGCAAGGGCGAAATCCAAAACCATCAGCTCCAATTGTAGCATTAGGGTGAATGATACAATCGCTTCCAATATGACAACGCTCTCTAACCACAGTTCCAGACCAAATAATAGTGTTTTTACCTATGGTACATTCGTCTAAAATGGTAACGTTTGGATATATCGTTACGTTTGCTGCAATCGATACATTTGGACCAATATAACAGCCAGCTCCAATTCTTGAGCCTTCGCCAATTATCGCAGTTTCATCAATTGTTGCAGTTCGATGAATATCATTATGAAATAATGGAGTTGGGGGTGCAAAAAGAGCTAAAATTTGAGACATTGCTAAATCAGCATTTTTAACTTTAATAAAAGCACGGTTAGTTCCAGGCTCAATAGAGATATCTTCATTTACTACCGCAACAGCAGCTTTTGAAGCTTCCCAAAACTTTTCATATTTTTTGTTTCCTATAAAAGATATTTCAGAACTTGTTGCTTTCTCTAATTGTTCTGTTGCAGTTATGCTTTGAGAAGTTGTGCCATAAATTTCTCCTTTTATGACCTCGTTGATTTCTTGAATTGAATAGGATTTCATCTAATGAATTGGGGTGTTTTCGGTTTATTTCCGTCAAATAAAATAAATTAGATTTGAATTACCTAATGTTATTTGTAAGTTTTAAATAAACAATTTTAAATAACAGTTTAAATATTACAAAATTAACATCAAAAGTATTAATTTATTAACAGTTTGGTAATTTTAAAAATATGATGGAATAATACTATTTATCCTTAATTTGATGATCTGTAGGTATTAAAAACATTATTTTGTTGCTTTCGGGTTAAAAAACAGTACTGTAACTAATTTAACAGTTAAGTATCAATCATACTGTTTGTTAGAGGAAATGTTATTTTTTAATTTCTTTCGGATAGTATTGTTTATTAGTAAGATTAATCCTTTATTTTAAAAAATTAAATTGCTAGTTAATTTTTTTTTGAATTTTATGAAAATAAAAAAGCGATTCTCTTTTTAAGTAGAGAATCGCTTTCTTAATAATTTAAATGTATTACTCTTTTATTTTAGAAAGAGAGATAGCATTGATGCAATAACGCAATCCGCTTGGTTCTGGACCATCGGGAAAAACGTGACCAAGATGTGCTTCGCAGGTATTACAAACTACTTCAACTCGAATCATTCCGTATGATTTATCAGCGTGATACGCAATTGAATTTTCCTGAATGGGCTGCGTAAAAGATGGCCATCCGGTTCCTGATTCAAATTTTTCGCTGGCATCAAATAATACTGTACCACAGCATTTGCATTCATAAATTCCCGGATCGAATAAACTGCAAAGTTCTGAACTAAAAGATCTTTCTGTACCTTTTAGACGCGTTACCTGAAATTCTTCAGACGTTAAGAGCTGTTTCCATTCTTCTTCCGTTTTCTCAACCTTTTTCTCAGGAGTTGGATTTCCTTTATTTGTATATCGAATAATATCTGCCCATTTAATCATAGTCCTAGTTTTTTTACCATTAAGGTACTAAAAAAAATAAACTTTTGCAGCTTATTCTTCTTAATATCTTAAAGGTTTATTTAGAATTTATTCTTCTTCTTTTTGTCCCATCATCATTAAAAATGCTTTTAGGAAAGGATCGATGTTACCGTTCATAACACCATCAACGTCGCTGGTTTCGTAACCGGTACGAACATCTTTGACCAACTTATATGGCTGCATAACGTAATTACGTATTTGCGAACCCCATTCGATTTTCATTTTTCCAGCTTCAATATCAGCACGCTGAGCTTGTTGCTTCTTTAATTCAATTTCATACAATTGAGATCGAAGCATTTGCATGGCACGCTGTCTGTTGTCTTGTTGCGATCGCGTTTCTGAACATTGAATCTGAATTCCGGTTGGTTTGTGCACTAGTTGTACCTTAGTTTCAACTTTATTCACATTTTGTCCACCCGCTCCACTAGAGCGCGAAGTCGTAATTTCAATATCAGCCGGATTAATATCAATTTCGATACTATCATCAACAAGCGGATAAACATACACAGAAGCAAATGAAGTATGACGCTTGGCATTACTGTCAAAAGGAGAGATTCGTACTAAACGATGTACACCGTTTTCTCCTTTAAGATAGCCAAAAGAATAATCTCCTTCAAACTCCAGTGTAACAGTTTTAATACCTGCTACATCACCAGCCTGAAAGTTCAGTTCTTTTATTTTAAAGCCATAGCTTTCTCCCCACATCATGTACATACGCATTAGCATTCCTGCCCAGTCACAGCTTTCAGTTCCACCGGCTCCTGCGGTAATTTGTACCACCGCACTTAAACTATCTCCTTCGTCAGAAAGCATGTTTTTAAACTCAATGTTCTCAATATGAGCCTGAGTGGTGTCGTAATGTCCGTCTAATTCTTCTGCAGAAAGTTCTCCTTCTTTATAAAAATCGTAGGCAAGTTGTAATTCGTCTGTTAGTTCGATCGCTTTATTGTAGTCCTCGATCCATTTTTTTTTGTTTCGAAGATTTTTTACAATCACTTCAGCTTCTTTTGCATTGTTCCAAAAGTCAGGTGCGAAAGTTTTTTCTTCTTCGTTGGCAATTTCGATTAGCTTGGCATCAACGTCAAAGATACCTCCTCAACGCACCAAGGCGCTCCACAATACCTTTTATTTGTTCGGTAGTTGTCATAAATTAATAGTAGTTTTATATGTTTGTTATAAATATTACGTTAATTTGGTTCTAGGTTATTGACAAGTTAAAATTTACTAAAACTTACTCAGAATAACTACCAGTAATACGTAATTTTGTTGTACAAAAATAAGATATAGTTTTTATAATATGGAAATAAATTTAATTAGCGATACCATTACTAAACCTACATACGAAATGTTGCAGTATATGTTTAATGCACAGGTAGGTGATGACGTATACAAGCAGGATCCGACGGTTATCGAACTGGAAACCCGAGTTGCTGAGTTTTTTGGTATGGAAGCAGGACTTTTTTTTCCGTCAGGAACTATGGCAAACCAGACCGCTATTAAATTACATACACAACCGGGAGAACAATTAATCGCCGACAAATATGCACACGTTTACCATTACGAAGGTGGTGGTGTATCTTTTAATAGTGGCGTATCATGCTGTTTACTCGATGGACATCGCGGTATGATTAATGCCAGTCAGGTTGCAGCAGCGATCAATGATCCCGAATTTTATCATAGTCCGTTAACTAGTTTGGTTTGTGTAGAAAATACAACGAATAAAGGTGGTGGCGCTTGTTATGAATTAGAAGATTTAAGAGAAATAAAGAAAGTTTGCGATGCTAATAATTTGAAATTTCACTTAGATGGAGCCAGAATTTGGAACGCATTAGTAGCGAAGAGGCAAAATCCAAAAGAATTTGGAGCTATTTTCGATACCATTTCCGTTTGTTTGTCTAAAGGATTAGGTGCTCCAATCGGATCAGTACTTTTGGGGAGCAAAGTGGATATTCACAGAGCTTTGAGAATTAGAAAAATATTAGGCGGAGGAATGCGTCAGGTAGGATATTTGGCAGCTGCAGGATTGTATGCATTAGCGCACAATATTGAAAGACTGGCAGAAGACCACCGAAGAGCAAAAGAAATTGCTGCAGTTTTAGTAACTAAAACCTGGGTTGCGGCTGTAGAACCTGTAGAAACTAATATTTTGATTTTTTCGTTGGCGGAAGGATATAATGATCAGCTTTTGATTGAGAAATTAAAACAAAAAAATATTTCAATAAGTTCAATGGGACATAATAAACTTCGTATTGTAACGCACTTAGATTACAGAGAAGTAATGCATACGTACGTCTTAGAGACGCTTTCTAAATTTTAAGGGACAAAGGTTCAAAGGTTCAAAGGTTCTGAGGTACTAAGGTTTTTAGGTTCAAAGTCACAAAGGCTCAAAGTCACAAAGGTTCATTTAAAAAAAGGAAGCACAATTGTGCTTCCTTTTTTTAAGAATAGTTTCAAAAGTTACAACGAAAAACCTTTGTCCCTTTGTACCTCAGAACCTTTGTCCCTCTTATTTAAAAAGATTATCCATTCCCGGAATCATTGGCATATCCATTTTTGCAACAGCATCAAGTTCTCTTTCGTTTACTCCTGTAGCTTTTTCGATTGCTTTATTTAGTGTTACAATTAAGTAATCTTCTAATTGTTCTTTATCTTCCAATAACGAGTCATCGATAGAGATAGCGGTTACTTTTCTGTTAGCTGTCAAAGTAATTTTCAATAATCCATCAGCACTTTGTTCATCAATCAAAACAGTATCCAGACGTTTTTTTGTATCTTCAATTTTTTGTTGGGTTTCTTTAAGTTTACCCATCATTCCCATTAAATCCATTTTTGTTGATTTTATATTATTTCACACAAAATTAGTATATTGCTGTATTATATCAATACAATATTTTATGAAAAAAATATTTATCTTATGTTGTGTTTATAGTATTTTTGCTCCGTCTTATAAAAACAAACGCTTAATCAATGCAAAACGATATATCGGCCCCAAAGGCTAACATAATACCCAAAACATTAAAAAAACATAAAGAGACCCGACTTGATAATTATTTTTGGTTAAATGACAGGGAAAATCCGGAAGTAATTAATTATTTAAATCAGGAAAACGATTATTATAAAAACAGTACGGCTCATACAAAAGATCTTCAGGCTTCTTTGTATGAAGAAATGAAAGCCAGAATTAAGGAAGATGATTCCTCTGTTCCCTATTTTTACAATGGTTACTATTATATTACCCGATTTGAAACAGGTCAGGATTATCCAATATTTTCAAGAAAAAAAGGAAGCTTAGCGGCAGAAGAAGAAATCTTGTTTAATTGCAATGAAATGGCAGAAGGACATGCTTACTTTAAATTAGGAGGTTTAAGTATTAGTCCGGATAATAAGTTTGCCAGTTTTGGTGTTGATCTTGTAGGGAGAAGAATTTACACGATTCAGATCAAAAATCTGGAAACAAATGAAATTTTAGCAGATAGAATCGAAAATGCTACAGGAGGTTCTGTTTGGGCAAATGATAATCATACGATTTTTTATACCAAGCAGGACGAAGTTACGCTTAGAGCAGATAAAATTTTCAGACATAAATTAAATACTGATGCTGCAGCAGATGTACTTGTTTTTAATGAAACAGATGATACCTTTAATGTTTCGATAAGTAAAGAAAAGTCAAGAAAATATATTGTAATTGGATCTGGAAGTACATTGACTACAGAATACCGAATTTTAAATTCAGACAATCCTGATGGAGAATTTGAGGTTTTTCAGAAGCGTGTTCGAGGACTGGAGTATAGTATTTCGCATTACGAAGATTCTTTTTATATTTTGACGAATAAAGATGACGCTACCAACTTTAAGTTAATGAAAACGCCCGAAAATAAAACGGGTAAAAAAAACTGGGTAGATGTTATACCGCATCGCGAAGATGTTCTTTTAGAAGATATTGAAATATTCAGAAATTATTTAGTGGTAGAAGAAAGATCGAATGGATTAAACCATATTCGTATCATGCCATGGAATGACGAGCCAGATTATTATTTACCGTTTGGCAGTGAAACGTATAATGCGTACACCACAACCAATATCGATTTTGATACAGATATTCTGCGTTACAGTTACCAGTCTTTGGCGACGCCTTCGTCTGTAATTGATTTTAATATGACTACTAAAACCAAAGAAGTTTTAAAAGAACAAGAGGTTTTAGGTGGTAAATTTGATAAAGAAAATTATATCGAAGAACGTGTTTGGGCAACAGCAAGAGATGGCGTAAAAGTGCCTATTTCGATGATTTATCGCAAAGGATTGCATAAAAACGGTAAAAATCCGTTACTACTGTACGCGTATGGTTCTTACGGAATAACGATGGATACTTATTTTTCGTCAACAAGATTGTCTTTATTAGATCGCGGTTTTGTTTTTGCAATTGCTCACATTAGAGGAGGAGAAGATTTAGGAAGACAATGGTATGAAGATGGAAAACTGTTAAAAAAGAAAAATACCTTTACAGATTTCATTGATTGCTCTAAATTTGTAATTGACGAAAAATTTACATCTCCGGAACATTTATATGCAGAAGGAGGATCAGCAGGAGGACTTTTGATGGGAGTTATTGTAAATGAAGCTCCTGAATTGTATAACGGGATTATTGCCCAGGTACCATTTGTTGATGTAATTACAACAATGCTTGATGACAGTATTCCCCTTACAACAGGCGAATACGACGAATGGGGGAATCCTAATAATAAACAGTATTACGATTATATGTTGTCGTACTCACCATACGATAATGTAAAAGCGCAACATTATCCTAACATGTACGTTTCTACAGGTTTACATGATTCTCAAGTACAATATTGGGAACCAGCTAAATGGGTAGCGAAACTAAGGAATATGAAAACAAATGATAAGCTTTTGTTTCTGGATACCAATATGGATGCGGGACATGGCGGGGCTTCAGGAAGGTTTGAAGCTTTAAAAGACTTAGCAAAAGAATTTAGTTTTTTATTAGATTTAGAGAAAATTAGAAGCTAATTAGAATTTTTTTTGTTAAATTTGCAATCTGTCAAGGTTATTTTTAAGTGCCTTTGATTAACTATTTTTTTATGAAAGAAGAAATAAATGCTTACAATAACGTTTTAGAGTTAATAGGTAACACACCACTTATTAAGCTAAATAAAATCACCGCCGAGTTAGAAGGAAATTTCTATGCAAAGGTAGAAGCTTTTAATCCGGGACATTCCTCAAAAGATAGAATAGCATTATATATTATTGAAGAGGCCGAGAAAAAAGGAATACTCTCTCCAGGAGATACCATAATCGAAACAACATCCGGTAATACGGGATTTAGTTTAGCTATGGTAAGTATAATAAAAGGCTACAATTGTATTTTAGCTGTAAGTTCAAAATCGTCGAAAGACAAAATTGACATGTTGAGGAGTTTAGGAGCAAAAGTGTATGTCTGTCCGGCTCACGTTTCTGCAGATGATGAAAGATCATACTATAACGTTGCAAAACGTTTGCATGAAGAAACAAAAGGTTCAGTTTATATCAATCAATATTTTAACCAACTAAATATTGATGCTCATTACAACAGCACAGGTCCGGAAATTTGGGAACAAACAAAAGGACAAATCACACATCTAATTGCTTGTAGCGGAACCGGAGGAACAATTTCAGGAACTGCAAAATTCTTAAAAGAGCAAAATCCTAATATTAGAATTCTTGGTGTAGATGCTTTTGGTTCGGTTTTGAAAAAATACCACGAAACAAAAGAATTTGATAATAAAGAAATTTACCCATATCGTATAGAAGGTCTAGGTAAAAATCTAATTCCATCTGCTACAGACTTTGATATTATTGATAAGTTCATGAAAGTAACCGACGAAGAAAGTGCTCACTCAGCAAGAGAGATCACCCGTAAAGAAGGTTTATTCGTAGGATATACATCTGGTGCTGTAATGCAGGCGATTAAACAATATGCAGAAGAAGGTGAGTTTACAAAAGATAGTAATATTATTGCTATTTTTCCAGATCACGGATCACGATACATGAGTAAAGTGTTTAGCGATGACTGGATGAATGAACAAGGATTCTTTGACAGTGTCAATGAAGAAGAAGTTCAAAAAATTGAATTTGTAAAATAGAAATTTAGAATTCTGATATATAGAAACTCCATTTGGCTTTGTCAAATGGAGTTTTTTTATTGATTTAAATGAACTTCATAATATTTATCCAATTACGACCTTCTTGATATAAGTTAGAATTGATTCAGAAGCAACAAAGTAAATATTCAAAAAAATCCGTGTAAATCTGTGTTTTCGCAGAGCGAATCCGTGTCATCCGCGTCTAGCATTGTCAAATGTTGGTTTTCGGTATTTTGTGAGAATAACGTATTTTATTGTAAGATCTTGTCATTTGTATTGCTTTAAATTTTCTTTTTTAAGAAAATTGCAAACAGTATAATTAAAATCAATTGCTATTGTAAAGATATCGATTTTGGTTATTTCGTCGATTATTTTGGTTTTTTATCGGGAAAGTTTCGAGACCTATACTTATTAATATAGATTAGTAGGATTAAAATTTAAATTTTTAATATCCTAAAATCTACTACTATGAAAAAAACACTACTCACATTACTGTTTGTTAGTTTTTTTATTGCTACCGCGCAAAATCCAATTCAGGAATTCGATTTTAACGGAACATTGAATAATACAGCTAATAACATATCATTTACAGGTAGTGCAAATTTTGTAAGCGATAGGATGGGGGGAGTCAAGAGCGCTCAGCGACTTGTTAATAAAGGTATGGAAGCTGTTATTGATAATCTTCCACAAGACAATAATACTCGTTCTGTGTCGGTTTGGGTAAAGTTTAATGCCATTTCTTCGGCAAATTATATTTGGGGTTACGGAAATGCTGTTAATGCCCAATATTGTGGTTTATTGCAGCAAGGAACTTCAACGGCTAATTCTGATTTAAGTCTTGCAGGTTGGGGAACTTCTAATGATATTATAGTTTCTACTCCTTTGGCACGTGATATTTGGTATCAATATACTATAACTCATGACGGAAAGTCTTCAAAAATATATCGTAATGGCGAATTGCTGAAGTCGATTTCTGGTATTTCACGTCAGACTAAAGGTACTATATTCAGACTTGGAGAAATAAATACTACAGTAGGAATAAATGCTGATATAGATGATTTAAAAATTTACAATGTAGCTTTAACAGATTCTCAGGTTTTACAGTATTACAATGATTCTAAGCCTGTAAGTGAGTCTTTAAGCGTTGCAAATACGGAAACCAAAACGGCTAAAAATACTGTTGCAGCAAAGCCTGTAAATACGGCTAAAAATGTTGAGGTTTTTTCGCAGGGAAGAAAAATAGTAGGAAGTAATGCCAGCAATATTGGTGATTTGCCGGAAGGAACTTATTTGCTAAAGATTACAAACAAGACATCAAAAAAATGACATCGGATTAAAGTAAGATTTAGTTTTATGATTACCTTTTTTAATAATTTTAATTAGGAAAAAAAGCCTTCAAATGTACTATTAGAAGGCTTTTTGACTTTACATTTATACATTTTCTAGCTTATTACACTAATAACTATAAATAAGATTACCAGAACTATTACGGCAAATCTTGTGTATTTCGATGTTTGCATATCGTTTTTGATTTAGGGGTTAATAGGATTGGGGCAAATATAATAGATTATTTAAATTTATTTCTTTTAGAATAGGGTTTTTAAGAAAGTAAAAAGCCCTGAATAAAAATCCAGGGCTTTCGTAGTATTTTGAGAAAAAGTTTACTCTTCTTTCATCGTGTGATAAACGTTCATAACGTCATCATCTTCTTCGATTTTTTCGATTAGTTTTTCAACATCAGCAATTTGTGCTTCAGTAAGTTCCTTTGTGATTTGCGGAATACGTTCAAAACCCGAAGATAATATTTCCATTCCTCTGTTTTCCAGTTCTTTCTGCAAAGCACCAAAACTACCAAAAGGAGCGTAGATTAAAATTCCGTCCTCGTCTTCAAAAACTTCTTCGGCACCAAAATCAATTAACTCTAATTCTAATTCTTCAGCATCGATTTCGCCTTTTGCAATTCTGAAATTACAAGTATGATCAAACATAAACTCAACAGAACCCTGAGTTCCCATTGTTCCGTTACATTTATTAAAATAGCTTCGAATGTTAGCTACCGTTCTGTTATTGTTATCAGATGCAGTTTCAATTAAAATTGCAATTCCGTGAGGAGCATATCCTTCAAACAAAATCTCCTTATAATTGGCAGTATCTTTATTACTTGCATTTTTTATAGCGCGTTCCACATTGTCCTTAGGCATGTTGGCCGCTTTTGCATTTTGTATTACAGCTCTTAATCTAGAATTGGCATCTGGGTTTGGGCCACCTTCTTTAACCGCCATAACGATATCTTTACCAATTCGGGTAAATGTTTTAGCCATTGCTGACCAACGTTTCATTTTTCTTCCTTTTCTAAATTCGAACGCTCTTCCCATTACTAATTTTTTATTTTGAGATGCAAAAATACGGTAATTCCTTATTTTTCCAAAATCAATCGTATTCTTTTTTAAATTATGTTTTTATGAAAATTTAAGATTAATTTTCAGCACTTAGTATACCGCCATTTCACTTTTTCAAAGCTGAAAGCTTTGAAAAAGTAGTAAAATCTAAAATCTAAA